>NZ_BAAARN010000001.1:215623-1415623 GCF_039532215.1 Pedococcus aerophilus | reverse complement strand
CAGGAAGCTGTTGTTCACGCTTGCCATCGTGCTCATCTTCCGCATGGGCTCGCACGTGCCGGTCCCCGGCGTGAGCTACACGGCCGTCCAGAACTGCATCAAGAACGCCGACTCGACGACCGGTGTCCTGGGCCTGGCCAACCTCTTCAGTGGTGGCGCGCTCCTGCAGCTGTCGATCTTCGCGCTCGGGATCATGCCGTACATCACGGCGAGCATCATCGTGCAGCTCCTCACCGTGGTGATCCCGCGGTTCGAGGCCCTCAAGAAGGAGGGCCAGCAGGGCCAGACGAAGATGACGCAGTACACGCGCTACCTGACGATCGGGCTCGCGATCCTGCAGTCCTCGACGCTGATCACCTTCGCGCAGAACCCCTCGGCGCTGTTCGGCCCGAGCTGCACGAGCATCCTGCCGAACGACTCCATCCCCACGCTGGTCATCATGGTGCTCACCATGACCGCCGGCACCGGTGTCGTCATGTGGCTGGGTGAGCTGATCACCGACAAGGGCATCGGCAACGGCATGTCGCTGCTGATCTTCACGTCGATCGCCTCGACCTTCCCGGGCTCGCTGTGGGCCATCCAGCAGCAGGACGGTCGCTGGGACATCTTCATCGGCGTGATCCTGCTCGGCTTCCTCATCATCGCGCTCGTCGTCTTCGTCGAGCAGAGCCAGCGGCGCATCCCCGTGCAGTACGCCAAGCGCCAGGTGGGCCGCCAGATGTACGGCGGTACGTCCACGTACATCCCGCTCAAGGTCAACATGGCCGGCGTCATCCCCGTGATCTTCGCCTCGTCGCTGCTCGCCCTGCCCTCGTTGCTGGCACAGTTCAACCGGTCGACGACCGGCGACCAGGCCGGCTGGGTCACGTGGATCGAGCAGCACCTCGTGCGAGGTGACCACCCGATCTACATGATCACCTACATCGCGCTGATCTTGTTCTTCACGTTCTTCTACGTGTCGATCACGTTCAACCCGACGGAGGTCGCCGACAACATGAAGCGCTACGGCGGCTTCATCCCAGGTATCCGCGCCGGGCGACCCACGGCCGAGTACCTCGACTACGTGCTCACCCGCATCACGGTCCCCGGGGCCATCTACCTCGGCCTCGTCTCGCTGATCCCGCTGATCGCGCTGGTCCTCGTCGGTGCCAACCAGAACTTCCCGTTCGGTGGCACCTCCATCCTCATCATCGTGGGCGTCGGCCTGGAGACGGTGAAGCAGATCGAGAGCCAGCTCCAGCAGCGTCACTACGAAGGGTTCCTCCGGTAAATGCGCCTCATCATCCTCGGCCCGCCCGGTGCCGGTAAGGGCACCCAGGCCGCTCGCATCGCCGACGCCTTCGGCATCCCCGCGATCTCGACCGGCGACATCTTCCGCGCCAACATCAAGAACGAGACGCCCTTGGGCAAGCAGGTCAAGGAGGTGCTCGCGTCCGGCGGCTACGTCACCGACGAGATCACCAACGCGATCGTGCGCGACCGCCTCTTCGAGGACGACGCCGAGAAGGGCTTCCTGCTCGACGGCTACCCCCGCACCGCGGCCCAGGTCGACGCGCTCGACGCCATCCTCGCCGAGCACGGGCACACCCTCGAGGCCGTCCTCGAGCTGACCGTGGACGAGGACGCCGTCGTCGCCCGGTTGCTCAAGCGGGCCGAGATCGAGGGTCGCGACGACGACTCCGAAGAGGTCATCCGTGAGCGCCAGGCGATCTACCGTCGTGAGACCGCTCCGCTGACCGAGGTGTACTCCGAGCGCGGCCTGCTCGTGCAGGTCGACGGCATGGGTTCGGTCGACGAGGTCTTCGCGCGCATCTCCACGGCCCTCGAAGGGGTTGCTCGTTCCTGATGTTCGGCCGGTCCAAGATCGACACCAAGACCCCTGACCAGATCCTGCGCATGCGCAGGGCCGGCCTGGTCGTGGGTCAGACCCTTCAGCTGATGGCGCAGACGGTGCGCCCCGGCATGACGACCAAGCAGCTCGACGAGCTGGCCGAGGAGCACATCCGGGGTTGCGGCGCGACGCCGTCGTTCCTGGGTTACCACGGCTTCAAGGGCTCGCTGTGCACGTCGGTCAACGAGGAGGTCGTGCACGGCATCCCGGGCTCGCGGGTTCTGGCCGAGGGCGACCTGATCTCCATCGACTGCGGGGCCATCGTCGACGGCTGGCACGGCGACGCCGCGATCTCGGTGATCGTCGGCGGTCGTGAGGCCGGGCGCCCGGAGGACCTCGAGCTCATCGACGCCACCGAGGACTCCATGTGGGCCGGCATCGCTGCGCTCACGGTGGGGGAGTCGCTGTACGAGGTCGGCGCCGGTGTCGAGGACAGCGTCGTCGCCTCGGGGGAGCGGTTCGGCCGCGACTACGGGATCGTCGAGGAGTACGTCGGCCACGGCATCGGCACGGCCATGCACATGGACCCGCAGGTGCCCAACTACCGCGTGCGCGACAAGGGGCCGACGGTGCGTTCTGGCGTCACGGTCGCCATCGAGCCGATGGTGACCCTCGGGTCCGCCGAGACGCGGGTGCTGGCCGACGACTGGACCGTCGTCACCACCGACGGCTCCCGCGCCGCCCACTGGGAGAACACCGTCGCGGTCACCGACGACGGGCTGTGGGTGCTCACCGCGCTCGACGGTGGCAAGGAGCGGCTGGAAGCCGCCGGCGCGCCATACGCCCCGCTGGGCTGAGCTCGCGCTCCGTCCTGCACGGTCCCTGCTCGTCCCGGCGCGATTTCGTGCCTGAGGGGGGCCTGACGTAGACTGTTACGTCGGCATGCGTGTGCGCGCGTGCCGGTTTCCATGTGTCTGTTCCAGCCTGGGGCAGACCGATGCAGCAGATTGTGGAGGCTATGGCCAAGAAGGACGGTGTCATCGAGATCGAGGGCACGATCGTCGAGGCTCTCCCGAACGCGATGTTCCGGGTCGAGCTCACGAACGGTCACAAGGTTCTCGCTCACATCTCGGGCAAGATGCGTCAGCACTACATCCGGATCCTCCCCGAGGACCGTGTGGTCGTTGAGCTCAGCCCGTACGACCTGACCCGTGGCCGGATCGTCTTCCGCTACCGCTGAGCACGCACCAACCGCAAGACCTGCAGGCCCGTCCGGGTCGGCAGTGCCAGATCGACTCGAAGCAGAGGCTATGAAGGTTCAGCCGAGCGTCAAGAAGATCTGCGACAAGTGCAAGGTGATCCGCCGTCACGGTCGGGTCATGGTCATCTGCGAGAACCTGCGCCACAAGCAGCGCCAGGGCTGAGCATGACCTGGGTCCCGACAGGGACCTCCGCACCGGGCCACGCCCGGAGCACCAGTCGCAACTCTTCGAGAAGCGCAGACAAGTGAATGACGCAGTACCCGGCCCCTGTGCGCGGCGTCGTCGACCAGACGACATCCATGCCGACCAGGACGTCACCCCCGGCCCGGAGGCCGAGGACCGGTGCCCCGAGGAAAGCTTCGGGAACGAGCCCGGAACGGTACTGCACCAGACCTCCGGTGAAACACAAAGGAACACACAACATGGCACGTCTTGTTGGTGTGGATCTTCCGCGCGAGAAGCGCGTCGAGATCGCTCTCACCTACATCTTCGGAGTGGGTCGCACCCGCTCCCAGCAGGCGCTGGCTGCCACGGGCGTGAGCCCGGACACCCGCGTCCGCGACCTCACGGACACCGAGCTGGTCCAGCTCCGTGACTACCTCGAGGCCAACGTCAAGATCGAAGGTGACCTCCGCCGTGAGGTCGCCGCCGACATCCGCCGCAAGGTCGAGATCGGTTCCTACGAGGGCCTGCGCCACCGTCGCGGCCTTCCCGTGCGTGGTCAGCGCACCAAGACCAACGCGCGCACCCGCAAGGGCCCGAAGCGCACCGTCGCCGGCAAGAAGAAGGTTGGTAAGTAATGCCTCCCAAGGCTCGTACCGCTGGCGCCAAGAAGGTGCGCCGCAAGGAGAAGAAGAACGTCGCCCACGGGCACGCTCACATCAAGAGCACGTTCAACAACACGATCATCTCGATCACCGACCCCACCGGTGCCGTGATCTCCTGGGCCTCCGCCGGCCAGGTCGGCTTCAAGGGCTCGCGCAAGTCCACCCCCTTCGCCGCGCAGATGGCTGCCGAGGCTGCCGCCCGTCGCGCGATGGAGCACGGCATGCGCAAGGTCGACGTCTTCGTCAAGGGTCCGGGCTCCGGTCGTGAGACCGCCATCCGCTCCCTGACCGCCACCGGCCTCGAGGTTGGCGCGATCAGCGACGTCACCCCCTCGCCGCACAACGGCGTCCGCCCGCCCAAGCGCCGTCGCGTCTGAGAACTGGGAGATAGAGAACACTCATGGCTCGTTACACCGGCCCCATCACCAAGAAGTCGCGTCGCCTCAAGGTCGACCTCGTCGGCGGCGACAAGAACTTCGAGCTCCGTCCCTTCCCGCCCGGCCAGCACGGCCGTCGCCGGATGCAGGAGAAGGAGTACCTCACCCAGCTGCAGGAGAAGCAGAAGGCCCGCTTCACCTACGGCGTCATGGAGAAGCAGTTCCGCGGGTACTACCAGGAGGCCTCGCGCCGCTCTGGCAAGACCGGTGAGACCCTGCTGCAGATCCTCGAGTCCCGCCTGGACAACGTGGTCTACCGCGCCGGCCTGGCCCGCACCCGTCGTGCGGCGCGCCAGCTCGTCACGCACGGCCACTTCGAGGTGAACGGCGTGCGCGTGGACGTCCCGTCCTACCGCGTCGAGCAGTACGACATCATCACCGTTCGCGAGAAGTCCGTGAACACCTTCCCGATCGAGCTGGCTCGCCAGACCTTCGGCGAGCGCCCCACCCCGGCCTGGATGCAGGTCGTCCCGGGCACGCTGCAGATCATGATCCACCAGCTCCCGGAGCGTGCGCAGATCGACACGATCCTCACGGAGCAGCTGATCGTCGAGCTCTACTCGAAGAACTGATCCACACCTCCGTATGGCGCGGGCGCCCCGTGCGCCCGCGCCATACCGAGCGGATCTGGTCCGGACCACAGACAGAGGTGGACCGGCCGGCCGGCTGACAACCGGCGACTTCATCGGCGTCATATAGCGGTCGCCGACGAGAAAGGAACCACCCCGTGCTCATCGCACAGCGCCCCTCACTCAGCGAAGAGGTCGTTGCGGACAACCGCAGCCGCTTCGTCATCGAGCCCCTCGAGCCCGGCTTCGGCTACACGCTCGGTAACTCCATGCGCCGCACGCTCCTGTCGAGCATCCCCGGTGCCGCCGTCACCAGCATCCGCATCGACGGTGTGCTGCACGAGTTCTCCACGATCCCCGGGGTCAAGGAGGACGTCACTGAGATCATCCTCAACATCAAGGGCCTGGTCGTCTCCTCGGAGCACGACGAGCCCGTCGTGATGTACCTGCGCAAGACCGGCTCCGGCCCGGTCACCGCTGCGGACATCGCGCCGCCCGCAGGTGTCGAGGTGCACAACCCCGACCTGCACATCGCCACGCTCAACGGCAAGGGCAAGGTCGAGATGGAGCTGACCGTCGAGCGCGGTCGCGGCTACGTCTCCGCCAACCAGAACAAGTCCGGCGACCAGGAGATCGGCCGCATCCCGGTCGACTCCATCTACTCGCCCGTGCTCGCCGTGACCTACAAGGTCGAGGCGACCCGTGTCGAGCAGCGCACCGACTTCGACAAGCTCATCGTCGACGTCGAGACGAAGAACTCGATGGCTCCCCGTGACGCCATGGCCTCCGCCGGCAAGACCCTGGTCGAGCTGTTCGGCCTGGCCCGTGAGCTCAACGTCGAGGCCGAGGGCATCGACATGGGCCCGTCGCCGACCGACGCCGCTCTGGCCGCCGACCTGGCGCTGCCGATCGAGGACCTCGACCTCACCGTCCGGTCCTACAACTGCCTCAAGCGCGAGGGCATCCACACCGTGGGTGAGCTCGTCGGACGCAGCGAGGCCGACCTGCTCGACATCCGCAACTTCGGTGCGAAGTCGATCGACGAGGTCAAGGCCAAGCTCGTCGGCATGGGCCTGGCGCTCAAGGACAGCCCGCCCGGGTTCGACCCGAGCGCGATCGCTGACAACTACGGCGACTACGACGACGACTTCGCTGACGACGGCCGCGCGCTGGCCGAAGACGAGCAGCTCTGACCAACCGCCGCTGAGGTGGCGGTCCGAACACCGCCACCTCACACACCAAGGAGAACCTAAGAATGCCTACGCCCACCAAGGGTCCCCGTCTCGGCGGCGGTCCGGCTCACGAGCGCCTCATCCTGGCGAACCTCGCGAGCTCGCTCTTCGAGCACGACTCCATCACCACCACCGAGGCCAAGGCCAAGCGCCTGCGCCCGCTGGCCGAGCGTCTCGTGACGTTCGCCAAGCGCGGTGACCTCCACGCCCGTCGTCGCGTCCTGTCGGTCATCTCCGACAAGGGTGTCGTGCACCGTCTCTTCACCGAGATCGCGCCCGACATGGCCGAGCGTCCCGGTGGCTACACCCGCATCACCAAGATCGGCGCCCGCAAGGGTGACAACGCCCCCATGGCCGTGATCGAGCTCGTCCGCGAGCCCATCGCCAAGAAGGCCACGGTCAAGGAGGCGGAGGCCGCCACCAAGCGCTCCGCCAAGCAGGCCGAGGCCAAGGACGCTGCTGCCGAGACCAAGGCCGCCGAGGACGAGGCCAAGGCCGAGGACACGACCGAGACCACCACCGAGGCTGCGGCGGTTCCCGAGGGTGCTGTCGCCGCGAACGAGGACGGTTCCTCGCCCGACGAGGCCTACGTCGTCAAGGGCAACGCCGACTCCGGCAAGTACCATGAGGCCGATGGCCAGTGGTTCGAGCAGACCGTGGCCGAGTTCTGGTTCAAGTCCGCCGAGGACGCCGAGAAGGCTGGCTTCACCAAGGCCGGTTCCTGACCTCGTAGCCCCTGGCTGCACTCGAAGGGCCGTCCACCCCACCGGGGTGGGCGGCCCTTCGCCATGTCTGCTTCACCCGCCGGTCGCTGTCGGGCCACCGGGGCGTCATGACGACTCGGTGGACTGGCGCCGTGACCCTTGCCACCCCCCGGACCACGGCCACGACACCCGACACGACCAGCACGGGCGGGCGCATCCCGGCCACCGGATCGGCGATCCCACGCGGCTACCGGCCCGAGGTCCAGGGGCTGCGTGCCCTCGCGGTCCTCATGGTGGTGACCTACCACGTGTGGCTGGGCCGGGTGTCCGGTGGCATCGACGTCTTCCTCCTGCTGTCGGCGTTCCTCATGAGCGGCAGCCTCGTGCGCAGGCTCGAGTCGGGCGAACGTGTCTGGCTGCCACGGCACTGGCTGCACGTCTTCCAGCGGCTCGTGCCGGCAGCGGCCGTGGTCGTCGTGGCCACCCTGGTCGCGTCGTGGCTCGTCCTGCCGGCCACGCGCTGGCGGGACCTGCTCGTCGAGGCCGCGGCCTCGCTCGGCTACGCCCAGAACTGGCTGCTGGCCCGTCGGTCCGTGGACTACTACGCCGCCGACCAGGGGCTCGCGAGCCCGCTGCAGCACTTCTGGTCGCTGTCGCTGCAGGGCCAGGTGTTCGTGCTCTGGCCGCTGCTGCTGGTCGCCCTCGCCGTGCTGTCCCGCCGCTCCGGGTGGCCGCTTCGACGCCTCGTCGCGCTGGCCTTCGGAGCCGTCTTCGTCGTGTCCTTCGTCTACTCGGTCGTGACGACCCGGGAGCGGCAGGCCTTCGCCTACTTCGACGGGGGAGCCCGCCTCTGGGAGTTCGCCCTCGGGACGCTGCTCGCCCTGGCGGCCGCCAGGGTCGCCCTGCCCCTGGTGGCCCGGGTGGTGCTGGGCTGGGCGGGGATCGTCGGCATGCTCAGCTGTGGCCTGGTGCTCCAGGTGACGCAGGCCTTCCCCGGCTACCTCGCGCTGTGGCCGACCCTCTCGGCGGCAGCGGTCCTCGTGGCCGGACGCACCGGACACCGGTTCGCCGTGGACCGGGTCCTCTCGTCCGCGGCGCTGGTCCGGCTCGGCGGGACGGCCTACACCCTCTACCTCGTGCACTGGCCCGTCCTCGTCCTGTGGCTGGCCGCCAGCGGCCGTTCGCGTGCCGGCTTGGTGGACGGCGCCGCCGTCGTCGGGTCCTCGCTCGTGCTGGCCCTGCTGCTCTCCCGCTTCGTCGAGGAGCCGCTGCGCCGGTTGCCGCGGACGCAGGGGCCCAGCTGGCGGTCCGCGACCGTCGTGGGGGCCTTCCTGCTCCCCGCCGTGGCCGTCTGCGGCTTCGGACTGGCCCGCCTCGACGCGGATGCCGACCGTTCGACGCTCGTGGCCACAGGCGTGGCCGTGGCGCAGTACCCGGGAGCCCGCGCGGTCGAGGTCCGGACCGGGACCGCAGCGGGCGCAACGACGGCCCAGCTGCCGGTCGAGGACCGCCTCCCGGCGACCACCGCCCTGAGGCAGGAGTTCGTCTCCCTGCCCCAGCGGTGCTCGGGAGCCTGGGCGGCCGAGGCCCCGCTGACCTGCACGGTCCAGGAGCCGCCGGGGACGGCGAGCCGCACCGTCGTCGTCGTGGGCGACTCGCACGCCGAGCAGTGGCTCGCTGCGCTCCAACCCACGGCGCGGGCGCAGGGCTGGCGACTGGTCGCCCTGCTCAAGGGCGGCTGTTCCTTCGGCGACGCGGCGAGCCGGGAGGGGGAGTGCGGCGCCATCAACGCCGCCGCCACGGACTACCTCCTGAGGCACCGGCCCGACCTCGTGGTCACGGTGTCGACGGCGGCCCACCGCAGCACGGCGGCGGAGCGCCTCGTGGGTGGGTACCCAGCCGCCGTGCGCGCCCTGACCGGACGCGGCATACCGGTCGTGGGGCTGCGCGACAACCCACGGTGGACGTTCGGGGTGGTCGGCTGCGTCCTCGAGGAGGGGGACTCGTCCCCGCGTTGCCGCGCACCGGTGACCCGCAAGCTGGCGGCGGCCAACCCGGCCGACGCGCTCGCCGGCACCGACGGGTTCGCGTCGATCGACCTGACCGACCACATCTGTCCCGAGGGCGTGTGCCCGCCCTCGGTGGGGAACGTCTGGGTCTACCTGGACGACAACCACCTCACCCGGACGTATGCCGCGACGCTGGCACCCGTGCTCGAGCGGCGCCTGCGGGATTCAGGGGTGTGGCCCTGACCACGCCGCCGCGGCCGGGTGCGGTGTGCCTCGTGCTGCCCGTCAGACGCGACGGGCGCGGAACACCGGGGCCAGCGGGAGGATGAGCAGCACCAGGACCATGGGGACCGCGAAGCCGACCCGCAGCGAGTCCTGCCCGACCGCACCGGTGAGCACCGCACCGAGCAGGCCACCGAGGTAGTTGAACTGGTTGAAGCGGGCGATCACGGCGTCGACCCGCGCCCGACGTGCCTCGCCGTCCACCCCGTCACCGGCGACCACCGCCGCTGCGGAGAAGCTCAGCGGCGCGATGACGGCGACAGCAGCGCCGACCACGGTGAACCCCAGGACCGCCACCGGCCAGGTCGGGGAGAAGACGATGACGGCCAGCCCCAGGCTGGCGGCGAGGGCCCCCGCCCGCAGCAGGGGGACCGAGCCGAAGCGTTCGACGGACCGGTCGCCGAGGAGGCGGGTCAGGCCGCTCGCGACGAGGTAGGGGAGGGTGGCCAGCGGCAGCAGCCATTCGGGGGCGCCATGGGTGGACTTGAGGAAGACCGGTCCCCAGGTCGTGGCGGCCGTGTCGACCATGTAGAAGAGCACCATCGCCGCCCCCAGGAGGCTGATGCGTCGCCAGGGGATGTCGAGCGGGACGGACGCCGGGGCGTCGCCGACGGCCGAGACCGCGTGGGGCAGCAGGGGGACGGCCGTGACGAGCGCAGCCACCAGAGCGAGCGGGAGCAACCCCGACGTCAGGTCGAGCCCGGTCACCGCGATGGCGACGAGGGTGCCGACGATGCCGCCGACGGTCCACGCCCCGTGGAAGGACGGCAGGATCGTGCGACCCCAGCGGTGCTCGAGGGCGACGGCCTGCATGTTGCCCGCCGCGTCCACGGCGCCGAGCCCGACGCCGTAGACGGCAAGACCGGCGACGAAGACTCCGCGCTGGGGGGCGAGGGCGACGAGAGCGAGCCCGACCGCGATGAGGCCGAACGCCGTGCGCAGCACGGTGGCGCTCCCGAGCCGGCGGGCGCCCGGCTCGCTGAGCACCGAGCCCACCCCGGCGAGCAGGACCACCATGAGCAGCAGCCCCGTGATGAACAGCTCGTCGAGGTCCCAACGGTCCTGGAAGCGCGGCAGCCGCGTCGTCACCGAGATGAACAGCAGCCCCTGGACCGCGAAGGTCGCCGCGATGCCGAAGCGCTGCCGCGACAGGGAGTCGGCTGAGGTGGCCGCGGTGGTCCTCGGATCGCTCACCGGGACACTGTGGCAGAACGACCCCAGCCGTGGGGTGGAGTCGAGAACGCGCCACCCGTCCGTCGATAGGCTGGCGGCATGGTCGAGGAGGCGGACGCACCCGCTCGCACGCTCCGGATCCGGATCGACCTCGCGTACGACGGGACCGACTTCTCGGGGTGGGCCGCCCAGCCCGGGCTGCGCACCGTCGAGGGGGAGCTGTCGGCTGCGCTGACCACGCTGCTGCGGGCTCCTGCACCGGTGCGGCTCACGGTGGCCGGCCGCACCGACGCCGGTGTCCATGCCCGTGGCCAGGTCGTGCACGCCGACGTCGATGCCGCGGCGTGGGCCGCGGTGCCCGGTCGCTCCGACCGCGAGCCGGGGGTCGCCGCGCGGACCCGGCTCGGCGGCATACTCCCTGCGGACGTCGTCGTGCGCAGGGTGGGGCCGGCCCCCGAGGGGTTCGACGCCAGGTTCTCGGCGCTGCGCCGTCGCTACCTCTACCGGCTCGCCGACGACCCCGCCCACGCCGACCCGCTGCGCCGGCGCGACACCGTGCTCACGAAGAAGGCGCTCGACGTCGAGGCCATGGACGCCGCGGCGCGGACCCTGGTGGGGTTGAACGACTTCGCGGCGTTCTGCAAGAAGCGTGAGGGCGCGACCACCGTCCGCACCCTGCTGGAGTACTCGTGGGACCGGCTGGACGACGGGACCCTTGCGGCCACGGTCGTCGCCGACGCCTTCTGCCACTCGATGGTGCGTTCCCTCGTGGGGGTCGTCGTGCCGGTCGGGGAGGGCAGGCGGCCCCGGGACTGGCCGGCCCAGGTCCTGCGGGCCAGCCGTCGCGACCCTGCCGTGAGCGTGATGCCGCCGCACGGGCTGTCCCTCGAGGAGGTCGTCTACCCGGGCGAGGAGGGCCTCGCGGCCCGCGCCGCCGAGTCACGCTCGGTGCGCTCGCTACCCGGAACCGTCAGTCGGTGATGGCGGCGTAGCCGATGGCGTCGTGGATCGCCAGCCCGGCGAAGCCTGCCGAACCGTCGTACGCCGCGGTGACGAGACGGAGCTGGGTCTCCATCTGCGTCAGCGTCTGGCCGTGGAAGGTCTGCTTCACGGAGGTCGGGTCGTCGCCGAGGTGGTTGGTCTCCTGGCCGATGCGGACCTTCACCCCGAGCCCAGCGCCGGAGCGGATCTCGTTGGCGGACAAGGCGATCGTGCCATCCGGGCCGTCGGCGAGCCGCCGGTAGGCCATCACCGTCACGGCGTCGGTGCGCTTCATGATCTCGCGGTCGAAGGTCGAGCCGTTGGCCGGGACCTCGTCGAACCAGAACGGGATGTCCGCCTCGATCGGGGTGGCGCCCGCCGCGACCTGGAAGGCGTCGAGGGCGGCGAGGTACTTCTTGACCACCGTCTTGCGGCTCTTGGTCCAGGCGGGGGTGTTGTAGGGCTCCATGTCGACGTGCACCCCCGTGAACAAGCCGGTGGCCAGGGCCGGCTTGAGCCAGTTACCGACCACCCACGCGGGGTCGTCGACCCAGCCCACGTCGCCACCGAGGGCGTCGACCCGCAGCCCGGCCGCGTCGGCGAGGCCGACCAGCTCGCGGAGGTCGGCGAGCTGGGGCGAGGTGCCCACGTTCGGGGGCACGGCGGCATACAGCTGGCCGATGCCGCGGGAGGTGGCGAGGGCGACGACCCCCGCCGGGTCCGAGGTGTCCCACACCCACATCGCGCGGGCGGCCGCCGGGCGGTCGACGCGGGTGACGGCGGCAGCGACCCGCTTGCCCTTCGCGGCGCGCGGGGCGGCGTCCGCCTGTGCGGCGGCGCTGACGCCCAGGACGCCGAGGAGGGACACGAGGGTGACCATAACGAGGGCACGCTGTGAAGTGGTGGTGAGGTGCACGGAGCGTCCTTTCGACAACACGACGATGGTTGCCGGGACGACGGTGGGCGGGGGCGCGGCTTGGTCGATCCTTGACGGTCGCCTCACCCGTACGGCCAGCCGGACCCCCTCCGACCGGCGCGCATTCGGCGGCAGATTTGCGCCCGGGCCCGCAGGCGTCTTCGCCGACCGCCACCAGCGGGCGATATCGAGGTGACGGCGGGCTGCCGCGTGCAGCACCCTTGACCCGTGGGCCACATCGACGTCAACTCCGTCAGCTTCGTCCTGCCCGACGGCAGGCCGCTGCTCGGCGACGTCTCGCTCCGGGTCGGGGAGGGGGCCAAGGTCGCGCTGATCGGTCCGAACGGGACGGGCAAGACGACCCTCGGTCGCATCATCGCGGGCGACCTGACCGCGAACGACGGGGCCGTCACCCGGTCCGGTGGGCTCGGGGTGATGCGGCAGTTCGTCGGCTCGGTCCGCGACGACTCGACCGTCCGTGACCTCCTCGTCTCGGTCGCACCCGCGCCGATCCGTGAGGCCGCTGCGGAGATCGACCGCACCGAGCTGGCCATGATGGAGCGCGATCAGGAGTCCGACCAGATGGCCTACGCGCAGGCGCTGGTCACCTGGGGTGACGTCGGCGGCTACGACTACGAGACCCTCTGGGACGTCTGCACGGTCGCGGCGCTGGGTGTGCCGTTCGAGAAGGCGCAGTGGCGCAAGGTCACCACCCTCTCCGGCGGTGAGCAGAAGCGCGTCGTGCTCGAAGCATTGCTGCGCGGTCCGGAGGAGGTGCTCCTGCTCGACGAGCCGGACAACTACCTCGACGTGCCCGCCAAGCGCTGGCTCGAGGACCAACTCATCGCCTCGCCCAAGACGGTCCTGTTCGTCAGCCATGATCGCGAGCTGCTCGACCGCGTGGCGACACGGATCGCCACCCTCGAGCCGGGCAGCGCCGGGTCGAGCCTGTGGGTCCACCCTGGCCGCTTCGCGACGTACCAGCAGGCCCGCGACGACCGGAACTCCCGGCTCGAGGAGCTGGCCCGGCGCTGGGACGAGGAGCACCTCAAGCTCAAGGCCCTCGTGGTGATGTACCGCCAGAAGGCGTCCTACAACTCCGACATGGCGCCCAAGCTCCAGGCTGCCGAGACCCGGCTCCGCCGGTTCGTCGAGGCGGGGCCGCCCGAGGCGATCCCGTTGAAGCAGAACGTGCGGATGCGTCTGCAGGGAGGGCGGACCGCCAAGCGCGCCGTCATCGCCGAGGGGCTCGAGCTCACCGGGCTGATGCGTCCTTTCGACCTCGAGGTCTGGTTCGGGGAGCGCGTCGCGGTCCTCGGGAGCAACGGCTCGGGCAAGTCGCACTTCCTGCGGCTGGTCGCCTGTGGCGGCAGCGACCCCGACCTCGAGCACCGTCCCGTGGGGGACGTCGTCCCGACGCCGGTCGAGCACACCGGTCGGCTCCGGCTCGGGTCGAGGGTCCGCCCCGGGTGGTTCGCCCAGACGCACGAGCAGCCGTCGCTGACCGGTCGCACCCTGCTGGAGATCCTGCACCGCGGTGACGAGCACCGGGTGGGAAAGCCGCGTGAGGAGGCGGCTCGGGCGCTCGATCGCTACGGCCTGGCGCGGGCGAGCGAGCAGACGTTCGACTCGCTCTCCGGTGGGCAGCAGGCGCGCTTCCAGATCCTGCTGCTCGAGCTGTCCGGGGCGACCTGCCTGCTCCTCGACGAACCCACCGACAACCTCGACCTGCACTCGGCCGAGGCCCTGGAGGAGGGGCTGGCTGCGTTCGAGGGGACCGTCATCGCCGTGACCCACGACCGGTGGTTCTCCCGGAGCTTCGACCGCTTCCTCGTCTTCGGCGCCGACGGCCGGGTGTACGAGAGCAACGAGCCGGTGTGGGACGAGGGTCGGGTGGCCCGCACCCGCTGACCGGCACCCGGCCGATCTGGGCGAACACCGCGCGTCTGCGCAGGTCAAGAGATCGCAATTTCTTGCTGAAACTTGCAGGGCCTCTGGCGGGTCTGGTCTCAGCGGGCCTAGGGTGTGCCCGCACCCCCGCAGCAAAGGAGCTGTCAATGGCCCGTTCGTCCGTCATCGCCGCCGTCAGTAGCGCAGCGCTCGTCCTCTCCGGAGCGCTGGTCCCGCTCACCGCGACCCCAGCCCAGGCGGCCGACCGGACGGTGACCCTCGTCGGGTCCCTGCAGTCCGAGCTCGGCTGCGACGCGGACTGGTCCCCGGACTGCACCGCGACCGACCTCGCGCAGGTCGGCGGCAGCACGACATACGCCAAGACCATGGCGGTCCCCGCGGGGACCTACGAGTACAAGGTGGCGATCAACCACTCGTGGGACGAGAGCTACGGCGCCGGCGGCACCAAGGGCGGTGACAACCTGCCGCTCGTCCTCAAGGGACCCTCGAAGGTCGAGTTCACCTACGACGACGAGACGCACCAGATCGGCATCCGCCCCCTCAGCATCTCCGGGCCGGCCACCGCGGCGGACCAGGCCTGGGCGGGGGACTCGCTGCGCGAGCCGCTCACCAAGGAGCGCTACTACTTCGTCATGGCGGACCGCTTCGCCAACGGCGACACGAGCAACGACCTCGGAGGGCTCACGGGTTCGCGGCTCAAGACCGGGTACGACCCGACCGACAAGGGCTTCTACCACGGTGGTGACCTCAAGGGCATCCAGGGAAAGCTCGACTACATCAAGGGCCTGGGCACCACCGCGATCTGGCTGACGCCGTCGTTCAAGAACAAGCCCGTGCAGGGCACGCCCGGCACCGAGAGTGCCGGCTACCACGGCTACTGGATCACCGACTTCACCCAGGTCGACCCGCACCTCGGCACCAACGCCGACCTCAAGGCCCTCATCGCCGCCGCCCACGGGAAGGGGATGAAGGTCTTCTTCGACATCATCACCAACCACACCGCGGACGTCATCAACTACGAGGAGGGGCAGTACACCTACCGCGACAAGACGGCCTTCCCGTACAAGGACGCGGACGGCACCGTCTTCGACGACAAGGCGTACGCGGGCAAGCCCGGGTTCCCGGCGATGGACCCCCAGACCTCCTTCCCGTACACCCCGGTCTTCTCGAACCCCGGTGACTCCACGGCCAAGGTCCCGTCCTGGCTGAACGACCCGACGAACTACCACAACCGCGGTGACTCGACCTTCGCCGGCGAGTCCTCCGAGTACGGCGACTTCGTCGGCCTCGACGACCTGTTCACCGAGCAGCAGGACGTCGAGAAGGGCATGGAGGACATCTACAAGGCGTGGGTCGACTTCGGGGTCGACGGCTTCCGCATCGACACGGTCAAGCACGTCAACATGGAGTTCTGGCAGTCCTTCGGGCCGGCGATGGTGCAGCAGGCCAAGAGCCGCAAGAACGACGACTTCTTCATGTTCGGCGAGGTCTACGACGCCCGCCCGTCGGTGATGTCGCAGTACACGACGACCGGCAAGCTCCAGGCCACCCTCGACTTCGGCTTCCAGGCGCAGGCCACCAACTGGGCCCAGGGCAAGTCGGGCACGGACCTGCGTGACCTCTACGCCGACGACGACCACTACACCGACACCGACTCCAACGCGTACCAGCTGCCGACCTTCCTCGGCAACCACGACATGGGTCGCGTCGGCTACCTGCTCCAGGGCAAGGACGAGGTCGGTCCCGCGCTGATGTCGCGGGTCAAGCTCGCCGACTCCCTCATGTACCTCACCCGCGGACAACCGATCACCTACTACGGCGACGAGCAGGGTTTCGTCGGCTACGGCGGTGACAAGGACGCCCGCCAGGACATGTTCGCCACCAAGGTCGCCGACCGCACCAAGCCCGACGGCACGGTCGACCGCGGCTACACCACGCAGCCCGTGCTCGGCGGCACCGCCGGCTCCAAGGACCGCTACTCCACGAGCTCGCCGCTCTACCAGCACATCAAGTCGCTGGCCGCGGTCAGGGCCGCCAACCCCGCGCTCGCCGACGGTGCCCAGGTGCACCGCTACGCCAGCAGCAACGCCGGCATCTTCGCCTTCTCGCGCATCGACAAGGGCAAGCGCGTCGAGTACGTCGTGGCGGCCAACAACGCGACGACGGCCAAGTCGGCGACGTTCGCGACCTACGGCCACAACCAGAAGTTCGCCCCGGTGTACGGCGCGACGAACACCGTGCGCTCGGCCAAGGACGGTCGCGTCACCGTGACGGTTCCGGCCCAGTCGGTGTCGGTCTGGAAGGCCACGTCCCCCATGGACAAGCCCAAGTCGGCCCCGGCCGTCTACCTGACCTCCCCGGGTGCGGGTGGTGTCGTGGGCGGGCGCGCCGAGATCGGTGCGGCGATCCCCGACAACACCTTCGCGCAGGTGACCTTCCTCTACCGTCCGATCGGCACCAAGGCCTGGCAGAAGCTCGGCACGGACGACAACGCCCCGTACCGCGTCTTCCACGACGTCACCTCGATGGCGAAGGGCACGCTGCTGGAGTACCGCGCGGTGGCCAAGGACAACGCCGGTCACGTGTCGGCCTCCTCGTCCTACGGCATCGTCGGCGACCCCGCGCCGCCCGGCGGTGGTGACGGTGGTGGCGTCGGCCCGGTGACCCAGCCCGACAACGTCGCCGTCGCCGGTGACCACAACAGCGAGATGGGTTGCGCGGCGGACTGGTCGCCGGCGTGCGACGAGGCGCAGCTGACGCTCGACCCGAAGGACCAGATCTGGAAGGGCACGTACACGATCCCGCCGGCCGAGCACGCCTACAAGGCGGCCATCAACAAGGCCTGGGACGAGAACTACGGAGCCGGTGGACGCCCCAACGGTGACAACATCAGCTACACCGCACCGACTGGTCCCGTGACGTTCTACTACGACCACGCCACCCACTGGGTGACCTCCGACGCCCAGGGGCCGATCATCACGGCTGCCGGGTCGTTCCAGAGCGAGCTGGGCTGCCCGGCGGACTGGAGCCCGGACTGCATGCAGCCGTGGCTGCAGGACCCGGACGGTG
This sequence comes from Pedococcus aerophilus, assembly GCF_039532215.1. Lineage (NCBI taxonomy): Bacteria > Bacillati > Actinomycetota > Actinomycetes > Micrococcales > Intrasporangiaceae > Pedococcus > Pedococcus aerophilus. The sequence continues at coordinate 1,398,420 of NZ_BAAARN010000001.1, read as the reverse complement.
ACAAGACCTACACGTGGTCGACCGACCGGCTCCCCGCCGGGACCTACGAGTTCAAGGTCGCCCACGGCCTGAGCTGGGACGAGAACTACGGAGCCGGGGGCGCGCCCAACGGTGCGAACATCTCGGTCACCGTGCCCGCCGACGGCCTGATCACCTCGATCTCCTACGACCTCGCGACGCACGAGACGACGATCAAGGTCGCGCGGGCCGGCTCGGCGCCGGACCTCACCAAGCAGCGGGCCATCTGGGTCGACCGCGACACCATCGCGTGGCCTGCGGCCATGGTCCCCGAGGGGGCCAACCCCGCGCTGCTCAAGTGGCGCCTCGCCTGGTCCGCCGACGGCGGGCTCGCGGTCGACGCCGAGGACATCACCGGTGGATCGTCGCTCCCGCTGACCCTCGACCCCGACGGGCTCGGCACGGCGGTCACGACGGCCCACCCCGAGCTCAAGGGCTACCTCGCCCTGGACCTCGCCAAGAAGGACGTCAAGCGGGTGCCCGAGATCCTGCGTGGCCAGGTGGCCGTCGGCATGTACGACTCCCTCAGCCGCCTGCTCGACGCCACTGGTGTGCAGATCGCCTACGTCCTCGACGACCTGTATGCAGCGGCCGCGAGCAAGCGCGCCTACGGCGTCACCTTCGCGCGCCGGACGCCGAGCTTCCGCCTGTGGGCGCCCACCGCGCAGAAGGTCGACCTCCTCACCTGGTCGCCCCGCGCCGCGGCGGACGCACCGACCAGTGCGGCGACACGGACGGCGATGAGGAGGGCCGACGACGGCTCGTGGTCCGCCACCGCGGGCTCGCCCAACGCGCGGTACCTCTACGAGGTCACGGTCTGGGTCCCCAGCACCGGCAAGGTCGAGACCACGCAGGTCACGGACCCTTACTCGGTGGCTCTGACCCTCAACTCGACCCGGTCGGTGGCGGTGGACCTCAAGGACGCGTCCTACCGTCCGGCACTCTGGTCCACCACGAAGGCCCCGGCCCTGAGGAAGACGGTCGACTCGACCATCTACGAGCTGCACGTGCGGGACTTCTCGATCAGCGACCCGACGGTGAGCGCCGAGAACCGTGGCTCCTACCTCGCGTTCGCCGAGAACGGCAACGGGACCAAGCACCTGAAGAAGCTGGCTGCGGCCGGCCTCAACACCGTGCACCTGCTGCCGACCTTCGACATCGCCTCGATCGAGGAGGACCCGGCGAAGCAGGCCAAGCCGGCCTGCGACCTGCAGTCGTTCGCGCCGGACAGCGAGCAGCAGCAGGCCTGCATCGAGCCGACCCGCGCCGGTGACGCCTTCAACTGGGGCTACGACCCGTGGCACTGGATGGCTCCGGAGGGTTCGTACGCCTCGACCCCCGCGCGGGCCGAGGGTGGCACCCGGGTGGCCGAGTTCCGGACCATGGTCGGGGGCCTGCACCGTGACGGGTTGCGGGTCGTCCTGGACCAGGTCTTCAACCACACGCCCACCTCCGGCCAGGCTGCGACCAGCGTCCTGGACAAGGTCGTCCCCGGGTACTACCAGCGCCTCAACGCGACGGGGGCGGTCGAGACGTCCACCTGCTGCCAGAACGTCGCCACGGAGCACGCCATGGCGCAGAAGGCCATGGTCGACGCCGTCGTGCTCTGGGCCCGTGACTACAAGGTCGACGGGTTCCGCTTCGACCTCATGGGCCACCACAGCAAGGCCAACATGCTGGCGGTCCGTGCGGCGCTCAACCAGCTGACGCCGGCGAAGGACGGTGTCGACGGCAGGAAGGTGACGCTGTACGGCGAGGGCTGGAACTTCGGCGAGGTCGCCGACAACGCCCGCTTCGAGCAGGCCACGCAGGGCCAGCTCGCCGGCACCCACATCGGCACCTTCTCCGACCGGCTGCGCGACGCGGTCCGTGGTGGTGGGCCGTTCGACGAGAACCCCCGCACCCAGGGCTTCGGCAGCGGCGAGGCGACCGATCCCAACGGTGACAGCGCTGCCAACCCTTCTGCCGCAACGCGACTCAAGCACGACACCGACCTCGTGCAGCTCGGGATGGCGGGCAACCTGCGCTCGTTCGCCTTCCGGCTCAACGAGACCGGTGCCGTGGCGCAGGGCAAGGACGTCGACTACAACGGCTCCCCGGCGGGCTACGCCGAGCAGCCGGACGAGGTCATCACCTACGTCGACGCCCACGACAACGAGACGTTGTTCGACAGCCTGGCGTTCAAACTGCCGCAGGCCACGACGATGAAGGACCGGGTGCGGATGAACTCGGTGTCGCTGGCGACGACCGCGCTGGCGCAGACGCCGTCGTTCTGGCACGCGGGCGCCGACCTGCTGCGCAGCAAGTCGCTGGACCGCAACAGCTACGACAGCGGTGACTGGTTCAACGTCCTCGACTGGACCGGGGCGGACAACGGCTTCGGCCGGGGCCTGCCGATCAAGGCCGACAACGAGTCGAAGTGGTCGTACATGAAGCCGCTGCTCGCCGACCCGGCCCTCAAGCCGTCGGCGGCGGACGTCCAGACCGCCAGCGCCCAGGCGCAGCAGCTGCTCCAGCTGCGGTTCTCCACGCCGCTGTTCCGTCTCGGCACCGCCGACGCGATCCGAGCCAAGGTGAGCTACCCCGCCAGCGGCACGACGGACGCGAAGGCCGGCGTCATCGCGATGCGGATCGACGACACGAAGGGCACCGACGCCGACCCGCGGCTCAAGGGTCTGGTCGTCGTCATCAACGCCTCGCCGGACGCCGTGACGCAGAAGGTGCCCGGCCTCGCCGGGGCCTCGCTGGCCCTCTCGCCGGTGCAGGCGGGCGGCAGCGACGCGGTCGTGAAGGCCTCGTCGTGGAACAGCGCGACCGGTTCGGCCACGGTGCCGCCGCGCACGGTGGCGGTGTTCGTCCAGCGCTGACCGACACGACGAGGGCCTCGGGTGCAACCTGCCCCGGGGCCCTCGTCGCGTCCCTGTCGCCGGTCGGGGCGCTACTGGTTGAGGATGACGTCGTTGCCGGTGAGCGTGGCGCGGAACCCGTTCTCCTGCACCGAGACCCGGGTGAGGCGCATCCCTGCCGGGAGGCCGGTGACGGTGTGCCGGATCGTCACGAACCGGCGGGCGGCCGCAGACAGTGCGGAGTCCACGAAGTCCGGACCGCCCAGGTCGACGCTCTCGGGCTCGATGACCAGCTGGCCGTCCACCGCGGTGACGGTGCCGGTGGCGCGGATCGCGATGTCGCGACCCAGGACGGTCGCGGTCCGGCGGACGCCCGCGCGTCCGTTGCCCGCGTCATACAGCTCGACGTCCCCGATCTGGCGGGCGGCGGTGGCGAAGGGCAGGACGGCGTCGAGGTCGAGGCGACCCGCCCGCAGGCCGTTCGACGTCAGCCGCACGTCGGCGCCGGTGGCACGCACGTCCGTGAGGGGGCCGTCCGAGGTGAGCACGCTGCTGCTCGAGAGGTCGACGTCACCGAGCCAGGTCTCTCCCTTCGCGACGCTGCTGGGCGCGCCCGCGGGGCGGCCGGGGGCCGGTGCGGCCGGCGCCGGGTCGGCGACCGGGAGGCTGGTGACGAGCAGGACCGCGGCGACCGCGAGGACGACGAGGGTGCTGACGACGCCGGCGAGGAAGGAACGCATGGCTCCAGTCTGGGCGCTCAGGCCGGGGTGGGCTCGGTGGCCACCGGACCGTCGGTGCGCTCCTGGCGGATGGCGGGCAGGTAGAGCGCCGCCCCGAGGATGCTGAACCCGCCGGCCACGACGATCGCCGTGGCCGTGCTGGTGTGCTCGGCGACCGGGCCGAGGACCAGCATCCCGATGCTGAACGAACCGCCGGCGACCATGGAGTTCATCGACAGCACGGTGGTCCGGTTGCGGGAGTGCGCCTGGCGGTGGAGCAGCGTGCTGTGCACCGGCCCGCCGGAGCCGTGCAGCGTGTAGGTCACGAGGAAGGCCGTGATGAGGCCGACGGGCCCGAGCATGAGGCCCATGACGACGATGAAGGCGCCGTTGAGGATGCGGGCCAGGACCGCGGTCCACGCGACGCCGAGGCGACGGCTGGCGAGCCCGGCGGCGGCGGAACCGAGCGCGAACAGGCCCCAGGCGGCCGCCGACACGGGCCCCATGAGAGCGCCGGCACGCGTCTCCCCGCCGGCGAGCTCTGCCAGCCGGACCGGCATGAAGGTCTCGAAGGCGATCATCCCGACGGACCAGAAGACCTCGACGAGGACCAGGCAGAGCAGCACGCGCGAGCGCCCCAGCAGGCGCAGGCCGTCGGTGACGACCTGCGGTGCCTCCCGGGCCGAGCGCAGGGCACGGCGCAGGCCGGTGGAGTCCACGTGGCTCAGGGGCTCGCGCACCAGCACGCACACGGCGACGAGGTGGACGACGAAGAAGCCGATCGCGCACCAGTAGGGAAACTCCAGCGCGGTCAGCGCGCGCACCGGGTGCCAGGCGATGAGCCCGCCGGAGACCAGCGCCCCGGAGGCGATCGCGAGGCCGAGCACCATCCCCGCCCGGGACAACCCGTCCTCGACCTTCGTCGTGGGGTCGTCGGCGTGGGCGGTGTCGACGTACCAGGCCTCGAGCGGTCCGGAGTCGAGCGCCCGGAAGACGCCTTGCAGGAGCAGCGCCACGACGAAGCCGGTGAAGGTGTGGGAGGTGATGAACACCAGTGCGGACACGAGGGCGACGACCGCCGACGCCACGAGGACCGGGCGGCGACCCAGGGCGTCAGCGAAACCCCCGGTGGGGAGCTCCAGCCCGAGGACGACGAAGCCCTGCATGGCGAAGATGACACCGAGCTGGGCCAGGCTCATGCCGCGCTCGAGGACGAGCAGGGTGGTCACGCCGATGGTCAGGCCGACCGGGAACCACCGGGTGAACGTCAGCAGCAGCAGGACGCGACGGGCCCGCAGCGCCGTGACGGGGGAGGCCGAGACGGGGGAGGCGGTCACGACGGGTCCGTTCCCCGGGGGACCCGGTCGAGGTCGAGGGGGTAGAGGAGGGTGTAGACGGCCAGCCGCCTCGCGGTGGGGTTGCCCTGCCCGACCCGTCGGTACCGTGCCAGCAGGTCGCCCATCTCGGCCTTGAGCTCCTCGACCTGCGCCGCGGTGGCGACGATGAAGGAGTCGTTCATGCCGGCGGCGTCGCGCCACTCGACCGGCCAGGCCTCCTCGACGTCGAGCCAGCGCTCGAACTGCTCGCCGAGGTGGCGGCTGTAGTCGCGGACCAGCCAGTTGAGGGCCGTCTCGGCGTCCTCGTCACCGGCGAAGTCGCTGGCGTCGAAGGAGTGGTAGTCCGTCGAAGCCCGCCAGAGGCGGCGCTTCCCCTCGCCATCTCCCGTGTCGGTGACCAGCCCGACGGACTCGAGCTTGCGCAGGTGGTAGGAGGTGGCCCCGGAGTTGGTGCCCAAGGTCGTGGCCAGTGCCGTCGCCGTCGCGGGTCCACCGACCCGCAGGGTCGACAGCAACCGCGACCGCAACGGGTGGGCGAGCACCTTGAGCGAGGACGCGTCGAGGCGCAGCCCCACGAAGTCGGACGGATCTGGGGTGCTGGGAGAGGTCATGTGTGCACAATATCTTTGCACACTCTGTTTGCACAAGATCTGTGCATGACCGCATCGTTGAGGCGTTTCCGCAGGTCAGGGCACCTTTGCCCGGGGTGCCGCGGCGATTTGGGTGCAGACCCGCCCGCCCGTAAACTTGAGCACTGTTGTGCCGTGCGCCCTCGCAAGGCGACACACCAGCGCCTCGGGCGCCCACGGCATGCGGATCCTTCCCAGCAAGCAAAGGGCCAGTACATTGCGCACTTTTACCCCGAAGCCGGCCGAGGTCACTCGGACCTGGCACGTCATCGACGCCACGGACGTCGTCCTGGGTCGCCTGGCGTCCCAGACCGCGATCCTCCTGCGCGGCAAGCACAAGACCACCTTCGCGCCGCACGTCGACGGTGGTGACTTCGTCATCATCATCAACGCCGACAAGGTCGCCCTCACCGGCGCCAAGCTCGAGCAGAAGAAGGCGTACCGCCACTCCGGTTTCCCGGGCGGTCTGCGGAGCACCTCCTACACCGAGCTCCTCGCCAAGAGCCCCGAGAAGGCTGTGGAGAAGGCCGTCCGCGGCATGCTTCCCCACACCACCCTCGGGCGCGAGCAGCTGACCCACCTCAAGGTCTACGCCGGTGCCGAGCACCCGCACCAGGCCCAGCAGCCCAAGCCCTTCGAGATCTCACAGGTCGCGCAGTAAGTCCGCAAGGACCTGTGCAAGAAAGCGAATTGAGGACATCACGTGGCTGACACCACCGAGAACATCGACTCGACCGACGAGGTCGAGCTCACCGAGTACACCTCCGAGTCCGAGGGCCCCGTCTCCGGCGAGGCCGTCCGTCGCCCCAGCGCGTCGGCTCCGGGCGCCGCAACGGGTCGTCGCAAGCAGGCCATCGCCCGCGTGCGCATCGTCCCCGGCACGGGCGAGTGGAAGATCAACGGGCGCACGCTCGAGCAGTACTTCCCGAACAAGGTCCACCAGCAGATCGTCAACGAGCCGCTCACGCTGCTCGAGCTCGACGGTGCCTACGACGTGCTCGTGCGCGTCCACGGTGGTGGCCCCTCCGGCCAGGCCGGCGCGGTCCGCCTCGGCGTCGCCCGCTCGCTGAACGGCGTGGACGAGGAGCTGAACCGTCCCGCACTCAAGAAGGCCGGCTTCCTCACCCGCGACGCCCGCGTCCCGGAGCGCAAGAAGGCTGGTCTCAAGAAGGCCCGCAAGGCGCCTCAGTACTCCAAGCGCTGATCCTGGCTGGCGCCAGGCTCAGCCGCTTGGCTCCACCGCGCTGAAGGATCATGGCTGGCGCCAGGCTCACCCGCTTGGCTCCACCGCGCTGAAGGATCATGGCTGGCGCCAGGCTCACCCGCTTGGCTCCACAGCGCTGATCCGGCTGGGCGCCATACCGGCGCTCACCGTTTCACCACCGCGATGGCGGCACCCGCAGGTCGGGTGCCGCCATCGCGGCGTCCGGGGGAGTAGGTTCCTCGGGATGCCCGTGTTCACGGGTGCCCGTCGCGGCGACGGTCCGACCATGTGCCGCGGGGGCGCCCGACCACCGAAAGGTTCACCACCCATGGCCACTCCCGCACGACTGTTCGGGACCGACGGCGTCCGCGGCCTCGCCAACGTCGACATCACCGCCGAGCTCGCCCTGCGGCTGAGCATCGCCGCCGCCCACGTCCTGGGGGACGAGGCGCGCAGGAACGGACGCCGTCCCAAGGCCGTCGTGGGCCGCGACCCGCGCGCCTCCGGCGAGTTCCTGTCCGCCGCCGTGATCGCCGGCCTCGCCTCGGCCGGGGTCGACGTCTACCACGCGCACGTGCTCCCGACGCCGGCGATCGCCTTCCTCACCGCCGACACCCATGCCGACTTCGGCGTGATGCTGTCCGCGTCCCACAACGCCATGCCCGACAACGGCATCAAGTTCTTCGCCACGGGTGGGCACAAGCTCGACGACGCGGTGGAGGACGAGATCGCTGCTCGCCTCGACCAGGAGTGGGAGCGCCCGACCGGCGCCGACGTGGGCCGGGTCGTGACGATGCCCGACGGGCACACGCGCTACATCTCCCACCTGCTGGCTGTCCTGCCCAACCGGCTCGACGGCGTGACCGTCGTCATCGACGGTGCCCACGGCGCGGCGAGCTCGGTGTCCCCCGAGGTGTTCCGCCTCGCGGGTGCGACGGTGCACGAGATCGGTACCGAGCCCGACGGCCTCAACATCAACGACGGCTACGGCTCGACCCACCTCGACCACCTCAAGGCTGCCGTCAAGGCCAAGGGTGCCGACCTGGGCATCGCCCACGACGGTGACGCCGACCGCTGCCTCGCGGTCGACGCCGACGGCACCGAGGTCGACGGCGACCAGATCATGGCGATCCTCGCGGTCGACATGAAGGAGCGCGGCACCCTCGCCCAGGACACCCTGGTCGCCACGGTCATGAGCAACCTCGGGCTGATCCAGGCCATGGAGCGCGAAGGCGTCACGGTGCGCCAGACGGGGGTCGGCGACCGCTACGTGCTCGAGGAGATGCGGGCCTCGGAGCTGTCGCTCGGCGGGGAGCAGAGCGGCCACGTCATCTTCCTCGACCACGGCACCACCGGCGACGGTGTGCTGACCGGTCTGATGCTCGCGGCGAGGGTGAAGGCCACCGGGCGACCGCTGTCCGAGCTCGCCACCGTGATGCGCCGCCTGCCCCAGGTGCTCATCAACGTCAAGGGCGTCGACAAGTCCCGGGTCGAGAGCGACGTCGAGCTCCAGGAGGCCGTGGCCAAGGAGGAGGCGGCGCTTGCCGGCTCCGGTCGCGTGCTGCTGCGCAAGTCCGGCACCGAGCCGGTGGTCCGCGTCATGGTGGAGGCGGGCGACGAGGACGAGGCCCAGGCAGTCGCCGGTCGCCTCGTCGACGTGGTCAGGGAGCGCCTGGCCCTCTGAGACCACCCAGCCCGAGGAGGTCGTCGACGATGTGGCGGGCGATCTCCAGGGCGCTGGTCGCCGCCGGTGACGGGGCGTTGAGGACGTGGACGACCCGACCGGCGCGCTCGACGAGGAAGTCGTCGACGAGCGTGCCGTCGGGACGCAGGGCCTGGGCGCGTACCCCGGCCGGTGCCGGCACGAGGTCGGTGTCCCGCAGGTCCGGGACGAGCCTGCGGAGGCTGTCGCCGAACAGGTGTCGGGACGCCGAACGAGCCACCTCCCGGGCCCCCGCCCGGTAGTGGCGGGCGGCGAGCCGCCAGAACCCGGGGAAGCCCAGGGTGGAGCGCAGGTCGGCCCACGAGGCCGTGCGCCAGTTGTAGCCCTCTCGCGCGAACGCGAGCACGGCATTGGGCCCTGCGTGCACGTGCCCGTCGACCCCGCGGGTGAGGTGCACCCCGAGGAAGGGGAAGTCGGGGTCGGGCACGGGGTAGACGAGCCCTCGGACGAGCGGTGCGGCCTGCGGGGTCAGCTCGTAGTACTCGCCGCGGAAGGGCACGATCTGCGCCGACGGCTGGTGTCCGAGCAGGCGGGCCACGACATCGGCGTGCAGCCCCGCGCAGGACACCACGAGGTCGGCCGTGAGGTCGCCACGGGTGGTCCGCAGCACGGTGCGACCACCGTCGGTGTCGTGGGCCCCGAGCACCTCCGTGCCGAGGCGCAGGGTCGCGCCGGAGTCCTCGAGCCGTCGCACCAGCACCGCGCACACCGCGGAGTAGTCGATGATCCCCGTCTCGGGCACGTGCAGGGCCGCCAGGGCAGCGACGTGGGGCTCGTGCTCGCGGGCGCCGGCCGCGTCCAGCTCGCGCACCCCGAGACCGTTGGCCCGACCCCGGTCCAGCAGGCGGCGCAACCCGGGCAGCTCGTCCTCCCGGGTCGCCACGACGAGCTTGCCGCAGACCTCGTGGGAGATCCCCTCCTCACGCGCCAGCGTGACCATGGCGGCCGCCCCGGCCCGGCACATCCTGGCCTTGGCCGACCCGGGCGGGTAGTACAGGCCCGAGTGGATCACGCCGCTGTTGTGCCCGGTCTGGTGCCGGGCCCAGCCGTCGTCCTTCTCGACCACGGTGACCTGGGTCCTGGGCTGGGTGCCGGGCTGGGTGCCGGGCTGGGTCCGGCACAACCGCTCGGCCACCGCGAGTCCCAGGATCCCGCCGCCGATCACGACGACGTGTCGCGGCGGGGAGGTCATGCACCGCAACCTATCGAGCCGCCCCCACGCGCGCCGTCCGAGAGCGAGCAGGCGTGACCGTCACCACGTCTCGTGTCGTGGACCCCCGGGAATGGTGGCGGTGCGGGACGAGTTGCCGCAGACGTACCCGATCACCGACAGACAGGACGATCAATGCCTTTCGAAGCAGTCAACGAGACCCTCTACACCATCGCCGCCTCCGCCCAGGGTGGACGCGAGGGACGCGTGAAGAGTGAGGACGGCGTCGTAGACCTGCCCCTGGGCAAGCCCGGCAGCAAGTCCAACCCGAAGGCCAACCCGGAGACGCTCTTCGCGTCCGGCTACGCCTCCTGCTTCAACGGCGCCCTCGCTGCCGTGGCCGGCAAGGAAGGGGTCGACGCCAGCGCCTCGACCACCACGGCCGACGTGAACTTCGGCAAGACCGACTCGGGCTTCGGCCTCGCGGTCACGCTGAACTCCGAGATCCCCGGTGTCGACGACGCGACGGCCCAGCGCCTCGCCGAGCTCGCCCACGAGTTCTGCCCCTACTCCAAGGCCACCCGCGGCAACATCGACGTCACCATCACGGCCAAGGGCGTCTGACCCTCTCCACCCCACGCAGAGGCGGGGTATGGCGCGTGCTCACCACGCGCCGTACCCCGCCTCTCGTGCGTTGTCCCCTAGAACAGCTGGTCGAGCAAACCGCTGTCGACGTCGTAGAGGAAGCCCCCGACCGCGACGCTGTCGGGGACCAGCGGGTGGCTGCGCACGGCGGCCACGTCGGCACCGAGCGCGGCCCGCTGGTCGGTGACCACGTGGAAGGCCTGCCACGACGCGTCCTGACCGGCGGACTCGCCGATCCTGGCGCGCAGCTCCTGCTCGGTGTTGGCAGCCATGGCGCACCGCGTGTGCGGCACGATGAGGATCCGCTTGACGCCGAGCAGGTGCACCCCGAGCACCAGCGCCTCGAGCGCGTTCGAGGTGACCCGACCACCGGGGTTGCGGAAGATCTTCGCGTCGCCGGGCTTGAGGCCGACGAGCCGCAACGGGTCGATGCGTGAGTCCATGCAGGTCACGATGGCCACGCCCGCATGGGCGATGCCGTCGAACCCCCCGGTGGAGAACTCGGTCTCGGCGTACCGCTTGTTGGCTTCGACCAGGTCGTCGAAACCCTGTGCAGTCGTTGACGATTCGCTCACAGCAGCCCTGCTCTCTTCGGGATGGACATGGCCATCGGCTTGGTGGTGGACGCGAAGAAGTCGTTGCCCTTGTCGTCGACGACGATGAAGGCGGGGAAGTCCTCGACCTCGATCTTCCAGACCGCCTCCATGCCGAGCTCGGCGTACTCCAGGACCTCGACCGACTTGATGCAGTCCTGCGCGAGTCGGGCCGCCGGGCCGCCGATCGAGCCGAGGTAGAAGCCGCCGTGGGTGTCGCAGGCATCGGTCACCTGCTTGGACCGGTTGCCCTTGGCGAGCATGACCATGGAGCCGCCGGCAGCCTGGAACTGGTCGACGTACGAGTCCATCCGCCCGGCCGTGGTCGGGCCGAAGGAGCCGCTGGCGTAGCCCTCGGGCGTCTTGGCCGGACCGGCGTAGTAGACCGCGTGGTCCTTGAGGTACTGCGGCATCCCGTCGCCGGCGTCGAGGCGCTCCTTGATCTTGGCGTGGGCGATGTCGCGGGCCACGACGAGCGGTCCGCTGAGCGAAAGGCGAGTCTTGACAGGGTATTTCGTCAGCTCGGCGCGGATGTCGTCCATCGGCCGGTTGAGGTCGATGCGGACGACGTCGTCCTCGCCCTCGAGGTGCTCGTCGGTCGTCTCCGGCAGGAAGCGTGCCGGGTCCTTCTCGAGGACCTCGATGAAGACGCCCTCCGGCGTGATCTTGCCGAGGGCCTGCCGGTCGGCCGAGCAGGAGACGGCGATGGCGACGGGCAGGGAGGCGCCGTGGCGGGGGAGGCGGACCACGCGGACGTCGTGGCAGAAGTACTTGCCGCCGAACTGTGCGCCGATGCCGAAGTTGCGGGTCAGCTCCAACACCTGCTCCTCGAGCTCGGTGTCGCGGAACCCGCGTGCGGTCATCGCGCCCTCGCGGGGGAGCTCGTCGAGGTACTTCGCGCTCGCGTACTTCGCCGTCTTCAGGGCGAACTCGGCGCTGGTGCCACCGATGACGATGGCCAGGTGGTAGGGCGGGCAGGCCGCCGTGCCGAGGGAGCGCAGCTTCTCGTCGAGGAACGCGAGCATGCGCTCGGGGTTCAGGATCGCCTTGGTCTCCTGGTAGAGGAAGGACTTGTTGGCGCTGCCGCCGCCCTTGGCCATGAAGAGGAACTTGTAGGAGTTCTCGTGGCCCTCGGCGGTGTCGGCGTAGAGCTCGATCTGGGCGGGGAGGTTGGAGCCGGTGTTCTTCTCCTCCCACGTGGTGAGGGGGGCCATCTGCGAGTACCGCAGGTTGAGGCGGGTGTAGGCGTCGCTGACGCCACGGGCGATGGCTCGCTCGTCGGTGCCCTCGGTGAGCACGTGCTGGCCGCGCTTGCCCATGACGATCGCCGTGCCGGTGTCCTGGCACATCGGCAGGACGCCACCGGCGGCGATGTTGGCGTTCTTCAGCAGGTCGAGTGCCACGAACTTGTCGTTGTTGCTCGCGTCCGGGTCGTCGAGGATGCGCCGCAGCTGGGTCAGGTGGGCCGGGCGCAGGTAGTGGGCGATGTCGTGCATCGCGGTGTCGGTGAGCAGGCGCAGCGCCTCGGGCGCGACCTGGAGGAAGGTCCGGCCATCGGGGCCCTCGACGGTCTCGACGCCCTCGGTGGTGAGGAGGCGGTACTCGGTCTGGTCCGGACCGATCGGCAAGAGGTCCTCGTAGGGGAACTCGGTGTCGGGGACGGTCTCGGGGACGGTCTCGGGGACGTTCTCCGGCATGGTGCTCCTGTCCTCAGGTCGCCGCAGCGACAACAGCTCGTGACGACGGCTCGGGGTCCACAGCCCTGACCCGTGGTTCTGGTCTACAGCTCGTCGAGGCTGGGGGCATAGGCCCCGGCCCGGCCGACGGTGACCCCGCTCGTGGCGAGCCCGCGGTCGACGGCGGGCCTCACGTCCTCCAGTGTCGCGCCCCGCAGGCGCTCGCGAGCACCGGGGTCGCCGAGGAGCCCTGCGACGACGAGCCCGGAGACGAGCCCGGCCATGAACGAGTCGCCGGCTCCGACGGTGTCGACGACCCGCTCGGCACGCGCCGGCTCGGTGACGCTCTCGTCTCCGGAGGCGACCCGATACACCACGCCGTCGCCGCCGAGGGTGACCAGGGTCATCGCCGCCCCGAGCCCGACCCACCGGGCCATGACCTGCTCGGGCGACTGGTCGGGGTACAGCAGGTCCAGGTCGTCCTCGCTCGCCTTGACCACGTCGGACAGGGCCACGAGCTCCTCCACCCGCTCCCGCACGGCGTCGAGGTCGCCCATGATGCTGGGGCGGATGTTGGGGTCGTAGGAGACGGTCCCCACCTCCCGCACCGCGCGGAGGGCGCCGGTCACGCTCTGGGCGCCGGGGAGGAGCACGGTGGCGATCGAGCCCGTGTGGACGTGGGTGGTGCCCGGGGCGAGGGCCACCTCGGGGAGCTCCCAGTGCAGGTCGAAGTCGTAGGTCGCTGCGCCGCCCTGGTCGAGGGTGGCCGCGGCCACCGAGGTGCGCTCGGCCCCGAGGCTCTCGGGGAGCACGTGGACGCCGTGGCGCTTGAGGTGGCCGGCGATGCGGTCCCCGCGCTCGTCGTCGCCGAGCCAGGTCGCGAAGTCGACCGTGTGGTCGAGCCGGGCCAGACCCACCGCGACGTTCGCCGGGCTGCCGCCGATGTGCTCGGCGGACTCGCCGCTGGCGTCGGTCACGATGTCGACGAGGGCCTCGCCGACGACGAGCAGCCGCTGGGTCATCGCGCGTCCTGGAGGTGGGGGGTCGCGTGGTCGAAGTCGATCGAGCTGTACGCTCTGAGCTTGGCCAGCTGGTGGTGGCTCTCGATGAGGCGGATCGTGCCCGACTTGCTGCGCATGACCAGCGAGTGCGTGGTCACCCCGCCCGCGCGGTACCGGACACCGCGCAGCAGCTCGCCGTCGGTGATGCCCGTCGCCACGAAGAAGCAGTTCTCGCCGCGGACCAGGTCGTTGGTCGACAACACCCGGTCGAGGTCGTGGCCGGCGTCGATCGCGCGCTGGCGCTCCTCGTCGTCCTTGGGGGCGAGCCGGCCCTGGATCACGCCGCCCATGCACTTGATGGCGCAGGCGGCGATGATCCCCTCGGGGGTGCCGCCCACACCGAGCAGGAGGTCGATGCCGGTGTCGTCGCGAGCCGCCATGATCGCGCCGGCGACGTCGCCGTCGGAGATGAGCCGCAGCCGGGCCCCGGCCTCGCGCACCTCGGCGGCGAGCTTGTCGTGGCGGGGGCGGTCGAGCATGACGACGGTGACGTCCTCCACCGTCTCGCGCTTGGCCTTGGCGACGCGTCGGATGTTCTCGGCGACCGGCAGGCGGATGTCGACGGCGTCGGCCGCCTCGGGACCGGTGACGAGCTTGTCCATGTAGAAGACCGCCGACGGGTCGTACATGCTGCCGCGGTCGGCCACGGCCAGCACGGCCACGGCGTTCGACTGGCCCTTGGCCGTCAGGGTGGTGCCGTCGATGGGGTCGACGGCGACGTCGCACTCGGGACCGTTGCCGTCACCGACCTCCTCGCCGTTGTAGAGCATGGGAGCGTCGTCCTTCTCGCCCTCGCCGATGACGACGACCCCCTTCATCGACACCGTCGAGATGAGGGTCCGCATGGCCTCGACCGCGGCACCGTCGGCGCCGTTCTTGTCGCCACGGCCCACCCACCGGCCACCTGCCATGGCAGCAGCCTCGGTGACGCGGACGAGCTCGAGGGCGAGGTTGCGGTCAGGCGCCTCGACACCCACGCGGAGGGACGACGGGAGGTGCTGCTCGGACATGCATCAGATCCTTCACGCGGCGGCGGGTGAGTGCCCCGAGACTATCGGTGGCGGGGGCGGTTGGCGCCCACCGGTCCGGGTCAGGGACCATGGGGGTGTGAGCACCCCGGCACCCCGCAGTTCGTACGCCAACGGCACCGCGGCCAACATGGTCCGTTCGCTGCTGGTGATCGGTGTCCTGGTCGCGGCCCTGGTGGCCGTGGTGCCCCGGGTCAGCAACGTGTCGCAGCCTCCGGTGGACGTCACGGGGGCGTCGGTCGAGATCGCGCGCGAGAGCGGCTGGCCCATCGAGCGCCCCGCCAACCTCCCGGACGGCTGGAAGGCGACGAGCGTCCGCTACGTCGCCTCCACCGACGGGCTCAAGACCTGGCACGCCGGATACCAGTCGCCGACGGGCAACTACGTCGCCCTCGAGCAGACCAAGGACGCCACGGCGAAGTGGATCGAGGCGCAGACCAACCGCGCCGCCATGACGGGTTCGGTGGAGGCCGGCGGCCGGACGTGGAACACCTACGTGCGCAGCGGCAAGGTGCAGAACAGCCTCGTCCACAAGGCCGGTGCCGGTGACGAGCTGACCACGATCGTCACCGGGACGGCGACGATCGACGAGCTCGCGGCGTTCGCCGGCACCCTGGAGAGGGTCCCGGCCGGCTGACCGCCGGGAGGCCGGCGGCTCCTGTGGGGGAGGTCGGCCTCAGCTGCCGTCGGCGTCCTCGGTGAGCGCCGCCTCGGCACCGTCGAGCCAGGTGCTGCAGTGGGCTGCCAGCGCCTCGCCGCGCTTCCACAGCCGCATGCTCTCCTCGAGGCCCACCTGACCTCCCTCGAGCTGCGCGACGATCGAGATGAGCTCGTCGCGCGCCGCCTCGTAGGACAGCTCCGCGACGTCGGGGAACTGGTCGGTGGACGAGGTCTGCTCTGCTCCCTTGGCCATGGTGGGGGAGCCTAACCGGCTTCGGACGACGGGTCGGTCGGCAGGCCCACCACGCGGGTGGCGAAGTCGCCGCGGGCGACGCGCACCCGCAGCAGCTCGTCGGGGGCGACGTCGTCCTGGTCCATGACCACGCCGCCGTCGCGGTGCTGCACCACGGCATACCCGCGCTCGAGGGTGGACAACGGCGAGAGGGTGCGGACCTGCGCACGGAGGTGGCCGACCTGGTCGCCGGCCCGGTGCACCGAGGCGAGGACGCGTCGTCGCGAACGGTCGGTGAGGGCGTCGAGCTCGGCCCGACGGGCGTCGATCATGGCGGTGGGGTTGGCCACCACGGGACGCGAGCGCAGGGCGACGAGGTGGCGGCGCTCGCTCGCGACGTGCCCGGCCAGGGCCCGACGGGCCCGTTCACGCGACTGTCGTATGCCGCGGCGCTCCTCGTGCGCGTCCGGCACCACGCGTTTGCCCGCGTCGGTCGGGGTGGAGGCGCGCCAGTCGGCGACGTGGTCGAGCAGCGGGGTGTCGACGTCGTGCCCGATGGCCGACACGACCGGCGTGCGGGCCGTCGCCACGGCGCGCAGCAGGGCCTCGTTGCTGAAGGGGAGCAGGTCCTCGACCGACCCCCCGCCCCGGGCGATGACGATGACGTCGACCCCGTCCACGCCGTCGAGCTCGGTGAGGGCGGCCATCACCTCCTGCACGGCCTGGGGTCCCTGGACGGCGACCTCGCGGATCTCGAACCGCACCGTGGGCCAGCGGCGCCGCGCGTTCTCGACGACATCCTTCTCGGCCGCGCTCGCGCGCCCGCAGACCAGGCCGACGGTCCGCGGCAGGAACGGCAACGGCTTCTTGCGGCCGGGGTCGAACAGGCCCTCGGAGGCCAGCGTGCGCTTGAGGTGCTCGACCCTCGCCAGCAGCTCGCCCACCCCGACCGGACGGATCTGGCGGGCGTCGAGCATGAGCGAACCGCGCTGGGTCCAGAAGACCGGCTTCGCCTGGAGGACCACCCGTGCTCCCTGGGTGACCGGGACCGGCATGGCGTCCAGGGCGTTGGTGGAGATCGCCACCGAGAGGGACATGTCGACGTCGGGGTCGCGCAGGGTGAGGTAGGCCGTGCGCTGCCCGGGACGTCGCGTCAGCTGGACGACCTGTCCCTCGACCCAGAGCACGGACATCTTCTCGACGTACTCCGCGATCTTCATGCTGAGCAGCCGCACCGGCCACGGGGCCTCGGCCGTCGTGTCGCCGGCCCGCTCGGGCAGGGGTGGGCGCTGCTCGGGGCCGGTCACCCGCTCACTCTAGGAGACCGGGGGGACGGCCTCGCGTGTCGGCGCACGCCGAGTCGTCGGTGGGAGCAGGATCGGGACATGAACACGTTCGTGTGGGTCCTCCAGGTGCTGCTGGCCCTCGTCTTCCTCCTCACCGGGGTCCTGAAGCTGGTCCAGCCGAGGGAGAAGCTGCGCGAGCAGATGCGGTGGGTGGACGGGTTCTCCCAGGAGGCGATCCGCGGGATCGGCGCGGCCGAGGTGGCCGGGGCGCTCGGTCTGGTCCTGCCCGGCTGGTTGGACGTGCTCACCTGGCTCACCCCGCTGGCTGCTGCCGGGCTGGTGCTGGTCATGATCGGGGCCATCGCCACGCACCTGCGGCTCAAGGAGTGGCCGATGGTGGCCGGCAACGCGGTGCTGGCCGTGCTGGCGCTGGTCGTCGCCTGGGCGCGGTTCGGGTCCTACCCGCTCTGACCGCGGGTCTGGCGTCGCCTCGCGGCCCTGAGCATCGCGCGCTGGAGCGCCATGGGCTCAGGTGCAGGGGGCAGCGGGCTGGCCGCGTCGGGGCGGCAGGCGTCGAGGAACAACTGGACGTGGCGTCGCCAGGCCTCGGGCAGGTCGTCCCGGGTGGTCTCGATGATCCCGGCAACCGCGAAGGTCAGCACCGGGAGGTCCTCGGGGCTGAAGTCCTCCCGCAGCACCCGGGCGCCCACGGCGCGGTCGATGACCTGGACGACCTTGCGGTAGCCCGCCTCGCGGCGCGAGCTGCGCCCACGCCGGTCGGCCGACCCGGTCGACGGGAACGACTGGACGAGGTGTGCGAAGCCCCGGTTCTCCGCCTGGAGCGCGGCCATCCGTTCGACCAGCCCGGCGAACGCCAGCCAGGGGTCGGGCTCGGCGAGGGCTGCGTCTGCGCTGGCGGCGTACCGGGTCTCCACGTCCTGGAACGCCTCGGCGACGAGGTCCGAACGGTCGGGGAATCGCCGGTACAACGTCGCGATCCCGACCCCGGCGCGTGCGGCGACCTCGGTGAGGGGGGCGGACACGCCCTGCTCCGAGAAGACCTCCTGGGCGGCCTTGACGAGGCGGGCGCGGTTGGCCTCGGCGTCGGCGCGCAGGGGTGGGGAGGTCATCTCGCCAGACTAACCGGAATAGGTTCTCCACTTGTGCTGTTGCCCTCGATGACAGAGTGGAGGATGGCCTCCACTTGATGGACCCGAAGGACGCGTGCACCATGAACACCCTGCTCTGGATCCTCCAGGTCGTGCTGGCCCTCTTCTTCGCCATGGCCGGCGTGACCAAGCTGAGCCAGCCGAAGGACAAGCTCCACGAGAAGCTTCCGTGGGTCGAGGACTTCTCGGCCGGCACCGTGAAGTTCATCGGTGCGGTCGAGCTCCTCGGTGCGATCGGGCTGGTGCTGCCCGCGGTCACCGGCATCGCGGTGGTGCTGACGCCGCTCGCGGCAGCCGGACTGGCCCTCACCATGGCCCTCGCGGCGGTGGTCCATGTGCGCCGTGGCGAGGCGCAGGCGCTCGCGATCAACCTTCCCGTGCTGCTGGTGGCGGCGTTCGTCGCCTGGCAGCGCTTCGGGCCGCAGGCCTTTTGATCAGTGGCCCTGGCAGATCGGGGTGGCGCGACGTCCGCTCCCGGCCCGCCAGGGGGCGCTGCGGGCGGATTGGGGTGGTAGGGAGCGGCAACCTACGATGGAGCCATGACTGACACCACCGGACAGCCCACCAAGCGCGTGCTCCTGGCCGCGCCCCGCGGGTACTGCGCGGGCGTCGACCGCGCCGTCGTCACGGTGGAGAAGGCGCTCGAGCTCTACGGACCGCCCGTCTACGTCCGCAAGGAGATCGTCCACAACAAGCACGTCGTCACGACCCTTGAGAAGCGCGGCGCGATCTTCGTCGAGGAGACCGACGAGGTGCCCGAGGGCGCCACGGTCATCTTCAGCGCCCACGGAGTCGCCCCCGTCGTGCACGAGGAGGCCAAGGCGCTGAGCCTCAAGACGATCGACGCGACCTGCCCGCTGGTCACCAAGGTGCACCGCGAGGCCGTGCGCTTCGCCAGCGACGACTTCGACATCCTGCTCATCGGCCACGAGGGCCACGAGGAGGTCGTCGGGACCTCGGGCGAGGCGCCCGAGCACATCACCCTCGTCGACGGCCCCGACGACGTCGAGAACATCACCGTCCGCGACCCGGACAAGGTCGTGTGGCTCTCGCAGACCACGCTGTCGGTCGACGAGACGATGGAGACCGTGCGACGGCTCCGCGAGCGGTTCCCGTCGCTGCAGGACCCGCCCAGCGACGACATCTGCTACGCCACCCAGAACCGCCAGCTCGCGGTCAAGCAGATGGCACCCGACTGCGATCTCATGATCGTCGTCGGCTCGCGCAACTCCTCCAACTCCGTGCGCCTCGTCGAGGTGGCCGTGGAGCACGGCTCCCGGGCCGGTCACCTGGTCGACTACGCCGACGAGATCGACGAGGCCTGGCTCGAGGGGGTTGCCACGGTGGGGGTCACCTCCGGCGCCTCGGTGCCCGAGGTCCTGGTCCGGGACGTGCTGGCCTACCTCGCCGAGCGCGGGTACGGCGACGTTACCCCGGTCGTCGCCGCGCAGGAGAGCCTGTTGTTCTCCCTGCCCAACGAGATCCGCCGCGACCTCAAGGCGCGAGGAATGAGCGACAAGATGCGCCACGACGGCGCCTTCGAGGAAGCCGGCTCGCTCCACTAGTCACCGGGGCGGTCACCGCGCGCCCGCAGGTACGCGGTCCTCCTCGGGACGGGGGCGCACGGTGTAGCTCAGGCTGATGACGCCGTCCACGACGAGGACGAGCGTCCACAGCCTCGCCGTGCCCCACAGGGCGGCGGTTCGCTCGGCGTCGCCGACGAGGACGACGGCCAGCGCCAGCAGGCCGCACCCCACGGCCCAGGCCGTGAGGTGGTGCAGCCACGCGCGACGTTCGTGTGCGGCGTGGGCGCGCCCGTGCCGCGGCTTCGGTGTGGGGGCCGGCCCACCGGCATACCGGTGCGCGAAGCGCTCGTCCGCCCAGGCGACCATGCGATGGCCGAACCCCACGGAGACGCCGATGTAGACGGCGGCGAGGGAGTGGGCGACCGTCGCGGTGCCGCCGGCGCGCAGGTCTAGGGCCGTCGCGGTGAGCAGGATGAGGTCGACCAGGGGAGCGGAGACGAGCAGCACCCGGCTGAGGCGCTCGCGACGCAAGAGGTAGCGAGCAGCCAGCCCGGACAGCAGGACCACCCAGAAGAGCACCTCGCAGACGAGGATCAACCCGACCAGCATGACGGCATCCAATCTATTTAGCACGAACGTGTTGCGAAATAATCTAGCACGGTCGTGATAGAACAAGGCATGCCCAAAGTCGTCGACCACGAGCAGCGTCGTGACGAGATCGCCGATGCCCTGTGGCGGGTGGTCCTGCGTGACGGCGTGGCCGCGGCGTCGGTGCGCACCGTCTCGGCCGAGGCGGGGTGGTCGACCGGGGCAATCCGCCACTACTTCTCGAGCCAGGACGAGCTCATGGCCTTCGCCATGACGACGCTCGGCGAGCGGGCGAAGGCGCGGGTCCAGCAACGCCTTGATGCGCTCGACCGCGAGCAGGCCGACCTCGAGGCGCTGGTCGAGGTCCTCGGCGAGGTGCTGCCGCTGGACGCCCAACGCAAGGCCGAGTCGGAGGTGTGGTTGGCCCTGCTCGCCAGTGCCCGGACCCACGAGCACCTCCGGGCGCTGGCCGACGACGCGCACCGCAGCCTGCGCGGGCTGTGCGACGGCGTCGTGCGCCACCTGGCGCACGACGCCGCTGCGGACCTCGACGTCGTGGGGGAGACCGACCGGTTGCACGGCCTGCTCGACGGGCTCGCGGTGCACGGGACGATGTACCCCCGGCAGCTGCCCCGCACGAGACTGCGCGCCGCCGTGCGCGCGCACCTCACCGATCTGGCGGTGCGCGCGGGTACCGTCTGACCATGATCGACCTGTCGGCGACGAGGAGGCGGATCCTGCGGCGCCTCGTGGCCCGCGGACCCGCCGTCGTCGACCTGTCGCTGCTGGACTCGGTGCCCCGCCGCCTCCTGCGTCCGCTGCGGCGCGACGGCCTGGACCCCACGACCCGGCTCGGGCCGGGCGCCGGGGAGCCCGTGCACCGGCTCGCCCACATGTTCGGGATGAACATCTGGCTGGTGTCGGGCCACCCCGAGGGCAAGGCGGTCCTGGCGGACCAGGGGAGGTACAGCAACGACGTGCGGCCCTACGTCGGGGCCAGCGGTGGCGCCGTCGGTGGGCTCGGGTTCACCGACCCCCCGGAGCACACCCGGCTGCGCGGACTCCTGACCCCGGAGTTCACCATGCGGCGGATCCAACGGTTGACGCCCCGGATCGAGCACATCATCGACGCCCAGCTCGACCTGATGGCAGCCAAGGGGCCCGAGGTCGACATCGTGGAGGACTTCGCCTTCCCGATCCCCTTCCTCGTGATCTGCGAGCTGCTGGGCCTGCCGGCCGAGGACCGGGCGCGCTTCCAGGCGCTGTCGCACGCGCGGTTCGACGTGTCAGCCGGCGGGGCAGGGGCGTTCGGGGCGATCTCGGCGTCGCGCGGCTTCCTGCTCGAAGCCACCAGGCGCCAGCGGCAGGACCCCGGCGACGGGTTGCTCGGCCGGATCATCGCGGAGGCCGGCGACGAGGTCAGCGATGAGGAGATCGCGGGCCTGGCCGACGGCGTCTTCACGGGGGGCTACGAGACCACGGCCAGCATGCTCGCGCTGGGTTCGCTCGTCCTGCTGCGCGACCGCCCGTACTTCGAGCTCGTCCGTGACGACCCCGCCTCGATCGACCGGGTGGTGGAGGAGATGTTGCGCTACCTCTCGGTGGTCCAGATCGCGTTCCCCCGGTTCGCCCTGGAGGACCACGACCTCTTCGGGCGCAAGGTCCGCAAGGGGGACGTGGTCATCGTCGCGCTGGCCCGCGGCGACCGGGACCCCCGCATCGGTCCCGACCTCGACACCTTCCGTCCCGACCGTCCGCCCTCACCGCACCTCGCCTTCGGCCACGGCTTCCACCGCTGCGTCGGTGCCGAGCTGGCGCGCCTCGAGCTGCGCATGGCCTTTCCACGGCTCGCCCGACGGTTCCCGGAGATGGCCCTGGCCGTCCACCCCGCACAGCTGAGGTTCCGCGACCAGTCGATCGTCTACGCGGTCGACTCCCTGCCCGTCCACCTCGGCGCCGCGTCGTCGCTCACGGTCCCTGCCGCTGCCCGGCCCAGGGACTCGGCCGACAGGTCCAGCTGAGGCCTGGCGTCCTGCGCCGTCGCGGCCTCGAGCAGCTCGACCGCCGTCAGGACCCGCGGTCCGGTCTCCACGGGACGGGCGACGGGCAGCTCGTCCTCGACCACCTCGAGCTCGTGCATCCGTCGTGCGGTCACCAGGACCCGTGACTCGAGGGCGCCGACCATCTGGTTGTAGGCCTCGACGGACCGCTGCAGCGCACCGCCCATCCGCGCGGTGTGGCTGCCGAGGGTGCCCAGGCGCGCGTAGAGCTCGCGACCGACGGCCATCAGCTCGCGGGCGTTGGCCGTCAGCGCGTCCTGCTGCCAGGTGAAGGCCACCGTCCGCAGCAGGGCCATCAGGGTGCCGGGGCCCACCAGCACGACGCGGCGGGCCATCGCGTCCTCGTGCAGGCTGGGGTCGGCGGCGAGGGCGGCCGAAAGCATGGCCTCGCTGGGCACGAAGCACACGACCATCTCCGGTGAGCTCTCGAACGCCGACCAGTAGTCCTTGGCGGCGAGGGCCCTGACGTGCCCCTGGAGGTGCGAGGCGTGCTCGCGCAGCAGCCGGGTCCGCTCGTCGCCG
Source organism: Pedococcus aerophilus (assembly GCF_039532215.1). Classification (NCBI taxonomy): domain Bacteria; kingdom Bacillati; phylum Actinomycetota; class Actinomycetes; order Micrococcales; family Intrasporangiaceae; genus Pedococcus; species Pedococcus aerophilus. Next base: position 1,375,748 of record NZ_BAAARN010000001.1, on the reverse strand, counting down.
GGCAGGTCGTCGGCCTGCGCCTTGAGGAAGGCGACCATCGGTGCCTTGGAGTCGACGACGAGGAACTTCTGGCCGGGCAGTCGCACCACGACATCGGGGCGGACCTGTCGGTCGTGACGGCTCACCCGGTGCACCTGCTCGTCGAAGTCGCACCGTGCCAGCAGGCCGGCGTGCTCGAGGACCCGTCGCAGCTGCACCTCGCCCCAGGCGCCACGCACGGTCGAGGCGTTGAGCGACCCGGCCAGGCTCTGGGTCTGACGGCCCAGCGCCGTCGTCGAGGCGTGCACCTGGGCCATCGTCTGCTCCAGCGCCGCGTACTGGTGGGTCCGGTCGCGCTCGAGGGTGCCCACCTGCTGCTCGACCCGCCCCAGCGCGTCGCGCAGGGGAGCGAGGGCCGCAGCCGTCTGGGCGTCGTCGGAGAGGGCGGCCTCGAGGTCCACGACGCGCTCGCGCAGCAGGTCGCGCTCGGCGGTGACGCCGGCGCCGCGGACGACGCCGAGCTGGCGGCACACCGCGACGGCGACAGCCGCGCCGAGGACGAGGCCGACGAGCAGGGCGAGGACGAGTTCCATGGCCAGGACTGTGCCAGCCCCCACCGACAGGGAGCGGGAGGCAGCGCGGCAGGTAGCGTGCCGGACATGGCAGAGACCGCACCACACCACCCCGTGCGCCCGGGAGCCCTGTCCGGGTCGTGCGGGCGATGAGCACCGCAGCGGCCCCCGAGCCCGCCCTGGTCGATGACGACCTCGTCGTCCGCGGTGTCGGGGAGGAACCCGACCAGGACGACGTCCGGGCCTTCGAGGTGCACTGGCAGCACGAGCGGGTCGGCAGGGTCGAGCTGCTGCTGGGCGCCGACGGTGATGCCGAGGTCATCTGGGTCTTCGTGCCGGAGTACCGCGGCGTCGGCATCGTCGAGCGGGCCCTGCGCCTCGTGCTCCGCTGGGCGTTCGACGACCTGGGGCTCCGGCGGGTCGAGGCGAGGGTCGAGGACGCCGACCGCGACTCGGTCCGGGCAGCCATGCGGGCCGGGTTGCGCAAGGAGGGCGTGAGCCGTTCGCAGAACGTCCCTGGGGGCCGCGGTGACGTCGTGGTGCTGGGGGTGCTCGACGACGACCCGTCGCCGGAGAGCAGGGAGGGCTTCATCGCCCAGCTCAACTCCGCCCTGCCCACCAAGCGCGCCATCGCCCAGGGCGTGCTCCGCGACGCCGGTGGCCAAGTGCTGCTGTGCGAGCTGGTCTACAAGCAGGAGTGGGACCTCCCGGGAGGCGTCGTCGACCCGCACGAGTCGCCGGCCCACTGCGTGGTGAGGGAGGTCCGGGAGGAGCTCGGTGTCGACGTCGAGGTCCGCGGGCTGCTCGCGGTCAACTGGTTGCCGCCGTGGCGCGGCTGGTCCGACGCGACGGTCTTCGTCTTCGACCTCGGGGTCGTCGACGACGACTTCGTCGCCCGCGCGACGCTCCAGCCCCGGGAGATCCGCGCCGTCCACTGGGTGGCGGAGGAGGAACTCGACCGGCACGTCGCGCCATACAACCAGCGCCTGCTGGCCTTCCTCGCGACGCACGCCGGCCCGGCGGCGTACCTCGAGGACGGACTGCCCGCCCTCTGACCGCCGCGTGACGCCATTTCCGCAGGTCACCATGCCATTCGGCGTGCGGCTGGCGAGCGGCACCGCTAGTGTCGCCGAGTCATCTTGCCGGGGGAATTCGTCCGAGACACGGAGTGCACCATGACTGACTCGACCATGCCGCCGCTGACCGCGGAGGAGCTCGCTGCCGAAGGCAGCACCGCACTGCCCGACAAGGAGGTCATCAGCCTCCTCGACCTGAATGCGGACCTCGACATCGGCCTCGACGCCGCTGCGCCGATCGACCTCGCGGTCGCGGCGAACGCCAACGTCGCCGCCCCGATCGATGCGGCCGTGGGCGCCAACGTGCTGTCCGTCGGCTCGGAGGCCCAGGCGCTCGCCGACCAGGGCGTCATCATCGACCAGGGCATCACCGGTGAAGCCGTCGCCGAGGGGAGCCAGGACTCGACCATCGACCAGGCCGACGCCGCGCCGGCCCCCGTGGACGAGGCCACCCAGACGCCGACGACCGAGCCCACCGTCCCGGTGGACGGTGCCTCGCCGACCGACGCGATCGACGCCGGTGGTGCCCTCGACGGACCCCTCCTCAACGTCGACGTGGACCTCGCGGCCGACCTCGACCTCGCCGCGCCCATCGCAGGGGCCGTGGCCGCCAACGCCAACGTCGCAGCGCCGATCGACGCGGCCGTGGCCGCCAACGTCGGCTCCATCGACTCCGACGCCGCGGCGCTCGCCCAGCAGGACGCCATCATCACCCAGGACATCGACGCCGACGCGAACGCGACGACGGACCAGTCCTCGGACGTCTCGCAGTAGTCGGCGCCAGAACACGCTGACGTGACTCCCTTCGAGGGGCCCGGCGCCCCGACCGGGCGCCAGCCTGCCCCCGAACCGACCGGTTCGAGGGCAGGCTCAGCGACCGCCACGAACGTCCAGCCGACCGGTATCGACGTCCCCGTCCTCGCCGACGGCGTGCAGCTCCTGGGCGAGGTGCCCGGGTCGGGGTACCGCGTCGCGCCGGCGCTGGTGCGACGTGGCGACGGCCAGACGATCCAGCTCACGCCCCTGCTGTATGCCGTCCTCGAGCAGGTCGACGGCCGCCGCACCACCACCCAGATCGCCGAGGCGGTCGGTGCGGCGATAGGGCGACAGGTCCGGGCCGAGGACGTCGCGACGCTCTGCGACGCGAAGCTCCGCACCATCGGGGTCCTCAAGAAGGCGGACGGCTCGGACCCCGAGCTGAAGCGCGCGAATCCGTTGCTGGGACTGCGATTCCGCTACGTCGTCACCGACCCCGACGTCACGCGCAGGGCGACGGCGCCGTTCGCGCTGCTGTTCGCGCCCGTGGTGGTCGCCCTGGTCATGGCGGCGTTCTTCGCGGTCTGTGGCTGGGTCCTGTGGCACAAGGGTCTCGCATCCGCGACGCACCAGGCCTTCGACCAGCCGGCGTTGCTCCTGGCGGTGTTCGCGCTCACGGTCGTGTCCGCCGGGTTCCACGAGTTCGGTCACGCCGCGGCCGCGCGGTACGGCGGTGCCACCCCCGGGGCGATGGGCACCGGCCTGTACCTCGTGTGGCCGGCGTTCTACACTGACGTGACCGACAGCTACCGCCTCGGCCGTGCCGGACGGGTGCGCACCGACCTCGGCGGCCTGTACTTCAACGCCATCGTCGCCGTGGCGATGTTCGGGGTGTGGTGGGCGACGGGCTGGGACGCGATCCTGCTCATCATCGCGACCCAGGTCCTGCAGATGGTGCGCCAGCTGGCGCCGCTGGTGCGCTTCGACGGCTACCACGTGCTGGCCGACGTCACCGGTGTCCCGGACCTCTACCACCGGATCAGGCCCACTCTCGTGTCGTTGCTCCCGAAGCACTGGAACGACCCCGAGGCCAAGGTCCTCAAGCCGTGGGCCCGGGCCGTGGTGACGACCTGGGTGCTCGTCGTCGTCCCGATCCTGGCGTTCTCGTTGGTGATGATGGTCCTGAGCTTCCCGCGGGTGGCCGGGACGGCGTGGGCCTCGGTGGGCCGTCAGTGGGCCCGCCTGGAGAGCCAGCTCGCCGATGGTGACCTCCTGGCGGTGGCCGTGCGGGTCCTGTCGATCGTGGCCATCTCGCTGCCCGTCGCCGGTGTCGCCTTCATCGTGTCCCGCTTCGTCAAGCAGGTCGCCGTGGGCACGTGGCGCCGGACCGAGGGCCACCCCGTACGGCGCGGGGTCGCCGGGGTCGCGGCGCTCGCCGTCGTGGCCGGGCTGGTCTGGGCGTGGTGGCCCCAGCAGGGGACCTACCGGCCGGTGCAGGCCTACGAACGGGGCACCGTCGGTGACGCGGTGAACGCGACGCTGGTGCGTTCCGGTGCGCCGACCCGGATCGAGGAGGGCCGGCATGGGACGGGTCGGGCGATCCTCCCACAGGGTGCGGCCCTGGGGACCCCGGACGCGCCCCGGCTCGCCGTGGTCATGGTGCCGCGCGCCGGCCAGACCGCGCCGGACGGCTCGGCCCTGCCGACCTGGGTCTTCCCGTTCGACAAGCCGCTGCCGCCGGGGGAGGGCGACAACCAGGCCATGGCCGTCAACACCACCGACGGCTCCTCGCTCTACGACGTCGCCTTCGCCCTCGTCTGGGCCGACGGCGACACCGTCGCCAACGCCAACGAGGCCTACGCCCTCGCGTCCTGCACGGGGTGCCAGGCCGTGGCCGTGGCGTTCCAGGTCGTGGTCATCGTCGGCGACGCACAGGTCATCGTGCCCGAGAACGTCGCTGCCGCCGTCAACTACAACTGCGTCCAGTGCGTCACCCAGGCCCTCGCCACGCAGCTCGTGGTGACCCTGTCCGGTCCGCTCAACGCCCAGAGCACGGCGGCGCTCGATGCCCTGTGGGCGGAGATCTCGGCCTTCGGTGCGACGATCCAGGACGTCCCGCTGAGCGAGCTCCAGGGCCGCCTGAGCGCGTACGAGCAGCAGATCCTCGCCATCCTGCGGCAGGACCCTGCCTGGATCGAGCCGGAGCCGGGGAGCAGCCCGTCGGCCACCACCGGCTCGACCGCCACGACCTCGACGGCTCCGTCGACGACTGCCACGTCGTCGACGACGCCGACGACGTCCGGGACCGGCGCGACGACGTCGGGCAGCGCGCCGTCCCCGACCTCGGGCGGGACTGCGACGAGCGGGACCTCGGCCCCCTCGTCGTCGAGCGAGCCGAGCCCGTCGTCGCCGCAGAGCCAGAGCGCGTCACCGAGCGCGTCGCCCAGCGCGTCTTCGACCTCCGGGACGACGACGCCCGCGAGCACGGCGTCGCCCGCGGCACCTGCCGACGCCCCTGCGCCGGCACCTGCGGCGGCACCCGGGGCAGTGGCGCGCACCACGGCGACCCCGTGAGGTGACCGTGCGCGGCATACCCTCCTGTCGAGGAATGGTGTGCCGCGCACGGTGACGGAAGGACGTGGGATGGGCGAGCAGGTCAGCGAGTTCGACGAGGGATCGGCAGTCACGGCGCGCGACGGCGAACCCGGCACGTACGACGCCGCGCTCGGCGACGGGTGGCGGATCGGCGGTGGCGTGAACGGCGGGATGCTCCTGTCCATCGCTGGTCGCGCGCTCGCGGCCGAGCTCGGCGCCGCCGACGGTGACCGCCCGGCACACCCGCACCCGCTCGCGATCAGCGCGTACTACCTGACGCCCGGAGCACCCGGGCCGGCCACGGTGCGGACCTCCGTGCTCCGACGCGGTCGCGCGGTCTCGAACGGACAGGCCTCCCTGCTCCAGGACGACGGAGCCGGCGGCGAGGTCGAGCGCATCCGGGTCCTCGCGAGCTATGGCGACCTCGCGACGATGGATGGCGAGGCCACCACCACGGCCACCCCGCCCGACCTCCCGCCGCCGGACCGGTGCCTCTCGACCGAGCAGGCGCCACCGTCCTTCCTCAAGGCCGCGTCCCTGCTGGAACGCCTTGACCTGCGCCTCGACCCGGCCACGACGGGCTGGGCGATGGGCAAGCCGTCGGGCAACGGTGTCATCCGGGGATGGCTGCGTATGGTCGACGGTCGGGAGCCCGACCCGTTGCTGCTGCTCCTCGCCGTCGACGCGCTGCCACCGGTGGCTTTCGAGCTGGGCCTGCCCGGCTGGGCGCCGACGCTCGAGCTGACCGCCCACGTGCGGGCCCGCCCGGCGCCGGGCTGGCTGCGCGTGAACCTCACCAGCCGCACCATGTCGGGTGGCTACCTCGAGGAGGACGCAGAGGTCTGGGACAGCGAGGGACGCCTCGTCGCGCTGTCCCGGCAGCTGGCGAGGGCCGCCACGCCGCGACGGTAGACTCTCGGCCTTGTGGCTCTCACTATCGGAATCGTCGGTCTGCCCAACGTCGGCAAGTCCACGATGTTCAACGCCCTGACCAAGAACAACGTGCTCGCCGCGAACTACCCGTTCGCGACCATCGAGCCGAACGTCGGGGTCGTGCCCCTGCCGGACTCCCGCCTGGGCAAGCTCGCCGAGATCTTCTCCTCGGAGAAGATCCTCCCCGCGACCGTGTCCTTCGTCGACATCGCCGGCATCGTCCGCGGTGCCTCTGAGGGGGAGGGGCTGGGCAACAAGTTCCTCGCCAACATCCGCGAGGCCGACGCGATCTGCCAGGTCGTGCGCGCGTTCGAGGACGGCGACGTCGTCCACGTCGACGGCAAGGTCTCGCCCGCGTCCGACATCGAGACGATCCACACCGAGCTGATCCTCGCCGACCTGCAGACCCTCGAGAAGGCCGTGCCGCGCCTCGAGAAGGAGTCGCGGATCCAGAAGGAGAAGAAGGCCTCCCACGCCAACGCCGTGGCGGCGCAGAAGGTCCTCGAGGAGGGCCACACCCTGTATGCAGCCGGTGCGGCTGCCGGGGTCGACCTCGATGACGCGCGCCAGCTCGGCCTGCTCACCACCAAGCCGTTCATCTACGTCTTCAACCTCGACGAGGACCAGCTCGGCGACGCCGAGCTGCACGCCTCGCTGCGGGCGCTCGTCGAGCCCGCCGACGCCGTGTTCCTCAACGCCAAGCTCGAGATGGACCTCATGGAGATGGAGGCCGACGAGGCGATGGAGCTCCTCGAGTCCTTCGGCGCCACCGAGTCCGGGCTCGACCAGCTCGCGCGCACCGGGTTCCACACCCTGGGCCTGCAGACCTACCTGACGGCCGGGCCCAAGGAGTCGCGCGCGTGGACCATCGGTCGCGGGTGGACCGCACCGCAGGCGGCCGGAGTCATCCACACCGACTTCCAGCGTGGGTTCATCAAGGCCGAGATCGTGTCCTTCGACGACCTCGTCGAGGCGGGCTCCATGGCGGCGGCCAAGTCCGCAGGCAAGGTCCGCATCGAGGGCAAGGAGTACGTCATGGCCGACGGCGACGTCGTGGAGTTCCGCTTCAACGTCTAGGCCGGCACTCTGACGAGGGCGCCGATGGCCGGCGTACGCGTCACGGGGTGACGCGGGCCACACGTCTCGGTAGTGCGCCGGAGACCGGCTGGGGCGTCGGCGACGCCGCTCACGGTCTCGCGCCTGCGGTGGACGAGTGGTCCGGTTTTCGCGCCACGATCACTCGTCCGGCTTCTTGGGTCCTGTCGTCACCTTCGCAGCGCTGCGGGGCGGTCGCCATAGCCCCTTGTGACTAGCCGATCCGCACGTCAGGGTCGTTTGCGACCGGTGTGGGGGAGTTCGCCGGACGATGCCTGGGTGCCGATCTCGGCCAACAGGTCGAGGACGGCCCGGACGGCGACGCGCTCGGCGACGTCGGGCCTCGAGAGCGCGACGACGTGACGAGCCGCTCGGACCCCGGTCAGCGGCTTGGTGACCACCCCCGGGCGCACGCGGGTGGTGAAGCGTGGAAGGAGTGCCAGGCCGAGGCCCCGCGCGACCATCGCCTCCACCACGCGGTTGTCCCGGAGCCTCTGCACCCGGTCGATCCGCCGCCCGGTGGCGTTCTCGATCGCGATGAGGACCGTGTCGAAGGGGTAGCCCTCGGGGACGCCGATCCAGCGTTCGCCGGCCACCAGGTCGGGAGTCAGCTGCCTGCGGCGAGCAAGCCGGTGACCGACGGGCAGAGCCACGTCGAGGGGCTCCTCGGCGAGGCTGCGGTGGTGCAGGTGGGTCGAACCCGCGGGTGCCTCTCCCGTGATGGTGTGACCGATGACGATGTCGTGATCTGCTGCCCGTCCGGCGAAGTCGGACTCGGCCACGTCGAAGTCCTCGAGAACGATACGAATTCCACTGTCCTGCAACCGGTTCACCAACTCCGGCACGAGGACCTCGGCAGCACTGGGCAGGGCTCCTATCGTCACCGTGCCGACCGGTGCGTCCCGCAGGGCGTCGAGCCTGGCGCGCACCCGGGCGAGGGCGGTCGCGACGTCCACGGCACCCTCGGCCAGCAGGAGCCCGGCCCGAGTCAGCCGCACGCCGCGCCCGTGGGACTCCACGAGCGGCATACCGGCCTCACGCTCGGCGGAGCGGAGCTGTTGGGACACTGCGGAGGGGGTCCGGTGGGTGGCGGTGGCGACCGCGGTGAGGGTGCCGCGGTCCGCAAGCTCGCGGAGCAGCTCGAGGTGTCGCGGGTCCATGAAGGCGACCTTAACCATCGATGCACAACTTTGCGATTGTGCTACGTGCCGACGTCGCGCATGCTCGAGCGATGACCTCGGGCCTGACGCCGTTCCACCGCCTCCTCGCGTGCGCCGTCGCCCTGATCTGGGGGGTGAACTTCCTCGCGATCCACCTGTCGCTGCAACAGTTCCCACCGCTGTTCCTCGTCGCCCTGCGCTTCGCCCTGCTGGCCATCCCGACGATGCTGTTCGTCCCGCGACCGAAGGTGGCGACCCGCTGGCTGGTGGGCTACGGCGTGGGGTTCGGGGTGCTGCAGTTCACCTTCCTCTACAGCGGGATGGCTGCGGGGATGCCCGCGGGCCTCGCGTCGCTGGTGCTCCAGGCGTCAGGACCGTTCACGCTGGTCCTCGGCGCACTGCTGCTCAAGGAGCGGGTGCGGGGGCGCCAGTGGTGGGGGGTCGCCGTGGCTGCCGCCGGGATGGTCGTCGTCGGTGTGTCCCGGGCCGGGGTGGCCCAGCTCGTGCCCTACGTGCTCGTGCTGCTCGGCGCGCTCGGGTGGGCGCTCGGCAACCTGTCGAGCAGGCTGGCGGCACCGCCGAACCCGCTGCACCTCACGCTGTGGATGTCCGTGGTCGTCCCCGTTCCGATGCTCGCCCTGTCCCTGCTGCTCGAAGGACCGCACGACATCACCGACTCTCTCGTCACGTCGTTCACGGCGCAGGCCGCGCCGGCGTGGATCGGTCTCGCGTACACCGTGCTCATCGGGACCGTCGTCGGGTCGGGGATCTGGACGTGGCTCCTGGCCCGCCACCCCGCCGGGGTCGTCGGACCGTTCTCGATGCTCGTCCCCGTGGTCGGGATGGCCACGGCTGCGCTCGCCCTCGATGAACGACCCACGCCGTGGGAGGTGCTCGGCGGGGTCGTGGTCGTCGCCGGGGTCCTGCTCGGCTCGACCGGCAGGCGCGCGCGGGGCGCCTCCATCCCCGTCGAGCACCACGAGGTGGTCCGGGCCTGAGTCGGCCGAGGCTGGGATCCCAGCGCTGGGCTGCTGCGCGAGGTGCCGTCAGGAACGCAGGAGCGACTCGGTCCGGAGTCGCTGGGGGTCCATGGCCAGGGCGACGCGAGCTGCGGTCTGGGTGGGCACGCCCTGGTCGACGAAGCGCTGCACCGCAGCGACCCGCAGGACGTCGCCCTCGGTGTACCGCCGGTGACCGCCCGCGCTGCGCTGGGACGGTGACACGCCGTACCGGCGGTCCCAGCTGCGCAACGTGGCAGCAGGGATGTCCAGACGATCGGCGACGACGCCCACTGACCACTCGATCTCGGCGGACACGGTCTCGACGACGGCGAGGTCGGGCAGGACCCGGAGGGGGATCGAGCGGGTGATCCGGTCCCCGGTCACCCGCGTGTTCATGGGTGCGATGGGGGTTGAGGGCATGCTTCGACTCTAGAACTTATTCACTGGTGTTGCATGATGAACAACTTTTGCATAAGTTGTGAACCACTTCACCAGCGCCGCAAGGAGAACCCCATGGCCAGCATCAAGCGTCTTCCCCAGCCCCTGTTGAGCAACTACGACTGGCAGGTCGACGGGGCGTGCCGCAACTCCGACCCGAACGAGTTCTTCGCCGGGGACGCTGAGCGCGGTAACCGTCGACTCAGCCGGGACGAGCGCGCCAAGGCCATGTGCCGCGAGTGCCCGGTCCTCAAGAACTGCTTCGAGCACGCCATGGCCGTCCGCGAGCCGTACGGCGTCTGGGGCGCCACCACCCCGGAGGAGCGCGAGCTCATCCGCATGGGTCGGGGCACGCACGCCGTCGGCGAGGCCGTCTGACGGATCGTGTTTGGCCCGCCACGTCGCGGGTAGCCAGAAAGGGTCGAGCCGTGTGGCTCGACCCTTCTGCATCTGGAGCCTCCATGTCCACTGACGCCATCACCATCCTGCGAGCCGACCACAAAGAGGTCCGAGCGCTCTTCCGCGAGTTCGAGAAGTCGACGACGACGCCCGCCCGCCAGGGCGCCATCGTGAAGAAGTGCATCGAGCTCCTCACGGTGCACACGTACATCGAGAACGAGGTGATGTACCCGGAGGTGCGTCGCCTGCTTCCCGACCTCGAGGACGACGTGCTCGAGTCCTACGAGGAGCACCACGTGGCCGACGTCCTCGTCATGGAGCTGGTGCCCATGAAGCCGTCGGACGAGCGGTTCCACGCGAAGACGAGCGTCCTCATCGAGAACGTGCGACACCACATGGACGAGGAGGAGAACGACTGGTTCCCCAAGGTGCGCGAAGGGCTGGGACGCAAGCAGCTCAGCGAGCTCGGTGAGCGACTCCTCGAGTCGAAGAAGACGGCCCCGCGGTCGCCGGCGCAGCCGAGTGCGCTGAAGAAGGTCGTCGACGCGGTGGTCTCCTGACCGTGAGCGAGGCACTCCACGACGTCCGTGCCGACGAGCCGACCCTCCTGCAGCTCACCCGGGACCTCGCCGAGGACCCGGACCGCCGCGACCCCCTCGAGGTCGACGGTGCGCTCGAGTCGATGGTGCTGCACCCCGACTACCCCTGCCTCGGGGCCCGGTCGGTGTTCAACCGGGACCGGGCGACCGTCGTGGCCCTGGGGGAGATGGCTTCCGAGGAGGCGACCCGGGGACTGCACGACGCCCTGCGCGACTTCGGCCGTGACACCGACCAGTCGGCGGGGTTCGCCTCGCTCGTGGCGGTCTTCCCGGACACGGTGGTCGACGACGAGGGGCAGTTCGAGTCGCTCCTGTGGCGCCAGCTCGAGAAGCTGCACGAGGCCGACCGCCAACCCTGGAACCCGCAGGTGTCGGACGACCCCGGCAACCCGCACTTCGCCTTCAGCGTCGCCGGGACCGCGTACTTCGTGGTCGGCCTGCACCCGGCCGCCTCGAGGATCGCCCGCCGGACACCGCTGCCCACCCTGGTCTTCAACCTGCACCAGCAGTTCGAGGACCTGCGCGCGTCCGACCGCTTCGAGCGGATGCGTGACACCATCCGACGGCGGGACACCGCCCTGCAGGGCGACGTCAACCCCATGGTCGCCGACCACGGGGCCGGCTCCGAGGCCCGGCAGTACTCCGGCCGAGCGGTGCCCACCGACTGGGCCGCCCCAGTGAACTTCGACGAGGAGACCCCGTGAGCCCGAAGGACAGCCCCACGCAGGCCGGCGACACCCGGGAGGCCGCCGCCGGGCTCCAGCGGTTGGCGCCGCAGACGGGGACAGGGTTCCTGCTGCGCGCGGGCGAGCAGCTGACCGTCGTCGACCCGACGGGCGGCCAGGTGAGCGACCTGTTCTGCTTCAGCGCGGACGACCACGCCGAGTGGTTGTCGAGTGGGCGCACCATCGACTTCGCCAACACGATCTTCCTCACGACCGGTCACACGCTCTACAGCAACCGGAGCACCCCGATGCTCACGGTGGTCGAGGACACCTGCGGGCGGCACGACTTCCTGCTCACCCCGTGCAGCCAGCAGACCTTCGACCTGCTCTACCCGGAGTTCGAGGGCGCCTACCACCCCAGCTGCCTGGAGAACCTCGTGACCGGCCTGGCGCCGTTCGGGGTCACCCCGGACATGGTGACCACGACCCTGAACATCTTCATGAACGTCTGGCCCGAGCCCTCGGGGGAGCTGCACATCGACCCCCCGACCTCGACCGCCGGAGACCGGTTCACGGTGCGTGCCGAGATGGACCTGCACGTCGGCCTGACCGCGTGCTCGGCTGAGAAGTCCAACGGCGGGACTTGCAAGCCCATCGACTACGCCGTGCACCCCGCCTGACCCGACCCGAGCCGGGCCAGCAGGGCCAGCGCACCCTCGTCTCTTCGGCCAGGCTTGTCCGGGTCTGGCGGGTCGGTGACGAGGCAGCACGTACGGTGAGGATCCCCCCTCGAAAGTGCTGTGCCTGCTCATGATTCGCCGTCCCGACTCCTGCTGGCCCGCGTTCGCCGGGCTCGTCCTGCTGGTCGCCACGACCTCGGGGTGCATGCCGGCGAACGCCGACTCCCCGGCCTTCTCCACGCTGACCGGCTCCGTGGACCCCGAGGGGCGCCAGCCCACCGCCGCCTCAGCCGTCCCGGCGGGGACGACCGGGCCTGCGTCGACCACCTCACCGGAGCCGGCCCCGCGTCCCTCGGCACCCACCACGACGGTCCGCCCCGGCACGGCCGTCACGACCCTGGCCGTGCTCCGGGTCAAGGGGCGTGCGCCAATGACGGGCTACGACCGCGGCGAGTTCGGCCAGGCGTGGGCCGACACCGACCGCAACGGCTGCGACACCCGCAACGACATCCTGCGCCGCGACCTCGCACCCTTCACGCTCAAGGCAGGCACCAACGGCTGCCTCGTCCTCACCGGCACCCTCCTCGACCCCTACACCGGGAAGAAGATCGGCTTCGTCAGGGGTTCCGGCACCTCGAGCGCAGTGCAGGTCGACCACGTCGTCGCGCTCTCCGACGCGTGGCAGAAGGGCGCCCAGCAGTGGTCGACCGCTCGCCGCACTGCTTTCGCCAACGACCCGTTGAACCTCCTCGCCGTCGACGGCCCGACCAACGCCCGCAAGGGTGACGGCGACGCCGCGACCTGGCTGCCGCCCCGCAAGGCGGTCCGTTGCTCCTACGTCGCCCGCCAGGTGGCGGTGAAGCACCGCTACGGCCTGTGGGTCACGGCGGCCGAGCGAGATGCGGTGATCCGGGTGCTCAGCAGCTGCCCGGGCCAGGCGCTGCCCAGGGCGTCGGCGTCCGTCCCGCTCGGCGGGGGCCGCGTCACAACCGGGCCTGCACCGACCCGTGCAGCCGCCAGCCCCACCCCTTCCGGCACGAAGACCCGAAGCTCCGAAACGGATCCACGGTTCGGGACCTGCCGTGAGGCGAACGCCGCCGGGTACGGCCCGTACCGTCGTGGCGCCGACCCCGAGTACGACTGGTACCAGGACCGCGACGACGACGGGCTCGTCTGCGAGCGGTGACGGTCATAGGGAGCCCACAGCGGCGCCATACGGGCTCGCCAGCGGTGACCACCACGGTGGTCCCATGAACCTCGCTGCTGCCACCCTCCACCGTCCACTGCTGAGCCCCCGCGGCCTCACCACCGCCGTGGTGATCGCCGCCGCGCTCTCCGTGCCCGTCACCCGCACGGGGGCGGCCGTCGAGGCCCTGCACGCGCCACCGCAGGTGCGCGTCGCCGCCGTCCCGACCGTCCTGGCCCTGCCCAGCATGGGCAAGCTCGACGTCTGAGCGGCACTCGCAGGGTCAGCTCCGCAACGTCCCCCGGACCAGGCTGTCGCCCGAGTGCTCGGGCTTGTCGTCGAACCCCTCGCGGGAGATGTCGACGATGACGTACCCCTCGTCCAGGAGCTGCTGCGTGACCGGGAACGAGGACCGACCGTCGGCCCGCAGCACGCCCAGCGACACCATCCGCTTCCCGTCGCGGTTGATCAGCCACACCTCGAGGTACCCCGACCCGGCGTCGAGACGCTCGGTGCTGACCGACAGCAGCTCGGTGTCGTCGTCCTCGCGCAGCAGCGTGGCCCGACCCAGCCACTGCTGGGTGTCGAGGGTGTCGAGCTGGGTGCTGGCGACCTCCACGGGAGCGGGAGGAGTGGGCTCGTTCCAGACGGCGTACCCCGCAAGGAGCCCGATGGCGATGCCCGCAGCAGCCGCGCCACCGGCCCAGGCGGCAGGCGCCCACCGTCGCCGCGGTCGTCGGACGCGAGGGGCCTGCGTCGCCGTGGCACGCGGCTGTCCGAGGACGTCGTGCGCAGGCAGGTCGCCGCGTCGCTCCTCGTCGTCGATCTGGGCTTCGATCCGGTCGAACAGCCCTGCCGGGGGAGTCGCCAGGTCGGCCCGCCGGGGCGAGGTCGCCACGGCGGCGGCCACCCTGCGGAGCTCGGCCACCGTGGCGCTGCACGTGGCGCAGGTGGACACGTGGGCCAGGTCGTCGGTGGCGGCGTCGGTGTCGCCGAACGCGAACCCGGCCAAGGTCTCCTCGTCAAGGTGCGACATCGTCCACCTCCTCCAGTCGGTTGCGCAGCTGCACCAGTCCGCGGCGGACGTGGCTCTTGACGGTGCCCAGCGGCAGGTCCAGCCGGCGGGCGATCTCCTCCTGGGGGAGGTCCTCGATGAACGCCATTCGGAGCACGCTGGCCCGCGGTTCGCCCAGGCGGTCGACCTCGTGGGCGACGAGCAGCCGTTGCGCGATGTCGGCCTCGGTCGGCGGCGAGCCGACCTCGGGGGCCAGCGCGGCCACGGCGGCGACGTTGCGGGCCCGACGGTAGCGCTGGGTGCGGACGTCGGCGATCCGGTGGCGCGTGATGCCGATGAGCCACCCGGGCAGGGCGCCCTCGCGCGGACGAAGCGTGTGCCGGCTACCCCACGCCGACACGAAGACCTGCTGCGTGACGTCCTCGGCGTCGTGGGCGTCGTCGAGGGCCCGCAGGGCCACGGTGTAGACGAGGGCCGACCACCGCGCGTAGACCTCGGCGAGGGCCTCGCGCGAGCCGGACACGAACCGGGCGGCGAGGTCGTCCTGCTCCGCGACCAGCTCGTCCAGGGCCAACACGCCTTCCACTGTAGTCACGGCGGTCAGCCCACCGGTGTCGCGACGACCACGACGTTGTCCTCGTAGTGCCCGGTCGCCCGGTCGAACCTGCCCCCGCAGGTCACGAGGTGCAGCCGCGGGGGCCCGCCACGGTCGAACAGCTCGTCGGTGTCCAGCTCGCCCTTGGCCAGGCGCAGCACCGAGGTCACCCGGTAGCGGTGCACCGTGCGTCCCGCGGTGACACTCACGGCGTCACCCTTCCGCAGCGTCTGCAGCCGGGCCAGCGGACCGGTCCCGTACTCGCTGTCGTCGACGTGCGCCGCCAGGACCGTGGCTCCCGCACCACCGCCCGGAGCCGCCCCGAAGCGGTACCACCCCGCGACCCGGGGGTCCTCGGGGATGGTCATGGCGCCCAGCCGGTCCACGCCGACAGGGGCGACGGCCATCCGCGCGCCGAGCCGCGGGACCACCACCCGGGTCGGTGCCGCGGGCACGGACGCCGCCCCCCGGGAGGGGGCGGGGGACGGCGCCGGTTCAGAGGTGCCGGACGGCATAGGGGTGCCGGTGGCGGACGAGGTGGTGACCTGACCCGACGGGGCCACGGACTGAGAGCCCGGTATGGCGCGCGGCGCCGTGCTCTCGCTGCTCGCCCGCCGCAGGTCCCCGGGGTCGTCGACCGCAGCCGGCCGCGTCGCCCAGGTCGTGAGGGCACCCGCGAGGAGGGCGGCAGCCACCGCGGCCGCCACCCTCCCGCGCGTTCCGTTCACGGACATCCCGGTGGTCTCCTGCTCGGCTCGGTCTGTCCCGCTGCTGTCCGCTCAGGCCCGGACGGTGCCGGGACGACGGCGGACCAGGACGAGCGCGCCGGCCACCAGCGCGGCCGAGCCCACGAGCGCCATACGGGACAGGTCCGTCGCGAGCGCGGCCTGGCCGCCGGAGCCGGCGGGGACCGAGCCGGGCGAGGAGTGCAGGCCCGAGATCGTCTGCACGGCGAGGGCGAGGCTGTCGTCCTCGGCGCTGCCGTAGGCGTAGACGATGGTGTTGGTGCCCTCCGTGAGCTTCACGTCGGTCGGGCCGATGGCCACGGTGTCGGTGCCGGCGAGGGTGACGTCGGCGCTGATCGTCCCGGCGGGGAGGTCGGCCTTGGCCTCCTTCGGGTTGGTCAGGCCCTCGAACGCCGCGTCACCGTTGGCGCGCACGTCCACCGCGGGGGCGGCGGCCGTGTGGCGGACGGTGAGGCGGGCCTGGCCGGCAGCGACCTTGGAGACGTCGTTGACGAACGGCGTGAGGGCCGGCTCGCCCTCGGCGGTGAGGTGCGCGACGACCGAGACGTTCGCCCCGGCGGGAACGGTGACGTCGTTGGCCTCGACGACGGCGTCGCCGTCGGCCCCGGCGTTCGCCGCCGTGACCTTGAGGTCGTACTGCCCGGCCGGGAGGGTCACGGGGTCGGTGACGGTGCCCGGCTCGAAGTCGGCGAGCAGCTCTTCACCGTTGGCGTAGACGTCGACGGTGGAGCCGGGGATGCCGTGCACCACGGTCACGGTGGCGTCGTCGGCCGCTTGGGCGGGCAGGGCGACACCGGTCGCGGCCACAGCCAGCACGGCCACGGCGAGGATGCGGGTGGTCTTCATGATGGGTCCTTGTCTGTGATGACGGAGGTGACGGTCGGGGGTCAGAGGTCGATCGGGCGGAGCACGAGGACGATGCCGTGCGCGATCTGCTTGTTGCCCTTGTTGATGTCCAGGGCTCGCGGGTTGAGCAGGGGGTTCAGGTCGTTCCTGTCGTTGTCGCGCAGGACGACGAGCTTGAAGCGCGCCGAGATGACGTCCACCGTGATGGAGGCGCCCGGCAGGGCGGTGGCGAGCTTCGCCCCATCGGCCTTGAGGGCCGCACCCGAGTCGATCGTCGCGCCGGGGACGACGTGGTAGAGCAGGACGCTCTCGATCGCGTCGATGCCGACGGCGCCGGCAAGCGTGGTGAAGGTGGCCTTCTCCGAGGTCGGCCACTTCTTCGTGAGGTCGGCGACGAGCACCTGGAACGCGCGGTCGTTGGGCAGGAAGGCCGTCAGGGGGACCGAGCCGTCGGTGAGCACCTTGACGGGGCTGTCGGGCTTGGCCGCGAGCACCGCGAGGACGGCCTCGGTGAGGATGTCGTAGTCGTACCAGTTGCGGTCGAAGGTGTCGCCGTCCGCGGTGAGCACCGCAGCCAGGCTCTTCGTCCCCGTGGGGGCCGTGGAGGTCGGTGCTGCGCTCGCCGCGGGGGCGAGCAGGGTGGTCGCCAGTGCGGCGGCGACGACGGCGGAGCTGACTCTGCGCAGGTACATCGGTGGACCTCCAGGGGCTCGTGGCGGTCCTTCGTGGACCGTCCTGCCCCTACTTCCGCGCGGAGGTCCTCCGGGGATGCACCTGTCCCGGGAAATCTTCGGTCAGTGCTGGACCTCGGCCGGCGAGGCCCCGGGCACCGGCGCGATGCGCACCTCTGTCACCGCGTGGTGGGCGACGGCCAGGACCTCGATCGTCCACCGCTCGGTCGAGACGACGTCACCCGGTCGGTCCGGCACGCGGCCGAGCAGCTTGAGCACGAGCCCGGCCACGGTGGCGTAGTCGGTGGAGGGGGCGACGTCGAGCTCGACCCCCACGTCGACCAGGTCGTGGACCGGGAAGGTCCCCGGAAGGACCACCGTGCCGTCGGCCTCCTGGTGGGCGTCCAGGACGTCGGGGTCGGTCTCGTCCCAGATCTCCCCGACGATCTCCTCAAGCAGGTCCTCGAGGGTGACGATGCCCTCGACGGAGCCGTGCTCGTCGATGACGATGGCCATCTGCTGGCGCTCCTCGCGGAACTGGCGCAGGGCCTCGGAGATGCGCACGGTCTCGGGGAGCATCAGTGCCGGCTGCACCCGGGCGGCGACGGGCTCGTCGCCGCCGTGGATGACCGCACCCCAGTGGATGATGCCGATCACCCGGTCGAGGTGGTTGCCGTGGGTCACGGGCACCCGGGAGTGGCCCGAGGCAGCCATCGTGTCCCGGGCCCGGGCCACGGTGGCGTCGTTAGGCAGGGAGAGCACCGAGCCACGGGGCACCAGCACCTGCCGCACGGTCCGCTCGCTGAGCTCGAGGGCGCCGCTGATGATCTCGCGCTGCTCGTCGTTGAGCTCGGGGTTGCTCGTGACGAGGTCGCGCAGCTCCTCCGCGGAGATGTCGTCGGACGCGGCCTCGGCCCTGCCGCCGAGCAGGCGCACGACGACGTCGGTCGACTTCCCGAGGACGGCCACGGCGGGACGCGACAGGGTCGACAGCGCGTCGAGGGGACGGACGACGGCCAGGGCCCACGGCAGGGCCAGCTGCATCGCGAGGCGCTTGGGGGCGAGCTCACCGAGGACGAGGGTGAGGAACGCCAGCACCAGGGTGACGGCCGCGACCACGACGGGCTCGGCGGCCGAGCCGAGGGCCTCGGCGTACGGCACGAGCGGCTCGGCGAGGGACACGGCCGCGGTCGCCGAGGCCAGGAACCCGGCCAGGGTGATGCCGATCTGGATGGTGGCGAGGAACCGGTTGGGGTCCCGCGCGAGCCGGACCAGGCGCTCGGCCCGCGCTCCTCCGGACCGTTCCAGCTGCTTGAGCTGACCCTCCCTGAGCGAGACCAGGGCCATCTCGCTCCCGGCGAAGACGGCGTTGAGCAGGACGAGGGTGGCGACGAGGGCGATGTCGAGCCAATAGCCGGACACGGCTGGGGACTCACCGATCCTTGGTCGGTCGTCCGCGGACGACGGGGCGGGCGGGGGTGAGTCGGCTCAACGGCTCCCCGCGGCGGGAAGTTCCGCGAGGGGAGGTCCTGCGACGGCTCCCGAGGCGAGGAGCCGCGGGAGCCGCGCCCCGGTCAGAGCTGGGTGCCGACCAGGGCGCCGATGCCGTACGTGACCGCCATCGCCAGGACGCCCCCTGCGACGTTGCGCAGCACGGCCGGGCGACGGGGGGCCCCGCCGAGCCGGGCGCTCACCGCTCCGGTGCCTGCGAGGGCGGCGACGACGGCAAGGGCCGTCACGGTGACGCGGGCTCCCTGCGGCGGCAGGAGGATCGCCACGAGCGGGAGCAGGGCGCCCGCGGTGAAGGCCACCATCGAGGCCCAGGCGGCGTGCCAGGGGTTCGTCAGCTCGTTCGGGTCGATGCCGAGCTCGGCCTCGGCGTGTGCGCCGAGCGCGTCGTGCGACGTCAGCTGCACGGCGACCTCGTGGGCCAGCTCGGGCGTGAGGCCCTTCCCCTCGTAGATCTCTGCGAGCTCGGCGAGCTCCTCCTCGGGCATCTCGCGCAGCTCGCGGGTCTCCTTGGCCAGCAACGCCTTCTCGGTGTCCCGCTGGGTGCTCACCGAGACGTACTCCCCAGCCGCCATGCTCATCGCACCGGCGGCCAGGCCGGCCACACCCGCGGTCATGATGGCCGAGCGCTCGCTGGTGGCGGCCGCGACACCGATGACGATGCCGGCGGTGGACACGATGCCGTCGTTCGCGCCCAGCACGGCCGCGCGCAGCCAGTTCAGCCGCGCGCCGATGCCGGTGTCGTGCTCCTCGCCCTCGTGCGGGACGACCTCGATCCCGACCTCAGCCACGGGCCTGCGCCCCGATCCGCGCAGCGGCCTGGGAGATCTGGTGGGCGAGCTCGACATCGAGCTGGGTCAGGCCACCCTGGTCGTGCGTCGAGAGCACGAATCCGACCGTGCGCCAACGGATGTCGATGTCAGGGTGGTGGTTCATCGACTCCGCGTCGGCGGCGACCTCGTCGACGAGGCGGATCGCGGCGGGGAAGTCGGGAGCCTCGAACGTCGCCCGCATGAGGGGGCCGTCCACCGCCCACCCGGGCAGGTCACCGAGCTGGCGGTCGATCTCCTCGTGGTTCAGCAGTCGCGACATGGCACCACTCTGGCAAGGATCGACGAGCCTGTCACCGAAGCCCAGCCTCACCTCACCTCCCGCCCCGGACAGCGGTGTGCCGCGTGCGCGAGGTGCGCACGCGGCACACCGAGGTGCCGGACCGGACGGGCCGTGGTGGGCTGCGTCAGAGGGCTTCCTGGACCGACGCCGGGCCGAGGAAGTCGTCGCCACCGCTGGTGAGGTCGGTCTGGGCGGTGAGCGATGCCTTGACGGTGTGCATCTTCAGCTCCCCGGACTCGATCTGCTCGGCCCAGTGGCAGGCCACGCGGTGCGATTCCGGGACCCCGGCGATCTTCAGCGAACGCAGTAGCGGCCGCTCGGTGTCGCACTTGGTGTCCTGCCGCCACGGGCACCGGGTGTGGAACCGGCAGCCGGTGGGCGGGTTGGCGGGGGAGGGGAGGTCGCCCTGGAGCAGGATCCGCTCGCGACGGTCCTCGATCACCGGGTCGGGCACCGGGACGGCCGACATCAGCGCCCGCGTGTAGGGGTGCAGCGGCTTGGTGTAGAGGTCCTCCGCGTCGGCCTCCTCGGCGATCGCGCCGAGGTACATGACCCCGATCCGGTCGCTGATGTGGCGCACGACGGCGAGGTCGTGGGCCACCACGAGGTAGGTCAGGCCGAACTCGTCCTGCAGCTCCTCGAGGAGGTTGATGACCTGCGCCTGCACCGACACGTCGAGGGCTGACACCGGCTCGTCGGCGACGATGAGCTTGGGGTTCACCGACAGCGCGCGGGCGATGCCGATGCGCTGGCGCTGTCCGCCGGAGAACTCGTGCGGGTACTTCTTCAGCGCCGCGACCGGCAGCCCGACCGCCTTGAGCAGGTCGCGCAGCCGGGTGTTCGCCTGCTTCCCGTCCTTGGCGAGGCCGTGCGCCTTCATGCCCTCGAGCAGCAGCGACTCCACGGTCTGGCGCGGGTCGAGGCTGCCCATCGGGTCCTGGAACACCATCTGGATGTCCTGGCGCTTGTGCCGCAGCTCCTCGCCCTTGAGGGCAGCGATGTCGATCCCGTCGAACTCGACCGAGCCCGACGTCGGCGGCTCGAGGTTGAGGATGGCGCGCCCGAGGGTGGACTTGCCGCACCCGGACTCACCGACCAGGCCGTAGGTCTCGCCCTTGCGGATCTGCAGGTCCACGCCGTCGACGGCGTAGACGTGGCCGACCGTCTTGTCGAAGATGACCCCGCGCTTGATGGGGAAGTGGACCTTGACGTCCTTGACGTCGACGAGGATCTCGTCGCTGACGGTCACCGGGACACCTCCACGGGGTTGTGGCAGCGGAGCGCCCGGGGGCCGTCCTCCACGAGCTCGGGGGTCTTCTCGACGCAGACGTCGATGGGCTGGGAGCACCGGGGTGCGAACGCGCACGCGCTCGCCCACGGCAGGTTGTCCGACACCGAGCCGGGGATGGGGGTCAGCTTCGACCCCCGCTCACCGTCCAGACGGGGTATGGAGCCGAGCAGGCCGTGCGTGTACGGGTGACGGGGCTCGGCGAAGAGCGGGTGGCGGTCGCCGCGCTCGACGATGCGGCCGGCGTACAGGACGTTGATCCGGTCCACGAGGCCGGCGACGACACCGAGGTCGTGGGTGATCATGACCAGCGCGGTGCCGCTGTCCTCGACGAGCTCCTTGAGCAGGGCGAGGATCTGCGCCTGGATGGTCACGTCGAGGGCCGTGGTCGGCTCGTCGGCGATGAGGACCTTGGGGGCACAGGCGAGGGCCATCGCGATGAGCGCGCGCTGGCGCATCCCGCCGGACAGCTGGTGCGGGTAGTCCTTGAGCCGGCGCTGGGCGTCCGGGATGCCGACCTTGTCGAGCATGTCCTTGGCCAGCGGGACGGCTGCCTTGCGGGACAGGCCGCGGTGCCGCTCGAGCACCTCGGTGACCTGCACGCCGATCGGCACCACGGGGTTCAGCGAGGACAGCGGGTCCTGGAAGATCATGCCGAGGTCGCGACCGCGACGGTCCCGCATCTGGTCGGCCGACTGCTTGAGCAGGTCGGTGTCGCCGTAGAAAACCTCGCCCTCGACCTTGACCCCGCGCTGCGGGAGCAGGCCCATGATGGCCAGCGACGTGACGGACTTGCCACAGCCGGACTCGCCGACCAGGCCGACCGTCTGGCCGGGCCGGACGTCGAAGCTCACACCGTCGACGGCGACGAACGGCTTCTCGCCGGAGCGCTGGAAGGTGACGCGCAGGTCGCGGACCGACAGCAGGGGCTGCTGGTCGTTGCTGGTGCGCTGGCTGTTCTGGATCGTTTCGGTCATGCGACGACTCCCTGAGGAAACGAGCGACGAAGGAGTGAGGCCCGGAAGGGTGAGGAGCGTGGCCAGTTCAGTTCGGTCATGTCGACTACCTCCGGCTCTTGGGGTCGAGGGCCTCGCGCAGCGACTCGCCCATCAGGGTGAACCCGAGGGCCACCACGATGATGCAGACGGCCGGCCAGACGGCCAGCGCGGGGTTGTCGAAGATCTGGCTCTGGGCGGCGCCCAGCATCTGGCCCCATTCCGGCTGCCGGTCGTCGGGGTTGCCCAGTCCGAGGAAGGACAGCGCGGCGGCGTCGATGATGGCACCGGCGATGACCAGCGTCGCCTGGACGATCACCGGGCCGAGCGAGTTCGGGAGCATGTGCCGGAAGACGATCGCCGACTTCTTGACGCCCAGGGCACGGGCCGCCAGGACGTGGTCGCTCGAGCGCTGGGCCAGCATCGACCCGCGCAGCAGGCGGGCGAAGATCGGGATCTGCACGGTGGCGATGGCGATGATGACGGTCCACTGGCTGGGCTGCTGCGCGAGGGCCGCGATCGACACCGCGAGGAGCAGCGAGGGGATGGACAGCATCACGTCGACCACGCGCATGACGAGCGAGTCGACCCACCCGCCGAAGGCGCCGGCGAGGACACCGAGGGACAGGCCGCCGGCCAGGCCGAAGAGCGTGGCGAAGACACCGACGACGAGGGTCTGGCGGCTCCCGACGATGAGGCGCGACAGGACGTCGCGGCCCGAGGTGTCGGCGCCCAGCGGGAAGCCCGCCTCGGGGCCGGGCACCGGGTTGCTCTGGGGCCGGACCTTGTCCAGCAGCAGGCCCTTGGTGGGGTCGTGCGGCGCGATGAGCGGCGCGAAGATGGCCAGCAGGATGAAGAGCAGGGTGATGCCGGCGCCGAGCAGGAACACGGGGTTGCGACGCAGCCGCTTCCAGGCGCTCGCGATGAGCGAGACACCGCCGCTCTCCTCGATGTGTCCGGCGTCGTCGACGGTGAGCACGCCGGTGCCACCCGACTGTGCCGCGAGGCTGTCGATCTTCTGCTTCTTGGTCCTGGGATCCAGGTTCTCGGGGTTGAGGGGGTTGCTCACTCGGGTCACCTCGTCCGGACTCGGGGGTCGATCACGGCATACGCGATGTCGACGAGAAGGTTGATGATCACGAAGGTGACGGCCGCCATCAGGATGCACACCTGGAGGACGGCGTAGTCACGGCGGGTGAACGCCACGGCGACGGCCTCGCCGATGCCGCCCCAGGAGAAGACGCGCTCGGTGAGCACGGCCCCGACGAGGAGGCCACCGGTCTGCAGGCCGATGGTCGTGACCACGGGCAGGAGCGCGTTGCGCAGGACGTGCCGGCCACGGATGATGCGCGTGGTCAGGCCCTTGGACTCGGCGGTCCGCACGTAGTCCTCGTCCATCACGTCGAGCACGGACGCCCGCGTGATGCGGAAGATCACCGCGAACGGGATGGTGGCCAGGGCGAGCGCCGGCAGCAGCAGGTGCTTGAGCGCGTCCCACGCCGCGTCGTACTCGCGCGTCAGCAGGCCGTCGAGGACGAAGAACCCGGTGATCCGGGTGGCGTCGATGCCGGAGTCCTGGCGACCTGAGACGGGCAGCCAGTTCAGCTGGATGGCGAACCAGTACTTGAGCAGGAAGGCCAGGAAGAACACCGGGACGGCGACCCCGATGAGGGACCCGATGACCGAGGTGTTGTCGAACCACGAGGCGCGGCGGCGCGCAGCCATGTAGCCGAGGGGGATGCCGAGCGCGATCGCGAACAGCAGCGCGAAGAAGCTCAGCTCGAGCGTCGCCGGGAACCGCTGGACGAACACCTGCATGGCGTCGGTGCCGGGCTGGACGCCCGTGCTCGCGCCGAACTGGCCCCGGGCGGCGCGCTTGATGAACTCCCAGTACTGCACGTAGATGGGCTCGTCGAGGCCGAGGGCCTTCTCCAGGGCGGCACGGCGCTCGGGCGTGGCCTTCTCGCCGAGGATGGCGGACACGGTGCCGCCGGGCAGGGCACGCAGCCAGAGGAACACCAGCAGGGACAGCACGACGACCACCCCCACCATCTGCAGCAGCCTTCGCAGGATGAATCTCAGCACAGGGACTCAATCTCCTTCTGTCGTCGACGGTCGCCATCGACGGTCGGGACCCGCCTGCGGGGGATCACGCGGGTACGACGTTGTTTGTACACGACTGTGGCCGCCCCAGCGATGGTGCTGGGACGGCCACAGGTGGAACGGGGTGGTCCGAGGTCAGCCTCGGGTCACTTGGTGACCGTCACCGAGGAGAACGTCTCGGCGGTCAGCGGGCTCGCGACGAGACCCTTGACCTTCTCGCTGACGACCAGGGCCGGCGGGGAGTGGCTGATCGCCAGACCGGGCAGGTCCTGCTCCATGATCTCCTGGTTGACCTTCTCGTAGGCGGCGTTGCGCTCGTTCTCGTCGACGATGCCGTCTGCGGCCTGCAGGTCCTTGGAGAGCTTCTCGCCGTACGACGTCGCACTGGTGTGGAAGTCGTTCGCCTTGAAGTTGGCGAAGAACGTGCCGATGAAGTTGTCGGCGGAGTTGTAGTCGCCGGTCCAGCCGAGCAGCCACGCGTCGTAGCCACCGTTGTCGACGGTGTCGAGGTAGCCACCGTTCCACGGCTTGGTGACGACGTTGACCTTGATGCCGACGGCCTCGAGGTCGGTGCGCATGGCCTCGTAGATCTTCTGCGGGTTCGGCATGTACGGACGCGACACCTCGGACGGGTAGGCGAACGTCAGGGTCATGCCCTCGGCGCCGGCCTCCTTGAGGAGCTGCTGGGCCTTGGCCTTGTCGTACGTGTATCCCTGCAGGCTCTTGTTGTAGCCGGCCACCGTCTCGGGCATGAACTGCGTCGCGACGGTCGCGCCCTCGGGCAGCTGGGTCTTGACGAGCTGCTCACGGTTGAGGGCGTAGTAGAGGGCCTGACGGACCTTGAGGTCCTTGAGCTTCGGGTTCTTCTCGGGGTTGAGGCCCATGTAGAGGATGTTGAAGGCGGGACGGACCAGCAGCTGGTTGCCCGAGTCCTTCAGACCCTTCCAGTCGGCCGGGTTCGGCAGGTCGTAGCCGTCGATGCTGCCGGCCTCGAGCTCCTGGCGACGGGTGCTCTCGTCGGGGATGATCTTGAAGACGAGCTTGGCCGTCTTGGCCTTGTCGCCCCAGTAGGCGTCGTTGCGCACGAGCGTGACCGTCTTGTTGGCCTCGTCGAACTTGTCGAGCTTGTAAGGGCCGGTGCCGACCGGGTTCTTGGAGTAGGCGGGGTAGCCGAAGCCCTCGCCCTGCTTGGTGACGTTGTTCGCGTCGCCGTCCTTGAGCGCCTTGGGCGACTGCATGGAGAACGAGTCGAGGGACAGCGCCGTCGGGAACTTGGACGTGGCGCGGCTGATCTTGACGACCGCGGTCATGTCGTCCTTGGCCGAGCAGCTCTGGTAGAGCGCGTTGGCAGCGTCCGACTTGAAGGCACCCATGACGTCGGCCCAGTAGCCGGCGGGGCCACCTGCGGCGACCTCGTTCTGGTCGAACATGCGCTCGAAGTTGTAGCAGACGGCCTCGGCGTTGAACGCCTCGCCGTCCCAGAACTTCACGCCCTCGCGGAGCTTGAACGTCCACTCCTTGCCGTCGGCCGAGGCCTCCCAGCTGGTGGCCAGCTCGGGCTCGATGTCGGCGGTGCCCGGCTTGATGCCGACCAGGCCCTCCATCATCTGGCGGGTGACGCGGAACGTCTCACCGTCGGTGGCGTAGAAGGGGTCGAAGAGCTCGGGGGCGCCCGCGGCGCCGAACGTGATGGTGTCCTTGGTGTCACCACCACTGGAGGAGGAACCGCTGCCAGACTCTCGGTCCGACTGGGCGCAGGCCGTCAGGGTGAGGGCCAGCGTCGTCGCCAAGACGACCGGGGTCGTCCTACGCGTGAGCTTCATGAATACCTCGCTTGTGTGCGAACTGTGGTCGACCCGGTTGGGCGCCAGAGGTGGAGCAGGTGTGGTGCGATGTGGTGCGGTCCGAAGGGGCAGGCGCAGGCGCAAACCTTCTCCGGTTGGAGCGAGACCCTAGCGAGAACTGCGGTGCCCGCACCGCTCCGCCGCGGAAATTAACAAAAGTGAGACACATGCCGGAAAGAGCACGGTTCCCGTTGGTGCGCGCCGTCGTCGGCGCTGCGATCGTCGACGACCTCGACCACCCGACGCGCCTCCTCAGCGCCCGTCGGACCGAGCCTCCTGCGCTCGCAGGAGGGTGGGAGTTCGCCGGGGGGAAGGTCGATCCGGGGGAGACCCCGGAGCAGGCGCTGCACCGCGAGCTGATCGAGGAGCTCGGGGTCACCGTGCGCCTCGGGGAGGTCGTGCCCGGGCCGCTGGCGGACGGCCGCTGGCCCCTGGGGGAGTCCTACGCCATGACGGTCTGGTGGGCCGTCGTCGACTCCGGGGTCCCGGCCCCGATCGAGGACCACGACGCGGTGCGGTGGCTCACCGCGGAGGACCTGTACGACGTGCCGTGGCTGCCCGCCGACCTGCCCATCGTCGACGCCATCGCCACCCGCCTGCGCTGACCGCCGCCCGCCGCAGGTATGGCGCGTGGCCGGCCCCGCGCCATACCGGTGCTGTGGCTGTGCTCACCACGCACGAAAGGGGTGGTCCCGACGTGCTCAAAAGCCTGAGACAATGGTGCTCATGCCCATGAAGACCCGCGGTGACATCCGCAATGTCGCCATCGTTGCCCACGTCGACCACGGAAAGACCACCCTGGTCGACAAGATGCTCTGGGAAGCCGGCGCGTTCGGCGAGCACCAGCACGTCGACGAGCGTGCGATGGACTCCGGTGACCTCGAGCGCGAGAAGGGCATCACCATCCTCGCGAAGAACACCGCCATCCACTACGCCGGGAAGGCCGCCGCCGAGGCGGGCCTGGCCGATGGCGCCACGATCAACATCATCGACACCCCCGGCCACGCCGACTTCGGTGGCGAGGTCGAGCGCGGCCTGTCCATGGTCGACGGTGTCGTGCTGCTCGTCGATGCCTCCGAGGGCCCGCTGCCCCAGACGCGCTTCGTGCTGCGCAAGGCGCTCGCCGCCAAGATGCCGGTCGTGCTGTGCATCAACAAGGTGGACCGCCCCGACTCGCGCATCGCCGAGGTCGTCGACGAGGTCTACGAGCTGTTCATGGACCTCGACGCCGACGAGCACCAGATCGAGTTCCCGATCGTCTACGCGTCCGCCAAGAACGGCCGCGCCTCGATGACCCGCCCGGAGAACGGCGGCCTCCCGGACGCCGAGGACCTCGAGGCCCTCTTCGAGACGATCCTGTCCACGATCCCCGCGCCCACGTACGACGACGAGGCCCCGCTGCAGGCCCACGTCACCAACCTCGACGCGTCCAACTTCCTCGGCCGCCTCGCGCTGCTGCGCGTGCACAACGGCACGATCAAGAAGGGCCAGTTCGTGGCCTGGTGCAAGGTCGACGGGAGCGTCGAGCGCGTCAAGATCACCGAGCTGCTCATGACCGAGGCCCTCGAGCGCAAGCCCGCCGAGTCCGCTGGTCCCGGCGACATCATCGCCATCGCCGGCATCCCCGAGATCATGATCGGCGAGACCCTCGCCGACGCGGAGAACCCCATCCCGCTGCCGGTCATCACCGTCGACGAGCCGGCCATCTCCATGACCATCGGCACCAACACAAGCCCGATGGTGGGCAAGGTGCGTGGCTCCAAGGTCACCGCGCGCATGGTCAAGGACCGTCTCGACAAGGAGCTCATCGGCAACGTGTCGCTGCGCGTCCTGCCCACCGAGCGCCCCGACGCCTGGGAGGTCCAGGGCCGTGGTGAGCTCGCGCTCGCCATCCTCGTCGAGCAGATGAAGCGCGAGGGCTACGAGCTCACCGTCGGCAAGCCGCAGGTGGTCACCCGCGAGGTCGACGGCAAGACCCACGAGCCGGTCGAGCGCCTCACGATCGACACCCCGGAGGAGTTCCTCGGCCCGATCACCCAGATCATGGCCGCCCGCAAGGGCCGCATGGAGCAGATGACCAACCACGGCACCGGCTGGATCCGGATGGAGTTCCTCGTGCCGTCGCGTGGCCTCATCGGCTTCCGGACCGAGTTCCTCACCGAGACGCGCGGCACGGGCATCGCCCACCACGTGTTCGAGGACTACGAGCCGTGGTTCGGCCCGATCGTGACCCGCACCAGCGGCTCGCTCGTCTCCGACCGCACCGGTGTCGTCACCGCGTACGCCATGGTCAACCTCCAGGAGCGCGGCACGCTGTTCGTGGACCCGACCACCGAGGTGTACGAGGGCATGATCATCGGCGAGAACTCCCGCGCCGACGACATGGACGTCAACATCACCAAGGAGAAGAAGCTCACCAACGTGCGCGCCTCCTCCTCGGACAACTTCGAGAAGATCGTGCCGCCGCGCAAGCTCAGCCTCGAGCAGTCGCTCGAGTTCTGCCGCGAGGACGAGTGCGTCGAGGTGACCCCGGAGGCCGTGCGCATCCGCAAGGTCGAGCTCGACCAGACCCTGCGCGCCCGCGCCGCGTCCCGGGCACGCAACGCCTGATCACGGCAGGCTGGTGAGCGTGCTCGTCCGACGCCCGCTGTCTGCTCCCCGGTCCGGCCTGCCCACCAGCAGGCCGGACCGTCGCGCCGTGGTGGCGACCGCCCTCGTGGCGGTGGCCGTCACGGCGTCCGGCTGCACCGCCGACGACGCGGCAGCGCCCGACGAGGGCGTGGCCGGTCGGCTGTCCGTGCTGTCCCTCGGTCCGGTCGCGAGCTGGGACCCGCAGCGGATGACCACGCCGCAGGACGTGGCCTTCGCCGGACGCACGTTCGTCCGCACCCTGACGGCGCACCCGGCCGGAGCCGACGCCGCCGCCCAGCGTGAGGTCGTCGGGGACCTCGCGACCGACGCGGGCACCCCCGACGACTCCCTCGAGGTGTGGACCTTCACGCTTCGCGCAGGGGTCACCTGGCAGGACGGTTCACCCGTCACCTGCGAGGACGTGCGCTACGGCGTCTCCCGGTCGTTCGCGAAGCCGTTCGCCGACGAGGGCCTCAACTACCCGCTGGCCTACCTGGACATCCCGCGCAAGGCCGACGGGACGTCGACCTACACCGGCCCCTACGGCGGATCGGCCCAGGCCGCCTTCGACAAGGCGGTGACGTGCGACGGGCAGAAGGTCACCTTCCGGCTGAGCACGCCCATGGTCGACTTCAACCAGGTCGTGGCCCTGCCGGTCTTCGCCCCCGTGAAGAAGTCCAAGGACCTCCGGGAGGACGGGACGCACGCGGTCTTCTCCAACGGTCCCTACCAGCTGGCAGGTCCCTGGGATCCCAGCACGGGTGGGACGTTCGTGCGAAACCCCAAGTGGGACAAGGGGTCTGACCCGATCCGCCGGGCCGAGCCCGACTCGATCCAGTATGTCGAGGGCATCGAGTCCCAGACGGCCGTGCAGCAGGTGATCAACGACGAGGGCGACCGCAGGCGTGCGGTGACCCTCGACTCGGCCCCCCCGGCGATGCAGCAGCAGGTCCTGTCCGACGACGCGTTGAGCCGGCGTTCGATCAACCCCTCCGCCCAGTTCGTCGACTACCTGGCGCCCAGCTTCGCCTCCCCGGTGATGCGCAACGCCGACGTCCGGCGCGCCCTCGCCCTCGCCACCAACCGCGACGGCTACGTCACCGCGCTCGGTGGCACGAGCGCGGCCGAGCCGACGTCCACCCTGCTCGGGCCCGCCATGGCCTCCCGTCGCACTGCCGACCCCCTCGGCGCCCCCACGTCGGGGGACCCGGCCAAGGCGCGTGCCGCCCTGCAGGAGTCCGGGCTCACCCTCCCGGTGAAGATCACGGTGGCCTACCGCTCCACCCCGACCGCCGACAAGGCGATGGCTGCCCTCGGCAACGGGTGGGAGCAGGCGGGGTTTGCGGTCACCCTCCAGCCGATCGAGAAGGACTACTTCTCCGTCGTCGCCGAGCCGGGGCGGGCCGCGAAGACCGATGTGTTCTGGGCGAACTGGGCCCCGGCCTGGCCGACCGCCTCCACCGTCATCCCACCCCTGTTCGACAGCCGCCTCAACCTCTCCGACAGCGGTACCGGCCGAGACCTCGGCGCATTCGCGGACGCCGCGACCGACAAGGAGATCACCCGGATCTCGACCATCAAGCAACCCGCGGACCAGGCTGCTGCCTGGGCCGAGCTCGACGCCGACCTGGCCACGAAGGGCGCCTACGTCGCCCTGGCCCAGCGCCGGTCGCTGTTCATCGGCGGAAGCGCGGTCAGCGGGCTGTCGGCCAACGAGGCGCTGGGCGGGTTCGTGGACCTGGCGACCATCGGTGTGGAATAGCCAGGTGACCACCCAGGCTCCCGCGGCTCCTCTGCTGTTCGTCCACGCCCACCCCGACGACGAGACCCTGACGACCGGGATCACCATGGCCCGCTACGCGCGGGCCGGGCACCCCGTGCACGTGCTCACCTGCACGCTGGGGGAGGAGGGGGAGGTGGTGCCGCCAGAGCTGGCGCACCTCGACGTGCACCACGACGACGCCCTCGGCCCCCATCGGCGTGAGGAGCTGCGCGGCGCCATGGCCGCCCTCGGCGTCACCCACGAGGTCCTGGGCGAGGGCGACGGACGCCTCTCCCGCTACCGGGACTCAGGCATGGCGGGCCTCGGGACGGCTCCGGGCCCGGACACGTTCGTCGCCGCCGACCTCGAGGACGCCGCTGCGCTCGTCGCCGCGGTCATCCGGCGCGTGCGCCCGGCCGTCGTGGTCACCTACGACCGGCACGGCGGGTACCTCCACCCCGACCACGTCCA
The DNA here is from genome assembly GCF_039532215.1 of Pedococcus aerophilus. Taxonomy (NCBI): domain Bacteria; kingdom Bacillati; phylum Actinomycetota; class Actinomycetes; order Micrococcales; family Intrasporangiaceae; genus Pedococcus; species Pedococcus aerophilus. The sequence continues at coordinate 1,345,025 of NZ_BAAARN010000001.1, read as the reverse complement.
GACCCACCGTGTCACCTGCGCCGCCGTCGCCTCCCTGCCGGTCCCCGAACGACCTCTCCTGTATGCCGTGCTGACCCCGGCGTCGTGGGCGCGCGAGGACCGCGAGTGGCTGGCCCGGCACCTGCCGGCCGACTCGTCGTGGACGTTGCCGGACCCCGACGGCGACTACCCACCCTCGGTCGTGGCCGACGAGCTGGTCACGCACGAGGTGGTGGACCCCTCGCTCGTGCCGCTCCAGGCCCTGGCGCTGCGGTCGCACGCGACCCAGCTGACGGTCGACGGCCGGGTGTACGCCTTGTCCAACGACATCGCAGCGCGGCTGTCCGGCCGGGAGGGGTTCGCCCGGCTCGACCCGGTGACCGGCGACCTGCTCGCCGCTTCGCACCCCGACACCACCGCCGGCGCCACCGGCTCCACCACCACCGGCTCCAGCACCGGAGCACCCCGCTGCGCCGACCTGACCGAAGGAACACCCACGTGAGCACCCCCGTCCCCACCCCGGCCGTCGACACCGACCAGTTCCGGTTGGCGATGGGACGTTTCGCGACGGGGGTGACGGTGCTGACCACCCGTAGCGGTGGGCACGACCATGCGATGACGGCGAACGCCCTCACCTCGGTCTCCATCGACCCGTTGCTGGTGCTCGTGTGCGTGGAGGTCGACGCGCGCTTCCACGACGCCGTGACCGAGGCCGGGATCTGGGGCGTGAGCATCCTCGGCGCCGAGCAGCGCCCCGTGGCCCAGTGGCTCTCGACCCAGGGGCGTCCCCTCCACGGCCAGCTGGACCGCATACCGCACCACCGAGGTGGGGCCACCGGTGTCGCCCTGCTGGACGGGGCGATGGCAACGATCGAATGTCGAACCACGCAGGTGCACCCCGCCGGGGACCACAGCATCGTGGTGGGCGAAGTAGTGTCCCTCTCGAGCAACGAGCACCCCGCAGCCGCGCTGGTGTACTACCGCAGCCGCTACGAGGCGCTGAAGTGATGGGAGGGCAGGGCGTGAAGGAGAGCGGCTCCGCTGGTCTGAGGTTCGGCATCGCCCTGGCGGTCCTGTTCTCCGCCTACCTCGGCACGGCCTGGTTCCTCGGCCGCCACGTGCCGGCCAACACGTCCGTCTCGGGGGTGCCGATCGGCGGCATGTCCCCCGCCGCCGCCGAGCGGACCCTGGCGCGCGCGCTCGGTCCCCAGCAGGCAGCCACCGTCACCGTCACCGCGGGGGAGAAGTCGGCCGAGCTGGAGCCGGCCGCCGCAGGTCTCTCCCTCGACCTCGAGGGGACCGTGGGCGAGCTCGCGGGCTTCAGCCTCAAGCCGTCCGACCTCTGGAACCGCCTCACCGGCGGCGAGTCCGAGCCCCTCGAGACCTCGGTGGACCGGGAGCAGCTCGAGAAGGCGGTCAAGGGCATCGAGTCCGCCCTCGACACCGAGGTCGTCCAGGGCGGCATCACCTTCCCCTCGGGCAAGGCTGTCGTCGTCCCGTCGGTGGCCGGAGCCACGTTGTCCGTGCCCGGCACGGCGGACGAGATCGCGGCCCGGTGGCCGGCGAAGGGACCGATCGGCGCCAAGTTCGACGTCGTCGAGCCGGAGGTGTCCGCCGACGAGGTGCAGCGTGCCGCAACAGAGTTCGCCACCCCGGCGATGTCGGCCCCGGTCACCGTGGTCGTCGGCGACAAGAAGTTCTCGCTGAAGCCGGCGCAGTACGCACCCGCTCTCTCGATGAAGGCCGACGGGGGCAAGCTCGCTCCGTCGGTCGACGAGGCGAAGCTCGTGGCTGCCGTGCGGGCTGCCGCCACCGAGGCCGGGATCGTGACCAAGGCGCGCGACGCGGAGATCACCTTCGACGGGACGACCCCGGTCGTCATCCCGTCCGCGACGGGCTCCACGCTGGACGACGCCTCGGTGGTCAAGGCCGTGGTGCCGGCCCTCACGTCCGACTCCCGCACCGCGACGGTGACGGCGAAGACGGTTCAGCCCAAGCTCACCACCGCGCAGGCCAACAAGATCAAGCCCAAGGAGGTCATCTCGACCTTCTCCTCGGTCTTCCCGTTCAACCCCCCGCGCACCGAGAACATCATGATCGCGGCGCGCACCCTCAACGGTGCCTACGTCGCCCCGGGTGAGTCGTTCAGCCTCAACCAGCGGCTCGGGCAGCGGACGGCCGCGAAGGGGTACAACGAGGCGCCCGTCATCATCAACGGCAGGCTCACGAAGGACTACGGCGGTGGCATCTCCCAGCTGTCGACGACGCTCTTCAACGCCGTGTTCTTCTCCGGCGCCAAGATCGAGGAGCACCACCCCCACAGCTTCTACATCTCGCGCTACCCCGAGGGGCGCGAGGCCACGATCTCCTGGCCCGACGTCGACAACCGCTTCACCAACGACACGGGCTACGGCATCCTGATCCGCGCCAGCGTGTCGGGCAGCGCCGTCACCGTCACCTTCTACGGCACCAAGGTCTGGGACGTCGAGGCGTCCAAGGGGCCGCGACGCAACCTCGTGCAGCCCAAGACCATCGTCGACGACTCCGCAGGGTGCGTCACGCAGTCGCCGTCGCCCGGTTTCGACGTCACCGTGAGCCGAATCTTCAAGAAGTCCGGCAAGGCGGTCAAGACGTCACAGTTCAACACCCACTACATCCCCGAGGACAAGGTCACCTGCACCGGCGGCTGACCCCGTCCTGACCAGCGCCGACGCCGGAGGTGAGCGCCGGACGGTGGTTCGTGGCGGGTCGGCGCCAGCACAGGTGTCGGTGGGTCCCGATCGTCGGGAACCCGCCACCTCGTGATGGGCCGGTTTGTCCGGTATTGGGGTGATCTCACAGGCGTGTGAGCGCTTTCTCGATTCGCACCTGCTGAGGGCGCGGGCTACGGTTTCGCCCTGTTCGAGTCTGCGCATGGACCCATCCACGCAGCCGGAGGCAGTGACCGGGAGCGCCCCTGCAGGGAGGTGGCCGGCCGGTAGGCGTCCACTGTGACGCACCACTGATCCGTGCGACCCGCGCCATCGTGCGCGGGGCAGACAGGCGTCCATCCTCCCGCCTCGGCGGGCGATCGGGCGTCACCCCCCAAGCGTCCCCCCGCGCGCAAGGAGAAGCATGTCCACCCCCCGTCGTACCGTCCTCAAGCACCTCGGTGCCGCCGCTCTCGTCTCGACCGGAGCCGCCGTCGTAGGAGCCTCGTCCGCCTCAGCCGCCGTGGCCGAGGACGACATCCTGCTCGACTCGTACACCGGCACCGACGACGAGAAGCTCACCGCGGCCCTCGCGGCTGCCAAGGCGTCGAGCCCCCGTCGTGCGATCCGTCTCTCGGGTCGCGCCCACACCTTCACGCAGACGCGGACCACGTTCTCCGGTCTGCGGATCCTGGGCCCGAACGTCGGCTGGCAGAACCCCGAGATCGCCGGCACCGGTGGCGCACTGCCCCAGTGCACCGTGACCCTCAACTGCGGCAGCGGCGCCCGGTCGTGGCTGGTCGGCACCGCCACGACGTACAACGTCATGGTCGCCGGGATCACCTTCAAGTCGAGCAACGCCGTCACGCAGTTCTACCACCACCCCTTCAGCGCGGGGACGTCGTACGCGACCACGCTGGACACCCTGTCGTTCTACGGCTTCAAGCACGTCCTGGGCACCCCGGCCGACCCGTTCTCGATGACGCTGGTCACCACCAAGGGCTCGTGGACCTGCGTCGCTGTCCAGGACACGCAGTTCTCGCTGCGCGGTTCGGACAACTTCCTGTGGGTCGCCGGAGACATGAACTACGGCTGGCAGGGCGCGAACGGCGGCAAGTACCTCATGCGGTTCAGCAACCTGTCGAAGACCGCGGTGCGCCACCTCTACCTCACCGCCCGCGGTGGCTCCCGCGCCATCCTCGTCGAGGGCCCGGCCTCCCAGCAGGGCGGACTGGACATCAGCGACTGCGTCATCGAGGGTCAGAACGCCAACGACCCGGCGATGGGTGCGCTCGTCGTCGTCAAGGGTGGCGGCGTCTCGCTGACCAACACCAAGCTCAACTTCGGCATGGCGCGTCCGAGCGACTTCACCGACCAGCGCGACACGGCGCTGATCATGGTGCAGGGCGGCACCGCCCTCATCACGAACACCTGGACGAACAGGGCCAGCGCGACGCCGGAGTCCGTCCCGGTCGTCGCAGTGTCCGGGGGACTGGCCTACGTCTCGCTGCTGATCGGCATGGGCGGCAACTGGTCAGGCAAGCCCCGTGTGGTCCGCACCGGTGGCACCCTCGTCCCTGACGCCACGGTCACGGCCGCCTGAGCCGCAGCCGCTACACCACGAGGTGGGCGTAGGGGTCCGGTCGCTCGGACTCGCTGCGCAGCACGCAGAACTCGTTGCCCTCCGGGTCGGCGAGCGTCGCCCACCCCGTGCCGGGGCCGCGGTGGTCCCGCAGGTCGTGGACCATCGTGGCCCCGGTGCCGAGCAGGCGCTCGACCTCCTCGTCCATCGTCCGGTCGGTCGGCCACAGGTCGAGGTGGAGGCGGTTCTTGACCGTCTTGCCCTCGGGCACCTCGATGAACAGGAGCCGCTGGCGGCCGTCGGGGGAGAAGATCATGCACTCCTCGTGCCCGGGGAGGTTGGGGTCCCGGGGGTCCTCGGTGAAGCCGAGCACCCCCGCCCACCACACCGACTGGGCGTGCGCGTCGCGGGAGTCGACCGAGGTGTGCGAGATGCGTGACGTCATGCCGTCACTCTCCCGGCAGCCGCCCGTGCAGCGCCAGCAGTTTCCCGGGTAGCCGTCGGCGGGCCGACCACCGGATCGGTACGAGGTCGGCCGAAGACGAGGTGTCGCCGGGCGAGGACGCTGCCCAGGAACAGGGTCACCTCGGTGACGGCCCGGCGGCCACCACCGAGCCCAGCGCGACGACGTCGACCCCGAAACCGAGGAGTGGGGAGGGTCCTGTCGGCCTCAGCCCTGGGTGAGGTAGGCGTACGACGAGTGCACGGCGAACCCGAGCCGACGGTAGAGCCGGATCGCCGGGGCGTTGTCGTGCTCCACCTGCAGGTGCATGAGTGACACACCCTCGGCGCGCAAAGCTCCTGCGAGGGCGGCAGTGAGGTGCGCCGCGAGTCCGCGTCCTCGGTATGCGGGGTCCGTCCAGACGGCGCCGAGACCGCCCCAGCCTGCACCGATCCCCAGTCGTGCCAACGCGATCGGGGTCGTCCCGGCAGCATCGGCCGCGCGCAGCCCCAGCTGCTGGGACAGTCCGCCCCCCGGCGTGATGCTCCCGAACAGGACGCGGGGACTGCCGCGCAGGACGGCCTCGGTCGCGCCCGGGACCGTTGCGCGGGTCCGTCGGTAGGTCTCGAGCCAGGGTCCCGTGAGCTCTTCGCCGAGCGTGACCGCCGGCCCGCCCGGGTCCGCCGCGGCGATGACCTCGCGCGAGGCCGTGAGGTTGAGTGTTCGGCTGCCCACGACGTAGCCGCGTGCCACGAGCAAGGAGCCGAGCGGGTCGTCACCCGCGTCGAAGCCCTCCGGCCCGGCGAGGGCGAACTTCGCCGGGAGCTGCCGCGCGGCATACCAGGCCTCCACCTCCTCGACCGCGGTCTCGAGGGGGAGTCCGGGGCTGCCGACGGGGACCACCGAGTTGCCGCGCTGGGTGTAGCCGGCCGAGGCACGCAGCACCCACTCGCCGAGGGTGTCGCGCTCGACCGCTCCCCAGGCGGGGACCATGACGCGCTGGAGGTCCTCGATCGACAGGGCCAGGTGCGGGGCGCCCCGCCGCGAGGGCTTGGGCGGGACCTCCTTGGCGGTGGTCACGCTGGCCAGTGCGATGCGCACCGGGCCCCGGGAGGTCTCGACGACCAGGTGCTCCTCGTCGCGGCTGCTGAGCACGCCGACGCTGTCGGTCAGGGTGGCCGCGGTCGCGGCCTCCGGCTCGGCAAGGCGCCACCTGACCACCACTCGGGACCCGAGGGGGATCCTCCGCACGTCTGCTGGCATGAGCCGCATAGTATGTGCGCCATGACGTACGTGATCGCCCAGCCTTGCGTTGACCTCAAGGACAAGGCCTGCATCGAAGAGTGCCCGGTCGACTGCATCTACGAGGGTGAGCGGTCCCTCTACATCCACCCCGACGAGTGCGTCGACTGCGGCGCCTGCGAGCCCGTCTGCCCCGTCGAGGCGATCTACTACGAGGACGACACCCCCGAGCAGTGGGCCGACTACTACAAGGCGAACGTCGAGTTCTTCGACGACCTGGGCAGCCCCGGCGGTGCGGCCAAGCTGGGCCTGATCAACAAGGACCACCCGCTCATCGCCGACCTCCCGCCGCAGTCCCACGACGAGTGAGCTGCGCCGCGTGACGAGCCCGCGGGCTCTGCCGGACTTTCCCTGGGACTCGCTCGCTCCGTTCAAGGAGCGGGCGAGTTCCTTTGGTGCGGGCGAGCCCGACGGCGGGATCGTCGACCTCTCCGTCGGCACGCCGGTCGACCCGACGCCCGCGGTCGTCCAGGAGGCGCTGCGCGAGGCCGCCGACGCGCCCGGGTACCCCCAGACCTACGGCACCCCCACGCTGCGCGAGGCCGTGGCCGTGTGGTTCGCGCGCCGTCGTGGTGTGCCGGACCTCGACCCCGACGGCGTGCTGCCGACGATCGGGTCCAAGGAGCTGGTGGCCTGGCTGCCGACCCTGTTGGGCCTCGGGGTCGGCGACGTGGTCGGCTTCCCGGGCATCGCCTACCCGACCTACGACGTCGGTGCCCGGCTCGCCGGGGCCACCCCGCAGGTCGTCGACGGGCTCAACGCACTCGGCCCCCTGACCTCCGCGACCACGCCGAAGCTGTTGTGGCTCAACACCCCCAGCAACCCCACGGGTCGTGTCCTCGGCGTCGACCACCTCGCCAAGGTCGTCGCCTGGGCGCGCCAGCACGGCGTCGTCGTCGCGTCCGACGAGTGCTACGCCGAGCTCGACTGGCGTGCGGACTCCACCGAGCCGACCACCCCGAGCATCCTCGACCCGCGCGTGTGCGGGGGGAGCCACGAGGGTCTGCTCGCGGTCTACTCGCTCAGCAAGCAGTCCAACCTCGCGGGCTACCGGGCAGCCTTCGTCGCCGGCGACGTGTCGTTGGTGCGCCGGCTCCTCGAGGTGCGCAAGCACGCCGGGATGATCGTCCCGTGGCCGGTGCAGCAGGCGCTGACCGCCGCTCTCGGCGACGATGCCCACGTCGCCGAGCAGAAGGCGAGGTATGCAGCGCGGCGAGCCACGCTGCGTACCGCCGTCGAGGGGTTCGGCCTGCGGGTCGACCACTCCGACGCGGGTCTGTACCTGTGGGCGACGCGGGGGGAGGACTCCTGGGCCACCGTGGAAGCGCTCGCCTCGCGCGGGATCCTCGTGGCACCAGGGACTTTCTACGGCCATGCGGGTCGCGAGCACGTCCGGATCGCGCTGACCGCCACCGACGAGCGGATCGCCGCAGCAGCCGCCAGACTGCTCACCTGAGGTGCCCGTTTTCCGACGGCGTGGGGTTCTGGGGTAGCGTCGAGATGCGCGAGGCACGCCGTGTGAGGGTGCCCGCTCCGGGACATTTGAGGATGGTTACGCATGAGCAATGACGGATCCGCTGGCGCCACGCTGAAGGCGGGCGACACGACACTCGACCTCCCGCTGGTCAAGGCCGCCGAGGGCAACAACGGCTACGACATCAGCAAGCTGATGAAGACGACCGGCAACACCACCCTCGACATCGGCTTCGTCAACACCGCCTCGTGCAACAGCGCCGTCACCTACATCGACGGTGACGAGGGCATCCTGCGCTACCGCGGGTACCCGATCGAGCAGCTGGCCGAGAAGTCCAGCTTCCTCGAGGTCTCCTACCTCCTCATCTACGGCGAGCTGCCGACGCAGACCGAGCTCGACGACTTCGACCAGAAGATCCGTCGCCACACGCTGCTGCACGAGGACCTCAAGGCGTTCTTCGGTGGTTTCCCGCGCGACGCGCACCCCATGCCGGTGCTGTCGTCCGCGGTCTCCGCGCTCGGCACGTTCTACCAGGACAGCCTCGACCCGTTCGACAAGGAGCAGGTCGAGATCTCGACCGTGCGCCTGCTGGCCAAGCTGCCGACCATCGCGGCGTACGCCTACAAGAAGTCGGTCGGCCAGCCGTTCCTCTACCCCGACAACTCCCTGTCGGTCACGGAGAACTTCCTGCGCATGACGTTCGGCTTCCCGGCCGAGCCGTACGACCTCGACGACGACATGGTCAAGGCGCTCGACCTGCTGCTGATCCTGCACGCCGACCACGAGCAGAACTGCTCGACCTCGACGGTCCGGCTCGTCGGCTCCGCCCAGGCCAACCTGTTCAACTCGGTCTCCGCCGGCATCCACGCCCTGTCGGGTCCGCTGCACGGTGGCGCCAACTCTGCCGTCCTCGAGATGCTGGGCCAGATCCAGGCCGACGGCGGTGACGTCGACGCGTTCGTCCGCAAGGTGAAGAACAAGGAGGACGGCGTCAAGCTGATGGGCTTCGGCCACCGGGTCTACAAGAACTACGACCCGCGCGCGGCGATCATCAAGAAGACCGCCGACACCATCATCAACAAGGACGGCGTCAAGGACCCGCTGCTCGACATCGCGCTCCAGCTCGAGCAGCGCGCCCTCGAGGACGACTACTTCGTGGAGCGCAAGCTCTACCCGAACGTCGACTTCTACACCGGCCTGATCTACAAGGCCATGGGCTTCCCGACGAAGATGTTCACCGTCCTGTTCGCCCTCGGCCGCCTCCCGGGCTGGATCGCCCAGTGGCGCGAGATGATCGAGGACCCGGAGACCAAGATCGGTCGCCCGCGCCAGATCTACACCGGTCACACCGAGCGCGACTACGTGGACTTCAGCGCCCGCTGACCCACGGCACCGAGCTCCCACGACGCCCCCGGCCACAGGCCGGGGGTGTCGTCGTCCCACCGGGCGAAAGGCACCAATCGGTCGTAACGTTCGGCCCATGAGGCGCACCTGGATAGCAGCGGTCAGCATCGTCGGTCTCGCAGCAACGACGTTGGCGGTGGGCGGTTCGGCCACCGCGTCACCGCCGGACCGCACTTCCGACGACGCCCGGAGCCACGTGGGGGTGTCCCGTGCGCTGGACCTCGGACCGGCGGGACTTGCCGAGACCCGGGCCGTGCAGCAGGTCGCGCCTGGGGTCACCTGGACACGCATCACGAGGGGAGCAGCGGACGCCAGCGTCCGCTGGGTCGTGGAGGTGAGCATCCCGGCAGGTGCGGGCAGCCCGGACCCGGACGCGCCGCCGAGCGCCATCCAGGACCAGGACAGCGCCAAGGCGTATGCGGGGCGGCTCACGGCCGCAGGGTTCCCCGCGCAGGCCCAGCAGGTCCTGCAGCCGGCGGTTGCGGATGTCGCGGCTGGCGTCCTCGGCTGGCGGGTGCGCCTGGTCGCGACGTGGACGAGCCAGGCCCAGGCGGCGGCTGAGGCCGCCCGCCTGACCTCGGCCGGGTTCGCCGGACGCGCCTGGTACTCGGGCTGGGACGGCGACTCCCGCGCCAAGGGGCCGTGGACCGTGAACGTCGTGACGATCGATCCCCGGCGTTTCCGTGGGTCTATCGGTGGCACCTACGGCCCGAGCCTGGAGACCAGGGAGACCACGTCGTGGCTCGCGGGGTACGAGAAGGCGAAGGTGGCCGTCAACGCGGGGTTCTTCGTCTTCGACCCCAAGGCCGGTGCCGAGGGTGACCCCGCTGGGGCGGGCGTCTACGACGGGCGCCTGGAGTCCGAGCCGGTCGGGTCCCGTCCGGTCCTCGTGCTCGACCCCGGCGCACGGCACACGGCCGTGGTCCGCCCGAGGTGGGTGGCGACCGCCACGCTCCCGTCGGGACGGCAGGTCCTCGACGGGCTGAACCGCGTCCCCGGCCTCATCCGCAACTGTGGTGGCACCTCGGACGACCTGCCGACCACCCTTCCGCTGCACGACATCACGTGCACGGACGCCGACGAGCTGGTCCTGTTCACGGACGCGTTCGGCCCGCGCACGCCGGCCGGCCCAGGAGCTGAGGCGGTGATTGACCGGAAGGGCCGCGTGCTCTCGGTGGCCGATACGCGCGGGGTCGCCCTCGCCCCGGGGCAGCGGTCGCTGCAGGGCATCGGCAGCGGCGCCGGCGTCGTCGCGGGACTGAGGCCGGGCCAGCGGGTGGGCCCCACGACCGAGCTGCGCAACGGCTCCCGCCCACTGACCGGCCACGGCGCGTCGGTGCTCAACGGTGGTCCGGAGCTGGTCCGGGACGGCCACGTGCACGTGACCCAGCGCCAGGACGGCATGGTTCACCCCGGCGAACCGAGCTTCGCCTACGGGTGGGCCCTGCAGCGCAACCCGCGCACCTTCGCCGGCGTCGACGGCTCCGGCCGCACGATGCTCGTGACGGTCGACGGACGTCAGCTGGGCGAGCTGGGCCTGTCGATCCCGGAGGCCGCGGCGGTGGCCAGGTCGCTCGGCATGGTCGACGCCCTGAACCTCGACGGTGGCGGGTCGACCGCGATGGTCGTGGACGAGCAGCTGGTGAGCCACCCGTCCGACGCGACAGGGGAGCGCGCCGTCGGGGACGCGGTCGTCGTCCGCTGACCCGTGCGTCGCGCCGGGCGTTCGGTCAGCTGGTGGCGGGGAAGGTGACGGTCACGGTCGTTCCGGCGCCACCCTTGACCGTCGCCCAGGTCCAGCCGTCGGTGTCCCGGGTGCGGGTCCACTCACGGTTGCCGACGCGGACCTTCGTGGCGCCGTACTGCCCGGCCTTGGCGACCGCGAAGGACCCGGCGCTCCACGCACGGCGCTCGGAGTCGGCCTTCACGGTGAGCACGCGGCCCTTGACCGTGCTCGCGACCCCGAGCTCCTTGGACAGGGCGGCCCTCAGCTCGGTCGGCTGGCCGCCGGTGGCGTCGTCCAGGCGGCAGCCGAGGCCGCCGGGGGAGTGCCCGCTGAGGGTGGAGGCGAGCAGCCGCCCCTCCTGCTCGTGGTCGGCGTACGCCTCGGGGTAGGCCGAGCGCTGCACCTCCTGGGCGATCTCGGTGATGCGCATCTGCTCGTAGCCGTCCACCTTGACGAGGGCGTCGTAGAACTTGTTCGTCGCGTAGACCGGGTCGAGGATCTGCTTCTCGGTGCCCCACCCCTGGCTCGGCCGCTGCTGGAAGAGCCCGACGGAGTCACGGTCGCCGTACGTGAGGTTGCGCAGCTTGGACTCCTGGATCGCCGTGGCGATGGCGATGGTCCCGGCCCGCGCGGGCAGGCCGCGCTTCTCCGCGATGCCCACGATGGTTGCGGCGTATGCGGTCTGGCCGGGGTCGAAGTCCACGCTCGCGCCCGCGGCGGTGGCCTGGCAGCGCGGACCTCCGAGGTTGTGCAGGGTGCCGCGCAGCCCCACCCAGCCGGCACCGACGAGGCCGATGACGAACAGCAGCAACACGATTCGCGTGACGAACCGGCGGGTCCGCGACGGCGTTCGATGCTCCGAGAGCACGATGCCGCCCTTGGCGCTCCTGGGCACGGCTAGTCGTTGGCGTGCAGCGCGGAGTTGAGCACGATGCCGTGCCCGTCGCGTGCCTTGGCCTCGACCGTGCCGGTCACCGAGTTGCGGATGTAGAGGACGTTGTCCTGGCCGGACAGCTCGCGGGCCTTGACGACCCGGCCGTCGGCCAGGGTCACCTTGGTGCCGGCGGTGAGGTAGAGGCCGGCCTCGACGACGCAGTCGTCGCCGAGGGCGATGCCCAGACCCGACTCGGCGCCGAGCAGGCAGCGCTCGCCGACCCGCACGCGCTCCGTGCCGCCACCGGACAGGGTGCCCATCGTCGAGGCGCCGCCGCCGATGTCGGAGCCGTCACCGACGACGACACCCTGGGAGATGCGTCCCTCGACCATGGAGCTGCCCAGCGTGCCCGCGTTGTAGTTGACGAAGCCCTCGTGCATGACGGTCGTGCCCGGGGCGAGGTGGGCACCGAGGCGGACGCGGTCGGCGTCGGCGATGCGCACACCCGCCGGCACGACGTAGTCGACCATGCGGGGGAACTTGTCGATGCCGAGGACGTTGACCGTCCCGCGCAGCCGCAGCCGCGCCCGCGTCATCTCGAAACCGTCGACGGCGCAGGGTCCCTGGGTCGTCCAGACGACGTTGGCGAGGACCCCGAAGATCCCGTCGAGGTTGATGCTGTTGGGCGCGACGAGGCAGTGCGACAGCAGGTGCAGGCGGAGGTAGGCGTCGGAGGCGTCCGCCGGAGCAGCATCGAGGTCGACCTCGACGTCCACGACCGTGCGGCGCACCCGGCGCAGCTCGTCGGCTCCCGCGAGGGCGCGCAGCTCCTCGGGGGCCGAGGCGTTCGCGGGGCGGGCGCCCAGGGCCGGCTCGGGGTACCAGGTGTCGAGGACCACGCCGTCGACGGTCGTGGTGGCCAGTCCGAAACCCCATGCGCTGCGCTCACTGCTCATGCCGACAAGCCTAGGGGAGCGGGTCGCCCGACCGGGACGCTGGATAGGGTCGTGGGCATGGCGAACCACCCCGAGGACCCGACCCAGCCCGCGACGGGCAACCCCCCGCTCGACCTGTCCGCCGACGTCGTGACGTTGACCGCGGCGCTGTGCGACATCGAGTCGGTCAGCCTCGACGAGCAGCGGGTCTGCGACGCCATCGAGGTCGCCCTCGCCCCCCTGGACCACCTCACGGTCACCCGGATCGGCAACACCCTCGTCGCGCGCACCGAGCTCGGTCGCAGCGAGCGCGTGGTCCTCGCCGGTCACATCGACACGGTGCCCCTCACCAAGGCGCCCGCCAACCTCCCGACCCGCCGCGAGGGCGACGACCTCGTCGGGCGCGGGACCGTCGACATGAAGGGCGGCGTCGCGGTGCAGCTCAAGGCGGCCCTGGTCACCGAGCCGAGCCGCGACCTGACCTTCGTGTTCTACGAGGGCGAGGAGATCGACAGCGAGCACAACGGCCTCCTGCACGTGCAGCAGCAGCGCCCCGACCTCATCGAGGACGCCGACTTCGCCGTCCTGCTCGAGCCGACCGCCAGCCAGGTCGAGGGCGGGTGCAAGGGCACCCTGCGCGTCGACGTCACCGCCCGCGGCGTCGCCGCCCACTCGGCCCGTCCGTGGAACGGACGCAACGCCATCCACGGTGCGGCGGACCTGCTGAACCGCCTCACGGCATACGAACCGGCCACGGTGACCGTCGACGGGCTCGACTACCACGAGGCCCTCAACGCGACCGGGATCCGCGGCGGGATCGCCGGCAACGTCATCCCCGACGAGTGCGTCGTCACCGTCAACTACCGCTACGCCCCCGACAAGACCCCCGAGGTCGCGCTCGCCCACGTCGCCGAGCTCTTCGAGGGCTACGACCTCGTGGAGCTCGACAACGCCGCGGGCGCCCGACCGGGCCTGCACCTGCCGGCCGCTAAGGCCTTCGTCGAGGCGCTCGACCTGCCCGTGATCGCCAAGGAGGGCTGGACCGACGTGGCCCGCTTCTCGGCGATGGACATCGCGGCGGTGAACTTCGGGCCCGGCGACCCCAACCTCGCCCACCACGACGACGAGCGCTGCCCCGTCTCGCAGCTCGTCTCCGCCGAGGCCGCGCTGCTGCGCTGGCTGGCCTGACTCGCCTGACGCGCTGAGCACGCCGGCTCACGTAGGTTGAGGGCGTGAGCGACGACACCACGCAGGCCAGCGCCATGGACCTCAACAAGGACCTGAACAAGGACTTCGAGTACCACACGGGTCCGGTCACCCTCCGGGGTTCCCGCGTGCCGGGGACGACCACCGACCAGCGGCTGCTCGACAGCCGTGGCTCGAGCGAATGGGTGCACACCGACCCGTGGCGCGTGATGCGGATCCAGAGCGAGTTCGTCGAGGGCTTCGGTGCCCTCGCGGAGCTCGGCCCAGCGGTCAGCGTCTTCGGCTCCGCGCGCACGAAGCCGGGCACGCCCTACTACGAGATCGGCACCCAGGTGGGTCGTGCCCTCGTGGAGGCCGGGTATGCCGTGATCACCGGTGGCGGGCCCGGTGCCATGGAGGCCGCGAATCTCGGGGCGATCGGTGCGGGTGGCGCGTCGGTGGGCCTGGGCATCGAGCTGCCGTTCGAGCAGGGGCTCAACGAGCACGTCAACCTCGGCGTGAACTTCCGCTACTTCTTCGCCCGCAAGACGATGTTCGTCAAGTACGCCCAGGGGTTCATCGTCCTGCCTGGCGGGTTCGGGACGCTCGACGAGCTGTTCGAGGCGGTGACCCTCGTGCAGACGCAGAAGGTCACGTCGTTCCCCATCGTCCTGATGGGCACCGAGTACTGGGGCGGGCTGCTCGAGTGGCTGCGGGGGACGGTGCTCGACGCCGGGACGGTCAGCGCCAAGGACATCGACCTCCTCCAGCTCACCGACGACGTCGACGAGGCCGTGCGCATCGTGACGTGCGCGGACCCGGTGGTCGTCCCGAAGCGCCCTGAGTAGGCCATGGACTCCTGCCACTTCGGCGGCGATGATGGACAGGTGAACATCTCGCCGCTGCCGAGGCAGGGCGACGTCGTGGTCGGCCGGGACGTCGCGGGACGCACGCTGCGCATCTCCGGCCACCCCGAGAGCGGGCGCGTGGTGCTGTCGATCTGGCAGGACACCGTCTGCAGGGCGACCGTCCGGCTGCTGGCCGAGGACGTCCCGGCCGTCGTGGAGATGCTGGCCCGCAGCGCCATCACCCCGACGTCGGCCGGCGAGGACGCCCGATCTCTCGACACGGCCGGCTGAATAGGACGCTCTCAGCACTTCGTGCGACGATCACTCGCGTGATCTGGGTCTTCTTCACCGTCATCGCCGTGCTGGTCATCGGCGCGTTCGCCGCGCTCGTGACCGGGCGGCTGCACCACGACCCGATGGCAGAGGCGACCAGCACGCAGGGCGCGCCCGCCCTCGGCGACGAGTTCTCCTCCGACGAGATCTCCGCGGTGCGGTTCGACACGGCGCTGCGCGGCTACCGCATGGACCAGGTCGATGCCGTGCTCGATCGGTTGCAGGCCCGGATCGCCGAGCTGGAGCGCCCCGGCGACGTGGTGCGCTGACGTCATGGCCGCCCTCCACCTCACCCGCCACACCGCCGCCGACCCCGCTGCCGTCTGGGACGTCGTGGCCGGCTTCGACGGCTACGGCGACTGGATGCCGATGACGCGGATGACCACCGACGACGGCGCACCCCGGGTCGGATGGGGGTTCGCCGGCATCAGCGGGATCGGTCCCCTGGCCTTCTCCGACTCGATGCTGGTCACCCGCTGGGAGCCCCCCGAGTCAACAGCCCCCACCTCGCCCGCGGTCTTCCGGATCGTCAAGACCGGCCGGCTGCTCGGCGGCTGGGCCGAGATCACCATCACCCCCGAGCCCCACGTCTCCACCCCGGGTGTCCTCGGGTCACGCCTGGACTGGGTCGAGGAGGTCGTGGTGCGCCCGCTGCCCTTCAAGCGGCTCTTCGCCCCCCTGCTCGACCGCGCCAGCGCGTGGCTCTACGGGCGTGCCATCGACGCCATGCTCGCCCGGGCGGTCGAGGTGTCGGCGGCCCCCGGGCGGTCCCGGTGAGTGGGCTGGTCGTCGGTCCGGACGGGCTGCCCCGGTGCGCGTGGGCGGGGTCCGCGCCGGACTACCTGACCTACCACGACACCGAGTGGGGCGTGCCCGTCCACGGTGAGCAGGCGCTGTACGAGCGCCTCACCCTGGAGGCCTTCCAGTCGGGGCTGTCGTGGATCACCATCCTGCGCAAGCGCGAGTCGTTCCGCGCCGCCTTTGCCGGGTTCGACCCCGAGGTGGTCGCCACCTTCGGCGACCGTGACCGCGAGCGGCTGATGGCCGATGTCGGAATCGTCCGCAACCGCCTGAAGGTCGAGGCCGCCATCCGCAACGCCGCAGCGGTCCTCGCGCTGCGCGAGCACGGGGGGCTCGACGCGTTCGTCTGGTCCCACGCGCCCGCGGAGCACACCCCGCCCAGGTCGGCCGAGGACTTCCGCGCGACCTCGCCGGAGAGCATCGCCCTCGCCAAGGGCCTCAAGAAGGCCGGCTTCGTCTTCGTCGGTCCCACGACGATGTATGCCGCGATGCAGGCGTGCGGCCTCGTCGACGACCACGTCGTGGGGTGCCACCGCTCGGGCGCGGGCCCCGAGGTGACCCGGGGCCTGTCGTGACCAGCCCGGCCGGCAGCCCGGACACCGGTCGGGACACCCGCCCCGCCGCCACCTCCGTCGGCACCGACCGGCGCCGGAGAGGCCCGGCCTTCGCACGGTCCCTGACGGTCAAGGTCGCCCTGACCTACCTCGTCCTGCGCGCCGTCTCCGCGCTCCTGCTGGTCCTGGCCAGCCGCGACCAGGACGTCATGCTCGACTGGACAGGGCCGACCGTCGAGCCCATCGACATGACCGTGCTGTGGGACGGCAGCTGGTACCGCAACGTCGCGCTCCAGGGGTACCCCGACCCGCTGCCGGTCGACCAGACCACGGGGCGGGTGACCCAGAACGCCTGGGCCTTCTACCCACTGTTCCCGCTCCTGGCTCGGATGCTCATGGCGGCGACCGGTCTCGGGTTCCCCGTCGTGGCCTCGACGCTGGCCCTCGTGGCCGGTCTGGGCGCGAGCATCCTGATGGCCCGCCTGCTGGCCGAGAAGGTGGGCGACAGGGTCGCCCTCGGCGCGGTGGCCGTGTGGGCGGCGTTCCCGGCGTCGGTGTCGCTCCAGCTCGCCTACACCGAGTCGCTGGCCATGCTCGTCCTCTGCGCGCTGCTGTGGGCGCTCGTCCGGCGCAGCTGGGGGATGGTCGCCGGGCTCTCCCTGCTCCTGGGGCTCACCCGGCCCATCGCCGTGCCCGTCGTCCTCGTGGTCGCCGTGTCGGTCCTGCTGCTGTGGCGTCGGCGCCGCCAGCAGAACGTCACCCGCGGCGAGCTCCTCGCCGCGCTGGCCGCCCTCGGCACGTCCGCCGTCGGGGCGGTCCTGTGGCCGCTCATCGCGTGGCAGGTCACCGGCTCGCGCAGCGCCTACACCGACACCATGGCGGCCTGGCGGGCCGGTGGGGAGATCACGCCGCTCAAGCCCTGGCTCGGGATGTCGCAGTGGGCCTTCCGCGACTTCGACGGTGCCGCCGTCTACGGGCCGGTCGGCCTCGCAGCCCTGGTCACGACGATCGTCGTGCTGACCTGCGGGCCCTGGGCCACCAGGCTCGGCCCCGAGCTGCGGGTGTGGTGCCTGGCCTACCCGGCGTACCTCGCCTTCGTGCTCGACCCCTTCACGAGCATCTTCCGGTACGCCCTCCCGTTGTTCCCGCTGCTCGTGGTCGTCCTCGGCGGGGGCTGGCTCGACCGCGTCGCACGCCACCTCGCGGTGCGCGTCGGCTTCCTCGTGGTGGCCGGCACCGTCGGCCAGGCCGCCTGGATCTGGAAGTTGCTCGTCTACCACCCGCCGTCGGACTACCCGCCGTGACCGCCGTCGCCCGCGTCCGCAGCGTGCCGTCGCTGCTGACCACGTCCCTGCTCACCTCCGAGGGGCGCAGCGCCGCCGCGGGGTGGGCCCTGCGCCGCCCGGTCGTGTTCCTGCTGCTCTGGTATGCCGCCACGAGGGTCGTCGTGCTCGTCAGCATGGCGGTGGCCGCGACGTGGTTCCAGACCCCGGCGGGGGTGGGCCACCTCGAGCCCACGGTCGGCGACATCCTGTCCGGCTGGGACAGCGTCTGGTACCGCCGGGTCGCCGAGGACGGCTACCCCGTCCCGCTCCCTGCGGACCCGGACACCGGGCTGTTGACCTACAGCGCCTGGGCGTTCTACCCGGCCTTCCCGATGCTGGTGCGTGTCCTCATGCTCACCGGGCTGTCCTTCGAGGTGGCAGCGGTCCTGCTCAACCTCGTGCTCGGCGGACTGTGCACGATCCTGGTCTGGAAGTGCCTCAACTTCGCGATGCACGCCGCCCCGCAGCCGGCGCGCGAGCGCCTGGCGCTCGTCGCCGGGATCCTGTGGTGCCTGTACCCCGCGACCTCGATCCTCGTCATGCCGTACACCGAGGCGCTCGCCGGAGTGCTCATCGCCGCCTCGCTGTTGCTGCTCATGCGCCGGCAGTACGCGCTCGTGGCCCTGCTCGCGATCGCGCTGGGCTTCACGCGGGCCGCGGCGCCGGCCATCGCCTGCGCCGCCATCGCCCACCTCGTGCTGCGCTGGCGCGAGGACCGCGCCGCGGGCACGACACCACTGCGCAGCCAGCGCTGGAGCGCCGCCCTGATGCTCGTGGCGACCGGCGCCTCCTCGGTCGCGTGGCCCGTCGTCGTAGGGATCGCCAGCGGGTTGCCGACGGCGTTCTTCGACGTGCAGGCCGCGTGGGGCCAGAAGCCGGAGTCCGGTCCCTTCGTCCTGTGGCTGTCGTGGGCCTGGGAGGCCCACGGCGTGGTGGGGGTGACGGTCCTGGTCGGGCTCGTCGCCACCTACATCGCCCTCATCCTCGGCCGGCACGGGCGGTGGCTGGCGATCGAGCTGCGGGTCTGGGCGCTGGCCTACCCGCTCTACCTGCTCGCCGTCGTCCGCCCGATCACGAGCATGTGGCGCTTCCTGCTCCTCGACTTCCCGATCGCCGCGCTGGTCGCCTCGGTCGCGATGCGCACCTCGACCGGTGAGCGGGTCGTCCCGCACTGGCGTCGGCGGGTGGCGGTCGTCGCGCTGGCGCTGCTCGGGGGCATGTTCTGGTTCACCTGCACCCTGCTGACCTACACCCCGTGGGCGGCGGCACCTCCCTGACCTGTGGCGGCCGGCTGAACGGTGGCGGCTACGCCCCGGTGAAGGTGGGCTTCTCCTTGGCGAGGAACGCCGCCACGGCGGCCTTGTGGTCGGCGCTGGCGCCCGTCAGGGCCATGTACTCGCCCTCGCGCTCCAGGGATTCGCTCAGCCCGTGACCGGCGCTGAAGGCCACCGCGTTGCGGATCGAGCCGTAGGCCAGGGTCGGACCGGAGGCCAGCGTCGTCGCGAGCTCGCGGACCGTGGGCTCGAGCTCGTCGGCCGCGACCACGCGCGTGACGATGCCGAGGGCGAGGCACTCGTCGGCTGGCACGGTCCGGGGGAGCAGCAGCAGCTCCTTGGCCCGCGCAGGACCGACGAGCCGCTGCAGGCTCCACGACGAACCCGAGTCGCACGACAGGGCGATCCCGGCGAAGGCCAGGTTGAACCCCGCGGTGTCGACCATCACGCGGAAGTCCGCCGCCAGGGCGAAGGCGGCACCGGCGCCCGCGGCGACGCCGTTGAGGGCGGCCACGACCGGCTTGTTCATCGTCGTGAGCAGCTCGACGATGGGGTTGTAGTGCTTCGGGACGGTCTCCCACAGCGACGGGTCGTCGCTCTGCTGGAGCCGGATGTGCTCCTTGAGGTCCTGTCCCACGCAGAACGCCCGGCCGCTGCCAGTGAGCACGACGCACCGCACCGTGGCGTCGGCGGCGACGTCGGTCAGCGCCGTCAGCAGCGCCTCCTTCGTCGGGGTGTCGAGGGAGTTCATCGCCTCCGGCCGGTTGAGGCGGACCGTCGCCACGGCGCCCTCGCGCTCGACGACGACGGGCTCGTTCGGGGTCTGCGGTGCGACGGTGCTCTGGGCCATGCGGGACATCATGCCCTGCGCTCACCGAGGCCCCGAGGTCTCACCCCCGACCCGGATTTCGCCTGTGAGCGGGTTCACGGGATAATGGAGCAAATCTGGCACGCACGGGCGGAACTCAAGCACTGGCGTGGACCCGCGTGCCCAGCAGCAAACCACGCCAAACGGAAGGGACACACCCATGGCGGCAATGAAGCCGAGGACTGGCGACGGCCCGCTCGAGGTGACCAAGGAAGGTCGCGGCATCGTGCT
The DNA here is from genome assembly GCF_039532215.1 of Pedococcus aerophilus. NCBI lineage: Bacteria > Bacillati > Actinomycetota > Actinomycetes > Micrococcales > Intrasporangiaceae > Pedococcus > Pedococcus aerophilus. The sequence continues at coordinate 1,325,198 of NZ_BAAARN010000001.1, read as the reverse complement.
GCGCATGCCCCTCGAGGGTGGTGGCCGTCTCGTCGTCGAGATGACCCCCGACGAGGTCCGCGCGCTGGGTGAGGCCATCGACAACTGCGAAGGCCTGAAGTAGCCCCGCCTCCACACCTTTCGAGGACCCCCTCCGGCACCGTCCGGAGGGGGTCCTCGCACGTCCGGGCCCGGCCGGGCCACCCGCCCGTGCGGCCCCCGGCACGGGTATGGAGCGTGCTCCCCGCCGGTGGGTAGGGTCAGGGCCGTGCCTGCACCTGAACTGCTCGACCCCCCGTCCAGCTCGTGGTCCCTGCGGCCCGACCCGCTCGCCGACGTCCTGGCCGACCTCGACCCGACCGACCTCGTCCTGGCCGTGCCGGTCCACGCCGGCGGGCTGCCCTCCGGCGAGGACGTCGCGGCTGTCCTGCAGGTCGTCGGGCTCGATGTCAGCGAGGTCCAGGCCGCCCACGAGCCGAGCAGCGAGGCCGGGGCCGTCACGCGCCTCCAGCTGGTGCCGGGGGAGCGCGCAGCCCGAACCGTGCTGCTCGTCGGTCTCGGTGACGGGGCCCCGGACGCGCTGCGCACCGCAGGTGCGGCGCTCGGTCGCGCGGGCCGCGGTCGCACCTCGTTGGTCGTGGCCGTCAGCGGGCTCAGCGCCGAGGGCCAGGCAGCGCTCGTCGAGGGCATCGCCCTAGGGGGCTTCACCTCCCCCCGGTGGCTGGGGACCGACGCCAAGCCGGCGAGCCGGCCGGCCGCCGAGGTGACCCTCGCCGGCGAGTTCGACGAGGTCGTCTGCAGCCGGGCGGTGACGCGCGCCCGGGCGACGATGCTGGCCCGCAACCTCGCCGTCGTGCCCTCCAACACCAAGAACCCCGCGTGGATGGCGGCGCAGGCCCGCGTGGTGGGCCGCCGCGCAGGTCTGGACGTCAAGGTCTGGAGCGAGCGGGAGCTGAAGGCAGAGGGCTTCGGCGGCATCCTCGCCGTGGGCGCCGGCTCGGCCACCCCGCCCCGCCTCGTCCAGCTCGCGCACGTCCCGGCGGGCGCCACGGCGACGACTCCCCACGTGGTCCTGGTCGGCAAGGGGATCACCTTCGACACCGGTGGGCTCGACATCAAGCCTGCCGAGGGCATGCTCGCCATGAAGACCGACATGTCGGGCTCCGCCATCGTGCTCGCGGTGCTCGAGGCCTGCGCGATCCTCGACCTGCCGGTACGCGTCACCGGGCTCCTCGCGCTGGCGGAGAACGCGGTGAGCGGCAGCGCCTACCGGCCCTCCGACGTCCTCACCATGTACGGCGGCCGGACGGTCGAGATCGGCAACACCGACGCCGAGGGCCGGATCGTCATGGCCGACGCCCTCGCCTACGCGGACGCGCACCTCGAGCCGGACGTCCTGCTCGACATCGCCACCCTCACCGGGGCCGCCCGCGTCGCCCTGGGGCGCTCCATGGCTCCCGTGTACGCCACGGACGACGCACTGAGCGACGCCCTGGTCGCAGCAGGTCGGGCGACCGGCGAGCTGCTGTGGCCGTTCCCGCTCGTGGACGACTACCGCTTCGCGCTCGACAGCGAGGTGGCGGACGTCAACCACATCGCGGGCACTCCCGTCGGCGCCGGCTCGATCACGGCAGCATTGTTCCTGCGCGAGTTCGTGGGCGAGCGACGCTGGGCGCACCTCGACATCGCCGGGGTGGGTCGTTCCGACGTCGACCGCGGACTCCTGACCAAGGGCGGGACGGGCTTCGGAGCCCGCCTGCTGCTCACCTGGCTGGAGGAGATGTCATGAACGCGGGATACGGATTGTCGGTGCGCTGGTCGCTCGAGAACGCCCCGAAGGACGTCGCCACGTCGCTGCGCGACTACGTCGTCGGCACGTCGATGGCGAAGTTCATGTTCCTCGACGGGTTGGCGTTCAAGACCTGGCGGATGGTCGAGGGCCAGTGGTTCGAGGGCACCTACGTCTTCGACCAGCAGGTCTACCGCGACGACTTCCTCAAGGAGTTCGCCGAGACGGCCGCAGAGTCGGCCGGCAGCGCCATCATCGGCTCGCCGCCGATCCTCATGGAGCCGTTCGAGGTCGTGGCGATCGCCGAGGGGCCCGGGCAGTTCCGTCGAGGTCCCGGTCCCGGCACCGCCTGAGCGCAGGCACACGACGTGCGAACGCCGCACCACTCTGACCGGGTGGTGCGGCGCTCGCACGAGCAGACGGGAGGCGGCCTGCGTCAGCGCTTGACGGCCGCCAGCACGCCGTCGCCGACGGGCAGCAGGGCGGGGACCAGCCGGTCGTCGTCCCGCAGCTTCTTGCCGAGGTCGCGCAGGACGGTCGTCTGGTCGTCGCGCGCAGCCGGATCGGCGACCTTGTCATGCCACAGCATGTTGTCGAGCACCAGCACGCCGCCCGAGCGCAGCAGGCGGATCGCGTGGTCGACGTACTCGGGGTACTCGCCCTTGTCGCCGTCGACCACGACCATGTCGTAGGCGCCGTCGGTCATGCGGGGCAGGACGTCCAGGGCCCGGCCGGTGATGACGCGGGTCCGCTGGTGGGCGACCCCGGCCTCGGCGTAGGCCTTCTTGGCGACGCCCTGGTGCTCGGCCTCGACGTCGATGGTCGTGAGGATGCCGTCGTCGGGCATCCCTTGGAGCATCCAGAGGCCGGAGGTGCCCGCGCCGGTGCCGATCTCGACGACCGAGCGAGCCTTCACCGCGGCCGCGAGAAGGCGGAGCAGCACACCGGCGCCGTTGCCGACCGGGGTCGCGCCGAGCTCCTCGCCGCGACGGCGGGCGTTCTCGATCACCTCGTTCTCGGTGACGAACTCCTCGGCGTAGGCCCAGCTGGCCGGCTTCTGTGCACTCATGCGGGAAACCCTACTGCCGCGAGCGCACCGCTCTGGCCCCCGCGGCATACAGGAAACGCTCAGGTTGTTGGGGAACCATGCAAGCCAGTCGGTCGTCTGGACCGAATGCATGGTGTGAGCGCCGCAACGGCGCCCGACGGAGGTGAGGGACGTGACCGCGACCGACACGATCGGCCCGGCCCGGCAGGATGTCCACGGTGACGTCCAGGAGGCCCCCGCCTGGGTGCCCCCGACGTGGGAGGAGATCGTCGAGCAGCACTCTGCCCGCGTCTACCGCCTGGCCTACCGCCTCACCGGCAACCCGCACGACGCCGAGGACCTGACCCACGACGTGTTCATCCGCGTGTTCCGGTCCCTGCACAGCTACCAGCCCGGCACCTTCGAGGGCTGGCTGCACCGCATCACCACCAACGTCTTCCTCGACAAGATGCGACGCAAGCAGCGCATCCGGTTCGACGCCCTGTCCGACGAGAGCGCGGCCCGCCTGCCCACCCGGGAGGCAGGCCCTGAGGCGGCGTACGACGCCACCCACTTCGACGACGACGTGCAGCGTGCGCTCGACGCCCTGTCGCCCGACTTCCGGGCAGCGGTCGTCCTGTGCGACATCGAGGGCCTGTCCTACGAGGAGATCGCCACCACGCTCGGGGTCAAGCTCGGCACGGTGCGCTCGCGCATCCACCGTGGGCGCGCGCAGCTGCGTGAGGCCCTCGCCCACCGCGACCCGACCCTGGACCGCCCGGCCCTGGACATCGACCGCACCCCCGTCCCTGCTGCCCGGCGACGTCTCCCGGTGATCCGCCGCGCGGTCCCGGGGTCGCGGTGAGCCGGCTCGGCCTGCCCGGCGCCCGCTGCCTCGGTGCCGACCTGACCGCGTACGCGGATCGGGTCATGGACACTGCCAGCCTGCTCAAGTGGGACCGGCACGTCGTGGCCTGCACCTGCTGCCGCGCAGCGGTGGACGAGGAGCGTCGCGTGCTGGCGTCGCTGCGCTCGCCGTCGGCCCCCGGCGTCCCGGGCGACCTGCGGGGGATGCTCCTCGCGATGGCGAACGACCCCGGTGCCGCCGGTGCGGCGCCACCCGGTCACGCCCTCGCCGACCGATCTGCCCGCGCAGCCTGGTCGCTGCCGATGGTGCCCCCCGTGCCGACCGCGCCCGTCCCCGTCGTCGACCGCGGCGCCCCGGCCATGCACCGGTCCGCCCGGCGGGCCACCGTCTTCGCCGGCCTCGCCGCCGGCGCCACCGCGGCGGCCGCCTGGAGCCTGGTGGTGACCGGTGGCAGCCTGACCTCGCCCACCCCCACGAGCGTCACCCCCGGCACCGTCCAGCGGGCAAGGCCCGCTCCCGGCTTCGCCACCGCCGCCTTCACCGTCCCGGTCCTCGGGACGCGGACGCCGGCGACGCCCCCGCGGAGCACGCAGCCCACCCGTTCTGCCCCCGACGTGGGCGCGGCACGGCTGGGTTCGGCACAATCGACCCCATGAGCGACGAGCGTCCCCCGACCAGCGACCAGCCCGGTCACGAGGCGGACCGGCAGGAGGGCCACGTGCCGGCCCCTGCCACCGACGCGTCCGTCCCCGCGACCGAGGCCCGACCCGAGGCGCCGGCTTCGGCCGGTGCGGCTGAGCCCGCCGCCGCTCCCGAACCGGTGTGGGATCCGTGGGCGCCGCCGCGCGCCGCCGCTCCCGCCACGGGTGCGACCGAGCAGCCGTATGGCGCCGCGGCGCCGGCTCCCGCGCCGCACGACCACACCCAGCCCGTCGACCTGTCGCACACCCAGGAGATCTCTCGCGCCCCGGACGGGGCCGCCCAGACTCCGGTGTGGGCCAGCGAGCCCACGGGCTGGCCGACCCAGGGCGACCGGGACACCACCTCCGACGCCTCGGCCGGCGCGCCGGGCACCACGCCCGCCGTCGCTCCGGGCAGCTCCTCGGGCAGCTCCTCGGGCAGCTCCTCGGGCAGCTCCTCGGGTGGTCCGTCGACCGCCGCCCCGGGCGCCGGGTGGGACCCCATCTCCGCGGCCAGCGCCGACGCCGGGTACCCCAGCCAGCAGGTTCACTGGGTGGGCGGCCAGCCCGTCGCCACGAGTGCGCCCCACCAGAAGGGCCCCGGCTGGGGCGCGCTGGTGGCCGTCGCCGCCGTGTCCGCCCTCGTGGCCGCGACCCTCGGTGGGATGTTCGGGGGGTGGCTGGGTGCGACGGACCGGATCGGCTTCGGCAACCTCGACCGCACCGGCACCTCGATCCCGTCGGTCGGAGCAGGGGCGACCGCTCGTCCCGAGGGCAGCATCGCCAACATCGCCGCCAAGGCGCTGCCGAGCGTCGTGACCATCAAGGTCAAGGGTGCGGACGGTGCCGGCACCGGGTCGGGCTTCGTGCTCGACCGGGACGGCCACATCATCACCAACAACCACGTCGTGGCCAGCGCGGCCGACGGGGGCACCATCGCGGTGGAGCTCTCCAACGGCACCGAGATCGAGGCCACCATCGTCGGCCGCGACAGCTCCTACGACCTGGCCGTGCTCAAGACCGACCGCACGGACCTCGTGCCGCTGGTCATCGGGTCGTCCAAGGACGTCGTCGTCGGTGACCAGGTCATCGCGGTCGGTGCACCCCTCGGCCTGGAGTCCAGCGTCACCTCGGGCATCGTCAGCGCCCTCAACCGACCGGTGAGCCCCGGCGGCGACGGCGACCAGCAGTCGTTCATCAACGCGATCCAGACCGATGCCGCGATCAACCCCGGCAACAGCGGCGGCCCGCTGCTGGACATGCAGGGGCACGTGATCGGCATCAACTCCGCCATCGCGCGCATCCCGGGGGCGGCCGACGTGCAGTCGGGCAACATCGGGGTCGGGTTCTCCATCCCGAGCGACCAGGTCGCCAAGACCGCCGAGCAGCTCATCAAGACCGGCAAGGCCGAGCACCCGATCATCGGGGTCGTGCTCGACCGGCAGTACACCGGCAGCGGCGTGAAGATCCTGGCCGACGGCTCCGGCACCGGCGGCGACCCGGTGAGCAAGGACGGTCCCGCCGACAAGGCCGGCATCAAGCCCGGCGACGTCATCGTCGAGTTCGACGGCCGACCCGTCTCGGACGCCGATGACCTCGTCGTCGCGATCCGTGCCAAGAGCGTCGGGGACGCCGTGCCGATGAAGCTCAAGCGCGGAAGTGAGACGATCAGCGTCACAGTCACCCTGTCGGGAACCTCCGGCAGCTAGAACGGAGGCGCAGTGCTCGACATCGGTGGGTGGGAGTTCATCGCCCTGATCGTCCTGGCCGTGGTCATCCTCGGCCCGGAACGGCTGCCCGACTACGCCGCGAAGCTGGGTCGGTTCGTCCGGCAGGCCCGTTCGATGGCCGAGGGTGCCAAGGGCCAGCTGCGCGAGCAGATGGGGCCCGAGTTCGACGACATCAACTGGCAGCAGTACGACCCGCGGCAGTACGACCCGCGCCGCATCGTCCGCGAGGCGCTCCTGGAGCCCGACGCCGACGACGACAGCACGCAGGCCGCCGGGGCTCCGGCGGCCGTGGCGCACGACCCGTCGCGGGCCACGCCGTACGACGTCGACGCGACCTGACGCGTTCGGTCAGCGACCGACGGGGGACAGGCCCAGGGAACGCCCCGCGAGCCCGCGCGAGCGGGTGCCGAGACCACGGGCGATGCCCCGCAGGGCCACGGCGGCAGCGGACTCGGGGTTGCGCAGGACGACCGGCACACCCTCGTCGGCACCTTCGCGCAGGTTGGTGTCGAGCGGGATCTGGCCGAGCAGCGGCACGTCCGCCCCGACGGCGCGGGTGAGCGACTCGGAGACCCGCTGGCCACCCCCGGAGCCGAAGATCTCCTGCCGGGAGCCGTCGGGCAGCTCGAGCCACGACATGTTCTCGATGACGCCGACGATGCGCTGGTGCGTCTGGAGGGCGATCGAGCCGGCACGCTCGGCGACCTCGGCCGCCGCCTGCTGCGGGGTCGTCACGACGAGGATCTCCGCGCCGGGGATGAGCTGGGCCACCGAGATCGCGATGTCACCGGTGCCCGGCGGGAGGTCGAGGAGCAGGACGTCGAGGTCGCCCCAGAAGACGTCGCCGAGGAACTGCTGGAGCGCCCGGTGCAGCATCGGTCCGCGCCAGACGACCGGCTGGTTGCCGGGCACGAACATCCCGATCGAGATGACCTTCACCTCGTGGCTGATCGGCGGCAGGATCATGTCGTCGACCTGGGTGGGCCGGTGCTCCACGCCGAGCATGCGGGGCACGGAGAAGCCGTAGACATCGGCGTCGACGACACCGACGCGCAGGCCGCTCTGGGCCAGGGACGCCGCGAGGTTGACGGTGACCGAGGACTTGCCGACGCCGCCCTTGCCGGAGGCCACGGCATACACACGGGTCAGGGACCCGGGCCGCGCGAAGGGGATCTCCCGCTCGGCCACCCCGCCGCGCAGCTGCTGGCGCAGGGTGGTGCGCTGCTCGTCGCTCATCACGCCCAGCGTCACGTCGACGGCGCTCACGCCGGGGACCTTCGCCAGGGCCGCGGTGGTGTCCTTGGTCAGCGTGTCCTTCATGGGGCAGCCGGAGACGGTCAGCAGGATGGTGACGGCCACCCGGCCGGTCTCGTCCACCGTGCAGCTCTCGACCATGCCGAGCTCGGTGACCGGCTTGCGGATCTCGGGGTCGATGACCGTCGCGAGGGCTTGGTGGAGGGCATCGTCGGTCACAGGTGCTGCGGGGTGGGGCATGCCCCCATGCTAGGTCGCGGACGTGTCCCGCGAAGAACCGGTCGCCCCGCCCCGGTTGTCATCTCCCTCACGCCGTCGCGACTCCAGGCTGCGCTCGTCCAGCTCCTCGAGGAGGCTGCGCAGCTCGGAACGGACGAAGTCGCGGGTGGCGGTGTCACGCATGGCCAGGCGCAGGGCCGCCACCTCACGGGTGAGGAACTCGGTGTCGGCGAGGTTGCGCTCGTCGCGAGCACGGTCCTGCTCCAGGGCGACCCGGTCGCGGTCCGCCTGACGGTTCTGGGCGAGCAGGATCAGCGGGGCTGCGTACGAGGCCTGCAGGCTGAGCATGAGCGTGAGGAAGATGAAGGCGTAGGGGTCCCAGCGCAGGTCGACCGGCCCGAAGGCGTTCCAGCCGATCCAGGCGATGACGAACAACGTCATGTAGATGAGGAAGCGCGGCGTCCCCATGAAGCGGGCGAACCGCTCGCTCCAGACGCCGAACGTCTCCTGGTTGACCGAGGGGCGAGGCAGCAGGGCGCGACGCGTCTCGCGCGGCTGGTCCAGCCGCGCCGCGTTGTTGCGGTTGGGACGCTCAGCCACGGGTCACCTCGTGCCGCTCCTCGCGCCAGTCGTCGGGGAGGATGTGGTCGAGCACGTCGTCCACGGTGACGGCGCCGACGAGGCGCCCGTCCTCGTCGACGACAGGCACGCCGACGAGGTTGTAGGTCGCCAGCATGCGGGTGACCTGGCCGAGGGGGGCCTCCGCCGTCAGCGGCTCGATCTCCTTGTCGAGGATGCTCCCGATCGAGCCGTGCGGGGGCTCGCGCAGGAGTCGCTGGATGTGGACCATCCCGAGATATTTGCCCGAGGGCGTCTCGTGCGGGGCGCGGCAGACGTAGATCGTCGAGGCCAGTGCGGGGGAGAGCTCGACGCGTCGCACGACCGCCAGGGCCTCCGCGATCGACGCCTCCGGCCCGAGGATGACCGGCTCGGTGGTCATCATGCCGCCGGCCGACTCCTCGTCGTAGGTCAGCAGGCGTCGCAGGTCGGCGGCCTCGTCGGGCTCCATGAGCTGGAGCAGCTCCTCCTGCTTCTCGGAGGTGAGGTTGTGCAGGAGGTCGGTGGCGTCGTCGGGCTCCATGGCCTCAAGGACGTCGGCGGCGCGCTCGGCGGGCAGGGAGTCGAGGATTTCGACCTGGTCGTCCTCCGGCAGCTCCTCGAGGACGTCGGCGAGCTTGTCGTCGTCCATCGCCTCGGCGACCTCGGCACGACGCTTGGGCGACAGGTCGTGGATGACGTCGGCGAGGTCGGCGGACTTGAGGTCGTCGTAGGTCTCCAGCAGCATCGCCGCCGACTGGCCGCCCGAGGACTGGTGGATGCCCGTGACGTCCTCGACCGGGACGAGCACGGTCGCACCGCGCCGCCGCCGGAACGGACCGATCGAGGTGCGGCCGCCGCCCTGCCGGACGAAGACCTTCGAGATCGACCAGTCACGGCTGCGCTCGCGCTCGATGGCGACGTCCTCGACGGTCGCCGTGTAGGCGCCCTCGGGGTCGGCCACGGTGACCGTGCGCTCGAGGATCTCGGCCATGACGAGGACCTCGTTGGTGCGCTGCTCGAAGCGGCGCATGTTGACCAAGCCGGTGGTGATGACCTGTCCGCCGTCGACCGACGTCACCCGGGTCATCGGGACGAACACCCGCCGCCGTCCGGGCACCTCGACGACCAGTCCGATCACGCGCGGACGGCGCCGCGAGGCGCCGAACGTGACGACGACGTCGCGGACCCGGCCCACCTGGTCACCGAGCGGGTCGAACACGCTCAGGCTGGTCAGGCGGCCCACGAAGACACGCGACGGAGTGCTCACGCCGCAAGGCTATCCGGCTGGTCAGTCGGCAGCAGGGAGGTGGTTGCCACCATGGGTGTGCCCGCTGTCGGCACGAGGGCTGCCACGTCGACGTCGCGGCCGTCCACGCCAGTGCCACGGACGCCACCGGGAGGTCGTCGCGTCCGACGCCGGGACGGGCGCGGCGCCGGATCCCGTGCCGTAGCTGCCGGGTGCCTCGAGCGGCGCGCCGTAGGGCGTGAGGGCCCGGACCGTGCACTCACCGGCCCAGCGGTCGACGAGGTTGTCGGTGGCGTTGAGCCGCGAGGCCCTGAGGGCGTCCGTCGCAGGCATCCACCGCTCGTCGTCGGGGCGCACCTCACGGACGGTCGCGGAGACCGTGAGCAACCGACCGCCGGTGTCCTTGCTGCGCAGGAGGAGGGTGACTTGGTCCGGGAGCCACGGCAGCGTCTGCTCGCCCGGACCGGACACGACGTAGACCGTCTCGTCCGCCCACGCGTGCCAGAACGGCCAGGCCCGGTCACCCGGGGGCTGGACCCACATGAGGCCGGACTTGGTGGCTGCCTCCGCGAAGAGGGCTGTGACGTTGAGGGAGGGGGCGGGCGTCCCCGACGACGCCTCCGACGACACCTTGGGCGACGCCTCGGCCCGCGGCCCTGCGCCCTCCCGCGGGGCCGTCCCGGGCTGCTCGGGAGCGGTGTCGGTCACACGTGAACTCTGTCATAACCGCGGTGCGACCGTCGCTGCTAGCGTCGCCGCGTGCGCAGCCCCAAGGACTTCTTCGCCCCCCTGGCCGTGGGTGCTCCGGCGCCCCTGACGCAGGTCCCCTCGCGGCCCTCGAGGGTCATCCACTTCTTCGACCCGAGCAACGAGAAGATGGCAGCCAAGGTCCCGGCGATGGTCGGCACCGTCGATGTCCTGCTGGGCAACCTCGAGGACGCCGTCAAGGCGGACCGCAAGGAGGCTGCCCGCGCCGGGCTCGTCGCCATCGCGAAGGCGACCGACTTCGGCGAGTCCACCCAGCTCTGGACGAGGATCAACAGCCTCGACAGCCCGTGGGCCCTGGACGACCTCACCACTTTGGTCACCGAGATCGGCGACACGCTCGACGTGGTCATGGTGCCGAAGGTGCAGGGGCCCGAGGACATCCACTACGTCGACCGGCTGCTCGCCCAGCTGGAGGCGAAGGCAGGGCTGACCCGACCGATCCTCGTGCACGCCATCCTCGAGACCGCCCGCGGCGTCGCGAACGTCGAGGAGATCGCCGGCGCCAGCCCCCGGATGCAGGGCATGTCGCTCGGCCCGGCCGACCTCGCCGCCGACCGTCGGATGAAGACGACCCGTGTGGGAGGTGGGCACCCGGGCTACCTCGTCCGCCAGGACCCGCCGACCGGTGTCGACGACGCGGTGCACGCGTCCCGCGCCACCTACCAGCAGGACCTGTGGCACTACACGATCGCGCGGATGGTCGACGCCTGCGCGATGCACGGGATCTTCCCCTACTACGGCCCCTTCGGGGACATCGCCGACGTGGTCGCCTGCGAGGACCAGTTCCGCAACGCGTTCCTGCTCGGGTGCGTGGGCACGTGGTCGCTGCACCCGGTGCAGGTCGAGATCGCCAAGCGCGTCTTCAGCCCGTCGCCCGAGGACGTCGCGCACGCCCGTCGGGTCGTCGAGGCGATGGGTGACGGCACCGGCGCCGTCATGCTCGACGGGAAGATGGAGGACGACGCGAGCCTCAAGCAGTGCCAGGTGATGCTCGAGCTCGCCGAGCGCCTCGCAGCGACGGATCCTGTTCTGGCGCAGGCGTATGCAGCGCAGTCACCGTCGTCCGAGGGGGAGGGTTCCTGATGGGCGACCTCCGCGCGGACGGCGGCCAGGCGGCATACCGGCCTCGTCGGTCCGTCCTCTACATGCCGGCCTCCAACGAACGCGCCCTGGAGAAGGCCAAGACCCTCCCGGTCGACGCGCTGATCCTCGATCTCGAGGACGCGGTGGCCCCTGACGCCAAGGAGCAGGCTCGTGAGAACGCCTGCGCCGCAGCGCGATCCGGGGAGTACGGCTCCCGCGAGGTGACGATCCGGATCAACGGCACCGGCACGCAGTGGCACGACGAGGACCTCGCCGCCGCGTGCGCCGCGGGACCCGACGCCGTCGTCGTCCCCAAGGTCGGCTCCGCGCAGGAGGTCCGTGACCTCGTCGCGGCGATGGAGGCGGCAGGCGCGCCGGACCGCACGTCCCTGTGGGCGATGGTAGAGACGCCCGCGGCGATGCTGCACTGCGAGGAGATCGCTGCCGCCTCCGAGCGGCTCACCGTGCTCGTGATGGGGACCAACGACCTGGCCAAGGAGCTGCAAGCCGAGCACGTGCCGGGGCGCCAGCCGCTGCTCACCGGTCTGGGGCTGTGCCTGCTCGCCGCCCGCGCGACCGGCACCGCGATCCTCGACGGCGTCTACAACGACGTGCGGGACGCCGAGGGGTTCGCCGCCGAGTGCCTGCAGGCCCGGCAGCTGGGCTTCGACGGAAAGACCCTCGTCCACCCCGGTCAGGTCGAGCCCTGCAACGAGGTGTTCGCACCCAGCGCGGCGGCGGTGGAGGAGGCCCGCGGGATCCTGCAGGCCTGGGAGGACGGCGCCGGCGCCGGGGTCGTGACCTACGGCGGCAAGATGGTCGAGAGCCTGCACGTCGACACCGCCCGCCGGGTCCTGACCGTCCACGCGGCCGTCACCGGGACCGCCCCGAGAGGCTGAGAAAAAACTTTCGAACCGGAGGCAACCTTTCGTCCCGGGTCCGCGTCTAGGTGAGTGCGGTCGCCCTCGGGGGGAGGGCGACCGCGCCATGTCCGGGGGGATGCGGCACCGACCGGGAGCAGGTCTCGAGTCGGCAACGACACGTGTCGGGGACAACCGGTCGGGCAGCTGGTGCGTCACCCTGAGTGAGGTCTCGAACAGCACACCTCGACCGCGCAGCGACGAGAGGCACACGATGCTCCACCAGCGATTCGGCTCGACCACCCGCACGACCCGACGGGGAACGGCCCTCGCGGCCGGCCTCCTGGCCGCCACCACGGTGCTGGCCGGGTGCGGGGTGGTGTCGATCAGCGATCCCCGCAGCTCCGCTGCCGAGCCCGCGGCGTCGTCGCCGGTCGAACCGGCACCGGTGGCTCCGGAGACCGGGTCGACGCAGGAGCCGAGCCCCGAGGTGCCGCTGCCCTCGGTGACGACGTCGGTGCCCAGCACGGCTGGTCCCACGACGCCGGCTCCCTCGACCACCACACCGTCGCCCACGTCCACGTCCACGGCCCCGAAGCCTGCGCCGAAGCCGACCACGTCGGCCCCCGCCACCCCGAAGCCGAAGCCTGTGCCCACCGAGGGGGACACCCTCCACGTCGGCGACTCCGGCCCCTACGTCAGGTCCGTCCAGCAGCGACTGACGTCCCTGGGCTACTGGAACGGCAGCGCCGACGGCCAGTTCGGCATGCTCACCGCGCAGGCGGTCATGGCCCTGCAGAAGGCAGCCGGGCTCGGGCGTGACGGTGTCTACGGCCCGTCGACCCGTGCAGCGCTCAAGAACGGTGTCCGGCCGCAGTCACGCCTCGGCGGGACCGGCATCGAGATCGACAAGGCGCGCCAGCTTCTGCTCGTCGTCCGGGGTGGGCGGGTCACGACGATCCTCAACACGAGCACGGGAAGCGGCGAGCGGTACACGTCCAACGGTGTGGAGCACGTCGCCACCACGCCGGCCGGGACGTTCAGCACCTTCCGCTCGGTCGACAGGCTCGACAAGGGGCCCCTCGGTGACCTGTGGCGTCCGAGGTACTTCAACGGCGGCATCGCGGTCCACGGGGCGGGCTCCATCCCCGGCTACCCCGCCTCCCACGGGTGTGCCCGCGTCAGCAACCCCGCGATGGACATGATCTGGGCGAACGGCCTCATGCCCATCGGCAGCCGGGTGACCGTGTACTGACGCGGGTCCCACGAGCACCGGCACGGCCGGCCCGCCTCTCACCACCGGGAGGTGGCTGCGGCGACGAGGTCACCGAGCAGCTCGCCGTGGTCGACGTCCAGGCCCCGCGTCGTGAACCAGCGGCACATGTTCGTGACGTCGCGCTCGAGGAACTCGAAGCCGCGCGGGTTGCCGATGATGTCGACGATCTGCGGCCAGTCGATGACGACGAGGCGCTCGTGGTGCAGGAGGACGTTGTAGGGCGACAGGTCGCCGTGGGTCCAGCCGCGCTCGGCGAGGGCGACCAGCACCGCGCGCAGCTGCTCGAAGAGCTCGGGCAGCAGGTCGGCCGCAGGCCGTGCCTGGGCGAGCCGTGGGGCAGCCACACCGTCCTCGCCGATGAACTCCATGAGCATCTCGCGGTCGTCGAGCTGCACCGGGTAGGGAACGGGAATCCCCATGTCCCACAACGTCCCCAGCGCCTCGAACTCGGCCATCGCCCATTGGCCCGACAACAGCTCGCGACCGAACTCCGTGCGCCGGGCCATGGCCCGCATCTCGCGGCTGCGGCGGACCCTCCGCCCCTCGTGGTACCCGGCGTCGCGGTGGAACATCCGGTGCTCGCCGGTGCGGTAGCGCTTGGCGGCGAGGAGGCTGTCGAGGGCGGGTGACGTCGTGCCGTCGGGGACCCAGCGTCGGACGATGTGGACGTCCGCCTCCTTGCCCGTCTTGAGGACCCCGAGGTCGGTCTCGACGGCGGCGAGGGCGGTGATGACCCAGTCGGGTCGGGGTTTGGGACCGTGCGTGGCGCCGTCCCAGCTCGACCAGCGCTCGCCCTCGGGCGGGTCGTCGGGTCGGCTGTCGAACGCGAAGAGGTCAGACCCCTGAGGGGCTGCGGACTCCTGGAACTGCATGGGTGAACTCCATCGGAAGAGGGGAGAGGGCACGGGTGGTGCCCGGGACAGTCGTGGACATCTCGACCCTCCGTTTCTTCCGGCTGGAGCTGGGGCGCGTGGCCTCGTGCGACGCGCGTATCGGTGAGAGCGTGACAGAGGGGTGTGGCGCCGCGCCACCGGTTTTCCTGCTCCAGATCTTTGCGCCGGTTCCGGTGCTGGGTGGGGAGGCTCACACGCGGTGGACCTGTGCCCGGGCCGGGCCGCTCGGCATACTCGCGGAAGGTCTGCATCTCGCAGGCGCCCAGTCCCGCGAACGCAAGGTGGCGATCCTCGGATGTCCCGACTCCAGCAGACCGATGGCCTGACCGACGAGCAGGTCGAGCTGGTCAAGCTCGTCCGCGAGTTCGTCGAGGAGCAGATCATCCCGGTGGCGCAGGAGCTCGAGCACGCCGACGAGTACCCGACCGAGATCGTCGAGGGCATGAAGGAGATGGGGATCTTCGGGCTGATGATCCCCGAGGAGTACGGCGGCCTCGGCGAGTCCCTGCTGACCTACGCCCTCGTCGTCGAGGAGATCGCCCGCGGCTGGATGTCGGTCAGCGGGATCATCAACACCCACTTCATCGTCGCCTACATGCTGCTCCAGCACGGGACCGAGGAGCAGAAGCAGCGCTACCTGCCGCGGATGGCGACGGGGGAGGTGCGCGGCGCGTTCTCGATGTCCGAGCCGGGCCTCGGCTCGGACGTCTCGGCGATCAGGTCCAAGGCGGTCAGGGGCGGCGGTGAGGGCGACGCCACCGAGTGGACGGTCACCGGTCAGAAGATGTGGCTGACCAACGGTGGCAGCGCGAATCTCGTTGCAGTGCTGGTGAAGACGGACCTCGGTGCCGACTCGGTGTACAAGAACATGACGACCTTCCTCGTCGAGAAGGAGGCCGGGTTCGGGGAGACCGCCCAGGGCGTCACGATCCCCGGGAAGATCGAGAAGATGGGCTACAAGGGCGTCGACACGACCGAGCTCGTCCTCGACGGGCACCGGACGACGTCGGCCCAGATCCTCGGCGGCGAGCCGGGCAAGGGCTTCTACCAGATGATGGACGGCGTCGAGGTCGGCCGGGTCAACGTCGCCGCCCGCGCCTGCGGCGTCTCGATGCGCGCCTTCGAGCTCGGGATCGCCTACTCCCAGCAGCGTGAGACGTTCGGCAAGAAGATCGCCGAGCACCAGGGCATCTTGTTCCGCCTCGCCGACATGGCGACCAGGGTGGAGGCCAGCCACCAGATGATGGTCAAGGCCGCTCGGCTCAAGGACGCCGGGAAGCGGAACGACCTCGAGGCCGGCATGGCCAAGTACCTGGCGTCGGAGAACTGCGCCAACGTCGTCGAGCAGTCGTTCCGCATCCACGGGGGCTACGGCTACTCCAAGGAGTACGAGATCGAGCGCCTCTACCGCGAGGCGCCGATGCTCCTCATCGGGGAGGGTACCGCCGAGATCCAGAAGATGATCATCGGTCGTCGCCTGCTCGAGGACTTCGCGCTCAAGAAGTAGTCGAGCTCGAGAGGTGGCAACGCTTCCAGGTCGCTGCAGCACTCGCAGGAGGAGCTGAGCCCTGGGCTGTGGTTCAGTACCTCGGCGCGTCCGGCAGGTCGAAGTAGTCCTCGAGCGTGTGCCAGCCACCGGAGTGGTAGTCCTGCGCCAGCGGCTTGCCCACGTACCGCAGGTGCCACGGCTCAGGGCTGTAACCCGTGGTCGAGGTGCGGCCGCTCTCGTAGCGCACGACGAAGCCGTACCGCCACGCGTTGGCTGCGATCCACCGACCCTGCGGGGTGCTGCCGATGCAGGTGTAGGAGCTGCAGTTCGCGGCACCGATGGGGGAGACGTCGGTGCCCAACCCGGTCTGGTGCTCGGAGTGGCCGGGGCGAGCGACCCACTTGTCGGCTTCGGCGACACCGCTGCTCGCGACCTTCGCGGAGTAGACGCTGGACTGGTAGCTGTAGGAGCGGTAGCCGCTCAGCATGGCGAGCCGGCCGGCGCCCGCGGACCGGGACCCCGCCGCGAGGTCGGCGAGTGCCGCGGCCGCGTCGGAGCGCAGCAGCTGGCCGTTGATGTTGGGGAGGCTGGGTCCGACCAACGGCGAGGGCGCGTAGCGCAGCGGGCTCAGGGGCCTCTTCTTGTTGACCACGACCCAGGGGCTCGACGCCGAGGAGATGCTCTGGCAGGGAGTGAGCGTGCCGACCAGGCCGCGGATGGCGCCGGGCCCCCCGACGAGCCGCAGCCGCCCGAACACCCCACGGCTCAGCTCGGTGCGGACGGTGGTCGTGGCGCAGTAGGGGGTCGACAGGTAGAGCGGTCGCTTGCTGCGGCCCGCGAGCACCCCGACGGCGAGCGCGTCCGCGAAGCCGGTGCCGGTAGCGACGTACGTGTCGCCCTTGGTCAGGGACGGGAAGGCCAGGTGGCTGACCGCGATCGCGGTCCGGTACCGGTCGCTCCCCGCCGATCGCGTGACCGAGCCCGAGCCGACCAGGCCTGTCAGGTCGGCCTGGATCCCGGAGGAGACGGCGCCGGTGCCCCCGGCGATCCGGACGGTGGTGACCCCGAGGTCGGTGAGCAGGCGACGGGTGGCTCCGGAGAGTCCGCGCGCGTTGCCGTCGACGAGCACCACCGGGCCACCGGCGGCACCGGCGGCCGGCCCGGCAGCCAACGCGTCGGCATACCCCCGTCCGGTCGTGACCCACGCCGTGCGGGCACCGGCGGGGAAGGCCTGTCGCGCCACGGCATCGGCGGTGGCGTAGCGGTCGGTCCCGGAGACGCGGCTCGCGGGGAGGCCGATCGCGCGGACGTCGTCCAGGACCTTCCCGGCCACGGCGCCCGGGCCTCCGACGACCACCACGCGGTCCGGGGCCAGACGTCGCAGCTCGCTGGCCGTCGCGGCCGTCAGCTTGTTGGACTGGGTGAGGAGCAGGGTGCCGGACGAGGCGACGGCAGCCGGACCGGCGGCGAGGGCGTCGGCGTAGCCGGTGCCCGAGGCGAGGTAGACGGTGGTCAGCCCCGCGGGGTTGGCCGACGGGAAGGCCGCACGCGAGGCGGCGACCGCCGTGGCGTACCGGTCGGCGCCGGCGATCCGGTCGGTCGTACGAGCTGCGAAGGCCGCTGCCCCGGCACCATCCGTGGTGGTCCCTGCGGCGGTGCCGATGCGCTCGCGAGAGTCCGGATCGCCACCCTGGGCGGCGACCGCGGAGCCGGGGGTGGCCAGGACGGCGACCACGACGGCCGCGGCACAGGCCGAGGTCGTCCTGGCGCGACGCATGCTGCTGGCTGGGGACACCACTCCAGAGTGACACCTCCGCCGCAAGGACGCGAGGGCGCCCGAGCAGTGGTGGCCGAACGGGCCAGCCCTCCGACGGCCGGGCGTTCAGGAAACGTCCAGCGGGCTTTGACACACTGTGGTCATGAGCACGCAGCCCACCGCCCTGAGTCGCTCCCGCGCCGTCCTCGCGCTGGAGTACCCGATGTCCCTGGGTCGGTACGACACCTACGAGAAGGCGCAGCGGGCGGTCGACTACCTGTCGGACCACGAGTTCCCGGTGCAGAACGTCCTCATCGTCGGCACCGACCTCAAGCAGCTCGAGAGGGTGACCGGTCGCCTGACGCGCGCCCGCGCCGCGCTCGGCGGGCTGATCTCCGGAGCCTGGCTCGGTCTGTTCGTCGGCTTCATCTTCGCCCTGCTCGACAGCCAGAGCGGCGCAGGCCTCTCCGGCATCCTCGCCACCGTGGCCTTCGGTGCGCTCTTCGGCGTCGTCTGGAGCCTCATCGGCTACCAGATCACCCGCGGCCCGCGGGACTTCACCTCGGTGATGCAGGTGGTGGCCACGCAGTACGAGGTCCTCGTCGAGCACAAGTTCGCCGTCCAGGCGCGCGAGCTCCTCACCCAGATGGACCCGATGGCCGCCGCCCAGGCGCAGGCGCAGGCCAACCTGGACGCCGCCCGCCAGCAGCAGGGCCACCAGCCCCCCACCGCCTGAGGCCACCACACCGGCAGTCTTCGAGGGATCCGGCGGACCAGAACCCGTCGGATCCTTCAAAGACCCCCCGGTGGCTGCGGCTTCCGGGGGATGGGCAGGGCCGACCACGAGCCGTACCCTGCGTGGATGAGCCAGCCTGCCGGTGACCGACCCGCGCTCGCCGAGTTCGGCGACGACTTCTCCAGCGTCCTGTGCGTCGTCGCGCACCCGGACGACATCGAGTACGGCACCGCCGCTGCGGTCGCGAGGTGGACCGCAGCAGGCAAGACGGTGACCTACTTCCTGCTCACGCGCGGCGAGGCGGGGATCGACACGATGCCCCCGGACCAGGCGGCCGGGGTCCGCGAGCAGGAGGAACGCGACGGCGCCGCGATCGTCGGGGTGAGCGAGGTCGACTTCGGAGACCACCGTGACGGGGTGGTCGAGTACGGGCTCGTGCTGCGCCGCGACATCGCCCGTCAGATCCGGCGCCGCAAGCCGGACGTGGTCATCACCGGCCACTACGGCGATCGGTTCGTCCAGGGGATGCTCAACCAGGCCGACCACCGCGCCGTTGGCCTGGCCTGCGTCGACGCGGTGGCGGACGCGGGCAACAGGTGGATCTTCCCCGAGCTCGTCGAGGAGGGCTTCGAGCCGTGGAACGTCAAGCGGCTGTGCTTCGCCGGCTCTCCCACCGCCACGCACTACGTCGACGTCACCGACCACGTCGAGCAGTCGGTGGCCTCGCTGGAGGCGCACGCGGCCTACAACGCAGCGCTGCCCGAGGAGTTTCCCAAGCCTGCCGACCTCATCGGCATGATCCTCGGGTGGGGCGGTCAGGCCGCGGGCGTCGACAAGGCCCTGACGCTCGACGTGGTGGACCGCCGCTGAGCCGGAACCTCGGCCCACCACGTCGACGGTGTCAGCGGGACTGGACCTCGGCGATCCACGCCTCGACGTCCTTGGAGGTGCGCGGCATGCCTGCGGAGAGGTTCTCGTGGCCGTCGGCCGTCACGAGGACGTCGTCCTCGATGCGCACGCCGATGCCGCGGAACCGCTCCGGCGCCTTCAGGTCGTCCGCCTTGAAGTAGAGGCCGGGCTCGACCGTGAGGATCATGCCGGGCCGGAGCTCGGCGTCCATGTACTCCTCGCGGGTCGCGAGGGCGCAGTCGTGCACGTCGAGGCCGAGGTGGTGGCTCGTGCCGTGCACCATCCAGCGACGGTGGTACTGCCCGTGCTCCTTGTCGAGCGTCCCCTCGACGTCGACACCCTCGGGCAGCAGCCCCCAGGCGTGCAGGTGCTCGGCGATCACGCGGATCGCGGCGGCGTGCACGTCGGAGAACTTGTTGCCGGGCTTGACCGCCGCGAGTCCGGCCTCCTGCGCGGCATAGACGGCGTCGTAGATCTCGCGCTGCGCGTCGGAGAAGGTGCCGTTGACGGGCAGGGTGCGGGTGATGTCGGCGGTGAAGAGGGAGTCCACCTCGACACCGGCGTCGAGCAGGATGAGGTCGCCGTCCTTGATCTCGCCGGTGTTCTTGATCCAGTGCAGCGTCGTGGCGTGGTCGCCGGCGGCGCAGATCGAGTCGTACCCCGTGCCGTTGCCCTCGTGGCGCGCGGTGAGGCCGAAGACGCCCTCGACCCAGCGCTCGCCGCGGCCCTTGGCCAGGGCCTCGGGCAGGTCGGCGATCACCGCGTCGAACCCGTGGTGGGTCGCCTCGACCGCCTTGCGCATCTCCTCGACCTCCCACTCGTCCTTGGTGAGGCGCAGGTGCGAGAGGAAGTGGGCCAGCTCGTCGTCGCTCTCGGTCAGCTCGTCGGCGTCGGTGTTCTCCGTCGTGCGGGCGGCGTCGAGCTGACGGGTGAGGTCGCGGTCGGCGTCGCGCACGACGCGGACGGTCACCTCGCCGGAGTCCTTGACCGCGGCGTCGGCGAACTCGTCGATGTGGCGGGCGGTGAGGCCCAGCTCGGTCTCGATGTCCTCGATGGTGGGACGCGCGCCGACCCAGAACTCGCCGTACCGCGCGTCGGCGAAGAACTCGTCGGTGTCGCGGCCGGCCAGCGGACGGAAGTACAGGATCGCTTCGTGCGAACCGTCGTCGCGCGGCTCCATCACCAGGACGGCATCGGGCTCGCGGTCGCCCCCGAGGCCGGTCAGGTGGACGAAGGCGGTGTGCGGGCGGAAGACGTAGTCGGTGTCGTTGCTGCGCACCTTGAGGCCACCGGCGGGGATGACGAGCCGGTCGCCCTCGTAGGCGGCGCTCACGGCGGCGCGACGGTCCGCGGCATACCGGGCGGCCTCGCTCAGCGCGGTGGCGCCGGGGGTGCGGGGCGCCCAGTCCTCGGCGACGAACGCACGGAACTCGTCGGTCGTCGGGCGGGCGCGGTTCTCGGGCTTGGTCTGCTCTTCGCTGCTCACCCGAGCATCGTGCCACGCCGGTGCTGCGCGTCGCAGCCCCCGGGGCGGCCCACCTCAGCTGGGCGCGAGCAGCGCGAGCACGGCCTTCTCGATCGCGACCTGGCGGCGTTCGGGGCTCCGGTAGCGGCTCGGGTCGACCGCGATCACCGTGCCGGACTCGTAGCTGTCGAGGACGCGTGGGTCGATGTAGGAGTTCTTGGCGATCGTCGGGGTGTTGCCCAGGTAGCTCGCGACCTCCTCGACCGCGGCCTTGATGGCGCGCTTGCGGGACGCCTTGGTGTCGCCAGGCTCGTCGCTCGCCCGCAGGGCCACCGCGGCGAGCACCGTGGCGTGCCAGGTCCGGAAGTCCTTGGCGGTCATCTCGCCGCCGAGCAGCTCGGCGAGGTAGGCGTTGACGATGGAGGCGTCGAGGTCGGCCCACTTCTTCGCGTCCTGGTAGGCCAGCAGGCGCTTGCTCGCGTGCCGGCGCTTGCGCAGCCGGTCGAGCGCCTCCATGGCGGCGGTGTCGTCGATCTCGATGCAGTGCTCGACGCCGGACTTCCCGACGAAGCAGAAGACGATGACGTCGCCCTTGCGCGTGACGTGCTGGCGCTCGAGGGTCGTCAGGCCGAAGGACCCGTTGTCCTCGGTGTAGACGTCGCTGCCGATGCGGAAGTAGCCCAGGTCGAGCAGGCGGACGGCCACGGCGGCGGCCCGGCCACGCGGCATACCCTCCAGCGCGAGGTCCTTGAGCACGCGCTTGCGCGCAGCGGGCAGGCGCGTGGCGGCGCCGAGGACACGGTCGAACTTCGCGGCGTCGCGCTTGAGGCGCCAGTCCGGGTGGTAGAGGTACTGGCGCCGTCCGGCCGCGTCGGTGCCCACGGCCTGGATGTGGCCGTTGGGGACGGGGCAGATCCAGACGTTCTCCCAGGCCGGGGGGATGACCAGGGCACGGATGCGCTCGACGTCCGCGGCGGGCAGGCGGGCGCCGTCGGCGTCGAGGTAGGTGAACCCCTTGCCGGCCCTTCGGCGGGTCCAGCCACGGGAGGCGGGGGAGACGGTGCGCAGGCGAGCCATGCTGGGACCCTAAGCCAAAACCGCAGGTCAGGCCCCTCGGGGAGAGTTCCTGCAGCGGGACCGCAGCGGGACGGGCGCCGGTATGGCGCGCGGTCGCGCTAGAGGGTGCCGTCGGGGCCGCTGCGGCGGGCCTCGTCGGCGGAGGCGTCGTCGGGCATGGTCTGGCTGACGCGCTCGGCCTCGACGCGACCGAGGTAGATCGCGATCTCCTCGGCCGTGCGGTCCTCGTCCCAGCCGAGGACGGGCGCGACGAGGGCCGCGGCGACCGGGGCCGCCGAGACACCACGGTCCCAGGCCTCGATCGAGATGCGGGTGCGGCGGGTGAGGATGTCGGTGAGGTGCAACGCGCCTTCGTGGGACGCGGCATAGACGACCTCGGCCCGGAGGTGGTCCTCGGCACCCTCGAGCGGCTGGCCGAGCTCGGGACGCTCCCGGACGAGGTCGAGGACCTCCTGGGTGAGCACGCCGTAGCGACGCAGCAGGTGCTCGACGCGGGCGACGTGCAGCCCCGCCTCGGAGGCGAGGGTGTGGCGCTGGTTCCAGATCGCGGCGTAGCCGACGGCCCCGACGAGGGGGACGGCGTCGGTGGTGGACGGCGGGACCCGGCGCGAGATGGCCTGCACGGCCTCGTCGACGGCGTCCTTGGCCATGACGCGGTAGGTCGTGTACTTGCCGCCGGCCACGACGACGAGACCGGGGGCGCTGTGGGCCACGACGTGCTCGCGGGAGAGCTTGCTCGTCGACTCGGACTCCCCGGCGAGGAGGGGGCGCAGCCCGGCGTAGACGCCCTCGACGTCCTCGTGGGTGAGCGGCGTCTGGAGCACGCGGTTGACGTGGTCGAGGATGTAGTCGATGTCGGCGCGGGTCGCCGCCGGGTGCGCCTTGTCGAGCGCCCAGTCGGTGTCGGTCGTGCCGATGATCCAGTGCCGGCCCCACGGGATGACGAACAGCACGGACTTCTCGGTGCGCAGGATCAGGCCGGTCGAGGAGTGGATGCGGTCGCGCGGGACGACGAGGTGGATGCCCTTGGACGCCCGGACGTGGAACTGGCCCCGCTCGCCGACCATCGCCTGGGTGTCATCGGTCCAGACGCCCGTCGCGTTGACGATCTGGCGGGCGTTGATGACGAACTCCTCGTCGGTGAGCTTGTCGATCGCCCGGACCCCGGTGACGCGTTCGCCCTGGCGCAGGAAGCCGATGGCGGCGACGCGGTTGGCGACGTGGGCGCCGTAGTGCGCGGCGGTCCTGGCGAGCTCCATCGTGTGACGGGCGTCGTCGACCTGGGCGTCGTAGTACTGCACCGCGCCGGTGAGGGCGTTGCTCTTCAGGCTGGGCATGAGGCGCAGCGCCTGGCGACGGGTCAGGTGGCGGTGGTGGGGGAGGCCGGCGCCACCACTGGCCGCCATCGCCATGGCGTCGTAGAGGGCGATGCCCGAGCCGACGTAGGCGCGTTCCCACACGCGGTGGTTGAGCGGGTAGAGGAACGGCACGGGGCGCACGAGGTGGGGAGCCAGTCGGGTCAGCAGCAGGCCGCGCTCTTGCAGGGCCTCCTTGACCAGGGTGAAGTCGAGCATCTCGAGGTAGCGGAGGCCGCCGTGGATGAGCTTGCTCGACCGCGACGAGGTGCCGCTGGCGAAGTCGCGCTGCTCGATCAGACCGGTGGACAGTCCACGCGTCACGGCGTCCAGGGCCGTGCCGGTGCCGACGACCCCGCCGCCGATGACGAGCAGCTCGAGCTCCTCGCCGGACCTGAGGGCATCGATGGCCCGCTGGCGTGCCTGCGGCGAGAGGCCGGTGGCCTGGGCCGTGCGGGTGGTCCCCGCGGCGTCGGTGGCGCCGGTCGTTCCGGTGGCGCCGGTGTTCCCGGTGGAGGTTCCCGTGCTCATTGCCCTATCCCTCGTCGACGTCCACCCAGTCCAGGGTGCGTTCCACGGCCTTGCGCCACCCGGCGTACCCGTTGGTGCGCTGCTCGTCGCTCCAGGTCGGCGACCATCGCTGGGACTCCTGCCAGTTGGCGCGCAGCTCCTCGGTGCCGGACCAGAAGCCAGTGGCCAGACCAGCAGCGTAGGCCGCACCCAGTGCGGTGGTTTCGGCGACCACCGGGCGTGAGACGGGAACGCCCAGGATGTCCGCCTGCAGCTGCATGCAGAGGCCGTTGGCGGTGACGCCGCCGTCGACCTTGAGGACCTCGAGACGCACACCGGAGTCCTTGGTCATGGCGTCGGCGACGTCCCGCGACTGGTAGCAGATGGCCTCGAGCGTGGCTCGTGCCAGGTGGGCGCCGGTGTTGAACCGCGACATGCCGACGATGGCGCCGCGGGCGTCCGGTCGCCAGTAGGGGGCGAAGAGGCCGGAGAAGGCCGGGACGAAGTAGAGGCCACCGGTGTCGTCGACCGACTTGGCGAGACGCTCGACGTCGCCGGCCCCGGAGATGATGCCGAGCTGGTCGCGCAGCCACTGGACCGCCGAGCCGGTGACCGCGATCGAGCCCTCCAGGGCGTAGACCGGCTTGGCGTCGCCGAACTGGTAGGCGACCGTGGTCAGCAGCCCCGACTCGCTGCGGACGATCTCCTCGCCGGTGTTGAGGAGCATGAAGTTGCCCGTGCCGTAGGTGTTCTTGGCCTCGCCGGGGCTGAAGCAGACCTGGCCGACTGTGGCGGCGTGCTGGTCGCCGAGGTCACCGGCCAGGGGCACCTCGCCACCGAGCGGGCCGCCTGTCCTCGTCGTGCCGTAGAACGCGGGGTCGGAGCTGGGACGGATCTCGGGGAGCATGGAGCGCGGGATGTCGAAGAAGGACAACAGCTCGTCGTCCCAGTCGAGGGTGCGCAGGTCCATGAGCATCGTGCGGCTGGCGTTGGTCACGTCGGTGACGTGGACGCCGCCGTCGGTGCCGCCGGTGAGGTTCCACAGCAGCCAGGTGTCGACGGTCCCGAAGACCGCCTCCCCCTTCTCGGCTGCCTGGCGGGCCCCGTCGACGTTCTCGAGGATCCACTGCACCTTGCCGGCGGCGAAGTAGGCGGCGGGCGGGATGCCGGCGCGCTCGCGGATCACCTCTCCCTTGCCCGACTGGTCGAGGGCGCGAGCGATCTTGTCGGTGCGGGTGTCCTGCCAGACGATCGCGTTGTGCAGGGGTCGGCCGGTGCGGCGGTTCCACACGACGGTCGTCTCGCGCTGGTTCGTGATCCCGAGGGCGGACAGGTCGCTGGCGTGGAGGTCGAGGTGTGCCAGCGCCGACGCGATGACGGTCTGGGTGCGTTCCCAGATCTCCAGCGGGCTGTGCTCGACCCACCCGGCGCGGGGCATGATCTGCTCGTGCTCGAGCTGGCGGCGGCCCACCTCCGCACCGCTGTGGTCGAACACCATGAACCGCGTGCTCGTCGTCCCCTGGTCAACTGCGCCAACGAAATCGGCCATGTCCCGACCCTAGCGCCGCAGCTGCTGCGCGAGTGGGGACCGTCCGCGTCACGATCAGCTCTCGGTGAGCGCGAACTGTCGCTCCATGGGGACGATTCCGACAGTTCGCGCTCATCGAGGACGACGGCACAGCCGCGCGCGGGAGATCGGGGTGGTCAGTCCTTGGAGGTGGGAGCCGGTTCGACGAGCTCGGGGCGGCCGGGCTGCTCCCCACCGCGGGCCGCGAGGTAGCTCTCCTTGGGCACCATCACCTTGCGGCGGAAGACGCAGACGAGGGTGCCGTCCTGGTTGTAGCCCTTGGTCTCGACATGGACGATGCCGCGGTCGTCCTTGGACGTGGACTCCCACTTGTCGAGGACCTCGGTCTGGCCGTAGATCGTGTCGCCGTGGAACGTCGGCGCGACGTGGCGCAGTGACTCCACCTCGAGGTTGGCGATGGCCTTGCCCGAGACGTCGGGGACGGACATGCCGAGCAGCAACGAGTAGATGTAGTTGCCGACCACCACGTTCTTCTTGAACTGCGTCGTGTTCTCCGCGTAGTTCGCATCGAGGTGGAGGGGATGGTGGTTCATGGTCAGGAGGCAGAACAGGTGGTCGTCGTACTCGGTCACCGTCTTGCCGGGCCAGTGCTTGTAGACCGCGCCGACCTCGAACTCCTCGTAGCTGCGTCCGAATTGCATGGTGGCCATCCTGCCGAGGCCGGCTTGGCAAGGACACCGTTGTGCCGCGTGGGTTCCCTCACAGCGGAGCTCTCGCGATCGGCGCTCGGGAAGTTCTTCGCAGCAGAATGTCGAGGGCGCCCGGCGCCGTGCGTCAGGGGAGTGACGGGGGCAGGACCGCCGCCCGCACGACAGACAGGGAGCAGCACATGAAGTACGTCATCCTCATCCACTCCAACCCGCAGCCCTGGGGCCACCCCACGGCGGACTTCCTCCCGCAGTACGAGCCGCTCTCGGCAGCCGAGCGCGAGCAGCAGGGCGCCGAGTTCGACGCCCTCCTGAACGACCTCTCGGAGCGCGGTGAGCTCGTCGGAGGCCAGGCCCTCGGGGACCCCCGGGACGCGCGGCTGTTCCGGTACGAGGGCGGCCGCCGGAAGATGACCGACGGCCCGTATGCGGAGACCGCGGAGCACTTCGCCGGGTTCTTCCTCATCGACGTGGCCGACCAGGCCCGCGCCGAGGAGGTGGCCGAGCAGTTCAGCGGTCCGGGGGAGACGGTCGAGCTGCGCCCCCTCGCGCAGTAGGCGGTCGGCGGGGTCGGCGGGCGCGGCCACGGGGACAGGACCACCCGTTGGCTGCCCCTACCCTTGGTCCGTGCTCATCGACCTCCACACCCACTCCTCGGCGAGCGACGGCACCCAGCCCGCTGCCGACGTGGTCAGGTCGGCCGCCGAGGCCGGTCTCGACGTGGTGGCACTGACCGACCACGACACGTATGCCGGGTGGCCGGCTGCCGTCGACGCCGCGGTGGAGCTGGGCGTGGGTCTGGTCCGGGGCGTCGAGATCTCGTGCACCCACCGCGGCATCAGCGTCCACCTCCTCGGCTACCTCGTCGACCCCGAGCACCCGGAGCTGGCTGCCGAGCTCGCCCGGGCCAAGGACTCGCGCGAGACCCGGGTCGAACGCATGGTGGCCGCGATGTCCGCCGACGGCATACCGGTCACGCTCGAGCAGGTGCGCTCGCTGGCCGGTGAGGGAGCAACTCTCGGCCGCCCGCACATCGCCGACGCCCTCGTGGACAGCGGGGTGATCCGCACCCGCGACGAGGCCTTCGAGGACCTGCTGCGCAACGGCAGCCGGTACTACGCCTCGCACTACGCCCCGGACCCCGTCCGAGCCGTGCAGCTCGTCCGTGCCGCAGGGGGAGTGCCGGTGATGGCCCACCCGTTCGCCAACGGGCGCGGCTGGACCGTGGGTGACGAGGTCATCGAGGCGATGGCGCGCGCCGGGCTCGGCGGACTCGAGGCCGCGCACCGCGACCACACCCCCCGCGAGCAGGCCCACGCCGTCGACCTCGCCGCGCAGCTGGGGCTGCTCACGACCGGCTCGAGCGACTACCACGGCACCGGCAAGCAGAACGTCCTCGGCGAGAACACCACGGACCCCGAGGTACTCGCCGCGATCGAGGACCAGGCACGGAGCGGGACCGGGGTGGTCCGGGCGTGAACGACATCGTCGACCTGCAGGTGCTGGGCTCGGTCTTCGTGACCCTGTTCGTCATCATGGACCCGCCCGGGGCCCTGCCGATCTTCCTCGCGCTGACCGGCACGCTGACCCAGAAGCAGAAGATCGCGGCGGCCCGTCGCGCCTCCCTCGTCGCCCTGGGCGTCATCGTGGTCTTCGCCGTCTTCGGCCAGCAGATCCTGACCTACCTGCACATCTCGCTGCCTGCCCTCCAGGGCGCCGGTGGCCTCCTGCTCCTCCTGGTCGCGCTCCAGCTGCTCACGGGTTCGGAGCAGGAGCAGCACGCCGACGCGGGTGTCAACGTCGCGCTGGTGCCGCTCGGCACGCCGCTGCTCGCCGGTCCCGGCGCGATCGTCGCGACGATGCTCGCGGTGCAGAGCGCGGACGGGGCCAACGAGTACGCCGCCGTGGCGCTCGGGCTCGTCGCGACGATGTTCGTCGTGTGGCTGTTCTTCCGGTTCGCCGGGCAGGTGCACCGGGTGCTCAAGGACAGCGGCACCGTCCTCATCACCCGCATCGCCGGACTGCTGCTCTCCGCGATCGCCGTGCAGATGGTCGCGGACAGCGTGCGGGCCTTCGTCAGTGGCACCGCCTAACGTGGCGGACATGCAGCAGGGGAGCCCCGTCGGGTCGGGTAGCGCAGGGCAGGGCGCGTTCGTGCAGGAGTCCTTCGGGGGTATGCCGCGTCGCCTGTTCCGCGCGAGCCCGAGCCGGTTGCTGGCGTGGGTCGACTGCCCGCGCCGCTACCGCATGCAGTACCTCGACCGTCCCAGCCCGCCGCCGCGGGCCCAGCGCGCCCACACCTCGGTGGGCACGGCCGTGCACAACGCCCTGCGCGACTGGTGGGACCTCCCGCAGGCGCAGCGCACCCCGGAGGCGGGGGCCGAGCTCGTGCGGACCTCGTGGATCGACGCGGGGTTCCGGGACCCCGACCAGTCCCTGGAGTGGCGCGAGCGCGCCCAGGGGCAGGTCCGTTCCTACCTCGACGATGTCGATCCCGCCGACCAGCCGCTCGGCATCGAGCGGACGGTGTCGCTCAAGACCGAGCAGATCGCGCTCCAGGGACGCATCGACCGGCTCGACGACCGGGGCAGCGAGCTCGCCGTCGTGGACTACAAGACCAGCCGGTGGGAGCCCACCGACGACGACGCCCGGACCTCGCTCCCGCTCGCCCTGTATGCCGCCGCGGCCTGGAAGATGTTCCGTCGCCGGTGCGTGCGGGTCGAGCTGCACCACCTGCCCAGTGGCGCGGTGGCCAGCCACGAGCACACGGGGGAGTCGCTCCAGCGCAAGATCGCCGAGGCCGAGTCGATCGCGCGGGACGCCCGCCGGGCCGAGGACGACTACGCCGAGTTCGGGGTGGACTCGGGGCGCTTCCCGGCGACCGTCGGACCGCTCTGCCAGTGGTGCGACTTCCGGGCACACTGCCCGGCAGGTCAGGCCGTCGGGCCCGAGAAGTCGGGCTGGGCCGCCCTGGAGAACCCGGTCAGAACTCCCACCTGATGCCGACCCGCCCGGGCCCGACCTTGTGGACGACGTGCTGGACGCTGGTGGACTCACCGAGGTCCACCAGGCTCGACGTGGTCATCCCGTCCAGGACCGTGTAGGTCTCGACGGTCACCGGCAGCTTCGCCGGGTCGAAGCGCACCCAGATCATCAGCTCGCTGACCCGGTTGAGCAGGAAGTACTCGATCGACTGCTCGGGGTCGAGGTCGAGGGGCAGCGTGACCCGGTGCTCCGCCGCAGCGGTCTCGTCCACGCGAAGCGGGCGCTCGAGGATGATCTCGGCGGCGAACACGCCCTCGGCGTCGTGGGAGATGGTGCGTCCGACGCGGCAGCCGCTCACGGCGGTGAAGTGGGCGCGCTCGCCGCTCGGCTGGTCGGTGGCGAGCAGGGCCGGGATGCGCTGGGCGCCGTCACGCATGGCGCGGACGACGTTGCGGATGGTGCGCACGCGCTGCACGCCTTGCGCGTCGACGTCGAGGGTGTCGTGGACGGTGAGGTCGACCAGCTCGAGGGTGTCGCCGAAACCCAGCTGCTGCATCGCCTGCGTGGCGAGCGGGATCTCCACGGGCAGCTCGGCGGCGCGGGGCAGCTCGCGGGCCGGGCCGGGCCGTCGTCGTGGACCGAGCTTGCTCAGCAGGTGGCCTCGCGGCACCCCGAGGATCTCCTCGAGGTGGGCGACGGCCTCCAGCGAGCCGACCCGCTGGGGCTGGCTGCGGCCGGACTGCCAGTAGCTCAGCGTCGCGATGCTGACCGGTGTGCCGCGCTCGTCGAGCCGACGACGCAGCGACTCCAGGCTGCGCCCGCTGTGCTTGACGGCCGTGCGCAGGGCAGCAGGGAAGGTGGCATCACCCAGTCCCTGGGAGCCCCCCTGGCCCCGGTGTTGCGGCGTCGCCACCAGCC
This sequence comes from Pedococcus aerophilus, assembly GCF_039532215.1. NCBI lineage: Bacteria > Bacillati > Actinomycetota > Actinomycetes > Micrococcales > Intrasporangiaceae > Pedococcus > Pedococcus aerophilus. Next base: position 1,295,491 of record NZ_BAAARN010000001.1, on the reverse strand, counting down.
AAACCTCTCCTGTCGGCACATGTGCGCCGCCCGTCGTAGCCCTGCGCTACGTCCAACACGATAAAGGTTCAACTAGTTCTTTGCGCGCGTGCGACGCCAGATAGGTCCTTTGGGTCGGCGTTACGGCGACGTTCGTACCTGACAGACTGGGCCACGGCACACCCACCACGCACGGAAGGGCCTCTCGTTGGCCAGAGCTCGCACCAGGCCCGCCACGATCATCTCGGTGGCCAACCAGAAGGGCGGCGTCGCCAAGACGACGTCGGTCGCGTCCCTCGGCGCAGCGTTCGCCGAGCAGGGCAAGCGCGTGCTGCTGGTGGACCTCGACGCCCAGGCCTGCCTGACGTTCAGCCTCGGCGTGGACCCCGACGAGGTGGAGTCCTCGGTCAACGAGGTGCTGCTGGGCAGGGCCGGCATCGCGGACGTGCGGGTCAGCTGTGACGACGGGGTCGACCTGGTCCCGAGCGTCATCGACCTCGCCGGGGCCGAGGCCCAGCTGCTGCCGAGGCCGGGACGCGAGTACGTCCTGCGCACCGCCTTGGAGGACGTCCGCAGCGAGTACGACGTCATCCTCCTCGACTGCTCGCCGAGCCTCGGGGTGCTCACCCTCAACGCGCTCACCGCCAGCCAGGGCCTGATCATCCCCATGCCGTGCGAGATGCTCAGCCACCGCGGGGTGGGGCAGCTCCTCGACACGGTCACCGACGTGCAGAAGATCCTCAACAAGGACCTGGTGGTCCTCGGCATCCTCCCCACCATGTTCGACGGCCGCAGCAACCACGCGCAGGAGGTGCTGGCCGACGTCGGCGAGCGCTACGGCCTGCCCGTGTTGAGCCCCCCGATCCCCAAGACGGTGCGGTTCGCCGAGGCGCCGGCGGTGGGCCGCTCCATCCTCAGCACGTCGCGCACCTCCAAGGGCGCCACGGCCTACCGTGAGGTCGCCGCCGCGCTGACGAAGCGGCTCGCCAAGCTCTGACCAGGCTCTGAACCGAGCTCTGAGTCCAGCTCCGAGCCGCGGTGCGAGCACCTCGAGTGCCGGGCGGTGCCTGTGTGGCGGCCGTGACGCAGCAACCGCACCTCAGCCGAACGGTTGATGCCCAACTGACCCGATCGGGCCGGAAACACGGCTGTCGGCGTGTCGGAAGGTATAGACCTGGCAAAGCCGTCGTGACCACGGTCATCTCCGCTGAGACGATCTCGGAGTTCGCCCCCGGAGCACGACCAGACCCCCTGCTGGTCGTCGATCGAGGCGTAGATCCGAGGAGTCCCCCATGTCGTTCACCCCCCAGCCGACATCCACCGCACGGTCGACCAGCGCGCACGCCGGTCCGCTGCAGACCGTCCTCGCGGCGGTCGCCGTCTGCGTCCTGTACTGGGCTGTCAGCATCAACGACACGCCGGCCGCGAACGCCGGCTCCGGCGCCGCCGCGGTGCACCTCCAGCAGGTCGGGAACACCTCGTCGGTCCACTCCGCCGTGCCCGCCGCGTTCTCGGTGTCCGGGCAGGTGCGCTAGATCCGAGGAGAACACTGCTGACGGTCCGACGACAGCAGGGACTCCTGTGGTCCTCCTGATGGTTCTGGTGCGGGCGCGCCAGGATCACCAGGGGTTCGCGGAATAGTCGTCCGTCCTTGGGACTTGTCCCATGACGGTGACTGACCCCGACCCCCCAAGGAGAATCATGTCCCGCACTGCAGCACTGTCCGCAGCATCCGCCGGCGCCCCCCTCGAGGCGACGACGATCGAGCAGCGTGAGCTGCGCGACGACGACATCGTCATCGACATCGCCTTCGCCGGAATCTGCCACAGCGACATCCACCAGGTCCGTGAGGAGTGGGGGAGCGCCATCTTCCCGATGGTCCCCGGCCACGAGATCGCCGGTGTCGTGTCCAAGGTCGGCGACGGCGTGAGCCGCTACAAGGTCGGCGACCGCGTCGGTGTCGGCTGCATGGTCGACTCCTGTGGCGAGTGTGAGTACTGCAAGGACGGCGAGGAGCAGTTCTGCCTCAAGGGTGCCGTCATGACGTACAACGGCACCGGCTACGACGGCGAGAAGACCATGGGTGGCTACGCCCAGTCCGTCGTCGTCAGCGAGCGCTTCGCCGTCCGCATCCCCGACGCCCTCGAGCTCGACGTCGCGGCGCCCCTGCTGTGCGCGGGCATCACGACGTTCAACCCGCTCAAGCGCTGGGGTGCAGGCCCCGGCAAGAACGTCGCCGTCGTCGGCCTCGGTGGCCTCGGCCACCTCGGCGTGAAGTTCGCCGCGGCCCTCGGTGCCGAGGTGACGGTCCTCAGCCAGTCGACGGCCAAGGAGGCCGACAGCGCCAAGTTCGGTGCCGTCGCCCACTACGCCACCAAGGACCCGGAGACCTTCGAGAAGCTGCGCGGCTCGTTCGACCTCATCCTCAACACGGTGAGCGCGAACCTGCCCTTCGACGACTACCTCTCGCTGCTCAAGGCCAACGGGGCCATGGTCAACGTCGGTGCGCCGAGCGACCCCAGCACCTTCGTCGCCTTCTCCCTCATCGGCGGCAGCAAGGCCCTCGCCGGCTCCAACATCGGCGGGATCCCGCAGACCCAGGAGATGCTCGACTTCGCGGCCGAGCACGGCATCGCGGCCGAGATCGAGAAGATCGACGCCAGCCAGGTCAACGAGGCCTACGACCGCGTCGTCAACTCCGACGTGCGCTACCGCTTCGTCATCGACACGGCGACCATCAACGCCTGACGTATGGCGCCCCGTCACCCTTCGTGGCGGGGCGCCGCTGTCGGTGGTCTCCTGACCGCCGTCCTTCAGCCCTTGGCCCAGTGCCGGACCAGGGGCTGAAGCATGTCCTCCACGTCCCGGCCCTCGCCGGGACGCTCCGTGCCCAGCGCCGAGACGTAGGGCGCGTCCCCCTCGGAGAGGTTGAAGACCGCCGTCCACGACCGACCGGGCACCGGTAGCAGCAGCACCACGTCCGGGTGGGCGGACCCCAGGTCGGCGCGACGGGCCCGGACCACGTCCAGCACCGGCCGCCAGCTCGACTGCTCCAGGGGCAGGCGGATGAGGACGACCTGCGACTGCGGTCGCCCGTGCTCACCCCGTTCGGCCCAGTGCACACAGGTCGCCCCGGATGCGGCCGCACGCAGGGCTGCAAGGTAGTTGGCGGCCTTCGGCAGCGCCTCCCGTGGCCCGCTGTAGGCGAGGTTGAGGCCGTCCTCGGCGGCCGGGCAGTCGACCTCGGGATCGGGGGCGAGGGCGTCGTCCCGGTCGTAGTCCGGTGCGGCCACCGAGGTGTGCGCCTCCAACCGCTCGACCTGGGCCGGTAGTGCCTCGAGCACCCGTCCGAACGACACCCCCGGGGCGATGCGCAGGTCAGCGACGACGGGCCGCCGCTCCTCGGCACTGCCCACGTCGACCCGGGCGGCGCGGATTCCCGGCACCCCGGTGAGCTGCGTGGCGGCTGCCCTCGCCCAGGACGTCTCGTCCAAGGGGATCTCTCCGACAGGTCCTTCGACCGCCTCGCCCAGCCGTCCCAGGCCGTAGCCGGAGTCGTGCAGCGCTGCGGCGGTCGCTGCCAGGCGGGGAGACTCGGGCAAACGGATCACGCTGCGCAGGCTTCCGTCCGTGGGTCCGGACGTGATCAGCGCGAGGGGCCCGGCGGGGTCTGCTCTAACCGCGACGGCGAACGCCCGTGCGTCGGAGTCCGTGACCGTGCCACCAGCCCTGACCCGGACCTCGTGGCCCACGGGGTCGCGCACCGCGACGGCCGGGCTGGTCCCGAACCAGCCCGTGGAGCGGTCGGGGAGGGACTTCGCCAGAGCCTTCGCAGCGGCAGGCAGGTCGGCCCCAGCCGCCACCGTCACCGTGAACGGTGCGGTCTCGGAGCTGATGTCGGCCTGCACGGTGACGACGGAGGGCAGGGCCCGCATGGCGCCCAGCACCGTGATCGTCCTGGCGTTGGTGGAGGCGTCGGTGGCGAGCAGCACCCTGTCCGAGCCCTGCCGCAGCAGGACGCTGAGGCCGCGCACCCCCTGGTGCTCGGCCGCATACCCGGTGACGGCACGGCCGAGACGACCGACCACCTCCGCGTCGATGGGCTGGGCGACCACTGCCTCGGCGTCGGGGCGCAAGGCACGGGCAGCGACGGGACGCCCGGGTGGGCCGACGGCGAGCGCGCGACCGGGATCCGCCACCGACACGACATCCGGCTGCTCACGCAGGAAGTCGAGGAAGCGCTCCTGCTCGTCCGGGCCGAGCGTCGCGACGCAGACGGCCGCGACAGCGAGCGCGCCCGCGAGCACCAGCGTCAGGGTGTGCCATCCGCGCCGCCGACGAATCCTCCCCACGAGGTGAGGATGACACCGGCGGTCCCGGTATGGCGCCGAAGTGGCCGAATCGCAACCCTCACGGCGCCGTACCGGAGCGGTGCTCAGCCCTCCTGGCCGGCGGGGGCGGAGTCGCCCGAGCCACCGCGGGTGCGGCGACGGTTGCGGTTGCGACGGGGCTTGGCGGCGGCGTCGCCCTCGGCCCGGGGGGCGGAGTCGGAGCGGCGCTCGCCCCGGCCCGAGTCACGACCGGCGTCGCGCCCACCGCTGCGGGCGTTGTCCCGGCCGGAGTCACGACCGCCGTCACGTCCGCTGCGGCCACCGCCCGCGGGACGGCGCCCGCTGGACTTGCCCGTCTCGCCGAGGTCCTCGAGCACCTCGGCGCCGAGGCCCGCGAGCTTCTGGTCGGCCTTGGGCAGGCGGCCCTTGGCGGTGCGCGGGATGTTGAGCTGCTCGTACAGGTGGTCCGAGGAGGAGTAGGTCTCCTCGGGCTCGGGGATGCCGAGGTCGAGGGTCTTGTTGATCAGGCCCCAGCGCGGCATGTCGTCCCAGTCCACGAAGGTGACCGCGATGCCGGTGTTGCCGGCGCGCGCGGTGCGGCCGATGCGGTGGAGGTAGGTCTTCTCCTCCTCCGGGCACTGGTAGTTGATGACGTGGGTGACGTTGTCGACGTCGATGCCGCGGGCTGCGACGTCGGTGGCCACGAGGATGTCGACCTTGCCGTTGCGGAATGCGCGCAGCGCCTGCTCGCGAGCGCCCTGGCCGAGGTCACCGTGGATCGCGGCAGCAGCGAACCCGCGGTCGACGAGCTCGTCGGCGACCTTCGCAGCGGTGCGCTTGGTGCGGCTGAAGATGATCGTCAGGCCACGACCCTCGGCCTGGAGCATGCGGGCGAGCATCTCGACCTTGTCCATCGCGTGGGCGCGGTAGACGAACTGCTCGACGGCCTTGACCGTGTGGGCGTTCTCCTGGTCGTCACCCATCGCGCGGATGTGGGTGGGCTGCTTCATGTAGCGGCGGGCGAGGGCCACGACCGCACCCGGCATGGTGGCCGAGAACAGCATGGTCTGGCGGTTCGGCGGCGTCATGGCGAGGAGCTTCTCGACGTCGGGGAGGAACCCGAGGTCGAGCATCTCGTCGGCCTCGTCGAGGACGACGGACATGACGTGCGAGAGGTCGAGGTGGCCCTGCTTGGCCAGGTCGATGAGACGACCAGGGGTGCCGACGACGACCTCGACGCCGTTGCGCAGCGCCTCGATCTGCGGCTCGTAGGCCCGGCCGCCGTAGACGGTCAGGACGCGGATGCCGCGACCCTTGCCCGCGCGGTCGAGGTCGGCGGCGACCTGGACGGCGAGCTCGCGCGTCGGGGCCACGGCCAGGGCCTGCGGCTTGCCGGCGTGCTTGAAGCCGTCCCACGCGTCGTCGACGCGGGCGATGGTGCGGTTGAGCATGGGGACGCCGAAGCCCAGCGTCTTGCCGGTGCCCGTCTTGGCCTGGCCGATGATGTCGTGGCCGGCGAGGGCGACCGGGAGGGTCATCGCCTGGATGGGGAAGGGGGTGACGATCCCGGCAGCGCTCAGGGAGGCGACGATGTCGGGGTGGACGTCGAAGTCGGCGAACGTGGGATCTGCGGGCGCGGTGGCACCCGTGGTGGTCTCGGTCATGAAGTTCTCTCGATCGGGGGCGCTCCCTCGGGGAGGCCGTCGCGCCGCGGGCCGATCGGAGGTCTTCCATGCTCGTCGAGCGGTTGCGCGGACCACGTCCGCGGCTGATTCGTGCCGACCGGGCACCTTTGACGAGTCGAGTCTACCGCCGGGCCCGGCACATCCCCTCATCCTCGACCTCCGTCGGGGCGTCGTGACGGCTCATCGGGCGTCGGGAGGACCCCCTGCGCCGTTAGGGTGACGGACATGACGCAGGACGACTGGTTGGCCGAGCCGCAGTACCGCGAGGCCGTCGCCGACCTCCTCGGTGCCCTCGCCTACGGCGAGCTCACCGCCTTCACCCGGCTGGCCGGTGACTCCGAGCTCTCGCCGACGCAGCCGCTCAAGGCTGCCGTCGCCGGGCTGGCGGTCGCGGAGTTCCGCCACTACGAGATGATCGTGGCCCGCCTCGACGACATGGGCGTGGCACCCGAGACGGCCATGGCGCCGTTCATCGCCCCGGTCGACGCGTTCCACGAGCGCACCCGTCCGAGCACGTGGCTCGAGGGACTGGTCAAGGCCTACGTCGGCGACGGCATCGCCACCGACTTCTACCGGGAGGTCGCGGCGTACGTCGACCCCTCGACCCAGGCCCTGGTCCACTCCGCGATGCAGGACGTCGGTCAGGCCGACTTCGTGGTCAAGGTCGTCCGTGAGGCGATCCGCACCGACCCGCGCATCTCCGGCCGGCTCGCCCTGTGGGGGCGTCGCCTCGTCGGCGAGGCCCTGTCGCAGGCGCAGCAGGTGGCGGTCGAGCGTGACGCGTTGGCCTCCCTGCTCGTCGGAGGGGCCGGGGGACCGGACCGCCCGAGCGCCGACCTCGCCGAGCTGGGCCGGATGTTCGCCCGCCTCACCGACGAGCACACCCGCCGGATGGGCCGTCTGGGCCTGGCCGCCTGACGCCCCTGACTGGCCCGGCCGGGCCGGGCCAGTCGTCTGGCCTGGCCGCCCGACGCCCGCGACTTCGTACCCGTGGCGCCGATCATGACGGCGGTCGGACGCGGCTTGAGCGGCACCCGGGGTACGAAGTCGTCGGGGTGGTGGCACCCGGGGTACGAAGTCGTCGGGGTGCTAACACGACGAAGGGGCCCGGTCCTGGTGGACCGGGCCCCTTCGTGCGTCGGGTGACGTCAGGCGTGGTGGCTGCCCTTGCGGCCCATGACACGCTCGTAGATCACGACGAAGACCGCAGCGACGATGATGCTGATGATCCAGCGGATCCAGTCGATGCCGCCGGTGTCGCCGCCACCCATCGCGCCCCACAGGTAGTAACCCACGAGGGCGCCGAGGATGCCGAGGATGACGGTCACGAGTGCGCTGATGTTCTGCTTGCCCGGGAGGACCACGCGAGCCAGCACTCCGATGATGGCTCCAAAGATGATGGTGCCGATGATTCCAGCCATGTCCTGCTCCTTCTGCACCGGGGTTTCCGGTGTTGTCGTCGGACCGCGGTGCGGTCCTCACGACGACTACTCAACACCGCTGCGGGAGGAATCGCACGTCGGCGGGCCGGGTCCGCAGATCACGGACAGGGAACNGAGGTCGCCGCCCCCGCGTGGCGGGGACGGCCACCTCGTGGTCAGGCTCTGGTGGCTCAGCTGTTGCCGAAGCCGACGCCGCGCTTCTCGGACTCGCCGATCTGCACGTAGCCGAGGGCGCCGGCGGGGACCACGGTGACGCGGCCCTTGTCGTCGGTCAGCGACAGGGCGGCACCCTTGTCGATGGACGCGGCCACGGCCTTGGCGACCTCGTCGGGGCTCTGGGCGGACTCGATGACGACCTCACGGGAGACGTTCTGCACGCCGATCCGGACCTCCACGGTCATGGCCTTTCTGTGGGACGGAGCACGCGGCACAGCTGCCGGTGCGGACTGTCGGTTCTGACTTGTCGTTAAGGCTAACCAGCGTGCTCGGGGGAACCTTCCCCGCCCACCTTGGGGAACGAGCCGAGGCCGCGCCAGGCGAGCGTTCCGACGAGGCGCGCGGCCTCGTCCTTGGGCACGTCCGACCCCTGGGCGAGCCAGTGGCGGGCACTGACCTGCGCGAGCCCGGTGAGCGCCATACCGAGCAGGGAGGCGTCTTCGTCGGGGAGGCTGGTGTCCTCGGCGATGACCTCGGCCACCGCCTCCGCGCAGACCAGGCCCACGGCGTCGAGGCGGTTGCGGACCGCGGACTCGTTGGTGAGGTCGGACTCGAAGATCAGGCGGAACGCCGCACCGTCACGGGAGACGAAGTCGAAGTAGGCGGCGATGGAGGCGTAGACGCGCTCCTTGTTGTCATGCGTGGAGGCGAGCGCCTCGCGCACGAGCATCTCGAGGGCCTCGCTGTGCTTGTCGAGCAGGGCGAGGTAGAGCTCGAGCTTGCCGGGGAAGTGCTGGTACAGAACGGGTTTGGAGACCCCTGCTCGCTCGGCGATGTCGTCCATCGCGGCCGCGTGGTAGCCGGACTCGACGAACGCCGCCTGGGCGGCCTCGAGCAGCTGGGCACGGCGGGCGGAGCGCGGCATCCGCTGTCCGCGGGCGGCGTCGGTGCCGGTGTCGGCGCGAAGCGACATGCGTGCCTCTCAGGTCGGGAGGTCACCACCGGGCGGCGGTGTCGGGGACATCGTACGGGTGGGTAACGTGAGTCACATGGCGATCCCACCGCTGGTTGCGCCCGGTCCCGAGCTCACGGTCGAGCAGAAGGGCCGGTACGCCCGGCACATCCTGCTCCCCGACATCGGCCTCGAGGGGCAGCAGCGCCTGTCCAACGCCCGCGTGCTCGTCGTCGGCGCTGGAGGCCTCGGCTCGCCCGCCCTGCTCTACCTCGCGGCCGCCGGGGTCGGCACGATCGGGGTCGTCGACGACGACGTGGTGGACGCCTCCAACCTCCAGCGCCAGGTCGTCCACGGGGTCGCGGACGTCGGGCGTCCCAAGACCGAGTCGGCCGCAGAGGCCGTCGCGTCGATCAACCCCCTCGTCACCGTGGTGCGCCACGACCTGCGCCTCACCTCGGAGAACGCGCTCGAGATCCTCGCCGACTACGACGTCGTCCTGGACGGGGCCGACAACTTCGCCACCCGCTACCTCGTCAACGACGCGTGCGTCCTGCTCGGGCTGCCGCACGTGTGGGGCTCGATCTACCGCTTCGACGGCCAGGTCTCGGTGTGGTTCGCGGGGTACGGCCCGTGCTACCGATGCGTCTTCCCCGAGCCGCCGCCGCCGGACGCGGTCCCGTCCTGTGCGACCGGCGGTGTGCTCGGAGTCCTTTGCGCCGCAGTCGGATCCGTGCAGGTCGCAGAAGCCGTCAAGCTCGTCGTCGGCCGGGGCGAGAGCCTCGTCGGCCGGCTGCTCGTGCACGACGCGATGCGCCAGACCTGGGACACGCTCACGGTCCGCGCCAACCCCGACTGCCCCGTGTGCGGGGAGTCGCCGACGATCACGGCCCTCGTCGACTACGAGGAGTTCTGCGGCACGGCGGGGGCGGTCGTGGAGATCGACGGAGCGCACGGCGACGAGCCGACCCCACCCGTCGCCGAGGTGTCCGCGACGGAGCTGGCGGACCTGCTCGCCGCGCGCGACCGGGGCGAGGCGAGCTTCGAGCTGGTCGACGTGCGCGAGCCGGGGGAGCGCGCGATCGTGTCGATCCCCGGAGCCCGCGCCGTGCACCTGGACGAGTTCCGGTCCGGCGCGGCGGCGCAGGAGCTGCCACGCGGCACACCGGTCGTCGTGCACTGCAAGTCGGGCGCACGGTCGGCGGAGGCTGCCGGTCTGCTCGCGGCCACGGGACGCGACGACGTCAGCAACCTCACCGGCGGGGTGCTGGCCTGGGTGCGCGACGTCGACCCCTCCCAGCCGGTCTACTGAGGAGAAGCGAGTTGGTCACGGACGCAACAGGATTCGGCCAGCCGAGCGAGTTCGCCGACGACGTCCTCGAGGTCGTGGACACGATCCCCGAGGGCATGGTGATGACGTATGGCGACATCGCCGAGGTGCTCGGACGCGGCGGTGCGCGCGGGGTCGGGTCGGTGATGGCGAGGTACGGGTCGGACGTGCCGTGGTGGCGCGTGCTGCGGTCCGGCGGCTACTTCCCGCAGGGGTTGGAGGACGAGGCCCTGGCGCACTACCGCGCCGAGGGGACCCCCTTGGTGCGCGGCCAGGTGGACGGTCGTCGGGTGGACCTGTCGGTGGCCCGGTGGAAGGACGCCCGCCGTCCGACCGCGTGAGGACGAGCCGTTCGTGCGGTCGCTCGAGGCGGCACCGGTGAGGCGCGGGCGCCGATGTCGGCCCGAGGTGATGGAATCGCCCCCGTGCTGACGCTGCGCCGAGCCCCGAGCCTGGTCGTCGACGCGCCTGCGCTGGACGAGGTCCAGCAGCAGGCGGTCGCCCACCGGGGCGGTGTCCTGCGCGTGCTCGGCGGGCCGGGCACCGGCAAGACGACGACCGCGATCGAGGCGGTCGTGGCGCGGGTCCACGCGGGAGAGGTGACCCCGGACCAGTGCCTCGTCCTGACGTCCTCGCGCGTGGGTGCGGGCAGCCTCCGGGAGCGGGTGACCGCCCGGCTCGGGCGGACCTCGACCGAGCCGTTGGCGCGGACCCACCAGGCCTTCGGGTTCGGGATCCTGCGGCAGGCGGCGGCCCTGCGCGGCGACCCGGCCCCGCGTCTGCTCAGCGGCCCCGAGCAGGACGTCATCCTGCGCGACCTGCTTGCCGGCCACGCCGCTGACGACGGCGGGCTGCTCGCCGGACGGACCCCGGCCCCGGCCTGGCCCGAGGCGCTGCACGCAGCGCTGACGACCCGGGGGTTCCGCGCCGAGCTGCGTGACCTGCTGATGCGCGCCGTCGAGCTCGACCTCGAGCCGCCTGACCTCGTCCGGCTCGGCGTGGAGCACGAGCGCCCCGAGTGGGTCGCTGCGGCGTCGGTGCTCGACGAGTACGACGAGGTGACGGCCTTCTCGGCGCCGGGTGCTTACGACCCTGCCTGGATCCTGGGTGCGGCGGCCGACCTGCTGGCCGAGGACCCCGAGGCGCTGGACCGGTTGCGCCGGAGCCTGCGGCTGGTCGTCGTCGACGATGCGCAGGAGCTCACCTCCGCGGCGACCCGCCTGCTGCGGACCGTCGTCGCCCCCGGCATCGACGTCGTCCTGCTCGGCGACCCCGACAGCGCCGTGCAGACCTTCCGTGGTGCCGACCCGCGCTACCTCGCCGACGGCTGGACCGCCCTCGGCGACGGGCCGACCCTCGTGCTGCCGACCGCGCACCGGTTGCCGTCGGCGGTGCAGGCTGCCGCCGGGCGGGTGGCCCCGAAGATCGGCGCCCTCGGCGGCGGGAGCCAGCGGGGCGCGGCACCCGGTCGGTCCGGTGGCCAGGTCGACGTCCGCCTGCTGCGCGCCGTGAGCCAGGAGGCCAGCTTCGTCGCGTCCGAGCTGCGGGAGGCCCACCTGCGCCACGGGGTGCCGTGGTCGCAGATGGCGGTCATCGTGCGGGGCCAGGGACGCACCGCCACGCTGCGCCGTGTCCTCATGTCGGCCGGCGTTCCCGTCGCCGGGAGTGCCACTGACCTGCCCGTCCGCGACGAGGTGGCGGTGCGTCCGCTCCTCACCCTGCTCGAGGTGGTCCTCGGCATCGTCCGGGTCGACCTCGCACAGGGCAGTGCCCCCGTCATCGAGCCGCAGGTCGCCGTCGACGCGCTGCTGTCCCCGATCGGTGGCGCCGACGCCGTGGGGCTGCGCCGCCTCCGGCGGGCGCTGCGCCGGGTCGAGCTCGGCGCCGGGGGCAGCCGCACGAGCGACGAGCTGCTCGCGGAGGCGTTGACCGTGCCGGGATCGCTGGTCGAGCTGGGACCCGAGGGTGGCCCGGCCCGACGGGTGGCCCGCACCATCGCCGCCGGGGTCAAGGCCGCCCGGGGGAGCGAGGAGGACGGCGTCTGGCGCTGGGAGGCAGGGGTCAGTGCCGAGTCGGTCCTGTGGGAGATGTGGGCCGCGACCGGCTTGGCGCCCGAGTGGCAGGCGGCCGCCCTCTCCGGGGGCCCGGGCGCGGGGCGCGCCGACCGTGACCTCGACGCCGTCGTGGGCCTGTTCGACGCCGCGGCGAAGTTCGTCGACCGCCTGCCCCAGGCAGGCCCCGAGGCGTTCCTCGCCCACATCGGCAGCCAGGACATCCCCGGTGACACCCTCGTGGCGCGCTCGCCCGTCGGTGAAGCCGTCACCATCACGACCCCGCAGGCGGCGGCGGGCCGGGAGTGGGCCCTGGTCTTCGTGACCGGCGTCCAGGAGGGCGTGTGGCCGGACCTGCGGCTGCGTGGCTCCCTGCTCGGGTCGGAGCGGCTCGTGGACGTGGTGGCCGGACGCACGTCGACCTTCCGGGCGGCCCAGGCCGCGGTGCGCTACGACGAGACGCGGCTCCTGCTCGTGGCGCTCACCCGCGCGACCGACCGCGTCGTCATGACGGCGGTCCGCAGTGACGACGAACAGCCGTCGGTCTACCTCGACGTCGTCGACCCCGACACGATCACCGAGGAGGGCGACCGGCCGTTCGCCGATGTGGCCCGCACCATGACGCTGCCGACGCTGGTCGGCGAGCTGCGTCGTCACCTCCTCTCCGAGGACGAGCAGACCCGGCGCACCGCGGTCGCGGCGCTCGCCCGGCTGACCCACGAGCGGGTGCCGGGCGCGGACCCCGGCCAGTGGTGGGTCATGCGCTCGGTCTCCGACGAGCGCCCGCTGCGCACCGCGGACCAGCTCGTGCGGGTCTCCCCGAGCAAGGTCGAGTCGTTCGGCAAGTGCAGTCTGCGGTGGTTGCTGGGCTCGGTGGGCGGTGACGGGCCCTCCGTCGGAGCCGCCGACATCGGCACGCTGGTGCACGACATCGCGGCCGAGCTCGGTGACGTCACGGCCGAGGAGATGGTCGCGGAGGTGGACGCCCGGTGGGCGCGGCTCGGCATGCCCGCGGGCTGGGTGTCGGACCGCAAGCGCGTCGAGGCGCACGAGATGGTCCGTCGGCTGGCCCGGTACTTCGACGAGGCCCGGTCGCACGGCTGGGTGCGCCTCGGTGCCGAGCTGGACATGAAGGTCACCCTCGGGCGTGCGGTGCTCACCGGCAAGGTCGACCGGCTCGAGGAGGTCACGGTCCCCGGCGGGGGGCCGACCGGGCTGCGCGTCATCGACTACAAGACCGGCAGCAGCAAGCCCAGGAACGACGAGATCGACCGGCACCCGCAGCTCGGCGCCTACCAGCTCGGCGTCGAGCGGGGTGCGTTCGGACAGCTCGGCACCACGTCGGTCGGTGCTGCCCTGCTCCAGGTCGGGAAGGCTGCCCTCGTCAAGACCACCCTCCAGACGCAGAAGCCGCTCACCGAGGACGACGAGCCGGACTGGGCGGCCGACCTCGTCGCGCAGACCGCCGACGGGATGGCGGGAGCGACCTTCGTCGCCAGCGTCGGGGAGTGGTGCAAGCAGTGCCAGGTGCGTTCGTCCTGCCCGGCCCAGCCCGAGGGGAAGGTCCTGTGACGCCCCGGCTCTCGGCACGCGAGGTCGCCAAGGCCCTCGGACAGCCCGAGCCGACGCCGCAGCAGGTCGCCGTCATCGAGGCGCCGATGTCGCCGCTGCTGGTCGTGGCGGGGGCGGGCTCGGGCAAGACCGAGACGATGACCGGCCGCGTCGTGTGGCTCGTCGCCAACGGGTTCGTCGAGCCCGACCAGGTCCTCGGCCTCACCTTCACCCGCAAGGCCGCCACCGAGCTGTCCGAGCGCATCGGGGCCCGGCTGCGCCTGCTCCAGCAGCGCGAGGTGTGGACACCGAGGCCCGACGACGGCGAGAGCGATGCCGAGGTGCTCGGCGGCACCGCGACCGTCTCGACCTACCACTCCTACGCCGGCAGGCTCGTGCGCGAGCACGCCCTGCGGCTGGGCTTCGAGTCCGAGTCGCGACTGCTCTCCGAGGCCGCCGCCTGGCAGTACGCGTCCGAGGTGGTCGCGGCCTACGACGGTCCGATGGACGACGTCCCCAACGCCGAGTCCACCGTGACCGCTGCCGTCGTCGACCTCGCCGGCGAGATGGCCGAGCACCTCGTGACGCCGGCCCAGGTCCGGGATCACCTCGCCGAGGTGCTCGCCTCGCTCGCGGCCCTGCCGCCGGGGGCGAGCAAGGCCAAGGACCTGCCGGGCGAGGCCAAGAAGATGCGTGAGGCCCTCAAGGCACGGGCCGGGGTGCTGCCCATGGTGGAGCGCTACCTCGCCCTCAAGCGCCAGCGCGACGCGATGGACTTCGCCGACCAGATGGCGCTCGCCGCGCAGCTCGCACTGACCTTCCCCGACATCGGGGCGATCGAGCGGCAGCGGTTCGGTGCCGTGCTCCTCGACGAGTTCCAGGACACCTCGGCCGCCCAGCTGGACCTGCTCCGGGCCCTGTTCGTCGCTCCGGGGGAGCCCGTGCCGGTGACGGCCGTGGGCGACCCACACCAGTCCATCTACGGGTGGCGCGGCGCCAGTGCGACGACCCTCAGCGCCTTCCGTGAGCAGTTCCGCGACGGGCCCGACGCGGCGCCGGTGCGTCCGCTCGCCACGTCCTGGCGCAACGACGAGGCGATCCTCCACGTGGCCAACGCCGTCGCGGCGCCCCTGCGCGAGAAGTCCGCCGTGCCCGTCGAGGAGCTCGGGGCGCGGCCCGGCGCCGGCGCCGGGGCCGTCGACGTGGCCCGCGTCCTGACCGCGGCCGAGGAGGCCTCGCTCGTGGCGCAGTGGCTCGGTGAGCGCCGGGCTGCGGGTGCGAAGTCGGCAGCGGTGCTGTGCCGCAAGCGGTCCCAGTTCGCGGCGATCATCGACGCGCTCGAGGCCCGGACCATCCCCTACGAGGTCGTCGGGCTCGGTGGACTGCTGCTGACCCCCGAGGTCGAGGACATCACCTCGCTGCTCCACGTGGTCCACGACCCCACCCGGGGCGACCAGCTGATGCGGCTGCTCACCGGACCGCTGTGCCGACTCGGTGCTGCCGACCTCGACGGGCTGATGGCGTGGGCGCGGCACCAGCAGGACGTGCGACAGCAGCAGGACACCCGGCATCGCGAGGCCCAGGGGGAGGCCCCGCCGGTCCACGACCAGTCGCCGGACAGCGCCGACACCGTGAGCATCGTCGAGGCCGTCGACGACCTGCCCCCGGTCGGGTGGCGCAGCCGCGACGACAAGACCGTCAGCGAGGTCGCGCTGCACCGCCTGGCGGGTCTGCAGCACGCGATCCGTCGACTTCGCTCCCTGAGCAGCCTGCCGTTGGCCGACCTCGTGGGAGAGGCCGAGCGCGCCCTGGGGCTCGACATCGAGGTGCTGGCGCGCGAGGGCTACACGCCTGCAGCGGCCCGGGCCCACCTCGACGCCTTCGCCGACGTCGCGGCCACCTTCACCACCAGCGCCGACCGCCCCAACCTCGGCGGGTTCCTGGCCTGGCTCACGGCTGCCCTCAAGGAGGAGCGCGGGCTCGACAAGGGCTACATCGAGGCGTCCACCGATGCCGTGCAGGTGCTCACCGTCCACGCCGCAAAGGGGCTGGAGTGGGAGGCGGTGGCCGTCCCCGGGCTGGTCGAGGGGTCCTTCCCGGCGCTCGCCTCGGCCGCCAGCCGGCCCGGACCCGAGGGCACGTGGACGCTGTCCACGCCCAAGGGCAGGGGCTGGATCGCGGGACTCCAGGACGGCGGCATCCCCTACGCGCTGCGCGGCGACGCCTCCGGCCTGCCCCACCTCGACTGGCGGGGGGCGCAGGACTGGAAGGACATCGACGCCCGCGTCGAGGACTTCCTGCTGGCCAGCGGTGAGCACGGGGTGGCCGAGGAGCGCCGCCTCGCCTACGTCGCCCTCACCCGGGCCAAGACCCACATGCTGCTCACCGCCCCGGTGTGGACCGACGGCAAGACCCCCAAGGTCACCTCCCGCTTCCTGCTCGAGGTCGTGGAGGCCGCAGACCTGCCGGTCCGTCGCCTCGAGTGGGTCGACCTCCCGGACCCCGAGGACCCCGACGGCGTCCAGAACCCCGCGACCGCGGACGTCGTCTCGGTGCAGTGGCCGGCCGACCCGCTGGAGGCTCGCCGTCAGGCCCTCGCCGACGGTGCGCGGGCGGTCGAGACCGCGATCGAGGATTATGGCCCCGGCTCACCGGCCGACGACGTGTCCGAGCAGGGGCTGCTGCCCATCCCGGGGGAGGAGCTCAGCGTCCTGGAGGAGCTCGACCTCCTGCTCGAGGAGCGCCGCAGGCTCGGCGCCCGGGCGGACGTCACCGTCCTGCTGCCCCGCCACCTGTCCGCCTCCGCCGTCGTGGCGCTGGCCCAGGACCCCGAGCGGTTCGCCTCAGCCCTGCGCCGTCCCATGCCCGAGCCCCCGGCCCTGGCAGCCCGGCGCGGCACGGCGTTCCACGCGTGGGTCGAGCAGCACTACGCCAAGGCGACGATGGTCGACATCATCGACCTGCCAGGCAGCGCCGACGACGACCCCGGTGACGACGCCGAGCTGCCGACGATGAAGGAGCACTTCCTCGCCAGCGAGTGGGCCGGTCGGGTCCCCAGCGAGATCGAGATCGCCGTCGAGACGGTGATCGACGGAATCGCCGTCCGAGGCCGCATCGACGCGGTGTTCCCCCGCGCGGGTGGCGGCTTCACCGTCGTGGACTGGAAGACCGGGGCCAAGCCGAGCGGTGAGGCGGCACGCATCCGGGCGTTGCAGCTCGCGGCCTACCGCGTCGCCTTCGCCCGGCTGCGCGGGCTCGAGCTCGACGAGGTCGACGCGGCGTTCTACTACGCGGGGACCGGTGAGACCGTCTGGCCGGAGCTGCCCGACGACGAGGACCTCGCGGCCCTGCTGGCGGGTGTTCCCGAATAGGGGTCAGCGGCCAGAGTAGCCGGGCTCGTGCTCGGGTCCGGGCTCGTCCTCGTCGAACTCGAGCAGGTCGGGATCGGGGCGCGCCCCGCCCCTGACGGGGATCTCGGTCGTCGCCTGTCCCCGGTCGTCGGTGGCGTCCTGGTCGGTGGCGTCGTCGTCGAAGGGTGCTGCGCCGGCGACAGCAGTCTCGTCGGCGAGGTCCTGGTCGGAGTCCTCGAGTACCGGCTCCTCGAACTCAGGATCGTCGAGCTGGGCGTCATCGTCGCCGGGAGCACCGTCGTCGATGGTCGCCTCGTCGTGAGCATCCTCGTCGTGGCCGTCCTCGTCCTGCGCGGTCCGCGCGAACATCACCGCGACGTCCTCGTCGTCGTCGTCGGTGTCGACGACCGGAGGCACGACGACGGCGGGGGCCGGTCGTGCTGCGGCCTCCGCCTCGCGGCGGTAGTCGTTGGTGGCCTCGTCCTCGGCGTGCAGCTGCTCGTCGAGTCGCCGCAGGGCGGCGGCGTGCCGCTCGACGAGCAGGCGGTCACCCCCGCCGACGGCGGTCATCAGGTCACCGAGCGCCCGCATCTGGGCAGCGAGCCTGGCCCGGGTCAGCAGGTGCGGGTCCGGGCGCTCCGACCGCGCGTGGGCGTAGGCCTCCATCAACGTCTCGAGCGCGCCTTCGGAGGCCTGGGTCACCAGGGCCGAGAAGTCGTCGGCGGGGTCGGCGACCTTGGCGTCCTCCCAGCCGGTGAACGCCTTGATGCGACCGGTCGCCGCGTCCTGGTCGTCGTCGAAGACCGCGAGCACCTGGTCGCCGGTGAGGTCGCCGTGGGTCGGGGTCGGGGCGAAGCGCCACAGCACGACGTCCTCGAGCAGCTTCTCCCAGCGGGTCAACAAGCCGGTGGGCACGTGGCCGGTGGCGGCTGCGCGGTCCAGCTCGGTCAGCCGGCGGGTGCGGTAGGTGTCGGCGTCGTAGGCGGGCAGGCCAGCCTCGTCGAACAGGCCGTGGTCGGCGTTGTGCAGCGCGGCGATCGAACGGCCCAGCTCGGCCGCGAGCCCCGGACCGGCGGGCAGCGCGGCGAAGTCGATGTTCTGCCCCGGCAGGTAGGGGTAGATGGCGGCGCGGCCGCCCTCCTTGAGGGCGGCGAAACCCTTCGGCGTCGGCACGCTGAACGGCAGGCGACGAGCCAGCAGGGACAGCAGCCCGAAGGTCGCCTCCATCTGCGCTGCCGCGCCCTGCGTCCGAGGGACGCGGATGACCCAGCGGCGGTGCTGGGTGTCCTGCACGAACGCGACGTCGTACTGGTGGTCGGGTGCCCCGGGGAGGGCCTCGACGCTGGCGGGGTCGAGTCCCGGGACGGCCGCACTGGCCAGTGCGGCGAGGAAGAGGGGGCTGCGGTCCACGCGCCCACCGTATGCCGATCCGGCGCGCCTAGTGTGGAGGCGTGGGCTCCTTCGCCAAAACTCTCCCGAATCTCTCGCTCGCCAGGCCCGGTCTGGACCGCCTGGCGGACCGGCGCACGGCTGACGGGCTGCTGCCGACGTTGCTGTCCGACGCCGCGACCCGGGTCCTGGAGCTGCGGGGCGACCGCGCCGACGTCGTCGAGGACGGCGCGGACCTGCGCCTCGTCCTGCGTCCGCCGCAGCCGCGTGACCTGACGCGGCTGGGACTGTTCCTCGGCGCGGACGGTGACGACGCGGCATACGTGGCGGTCGTGACGGACCCACCCACGGAGGCGGGCGACCACGAGGACGACGGGCACACCCTGCGCGAGGTCGGGGCGCTGCTCGGCGACCGGGACGCGGCGCTGTTCACGACGGCGCTGGCGCTGGCCAACTGGCACCGGGTGCACCCGTTCTGCGCGCGGTGCGGTGCCCCGACCGAGCCCGCGTCGGCGGGGTGGCTGCGCCGGTGCACCCGCGAGGGCAGCGAGCACTACCCGCGGACGGACGTCGCGGTGATCATGTCGGTCGTCGACCCGGACGACCGGCTCCTCATGGCGCGCGGAGCCGGGTGGGGCGAGGGCCGGTTCTCGGTGCTCGCGGGGTTCCTGGAGCCGGGGGAGAGCCTGGCCGGGGCGGTGGCGCGCGAGGTGCGCGAGGAGGTGGGGCTGGAGGTGCACGGGGTGGAGTACCTCGGGGACCAGGCGTGGCCGTTCCCCAGCTCGCTCATGGTGGGGTTCACGGCCCGGGCGACGACCGCCGAGCTCACCCTGCAGGAGTCGGAGATCGCCGAGGCGCGGTGGTACACCCGGGAGGAGCTGCTGGCGGCGGTCGCGGACGGGTCGCTCACCGTGTCGTCGCGGGTGTCGATCGCCCGACGCATCGTCGAGCACTGGCTCGGGCACGAGATCGCCGACGTGCCCTGAGGGCACGTCGGCGACGGGGTGGTGCGGGCGCCGGCATCGGCGCCAGGGGTCAGGAGGCGAGGCGCTTCTTGACCTCGTTGATCGAGGGGTTCGTGGCGGAGGTGCCGTCCGGGAAGAGCAGCGTCGGCACGGTCTGGTTGCCGTTGTTGGCCTCCATGACGAACTGCACGGCCTCGGGGACCTCTTCGATGTTGACCTCGGTGAACGCGATGTTCTCGCGACCCATCTGCGCCTTGAGGCGGTTGCAGTAGCCGCACCAGGACGTGGTGAACATGGTCACGGAGCCGGGGGCCGGGGCCTTGATGGAGGACATCTGGAGGTGCTCGCTCTCTGGCTGGGGAGTGGTCACGGTCGTCAACGCCGCACCGCCTCGCGATCTTCCGCTGCGGGACTGTGACGTCTGTGACCATGATGGCTCATGACCCGCGACGACCTCGACCCGTCACTGCTCAGCCTGGCCGCCGACCACCACCTCGGCAGCCTCGCCGCCCTCAAGCGCGACGGCCGTCCGCAGCTCTCGGTGGTCAACTACGCCTTCGATCCCACGGCCCAGGACGGACCCCTGGTCCGGGTGTCCGTGGTCGACGGTCGGGCCAAGGTGGCCAACCTGCGGCGCGACCCGCGGGCCTCGCTCCTGGTCACCTCCGGCGACGGCTGGTCGTATGCCGTGCTGGAGGGCGACGCCGAGCTCTCCCCCGTCGCGCGCAGCCAGGACGACGCGACGGTGGACGAGCTCGTGGAGCTGTACCGGACCATCCGTGGTGAGGACCACCCGGACTGGGACGAGTACCGCACAGCGATGGTCGCCGACCGCAGGCTCGTCCTGCGCCTGCGCGTGACCAGGGTGTACGGCCCGCGGCAGTGACCTCCGCGGGGCGGGCCGTCACCGGCGTCTGACAGGATCGCGGGCGATGCCCAACCAGCCCTCGCCCCTGAACCCGTTCGGTGCCGTCGCGCCCTCGCCGGACGCCGTGCTGGCTGCGCTCGACCCCGAGCAGCGCGAGGTCGCCGCCCACCCGCTCGGCCCGATGTGCGTGCTCGCGGGCGCCGGCACGGGCAAGACCCGCGCCATCACGCACCGCATCGCGTACGGCGTCCACTCCGGTGCCTACCAGCCCCAGCGGGTGCTCGCGGTGACCTTCACCGCCCGCGCCGCGGGGGAGATGCGGACGCGGCTTCGCGACCTCGGTGCCGTGGGCGTGCAGGCCCGCACCTTCCACGCCGCCGCTTTGCGGCAGCTGCACTACTTCTGGCCGCAGGCGATCGGTGGCGCGGCTCCCGAGGTGATGGCCCAGAAGGCCGCCGCCGTGGCCCAGGCCGCTGCGTCCCTTCGCCTCGACCTCGCCCGCGACCGCACCGCGATCCGCGACCTGGCTGCGGAGGTCGAGTGGGCCAAGGTCTCGATGCTCACCCCGGAGACGTATGCCGCGGGGGCACGAGCCGCGCGCCGCGAGCCCCCCGGCCTCGACGCCACGGCGATGGCGCGGGTGCTCGAGGCCTACGAGCAGGTCAAGACCCAGCGGGGCGTTATCGACTTTGAGGACGTCCTGCTGCTCACCGTCGGGATCCTCGCCGAGCGCGACGACATCGCGCGGGCGGTGCGCTCGCAGTACCGCCACTTCGTCGTGGACGAGTACCAGGACGTCAACGCCCTCCAGCAGCGGCTGCTCGAGCTGTGGGTGGGGGAGCGCGACGACCTGTGCGTCGTCGGCGACCCGGCCCAGACGATCTACTCCTTCACCGGCGCCAGCCCCCGTCACCTGCTCGAGTTCCCGAAGGCCCGGCCGACGGCCAAGGTCGTGCGCCTGGTCCGCAACTACCGGTCGACGCCCCAGATCGTCGGCCTGGCCAACCTCATCGTCCGCGGACCGTCCGGGGCCATGCGCAGCAACGCCGTGCAGCTCCAGGCCCAGGCCTCCGACGGCCCCACGCCCTCGCTCACCTCTCACCCCGACGACCCGGCCGAGGCTGCCGCCATCGCCGGCGAGATCGCCGACCGGGTGGCCAAGGGCGTCTCGCCGGGGCAGATGGCGATCTTGTTCCGCACCAATGGTCAGTCCGAGGCCTTCGAGTCGGCGCTCGCCGAGCGCGACGTCCCCTACCTCGTGCGGGGCGGGGAGCGGTTCTTCGCCCGCAAGGAGGTGCGGGACGCCATCCTGCTGCTGCGCGGTGCGGCTCGCTCTGACGACGGCTCTATCGCCCTGCCCGAGCTCGTCCGCGACGTCCTGCTCGGCGCCGGGTGGACCCGGGAGGCGCCGAATGCCGGAGGTGCCGCGCGAGAGCGGTGGGAGAGCCTCGCCGCGCTCGCCGCGCTGTCCGACGACCTCGTGGCCGCAGGCCCGGAGGCCCGGCTGCCCGACTTCATCCGCGAGCTCGACGAGCGCGCCGCCGCCCAGCACGCCCCGGCGGTCCAGGGGGTGACCTTGGCGTCGTTGCACGCGGCCAAGGGCCTGGAGTGGGACGTCGTGTTCCTGGCTGGTGTCTCCGACGGGTACCTGCCGATCGCCATGGCCGACACGCCGGAAGCCATCGAGGAGGAGCGCCGGCTCGCCTACGTCGGCGTGACCCGGGCCCGCAAGGAGCTGCGGCTGTCGTGGTCCGGTGCGCGCACCCCGGGCGCCCGGGCCAGCCGCCGACCCTCGCGGTTCCTCGACGGGGCAGCCAGCATCCTCGGCGACGGGGCGCGGTCCCAGCCGAAGAACGCCTCGGGTGGACGCAGGTCCGGGGGCAAGGCCGGCAAGCCGGTGCTCCCCGCGCACTGCCGTTCGTGCGGGACCGAGCTGCTGACGGCCGCCCAGCGCAAGACGGGCCGGTGCGAGGACTGCCCGCCGACCTACGACGAGGCCACCTTCGAGCGCCTGCGCGAGTGGCGGCTCGCCGTCTCGCGGGCGAGCAGCGTCCCCGCCTACGTCGTCTTCACCGACGCCACCCTCACGGCGATCGCGGAGCGTGAGCCCTCCTCCGAGGGGCAGCTGGCCCAGATCTCCGGTGTCGGCGCCCGGAAGCTCGGGCTCTACGGCGAGCAGGTCCTGGCCGTCCTCGGAGGCGCCACCGCTGCCGAGGTCCTCGAATCTGCTTCTGCTGCAACGGATTCCGACGCGTAGTCGGTTGTTCACCATTCTGTTGCGGAAAATCTCGTTAAATCCGTTGCTGCCGTCACGACTGCTGCCCTACCCTTGACGAGCACGCCCGGGCGGTACCTCGACCCGGTCCCCACGACACCACGAAGGAGGGTTGGCCCCATGGAGAACATCACGATGACGATCGACGCGACGCACACGTCCCGCGTCCGTTCCGTGTGCCCCGAGGCCGGCCGTCAGCTCCTCGTCAGCACCCGTGGATGGGTTTCCCAGTTCAAGGGGATCGCTGTGCCCGCGCCCGTCGCCTTCCGCGCCGGCTCCGACGTCCAGGCCCCGATGGGCTACGTCGGCGGCTTCGACGCCACCCCCAGCACCAATGATCTCGCGTTCCGTCCCTTCGGAGAGCCACCTGTCTAGGCCACCAGCCAGCAGGCCCCTCCAAGGCCGCGGAACCCGATATCCGGGATCCGCGGCCTTTTGCTTTGTCCCCACGGATTTCTTCCGCTCCACGTTCGGTCAACACCCGGCAGGAAGAAGCAGCACCACATGAATCTGTTCGACACCACCGAAGAGAACGGGCCGGCCCCCGACCGGGGACCCACCGGCCAGAACGCAACGAAAACCTTCGCCACCACCGTGGCGGGACGAGAAGAGGGAGGTGACACCCGATGCAGTTGAGCGCAGTCCACGACCTGTTCGAGCAGGCCGCGACCGCAGGCGCCGGCATCCCGTGTCGAGAGAACGACGCCGAGCTGTGGTTCGCCGAGAGCCCGGCCGACGTCGAGTTCGCGAAGTCGCTGTGCCACACGTGCCCGGCCCGGTTGGCGTGCCTCGCAGGCGCGATCGACCGAGCAGAGCCGTGGGGCGTCTGGGGTGGTGAGCTCCTCGTCCAGGGAGCCATCGTCGCCCGGAAGCGGCCCCGTGGCCGTCCGCGGAAGAACCCCGTGGCCGCATGAGCACCGCCACCCTCCACCGTCACCAGATCAGGAGCTTCACCATGTTCCAGGCCTTGTACGCCGACCTGGCGCGCGCGCACCGAGCGCGCCGCCACCGGGAGTACCAGCGCCGGCTCGAGGCAAAGGCGCAGCACGACATGCTGCTCGCCCTCCCTCGCATGCTGGCCCGGTGACCCCCGCCTGCGAACCCGCCGGGACCCCCGCTCTGGGGAGGTCCCGGCGGGTTCTTCCTTGCCGCGACGAGATCTGGGCAGACCCGCGTGCCTCGACCCGGCTCGCCCTGGTCGTCGGCGCTGCCGCTGCCACCTAGGCTCGCGCCCATGTCTGCCGCCCTCTCGCCAGCCGAGTCCCGCAGCCACGTCGTGGCCGCCCTGACCGCCCCGGAGCTCGCCGCCGTCGTCGACCTCGTGCTGTGGGTGCAGGACGGTGCGGCGATGGCGGCCAACCACCTCGGGTGCGTCCGGCTGCACCCGGACGGCCGCCACGAGGTCGTGGCCGGTGTCGACCCCGTCCCCGACACCAGCCCGATGGCCTTCCTGCCCTACGAGCGGGAGCTCGAGGCGCCCGGTCCACTGGTCTCCACCGACAACGCCTACCCGTATGCAGCCCAGCGCATCTTGTCGCTGTTCGCGGACCCCGACCGCAGCCCCGACCTGGCGGTGGTGCACACTCCGCGTCACCACTTCCCCGACGAGGGCGGCCATGCCGGGGAGCACGGGTCGCTCGACGTGATCCAGTCCCGGGCCCCACTGGTGCTGTCCGGTCCGGGCGTGCAGCGCCTCGGACTCGTCGAGGACCACGCCCGGCTCGTCGACGTGGGTCCGACCCTGGCGGTCCTCGCGGGGGTGCCCGAGTCCGACCTGGTCGACGCGGCCGGTGCGCCGCTCGACGGACGGGTGCTGACGGCATACCTGGACGACCTTGAGCCAGACCCCGAGCCCGACCGCCCTCGGCGGGTGGTCGGCATCCTCTGGGATGGCGCGCACTGCGGTGAGCTGCTCGCCATGGCGCAGGCCGGCGAGCTGCCGGGCGTGGCCCGTCTCCTCGAGCGCGGGCTGGCGCTGACCGGCGGGGCCGTGGCGGAGTTCCCCAGCGTCACGCTCACCAACCACACCTCGATCCTCACCGGCGTGGGGCCGGGGCGGCACGGTGTCCTGGGCAATGTCTTCTACGACCGCTCCACCGGCGAGCAGGTCGTGCCGAACGACGCCGCCACCTGGCACCGCAGCGCCGAGTGGTTGCGCCCATCCGTCCGCACCGTCTTCGAGATGGTGAACGACCATGTGGCACAGGCAGATTCGCCGCGTACGGCAAGCGTCGACGAGGCCATCGACCGTGGAGCCGACTACGGGACGATGGCGCTGCTGCGGCAGGCCGGCGGGTTCGAGGCCGCGACGACCGGCCTCGGCGACCTGCTTCCCGACCCGGCCGCGTCGCCGTTCCTGGCGCGGCCCGAGCACCTCGAGGACAGCTACTTCCACTGGGGTGTGCAGGTCGACGACCTCGGCCTGCAGCAGGTGCTCCAGCTGTGGGAGGACCCGGCGACCGCACCGACCCTGACCTGGTGGGCGAACGTCGTCACCGATGCCGGTCACCACGGAGGCGGCCCCCGCTCCGAGATGGCGCGCGACTCGCTGCGCCAGAGCGATGCCCGGCTGGTGGCCTTCCTCGACCACCTCGAGGGCCTCGGCGTGCTGGACGAGGTGACGTTCCTGCTCACGGCCGACCACGGGTTCGAGGCCGCAGACCCGGCCGTCACAGGGTCGTGGACCCCGGTGCTCGAGTCGCTCGGCGTCCCCTACCGCGACGAGGGCCCCGGCTTCGTCTACCTCCTCTGACAGCCGATCGACCCCGGACCGCGGCTGTTGCGTGCTCAGGCAACAAGGGGCCGGCCAGGCCCTGCCTTCAGGCACACTCAGGCGTATGGCGCAGGGCTGGCTCAGTCGGGTGGGGACACGGCTGCGGCGCGCCCTGCTGTGGCGCGAACGGGCCGGCACCCGGGAAGCGGCGCAGGAGTCGCAGCGGCCGGGGGCTGGCTAGGCTGGTCCGCATGGCCACGCAGATCCGGATCGCCCAGGACGACGCCGCCGACGAGGTGCTGAGCAAGGACCCGTTCGCCCTGCTGGTGGGGATGCTGCTCGACCAGCAGTACCCCATGGAGCACGCCTTCCGCGGTCCGTGGAAGATCCTCGAACGCTTCGGGACGCTGTCACCCTCGGCCATCGCGGATGCCGAGCCGGAGGCGTTCGCCGACCTGTGCTCGACCCCTCCGGCGATCCACCGGTACGGCCGGTCGATGGCCGGGCGGGTGCAGCAGCTCGCCGTGGTCGTCCGCGACGAGTACGACGGGCGGGCCGAGTCGATCTGGCAGGACGCGGCCGACGCGGCCGACCTCCTGGGGCGGCTCCGGGCGCTGCCCGGCTTCGGTGACCAGAAGGCGCGCATCTTCGCCGCCCTGGTGGGCAAGCAGCTCGACGTCCGTCCGGCCGGGTGGCAGGAAGCCGTCGGCCCGTACGCGGAGGACGGCAGCTACCGCTCCGTCGCCGATGTCGTCGATGCCGAGTCCCTGGCCAAGGTGCGCGAGTTCAAGCAGGCCGCCAAGGCCGAGGCGAAGGCCAGGGCCGCCGCCGTGACGACCAAGGCAGCACCACGGGCCCAGGGCGCGGCGGGCACCAAGGACAAGGCCTGACCGTGGCAGACCAGGCGCCGGTCTGCGCGACCTGCGGCACGACCGCCCCGGACCCCTCGCTCGCCACCATCACGTGGACCCGAGGCACCGAGAACGGTCGCGACACCTGGACCTGCGACCGCTGCAGCCGCGACCACCTGCGCAGCATCGAGGGGAAGCTCGACAGCACCTGGTGGTGAGGGCGGTGCCCCTCAATCGATGGGCGGCGGCAGGGTGTGGAGCTTGAGCCCCGGCATGTGCTCGATGACGATGTCGCGCGCCGGGATGGTGCCGTTCAGCTGGCAGAGCACGCCGATCCCACCGAGCCAGACCCGGTGGATGAGCAGGTACGACGGCGGCAGGTTGAGCTTCATCCCCACGAGGAACTCGGGTCGGCGCACGTCGTTGACGTGGGCGGCGACGCTGCGCAGCCACTCGCGGCTGAAGGTGAACTCCTCGTGCAGCAGCGGGTCGATGAACGGCTGGAGGTAGTCGAGCAGCGCCTGGGCGTCGAGCGACATCGAGGGCTTGATGAACCCTTCCGACCGCAGGCCGGCCTCGAGCCCCTGGGCGTCGCCCTGCAGCGCGGCAGCGGCGAGCGAGCCCATCGCCGGCGGCAGACCCTGGGGGAGCCGGTTGACGGCGCCGTAGTCGATGACACCGAGCCGTCCGTCCTCCAGGAGCCTGAAGTTGCCCGGGTGCGGGTCGGCGTGGAGCAGCCCGGCGCGGGCCGGCCCGACGAGCAGGAACTCCATGTAGCGCTCGGCCGCGGCGTCACGCTGAGCCTTGGTGCCCTTGGCGACGATGGTGGACAACGGGATGCCGTCCATCCACTCCGAGACGATGACGTGCTCGCTGTTGACCAGGACGTCCGGGACGGCGAACCGGTCGTCGTCGCGGAAGATCTTGGCGAACCGTCGCTGGCTCGTGGCCTCGAGGTTGTAGTCGAGCTCCTCGGACATCCGCGACTTGAGCTCGTCGGTGATCGGCTTGATGTCCATGCCGGGGATCCAGCCGCCGGCCAGCCGGGCCACCCGGGCCAGCTGGTTGAGGTCCGACAGCAGGGCCTTGCCGGCCCCGGGGTACTGGATCTTCACGGCGACCTCACGGCCGTCCCGCCAGACCGCCTTGTGCACCTGCCCGATCGAGGCAGCGGCTGCGGGCGTGTCGTTGAACGACTGGAACTTCGCGCTGCGCCAGCGGGGGCCGAGCTCCTCGGCGAGGACGGCGTGCACGGTCGCGGCCGGGAGCGGGGGAGCCGCCTCCTGGAGCTTGGTGAGGGTGGCGCGGTAGGGAGCGGCCATCTCCTCGGGGAGGGCGGCCTCCATGACGGACATGGCCTGGCCGAACTTCATCGCCCCGCCCTTGAGCTCGCCCAGGACCTTGAACAGCTGCTCAGCGGTCCGGGCCTGCAGCTCGGCGGCGACGACCTCGGCGGACTTGCCCCCGACGCGCTTGCCGAGCCCGACCGCCGTACGGCCCGCGAAGCCGAGGGGCAGGCTGGCCAGACGGGCCGTGCGGCTGACGGCACGACGTGGGAGCTCGTTCATCCAGCCATTCTCACCTGTCCGGCGCCGTTCGCGTCGGCGGGTGGGTCGTAGGTCACCTGTACGGCGCACGAACAGCGGGGGTGGATGCCCCATCTGCGCTGGCGGACGCGGGGCCACGGCAGCCCCACCTCGAGGGACCTTCCGGTCGGCAGGGGCTGCCCGTCGACGACGCCGAGCACGACCATCGCGGCCATCCCGGCCGCCACCCCGACCAACGTCGTCTCCCCGCCGATCTCCCGGCCCGCGCCCACCGCGGGTCGGGTGAGCTGACCGAGCAGCGCCGGCCAGGCCGGGTCGAGGTCGGAGCGGGTGAGGTCCAGGCACCGAAGGCACGGACCGCCCGCAACGACCAGGGGCCCGACGACGGCCTCCACGTCGTGCATGAGGACGGGCAGCACGGGGATGCCGCGCCGGCGCCACGGGTGCGCGGCAGCAGGGTCGAGGGCGCCCGCGGCGGGCAGGACGACGACGGACGGGGCGGGAACGTCCCGGCGGCCACTGGACGCCGCGTGCTCCCAGTCGTCCGCGGGACCACGCCCCTGCGACACCCGGCCGATGCCTGCTCGGCGCAGGGCTGTCGTCAGAGCTGCCGGCAGGTCGCCCCGGCCGGCGACGATGACGTGGGCCGCGCGCCGTGCCGCCAACGCGGCATACCCGTGCGTGGGTGGGGAGCTGGTGCGCACCAGGGCGTCGGCATCGGCGGCGAGGACGCCGCGGACGACCGGGGGGACGGGGGAGGCCGGTGCGGCCTCGCAGACCAGGCCGCACGCCAGCAGCTCCTCGAGGAGGTCGGCGCCGGTGCCGGTGGTCAAGGCCAAGGGCACCTCGCGGGTGCCGTCGAGGCCTTCGAGCCCGGCGATCTCCGCCTCGCTCAGGCCTCCGACCACCACGGCGTGCTCGGCCGCCGTGCCGAACTGCACCTCGCCGGGGCCGCGCCGCAGCGCCGGCCACAGGGTGCGCAGGAGCGGGCGGCGGGTCACCCGCGACAGCGTCGCACAGCGGACCCGGGCCACCGCTGGTCATCCACAGGCGCCGACGACGGGCCCGGACGACGACCCCGGACGCCGCGAAGGGCGGCCCGACCAGGTGGTCGAGCCGCCCTTCGCGATGGGTCGGCCTGCGTCAGGCCTTGCCGAGAATGCGGTTGAGGTTGGTGCCACACACGGGGCAGACACCCTTGGCCATGCGGCGGCCGTTGGTCTCCACGACACGGCCCTCGGCCTCGCGCTTCTCCTTGCACTTCACGCAGTAGAACTCGCCCTTGTAGGTCTCTTGGGTCTCTTCAGCCATCGCCATGTCTCCTTGTCGATCTCGGCGCACGCTGCGCCGTCGGACTTCGGCAACCGTAGACCATGCTGAGCACAAAATCGCGCAAGGGGGCGTGTCCCTCGTGCTCAGCGCCACCCCTAGGCTTCGCGCCATGACGGGCCGACAGTGGTGGGACGAGACGTTCGAGGACCTGCAGGTCACGAGCCGGGAGAGCTCCGGGCGCCGGGTCGCGGTGGTGACCCTGGACCTGCCGGGACGACGCAACTCGATGAGTGCCGCCATGACCGCGTCATGGCTCGACCTCATGGGCCTGCTCCGCCGGGACGGCGACCTCGCGGCGGTCGTCGTGACCGGTGCGCCGCCCGCGTTCTGCGCCGGTGGGGACCTGTCCTGGATCGTGTCCGAACCCGACGCGTCGGTGTCGGACCTGCGAGCCCGGATGCTCACCTTCTACCGTTCGTGGCTCTCGGTCCGCGACCTCGAGGTGCCGACCATCGCCGCCCTCAACGGCTCCGCGATCGGGGCCGGGTTCGCGATCGCCCTCGCGTGCGACCTGAGGTATGCCGCCGCTGACGCCAAGCTGGGGGTTCCGTTCACCTCTCTGGGGTTGCACCCGGGCATGGCGACGACGTGGTCGCTGCCGGACGTGGCGGGCCAGGCGGTCGCTCGCGACCTGTTGCTCACCGGACGGATCATCAACGGGGACGAGGCATTCCGGCTCGGACTGGTCTCCAGAGCGGTGCCGGCCGACGACGTGCTCGCTGAGGCGCTGGAGGCCGCCGACCGCATCGCGGCTGCGGCACCCGTGGCCACGCGGCTGACGCTCCAGGCCCTCCGCGCGGGCGGCCACCCCGACCTCGAGACCGCGCTGCAGTGGGAGGCGCTGGCCCAGGCGACGACGCTGGCGACGAAGGACGTGCACGAGGGGATCGCTGCCGCGGCGGCACGCCGGACACCGCAGTTCCGCGGCGAGTAGCGGCCGACCAGGTCCGGCTGGTCCGTTGTCGGACCGTGGGCAGAGCTGCCGCGGGACCTGACCTGCACGGGTGTCGTGCCCCAGATCACCGACGTTGTCAGATTCGTCACCTATCGTGAGGATCATGGGGAGCACTGACATCGAGGTCAGGCGCAGTCGGCGCCGGCGTCGCACCGTGAGCGCGTACCGGGAGAACGGTCGCACCATCGTGCTCATCCCTGCCCGCTTCACCCGGGCCGAGGAGCAGCAGTGGGTCGCCACGATGGTCGACAAGCTCGACAAGGGCGACCAGCGCCGACGTCCGAGCGACACCCAGCTCCAGAAGCGTGCGGCCGACCTGTCCCAGCGCTACCTCGGCGGGTTGGCCAAGCCGTCGAGCATCCGGTGGGTCACCAACCAGAACTCCCGGTGGGGTTCCTGCACCCCGGCCGACGGCACCATCCGGATCTCCGCCCGGGTCAAGGGGATGCCGGGCTTCGTGCTCGACTACGTCATCCTCCACGAGCTCGCCCACCTGCTGGCGCCCGGCCACGGTCCGGACTTCTGGCGGCTGCTGAAGTCCTACCCGCGCACCGAGCGGGCCCGGGGCTACCTCGAGGGCGTGGCGGCGACCGCCGGCCTCGACCTCACCGAGGACGACGACGTGGGCGACGAGGTGGGCGACGAGGTGGCTGGTGACAGCGGGGGCGGCGAGCAGGCCGCCCTCGACATCCAGACCCCGACCGACTGATTCAGCCGAGCACCTGCCGGGCTGCCCGCGCGAGCGGCCCGATCTCGTGGGCGCTCTCGGCGGGGAGGCGGTCGACCGGCCACCAGGCCACGTCCAACGACTCGTCGCTGACGGCGTACGCGGTCTCATCCTGGGCGACACCGGCGTAGCGCAGGTCGAGGTGCTCGCTGCAGCGCCCGAACCCGGACGCGAGCAGCCGGTGCCGGTCCAGGTGGACCAGCTGCGGTGACAGCTCCAGCGCGGCGATCCCCGACTCCTCCCGGGCCTCGCGGGTGGCAGCGCCGAGGACGGTGCGGTCGGCCGGCTCGAAGTGCCCACCGAACTGGAGCCACAGCCCAGCCTTGGCGTGCAGCGTCAGCAGCACCTGGTCGAGCGAGCCGTTGAGCACCAGGGCGCTCGCGGTCAGGTGGGCCGGGGGGCCCTGCTTCGAGAGCGCATCGGGGTGGGCCAGGCAGTGCGCGAGCAGCCCGGTCCGCAGGTCCTCCTGCTGCTCGTCGGGTGCGGTCCAGACCTCGAGGACCCGGACCGCGTCGTCCCGCAGGGCGAGGAAGCCGGGATCGACCTGCTGGCTCACTGGGTGGGGCCCTGCTCGCCCTCGCTGAGCAGCTGGTCGAGCGCGGCGTCCATCTCGGAGTCGTTGGAGGTGCCGACCCGGTCGACGTAGCCGAGCGGGTCGTCGAGGTCGGCGGCCGTCGGTGCCACGTCGGGGTGGCCCCACGCGTCGTCGCGACCCTGCTGGCCGTGGCGGTCCTCGAGCGCGGCCCAGAGGTTGGCTGCGTCGCGGAGGCGGCGCGGTCGCAGCTCGAGGCCGACGAGACCGGAGAACGCCTTCTCTGCCGGGCCACCGATGGCGCGGCGGCGGCGGACCGCCTCGCCCAGCGCGGCGGCCTGGGGGAGGTGGTCGCGGGTCGCCCGGTCGGCGACGACGTCGACCCAGCCCTCGACGAGGGCGAGGTAGGTCTCGAGGCGCCCCAGCGCCGCACGCTGGCTGGCGCTCGGCTCGGGACGGAAGAGCTGGTCCTGGAGCGCCGACTGCAGGGCCGTGGGGTCGCTGGTGTCGACCGAGGTGAGCGCCGACTCGATCCGGTCGGTGTCGATGCTGATGTCGCGGGCGTAGTCGCGCACGGCTGCCAGCAGCTGGGGCCCGATCCACGGCACCTCGCTGAAGAGCCGCACCCGGGCCGCCTCGCGGACCGCGAGGTAGAGCCGCACCTGGTCGAGGTCGACGCCGAGGCCGTCCGCGAAGGCCTCGACGTTGGCCGGGAGCAGGACGACGGCGCGGTCGGTGACGAGCGGGAGGCCGACCTCGGTGCCGCTCACGGTCTCGGTGGCGAGCGCGCCCAGAGCCTGGCCGACCTGCAGGCCGAACATCGACCCGCTCATCTTGGCCATCATCGGCTCCATCTGGCCGATGAGGGCGGACGGGTCCATGCCGGCGGGGAGCAGTCCCTCGGGCAGGGCCGCCCCGTCGCCGAGCTCTTTCATCTGGGTCCGCATGGCGTCGCCGACGGCCCGGCCGACACCCTCGGCGACGGGCTCGACGAGGGTGCGCCAGGTCGGCATCGTGGCCTCGACCCACTCGGCGCGGCTCCAGGCGTGCGTCGTGATGCCGGGGGCCTCGAACGCCGTCACCTCGTCGAGCCACAGCTCGGCGACCTGCGCGGCCTGGGCCACCTGCCGGGCCGTCGCCTCGGAGACCGACGCGTCCCCCGCGGCCGACACGGTCTTGCGGGCCGTGTCGGTGGCGAGCGCGACGTTGAACGGGCCGTCGTCGGTGCTGGCGAACATCGCCTGCACCTGGCCCATCATCATCTGCAGCATCGCCGGGTCGACCTGGTCGATGCCCATGTCCTTGAGGGTCCGCGCCATCTCGGGGTCGATCCGACCACCGGTGATGCGCGCGATCATCTGCTCAAGCTCGGGCGGCAGGCCCGACCCCGTGGGTTCGTCGCCGGACCCGTCGGAGGGTGAGTCGGGGGTCTGGGGGTGGTCGGGCACAACGGCTCCTCGGCGGTCCTGAGAGGATGGGCTTTCCTTAGACAACCACGCGGAGGCCACGGTGAGTTCCCCAGCCCGCGCCGGAACGGGCGGCGTTCGCTCGCGGCGTAGCGCCATCGACGTGGCCGTCGTGGGTACCGCCGACGCAGCCAGCGAAGCCGTCCTCCGGGCCCTGCTCACCGCGGCAGCGCGCGGGCACGCCGCCCCCGGCGAGCCCGGCACCGAGTCGCGCATCGGCACGGTGGTGGCCGTCGACACCGAACGCCCCACCGTCGGCGGGGTCGAGTTCCGCCTCGCCGACCCGGCCGACCCCGCGCTGGTGAAGGCGCTCGCCGGCGTCCACGCCGCGGCATACGTGGCAGCGAGCACCGACCTCGAGCAGGACCTGGCGCTCGGCACCCGACCGCGCCGCGAGCGGAATCTGCGGCGCGCGCAGACCGTGATCACCGCGGCCGCCGCGGCGGGCGTGCGGCACCTCGTCGTGGTCACCGGGGCGCAGGTGTACGGCGCCCTCCCGGACAACCCCGTGCCCCTCGCCGACGACGCCCCGCTGCGTGCGCCGGCGGACGAGGGGCAGGTCGGCGACCTCATGGACGTCGAGCAGCTCGTGGCCGTCGCTCGAGACGTCCACCCCGGTCTGCGCCTCACGGTCGTGCGCCCGGCGGCGCTCGTCGGCGACGGCGTCGACACCGTCACGACACGGCACTTCGAGGCGCCCCGGCTGCTGACGGTGCGCGGCGCCGACGCGGCGTGGCAGTTCTGCCACGTCGACGACCTCGGGTCCGCCGTGGCGGTCGTCGTCGCGCGTGGTGTCGAGGGTGCGGTGTCCGTCGGGGCACCGGGTCACCTGACCCAGGGCGACCTCGAGCGGCTCACCGGGATGCGCCAGGTCGAGCTCAGCCTGAACGCCGCGATGGGAACTGCCGACCGCCTCCACCGCGTTGGGGTCTTGCCGGCTCCCGCCAGCGACCTGGCCTTCGTGGCCTTCCCGTGGGCGGTGTCCTCCGAGACCCTCCTGGGTCGCGGTTGGGTGCCGGTCCATGACAATGAGACGTGCCTCGGTGTCCTGCTGGACGCCATCAGGGGCTCACACGCGGTCGCGGCGAGACGCCTGGATCGCAAGGACGCCGCCCTGGGGGCGGCCAGTGCCGCGGTCGCCCTCGTGGGGACCGCGGCGATCATGCGGCGTCGCCGCAAGAAGGGTGTGACCGGATGAGCGAGCCGACCACGGGGTCGACCAGCGAGCTGTCGACCAGCGCGGAGGTCGTCCTCTGCGACGTCCGTGACGAGGCGCTCAGCGTCGACGAGGTCCTCGGCCTCGTGCGGCACCCCCAGTGCGGCGGGATCGCGCTGTTCGTCGGGGTCGTGCGCGACCACGACCACGGGGCACCGGTCACCGCCCTCGACTACTCGGCGCACCCCAGCGTCGTCGACGCGCTCGCCAAGGTCTGCCAGGAGGTGGCCGAGCGCCACCCCGTCGCCCGTCTGGGTGCCGTGCACCGCGTCGGTCACCTCGAGATCGGTGACATGGCCGTCGTCGCCGCCGTGTCCGCGCCCCACCGCGGGCAGGCGTTCGACGCCTGCCGCGACCTGATCGACACCCTGAAGTCGACCGTCCCGATCTGGAAGCACCAGCAGTTCACCGACGGGTCGGACGAGTGGGTGGGCCTCCCGTGAGCTCACCCGGTATGACGCCGTCCCCGATCACCGAGCCGGGACAGCGTGGGGGACCGGGCCACTCCGACCCCTACCGCCTGGGTCGGCGCTCGTCGGCCAGCCTCATCGGCCTGTTCCTCGCGATCGCCCTCGGGGCACTGTCCACGCTGGTCGGGCTGCCCTACGTCGTGATGAAGCCCGGTCCGATCACCAACACGCTCGGCCAGCTCGGTGGCAAGGACCTCATCACGGTGGCCGGGGCGCAGACGTACCCGACCGAGGGGGCCCTCGACTTCACCACGGTCCGCGTGTCCGGCGGTCCGGGCTACCGCGTCACCGTATGGGACGTCCTCAAGGGCGCCATCGACCCCAGCGAGGAGGTCGTCGACGAGGAGGTCTACTTCCCCAAGGGCGTGACCGACAAACAGGTGGAGGAGGAGAGCACCGCCGAGATGATCGACTCCCAGCAGGAGGCGATCGCCGTCGCGCTCAAGGCGACCGGCCAGAAGGTCACCACGCACACCGTCATCGGCCAGGTCGCCGACGACGCTCCGTCGGCCGCCCTGCTCAAGGCCGGCGACGAGGTGCTCGCCGTGGACGGCAAGACCGTCGACGGCCCCGAGTCCATCCGGGCGGCCATCGGCACCCACACCGCGGGCGAGACGGTGCAGCTGCGGCTCAAGCGCGGCAGCGAGACGGTCGACGTCGCCGCGAAGACCCGGGACTCCGGTGGACGGGTGACCGTGGGGGTGTTCCTCGGGACGCGGTTCGACTTCCCGATCGATGTGAAGATCGACGCCGGAAATGTCGGCGGGCCCTCTGCCGGAACGATGTTCGCACTCGGCGTCTACGACCGCCTCACCCCCGGCGCGCTGACCGGTGGCAAGAAGATCGCCGGCACCGGGACCATCGACGCCGCCGGCACCGTCGGGCCGATCGGTGGCATCCGCCAGAAGCTCGTCGGGGCGCACGACGGGGGAGCGAAGTTCTTCCTCGCGCCCGCCGACAACTGCGACGAGGTCGTCGACCACGTGCCGGACGGCCTGACCGTCGTGCGGATAAGCACGTTCGACGAGGCGAAGAACTCGGTCGAGGCCATCGCCGCCGGGCGGGCCGACAGCCTGCCGACCTGCACGAAGTAGTCGGTCAGCCCTGGAGGGTGGCGCGCAGCGCGTGGACCAGGCCCGGGGCGATGTCCTCGCCGAGGGCCACCTGGTCGTCGCGGTCGTGGGCGCGCTGGCGCAGCAGGCACCGGCTCTGGCCGTCACGGGTGACCGCGACGAGGAGTCGGACGTCCTGACGCTTGGGGTGGGCCGCCAGGGCGTCGACGGCGGACTCGGCGTGCACCGGGAGGTCGCGCTCGGCCTCCGGCGGCACGACGATCCGCTCGACGGCCAGGGCTGCGCCTACGACGCTCTCGGGCCAGGCGATGCCGCCGAGGAGCGACTCGAGGTTGGAGGTCTTCGGCAGGTCCTCCTGCTCGATGGCGCTGAGCGCGCCCTCGGCGAGGTCGGCCCCCTTGAGCTGGGCGCGCAGGTGCGGCTCGCGGGCCACCAGGTCGGAGGTCGGCACCAGGGCGAAGAGTCGCGGGTTCTGGTCCCAGCCGGAGGCTGCGACGTGCTTCTCGGTGTCGAGGGCAGCGATGGACAGCGGGTCGGCGACAGGTTGGGACGTCTGGCTCACGCGCCCATCGTGCCGCATCCGGGCGCGTCGGCGCGCACGGCACCCGCGGCCGTGCCGACGGGGGACCGACAGGGTTGTCCACGAGGTGGGCACGCGGCATACCCAGCGGGTTGCCAGCCGACACCAAGGCGTGATGCAGGCGGGCGTGGGAACCACAGCAGCGCTCGGTAAGTTGGTCCCACTACCAGCAGGCCCCCATCGTGGGAGGCGGCGAGGCAGATCGGGCGTGGAGTGAGTTCTTCAGAGTGGTTCGGGCAGGACCGACCGGGCGGCGAAGGCGGTCGGGGCGAGGGCACGCCGCGACCCGGTGGGGCAGGGGCCGGCGGTCGTCGCCCCCCGACCCTGAACTTCCGCAGGCGTCGCGGCCCGCTGGCGCCGACGATCCTCATCCTCGTGGTCCTCGGCTTCCTCGGCTCGATCGGCGCATCGCTGTGGACCGAGGTGCTGTGGTTCCAGTCGGTCGGCTACACCAACGTCTTCACGACGCAGCTGGTCACCAAGGTCGTGCTGTTCGTCATCGGCTTCGTCATCACCGCGGCTCTCGTGGCCTCCAGCCTGCTCATCGCCTACCGCACGCGCCCGATCTACGCGCCAGTCACGGCCCAGCAGCAGAGCCTCGACCAGTACCGCGAGGCCATCGAGCCGCTGCGCAAGGTCGCGATCATCGCGGTCCCCGCCGTCCTCGGCCTGCTCGCGGGCACCGGTGCCGCCGGGCAGTGGCAGACGTTCCTGCTCTGGCGCAACGGCAGCTCGTTCGGCACCAAGGACCCGCAGTTCAACCTCGACCTGTCCTTCTTCGTCTTCACCCTGCCGTGGATCCGGTTCCTGCTGGGCTTCCTCACCATGGCCCTCGTCATGGCGCTGCTGGCCGCGGCGTTCACGCACTACGTCTACGGCGGGCTCCAGATCCAGACGCGAGCCGAGCGCACCACTCGCGCCACCCGGACGCACCTCGCGATCCTCGTCGCGGTCCTCGTGCTCGTGCGGGCAGCGACCTACTGGTTCGACCGCTACTCGTTGTCCACCAAGGACTCCACGCTGCTGACCGGCATCAGGTACACCGACGCCAACGCGGTCCTGCCGGCCAAGGCGATCCTGGCCGTGGCCGCGATCATGGTGGCGGGCATCTTCATCGCCTCGATCTGGACGCGCTCGTGGCGCCTGCCCGTCGTCGGTGTCGCGCTGCTCGTCATCACCTCCCTCGTCGTGGGCAACATCTACCCGGCGCTGGTCCAGCGCTTCCAGGTGCGCCCGTCCGAGAAGTCGCTGGAGCAGCCGTACATCGAGCGCAGCATCAAGGCGACCCGCGCCGCCTACGGCATCGAGGACATCAAGACCACGCCGTACACGGCGACGACCGAGGCCAGCCAGGGCCAGCTGCGCGACGACGCGGAGACGATCCCCGGCATCCGCCTGGTGGACCCGATCGTGGTGTCGCCGACGTTCAAGCAGCTCCAGTCGGTGAAGTCCTACTACGCCTTCCCTGACGCCCTCGACGTCGACCGCTACGAGGTCGACGGCAAGGTCCGCGACACCGTGGTGGCCGTCCGCGAGCTCGACCTCGCCGGGGTGCCGAACAACCAGCGCAACTGGCTCAACGACCATACGGTCTACACCCACGGCTACGGCGCCGTCGCCGCGTACGGGAACCAGCGCACGGCCGACGGTGAGCCGGTCTTCTACGAGCGCAACATCCCGCCGTCGGGCGCCCTCGGGGAGTACGAGCCGCGCGTCTACTTCGGTGAGAAGTCGCCGACCTACTCCATCGTGGGTGCGGCAGCAGGTGCCTCGCCGCGCGAGTTCGACTACCCCGACAACAGCGCTGCCGGGCAGAAGAACAACACCTACTCCGGCAAGGGTGGCGTCGCGCTCAGCTCCTTCCCGCGCCAGGCCGCGTACGCCCTGAAGTACCGCGAGCTCAACCTCCTGCTCTCGGACGCGGTGACCGACAACAGCCGCATCCTCGACCACCGTGAGCCGCTCGAGCGCGTCGAGCGGGTGGCGCCGTGGCTGACCCCCGACGGCAACCCGTACCCCGCGGTGGTGGACGGCCGGATCCAGTGGATCATCGACGGCTACACCACCTCGGCGGACTACCCGTACTCGCGCCTGACCGAGGTCGACAGCGCGACGTCCGACTCCGTCACCGCGCGCTCCAGCGCCGTCCAGGCGATCGGCGTGGGCAAGGTCAACTACATGCGGAACTCGGTCAAGGCGACCGTGGACGCGTACGACGGCTCGGTCAAGCTGTACTCGTGGGACGACAAGGACCCGGTGCTCAAGGCGTGGAGCGCGGCCTTCGACAACACGGTGCGCCCCATGTCGGAGATCAGCGGCGACCTCATGTCGCACCTGCGCTACCCCGAGGACCTGTTCAAGGTCCAGCGACAGCTGCTCACCCGCTACCACGTCACCGACGCGGCCTCCTTCTACGGCGGCCAGGACTTCTGGGAGGTCCCCGAGGACCCGGCCCAGGAGCAGCGGAACGTCGACCAGCCGCCGTACTACCTGACGCTGAAGATGCCCGACCAGGACGCTGCCAAGTTCTCCCTGACGACGACCTTCAAGCCGGTCGGTGACCGCCAGGTGCTCTCGGGCTTCCTGTCGGTGGACGCCGACGCGGGGACGACGGCGGGCAAGCCCAGCGCCGACTACGGCACGCTGCGCCTGCTCGAGCTCCCGAAGGACAGCCAGGTCCGAGGACCCGGCCAGGTCCAGAACGACATCAACTCGTCGAACCAGACCTCGGCCGCGTTCAGCCTGACGCTGTCGCAGTTCCTCAACAACGCGCGCCAGCAGGGCTCGCGGGTGACGCTCGGCAACCTGCTGACCCTCCCGGTCGGTGGCGGACTGCTCTACGTCCAGCCGATCTACGTCAGCGCCAACAGCACCACGGCGTTCCCGCTGTCCCGCGCCACGGTGGTGGCGTTCGGCAACAAGCTCGCGTGGTCGGACACCCTCGACGGAGCCCTCGACGGACTCTTCGGCGGAAACTCTGGAGCCACCGCGGGTGACTCCGGCACCGGTGGCGGCACGGGCACGGGAAGCACGCCGACCCCGACGCCCAGCCCGAGCACCAGCGGCGGTACCCCGACGCCCAGCCCGAGCACGTCGAGCCCGTCCGGTGGCACGGGGGTGGCCGACCCGGCTGCGCTGGCCGCCGCGCTCGCCGACATCCAGGCGGCGTACGCCGAAGGCCAGGAAGCGTTGCGCAAGAACGACTTCGCGGCCTACGGCACGGCGCAGAAGAAGCTCGACGACGCGATCAAGCGGGCCGTGGCCGCCTCGCCGAAGGGCGGCAGCGTCACCGTGTCGCCGTCTCCGTCGGCCAGCGCGACCACGCCGGCGCCGAGCGCGACGACCCCGTGACAGCAGGCTGGCGACCGGCCCGTGGGCCGGTCGCCAGCCTCTGTGACCCGGTCCGGGCACTCCTCGGTATGGCGCGTCGGGGACGATTTGGAGATGGCGGCAGGCGTCCCGTAAGGTTGGGTTCACCGACGCGGGGTGGAGCAGCTCGGTAGCTCGCCGGGCTCATAACCCGGAGGTCGCAGGTTCAAATCCTGCCCCCGCTACCAACGCGTCAGCGACAGAAGGCCCGGACCACTGGTCCGGGCCTTCTGCTGTCTCTGCGCTGCCGCATCTGCCGAAGCGCTGCTCCTTCCGCGGGCTACAGGTCGTCTCGCAGGTCGCGCAGGACTGCCGCCAGCTCAAGGGCGTTGCGACGGTTGTACGGCAGCTTGGACAGCAGCATGCCCATGGCGCAGCTGTTCGTCACGGCTGCTCCCGTCAGGCCCGCACCGATGCCGGCAGAGATCCACTTGGTCCATGGGACGACGGTGCTGGTCAGCACCCCGGCCAACACGATGCTGCCGGCGACCAGGCGCACCTGCCGTTCGAGTTCCCACGTCTGCGCGCCGCGCGTCAGGGGGCCACCGACGGCTTCCCAGGCGGTGATGCCACCGGCCAGGACGTGCAGGTTCTCCAGACCAGTGGTGGCAAGCACGGTTTCAGCCTGGGCGGCGCGGGCACCGGAGCGGCAGACCAGGACGACGTCGTCTCCCAGATGGGTGCGTAGCTCCGTTGCGTGTTCGCGCAGCAGGTCCAAGGGGACGTTGTAGGACCCGGGGATGTGCGCGGTCGTGAACTCGGCGGGGCTGCGCACGTCGAGCAGTCGGGGTCCGTCCGTCGCGGTGAGCCAGTCCTGGACCGCCTGAGCGTCCAGGGCGGCCGGGCGGCGCAGCCGGGCGCCGGTCGGGGTGGTGTTCGTGGGGCAGGTCATGGGTTCCTTTCGAGGGCGCGCCGGGTCGGTCCCGGCGCAGGTCGTGACGGTGTGGGCATGCGTCTGCCCCGTGAGGAACTCACGCCGCAGACGCGCGCGGGTCAGAACAGGGCGGGGACGCTGCGTGCAGCCGTGTACAGCGCGACGGCGACGAGCAGGACGGCAAACGCACGCGTCAGGTGGGAGGGCTTGACGCGCGAGGTGATGCGTCCGCCGAACAGGCTCCCGACGACGGCAGCGGCTGTGAACCCGGCGATGAGATTCCAGTCCAGGTGGGTGCTGCCGACGGTGATGCGGGCGGTCAGGGCGGTGGCGCTGTTGACCGCGATGACGAGCAGGGAGGTGCCGACGGCGACGGGCATCGGGAACGACAGGGCCAGCACGAGTGCCGGGACGAGGACAAATCCGCCGCCGACGCCGAAGAACCCGGTGAGCAGGCCCGCCGCGGTCGCGGTGACCACGACCTTCGCCAGCCGAG
This sequence comes from Pedococcus aerophilus, assembly GCF_039532215.1. Classification (NCBI taxonomy): domain Bacteria; kingdom Bacillati; phylum Actinomycetota; class Actinomycetes; order Micrococcales; family Intrasporangiaceae; genus Pedococcus; species Pedococcus aerophilus. The sequence goes on along the minus strand of NZ_BAAARN010000001.1, from coordinate 1,254,966 downwards.
GGCAGGCGCACGTGATGGGGTTGAACGTGAGGATGGGCTCAACCGTGGGGTCCTCGAGGTCACCCGCGACGCCGGTGCTGAGAAGTGAGCGGCGAATCATCAGCGTGGCGACCGCGAGCATGAGCCCGGCGAACGCGGTCAGCAGGACCTGTGGGTCGACGTGAGCGGCAAGTGCTGAGCCGGCGAAAGACCCTGCGGTACCGAGGGCGCCGAACATCAGGCCTTGACCGAACCGGACCCGGCCGGATCGGGCGTGCGGGACCAGGGCGATGAGGGACGTGGCTCCGACGATGAGCAGCGAGCTGGTCGTGGCCGCACGCGGGTCCTGGCTGAGCAGGTAGACCAGGGCGGGGACGGTGAGGATGGACCCACCACCGCCGAGCGCACCGAGCGCGAGGCCGATGAGCAGTCCAAGGGGTAGTACCAAGGGCGACACGGTAGGTGTTCTCTCCTAGGTTTTGTTGGCCCGTCGGGGGCAGGCGCAGGGGGGCCGACCCCCGACGGGTTGACCAGGACGCAGCAGGGGGGTGCGCGTCCCGGTCAGGGCGCCGCCGGACAGGGGGGACGACGGCCGGCGCCCGGTCTGAGGGGGTTGTGCGGGTCAGTTCCGGCCGAAGAGGCGGCCGAGGAACGAGCCGCCACCAGATGCGGCCAACTCGTCGGCGCTGTGGCCAGGGCAGCGGTCGGCGCGGGGAACGCCGGCCATGACGTGGTCGACGTGCTGGCCGCAGCCGGCCCAGGTGGTCTTGCCGCAGACCTTGCAGTTCACGGGACGGCACATGGTGGTTCTCCTTGGGTGAGGGTGTGCGAAGGATCGGTGGTCAGGTCGGGTGTGGTCAGGCTGCTGCGGTGATGGGCATGCCGGAGCTGGCGGCGTTCTCCCCGAAGCTGTCGTCCACCGCCACGATCGGGATGCCGCGGGCGGCGAGGACGGAGGCGGCGATGGAGGCGCGGTAGCCGCCGGCGCAGTGCACCCACACCTCACCGGCTGGGACGTCGCCGATGCGGGAAAGCAGCTCGTGGAGCGGGATGTTCACGGCGCCGTCGATGTGCCCGTCGTCGAACTCCGACGCCCGGCGGACGTCCAGGACGGTGACGGGCCGGTGGTGACGGACCTGGGCCAGGTCGGCGAAGACGGCCCGCTCGAAGCTTCCGAGCGGGTTGTCGGTCCACTGGTCCGGGGTGCCGGTCGCGGCGCCTTCGAGGTGGTCGATGCCGATGCGGACCAGCTCACGCTGCGCGTCGGCGACCTGCTCCGCGCTGTCGCCGAGCAGGGTCAGTGGCGTGCCCCACGGGATGAGCCAGCCGAGGTAGGTGGCGAACTGGCCGTCGAGGCCGAAGTTCAGGGTGCCGGTGACGTGGCCGGCGGCGAACGCGGTGCGGGTGCGCAGGTCGACCACCCATTCTCCGGCCGCGATGTGCGCAGCGAGGGTGACCTTGTCGACCGTCTGCGGCGCGGTCAGGTCGGGCGCGCTCGGGCCGGCCTCGTTGGCTGGGGCCATGTGGGCGTAGTAAGCCGGGTAGGCGTCCAGGCCGGCCAGGGTGTCGGCGACCCAGCGCTCCTGGTCTCGGGTCAGGGCGGGGTTCTGGCGCTTCTCGTCACCGATGGTGGAGGCGGTGGTGTCACCGGTGGAACCGGTGGAGCAGAAGGACCCGAAGCCGTGGGTGGGCAGGACGTGGGTGTGCTCGGGCAGCTCCTCGGCGAGGCGGTGCGCCGAGGCGAACTGGTGGTGGACCAGGTCGTGGGTGTGGTCGTGTCCGAGCAGGTCCGGCCGTCCGGTGGCGCCGAAGAGCAGCGACCCACCGGTGAAGACGCCGACCGGCTCGAATGCCTCACCATCACCGGGTGCAGCCTCAAGGGCGTAGGACAGGTGCGTGAAGGTGTGGCCGGGGGTGGCGATGGCGCGGACCCGCATCGTGGGGGACACCTCGACGACATCGTCGTCGCTGATGGGGGAGCGCTCGTAGGCCACGTCATCGGCCGCGTTGACGTGGTAGCGGGCGCCGGTCGCCTGCGCGAGGGCCAGCCCACCGGTCACGTAGTCGTTGTGGATGTGGGTCTCGAAGACGTCGGTGATGCGCACACCGGCGTCGGACGCCAGGGCCAGGACCCGGTCGATGTCGCGTTGTGGGTCGATGACCACAGCGACCTGGCCGTCATGGGCGAGGTAGGAGCGGTCCCCGAGGGTGGGGGTGTCGATGGGGATGATGACCGGGGTGCTTACGGTCGTGCTCGTGCTGGTGTTCATGGGGTGGTCCTTTCCGGGATCGGGTCGTGAGGAGGGTCGGCGGTCAGGCGCTCAGGCGCTCAGGCGGTGGGGCGCTGACCAGTCACGACCGCGCGGCCGCTGGTGACCCAGGCGGCGGTGCCGCCCGCCACGGACAGGGCGTCGAAGCCGGCGTGGACGAGGTAGTCGGTCATGGCGCCGGAGCGGTTGCCGCCGGCGCAGATGACGTACACGGGGCGGTTCCGGTCGAGCTCAGACGTGCGCGAGGACAGCTGTCCCATCGGCATCAGCACAGCGCCGGGGACGTGACCACCGACGTACTCGCCGGGCTCGCGGACGTCGATGACGCATGCGCCGTCGGCGTGGGCTGCGGTGAACGCATCGAGGCTGACCTCGGACATCTGACTGCTCGCCTTCATCTGGACTCCGATACCCAGCGGGGTATCTGATGACTCCAACGGTAGTACCCCCGGGGGCATTCCAGTCAAATCGAGGAGAGCGTGCGTGATGTGCCCCATCGGGTATCTGCTGAGGCGATGGGAATGGCTGAGACCGGGAGAAGGTTGCATACCCCAGTAGGTATGCTCACTTGAGCAGAACAAGGAAGTACCCACATGAGCACCACGATCCTGACCGGAGCGCTGCCCGCAGCCGGCCTCGAGCGGGTCATTGATCAAGTTCATGCCGTGGACATGGACGCCATCCGCGCCCAGCTCGCCCGGCAGAACGAGCTCGCCTGAGTCAGCCCGCCTGCCGCTCCCGCACACACGAAGGAGACTCGCCCCGTGAGCTACGCCCTGACCGCCACCGTGAACCAGCCGTTCGCACCGACGCTCGAGGCCACCCGGGCGGCCTTGGCCGACCAAGGCTTCGGCGTCCTGACCGAGATCGACCTTGCCGCGACCCTCAAGGCCAAGCTCGACGCCGACATCCCGGCCCAGGTCATCCTCGGCGCCTGCCGGCCCCCGCTGGCGTACGCAGCCGTGCAGGCCGAACCGTCCATCGGGCTGCTGTTGCCGTGCAACGTCGTCGTGCGAGCCGTCGACGACACCACCACCCTCGTCGAAGCCATGGACCCCGAGGTCATGGTCACCATGACCCGCAACGAGAGCCTCACCGATGTCGCCGCCGACGCCCGCGAGAGACTCATCGGAGCCCTCGACTCCTTGACCGCCTGACCCAGCCGGACCATCGCGCCACACGCAGCCGCAACCAACGAGCCCCAGGAGCACTCCCATGGTCACCCTCAACACCGACGACATGACCCCTGTCATCAACCGCCTGCGCCGCGCGCAGGGCCAGCTCGGCGGCGTCATCCGCCTCATCGAAGAAGGCCGCGACTGCCGCGACGTCGTCACCCAGCTGGCCGCCGTCAACCGTGCCCTCGACCGCGCCGGCTTCGCCATCGTGTCCTCCGGAATGCGTGAGTGCATGTCCTCACCCGACGGCATCAACGCCGAGGACCAGGCCACCATGGAGAAGCTCTTCCTCACCCTCGCCTGACATGCCCGAGCCGCCCTTGCCACGACGCCGGCGGGGCGTCGGAGGCCCGCCTCGTGCTACGCGGGGACAGCAGGTTCGTGACAGGTCCGGTCGGTCAGCTGGGGACCGCGTACGCGGCGACTCCGGTGTCCACCAGGACGTAGGGTTCCTCGCCCACGGTCCAGGCATCGTGGCCGGGGTAGATGTCCAGGACGTCCCCCGGACCCACCTCGAGCTCGGTGCCGTCCGTGAATCGCACGGTCATCTGCCCGGACCGGCACTTCCCGGTGTGGTGGACCGGGCACGACTCCGTCCCGGCTATGGGCTTGACGTCGTCGGACCAGCGCCAGCCCAGCTCGAAGACGCCTCGGCCAAGGGTGAAGCCGCCGAGCGTCACCACGTCTATGTGGCCGTGGTCGCGGAGCCACCGGCGAGAGCGTGGGCACCGGCCCCACCGCGCGGTGTTCGGGCAATAGCGGCCTGGACGTCTCTCGCGGTTCTACGATCGGGCCTGGCGGTGACCGTGCAGGACGGTGCAGGGAGGAATGGTGCAGGTGAGCCCCACAGCCGAACATCCCCGCGCCCATGACGTCCTGCCCGAGGTCGAGTCCCAGATCCGACGCGTCGTCACGTACCGGGCGGTGCCGGGGGAGCAGGGCCGGTTCCTGGCCGTCGCCGGTGGCGTCAAGGACGTCCTCGGGGCGACCGCGACCGAGATCCTGGAGGACGACGACTACTGGTCCCACCACCTGCACCCGGCGGACCGTGACGCGGCACTGCGCCAGGAGGAGATCGGCTTCCGACGCGGCGAGCTGGTGTCGGAGTACCGCATCGTCCGCGACGACGGCCGGCTCGTGTGGGTCCTCGACGAGGCCAACGTCGTCGATGACCCCGTGGAGGGGCGTGTCTTCGACGGGGTCTTCGTCGACGTCACCTCGCTGCGCCGGTCGGAGCTGAAGGTGGCCGCGCACGGCCACCTCGTCGACATGGTCAGCGGGGGCGCGGGGTTGGCCGACTGCCTGCGGCCGCTCGTCCGTGCCTCCGGCGAGATGTGCATGGCGCTGCGCTGCGAGGTGGTGTGCGGTGGTGACGTCCTCGTGGCGATCGACCCGTCGGCCTCGGGCAGCTACCCGGACACGGCCGGTGCCGTCGAGCACGTGCGCGACTGCGGGAGCGAGGAACCCGGGACGGTGACGATCGTGGCGGTGCCGTCCGCGGACGTCGACGACGCCGTCGACTGGCTCTGTGCCATGAGCCTGCAGGCGCAGCGCATGCTGGTCGACCGGTCCCGCTCATTGAGGTCGGCCGCCCTGCTCGCCGCGACCCTCGAGTCCACGGTCGACGGTCTGCTCGTGGTCGACGAGGCCGGTCACGTCGTCGGACACAACCAGAAGTTCGCCACGATGTGGCAGGTCAGCCCCGAGCTGCTGGAGGCCGGTGACGACGACGCGGTGATGGCCTCGGTGCTCGACCAGCTCGTCGACCCGTCGGCCTTCGTGGCCGGGGTGGCGGCGCTCTACGAGAACGTCGGTGCGACGAGCTTCGACGAGATCGCGTTCAAGGACGGTCGGACGTTCGAGCGGTACTCGCAGCCACAGCTGCTGGAGGGCCAGGTCGTGGGTCGCGTGTGGAGCTTCCGCGACGTCACCACAGATCGCGCGCTCCAGCGCGAGCTCGCGACCGCCGCCGACGCCCTGACCACCCAGCAGCGGGTGCTGGAGCTCCTCGGCACCGCGGCTGCTGCCGCCAACTCCGCCGCGAGTGTCGAGGCGGCCGTCGCCCGGACGCTGGAAGCGCTCTGCGAGTTCGGTGGCTGGGACGTGGGACACGCCTGGCTCGCCCCCCGCCCCGGAACCGTCGCCTCCACCCACATGTGGGCCGCGTCCGCCGCCCTGGACGACACCGAGTTCCGGGGAGTCACCGAGGCCTCGGAGCTGGCGGACCTGGCCGTGGTCGGCCGGGCCATGGACAGCGGGCTCCCCGCCTGGGGCACCACCAAGGACTGGGGCGCGCCGCAGTGGCACCGGGCTGCTGAGTCGCTCGGACTCCAGACGGCTGTCGCGCTCCCGATCCGGGTGCGGGACGTCGCCGTGGGCGTCCTGGAGATGTTCTCCAGCGCCGTCGTCACCGAGGACCCCGCCGTCACCGACGTGATGAGCCAGGTCGGTGTGCACCTGGGCCGCAGCGTGGAGCGCCACTACGCCGAGGACGACCTCGCGTCCCAGGCAGCGGCCCTGCAGGAGCTGACCGATCGGATGGGCGCGGTCCTCGACTCGGTCGAGGAGGGGATCTTCGGCGTCAACGGCGAGGGCGTCATCACCTTCGTCAACCGCGCGGGCGAGGACCTGGTCAGGCGTTCACGCGACGACATCCTCGGGCACACCGACAAGGACGTCCTGAGGTTGTCCGGCGCCGTGTCGGCCGCCGGGCTCGACCCCACGACGGCGCGCGGGCTGCCGGAGCGGGGTGCCTACCGGCGTGACGACGGAACTCGGTTCGACGTCGAGTGGGTGGTCTCCCCGATGCGGACCGGTGCCGGTGCGGTGGTCATCATCCGCGACATCGGTCGGGTGCGGGAGGTGGAGCGGATGAAGGACCAGTTCACCGCCATGGTCAGCCACGAGCTGCGGACCCCCCTCACCTCGCTCCGGGGATCGCTCGGGCTGCTCAGCGGAGGGGCGGCGGGGGAGCTCCCGGCCCCGGCGGCGCGGATGGTCGAGCTGGCGACCACCAGCGCCGACCGCCTGGTCCGCCTCGTCAGCGACATCCTGGACGCCGAGCGCCTGCGCACCGGGCGGCTGGTGCTCCACCCGGCCGAGGTCTCGGTCGACGACCTCGTCGCCGCGGCCGCCCTCGACTCCGAGGCCGCGCTGAAGAAGGCGTCGGTCGGCCTGAGCTACACGCCGACCCCGGTGGTGGTCGGGGTCGACGCCGACCGCATCGTCCAGGTGCTGGCCAACCTGCTGGTCAACGCATCGAAGTTCTCCGAGGCCGGGGCGACGATCGACCTCGACGTCACGACGGACGCCACGTGGGCCACGATCGAGGTGCGTGACCACGGCACCGGCATCCCCGCAGAGATGGTCGAGAAGATCTTCGAGCCGTTCGTGCAGGTCGACGCGACCGACACCCGCTCGCACCAGGGGTCGGGCCTGGGACTGGCCATCTCGAGGGACATCGTGCGGCTGCACGGCGGCGACATGCGCGCCGGGAGCGGCGCGGACGGCGGTGCGTGCTTCACCTTCACCCTGCCCCTCGCCGGAGTCGCCGACGCGTGACCGTGCGCGAACGCCGCGCCCCCTGACCGTGGTCGGGCGGCGCGGCGTTCGTATGGCGCGGGGCCGGTGGGCGTGCGACGAATGACCGTCACGCGCCATACCCGCAGGTGGATCAGGCGTCGACGATCACGGGGATGATCAGTGGGCTGCGGCGGTGCTTGCGGTGCACCCAGTTGGAGGTGGCCTTGCGGACCAGCTCCTCGATCTGGTCGAGGTCCTCCACGCCGTCCTTGGACGCCTTGAACAGCGCCTGCTGGATGGCCGCGGTCGCGTCGGTGAAGTCGATGGTGCCGGTGGCGAGGCCGTGGACCATGTAGTCGGGGTCCTCCGTGAGCTTGCCCGTGTCCGGGTCGACGATGCAGACGATCGTCAGCACACCCTCCTCGGCCAGCGTCCGGCGGATGTGCAGCGTCTCCTCGGTCGCACCGCCCACGGCACCGCCGTCGACGTAGACCATGCCGGCCTGGACCTTTCCGCTGACGCGCGCCTTGCCGGCGACGAGGTCGATGACCGACCCGTCCTCGGCGATGAAGGCCTTGTCGGCGGGCACGCCGGTGCGGATCGCGATGTCGGCGTTGGCGCGGAGGTGGCGCCATTCGCCGTGCACCGGGAGCACGTTGCGGGGCTTGATGATGTTGTAGCAGTAGGAGAGCTCGCCGGCGCTGGCGTGTCCGGAGACGTGCACCTTGGCGTTGCCCTTGTGGACGACGTTCGCGCCCCAGCGGGTCAGCTCGTTGATGACGCGGTAGATGGCGTTCTCGTTGCCGGGGATCAGCGAGCTGGCGAGCAGCACGGTGTCCCCCTCGGTGACCTCGATCGGGTGGTCGCGACGGGCCATGCGGGACAGCGCCGCGAGCGGCTCACCCTGCGACCCGGTGCAGATGAGGGCGATCTTGTCCGCCGGGAGGTTCTCGAGCTTCTTGAGGTCGACGACCAGGCCCTGCGGGATGTTGAGGTAGCCGAGCTCGGAGGCGATCCCCATGTTGCGCACCATGGAGCGGCCGACGAAGGCGACCTTGCGGCCGTGCTCGTGCGCCGTGTCGAGCACCTGCTGGATGCGGTGCACGTGGCTGGCGAAGCTCGAGACGATGACCCGGCCCTTGGTGGTGCGGAAGACCGTGTCGATGGCGGGGGAGAGCTCGCCCTCGGAGATGGTGAAGCCGGGGACCTCGGCGTTGGTCGAGTCGGACAGGAAGAGGTCCACCCCCTCCTCGCCGAGTCGGGCGAACGCGCGCAGGTCGGTGACCCGGCCGTCGAGCGGGAACTGGTCCATCTTGAAGTCACCGGTGTGCAGGACCAGGCCGGCAGCGGTACGGATGGCGACCGCGAGGCCGTCCGGGATGGAGTGGTTGACGGCGATGAACTCGCAGTCGAACGCCCCGAAGGTGCGGCGGTCGCCCTCGCGCACCTCGACCGTGGTGGGGGTGATGCGGTGCTCCTTGAGCTTGGCCTCGATGAAGGCCAGCGTGAGCTTCGAGCCCACCACGGGGATGTCGCTGCGCTCGCGCAGGAGGTAGGGCACACCGCCGATGTGGTCCTCGTGACCGTGGGTGAGGACGATGGCGTCGATTGTGTCGAGCCTGTCTCGGATCCAGCTGAAGTCGGGCAGGATCACGTCGACGCCGGGCTGGTGCTCCTCGGGGAAAAGCACGCCGCAGTCGACGATCATCAGGCGGCCCTCGTGCTCGAAGACCGTCATGTTGCGGCCGATCTCACCGAGCCCGCCGAGGGGAACGACCCGCAGACCGCCCTTCGGGAGGGGAGCGAGGGCGTCCTTGGTGCGGCGGCCACGTCCTGAGCTGCGGCGACTCATCGTCGGGCTCCCATCGTGGGGGTGCAGTGGGCACGACGTGCGTGCTGTTCAGTCTTCATCGGTGTCCTTCGGGTTGTCCTGCGTCGTGCGGTGGTGGTCGTGCGAAGTGCTGGGGGTGCGGTCACCGGAGGCGGTTCGACGGCTCCGACGACCTGCGTCACGAGCCAGTCTCCTCTCTCCGGCGTCAGTGCCCTGCGCCGAGGTGTCCCGCGAGGCGAGCGTGGCGCTCCTGACTGGCCTCGTCGAGGCCGCGGATCGTCACGCTCGTGCCCTTGGCGGCATACCTCGTGGTGATCGCGTCGAGAGTGGCGACGGTGGACGCGTCCCAGATGTGGGACCGCGACAGATCGATGACCACGTTGGCGGGGTCGCCCACGTAGTCGAACTGGTCGACCAGGTCGTTGCTCGAGGCGAAGAAGAGCTCGCCGACGACGGCGTAGACCCGGGTGTGCTCGTCGGGGTGGCCGACGTCGATGACCTCGACGACGTGAGCGACGCGGCGGGCGAACAGCACCATGGCGACCACGACACCGACGATGACACCGATCGCGAGGTTGTGCGTGGCCACGACCACGGCCACGGTCGTGACCATCACGAGGGTCTCGCTGCGCGGCATACGTCGCAGCGTGGCCGGCCGCAGGCTGTGCCAGTCCATCGTGCCGACGGACACCATGACCATGACGGCGACGAGGGCGGCCATCGGGATCCTGCCGACGATGTCGCCGAGCCCGACGACGAGGACCAGGAGGAACACCCCGGCCAGGAAGGTCGAGATGCGGGTCCGTGCCCCCGAGGCCTTCACGTTGATCATCGTCTGGCCGATCATCGCGCAGCCGCCCATGCCACCGAAGAAGCCGGTGATGATGTTCGCGCCGCCCTGCCCCCACGCCTCACGGGTCTTGTCCGAGCGGGTGTCGGTGACGTCGTCGACGAGCTTGGCCGTCATCAGCGACTCCATCAACCCGACGAGCGCGAGGGCCAGCGCGTACGGCCCGATGATCGACAGCGTCTCGAGGGTGAGCGGGACGTTCGGGAGGCCCAGTGTGGGCAGGCTGTCCGGCAGGGTGCCTTCGTCGCCCACCGTCGGGACGGCCAGTGCGGTGGCGAGGGTGAACACCGTCAGCGCGACGATCGCGACCAGGGGGGCGGGCACTGCGGTGGTGAGCCTCGGCAGGAGCACGATCACGAGGAGGCCCACCGCCACCAGCGGGTAGACCGCCCAGGGCACGCCGACGAGGTGCGGCACCTGCGCCAGGAAGATGAGGATGGCCAGCGCGTTGACGAAGCCGATCATCACCGAGCGGGGGATGAAGCGCATGAGCTTCGCGACGCCCAGGGCGCCGAGCGCGACCTGGATCAGGCCGCCGAGGATCACGGTCGCGATGAGGTGGTCGATGCCGTGGTCGCGCATCACCGGAGCGATGACGAGGGCGACCGCGCCCGTGGCGGCCGAGATCATCGCCGGACGGCCGCCGAGGAAGGCGATCGAGACGGCCATGGTGAACGAGGCGAACAGGCCGACGCGCGGGTCGACCCCGGCGATGATCGAGAACGAGATCGCCTCGGGGATCAGCGCCAAGGCCACGACGAGGCCGGCGAGGACCTCGGTGCGCAGACGCTTCGGTGACCGCAGGGCGGCGCGGACCGAGGTGACGTCCTCGACGGCCGTGCGGGCGGCCGGGGCAGCGGTGGGTGCGGGTGGGGCGGACACGATGGTGCTCCTGGGACGTGGGTTCGGGGCCGCGGGGCGGCCTGGCCCGGCACGTCGTCGTGGCGGGGCCTGAGGTCGGGGGAAAAGGGGGTATGGCGCGGTGGGGCTGGGCTAGGCCAGCTCGGCGGCGAGCTGGTCGGCGAAGGCCTGCGCGCTGTCCGCCTGTTGGCGCAGCCGGGTCAGCTTCTGGTCGACGAGGGCGTGGTAGCTCGCGAGTCGCTCGCGCAGGTCGGCGCGGGTGGCGGACGACAGGTCGGGTCCGGTCAGCCGGTCGCGCAGGTCGATGAGGTCGCGCATCTCCTCGAGCGAGAAGTCCAGGGGCTTCATCCGCTTGATGAGCAGCAACCGCGCGACGGCCTGCTCGTCGTAGAGACGGAAGCCGCCCGAACTGCGGCGGGACTCGGGCAGCAGTCCCACCTCCTCGTAGTGGCGGATGGTGCGCAGGGACAGTCCCGTGCGGTCGGCGACGTCACCGATCTGCATACGGGGCGGGGAGGTCACACGCATCCTTGGCTCGAGGGTGGTCCGGGGGATGACTCTACCCTCACGTGAGGGTAGGTCGAGTACGCCGGGGTCGGCGAACGGGCTGCCAGGGGGCGGGCGGGTGTCGGACTTGCCCGGTTGGAGGCGGTGCGGGGTCGGCTGTTCGGACCTCTTCGCGACGGCCTCCGGCCAAACGTCCACGCACGGAGATGTTCGATGACATCGTTGTCATCGGGGGTCAGGCAGGTCAGCTCAAACGACAGGAAGGCACGACCATGGCAGTGGCGCTGGTCGTCGATGACGACGCCGACATCCGTCATCTGGTGTCCCTCACCGCTCGCATGGCCGGCTACGACCCGGTCGCCGCGGAGTCGGGCGAGCACGCGCTCGCCCTGCTGGCCGGGGGCCTTCATCCCGCCGTCATCGTGCTCGACGTGGTGATGCCGGGGGTGACCGGTCTCGACGTCTGCCGGTCCCTACGGCGCGAGGCCTTCCTCCGGTCGACGCCGATCGTCTTCCTCAGCGCGATGGCCCGTCCCGAGGACCGCCAGAGCGGACTCGACGCCGGGGCGGACCGGTACGTCATCAAGCCGTTCAGCCCGCGCACCCTTGCCGGTGTCCTGGAGGCGATGGCCCCCGCCTGACCGGCCGCCACGACTGCTGCCGTTGCCAGGCCCGCGGAGCGCGGGGCTTTGCGGTGTTCGCGGGCGCGGTGCGTACTCTGGTGCGCATGGTCGCGGCAGGGACGGGGACACTGCGGCTCGCGCGTGCCCTCGGTCTGGCGCTTGCGGCATACGGGCTCTCGCTCGGTGCCCACCTGGTCGGTGGGGGCAACGCCCCCTCGGCGACCGGTGCGGCGGCTCTGCTGTTCGCGACGTGGTGGGTCGGCGTCCTCGTGACCCACCGGCGCCTCGGCCGCACCGCGTTGGTCGCGGCGCTCGGGGTCTCGCAACTCGTTCTGCACCAAGCATTCTCGTACGCCAGCACCGCCGGCAGCTGCGTCACCGTCGTGCACGCCCACGCCGACCACCTCACGAACGGGGCGAGCACCGTGTGCGCCGAGGCAGGGGCCGCCGGCATGGCGGCGATGCCGCACCACGGGCTCGCGGGCGCGGGAATGGTCGTGGCGCACGCCGGCGCAGCGGTCCTGCTGGCCCTCCTGCTCGCGCGCGGCGAAGCAGCCGTGTGGTTCCTCGCCGGACTCGTGTGGCCGACCCCGCCGGCTCCGGTCCGGCTGCCCACGGCGCTGCGTCCGGCGACCGTCCTCGGTGCCCTCCTGGCGCCCACCGCCCCGGTCGTCGTGCCCGGTGACGTCGGTCGTCGGGGGCCCCCGTGGTCGCCCGCCCCGGCCACCTCCTGAACGAACGCCTCCTCCCTCGTCAGCGTCCCTGACGCACGGGTGCGTATGGCGCGGAGCGCGGCCGGGTGCCCACCTCACCCACCGAACTCCCGCGCCCGTGACGCTCCTCGGCGTCCCGGCGCACCAGACGAAGGACCCACCTCGATGAACCCTCTTTCCACGCGCCTGCGCGCGCGCACCACCCCCGCCACCGCCCTGGCCCTGGCCGTGCTGGCCGCCTCGGCCCTCCCCGCCTCGGCCCACGTCAGGGTCAAGCCGGACTCGACGGTCGCCGGCAGCTACGCCGGGTTGACCTTCAGGGTGCCGAACGAGTCGGACGACGCCTCGACGACGAAGGTGGTGCTCACACTCCCTCAGGACCAGCCGTTCCGGCACGTGTCGGTGCGGCCGCTGCCGGGCTGGACCGCCACCGTCACCGAGGCGACTCTCCCCACGCCGGTGACCCTCGACGGCAGCACGCTCACCAAGGCTGCGCGCACGGTGACCTGGACCGCCACCGGCGACCAGGCGATCGCGCCGGGGCAGTACCAGGAGTTCGCCGTCAGTGCCGGACCACTGCCGACGTCCGGCACCGTCGTGCTACCGGTGGCGCAGACCTACAGCGACGGCGAGGTCGTCGAGTGGGCCACCCCCCAGGCCGCGGGTGACCCCGAGCCAGAGCACCCGGCTCCGCAGTTCGACGTGACCGCCGCCGCTGACGGGGGTAACCCCGTGGCCGCGACCACAGCCGGTGCCGAGGCGGCAGCGCCCGTCGGGGCCGACGCCGACCCCACCGACCCGGTGGCCCGAGGGCTCGCGGGAGGTGCGCTCCTCGTCGCCCTGCTCGGGATCGGCGCCCAGGTCGTGGCTCGCCGTCGCCGGGTGGAGGCGTGACGCGCTCCGCCCGACCCGGCACCTCCCGGCCCAGGGCGTCGCTGCGCCGCACCCTCGCCCTGCTGGTGACGTCGGTGGCCGTGGTGGCCACCGGCGTCGCCGCCGCGGGCCCGGCGGCCGCCCACGCCCGGCTCCGGTCGACGACACCGGCCGCCGCGTCGAGCGTGGCGTCCGCACCTCAGGAGGTGGTCCTGCGGTTCAACGAGCCGCCGATCGGGGTCGGCACGGCTGTGCGCGTGACCGGGCCCGACGGCGAGGTCGTGTCCACCGGCCCGGCCCGTGTCGTCGACGACGAGGTCCGGCAGACGCTGGGTGCCGGTCTGGGCGGCGGCACGTACCGCGTCGACTGGAGGGTCACGTCCGACGACGGGCACCCCGTCTCGGACACGTTCACCTTCACCGTCGCCGCCGGGACAGGTGCCGCCGGCAGCCCCACCACCGCCGCCGACCCGACCCCCCTCCCTACGGTCGCCGACCCGGTCCTCGCCGAGCCGGCGCGCCACGACGGGGGTGGCCCCCCGTGGCTGGCCCTCGTCGCTGCCGCCCTCGTGGCGGTCCTCGGCTACCCCCTCACCCGCTCCCTGCTCCGCCACCGAAAGGCCAGGAACCCATGACCCGAACCATGCTGCACACCCACCGTTCCGCCCTCTTGCGCCGGGGAGTCGTCACCGCCGTCGCGGCACTGGCGCTAGCCGGCTGCTCCTCGGCCACAGAGCCCGCCGCGCCCGCCGCGCCCGCCGCGCCCGCCGCCACGGCGGCGACCGGTGGGGCCGCCGGCCCCTCGACGAGCCCCTCGGCCACGGAGGTGCCGCAGGCGCCCACGACGGCTCCCACGACAGCCGCGGCGGACGGACTGCCGGCAGGAGCCAAGCAGCTCTCGGTCACGGTGACCGGTAAGAAGATCGACCCGGGCCCGTCCGTCGTCGAGCTCGGGGTGGGTCAGACCTTGCGGCTCACGGTGACCAGCGACCACGACGACGAGCTGCACGCCCACGGCTTCGAGAAGGAGGCCGAGCTCGTCGCCGGTGAGCCGGCGACGCTCGACCTCGTCACCGACCAGCCCGGGACGTACGAGGTGGAGACCCACCACCCGGCCCTGCGGCTGCTCAAGGTGCAGGTGCGTTGAGCCGCGGAACCGATCAGCCGGCTAGTCCTCGTCGAGCGCCATCAACCCGAGGTGGGCGCAGGCGCGCCGGGCCGCGCTCAGGTTGTCGTCCTGCAGCGAGTGGAACTCGGCGACGAGGCCGCGGGACACCACGGACAGGTCGACGCGGATCTCCTCCGAGCGCCACGTCAGGAGCTCGAGGGCGGCGTCGGGGCTGAGGCGGAACGCCGCGATGAGCACCCCTTTGGCCTGCTCGATCGTGGGGTCCACCGCGGGGCGACGCTGCTCGATGGCGCGTGCCGTGGCGCTCGCGCGCTCGGTCGCGGCGCTGAAGGCCGCCGTGAGGTCGACGAAGTACCCCTGGACCGTGGTGATCCGACCGTCGGCGTCGCAGACCGCCTCGCCGACGGACAGCACCTCGCGCACCCGACCGTGGGTGTCGACCACGCGGTGGCGGCAGCAGAACGGCTCGCCCGACGCGAGGACGCTGCGCAGGGTCTGCTCCGTCGCTGCCAGGTCCTCGGGGTGCTTGTGGGACATCAGCAGCTCGGTGCTGGGTTCGACGTCACCCTCGGTGAGGCCGTGCAGGTCGAACATCCCCGGCGACCACCACCAGTCCCCGGACCGCACGTCGTAGCGGAAGCGGGCGGCAGGCTCGGCGGTGCCTGCGGTGAGGGCGTTGAGCGGGTCCCAGACCGCCGCCCCGGTCGCCGCAGCCTCCGGTTCCGGTGGGGGGTTGACCGCCTTGTCCTCGAGCGAGCCCTCGAGGACGTCCTCGACGACATCGGCGGGCACGTCCATGCTGATCGGGTCGTCGACGGAGGAGCTGGGCGTGACAGTGCTCATCGGGTCTCTCGCCTCGAGGAATGGTCTGACAGATGTACCACAGCAGGCGGGTGGGTGCGGCTCCCGCGCCACGATCGTGGCTGATCGTCCCGGTATGCAGCCGCCGTCAGGTCTGCTGCGCGTGCCGGCCGGGTGCCTGTCGGGGGTGCGCCGGCCATGGGGCCGCCATCAGCGGGGCACCCGGCGCCGACCGGGTACCGCGGCCACCAGCCGTTGGGTGTACTCCTGTTCCGGGTGGTCGAAGATCGAGACGGGGTCGCCGTGCTCGACGACCCTGCCCCGCTGCATGACGTACACCTCGTGGGCCACCAGCCGCACGACGGCCAGGTCGTGGCTGATGAAGAGGTAGGCGAGGTCGAGGTCGCGCTGGAGCTGCACCATCAGCTCGAGGACCTGTTCCTGCACGAGCACGTCGAGGGCGCTGACCGCCTCGTCCATGACGACGAGCTCAGGGTCCAGGGCCAGGGCTCGGGCGATGGCGACGCGTTGGCGTTGACCGCCGGAGAGCTCATGAGGGTACCGGTCCGCGATGCTGCGGGGGAGGGCGACCTTGTCGAGGAGGTCGTGCACGGCCTCGGTGCGGGAGCGCCGGTCGCCGATGCGGTGCACCCGCAGGGGTTCGGCGACGACGTCGGCGACGGGCCACCTCGGGTCGAGCGACGCGTACGGGTTCTGGAACACCGGCTGCACCTGGCGGCGGAATCCCTTGAGCTCCTTGCGTCCCAGCGTCGACAGGTCGACGCCGCGGTAGCTCGCCACCCCCGCGTCCGGGGTCTCCAGCCGCAGCGCCAGCCGTGCCGCGGTCGACTTGCCGGAGCCGGACTCGCCGACGATCGCGACGGTGCGCCCTCGCCGGACCTCGAGGTCCACGCCGTCGACGGCGACGAGGGGCTCGCGCCGACCTCGGAGCCGGTAGCGGCGCTCGACGCCGCGAAGAGACAGCAGCACCTCACGACCGGGTCCGGCACCAGTGACGGCGTCGGAGGTGGCTGGCCTCGTGGCGACGTCCCTCTGCGAGTCGATCTCGGGGGCGTCGTCCGTGCGGGTGATCTTCGGGGTGGCGAGGCTCGGGGCGGCCGCCAGCAGGGCCCGGGTGTACTCGTGGCGCGGCGCGTCGATCACCTGCGCAGAGGGTCCCTGCTCGACGACCTCGCCGCGGTACATCACGACGACCCGGTCGGCGCGCTCCGCGGCGAGGGCCAGGTCGTGGGTGATGAGCAGGACGGCCGACCCCACCTCCGCGGCCAGCTCGGCCATCTGGTCGAGGACGAGGCGTTGCACCGTGACGTCGAGAGCCGAGGTGGGTTCGTCGGCGACGAGGAGCTGCGGTCGACAGGCCAGCGCCATCGCGATGAGGACGCGCTGCCGCATGCCGCCGGAGAACTCGTGGGGGTACTGCTGGGCCCGCGCGCCGGCGTCCTCGATGCCGGCACGACGCAGGAGGTCGACCGCCTGGTCGTCGGCGGCCCTCCCGGTGGCGCGACCGTGCACCTCGAGGGCCTCGACGATCTGGGCGCCCACCCGCATCACCGGGTTGAGGTTGGTCATCGGGTCCTGCGGCACCGTGCCGATGCGGCTCCCGCGGATGCCGGTCATCGCCTTCTCGCCCAGCTCGGTGAGCTCGGTGCCGTCGAGGCGGATGCTCCCCGACTCGATGTGGCCGTTGCGGGCGAGCAACCGGTTGATCGACGAGGCGAGCGTCGACTTGCCCGACCCGGACTCGCCGACGACGGCGACCGTCTCACCACGGTCGAGGCGGAGGCTGACTCCCTTGACCGCCCTGACCGGCCCGCGGGGGGTGGTGAAGCTGACCGTGAGGTCACGGACGGCGAGCAGTGGTGCAGGGGTGCCTGCGGGGCTTCCCGCCGAGCTCCCTGAGGCGTGGGCGGTGGTGGACCTGCTCATCGTGCTCCTGTCCGTTCCTGCCGGGCGAGGTCGAGGTGGTCGAGCGCGGTCGCTGCGATCTCGGTCGTGGTGACGAGGTGGTCTCGGCTCGTGCCCGGTCGTCGGATCGAGCCGGTGGTGCCGTGCAACCGCGTGGCCGCGGCGGCCACGACGAGGTCGCGGTCGAGTGCCACCCCGAGCCAGGTCCCGGTGAACCCGACGTGGACGGCGAGCGGAACTCGCTCTCCTGCAACGGTTGCCGTCATCAGCGCGAACCCGAGTGACCGGTCGGACGCAAGCCGCTGCGGTCTCGTGAACTCTCGGATCACGCCTTCGGGCACGACCTCGGGGTCGACGAGGGAACGGGCGAGGGTGAGGAGGTCGGGGATCGTCGCGAACAACCCCGCATGGCCGGCGACACCAGCCAGGGCGTGGGCTGCGTTGCCGTCATTGGCTGCGCCGACGACGGGGGCGTCCCGCCAGCCGTCGAAGTCGTGGACCTGGTGCGGGGTGGGGTAGGGGTCGCCGGTGGCGACCATGGTGTGCTCCACCACGTCGCTGTCCGCCGAGGCCGCGGCCTGGTCGGCCGGGACCGGGCCGTATGCGGTGTGGCCCAGTCCCAGCGGCTCGAGGACCAGGCGCGCGAGCGCGGCGTCCTGGCGCAGTCCGGTGACGGCCTCGAGCACCGCACCCAGGACGATCATCCCGAGGTCGGAGTACGTGCAGGCGGTCCCCGGGTCGCGGGCGAGGGGCGTCTGAGCAGCGATGGCCAGGGCTTCGCCGCGGTCGGTGGTGCGGCAGTACAACGGCAGCCACGGCGGCAACCCGGAGGTGTGCTGCACCAGGTCCCGGACCGTCACCGCCGCGCGGTGACGTCCTCCGACCCCGACCCCCGACCCGATCCCGGCGAAGGTCGGCAGGTACGTGGCGACCGGCTCGTCGAGCCGCAGGACGTCGTCGGCCACGAGTCGCATCGTGAGGGCCGTCGTGGAGGCGACCTTGGTGACCGAGGCGAGGTCGATCAGGGTGTCGACGGTCATCGGCCGCTGCGCCCTGCCGTCACCGAGGACGGCCAATCCTTCGGCCGCCACCGACTCCACGCCGTCGAGGAGGACGCCGACGACGGCCCCGGCCGGCTGCGCCCCCGGTCTGCCGAGGTCGAGCAGGGACCGAGCGGCTTCCTCGACGCCCCGGAGCTCCTGCCCGGCGCGGCGCGCCGCAGGTGGTGTGGTCACGGGCGCACCACGTCCTCCAGGACCAGTCTGCGTGGGGTGACCCCGCCGGATACCGGCAGCGCCCCTCCGCCAGCAGGCGCAGGGGTGACGCGACCGAGCACCCGGGGGCCGCTCGCCCCGGTGCACGTCGGCACGTTGCCGGCGATGCCGTGCATGGTGGCCCACCCGATGAGGGCGAAGGCCACGGCCTCCTTGGCGTCCGGGTCGAGGCCGAGGTCGGCAATGGTCGAGAACCGCACTCCCGGGGCTGCCGCCGCGAGCGCGTCGACGAGGGCGGGGTTGCGCACCCCTCCACCGGACAGGAACACCTCGTCGACCTCGTGGTCGGCCAGCGCGTCCGCGACGGTCCGTGCCGCGAGCTCGACCAGGGTGGCCACGAGGTCGGGGAGGGCGACGGCCGAGCCGTGCCGCGCCACCGCGTCGTCGACGTAGGCGGCGTGGAAGAGCTCCTTGCCGGTGCTCTTGGGTGCCGGGGCGCGGTAGTAGGGCTCGTCGAGCAGGACCTCGAGCAGCCCCGGGACGACCGTGCCGGAACGGGCGATCGACCCGTCGCGGTCGTAGGCCAGCGGGGTCGACGGGTCGGCCGCCACCACGGCGTCGATGAGGGCGTTCGCCGTACCGATGTCCCAGGCCACGGGGTCGGCTCCGGGCGCGCAGACGGTGACGTTCGAGATGCCCCCGAGGTTGAGGGCGGCCACGGTCCGTCCCTGTGCGACAAGCGGTTCCAGCACGAGGGTGTCGAGGACGGGTACGAGTGGGGCGCCCTGTCCGCCGGCGACGACATCGGCGGTGCGCACGTCGCTGACGATCGGCAGCCCGACGGCCTCGGCGATCCAGCCGGGCTGGCCGAGCTGGAGGGTCCCCTCGGCGGTGCCGCCCTCGACCCAGTGGAAGACCGTCTGTCCGTGCGAGCAGACGGCGTCCACCGGACCGAGCCCGAGGGCTTGGTGCTCGTGCAGGGCGGCCACCGCAGCGGCCGCGAACTCGCGGCCGATCAGGGTGTCCAGGCGTGTCAGGGCGTCCGCCGACGTCGGCGACGGAGGCAGGGCGGCCACCAACGCGGCCCGCAGCTGTGGGCTGTACGCCGTGGAGCCGGCGTGCTCGACCCGACCGACGAGCGTCTCGCCGTCGACCCGGAAGTCGCACACCGCCACGTCGATGCCGTCGTGGGAGGTTCCGGAGATCATGCCGAGGACCTTCATCGTCCACCCCTGCTGCGCGGGTCGAGGGCGGCGCGCAGGCTGTCACCGACGAGGTTGAGGCCGACGACGAACACCACCAGGGCTGCACCCGGGAAGGCGAGCATCCACGGGGCGATCGTCGACAGCGTCTGGGCGTCGAACACCATGCCCCCCAGGGACGCGGCGGGTGGCGGTGTGCCGAACCCGAGGAAGCTCAGGGCCGCCTCGGTGAGGATCGACCACGACAGTGAGAGGGTGACCTGGACGACGAGGATGCCCCGCATGTTCGGCACGACGTGCGCGAACAGCGTCGACAGGCGGGACCGACCGATCGCCGTCGAGGCCGTGACGTACTCGACCGAGCGCAGGGTCAGCACCGGCCCCCGCGCGACCCTGGCGAAGATCGGCATGTAGACCGCGCCGATCGCCAGGCTCACCGTCACCCAGCTGCGTTCGAGCGTCGCCGCCAGTGCGAGGGCGAGCAGCAGTGAGGGGAACGCGAAGAGCACGTTGGTGATGACGCCGACGACCCGGTCCAGCAGGCCGCCGTAGTAGCCGGCGAGGACGCCCAGCAGGATCCCGACGAGACCGGCTGCGCCCACGGAGACGATGGCGATGCGCAGCGAGTTGGCTAGGCCCGAGGCGACCCTGGAGAAGATGTCGCGGCCGAACTGGTCCGTGCCGAACCAGTGGGCGCCGGACGGGCCCTGCAGGGAGGAGATGACGTCCTGCCTCGCCGGGTCGTACGGCGTCAGCCCGAGCAGCCCGGCCAGGGCCAGCAGGACCACGGCGGCGGTGAGGACGAGCCCGACGACTGCGGTGGGGCGTGCGAAGGCCCCCAGCACCTCCGTGCGTCGCGAGGTGCGGACGGGGACGGCGACGGTGGTCTCGGCACTCACTCGGCACGCACCTTGGGGTCGACGAGCCGGTAGAGCAGGTCGGTCGCGAGGTTGACGGCCACGAACATGACCGCGATGACGAGGACCGTGCTCTGCACGACGGCATACTCCTTCTGGTTGAGCCCGAGGAGCACCTGGCGGCCGATGCCGGGGATCGAGAAGATCTGCTCGATGACCAGGGCGCCGCCGAGCAGGAACCCGAACTGGAGCCCGCCGATGGTGACCACGGGGATCAGGGCGTTGCGCAGGACGTGCCGCACCTGGAGGCGACGGCCGGCCACGCCCTTGGCGCGCGCCGTACGGATGTAGTCCTCGTCGCGGATGGCGAGGACCGACGCCCGCGTCGTCTGGAAGACGGGGGAGGCGATGCTGACCCCGAGCACCAAAGCAGGCAGGAGCATCTGCTGGAGATTGCGCCCGAGATCTGTTGCAGGAGTGGCGAACTCCTCTCCGTTGGGGTTCCACCCGAAGGTGTTCGCGAGCCATGTCGACGCGACGGTCGCCACGAGGAACGTCGGCAGAGACAGGGCGAGGAGGCTCGCCAGCTGGGTGCCGTTGTCACGCGTGGCGCCGGGCCGGCTCGCGGCGAGCAACCCGCCGGGCACGCCGAGCAGCAGGCCGACGAGGATCGACAGGACGGCCAGCTCGATGGTGTTGGGCAACGCCTGCGTGGTCAGGTCGAGGACGCTCTGGCGGGAGTTCGTGGCGATCCCGAGGTTGCCGGTGAGCACCCCCTGGAGCCAGGAGAAGTACTGCGCGACGAGCGGCTGGTCGAGGCCGTAGTAGTCCCGCAGCTGGGCCAGCTGCTCGGGGCTGAGGCTGCCCGCCTCGATGCCGTAGCTCGCGGTGATCTGGTCGCCGGGCAGCACGCGCAGCAGGGTGAAGGTGAGGACCGAGACCCCGAGCAGGGTGAGCACGGCCTCGACGACACGGCGCAGCACGGGGTGCCGGGCGAGGGCGGAGAAGAGCGTCATGGAGGGTGCGGTCAGGACGAGGAGACCGTGGTCTTCCACAGCGTGCTGAGGTCGGCGTTCGTCTTGGGCTCGAACCCCTTCACCCCGCTGTTGGCGGCGATGTAGAGGTTGCCGGTGTAGGTCCACACCCAGACGGCGTTGTCCTCGAGCTCCTTCGACACCTTGGCGTAGACGGCCTTGCGAGCGGCCTCGTCGCTGGTGGCCTTGCCCTCGGCGAAGAGCGAGTCGAGCGAGGCGGAGCGGTAGCCCGCGACCTTGTTGAAGGAGCCCGTGGACGTGAAGTAGCGGGCGTACATCGTGTTCGGGTCGCTGCTGCCGCCGTTGAGGGCGATGGCGGTGTCGAAGTCGCCGGCGAGCCAGCGCTGGACGTACTCGCCCGAGTCCAGCGTCTCCAGCTTCACCGTGATGCCGACGTCCTTGAGCTGGGCCTGGATGTTCTGGGCCTCGTTGACCGCGGTCGAGTAGAGGCCCTGCGAGGTGATCATGTTGATCGTGAAGCCACCGGACTTGCCGGCCTTGGCCAGGAGGTCCTTGGCCTTGGCGACGTCGCGCGTCGGGCAGGGCCGGGCGTCGGGGTCGGAGCGGAACGCCGGCGAGGTGATCGGGCCGGTGAGCTTGCCGGCGCCCAGGGCCGCGGTGTCGAGCACCTGCTTGCGGTCGATGGCGCACGACATGGCCAGGCGCACGTCGACGTCCTTGAGGGCCGGCGCATCGGCACGGAGCTGGAGCACGTGGAAGTTCAGCTGGTCGACCGTGGACACCTTGACGTTGCCCCCGGTCGCCGTCCTGGCGGTCACCGAGTTGTCGAAGACGGCCATGTCCACGGCGCCGGTGCGCAGCGCGGAGACCATCGCCTTCTCGTCGGCGATGATCCGGAACTGCACCGAGGGCAGGCCGGGCTTGCCCTGGTAGTAGGCGTCGTTGCGCTTGAGCGTGATCGACTGGTTCGGGGTGCGGGTCTCGAACAGGTAGGGGCCGGAGCCCACGGGGGTCGTCGTGAGGCTGTCGACCGGGACGTCGGAGGGGACGATCGAGGTGTTGACGTTGGACAGCGCCGAGACGAACGACGCGTCAGGGGCCTTGAGCTTCACCACGACCGTCTGCGGGTCCGGGGCCTCCACCGAGTCGACCGAGGCGAAGTACGACGCCGAGGTCGCCTTGGTCGCCGGGTCCATGATCTTCTCGAACGTGTAGACGACGTCCTCGGAGTCGAGAGCCGAGCCGTTGCCGAACTTCACGCCCTGCTTGAGGGTGAACGTGTAGGTCTTCCCGTCCGCGGAGACCTCCGGCAGGTTGCTCAGCCCGGCGACCGGCTGGAGGTCCGCGTCGGTGTTGAGCAGGCTGCTGTAGATCTGGCCGAGGACCTGGAGCGACTGGGTCGACGTCGACAGCCACGGGATGGTCTGGGTCGGGTCGGCGCTGATGCCGAAGACCAGCGGGCCGTCGGCCCCGGCCGCGGAGCCGCCGTCGCCGCCGGAGCAGCCGGAGAGGGCGAGGGCGGTCGTGGCGACGACACCCACGAGGGTCGATCGCACCGGAAGTCCGCGGGGGCGGATGGTCTCCATGGGGGCACTCCTGAGTGGTGGCGTGGTGGTGGCGTGGGGTCGCACAAGCGGACGATGCGTTCAATATGGCACTTTGTTCCGCATATCGGTATACCTGTGTAAAGTTTTTCCGACAGTCGGGACGCGAACCCGAGGAACCGGCGAGCCGGAGGGGGAGGGCGTCGTGGCCGAGGACCTGCTCGTGCGCCTGCGCCAGTCCCTGCCGGAGCTGACGCCGGCGGCCGGGCGGCTCGCCGCGGCTGCGCTGGCCGACCCCGCGGCCGCGTCGTCCCGCTCGATCGGCGACCTCGCCACCCACTGCGAGACCTCGACGGCCAGCGTCGCCAGGTTCTGCCGCCGGCTCGGGTTCACGGGCTACAAGGAGTTCCGGCTGGCGCTGGCGCGGGCGGCGGCGGGGGAGGACGGCCGGCGGATCGACTTCGGGGTGGCCGACGGCGACATCGACCCGGCGGACGGGCTCCGGGCCGTGGTGCGCAAGCTCGCCTACCAGGAGGCGCGCGCGGTCGAGGAGACCGCGGACGCGCTCGACCTGGACGAGGTGGAACGCGTCGTCGACGCCATCGAACGGGCGCCGGTCGTCGACGTCTACGGCTCGGCGTCGAGCGGCCTGGCCGCGCAGGACCTCCAGCACAAGCTGCGCCGCATCGGCTGCCTCGCCAACTCCTGGACCGACGCCCACCTCGCGCTCACCTCGGCGGCCGTCCTGCCGACGGGCTCCGTCGCCATCGCCTTCTCGCACTCGGGGGAGACCGAGGAGTCGCTGGCAGCCCTCGAGGTGGCCCGGGCGGCAGGCGCCTTCACCGTCGCCGTGACCAACTTCCCGGGCTCACCGCTGGCCCGCGGCGCCGACGCCGTGCTCACCACAGTCTCCCGCGAGACCCGTTTCCGGTATGGCGCCATGTCGAGCCGGATGGCCCAGCTCACCGTGGTCGACGTGCTCTTCATCCGGGTCGCGCAGCGACGACCGGACGAGGTCTCGGTGTCCCTCGCCGCCACGCTGTCGGCGCTCTCGGGACGCCGCCGCCCGCAGGGGCTGCGCTGACGGTACGATGAGCGCAGTACCGGCCCAGGCGCCGTACCGCCCCTCTCGCCCCGACTCGGCTCGGTGCACGGCGGTCGCGGACGCCCGGGCCACCGGTTCCACCGCAGGGGCAGCAGATCCGCCCCCGCCCCGGTCGCTCGACCGGTGGGTCCGGTCGCGTCGAGGGGGTGTCCCGGGAGGGACGACCGCCGGCGCCCCGATCGTCCCGGCGTCCCCGCGCCGGGTCCGCCCGTCCGCTCGTCGCGGTCCTTCGGAGGAGAAGTTCTTGGCTCGAGGCCAGCGCCAGTCCGGTGCCACGCGCAGTGGTGCCGCCAGTGGTGGTCCGTCCCGCGCGGGCGGTGCCCGCCGTGGTGGCGGGCAGGGTGGGCAGCGCTCGCCCCGCCGGGTCCGCGACCTCGACAACGAGGGGATGATCCCGGTCCTGGCGCGTGCGGTGCGCGAGGTAGAGGCCGCTGCCCAGCGCGGCAAGGTGCGGCCCTCGGGACGGACCAAGTTCCAGGTCGTGGCCCTGCTCGTGCGCGAGGAGCGTGCGCGGATCAGGACCGACGCGGAGAGCACCGAGGCGCAGCGCACCGAGCAGCTCAAGCGGCTCGACGGCGTGGCCACCATCCTCGCCAAGACCGCGGCCCGTGACACCTCGCTGCTGGTCCTGCTCCCGGAGGACGCCCCCGTCTCCGACGACGCCGCCACGCTGAAGCGGGAGATGCAGCTCGCAGCCGGGTTCGAGGTGCCCGACGAGCCCGAGCCCGAGCCGCAGCCCGACGACGCCCCCGTGGCCGTTGAGCGCCGCGTCGTGCCGCAGTCCGTGGTCGCCCGGCAGCTCGCCAACCCCTTCCTCGCCCCCGACTTCTCGGCCGTCGACCACAAGCGGCCCACCGGACGGCTGAGCAGCTGGGAGCTGCTCGGTCCGCTGTTCCGCTCGTTCGAGTACGGCGGCGCCTCGTCCTGCATGGACCTGCCCGAGGACGCCTCCGTGAAGGCCCCAGCCGGGCTCGAGCTGATGCACCACCAGGCCCAGCTCGTGGCCGCAGCCGCGGAGGGCCACCGGACCTTCCTCCTGGCGGACGAGCCCGGCCTGGGCAAGACCGCCCAGGCGCTGCTCGCTGCCGAGGCCGCCGGCGCCTACCCCCTGCTCGTCGTCGTGCCGAACGTCGTCAAGACCAACTGGGCCCGCGAGGCCGCGCTCTGGACCCCGCGCCGCACGGCGACGGTCGTCCACGGCAACGGTGACGGGATCGACGGCTTCGCCGACATCGTCGTCGTCAACTACGAGGTGCTCGACCGTCACGTCGGCTGGCTCGGCAACCTCGGCTTCCGCGGCATGGTCGTGGACGAGGCGCACTTCATCAAGAACAAGACCTCGCAGCGCTCACAGCACGTGCTGCAGCTGTCCGAGAAGATCCGCCAGCGCACGGTCCGTCCGCTGCTCATGGCCCTGACCGGCACGCCCCTCATCAACGACATCGAGGACTTCCGCGCGATCTGGCAGTTCCTCGGCTGGATCGACGAGAAGAAGCCCCTGGCCCAGCTCATGCACTCCCTCGAGGAGACCGGGCTGACCCCGGCCGACTCGGGCTTCTACACCGCGGCGCGAGGCAGCGTCATCGACCTCGGGATCGTGCGCCGGCGCAAGGTCGACGTCGCCTCCGACATCCCCGCCCGCCGCATCGCCGACCTTCCGGTCGAGCTCGACGACGAGGCGGGCCGCTCCATCCGCGCCGCCGAGCGCGACCTCGCCCGTCGCCTGGTCTCGCGCTACGACTCCGCCCTCGAGAACCGCCGTTCCAGCGTCATGGTGGCCGGCATCGACCACGAGCTGGTCCGCCGCGTGGCCCGATGGGAGCGCGAGGACACCAACTCCTCGGCAACCGAGGAGAACGTCTTCGGGGTCATGCGCCGCATCGGCCAGGCCAAGGCGGGCCTCGCCGCCGACTACGCCGCCCAGCTGGCGCGCAGCGTCGGCAAGGTCGTCTTCTTCGCCAAGCACATCGACGTCATGGACGTCGCCGAGGAGACCTTCGCCAAGCGCGGGCTGCGCTACTCCTCGATCCGTGGCCACCAGACGCCCAAGCAGCGCCAGGCCAACATCGACGCCTTCGTGAGCGACCCCGAGGTCGCCGTCGTCGTCTGCTCGCTGAGCGCTGCCGGTGTCGGCCTGAACCTCCAGGTCGCCTCCAACGTCGTGCTCGCAGAGCTGTCGTGGACCGACGCGGAGCAGACGCAGGCCATCGACCGCGTCCACCGCATCGGGCAGGAGGAGCCGGTCACGGCGTGGCGCATCATCGCGGCGCAGACCATCGACTCCAAGGTCGCCCAGCTCATCGACGACAAGGCGGGCCTGGCGGCCCGCGCCCTGGACGGCTCGGACGAGGAGGTCTCGTCCTCGGAGGACATCCAGCTCGAGGCCCTCGTGGCCCTGCTCACCGACGCGCTCCAGGCCCGCCTGACCGTCTGAGCCCGACGAGTCGCGAGGCGCCTCAGCGCCGCAGGTCGAGACCGAGGTCGACCTCGAGGCGGTCTGCGGCGTCGCGGATCGTGTGCCCGAGGGCGATGGTGCCGTGCCCCACCTCGTCCTGGGCCCCGCCGCCGACGTACACGGGGAACCCGGCATGGTTGGCGCGCAGGGCGTCGGCGGTCTCCCGCACCGCGATGACGTCCGTCCGCATGGGCGCCCCGACGACCGCAGCCACGGGGGAGCGCCGTCGCACGACGTTGACCCAGTCCTGGGCGGGCAGGTCGGTGCCGAGGTAGACGACCCGGGCGCCTCGGCGGCGGAGCACGACCGAGAACGCCAGCACCCCGAGCTCGTGGTGCGAACCACGGGCGAGGCCGACGGCGAGGAGGGGGCCCGAGCTGCGAAAGGGCGTCGCCTCCATGGCCGCGCCGAGGTGGCGGTGGACGGTCGCGCTGACGACGTGCTCGCCGGCGACGTCGACCCGTCCGTCGCGCCACCACGTGCCGACGACCTGCAGCGAGGGCATGAGCCAGGAGTCCACGACGTCCTCGAAGGTCCCGCGCGAGAACGCGTCGTCCATCGCGGCGGACACCGCGACCGGGTCGAGGGCGGCAGCGCCGCGGGCCAGGGCGTCGAACTCCTGGTCGGTGGCCGGCTCCGGTGCCTGTGCGGGTGGGACCCCGCCCTCGTCGGAGAGGAGGTGGTCCGCAGCCTGCTTCGGGGCCCAACCGGCGGCGACGAGGGAGGACATCGCCCGGACCACCTGCAGGGCCCGCTCGTCGTAGAGGCGGTAGCCGCCGTCGGTGCGGATCGGGGCGACCAGCCCGTAGCGCCGCTCCCAGACGCGCAGCGTCGCCGCGGGGACGCCGGTCAGCCGTGCGGCGTGGCTGATCGTGTACACGAGCGCAGCGTAGCCCCCACCTTGGGCAAAGTCTGGACAACGGCTCCGGACAGGAGCAGGATCTCGGGTGACGCAACGTTGGACAAACATTGTTCACTCGGTGCGCCCCCAGCCGGTCGTCTCGATCAGGGGTCGAGGCGACCACCTCGTCCCCGTCGAATGGAGTGCACAGCAATGAAGCTCACCCGTGTCGCCGCCGCCCTCGCCCTGGTCGGTTCCGCCGTCCTCGTCCCCGCCACGTCGGCCAGTGCCGCCCCCGACACCGCCTGCATGCGGGCCGGTATGAACGCCCTCAAGGGACTGGGGGTCTTCAGCGCCGTGGCCAAGGACGGCCTGCCCATCTCCACCGCCGTCGCCGTCGGCGTCACTCCCCGTGCCGGGACCGACGTCGCGTCCCTGCCCGACCCGCTGCCCCTGAGCGTCGTGCTCGCCGACCACCGCGCCGGGGACAAGAGCCTGTTCGTCTACCCCTGGTGCTCCTGACCGGGGTCGGGCGCTGAGCGCCCACGCCGTTCCGCGCCTGCTGCCGGCCGACCGGCAGCGGCGCCCTGACCGACCCCGACGTGTCGCGACCCGCTCCGGCACGTCGGGGTCCACCCACCCGTCCTTCCCCGCGGAGCGCTCGTGAACACCACCCCCACGCCGGTCGCCCTCGTCACCGGCGTCGACACCGGTCTCGGACTCGAGGTCGCCCGGCAGCTGTCGCTCACCGGGGCCGTCGTGCTGGTGGCTGCTCGCACCGCGGAGGCGGCCAAGGACGCCGTCGTCGACCTCCCGGCGCTCGAGCCGCTGGGGGTCGACCTGGACGTGACCGACGACGAGTCGGTGCACGCGGCCGTGGCGGCCGTGGTGGCCTCACGAGCCCGCCTCGACATCCTCGTCAACACCACCGCGCACAGCCGGCCGGGCGACCGGGAGCCGACTGAGCGCGAGCCGTGGGCGGGAACCGTGACCGGGGCCGACCTCGAGCAGGCCCGTCAGCTTCTCGACGTGGCGCTGTTCGGTGCCTGGCGCCTCACCCGGGCCTTCCTGCCGCTGCTGCTGCGCAGCGACCACCCCCGGGTGGTCAACGTCGGGAGCGGGGCAGGCTCCCACGGTGACCCGGTGCTCGGGCTCGGCGCGCGCGCCGGCGCCGACGCGGCATACGGGATCGGCGCCGCGGCCCTGAACGCCCTGACCAGCCTCCTCGCCGCGGAGCTCGCCACCGGCGGCATCCTCGTCAACACCGTCTGCCCCGATTCGCCCTCCGCCGGTGGCGAGCGGACTGCTGCCGCGAGCGCCCCCGGAGTGGTGTGGGCGGCGACCCTGCCCGACGACGGACCCACCGGGGGCTTCTTCAGGGACGGCGCCACGCTGCCGTGGTGAGCACGGTCGGGCGCGCGATCGTGCACCCCGGCTGACAGGATGAGGTCATGAGCGAACCCGTCCTCCCGGACGTCGCGCCGGGGCGGGTCGTCGGCGTCGACGTCGCCAGGGCGCTCGCGCTCTTCGGGATGATGGCCACGCACGTGCTCCCCGGCCGGGTCGGCACCGAGGTGCCGTGGGTCCAGCAGCTCGCCGGTGGTCGCGCATCGGCACTGTTCGCCGTGCTCGCGGGCGTCAGCCTCGCCCTGGTCAGCGGACGGTCCGAGCCGGTGCGAGGACGTGAGCGCACCGCGGTGTCCGTGCGCCTCGTCGTCCGGGCGCTGCTCGTGGGCGCCCTCGGGCTCGCGCTCGGGGCTGTGCCCACCGTGATCGCGGTGATCCTCGCCTCCTACGCCGTCCTGTTCGTCCTCGGGCTGCCCTTCCTCGGCCTGGGGCCGCGAGCGCTCGCCGGGTGGGCCGTGGCCTGGGTGCTCGCCGTCCCGGTCGGATCGCACCTGATCAGGCCGCTGCTGCCCTCCCACGAGGTCGGCAGCCCCACGCCTGGGGACCTCCTGCGGCCCGCGCACCTGCTGGGGGAGCTGCTGCTCACCGGCTACTACCCGGCCGCCGTCTGGGTGGCCTACCTCCTGGCCGGTATGGCGCTCGGCCGCCTCCCGCTCGGACGCCCCGCCACCGCTGCGCGCCTGCTCGTGGGCGGAGCGGTCCTCGCGCTCGCGGCGCAGGTGGTCTCCCGGGCGCTCCTCGCCCGGCCGGGTGCCCGCGCCTCGCTGGCGGCCACCTACCCCGACGCCGCCACGCCGGACCCGTCGCTGGCCGACCCGGCCGCCCTCGACGCGCTGCTGACCCACGGGCTCAGCGGGACGACCCCGACCGGATCGTGGTGGTGGCTCGCCGTGGTGACGCCGCACTCCGGCACCCCCCTCGACCTCGCCCACACGATCGGCAGCGCGCTCGCCCTGACCGGGCTCTGCGTGCTCCTGACCCGGTTCCTTCCCCGGGTGTGGGCTGCCGTGTTCGGTGCGGGGGCGATGACCCTGTCCCTCTACACCCTGCACGTGCTGATGATGGCGCAGGGCTGGTGGCCCGACTGGGAGCTCCCCGAGCACTACGACGACCAGGTCCTCGTGGTCACCGCCGTCGGTGCCTTCTTCGCCCTCGTCCCCCTGCGCGGCCCACTCGAGACCGTCGTGGCCGTGGCCTCCCGGCAGACCGCCCGCTGGCTGGTGCCGGCCGCCAGACCTCCCGGAACGGCATGAGCACCGCCGCCCCCGGGCAATCCGCCGGACCCCGCACGACGAATGACCAGCACGTCGACCCCCTGAACGGATGGACCACCATGTCAGCACCACGCCGCGCCGTCATCGGCAGCGGAGTCGCAGGCCTCACGGCCGCCCACGTGCTCGGCACGCGCGGCCCGGTGACCCTGTACGAAGCCGACGCCCGCCTGGGCGGCCACGCCGACACGCACGAGGTGCAGGTCGGCGACCGCACCATCGGTGTCGACACCGGTTTCATCGTGCACAACGACCGCACCTACCCCACGCTGCTGCGCCTCTTCGGTGAGCTCGGGGTGGCCACGCAGGACTCCGACATGAGCATGTCCGTCCGCGACGACGAGTCCGGCCTCGAGTACGCCGGCGCCAAGAAGGCCAAGGGCCTGTTCCCGCGCGCCGCGAACCTCACCAACCCGTCCTACCTGCGGATGCTCACCGAGGTGAAGAAGTTCCACCGCGAGGCCCGCGACGTCCTGTCACGCGAGGCGTCCGACGCCCACCGCGACGAGACGCTCGGTGCGTTCGCCGCCCGGGTGGGCTTCAGCCCGTACTTCACCCGCCACTTCCTCGAGCCCGTCGTCGCCGCGGTCTGGTCGTGCGACCCGGACGTGTCGCTGCAGTACCCCGCGCGCTACCTCTTCGAGTTCCTGGACCACCACGGGATGCTCACGGTCTTCGGCTCGCCCACCTGGCGGACCGTGACCGGGGGTTCGAAGCGCTACGTCGAGGCGCTGGCAGCAGGCATCGACGAGGTCCGGCTGGCCACGCCCGTCAGCTCGGTCACCGAGACGCCAGACGGCGTCGTCGTGGTCGACGCCCACGGTGACAGCCAGACCTACGACTCCGTGGTCATCGCCGCCCACCCGCACCAGGCGCTCGCCCTGCTCAGCGAGCCCACCGAGCTCCAGGCCGACGTGCTGGGCGCGATCCACTACTCCAGCAACGTCGCCCAGCTGCACACCGACGAGTCGGTGCTGCCGCACACGAGCGGCGCCCGGGCTTCGTGGAACTACTGGCGCCGGCCCGAGAGCGACGGCGGCACCGGTGTCCTGGTCACCTACGACCTCACCCGGCTGCAGCGCCTCGACGTGCCGGACGTGCGCTTCCTCGTCACACTCAACGGCGTGGACTGCGTCGACCAGTCGAAGGTCATCGACACGATGAGCTACGAGCACCCCCTCTACACGCCCGAATCTGTTGCGGCGCAGCGACGCCTGCCCGAGATCAACACCTCGCGGATCGCCTTCGCCGGTGCGTACCACGGGTGGGGGTTCCACGAGGATGGCGCGCTGTCCGGGGCCAGGGCCGCTGCGGCCCTCGGTGTCGACTGGGACGAGCCGGTGGTGGACACCAGGCCCAGGGAAGCCGTCGCCCGATGAGGGCCTCGCCCGCGACGCGCATCTACGCGACGTCGGTCCACCACGCCCGCAAGGAGCCGGTCGCGCACCGCTTCCGCACCCGCAG
Source organism: Pedococcus aerophilus (assembly GCF_039532215.1). Taxonomy (NCBI): domain Bacteria; kingdom Bacillati; phylum Actinomycetota; class Actinomycetes; order Micrococcales; family Intrasporangiaceae; genus Pedococcus; species Pedococcus aerophilus. Next base: position 1,223,548 of record NZ_BAAARN010000001.1, on the reverse strand, counting down.
CCACAGCTGGCTCGTCGACCTCGACGACCTGCCGCGGCTCGGCCGGCTCCAGCGGCTGGCGAGCTTCGAGGCGCGCGACCACCTCGGCGACCCGGACCGCACGCTGCGCGAGAACCTCGACACCTTCCTGGCGACGCAGGGCATCGACCTGCGCGGAGGAAAGATCCTCATGCTCGCGGTGCCGCGGGTCCTGGGCACGGTCTTCAACCCCATCAGCGTGCACTGGTGCCACGACCCGGACGGTGCCCTCGTGTGCACCGTGGTCGAGGTCCACAACACCTACGGCGACCGGCACGCCTACCTCGTCCACGCCGACGAGTTCGGCCGCGCCGAGGTCGACAAAGCCTTGTACGTCAGCCCGTTCAACGACGTGTCGGGCTCCTACAGCCTCACCGTCCCCGAGCCCGACGAGAAGGTCATGGTGCAGGTCGTCCTGCGACGCCCGGGTCGCCCGGCCTTCGTCGCCGGCATGACCGGGCACGCGCTGCCGGTCACCACCCGCACCGTCGTGCGCCTCGCCCTGACGCAACCCCTCGAACCACTGTCCGTCTCGGCACGGATCCGCCTCCACGGCATCTGGCTGTGGCTGCGTCGCCTGCCGGTCCAACCCCGTCCTTCCCACCACCAGGAGGCAGTCCAGTGACCACCGCCACCGCAGGGCTCGCCATGAGCCCCGCCATCGACCCGGCCCGCTGGCCCGGCCTGACCGCGCGCCGCGCCAAGGCGCGTCGCGTCGTGGAGGGCGCGCTCGCCCGACGGATCTTCATGTCGGCCGTCAAGCGCCTGCCGGTGCGCGTGCAGATCGGCCGCGAGTCCATCGTCGGCGGCGCCGCCACCGACCCGAACGCTCCGCTCATGGTGCTCGAGCGCCCCGACGCCTTCTTCGAGGCCGTGGGGGCCAACGGCCTCATCGGTTTCGGTGAGTCCTACATGGCCGGCGACTGGAACGCCGAGGACCTCGGTGGCCTGCTCGAGGTGTTCGCCGCGCAGATGGCCACGCTCGTCCCCGAGCCGTTGCAGAAGCTGCGCGCCGTGTACGTCGCGCGCATGCCGCACACCGAGAAGAACTCGACGGCCAACACCCGCAGCAACATCGCGCGGCACTACGACCTGTCCAACGACATGTTCGCCACCTTCCTCGACAGCACCCTCAGCTACTCGTCGGCGCTGTTCGCCGGCAGCGAGCAGAAGGGTGGCCCGGTCGCGGGGGAGACCGTCACGGTCAGCCGTCCTGCCTCGGTCCCGGCCTGGGACGACCTCGCCGAGGCGCAGGGTCGCAAGGTCGAGCGCATGCTCGACTCGGCCGGCGTGGGTGAGGGGAGCAGGGTGCTGGAGATCGGCACCGGCTGGGGTGAGCTCGCGATCCGCGCGGCCCGCCGCGGCGCGACCGTCCTGTCCGTGACGCTGTCCTCGGAGCAGCAGGCCCTGGCCCGCGAGCGGATCGCCGCCGCCGGGTTCGCCGACGCGGTCGACGTCGAGCTGCTCGACTACCGCCTCGTCGAGGGCCAGTTCGACGCGGTCGTCTCGGTGGAGATGATCGAGGCCGTCGGCCACGAGTACTGGGGCGAGTACTTCCGCACCATCGACAGCGTCCTCGCGCCGGGCGGCAAGGTGGCCATCCAGGCCATCACCATGCCGCACGACCGGATGCTCGCCACGCGCTACACCTACACGTGGATCCACAAGTACATCTTCCCCGGCGGCTTCCTTCCCTCGACGCAGGCCATCGTGGACGTCAACCGCGAGCAGACCTCGCTCCGCGTCACCGAGCGGCTGTCCTTCGGCCAGCACTACGGGGAGACCCTGCGGCTGTGGGACGAGCGGTTCCTCGGTGCGCTCGACCGGGTCCACCAGCTCGGATTCGACGAGGTCTTCGACCGGATGTGGCACTTCTACCTCGAGTACTCGCGGGCGGGCTTCCGCTCCGGGTACCTCGACGTCCAGCAGCTCGTTCTCCAGAGGGAAGGCGGCCGATGACCGCGACACAGACCACCAGCACCAGCACCACCACGTCGGCCACCACCGGCGTCGCGACCGAGATCGCCGAGGCGCTGGCCCCCTTCGTCGGTGGCGAGCTCCCGGTCCGCCTCACGGCGTGGGACGGCAGCGCGGCCGGGCCGCAGGACGCGCCCCACGTCGTCCTGCGCTCCCCGCGTGCCCTGCGGCGCCTGCTGCGCCACCCCGGCGAGCTGGGTGCGTCCCAGGCCTACGTCACCGGTGAGCTCGACGTCGAGGGTGACCTCGACACGGCCCTCACCCACGTGTGGGACGTCGCGCACGAGCGCGGGCTGGGCGGCATACGTCCGACCCCCTCGACCATCGCCGCGGTCGTCAAGGTCGCGAAGAGTGCTGGGGCACTAGGAGTTCCGCTCCCGCCGCCGGCGAGCCAAGCCGTCATCAAGGGGCGCCTGCACAGCCTCGGTCGGGACAAGCAGGCGATCCACCACCACTACGACCTGTCGAACGACTTCTACGAGCTCATCCTCGACCCGCACATGGCGTACTCGTGCGGCTACTGGACGTCCGACGACCCCGACTACACGGTCGAGGACGCCCAGCGCGACAAGCTCGACCTCGTCTGCCGCAAGCTCGGGCTGGAGCCCGGGATGCGCCTGCTCGACATCGGCTGTGGCTGGGGTTCGATGAGCCTGTACGCCGCGGAGCACTTCGGTGCGCAGGTCACCGGTGTGACGATCGCCGCCGAGCAGAAGAAGTTCATCGACGCCCGGATCGCCGAGCGCGGGCTCCAGGACCGGGTCGAGATCCGGCTCCAGGACTACCGCGACGTGCCGGACAGCGACTTCGACGCCGTCGTGTCGCTCGAGATGGGCGAGCACGTGGGCGAGCGCAACTACCGCACCTACACGTCCGTCCTGCACGACCGCGTGCGACCCGGCGGACGCGTCCTCATCCAGCAGATGTCGCGTCGGGGACGCCACCCCGGCGGTGGGCCGTTCATCGAGTCGTTCATCGCCCCGGACATGACGATGCGCCCGATCGGCCAGACGGTCGACCTCATCGAGGAGTCGGGCCTGGAGGTGCGTGACGTGCACGCCCTGCGCGAGCACTACGTCCGCACGATCGACGCGTGGCACGACACGTTCGAGGCCAACTGGGACCGCGCCGTCGCCCTCGTCGGCGAGGAGGTCGCCCGCGTCTGGAGGCTCTACCTCGTGGGTGGCTCGATGGCGTTCCGTGACGGCCGCATGGGCGTCGACCAGATCCTCTCGGTCCGTCCGGACCGTGGCACGTCGGGCCTGCCGCCCCAGCGGCCTACGATCTGGTCATGACCTTCGACAGCTCGAACTTCCTGGCCGTCACCGGTCTCTCGCTCCTCGCGGTCGTCGTCCTCATGGCGGCGACCGCGGTCGTCGGCGCCCGGCAGGGTCGGGTGGCCGTGGTGGACACGACGTGGGGGCTCGGGTTCGTCGTCGTGGCCGTCGTGGCCGCACTCGTCGGCGACGGCGCGGGGTGGCGTCGCATCGCACTGGTGGTCGTCGTCGCGGCCTGGGGCCTGCGCCTCGCCTGGCACGTGACGCGGCGCAACGCCGGCAAGGGTGAGGACCCGCGCTACGAGGAGATGCTGTCCAAGGAGTCCGGCAACCCCACGGCGGTGGCCATCCGCAAGGTCTACCTCGTCCAGGGCTTGGCCGTGTGGTTCGTCTCGCTGCCGATCCAGGTGAGTGCGGCCTCGGGACCCGGGATCGCGTGGGTGGCCGTGCTCGGGCTGCTGCTGTGGGCGGTCGGCCTCACGTTCGAGGCGGTCGGCGACGCCCAGCTGAAGGCGTTCAAGGCCGACTCGTCCAACAAGGGCAAGGTCATGGACCGCGGCCTGTGGTCGTGGACCCGCCACCCCAACTACTTCGGCGACTCCTGCGTCTGGTGGGGGATCTACGTCGTGGCCGCGAGCGCCTGGCCCGGCGTCCTGACCGTCCTGTCGCCGGTCGTCATGACGTACTTCCTCGTCTTCGCGACGGGGGCCAAGCTCCTGGAGAAGCACATGGGGGAGCGGCCCGGCTACGCCGAGTACCGCGAGCGCACGAGCTACTTCCTGCCCCGCCCGCCGAAGAAGGCCTGAACCCCCGCGGCGCGGGCCGACCCCCACGGGCTGTCCGACGCTGGGGCTAGGGTCGCTCGCGTGGACTGCATCTTCTGCCAGATCGTCGACGGCACGGTGCCGGCCACCGTCGTGGTCGACGAGCCGTTCGTCCTCGGGTTCCTCGACACCCGCCCGGTGTTCAAGGGCCACGTGCTGCTCGTCCCGCGGATCCACGTCGACACGCTGCCCGACCTGCCCGCCGAGCTGCTCCCCGTCCTCATGGGCGCAGCGCAGCGCACGGCCGGCGCGGTCGTGGCGGGCCTCGGGGCGCAGGGCTCGTTCGTCGCGATGAACAACGTCGTCTCCCAGTCGGTCCCGCACCTGCACGTCCACGTCGTGCCACGCACGAAGGGGGACGGACTGCGCGGCTTCTTCTGGCCGCGGACCAAGTACACCTCGGACGAGGAGGCGCAGGAGTATGCCGCCCGCGTCAGCGCCGCACTCGCCCCACCGCCGTGACCACCCGGACCCACACCGTCGTGCCGTCACCGATCGGCGACCTCACCCTCGTCGCCCACGACGGAGCACTGGCCGCGGTGCACATGGACGGCGCGAAGCACACCCCGGAGCCGGCCTCGTGGGGCGAGCGCGACGACCGCGTGGTCGCCGACGTCCGCGAGCAGCTGGGGGAGTACTTCGCCCGGGACCGCACCACCTTCGACCTCGCGCTGGCCCCGGTGGGCAACGCCTTCGAGCAACGCGTCTGGGCGCTGCTGCGCGAGATCCCGTACGGCCAGACCCGCAGCTACGGCGACCTTGCGCGGGCTCTCGGTGACGTGGGCTTCAGCCAGGCCGTGGGGGCGGCGAACGGCCGCAACCCGATCGCCGTCATCGTCCCGTGCCACCGGGTCATCGGGGCCGACGGCAGCCTCGTCGGCTACGCCGGTGGGCTGGACCGCAAGCGGTTCCTGCTGGCGCTCGAGGAGTCGGAGGAGGTCCGGGCGACCCGCCTCTTCTGAGCACCCCGCCCGGCGTCCACCCCATGAGACCGGGTGGGGCCCGCGTGACGGGTGTGACGCATGTCCGCTCTGCTCCTCGTCCGTTCGTGCCGTTCGTCCGCGCCCGGGCGGTGACGGTCCAGGTTGACGGGCAGGGTGGACGGGTCCGCTGCGGCACCGGCCGTGGCATCGTCGAACAGGGGTCGGGTCGGTGCGCAGGCACGTCGTGAAGCTGGGGGTGCTGTTCGCCCTCGTCGCAGCCGTCGTCGCCCAGACGGTCCCGGCCCGCGAGCTGACGACAGCGGTCCCCGCCTCGGAGAGGCTCCCTGCCCCGGTGTCGACCGCCTCGGCCGCCCCGGCCTCGCTCGCCCCGCCGGCCGACGTCCCCGACGCGTGGTCCTTCGACGACGCCGACGGCAGCATCCGCGTTGTCGTGGCGAGCGCGGCAGCCACGGCCGCCGCCAAGCGCCCTGTCGTGCCACGGAAGCCGCCGAAGCCCCCGACCAAGGCCAGGACCGGCTCGCTGCCGGCGGCGGGGACTCCCCAGGCCGTGCTCGCCGACGCCTACGTCAAGGCCGCGGCGAAGGCCTCGAAGAGCTGTCACCTCCGGCCTGCCCACCTCGCCGCGATCGGCCAGGTGGAGTCCGGGTCGATCGGCGGGCGCCAGGTCGACGGTGACCACCGCGTGACGCCGGCCATCTACGGACCCCTGCTCGACGGCGGTCCGTTCGCCGTGGTCCGCGACAGCGACGGCGGCGCCTACGACGGTGCGAGCGACTTCGACCGGGCCGTCGGACCGCTGCAGTTCATCCCGGGGACCTGGCGCTGGGCCGGTCGCGACGGCGACGGCGACGGTCGCCGTGACCCCCAGAACGTCTTCGACGCAGCCCTGGCCACCGCGGACTACCTCTGCCGTGACGGTCGCGACCTCTCCCGCGCCGGGGACCTGCGCGGCGCGATCCGCACCTACAACTGGTCGGGGGAGTACGTCGCCGCCGTGACCCAGTGGGTCTCCTTCTTCTCGCGCCACGGGCTGGCCGCCCTGGACGACGTGGCCTTCCGCGTCGGCTCCGGGGGGCGGGCCAGCAGCATGGCCGCCGCCACGCCGGACAAGGCCAAGGACAGCGTCAAGGCAAAGGCGAAGGCGAAGGCGAAGGCAAAGGACAAGGCCAAGGGCACGAAGGGCCCGACTCGACCGACGACGTCCTCGACGACCCGGCCCGGCACGACGACCCCGACCGGCACCCCGACGACCCCACCGACGTCGAGCGGCTCCACCCCCTCGACCACGACCCCCGCCCCGACCGGCACCACTCCTGCGCCGCAGCCCACCGCACCCGAGCCGACGACCACCACCCCGCCGGAGCCCGAGCCGACGGTCCCCGAGCCCGAGTCGACCACGCCCGCACCGTCCGAGCCCTCGGGAGCGGCGTCCACCGCATCCACGGGATGAGATCCGTGACGTGACGCGCGTCGCAGCGCACGCACCGGGGTGCGCGCGGGGCATACCGACGCCGCTACCCTTGTTGACGCAGGAGCAGGCGTCATCGAGGACGGCACCCCACACGGGGTAGCCGTCCTTCGTCTTTCACAGGAGAGTGTCGGTATGTCGCACGAGGTCCACACCCAGCCCCGCCACCGCGTCGTCGTGGTCGGCTCAGGCTTCGGTGGGTTGTTCGGCACCCAGGCGCTCAAGCGCTCCGATGTCGACATCACGCTGATCGCCAAGACCACGCACCACCTGTTCCAGCCTCTGCTCTACCAGGTGGCGACCGGGATCCTCTCCGAGGGCGAGATCGCCCCGGCCACCCGCGAGGTGCTGGCCAGCCAGGACAACGCCCGCGTGCTGCTGGGCAACGTCACGAAGATCGACCTGGCCGCCAGGACCGTCACCTCCCGCGTCCTCGACCGCGAGACGGTCACGGAGTACGACTCGCTGCTCGTCGCAGCGGGGGCGGGCCAGTCCTACTTCGGCAACGACCACTTCGCGAAGTACGCGCCAGGCATGAAGTCCATCGACGACGCCCTCGAGCTGCGCGGCCGCATCTTCGGGGCCTTCGAGTGGGCCGAGCTGGCCAGCACGCCGAAGGAGATCGAGCGGCTGATGACGTTCGTCGTCGTCGGCGCCGGCCCCACCGGCGTGGAGATGGCCGGCCAGATCGCCGAGCTGTCCCGCCGCACGCTGCGCCGCGACTTCCGGGCCATCGACACCACCCGCGCGCGGATCATCCTGCTCGATGCGGCGCCGACCGTCCTCGGGGCGTTCGGCGACCACCTCGGCGCCAAGGCGGCCGAGAAGCTGCGCAGCCTCGGGGTCGAGGTCCAGCTCGGCGCCATGGTCACCGGGGTGGATGCCACCGGCATCGACGTCAAGGACTCCGACGGCTCGGTCCGTCGCATCGAGTCGGTCACCAAGGTGTGGGCCGCCGGTGTCCAGGCCTCCGAGCTCGGCGCCCAGCTGGCCGAGCAGTCGGGTGCCTCGGTCGACCGGGCCGGTCGCGTCGAGGTCAACGACGACCTCACCCTCCCGGGTCACCCCGAGGTCTTCGTCGTCGGTGACATGGCTGCCCTCAAGGGCTACCCGGGCGTCGCCCAGGTCGCGATCCAGGGCTCGCGCTACGCCGCCGACCAGATCAAGCGTCGGCTCGCGGGCAAGGAGCCGGCCGGACCCTTCGTCTACAAGGACAAGGGGTCGATGGCGACCATCTCGCGGTTCAGCGCCGTCGCCTCGATCGGCAAGCTGCACTTCAGCGGGTTCGTCGCCTGGCTGCTGTGGCTGGCAGTCCACCTCGTCTACATCATCGGGTTCAAGCACCGCCTCACCACGCTGCTGCACTGGGCGGTCAGCTTCGTCGGCCGTGGTCGCTCGGAGCGCACCGTGACCGAGCAGCAGGTCTTCGCCCGCACGGCGATCGAACAGCTCGGTGACGGCTACGCACCGTCGCTGCCACGGGTGCCGGCCGACCGCAAGCCCCCGGCACAGTCGGTGGCGCAGGCGCGCGAGCAGGGCAGCCGCACCTTCTGACGCACCCGGCCCAGCCGGATGCTCCGGGCGGGGGCGGGATGGTTCGCCTAGGGTGCAGCCATGCCCCTGGACTACCCCATCCACGAGCGCACGCTGCCCAACGGGCTGCGCGTCGTGGTCTCTCCCGACACCAGCGTCCCGAACGTCACCGTCAACCTCTGGGTCAACGTCGGCTCCCGCCACGAGGTCGCCGGACGCACCGGGTTCGCGCACCTCTTCGAGCACCTGATGTTCCAGGGCTCGCGCAACATCGCCAGCGGTGAGCACTTCACCCGGCTCATGGCCGAGGGTGGGCGGCTCAACGCCACGACGTGGTTCGACCGCACCAACTACTTCGAGACCGTCCCCAAGGGCGCCTACGAGCTGGCCCTGTGGATGGAGGCCGACCGCCACGGCTTCCTGCTTGACGCGGTCAACCAGGAGAACCTCGACAACCAGCGTGACGTGGTCAAGGAGGAGAAGCGCCAGCGCTACGACAACGTGCCCTACGGCAAGGCCCTGATCGAGGTGTATGCCGCGGCGTTCCCCGAGGGGCACCCGTACCACCACCCCACCATCGGATCGATGGAGGACCTCGACGCGGCGAGCGTCGAGGACGTCCACGAGTTCTTCCGGCGCTACTACGGCCCGAACAACACCGTGCTCACCCTCGTCGGCGACCTCACTGCCGAGGAGGGGTTCGCCGCCGCCGAGCGCTACTTCGGGCACCTGCCGCCGAGCGCCGAGGCGCCGCGGGCCAACCTGCCGCAGCTCGAGCCGATCTCCGAGCCGGTCCGCGTCGACCGCCCGGGACCGGTGCCCAACGACCGCCTGCACATCGCGTTCCGTCTCCCGGCCGACAACACCGAGGAGTTCTTCGCCGCGGCGCTGGCGATCGACGCCCTGGGTGGGCTGTCGACCTCGCGCCTGGTGCAGCGGCTGGTCCGCCGCGAGCAGGTCGCCAACGCCGTGCAGGCGCACGCCATGGGCTTCGTCGACGGTGTCAGCCTGGGCTTCTTCGTCGTCGACGTCGCCGAGGGCCAGGACCCGGAGGCCATCGAGGCCGCGGTCGTCGAGGAGCTCGAACGCTTCGCGAAGGAGGGCCCCACCGCCATCGAGGCCGAGTCGGCCATGGCGCAGTCCGAGCGCAGCTGGCTCTCCGCGCTCTCCGGGCAGGAGGAGCGCGCCGACCTCATCAGCCAGCACGCGCTGCTGCACGGCGACGCGCAGTTCATCAACACCTTCCTGGACCGGCTGGCCCAGGTGACCCCCGAGCAGGTGCGCGCCGCGGCGCAGGCCTGGCTCGACCCCCGCAGCAGAGCCGTCGTGCGCCACCTCGTCGCGGCGCAGGAGGACGCAGCATGAGCACCCGTGACACCACGGCGGTCGACACCGCCACCGCGCAGGACGCCCCCGTCGGGGCGCCGCGTCCCGAGGTGACCCCGCCCGGGCCGTGGAGCTTCCCCGTGCCCACCCGCAGCACCCTGCCCAACGGCATCGAGGTGCTGACCTACGACATCCCCGGCCAGTACGTCGTCTCGGTCCGCACGGCCATCCCGCTGCCGCTGTCCGCCGAGCCGCGCGAGGTCGAGGGCGTGGCCACCGTGATGGCACGACTGCTCGACGAGGGGACGGCCGAGCACAGCCCGGAGGAGTTCGCAGAGCTGTTGGAGCGCAAGGGGATCGCGCTCGGGGCCTCGGTCAACGAAGCCGGCGTCGGCGTCGACCTCGACGTGCCGAAGCGACGCCTCGAGGAAGCCCTCGAGCTGCTCACCCTGGCGGTGTCCGAGCCGGTCTTCCCGCAGTCCGAGGTGGACCGCATCCGTCGCACCCGGCTCGCGGAGATCGAGCAGGAGCGTGCGCTCGCACCCCAGCGGGCCGCGCGCGAGTTCGTCGCCACGTTCTACGACCCGCAGGACCGCGCGTCCCGCCCGTCGGCAGGCACCGCTGCGTCGATCTCGGCGCTGACCCGTCAGGACGTGGTCGACTTCCACGCCCGCCACATCGGCCCGCAGGGCATGACCGTCGTGGTGGCCGGTGACCTGTCCGACCTCGACGTCGTCGCGATGGTCGAGCGCACGCTCGGCGGTTGGCGCGCCGAGGTCGAGGTCCCCGCCGCCGTCCCCGCACGCCGGGCGCCGGACGCCGCGCGCATCGTCCTGGTCGACCGCCCCGGCTCGGTCCAGAGCGAGGTGCTCGTGGGGTGCGCCGGTCCGGACCGGCGCGCCGAGGGCGGCTGGGCGCCATACCCCGTCCTCGGGTTCATCGTCGGCGGCTCACCCAACGCGCGGGTGGACGCGGTGCTGCGCGAGGAGAAGGGCTACACCTACGGCATCCGCTCGGTCTTCCGGCCGCGCAGCTCCGGCGGCCTCTTCCTCACCTCGGGCTCGGTCCGTGCCGACGCGACGGTCGAGTCCGTCCAGCTGCTGCTGGAGATCCTCGGCAGCGGGCGGGACGGCTTCGGCGAAGAGGAGGTGCGCGCCGGTGTGGACTTCGTGAGCAAGACCGCCCCCGGTCGCTACGCCACCGCGGACGCCGTCGCCGACGAGGCGTCGTCGATGGCGCTCGAAGGACTCACCACCGAGTTCACCACCCGCAACCTCGAGCAGATGCGCGGCCTGGAGCCCCAGGAGCTGACGGACGCCTACCGCCGCTGGGTGCAGGGGGAGTGGACGGTCGTCGTGGTCGGCGACGCCTCGACGTATGCCGACGCGATCCGCGCGCTGGGCGTGGGCGAGGTCAGCGTCGTCCCCAACTGACGGGGACGCACCGACGTCCGTCGCCTAGGCGCGGGCGTCGGTGCCGAGGCGGCCGAGGACCTCGTCGTGCAGCAGTCCGTTGGTCGCGAGCGCGTTGCCGCCCCAGGGGCCGTCCTCCCCGGCGAGCGAGGTGAACCGGCCGCCCGCCTCGGTGACGATGGGCACGAGCGCGGCCATGTCGTAGACGGCGAGGTCGGGCTCGGCGGCGATGTCCACCGCACCCTCGGCGACGAGCATGTACGACCAGAAGTCGCCGTAGGCACGGGTGCGCCAGCACTCGTCGGTGAGGTCGAGGAACTGCTGGCGGCGGTCGAGGGCACGCCAGCCCGAGAGGCTCGAGTAGGACAGCGAGGCGTCCTCGATGCGAGGCACCCGCGAGACGTGGATCCGCTTCGCGGCCGTGAGGCTGCGACCTGACCAGGCGCCGGATCCCGTTGCGGCCCACCAGCGCCGGCCCAGGGCGGGCGCCGCGACCAGACCCAGGACGGGCTGCCCCTCGTCGACGAGGGAGATGAGCGTGGCCCACGCGGGCACGCCGCGGACGAAGTTGTGCGTGCCGTCGATGGGGTCGATGACCCAGCGTCGGGGACCGTGCCCGGTCGTCTCGAACTCCTCGCCCTCCACGGCGTCACGAGGGCGGGTGCGCTTGAGCTGCGAGCGGACCAGCTCCTCCGCCGAGCGGTCCGCGTCGCTGACCAGCGTCATGTCCGGCTTGGACTCCACGACCAGGTCCTCGGCGCGGAAGCGCGCCATGGTGATGCGTTCGACGGCGTCCGCCAGGACATGGGCGAGGCGCAGGTCGTCGTCGTAGGGCACCCGCCCACGCTAGCCCGTGGTCCTGCTCCGGCGAGTGACCGCCACGGGAGCACTCACAGCAATCTCCCAGCCGCACGGGGTGCCGCGGAGCCCGCCGCACCACTAGCGTCGGAGCGCCCGAGGTCCCGACTTCACCACCCACCCGGGGCCCGACCGAACCGCAGGAGCCGCCGTGTTCGACACCATCTTCGGACTTCCCGTCCACGCGCTCGTCGTCCACGGAGTCGTGGTGCTCCTGCCGCTGATGGCCGTGGTCACTCTCGTCTGGGCCTGGCGCCGCCCTGCGCGACCGGCCACCGGATGGCTCGTCGTGGCCGCCGACCTCGTGGTCACCGCGATGACGTTCGTGGCGAAGGAGTCGGGGGAGGCGTTGCAGCGTCGGCTCGGGGGCCGGGCCGCCCTCGAGCACGGTGAGCTGGCCGACCCGCTGCCGCTCATCGCCGGCGCCCTGCTCCTGACCGCGGTGCTCGTCCAGGTGCACCGCACCCGCGGTGACGGTGCGGGCGGTCGCTCGGCAGGGCTGCGTACCGGGCTGTCCGTGCTGGTCACGGCAGCGGCAGCGGTGGTCGTCGTGTGGACCGTCAGGGTCGGCCACTCGGGAGCCGAGGCCGTGTGGGGCGAGATCGTGAGCAACACGTCCCAATAGGTCCAAAAGCCACTCCCGCCGAAGATCTGCTTCCGGGCGGGCATCGGGACGATCACGTTTTTGTCTCGGGTTGGCCCGGAGCGTCGCCTTTACTCCCTCCTTGCTCTTTCATGGGTCCCACAACACGACGCCCTGGGCGTTACAGGGCTGCACTCCGACCGGTGGGCAGCCCGGACCGACCGTTCACACGAACGGCAGACCCTAAGTAGGAGGACATCAATGCGAGGACTTACTCGCACGGTGACCATGGTTGCCGGCATCTCCACCGTTGCGCTGCTCGCTGCAGCCTGTGGTGGCGGTTCCGACTCCACGGACACCAGCTCCAGCGCCGGAGGCCAGACCGGCGGCGCTGTCACGGTCCGTGGGTGCAACCCCCAGAACCCGCTGATCCCCAGCAACACCACGGAGACCTGTGGTGGAAACGTGCTCGACGCCATCACGGCCAAGCTCGTCCACTACAACCCCGAGAGCGCTGCTCCCGAGAACGACATCGCGGAGAAGATCGAGTCCACGGACAACCAGAACTTCACCGTCACCCTCGTCAAGGGCTACAAGTTCCACGACGGCACCGAGGTCAAGGCGAAGAACTTCGTCGATGCCTGGAACTACGCCGCCTTCGGCCCGAACGCCCAGTCCTCCGGGTACTTCATGGAGCCCATCGAGGGCTTCGGTGACATGCAGTGTGCTGGCACGGACGAGGAAGACCCCTGCAAGGGCTTCACCCCCAAGGCCGACAAGCTCTCCGGTCTCGCCGTGAAGGACGACTACACCTTCACGATCAAGACCACGGAGAAGGTCTCCAACATGCCGGTCCGTCTCGGCTACTCGGCGTTCTCGCCGCTGCCGGACTCCTTCTTCGCGGACCCCAAGGCCTACGGCGAGAAGCCGGTCGGCGCTGGCCCGTTCAAGCTCGACTCCTGGACCAAGAACACCGAGATCAAGCTCAGCAAGTTCGCTGACTACTCCGGCAAGTTCGGTGGCAAGCTCGACAACATCACGTTCAAGATCTACCAGGACGCTGACGCTGCCTACACCGACGTCCAGGCCAACAACCTCGACGTCACCGACGAGGTCCCGTCCTCGGCGATGATCGACGACAAGTACAAGACGGACCTGCCTGACCGCAACGCCCAGAAGGCTGTTGGTGTCATCCAGACCATCACGTTCGCGCCGGTCAAGGTCGACCCGAACTACGCCGACCCGAAGGTGCGCCAGGCCATCTCCATGGCCATCGACCGCCCGACGATCATCAAGCAGATCTTCAACAACACCCGTCAGCCCGCCACCGGCTGGGTCTCCCCGGTCGTCGACGGCTACAAGGCCAACGCCTGTGGCGAGTACTGCACCTTCGACGCTGCCAAGGCCAAGGCCAAGCTGGACGAGGCCGGCGGCTTCAAGGGCGGCAAGATGACGATCGCCTACAACGCCGACGCTTCTCACAAGGCGTGGGTCGAGGCGACCTGCAACTCCATCAAGGGTGCCCTCGGTACCGACTGCGTCGCGACCCCGGTCGTCGACTTCTCCACCTTCCGCGGCAACATCGCGGCGGGCAAGCAGAAGGGCATGTTCCGCACCGGCTGGCAGATGGACTACCCGTCGATCGAGAACTTCCTCGCCCCGATCTTCAAGACCGGCGCGTCCTCGAACGATGGCAAGTACAGCAACCCCGAGTTCGACAAGCTCCTCGTCGAGGGTGCTGCGGCCACGGATGCTGCTCAGGCCAACGCCAAGTACCAGGAGGCCGAGGCACTGCTCGCCAACGACATGCCGGCCATCCCGATGTGGTACTCCACCGCGACCTTCGGCTGGTCCGACAAGGTCACCGGCGTGAAGATCACCGCGTTCGGCACCATCGACTTCTCCAGCCTCGCGCTGAAGTAAGTCGACCCGGACCGCCCGCCCCACCGGGTGAGCGGATCCAGACAGCGTCGTCGGCCTGCCGGCCCAGTGCCGGCAGGCCGATGGCCTGTCCGGGGACAGTCGTGGCGAGACCCGCCTGCTGCCCCGCCCCACCCCTGTACGACTATGTTGTGATGGGCATCGGCGCCTACCTGAGGTAGCGTCCCGGCTCGTCCAGCCACGCCTGCGGGAACACCCCATCCTGCGTGCGTCAAACCAAAGGAGGTGACGTGTACAAGTACATCCTTCGGCGACTGATCCAGATGATCCCGGTGCTGCTTGGTGCCACGTTCATCATTTTCTTCATGGTCTACGCCCTGCCCGGCGACCCGACCATCGGCCTGTGCGGTGAGCGGCCCTGCCCCGCCGCCTTCGTGGCCGACTTCCGTGAGAAGCACGGGCTCAACGACCCGTTCTTCATCCGGTACTTCACCTACCTCGGCAACCTCGCCCAGGGCGACCTCGGCACGAACTTCCGTGACCTGAAGGTCCTCGACGAGCTCGAGCTGCGCTACCCGACGACGGCCAAGCTGGCCGGCATGGCGATCCTCTTCGAGACCGTCATCGGCATCCTCGCCGGTGTCCTCGCGGGCATCCGCAAGGGCAAGTTCATCGACAACCTCGTCCTGGTGAGCACGCTGTTCGTCATCTCCATCCCGGTCTTCGTGATCGGTGTGACGCTGCAGTACTACTTCGGCCTCAAGTGGCCGATCTTCCCGGCGACCGTCGGGTCCGACGTCACCTACTACAAGCTGATCCTCCCCGCGTTCGTGCTGGGCAGTGCGTCCATCGCGTATGCCGCCCGCCTCACCCGCACGAACCTGGTCGAGAACCTGCGCGCGGACTACCTGCGCACGGCGGTGGCCAAGGGCCTGGGGCGTCCGCGCATCCTTGGCATCCACGCCCTGCGCAACTCGCTCATCCCGGTCGTCACCTTCATCGGCGCCGACTTCGGTGGCCTGCTCGGTGGCGCCATCGTGACCGAGCGCATCTTCAACATCCAGGGCGTCGGTGGGTTCCTCTTCACCGGCATCCGCAACCGCGACCCGGTGAGCGTCGTGGGCACCGTGACCATCCTGGTGCTCGTCTTCCTCATCGTTAACCTGCTCGTCGACCTCCTGTACGGCGTGCTCGACCCGAGGATCAGCCATGACTGAGGCATCGACCATCGCCGTCTCCTCCGAGGCGGGCCAGCCCGCCGGAGGCTCGGCGGACGAGGGCCGCTCGCTGGCGTCCGACGCCTGGCGGCAGCTCAAGCGGAACCCGATCTTCTGGGTGTCCGTCGGGCTCATCACCGTGTTCGTGCTGATGGCAGCCCTGCCGCAGCTGTTCACCAACGTCGACCCCAACGAGGCGATCCTCAAGCAGGCCCGCGAGAAGCCCGGTGGCGACGCGTGGTTCGGTCGCGACATCCAGGGCTACGACATCTACGCCCGGACGATCTACGGCGCCCGCGCCTCGATCCTCGTCGGTGTCTTCACGACGATCGCCACGGTGGTCATCGGACTGGTCATGGGTGTGCTCGCCGGCTACTACGGCGGCTTCCTCGACAGCTTCGTCTCGCGCGTCACGGACATCTTCTTCGCGATCCCGCTGCTCCTCGGCGGCATCCTGTTCATGTCCACCTTCCCCAACGACGAGAACTCCCCGTACCTCGTGGTCGTCGGCAAGGTCGTGCTCGTGCTGTCCATCTTCGGCTGGCCGGGCATCGCCCGCCTGATGCGCTCCAGCGTCATGCAGGTCAAGCCCAACGACTACGTCCAGGCGGCTCGCGCCCTCGGGGCGAGTCCGTGGCGGATCATCCGTGCCCACGTCATGCCCAACGCCCTGGCGCCGGTCATCGTCGTCGCCACGATCAACCTCGGTGTCTTCATCACCGTCGAGGCGACGCTGAGCTTCCTCGGCATCGGTCTGACGCCGCCGGCGGTCTCCTGGGGTGTGGCGATCTCCGACGCGCTCGTCGCGCTGCGGACCTACCCGCACATCCTGCTGTTCCCCAGCCTGTTCCTGTCCCTTGCGGTGCTGGCCTTCATCATGCTCGGCGACGCCGTGCGTGACGCCTTCGACCCGAAGTCGCGCTGAGCGGGAAAGACACCTTCATGACGACAACTGACACGACCGGTACGCAGCGCGGCAAGACCCCGTCCGCGTCCCAGTACCACGCCAAGGACGGTCTGCTGCTCGAGGTGGAAGACCTCCACGTCGAGTTCCACACCCCCGACGGCATCGCCAAGGCCATCAACGGCGTCAACTTCGACCTCTACGAGGGCCAGACCCTGGCGATCCTCGGCGAGTCGGGGTCCGGCAAGTCCGTGACCGCCCAGGCGATCATGGGCATCCTCGACGTCCCGCCGGCGGTGATCCCCAAGGGGCAGATCCGCTACTGCGGCCAGGACCTGCTGACCATGCCCGAGGAGCAGCGGCGCAAGACCCGCGGCCCGGAGATCTCCATGGTCTTCCAGGACGCGCTGTCCTCGCTCAACCCGGTGTTCCCGGTGGGCTGGCAGATCGCCGAGATGTTCCGCGTCCACCGCGGCATCAACCGTTCCGACGCCCTGGAGCGTGCGGTCAAGCTGATGCAGCGGGTGCAGATCCCGGCGGCCAAGGAGCGGGTGAAGGCCTACCCGCACCAGTTCTCCGGTGGTATGCGCCAGCGCATCATGATCGCGATGGCCATCGCGCTCGACCCGGCGGTCCTCATCGCCGACGAGCCGACCACGGCCCTGGACGTCACGGTGCAGGCACAGATCATGGCCCTGCTCCAGGAGCTGCAGGAGGAGCGCCAGATGGGGCTCATCCTCATCACCCACGACCTCGGCGTCGTGGCCGACGTGGCGGACAAGATCGCCGTCATGTACGCCGGTCGCATCGTCGAGCGCGCGGACGTCTACGACCTGTACCGCCAGCCGGGTCACCCGTACACCAAGGGTCTGCTCGAGTCGATCCCTCGCCTCGACCAGAAGGGCCAGCAGCTCGCAGCCATCGGTGGCCTGCCTCCGAACCTCATGCGCATCCCGCAGGGCTGTGCGTTCAACCCGCGCTGCAAGTTCGCCCAGGACGTCTGCCGTGAGGACCGTCCCGCGCTGCGGGAGATCGCTCCCGGCCGTGAGTCCGCCTGCCACTTCGCCGAGGAGGTCCTCAATGGCTGAAGCCATTCTGACCGCGACCGACCTGGTCAAGCACTACCCCATCCGCGGTGGCGTGCTGCGCCGCACGGTGGGCCACGTCAAGGCCGTCGACGGCGTCAGCTTCGAGCTCCTCAAGGGCGAGACGCTGGGCATCGTCGGTGAGTCCGGGTGTGGCAAGTCCACCCTGGGCCGTCTCCTGATGCGCCTGGAGGAGCCGACCGCCGGCTCGGTCGTGTTCGACGGCGTCGACATGTATGCGCAGAAGGGCCGCGCCATGCGTCGGCTCCGCCGCGACATCCAGATCGTGTTCCAGGACCCCTACACCTCGCTCAACCCTCGCAAGACGGTCGGCGACATCGTGGGGGAGCCCTTCGACATCCACCCCGACGTGGTGCCGAAGAAGGGTCGTCGCAAGGCCGTCCAGGACCTGCTCGACCTCGTGGGGCTCAACCCCGAGCACATCAACCGCTACCCGCACCAGTTCTCCGGCGGTCAGCGCCAGCGCATCGGCATCGCCCGCGGCATCGCGCTCAACCCGAAGGTCCTGATCTGCGACGAGCCGGTCTCCGCGCTCGACGTGTCGGTGCAGGCGCAGGTCGTCAACCTGATGGAGAAGCTGCAGGACGAGCTGGGCCTGTCCTACATCTTCATCGCCCACGACCTGTCCGTGGTGCGTCACATCTCCGACCGCGTCGGCGTGATGTACCTCGGCAAGATGGCAGAGCTGGGGGAGGAGGACGACATCTACGGTCGCCCCACCCACCCCTACACCCAGGCGCTGCTGTCGGCCGTCCCCGTGCCGGACCCGACCCTGCGTGACAAGAAGGAGCAGATCGTCCTCAAGGGCGACGTCCCCTCACCGGCGAACCCGCCGTCGGGGTGCCGGTTCCACACGCGGTGCTGGAAGGCGCAGGACAAGTGCAAGACCGACGTGCCCCTGCTCGAGCTGCGCCCCGACGGCGCCGGCGAGCACCTGTCGGCCTGCCACTTCGCCCAGCCCCGGGAGATCATCGAGACGATCGACCTCACCGAGGGTGCCGACAACGCCGTCTGAGCGACCTCGCACGAGCACCGACCGCGCCGCCCCCCGACCTCGGGGGGCGGCGCGGTCGTCGTGTCCTGGGGGTCAGTCCTGGGGGTCAGTCCCGGGGGAGGCGCCGGTTCAGGGAGAACAGCCGTCCGAGGACGGGCATGAGGAGGATGTTGAGCCCGTGCAGGATCCCGATGATGAGCAGGATGCCGCCGAGCCGGCCCACCTCGAACGTCAGCTGCTCGGCGGTGACGCGTTCGGAGATGGTGTTGTTCCACTCCTCCTGCGGGGCGAAGTGCACCGAGAACAAGATGTAGGCGGCGAAGATCAGGTAGTAGACGATGTCGGTGAGGACGATGTAGCTCTTGCCGGTCAACGGGTTGTCGTGGAAGACGTCTGCCGCGTAGGCACGTCCGAACCGCTTGATGAACGGTCCGAGCCACAGCGCGACACCGAGCAGGACGACCGTCGTCGCCACCTCCAGGATCCACCAGGGCATGTCGAGTCCGTCCTTTCCTCTCGGGGTGAACAGCGCCACGGCGACGGTCGCCGCCACCACCGCGGTGGCGCCGCTGGCGGTGAGGACCCGCTGGCGACGTCGGCGGGATCGGTCGTGGTCGATGCTGTCGACGACCCTGGTGAACAGGTCTTCCGACGGCACCCGGCGGCGGCCCTCTGCTGCCAGGGCCTCGTGGAGCCGGTCCTCGAGGGCGCTCATCGCTGCTCCTCCAGTCGTGCGCCCAGGGTCCGTAGACCGCGACGCAGGTGGGTCTTGACCGAGTTGGGTGACAGGTCGAGGGTCTCGGCGACCTGGTCGATGCCCAGCTCGAGGTAGTAGCGCAGGACGACGCAGTCGCGCTGGCGCCGGGGCAGTGCGCGGATCGCCTCGACGACCTCGCGCCGCCCTTCGAGCGCGGTGGCCATCTCCTCGGCCGACGGCTCGTCCGGGACCGCTGGCGGTCGGTGGCGCAACGAGACCAGCCCTCGCCGGTTGTGGTCCCGGGCCAGGTTGATGACGATCGAGCGCAGGTAGGCCGCGGCGCGTTCCGGGTCACGGATGCGGTGGCTGCTGCGGGCGAGCCGGATGAACGCCTCCTGGACGAGGTCCTCGGCCGCGGTGCGGTCGTCGACGAAGAACCGGGCCAGCGAGACGAGGCGGGCGGACTCTGCCGTGAAGAGCGTGACGACGAGCGCATCGGCCTCCAGCGCGGGGGCCGTGCCCACCACGCCGGCGGTGCTCCTCGCCAGCACGCCCATGGACTCCATCACCTCGACAGACGAGTGGGCGGACCCGTTGGGTGACAACGAGGTCCGAGGACCTCAGGAGGTTCGAGGTGTCACCCGGGACGGTGCCGGGGCGCGTCTGTGGGGTGTCAGCGTCGTACGTCCTCACCCAAGGAGAGCACCATGGACCGCACCGGCACCTCACCCCTTCTGCGCAGGGCCGGGATCGCGGTGGCCTGCACGGCCGTGCTGGCTGCCGGCGCCACGCTGACCCCGGCCGTGGCAGGCGTCGCGAGCTCATTCCGGGGCGACCTGCGACTGCTCCTCGACGCCAAGGGCGCACCCTTCGCCGAGGCCCGCGCGTCGCTGACGCTCGTGGGAGGAGGTGACGCCTCCTCGGCCGTCCTCGTCGTCCACGGTGTCGACCCCGGCCAGGCCGGGCGCACGTTCGGTGCGCACCTGCACAACGGCCCGTGCATCGCCGGTGCGGGAGCGGCGGCCGGGGGTCACTACAACCACACGGGCACGCCGCCGACCTCGGTGAGCGACCAGACCGAGGTCTGGCTGGACTTCACCGTCAACGGCGGTGGCAACGGCCAGTCCGTGACGCACGTGCCGTTCGTCCCGACGCCGGGCCAGCGGTCCGTCGTGGTCCACGAGCTCCCCACGGCGCCTGACGGCAAGGCAGGGGACCGCCTCGCCTGCCTGCCCGTGGAGTGGTGATGCCCCTCGGTATGGCGCGTGCCGTCGTCCTGGGCGCGGCCCTCGGTGCCGGGTGGGGTGTGCTCGCGCGCGGGTGGATGCGGCTCGTGTCGACCGCCGGAGTTCAGCTGGTCCGGGACGCTCGCGATCGTCGTCCTCGCCGCTGTCTTCGGTGCCGGTGTCGGCGTCGGCTCCGTGGCGCGGCACGCCTCCGGGTGGCGGCGTTGGTGCCGCCTGGCGGTCGTCCCTGGGATGCTGCTCTTCGCCGGCCAGGGCGCACCGCTGCTTCCGGCGTTCGTCGTAGGAGGACTGCTGCTGCGACGGCGACAGGTGCTGGCTCGAGCGGGTGCGGTCGTCGCGGTCGTCGGTCCAGCCGTGCTCCTGTGGTGGACCGGGCGGCTCGACGACACCACCCTGACGGTCATGCCGCTACGGGCACAGCTGGCGCTCCTGCTCGGAATGCCTGTCCTGGCAACACTTCTCGCGATGGCGGGCCACCTGGTGTGGGGGCCTCGGGTGGGGGTGGCTCAGTCACCCTCACCCGAGCGGGCGCGCAGCAACCGCCTCAGGGACTCCAGCCTGGAGGCTCCGGCCGGCCCGGCCTGACCGGAGGCGACCCAGGCGTCGAGGGCACACTCCTCCTCGTCGTGGGTGCACCCGCGGGGGCACAGACCGGTGCCGGCCTCGAGCTCGGGGAAGTGCTGGATGATCCGCCCGAGGTCGACGTGGGCGAGCCCGAAGGAGCGGACGCCCGGGGTGTCGATGACCCAGCCGTCGCCGTCGGGCAGGCGCAGGGCGACCGCGGAGGACGAGGTGTGCCGACCTCTTCCGGTGTGGTCGTTGACGATCCCCACCGCCCGGCGCGCGTCGGGCACCAGGCCGTTGACGAGGGTCGACTTGCCGACGCCGGAGTGGCCGACGAAGACGCTGACGCGGCCGACGAGGCGTTCGGTGAGACCCTCGAGGCCGTCGAACCCGGACTCGCCCGTCGAGGTCACGACGTTGGGGACGTTGAGCGGTGCGTAGCTGCCGAGGAACTCCGCGGGGTCCTTGAGGTCTGCCTTGGTCAGGACGAGGAGCGGCTCGAGGCCGGCGTCGTACGCCGCGACGAGGCACCGGTCGATGAGCCGAGGCCGGGGCTCGGGGTTGGCCAGGGCCGACACGATGACGAGCTGGTCGGCGTTCGAGACGAGGACGCGCTCGACGGGGTCGGTGTCGTCGGCGCTGCGCCGCAGCACCGAACGTCGCGGGGTCAGCCGCACGATGCGGGCCAGGCCGTCGGGGTTGCCGGTCGTGTCGCCGACCAGGCCGACGTCGTCACCCACGACGATGCCCTTGCGGCCGAGCTCGCGTGCCTTCATGGCCGTCACCAGGCGTTCTGGCTCGGCCTTGCGGCCCTTGCCGCGGGGGATGAGCACCGTGTAGCGCCCGCGGTCGACGGCGATGACGAACCCCGGGACGGCGTCCTCGTGGGCGGGCCGGTCCTTGGACCGCGGGCGCGATCCTCGACGACTCGGGCGGACCCGGACGTCGCTCTCGTCGTAGTCGGAGGCCTTGCGGCTCATGCGCTCGCTGCGCTGGTGCTCGGTGCGCCGAGGGTGCCCGGTGCCACGAGGTGGTGCCAGAGCTGGGTGAACTCGGGCAGCGTCTTCGCCACGGTGCCGGCGTCCTCGATGACCAGGCCTTCGCAGCGCAGCCCGAGCACCGCGCCCGCCATGACCATCCGGTGGTCGGCGTAGGTGTGGAAGAGGCTGGGGCGCAACGGTTTCGGCTCGATACGCAGGCCGTCCTCGGTCTCGGTGACCACGGTGCCGAGCGTCCCGAGCTCGCGAGCGAGGGCGGCCAGTCGATCGGTCTCGTGGCCGCGGATGTGGGCCACCCCCCGGATCACGGTGGGGGAGTCGGCGAGCGCGGCGACGGCTGCGACGACCGGCGTGAGCTCCGAGGCGTCGTGCAGGTCGACGTCGATGCCGGAGACCTCCCCGGTGCCCGAGACGGTCAGGCCCTCCCGGCTGAGGTTCACGTCGGCGCCCATGGCGTCGAGGATGTCGCGGATCGCGTCGCCGGCCTGGGTCGTGTGGTGGGGCCAGCTCGGCACGGTGACCCGCCCGCCGGTGACGAGGCCGGCCGCGAGGAAGGGTGCGGCGTTGGAGAGGTCGGGCTCGACCTGCACGTCGAGCGCGTTGATCTCCGAGGGCTCCACGCGCCAGGTGTTCGGCACGCTGTCGTCGATGAGGGCGCCGGCGTCGCGCAGCGTCTCGATCGTCATCTCGATGTGGGGTTCGGAGGGGACGGGCTCGCCCTCGTGGTGAATGGTGACACCGTCGTCGTAGCGCGGGCCGGCGAGCAGCAGCGCCGAGATGAACTGGGAGGACGCCGAGGCGTCGAGGGTCACCGCTCCACCAGGCATGCTGCCGCGACCACGCACGGTGAACGGCAGGGTGCCGCGGCCGCCGTCGTCGAGGTCCGCGCCGAGCGCCCGCATGGCCTCCAGGACCGGACCCATGGGGCGAACCCTGGCCTGGGCGTCACCGTCGAACGTCACCGGGCCGGCGGCCAGTGCCGCGACCGGGGGGAGGAACCGCATGACGGTGCCGGCGAGGCCGCAGTCGACCTGCACGTCGCCGCGCAGGGTCGCCGGGGTGACGACCCAGTCGGGGAGCTGCCCGGAGTGCGACGTCGTGTCCTCGATGCCTGCGCCGAGCTGGCGCAGGGCCTGGGCCATGAGCAGCGTGTCGCGGGACCGCAGGGGACGCCGCAGCAGCGACGGCCCGTTGGCCAGGGCCGCCAGGACGAGGAAGCGGTTGGTCAGCGACTTGCTGCCGGGCAGGACCACGTCGGCGTCGACGGGACCGTCGGCGGTGGGGACGGTCCAGCTGCCCTCGACCGCGCGGGCGGGGGGTCGGACGGGATCAGGTGAGGGCATCGTGGGCCTGCGACGCGGCGAGCTTGGCCTCGCGACGGGCGGCGTGGGCCGCGTGCTTCGCCTCGCGACGGGTCTGCTTCGCAGCCCGCTTGGCGGAGCTGCCCGCCAGACCCGCGCGGTAGGCCAGGCCCGGCTTGCCCTCGGTGTCGACGGAGGCCAGCAGCAGGCCACCGATCAGGCCCAGGTTCTTGAGGAAGCCGATCCGCTGGGTGGTGCGCGTGGCCGGGTCCGACTCCTCCCAGAAGCGGTGCCCGACGTAGGTGGTCGGCACGAGGGACCCCACGAGGGCGAGGGCGGCCACGCGGGGGAGGTGACCGGTGGCGAGGAGGGCCCCGCCGCCCACCATCGTCGCGCCGTTGGCGCGGACCAGCAGCTCGGGGTCGTTCGGCAGCCCCAACGGGGCGACCTGCTCGGCGAACGGGGCCACCTTGGCCTTGAGCGCGGCAGGGTGCCGCAGCTGCTCGAGCCCCTGCACCACGAAGATCGCGGCGAGCATCGGGCGGGCCACACGGCGGACGAGGGTCATGATCACTCCCATAGGACGGCTGGGGAGACAGGTGCTCCCCTTCGTCTCCCTTCCTACCGTATGGGGCAGGTCGGCGTCGCCACGTACCCTGTCCACCATGTGCGGACGCTATGCGGCGACGGCGAACCCCGACGAGCTCGTGGAGGAGTTCGAGGTCGAGCAGGACCGCACGGCAGACCCCTCGCGCAGCATCCTCAAGAACCCCCAGAGCCCGCCCGCCGGCGCCCCGGACTGGAACCTCGCCCCGAGCAAGCAGGCCCCGGTCGTCCTCTCGCGGGTGCCGAGGGGCACCGACGAGACGTATGCCGCCGACGCGCCTCCCGTGCGCCAGCTCCGCCTCCTGACGTGGGGACTGGTCCCGAGCTGGGCCAAGGACGTGAAGATGGGGATGCGCATGATCAACGCCCGGGCCGAGACCGTCCTGGAGAAGGGGTCGTTCGCCAAGGCTGCTGCCTCACGACGCTGCCTCGTCCCGGCGCAGGGCTGGTACGAGTGGCAGAAGTCGCCCGTCGCCACCGACGCCAAGGGCAACCCGCGCAAGCAGCCGTTCTTCATGCACCGGGCGGACGGTGACGTCGTCGCCTTCGCCGGGCTCTACGAGTTCTGGCGCGACCGCGAGGTCGTCGACAAGGACGACCCGCAGGCGTGGCTCACGACGTTCACCATCATCACCACGGAGGCCGAGCCCGGCCTGGACCGCATCCACGACCGCCAGCCGCTGGTCCTCGAACGCGCCGACTGGGCCGCCTGGCTCGACCCGGCACTGACCGACCCGGCCGAGGTCGGCCAGCTGCTCTCGTTCGCGCAGCCCGGCCGCTTCGAGGCCCATCCCGTAGGAACGGCTGTGTCGTCCAACCGCAGCAACGGACCCCAGCTCATCGAACCCGCCGGGGAGTCGGAGCTCGACGGTGTCGTCGACCCGATGACGGGGGAGATCGTCGGCACCGGCGGTCGCCCGGCCCCGGTGCCGAGCAGCGGGGCTGCGACGCAGGACGAGGACGCCAACCACGGCGGGGTGAACCCCGCATGACGACTGCGCGCAGGGTCGAGGTGCCCACGCCTCTGGGACCCGCCGTCGTGCAGGTGCGGCGCCCCGTCCGGGCGCTCGGGACCGTGGTGCTGACCCACGGAGCCAGCGGCCGCGTCGACGGCCGTGACGTCCTGGCCGTCCGCGACGGACTCGTCGCGCAGGGGTGGGCCGTCGCGCTGGTCCACCAGGCCTGGGGAGTGGCCGGGCGGCGGACCCCGCCGCGACCGGACCCGCAGGACGAGGCGTGGCTCCCGGTCCTGGCCGCACTGACGACGGGCCGGGGTCGCCTGCCCGCCCCGTGGGTGGTGGCCGGAAAGAGCAACGGCGCCCGGGTGGCCTGCCGCACCGCGCACCTCGTGGGTGCCGACGCCGTGCTCTGCCTGTCCTTCCCCCTCCACCCGCCCGGCAAGCCGGGGACGTCGCGGGCGCACGAGCTGCGCGAGCCGCTCGCCCACGGCATACCGGTGCACGTGGTCCAGGGGACGCGCGACCCCTTCGGCACCCCGGAGGAGGTGCGCGCCGAGCTGCCGGATCCTGATGTGGTGTCCTCGGTGCCGGGGGAGCACACGGTGAAGGACACGGGCGCACTCGTCGCGGCCTGCGCGGAGTTCCTCGCGGGACTGGTGCGAGCGTCCTCGTAGTGGCCCCGGGGCGCTGGTGGAGCTAGAGCGCCCCGCCGGCGGCCTCGGGGGCCGACGCGTCGTCGCCGCCGTCGCCGACCGCCTCGCGGGCGAGGTGGTCCTCGATCTGGAACCAGTCGGTCCCGGCGCGCTCGGCGATCGTCAGGAGGGTGTTCATCGAGGAGACCTCCTCGACCTGCTCCTTGAGGAACCAGAGCATGAACTGCTCCCCGAGGACGTCCCCCTCCGCGCGCGCGGCGCGGAACAACGCCTCGATCTGCGAGGTCACGGCCTTCTCCTGGGCCAGCGCCAGCTCGATGGGGGAGGTCGGCTTGTCGAACTCGCCGCGCACCTCGTCGACGCCGGGGATCGTCACCGGCCAGTCACGGTCGAGCATGTACTGCACCATCATCATCGCGTGGTTGCGCTCCTCGACGCTCTGCGCGTAGAAGTGCGCCGCGAGGCGGGGGAGGTCGTGGTCGTCGAACCACACCGCGATGGCGATGTACTGCTGGCTTGCAGTGAACTCGTGCCTGACCTGCTCCGCGAGCAGCTGCACGAACGTGGGGCCGGCGTGGTGCGACATGGGCCGAGGTTACCGTGCAGGGAATGTCACCCGGCGGGGCGCCGTTGCACGAGGTGAGACCATCCGCAACCGGAACCCCACCGGAACAACCAGGAGCCGCCCCCGTGCCACTGTTGACCGCCTCGCCGCCCGAGAGCGGCACCACCGCACCCGTGGAGCTGGGCCTGTCCGCCGGCGCCACCACGACGACCGGGCCGAGCCGCTCGACGAGCGGGCTAGGCTGGAGGGCGATGACTGAGACCCCTGCCCCCGACGCCGCGACCGACGGTGCCACCGGTGGTGCCACCGACGTCGTGACCGACGAGTCGACCGACCCTGTGGCCGACGCGGTGGCCGACGCCAAGGCTGCTGCCATGACCGTCGACGTGGCCACCGAGAGCACCGAGGAGCGGCAGGCCCGCTTCCAGCTCGAGGCCATGCCCCTGCTCGACCAGCTGTACTCGGCCGCGCTGCGCACGACGCGCAACCCGGCCGACGCCGAGGACCTCGTGCAGGAGACCTACACGAAGGCCTTCGCCGCGTTCCACCAGTACCGCCCGGGCACCAACTTCAAGGCGTGGATGTACCGCATCCTCACCAACACCTACATCAACAGCTACCGCAAGAAGCAGCGCGAGCCGCTCCAGTCGGACGCCGCCGAGATCGAGGACTACCAGCTGGCCCGTGCGGAGTCGCACAGCTCGGCGGGTCTGCGCTCGGCCGAGACCGAGGCGCTGGACCACCTCCCCGACACGCAGGTGAAGCGGGCGCTCCAGGCGCTGCCGGAGGACTTCCGCATGGCGGTGTACCTCGCCGACGTCGAGGGCTTCGCCTACAAGGAGATCGCCGAGATCATGGAGACGCCGATCGGCACCGTGATGTCCCGGCTGCACCGTGGCAGGCGCCAGCTGCGTGAGCTGCTGACCGACTACGCCGCCGAGCGCGGCTTCGCGACCCAGGGAGCGGACTCATGATGTGTGGAAGCGACTCCGGCAAGGGTGACGCCGCAGGAGCAGACTGCTCCGAGGTGCTGCACCGGGTGTACGAGTACCTCGACGGCGAGATGACGCGCGACGACACCGAGAAGATCGCGCACCACCTCGAGGCCTGCTCCCCGTGCCTCAAGCAGTACGACCTCGACCAGGCCCTCAAGGCGCTCGTCAAGCGCTCCTGCGCCTGCGAGGAGGCTCCCGTGGAGCTGCGCACGCAGATCATGGCCCGCATCACGACGATCCGGTACGAGACCNGCCGGATCCAGTGGATCCGCCCCCCGCTCTCGTGCGTCTGCGCTGGCTCAGGCGTTGGGCTTGCGGCCGTGGTTGGCCGCGTTGCCCTTGCGCGAGCGGCGCTTGCGGGCGCGCTTGCTCATGGGGGTCTCCGTCGGTCGTGCGGTGGCGCCAGAACAGCGCCCTTCCTGGCCCCATTGTCGCACAAGGAGGTGAGTGCTCCCGGCCATCGCGGGGGAGAAGGTCCCTTTTCGGGAGGTATGGACACCCCGAATACCCAGAGAACCTTCAAGACTTGGCAAAGAAGGCACCAGTCTGCCTACGACGCTCTGGCGGTCGGGTCATCATAGTGCTGCGACCACGGTGCACCCCTGACACCTCGGCGCAACAGCGGCTCGAAATGGTCCGAACGGATGAGGGACCATCCCCCGAGCAGAAGGAGAACCCCAGCCATGAAGACCATCACCACCATCTTCGAGTCCATCCTCGGCCAGGACGACACGTTCGTCTGGACCCCCACCGACGGCCCCACCGAGTTCGCTCGCGGCTGGGAGTGGCGCGGCGTCGAGGGTGCATCCCGCGGCTGGGAGTGGCGCGGCGTCGAGGGCATCTGACGTCCTCGGTCTGTTCTCGTCTTGCGGATACGGGCGGGTCGCTCACGCCGTAGATTGGTGACGTGAGCGCCGCCCGACCAGCATCCCAGGCTTCGACGCTCTACCGCCCTGCCGTGTTCGCCTATGTCGGAAGCGTCTACGCCTTCACCCTGTCACTGACCGCGCTGGCCCTCCATGTCGACGGGCCGCCGCAGGACTGGACGGCTGTCGCCGTCCTCACCGTCCTCGCCGCCGGAGGCGTCCTCCTGCGGGAGACGGCCCTCACCAGCAGGGTGCGCATCAGCATTCTCAGCATCATCCTCGTCGCCGCAGCGGTGATCGTCGGGCCCGTCGGGGCCGGCATCGTCGGCGCCGTGGCCATGGCCGTCCGCGTCAGTGGATCGCCCAAGGTCGCGACCGCCTTCAACATCGCCATGATGAGCGGTCTGGGCGTGGCCGGAGGCCTCGTCTACCTCGCCGTCGGAGGGCGGGACGTCCTCGACGACGGGATGTCCCCGACCGACATCCTCCTCGACGTCGGCCTTCCCCTCGTCGTCACCGACGTCACCCAGTGCCTGCTGAACGCCCTGTTCATCGCCCTGGTGCTCCGGGTGTCCACCGGCAGCCCCATCCGTCCCCGTGTCCTGGGACTGCTCACGACGAGCGGCCTGGCCTACATCGGGTACGGCGTGATCGGCTTCCTGCTCGTCGTGCTCTGGATCCCGGCCAAGGTCGGCTGGTTCGCCGGCGTCCTCGTGCTCGCCCCCCTCCTCGTCGCCCGCTGGGCGTTCGACCAGTACGGCGAGGAGCTCAAGGCGCACGAGCGGACCCTCAAGGCCCTCGTCACCGCCGTGGAGACCAAGGTGCCCCACAACCTGGGACACAGCGAGCGTGTCGCCCAGCTCTGCGAGTGGATCGCCGAGGACATCGGTATGACGCCCAAGGAGATCCAGGACGTCCGTACCGCCGGCATGCTGCACGACGTCGGCCTCGTCAAGGTGCCGAGCCGGATCCTGCGAGGTCGCAAGGTGCTCGACGACGACGACCTCGTCGTGCTCGCCGACCACGCGCTCGGTGGAGTGGACCTCATCGAGGAGATCGAGTTCCTCGTCGGGTCCAAGGAGGGCATCGCCCACCACCACGAACGCTTCGACGGCCGCGGCTACCCCGGTGGTCTCGCCGACCAGGACATCCCCGTCGCCGCGAGGATCATCGCCGTCGCCGACCTCTTCGACTGCCTGACCACCGACCGCTCGCACCGCGGGGCGTTGTCCGTGGCGGAGGCGGTGGAGTCGGTGACCCAGCGCTCTGGCACGCACGTCGACCCCCGCATCGTCGGCTCCTTGGTCAAGGTGCTCGCCCGCCACGACTGGAAGGTCACCGAGCGCGTCGGCGACCAGCTGCCCGTGGGTCCCGCACTGGACCACGACGAGCCCGAGATCTCCGACCTGCTCGCCGAGCGCCCCGACCTGCGTGCCCGCATCAAGGGCGCGCCCCGGGCGCCGTCCCTCGGCGACCCCCGTCCCCTGGCAGGACGGCCATGAGGCGCCTGCTGTTCCGTGGCCTGGAGCTGGGGGTCCCGGTCGGCGTGGCCGCCGGGCTGCTGCTCGTCGCCCTCGGATCCTCCCTCTCGCAGCTGGCCGGTCTGGGTGCCGGGACGCTGGTCACCCTGGCGCTCTTCGTCGTCGCGATCGCGCTGGGGGAGACGGCCCGGCTCACGGTGCTGGCCGGGCGCCTGACCGCCCCGATGTCCTCGGCCGCGGCGCTGGCGCTGGGCCTGTCCAACATCGCCCCCGACGGTGACGCCGCGGTCGGTGCCGACGTCGTCGTCGTGACGATCGGTCTCGGCATGCTCGTGGGCAACGGCCTGCTCGAGGCGACCCGTCGCCCGGTGCACTGGTCGGGGCTCGCGGCGCGGTTCCTCGGTGCGGCGGTCGTGCCGTTCCTCTACCGCAGCGTCAGGTTCGACGGTGCCACCCTGCTCGAGCGCAGCGCCGACTGGGACTCCCAGCGCTGGCTCGTCGCCGTGGTCATGCTCTGCGTCGGGTCGGTCGCCATGCTCGTCGACCTGACCCTCCAGGCGATCGTCCGGGCCGGCCGCGAGCACGGCCCGGTGCTGCGCAGCATCGTCGACGAGATCCGCTCGACCATCGGCCTCGCCACCGCCCTGGTGACCTCGGGCACCCTCATCGCCCTCGCGGCATACGCCCTCGGGGTCGTGGCCCTGCCGCTGTTCCTCTTTCCCCTGGTGCTCACCTACTTCGCGGTCCAGCGGTACGCCTCGATCCGGCAGACCTACCGCCAGACCATCGGCGCGCTGTCCTCGCTGACCGACCGAACCAGCTACACCGTGCCCCGGCACGCCCAGCGGGTCGCCGAGATCTCGATGGCGGTGGGGCGCGACCTCGGGATGAGCCAGCGCGAGCTGACCGACCTGGAGTATGCAGCGCTGCTGCACGACCTGGGGCAGGTCGCCCTGCGTGAGCCCATCCCGCAGGGGGCCACGGTCATGGCGGCGCCCGCCGACCAGCAGCGGATCGCCCACGACGGCGCCGAGATCGTGCGCAGCACCGGTGTGCTCGACAACGTGGCCACCATCATGGAGGCCCAGATCACGCCCTACCGCCAGGTGCGCGAGTTCGGGCAGGACCTGCCGATGGCCAGCCGCATCATCAAGGTCGCCAACGCCTACGACGACCTCAGCGGACCCGAGGGCCTGCACGCGGACCGGGCGATGGAGCGCATCCACCTCGGTCTCGGCTACGAGTACGACCCCAGGGTCGTCGACTCCCTGACGCGGTACCTCGACCGCCGGGGACGCAGCACCGCGCCGAGCGCCTGACACCACGGAAGGGCGGTACCCGGACCTCGGTGTCGTGGTCCCGGTACCGCCCTTCGTCGCTCAGGTGCAGTGCGCCGCGGTGCGGCGCTCGGTGCTACGGCGTCCCGGTGGTGAGGTGGGCGTCCATGCTCACGTTCTTCTCCACGCGCGGGTCGTCCGCGTCGGCGAAGTAGTCGCCCTTGATGGTCTCGTCCTTGCCCGGGTCGACCTTGAGGGCGTTGAGCACGACGGTCACGACCACGGCGATGACGAGGTTGAGCGCGAACGCGGTCATCCCGATATAGCCCATCTTCCCGATCATCGGTATCATGTCGAGCGAGCCGCCGAAGTGCCCCTTGGTCACCGGGTTGATGACGTTGTAGGCCGTGATCGTGCCGTAGACCATGCCGACGGCCCAGCCGGCGAGCAGCGCCCAGCGGTGGAACCAGCGGGTGTACAGGCCCGCGACGATCGCCGGGAACGTCTGGAGGATCCAGATGCCACCGAGGAGCTGGAAGTTGATCGCGTTCTGCTTGTCCAGGGTGAGGACGAAGATCAGGGCGAATGCCTTGACCAGCAGGGAGACCAGCTTGCCGATCTTGGCCTCCTGCGCGTGCGTCGCATCGGGCTTGAGCCAGTCACGGTAGATGTTGCGGGTGAAGGTGTTGGCCGCCGCGATCGACATGATGGCCGCCGGGACCAGGGCACCGATCGCCACCGCCGCGAAGGCGACACCGGCGAACCAGCTCGGGAACATGTCCTCGAACAGCTGCGGGATGACCAGCTGCGCGTTCGGCTTGCCGTCGAGACCGATCGGCTTGGTGCCCGCCGCGATGGCCACCCAGCCGAGCAGGGCCAGCAGCCCCAGCACGAACGAGTACGCCGGGAGGATCGAGGCGTTGCGGCGGATCGTGTTGCGGGTCGAGCTCGACAGGGTCGCCGTGATCGAGTGCGGGTACATGAACAGGGCGAGCGCGGAGCCGAACGCCAGGGTGGCGTAGGCCCAGTACTGCTGGCTGTTCGGGATGAACGCACCGGTCGGCTTCGACGGGTCGGCGGCGCTGGGCTTGGCCATCTTGGCCTCGGCGGCGCTGAAGACGTTGTCCCAGCCGCCGACCTTCGAGGGCAGGTAGATGACGGCGACGATGATGACGAGGTAGATCAGCGCGTCCTTGACGAACGCGATGACCGCCGGGGCACGCAGACCGCTCGAGTACGTGTAGGCCGCGAGCAGTGCGAAGGCCACGAACAGCGGCAGGTCCTTGGCCAGCAGGGACTCGCCACCGACACCCGCGACCTCGAGGACGGCCTGGATGCCGACGAGCTGCAGGGCGATGTAGGGCATCGTCGCGAGGATGCCGGTGACCGACACCGCGAGCGACAGGCTGCGGGAGCCGTAGCGGCCCTTCACGAAGTCCGCCGGGGTGACGTAGCCGTGGCGGTGGCTGACCGACCAGAGGCGGGCCATGAAGATGAAGATGATCGGGTACAGCACGATCGTGTAGGGGACGGCGAAGAAGCCGGCCACCGACCCGAGCGCGAACATCGCCGCAGGCACCGCGACGA
Organism: Pedococcus aerophilus; assembly: GCF_039532215.1. Classification (NCBI taxonomy): domain Bacteria; kingdom Bacillati; phylum Actinomycetota; class Actinomycetes; order Micrococcales; family Intrasporangiaceae; genus Pedococcus; species Pedococcus aerophilus. The sequence continues at coordinate 1,191,430 of NZ_BAAARN010000001.1, read as the reverse complement.
ACGTGTACGCGGTGTAGAGGTCACCGCCGAGGAGGAACCAGGTCACCCAGGTGCCGAAGCGCCGACCGCCAAGCCCCCACTCGTCCAGCGACTCCATCGAGTCGGCCTGGCGCCAGCGGGTGGCCCAGAAGCCCATGACCGTGACGAGGGCGAAGAGCACGATGAGGACGGTGAGGGCGACGCCGTTGACGCCGCCGGTGTCGGTGGCTGCAGGGAGCAGGGTGCTCATCGGCCGTTCTCCTCACGTGCGCCGTGCTTGGGGTGGCCGGGCATCGGGCGGTGGGGGCGCGCCTTGAGCACCAGGAGGTAGGCGGCATACGTCATCGCCGAGCAGAGGAAGACCCAGAGGAACTGGTACCAGATGAAGAACGGGAACCCGAGGAACACGGGCTCCTTGCGGGAGTAGCTGCTCACCCAGAGCAGGGCGATCATCGGCAGGGCCAGCAGGACGGCGGCGATCGCCAGCAGGCCCTTGTTGGCGGGTGGGACGGTGTCGTGGTCGACGTCGGTGTCGGCACTCACGGGGGACCTCCAGGTGGGAGCGGGAACGGCGGGCAACGCAGTCCGGAAGGCACCGTATGCCCGACTCGGGACCAATGGTGGGAGGCACACCTGAGCAGGCCCGGGGGCGGTCGTGCGCGGCGGCACACGTGAACGGGCCCCCGCACCGGAGTGCGAGGGCCCGTTCACGGGAGAGGGAAGGCTCAGGCCTTCTTGGTCTCCTTGAAGATCGCGTCGATCTCGTCGATCTTGGCGAGCAGCTCGTCGGCCTTGCCGGCGTCGAGCTCGCCCTTGGTGCCAGAGGCCCCGGCCAGCTTGGTCGCCTCGTTGAAGAGGGTGTGCAGCTGGGGGTACTTCTCGAAGTGCGGGGGCTTGAAGTAGTCGGTCCACAGCACCCACAGGTGGTGCTTGACCAGCTCGGAGCGCTGCTCCTTGATGACGATCGCACGGGTGCGGAAGTCGGGGTCGTCGTTGTCGGCGACCTTGGCGATGATCGCCTTGATCGACTCGGCCTCGATGCGGGCCTGGGCGGGGTCGTACACGCCACAGGGGAGGTCGCAGTGGGCGCTGACCTCGGTGGTACGGAAGATGCGGGAGAGCATGCGGATCCCTTCTGCGAGACGGATGATCACGTGCTCGACAAACCTACCCCGCGTCCCCGGTGGTCGCACGGCGCCCCCTGCGCCTCCCCGGGACGCGGACGCGTTGCGGGATGCGGAAGAGGACGAGCGCCCGGATCTGGTCGCGGGCCAGCGAGCCGATGCCGTGGGTCCACGAGTCGGCGACACCGAACAGGCCCTGGTTGTCGGACTCCACCCAGTAGCGCGATGGGTCGGCGGGGTCGCGCATGGTCACGCGCTTGATGGCCAGGGGGCGGGGTGCACCGTCGTCGTCCGGGGGCAGCCGCACGATCGCCAGCCGGCCGAGCCTGGGGGGAGCGCCCTTGAGGACGACCATGCGGTCGCCCGTGTGCAGGGTCGGTTCCATCGACCGACCCCGCACCACGACGACACCGAGGCCGATCGGCATCAGCGGTCTTCCTCCTGGCGCATGCGACGCAGGAACGACTTCGTGCGGTCGTGCTGGGGGTTCGAGATGACCTCCGACGGACGACCCTGCTCGACGACGACACCGCCGTCCATGAAGACGACCCGATCGGCCACCTCGCGGGCGAAGCCCATCTCGTGCGTCACGACGATCATCGTCATGCCGTCCGCGGCGAGGTCGCGCATGACCTTGAGCACCTCGCCGACGAGCTCGGGGTCGAGCGCCGAGGTGGGCTCGTCGAAGAGCATGAGCTTGGGCCGCATGGCCAGGGCGCGCGCGATCGCGACCCGCTGCTGCTGGCCTCCGGAGAGCTGGGCAGGGTAGGCGCCCGGCTTGTCCTCGAGACCGACCTGCTCGAGCAGGGCCAGGGCGCGCTCGCGGACGTCCTTCTTCTTCTCGCCCTTGACCTGGATCGGCGCCTCCATGACGTTCTCGAGCGCCGTCATGTGCGGGAACAGGTTGAACCGCTGGAAGACCATGCCGATGTCACGGCGCTGGGCAGCGACCGCCTTGTCGGTGAGGTGGTGCAGCGTGCCACCACGGTCCTCGAACCCGATGAGGTCGCCGTCGACCCAGATCCGGCCGCCGTCGATCGTCTCGAGCTGGTTGATGCAGCGCAGGAAGGTCGTCTTGCCCGAGCCGGACGGCCCGAGCAGGCAGACGACCTCGCCCTTGCTGACGTCCATGTCGATGCCCTTGAGCACCTCGTTGCCGTGGAACGCCTTGGTGACGTTGAGGGCGTGGACGAGGAGCGTGTCCTTCTTGTGCGTGCTCATCAGGCTCCTCCCGCCCCACCCTTGAAGGAGAGCATCCGCGTCTTCTGCGAGGGCCCCGACGCCCCGAACCCGCGGCCGTAGCGCTTCTCGAGGAAGTACTGCCCGACCATGAGGACGGAGCAGACGATGAGGTACCACGCCGTGGTCGCGACGTAGGACGGCATGATCTGCAGCGTCCTCGTCCCGACCGCGGTGGCCTGGTAGTAGAGCTCGGTGGTGATGGGGATCGCGATGAACAGCGAGGTGTCCTTGACCATGGCGATGGTCTCGTTGCCCGTCGGCGGCACGATGACGCGCATCGCCTGCGGGAGCACGATCCGCCGCATGGTCTTGCCGGCCGGCATCCCGAGGGCCTGGGCGGCCTCGGTCTGACCCTTGTCGACGGACTGGATGCCGGCCCGGGCGATCTCGGCCATGTAGGCGGCCTCGGAGACACCGAGGCCGATGATGCCCATCATGATCGTCGAGCTGAACTCGTTGACGTTGAGGCTGAAGAACGTCAGGTCGCTGCTCAGGCCCAGCCACTGCGCGAACTCCTGGCTGAACGGCAGCGGCCCGATGTCGAGGGTGGGGTAGAGGAACCCCAGACCCGTGCCGAGCATGCCGAGCAGCACGATGCGGGGGATGGCCCGGAAGAACCATGTGTAGACGAACGAGACCCCGCGCAGGACCGGGTTGGCCGACAGTCGCATGATGCCGATGACGATGCCGAGCGTGACGCCGAGGATCATCGCGCCGATGGTCCCGACGATGGTGCCCTTGACCAGGCCCTCGAGGACCGGGTTGAAGTTCATGATCTTCAGCGCGTAGGCGAAGTTCCACTTGTCGTTGGTGACGAACGAGCTGACGAGCATCGCGACGAGCACCGCGATGAACGCCATGGCCACCCACCGCCACGGGTGGCGGACCGGCCGGGCGTTGATCGCGCCCGGCCGGTCCTGCGTGCCTTCAGACATCAGTGGCCCGGATCAGGGGTTGACGGCGAAGTCGGTGATGGCGCCGGTGTCGTTGCCCCACTTGTCGAGCGCGGCCTTGTAGCTGCCGTCGGTGCCCATCGCCTTGAGCGCGTCCGCGATGGCCTGGGCGAAGTCGGCCTGGTCCTTCGGGACGACGAAGCCGTAGGGAGCGGCGTCGTAGATGTCGCCGAGGGCCTCGAGCTGGCCACCGGTCTGCTTCACGGCGTAGAGGCCGACGGGGGAGTCGGCGAGCATCGCGTCGGACTTGCCGGAGATGACGCTCGCGGTGACCTTGCTCTGGTCGGCATCGATGATCTGCTTGATCGCGGGCTTGCCGGCGTCGGTGCACTTCTTGGAGCGCGCGGTGAGGTCGTCGATCTGCACGGTGCCCTTCTGGACGCCGATGTTGAGGCCGCAGGCGTTGTCGATGTCGACCTTCTTGGGGTTGCCCGCCTTGACGGCCCACTGGGTGCCGGCGTTGAAGTAGCTCACCATGTTGACGCTCTTCTTGCGCTCGTCGTTGATGGTGAACGAGGAGACGCCGACGTCGTACTTGCCGGACGTCACGCCGAGGATGATCGTGTCGAAGCCGGCGTTCTGGAACTCCGCCTTGAGGCCGAACTTCGCGGCGACGGCGGAGAACAGGTCGACGTCCATGCCCTGCACGGTCTTGCCGTCGTCGGCGAGGAACTCGTTGGGGGCGTAGGAGGCGTCGGAGCCGACGACGATCTTGCCCGCGTCCTTGATCTTCTGCGGGACCTTGGCGGCGAGGGCGGGGTCCACCGACTGGCTGCTCGAGGAGCTGGAGCTGGTCGAGCTCGAGGTCGCGTTGCTGTCGAGCGAGTCGGAGCCGCATGCGGTCAGGGCCAGGCTGGCGGTGGCCAGACCGGCGAACAGGACGGCGGCGGGGCGGAGGCGGTGCGTCATTGCGGAGGTGATCCTTCCTCGGATGCTGCGTGGGGGACGACGACCCGGTCTTCCTCCCACGGGGGCTGGTCCGCATCCTGCCATTCCCGAACGCGATCCGGGTCACAGTCCCGTTACAGGGGTGTTCCCTCCCCGACGCCTGTGCCACGATGAACCGGCGGGTAACCCCCGCCACTGTGCGTTTGATTGGCCACACCCCGGCCCGACTGATCGTCCGGCTGCGTCGGCTGTGCCCCACGCATCTTCTTCCCCTCTCCTTCGTTCCTGAGGTGACTTCTCCATGACTGCGAATGCAGTGACGTCCGCGTACCCGCTCTTCGACCCGACCGACCCGGTCTTCCGGGCGCACGAGGGCGGCAAGTTCGGGGTGCACGCCACGCAGCCCCTGCGTGACCGCGCCGACCTGGCCCTCCTCTACACGCCGGGCGTCGCCGACGTCTCCCGCGCCATCGCCCTCGACCCGACCCTCGCCGCCCGTTACACCGCCCGAGCCAACACCGTCGCGGTGGTCACCGACGGCACGGCCGTCCTCGGACTCGGTGACATCGGGCCCCTGGCCGCCATGCCCGTCATGGAGGGCAAGGCGGTGCTGTTCAAGCACTTCGGTGCGGTGGACGCCGTGCCGGTGTGCATGGAGACCGGTTCTGTCGAGGAGCTCGTCGACGCCATCGCCCGCATCGCCCCGACCTACGGCGGCATCAACCTCGAGGACATCTCGGCTCCTCGCTGCTTCGAGATCGAGCGTCGCCTCCAGGAGCGGCTCGACATCCCCGTCTTCCACGACGACCAGCACGGGACGGCGATCGTCGTCCTTGCCGGCCTCCTCAACGCGGCCAAGGTCGTCGGCCGGTCCCTCGAGTCGCTCCGCGTGGTCGTGTCCGGTGCCGGGGCCGCCGGGGTGGCGGTGACCCGTCTGCTCGCCAGGGCCGGGGTCGCCGACATCGTCGTCTGCGACTCCCGAGGGATCATCGCCCCGGCGCGGGCGGACCTCGCGGACCACAAGCGGCGCCTGGCCGCGACGACCAACCCGCGCGGCCTGACCGGTGGCCTGGGCGACGCGCTGGTGGGGGCGGACGTGTTCGTGGGGGTGTCCGGGGGCACCGTGCCCGAGCACGAGCTCGCCGGTATGGCGCCGGACGCCATCATCTTCGCGCTCGCCAACCCCGACCCGGAGGTCCACCCCGACGTGGCGGCGCGGCACGCCGCCGTGGTCGCCACCGGGCGCTCGGACTTCCCGAACCAGATCAACAACGTCCTGGCCTTCCCGGGGATCTTCCGGGGAGCGCTCGACTCCGGTGCCCCGCAGGTCACCGAGGCGATGAAGCTGGCCGCGGCCCGCGCCATCGCCGACCTGGTCCCGGAGCCGACGGCCGACGAGATCGTGCCGAGCGTCTTCGCCCCCGGGGTCGCGGACGCGGTGGCCGCCGCCGTGGTGGCCTGCGCCTAGCGCAGGGAGGCGTAGAACTCCCGACACGCCGCATACGTGGGGAGCAGGCCCTGCTCCGCTGCCTCGGCGAGGGTGGGCGCAGCCGCGTCCTTCGCCGACAGGAGCGGGGCCTGCATGCCCTCGGGCAGCTCGAGACCGATCTGCGGGTCGAGCGGGTGCAGGCCGTGCTCGCGGCCGGGGTTGTACGGGGCGGTGACGAGGTACATCGCCGTCGTGTCGTCCTCGAGGGCGGCGAAGGCGTGGCCCATGCCCTCGGGGAGGTAGACCGCGCGCCGGTCCACGGTGTCGAGCAGGACCGCCTCCCACTGACCGAACGTCGGCGAGCCGACGCGGATGTCGACGACGAAGTCGACCAGCGACCCGGACAGGGCGGTGATGTACTTCGCCTGCGACGGGGGGACGTCGGCGAAGTGGATGCCGCGGACCGTGCCGCGCGAGGACACCGAGACGTTGGTCTGGACCACGTGGGGGCGGTGGCCGAGGTGCTCGGCGAGCAGGTCGCCGCGGAAGGACTCGAGGAACACGCCCCGGTCGTCGGGGAACTGGCGCGGGGTGATCTCGTACGCGTCGGCGATGGACAGGGGACGGATCTCCATCAGAGCGAGCCCCGCTTCTCGGCGAGCAGTCCGGCGAGGTGCACGCCGTAGCCGCTCTTGGTCAGGGCGGTCGCGAGGGCCTCGAACGTCTCGTCGTCGATCCACCCGTTGCGCCAGGCGATCTCCTCCACGCAGCCGATCTTCTGGCCCTGGCGCTGCTCGACCACGTGGACGAACTGCGCCGAGTCCATCAACCCCTCGAACGTCCCGGTGTCGAACCACGCCGTGCCCCGGGGCAGCACCGTGACGCTGAGGTCGCCGCGTTGGAGGTAGGCGTCGTTGACCCCGGTGATCTCGAGCTCGCCGCGCGGGCTGGGCTCGAGGTCGCGGGCGATCTGCACGACGTCGTTGTCGTAGAAGTACAGGCCGGGCACCGCGTAGGAGGACTTCGGGTGCTCGGGCTTCTCCTCGATGGACAGGACGGTGCCGTCCTCGGCGAACTCGACGACGCCGTAGGCCGAGGGCTCGGTCACGTGGTACGCGAAGATGTGGCCGCCGCTCACCGAGGTGTTGGAGCGCAGCGCCGTGCCGAGGCCGGTGCCGTAGAAGATGTTGTCGCCGAGGACGAGGGCCACCGAGTCGTCGCCGATGAAGTCCGCGCCGATGATGAACGCCTGGGCGAGGCCGTCGGGACTGGGCTGCGCGGCATACGTGAGCTCGATGCCCCACTGCGAGCCGTCGCCGAGCAGGCGAACGAACTGCGACTGGTCCTCGGGGGTGGTGATGATGAGGACCTCGCGGATCCCGGCCATCATCAGCGTCGACAGCGGGTAGTAGATCATCGGCTTGTCGTAGATCGGCATGAGCTGCTTGCTGATCCCGAGCGTGATCGGGTGCAGCCGCGTGCCGGAGCCGCCGGCCAGGATGATCCCCTTCATGGGACAGACCCTACTGACCGGAGCGCCGCGCCGGAGCGCGACCGGGCACAGCGGCTCGCTCCGATAACCTCGGCCCATGAAGGTCCTCGTCACCGGCGCCGCCGGGTTCATCGGCTCCAACTTCGTCATCCGGGCCCGCCAGGTGCGGCCCGACTGGAAGCTCACGGTCCTGGACTCGATGACGTATGCCGCGAACCTCACCTCCCTCGACCCGGTCATCGGGGACATCGACGTCGTCAAGGGCTCGGTGACCGATCCCGACCTCGTCGACGAGCTCGTCGCGGCCCACGACCTCGTCGTGCACTTCGCCGCCGACTCGCACAACGACAACTCCCTCGACGACCCGTGGCCGTTCATCGACACCAACATCATCGGCACGTACCAGCTGATCCAGGCGGTGCGACGCCACGACAAGCGGCTGCACCACGTGTCGACCGACGAGGTCTACGGCGACCTGGAGCTCGACGACCCCGCGAAGTTCACGGAGTCGACGCCGCTCAACCCGTCGAGCCCCTACTCCGCCTCCAAGGCGAGCGCAGACCTGCTGGTGCGCGCCTGGATCCGCTCGTTCGGGCTCAAGGCGACGCTGTCCAACTGCTCCAACAACTACGGTCCGCGCCAGCACCCCGAGAAGCTCATCCCGAGGCAGATCACCGGGATCATCGACGGGGTGAAGCCCAAGCTCTACGGCGACGGCCTCAACGTCCGCGACTGGATCCACGTCGACGACCACAACGACGCCGTGATCACCATCGTCGAGCAGGGGCGGCTGGGGGAGACCTACCTCATCGGCGCCGACGGCGAGATGAACAACCGCGACATCATCGGCCTGATCCTCGAGCTCATGGGCAAGCCGGCCGACTGGTTCGACCACGTCCCCGACCGCCCCGGCCACGACCTGCGCTACGCCATCGACGCGAGCAAGCTGCGAGCCGAGACCGACTGGGTGCCGGCGCACCCCGACGTCCGCTCGGGCCTCGAGGCCACCATCGCGTGGTACGAGAACAACCAGGACTGGTGGCGGACGGCCAAGGTCGTCGCCGAGGCCCGCTACGAGCGGCTCGGTCGCTGATGACGCGCTGGCTCCTCACCGGTGCCGGGGGCATGCTCGGCCTCGACCTCCAGGTGGTGCTCACCCTGGCCGGGGTGTCCGAGGACGACGTCACCGCCCTGGAGCGCAAGGACCTCGACATCACCGACGCAGACGCGGTGCGCGACGCGGTCCGGGGCCACGACGTCGTCGTGAACTGCGCTGCCTACACCGCCGTCGACGACGCGGAGGGCGACGAGGGCCGGGCGTTCGCGGTGAACGCGATCGGCGCGGCCCACGTCGCCGCAGCCTGCCGGGAGACCGGGGCCCGCCTCGTGCACGTCTCGACCGACTACGTCTTCGCCGGCGACGCGGACGAGCCGTATGCCGAGGACGCACCGCTGGCGCCACTGTCGGCCTACGGCCGGAGCAAGGCCGCGGGGGAATGGGCCGTGCAGGCGCACTGCCCGCGGGCGTGGATCGTCCGGACCGCGTGGCTGTACGGCGGCGGCGGTCCCAACTTCGTCAAGACCATGGCGCGGCTCGCCGGGTCGCACGACACGCTGTCGGTCGTCGACGACCAGCGCGGCCAGCCGACGTGGACGATGGACGTGGCGCGGGCGATCCTGCGCCTCGTCGAGCAGGACGCGCCCTTCGGCGTCTGGCACGCGACGAGCCAGGGCGAGACGACGAAGTACGGCTTCACGCGCGAGATCCTCACCCTCCTGGGGCTCGATCCCGAGCGGGTGAGGCCGACGACGAGCGACGCGTTCCCGCTGCCGGCGCCCCGACCCGCGTACAGCGTGCTCGGGCACGATGCCTGGCGGATGGCGCGGATCGAGCGGCTTCCGGACTGGCGCGAGAGCCTCGCCACCGCCCTGCCCGACGTGGTCGAGCAGGCCTGACCGGCACGGGTCCGCGCGACGAGCACCACGCTGCCCGGGCGCGGCAGCCACCCCGCGGTTAGGGTCGGGGTCATGCTCGCCGTCTACGCTGCCCGCCAGTCCGCCGACGATCCGCTGTCCGGTCTGGAGGTCGGGGAACGTCCCGAACCCCAGGTCCGTGAGGGATGGACCACGGTCTCCCTCAAGACCGCCGGGCTGAACCACCACGACGTCTGGTCGCTGCGCGGCGTGGGCCTGCCGGCCGACCGCCTGCCGATGATCCTGGGCTGCGACGGTGCCGGGATCGACCCCGACGGCAACGAGGTCATCGTCCACGCCGTCGTCCCGAGCGACGGCTGGCGCGGGGACGAGACGCTCGACCCGCGACGCACGCTGCTGTCCGAGCTGCACGACGGCACCCTGGCCCAGCAGGTCGCGGTGCCCACCGGCAACCTCGTGCCGAAACCCGAGGGGCTGTCCTGGGAGCACGCGGCCTGCCTGTCCACCGCCTGGCTCACCGCCTACCGCATGCTCTTCACCCAGGCCGGGCTCACTCCCGGCGCCACCGTCCTGGTTCAGGGTGCCGGCGGCGGGGTGGCCACGGCGCTCGTCCAGCTCGGCGAGGCCGCCGGCTACCGCATGTGGGTGACCACCCGCGACGAGGCCAAGGGCAAGCGGGCGGTGGACATCGGTGCCGACCGCGCCTTCGCCAGCGGCGAGCGCCTCCCCGAGCGCGTCGACGCCGTCATGGAGACGGTGGGTGCCGCCACGTGGTCGCACTCGGTCAACTCGCTCAACCCCGGCGGGGCGATCGTCATCAGCGGTGCCACCTCCGGCGACGCCCCGGCCAAGGCCGAGCTCACCAAGATCTTCTTCAAGCAGCTGCGCGTCCTCGGCTCGACGATGGGGACGCGGTCCGAGCTCGAGCGGCTGGCGGCCTTCGTCACCCAGCAGGGCATCGAGCCGGTCGTCGACTCGGTGATGCCGCTGGAGCAGGCGCGCGACGGGTTCGCGACGATGGCCGGTGGCGACGTCTTCGGCAAGGTCGTCTTCACCGTCAGCTGACGTTCCGTACCCGACGACGACGAAGGCTCCCCGGCGCGGTGCGCGGGGAGCCTTCGTCATGGGCGGTGCGGTGTCCGCAGCGCCGCCGGAGTGGCCGGTCAGCTGGGGGAGATCTGGAGCCAGTCGTACCAGCCGTTGTGCAGGACCAGCCAGGCGATCAGGCCGTAGCCCGCCTGGCCGGGGTGGTGCTGCACCCGGCTGGCCGCGAGGTCGGTGCGCCACTGCTCGTGGCCGAGGAGCGGGCGGTAGCAGTCGACGAACGGCACCCCACGCCGGGAGCAGACATCGGCCTGGGCCTCGACGAGGACGTCGATCTTGGAGTTCAGCTCGTCGTCGTCGGACGGCGGGGGGCTCACGACGAACGTCCCGATCCCGGCGCTGGCGGCGTCGTCGAGGATGTTCGCGAGGTTGAGGCGGTGCCTGGCGAGGGTGACCCCCGTCGCGGCGTCGTTCGCCCCGATCGACACGACCAGGCGCTTCTCGGCCCGGCCCGACCAGCGGGGCGCGCACTCGTCCTTCCAACGGTTCAGCAGGTCGCCGGAGGTGTCACCGCGCACGCCGAGGTTGTAGGCGGTCAGCTCGAGATCGGGGTGGTGGGTGCGCCCCACGACGCGTGAGACCCACCCCTGGCCCTTGGGGTCGCCGACGCCGGCGACCATGGAGGCCCCGAGGAAGACCAGCGCGACGTCGCGGGGTCCGTCGGAGGCGACCTGGAACTCGGCGCTCGGGGTGAAGGTGGGCTCGCTCACGCGTCAGTCCTCATCATCGTCGTCGGTGGCCGTCCGCCACCGAGGTCACTCGTCGTCATCGTCGTCGAGCCGGGCCAGCCAGGTGGCCAGCCGCTCGACGGGGGTCTCGAACTCGGGGTTGAGGTCGACGAAGGTCCGCAGCTGCTCGGCGAGCCACTCGAACGAGACCTCGTCCTCTCCCCGCCGTGCAGCGAGCTCCTCGATTCCGCGATCCGTGAAGTACACGCTGCAAGGTTATCGGGACCGCGGCGCCGTGCCGATGCGGGCACGCTGGCCTCACGTCGCAGAGACACCGATCCGGCCCTCGCGGAAGGCCTCGACGAAGAGCCGGTGGTCCTCGCGCACGGTGGCCGCATACGAGATCCCGAACTCGACCATCGCCTCGGTGAACTCCCGACGGCGGCCCTTGATGGCCGCCGCGATGGACTCCTCGACCTGGAAGTCGACGAGGTCCTGGTCGCTGTCCTCGTCGGACGCACAGTGCACCTTGGCGGTCGCGCGCCCGAGGAGGTCGACGACCGACGCGATGTCGGAGGGCTCGCTGATCCCGCTCCAGTCGAGGTCGACCTCGTAGGGCGAGACCTCGGAGACGACGTAGCCGGTGCCGTCGAAGGTCGTGTACCCGAGGAGCGGGTCGGTGTGCACCTGCAGCGCCCGCTGGCTGATCACCGTGCGGTGACCCTCGTGCTCGAAGTAGCGCTCCACCTGACCGCGGTCGACGAACCGGCTCACCGCGGGGATGTTGGCCTGCTTCATCGACAGCACGACGTCGTTGTCCAGCGCCTGGCTGGTCCCCTCCACGAGGACGCTGTAGGCAGGCAGCCCGGCGCTGCCGATGCCGAACCCGGACGAGCCGACGAGGTCGACGACCTCGTAGAACAGGTCGCGGTCGAAGCGCTTGGACTCCGGGATGCTCTCGAGGTACCCGGCGAACGAGGCCAGCACCTTGTCCTGCTCGGCCTTCGTGAGCCTGCGGGTGCCCGGTCCCTCCTGGAAGGTGCGCTCGACCCCGTCGCGGACGGTGATGGCCGACAGCAGGTCGGCGCGACGCATCAGCCGGGCCTCCATCAGCGCCTCGTGCACCGGGCCCGTCGTGTTGTCGAGCCGCAGCGCGTAGTCCTCGTCGTCGTCCTTGCTCACGTAGTGGTTGAGCTGGGCGAGGTAGGCCCGCAGGTAGCGGCCGATGAGCCGACGCACCTCTGCCTCGGGCAGGGCCTTCTGCCAGCCGAGCAGGCCCAGGCTCGCGCAGAAGCGCATGAGGTCCCACGTGTAGTGCCCGATGTAGGCCTCGTCGAAGTCGTTGATGTCGAAGACGAGGCGTCCGCTCGAGTTGAGGTACGTCCCGAAGTTCTCGGCGTGCAGGTCGCCGTGGATCCAGATGCGCGCGCACTCCTCGTTGACCCACGGGTCGTCCAGGGGCGTCACGTCGGCGTAGAACAGGCACGCCGACCCGCGGTAGAAGGCGAACGGGTCCGCAGCCATCTTGCGGAACTTCACGCGGAAGGCGACGGGGTCGGCCTTCATCAACGGGGCGAACGCGTCGGTGAGCACCTCGATGATGAGCTCGGTCCGGTCCTGCTTCTTCGCCGTCGTCTTCGTCGTTGACTTCTTCGTCGTTGACTTCTTCGGCGTCGCCTTCTTCGGCGTCGACTTCTTCGTCGCGGCGCTGCGGGTGCTGGAGGGCATGGTCCGACCCTAGGACGGATGCCGGGGTGCCGCGCGGCACACGCGGCGACACGGCGCACCTCTCGCCCCGTGCTCGGGGACAGGTATGCCGCGTGGCCCGCGTCCGAACGACGGGGCCACGCGGCATACGAGCTGCGTGCGGGGGCCCGCCCCTGGTCAGGGGCGGGCGTCGCTCACTGGCGCAGGGCCGAGCCGATCAGCTCGTTCTGCTGCTCGGCGTGGCGCTTGCTGGAGCCGGTCGCGGGCGAGGCCGAGGCCTTGCGCGAGACGATCTGCAGCGCGCGCTGCTCACCGAGGTCGGCGAGCGCCTGCGGCAGGTTGAGGGCCATGAAGGGCCACGCGCCCTGGTTGCGCGGCTCGTCCTGGACCCAGACGACCTCGGCGTTCGGGTACTTCGCGAGCTCGTCCGCGATCTCCTTCGCCGGCAGCGGGGCGAGCTGCTCGACCCGGACGATCGCCGTCGTGCCGTCGTCGGCCTTGTCGCGGGCGGCCTCGAGGTCGTAGACGACCTTGCCGCTCGCGAGCAGGACCCGGGTGACCGCGGAGGCGTCGAGCTCCCGGCGGTCCGGGAGGACCGGGCGGAACGTGCCGGTGGTGAAGTCCTCCGGCATGCTGCTGGCAGCCTTGAGCCGCAGCATCGACTTCGGGGTGAAGACGATGAGCGGGCGACGCGGCCGGGCATAGGCCTGGCGGCGCAGCAGGTGGAAGTAGCTCGCCGGCGTCGACGGGTAGGCCACCGTCATGTTGTCCTCGGCGCACATCTGCAGGAAGCGCTCGATGCGCGCGGACGAGTGGTCCGGTCCCTGGCCCTCGTAGCCGTGGGGGAGCAGCAGCACGACGGACGAGCGCTGGCCCCACTTCTGCTCGGACGAGGAGATGAACTCGTCGACGATGGTCTGCGCCCCGTTGAAGAAGTCGCCGAACTGCGCCTCCCACAGGACGAGGGCGTCGGGACGCTCGACGGAGTAGCCGTACTCGAAGCCCATGGCGGCGAACTCGGACAGCAGCGAGTCGTAGACCCAGAAGCGGGCCTGCCCGTCGCCGAGGTAGAGCAGCGGGGTCCACTCCTCGGCGGTGTGCTTGTCGATGAGCACCGCGTGGCGTTGGACGAACGTGCCGCGGCGGCTGTCCTGGCCCGCGAGGCGGACCGGGGTGCCCTCCATGAGCAGGGAGCCGAAGGCCATGAGCTCGCCGGTGGCCCAGTCGATGCCACCGTCGCGGGTCGAGGCGGCGCGCTTCTCCATGGCCTGGGCCAGCTTCGGGTGCACGGTGAAGCCCTGCGGCGGGTTCACGAACGCGTCACCGATGTGCTGGAGCAGGTCGGCGGAGATGGCCGTCTCCTGCGCGGAGCGGGTCGTCTGGTCCTTGGCCTGGGCCGACGGCGGCTCGAGGCCGGAGTGGCCCTCGGCGTCGGTGCCGGCCAGCGTCGGGTCGGTGGCGTCCTCGGTGGCTGCCTCCTTGAGCGCGGCCTTGGTCTCGACGAAGACCCGCTCGAGCTGCTGCTGGTAGTCGCGCAGCGCGGCCTCGGCCTCCTCCTGACCGATGTCGCCACGGCCGATGAGGGCCTCGGTGTAGAGCTTGCGGACCGAGCGCTTGGCCTCGATGAGGTTGTACATCAGCGGCTGCGTCATCGACGGGTCGTCGCCCTCGTTGTGGCCACGGCGGCGGTAGCACACCATGTCGATGACGACGTCCTTGTTGAACTGCTGACGGAACTCGTAGGCCAGCTCGGCCACGCGGACGCAGGCCTCCGGGTCGTCGCCGTTCACGTGGAAGATCGGCGCCTGGATCATCCGCGCCACGTCCGTCGAGTAGGTCGACGAGCGCGAGGCGCTCGGCGACGTCGTGAACCCGACCTGGTTGTTGATGACCACGTGGATCGTGCCGCCGGTGCGGTAGCCGCGCAGCTGGGACAGGTTGAGCGTCTCGGCGACGACGCCCTGGCCCGCGAACGCCGCGTCACCGTGCATGAGCAGCGGCAGGACCGTGAAGTCCTCGCCCGCGAGGTCGAGGCGGTCCTGCTTGGCGCGGGTGATGCCCTCGAGGACCGGGTTCACGGCCTCGAGGTGGGAGGGGTTGGCCGCCAGGTAGACCTTGGTCTTGCTGCCGTCCTCGGCGACGAACTCGCCCTCGGTGCCCAGGTGGTACTTCACGTCTCCGGAGCCCTGCACGGACTTGGGGTCCTGCTTGCCCTCGAACTCACGGAAGATCTGGCCGTAGGACTTGCCCGCGATGTTGGCGAGCACGTTGAGGCGGCCGCGGTGCGGCATACCGATGCACACCTCGTCCATGGAGTCGGCGGCGGCGCGGCACAGGATCCGGTCGAGGAGCGCGATGACGGACTCGCCGCCCTCGAGGCTGAAGCGCTTCTGGCCCACGAACTTGGTCTGCAGGAACGTCTCGAACGCCTCGGCGGCGTTGAGCCGGCGCAGGATGCGCAGCTGCTCGTCGGGGCCGGGCTTGGCGTAGCCGACCTCGATCTTGGACTGGAGCCAGCGACGCTGCTCGGGGTCCTGGATGTGCATGTACTCGGTGCCGATGGTGCGGCAGTAGGAGTCGCGCAGGATGCCGAGGATCTTGCGCAGGCGCAGCATCGGGGCACCGCCGAAGCCGCCCGTGGCGAAGTCGCGCTCGAGGTCCCACAGGGTGAGGCCGTGCGAGGTGACGTCGAGGTCGGGGTGACGGCGCTGGCGGTACTCCAGCGGGTCGGTGTCGGCCATGAGGTGGCCGCGCACTCGGTAGGCGTGGATGAGCTCCTGGACGCGGGCCGTCTTGTTGACGTCGTCGTCGTGGTGGGCAGAGATGTCACGGACCCAGCGGACCGGCTCGTACGGCAGTCGCAGGCTCTCGAAGATCTCGTCGTAGAAGCCGTTCTCGCCGAGCAGCAGCTGGTGCACGATCCGCAGGAAGTCACCGGACTGGGCGCCCTGGATGATGCGGTGGTCGTACGTGCTCGTCATCGTGAGGATCTTGGAGACGGCGTTGCGGTTGAGCGTCTCCTGGCTCGCGCCCTGCCACTCGGCGGGGTACTCGAGCGCGCCGACACCGATGATCGCGCCCTGGCCGGCCATCAGGCGCGGGACCGAGTGGACGGTGCCGATGGTGCCGGGGTTGGTCAGGGTCAGCGTGGTGCCCTGGAAGTCCTCGACGGTGAGCTTGCCGGCGCGGGCCTTCTTGACGACGTCCTCGTAGGCCGTCCAGAAGTGCGCGAAGTCCATCGACTCGGCCGACTTGATCGACGGCACGAGCAGCTGGCGGGTGCCGTCGGGCTTGGCTATGTCGATCGCGAGGCCGAGGTTGACGTGACCGGGCACGACGAGCGCAGGCTTGCCCTTCTCGTCGGTCGCGTAGCCGTTGTTCATCTCCGGCATGTGGCCCAGGGCCTTGACCAGGGCATAGCCGATGAGGTGGGTGAAGGAGACCTTGCCACCGCGTGAGCGGGCGAGGTGGTTGTTGATGACGACGCGGTTGTCGATGAGGAGCTTCGCGGGGACGGCGCGGACGCTGGTCGCGGTGGGGACCGTCAGCGAGGACTCCATGTTGGTCACCGTGCGGGCGCTGGCGCCGCGCAGCGGCTTGATCTCGTCCTGGTTGACCGGGCCGGTCGACTTCGGTGCCTGCGGCTCGCGGGGCTTGGGCTGCTCCTTGGCGGCCGCGGCCTCCTTGTCCTCGGGCTTGTCGGCGACCGCGGTGTCCGTCTTCGCGTCCGACCGGTCGGTGCTCGTGGCCTGGGCCTTGCCGGAGTCGGTGGCCGAGGAGGCGGTGCCGGACGACGAGGTGCCGGCGGACGCGGCGGGGGCCTTGGCTGCTGCCGGCGCGGCGGGGGCGCTCGCGGCAGGCGTGGCGCTCTTGGCGGTCGCGGGGGCCTGCGCTGCAGGGGCCTGGGCGGCCGGCTTGGCCGCGGGCGCAGCGGTGCCGTTGCCCGCACCGTTGGAGGGCGCGGACCCGTTGCCGCCACCACCGTCCGACGGCGTGTAGTCCTCGAAGAACGACCACCACGCCTTGTCGACGGAGTTCTTGTCGTTCTGGTACTGCTCATAGAGCTCGTCCACGAGCCACTCGTTCGGCCCGAAGGCCGCCATGGGGTCGCTGGTCGGGGACTGGTCGGGCACGGCGGATACGCCTCTTTCGTAGCGTCGACAATGACGGGCAATAGGTGTGCCCAGCCTATCCCCGTCGGCGTGCTCAGGGGCAGGCGGGTGAGACTGTTTCGTGCGGGATCCCCGTCACCGTGCCCACCCACTCCCACCTGCGGGTATGCCGCGGGGCCGGCTTCCCGACGGAAACCGGCCCCTCCTCTCGTGCACGACTGCTGTTCGGCCGATCGACGCCTAGCTGATGTCGCTGCGGATGGTCCGCCACGACCCGAGCCCGGCCAGCACCGCTGCATACGCGGCGAGCACGAGCGCGCCGCCCCACCAGGCCAGCGGCTGAGCCGTGTTGTCCCCACCCTGCTGCACGCCGTTGACCATCGCGCTCGTCGCGGCCGAAGGGAGGTACGGGACGATGTTCTCGCGACCGAAGTCCCACAGGCTGAGCAGGATCCCGGCGATGGGTTCGACGATCCAGGCGACGCCGACCGAGATGAGCAAAGCCGCCACCTGGTTGGGGATGAGGATGCCGGCACCCAGGCCGATCAACGCCCACAGGCCCAGGACCAGCAGGCTCAGCGCCAGGGTGCGGAAGACGCCGGAGGTCGGGAAGGCCTCGAAACCCCGCGAGTTGAGGACGATCGAGCCGGCGATGACCGACCCCACGAGCGAGATGAGCCCGTAGAGGGCGCCGATGCCGAGCAGGGCGATGACCTTGGCGCCCATCACCCGGCCACGCCGCGGGATGCTGAGGAACGTGCTGGTGATCGTCTTGTGGCGGTACTCGGAGCCGATCTGCATCACCCCGATGGTCAGGGTGAGGAGGTAACCGATGGCCAGTCCGCTGGTGTAGACGCTGTTGGCGATCTGCTCGGCGCTGCCCGTCGGCGCCTCCTGACCGGGCGGTCCTCCGGCGGAGTCGCTGGTCAGCAGGAAGCCGAAGGCGACGGCGAGGCCGGCGCCGGCGACGAACATGGCGATGGCCATGCCCCACCACATGCGGGTCGTGAAGAACTTGCGGAACTCGGCGCGGACTGCGGCGGTCATCCGTTCGCCCCTTCCTGTCCGGCGATGGCATCCCGCTGCGGGGGTGTCCCTCCACCGAGGTTGCGGTTGGTGCCCTCGGTGAGCTGGAAGAAGAGGTCCTCCAGGTCGGTCGTGGCCACCTTGAGCTCGTAGACGGGCAGTCCGGCGCGCAGCGCGACGTCGCCGACGAGGCGCAGGTCCGAGGTGTCGACGAGCAGGGCGCCGTCCTGCTCGGTGCTCGTCAGGTCGGCCACGCGCAGCGCCCCGGCGAGGGCGCCCGTGTCGGAGGTGCGGACGATCGCGCCGCCGTTGCCGTGCAGCTCGGCCATCGTGCCCTGCTTGACCAGGCGGCCGTTGGAGATGATGACGACGTCGTCGACGGTCTGCTCCACCTCTTGGAGCATGTGGCTGGAGATGAGGACCGTCTTGCCCTGCGAGCTCAGGTGACGCAGGAAGCCGCGCAACCAGCGGATGCCCTCGGGGTCGAGGCCGTTGGCCGGCTCGTCGAGGATGAGGACCTGCGGGTCGCCCAGCATGGCCGCGGCCAGGCCGAGGCGCTGGCGCATGCCCATGGAGTAGCCCCCGGCCCGCTTGCGCGCGGCGGCCGGGATGCCGACCAGCTCGAGCATCTCGTCGACACGGGCGCCGCCGACGCCCATCGTGTCGCCGAGGACGCGCAGGTGGTCACGCCCGGACCGACCCGGGTGGAAGTTCGTCGCCTCGAGCGCCGAGCCGACGACGGACATCGGCGCCTCGATCTCGCGGTACTGCCGTCCGCCGATCGTGGCCGAGCCAGCGGTGGGTGAGATCAGGCCCAGCAGCATGCGGAGCGTGGTGGTCTTGCCGGCACCGTTGGGCCCGAGGAAGCCGGTGATCCGGCCCGGCTCGACCGTGAAGGACAAGGCATTGACGGCGGTGAAGCTGCCGAACTGCTTGGTGAGGTCACGGACCTCGATGCGGGCGCCTGCTCGAGGCGTCCCGGGTGGGCTGGTGGTTGCTGTGGCTGTCATCGTTCCCCCGGTCTCGTGGACATGGGCGTCATCCTCCCAACTCACGCAGCGTGAGGGTCAACCGGGTTTGATCCCGCGCGAGTCGCGGTGGTCACTCGATCTGCAGGAGTCGACAGGGTCGTGGGAGTCGGCCGGTCCCGCCGGCCGACCCTAGGATGGCGGCACTATGACCGAATGGTTGCTGGTCCTCGCAGGTGTGGGACTGACTGCTGGGACCGCTGTCTTCGTCGCCACCGAGTTCTCCCTCGTGGCCCTCGACCGCCCGACCGTCCAGAAGGCCATCGACGGGGGAGACGCCGGCGCCGAGCCGGTGCTCGCCTCGCTCCGCCGCCTGTCGACGCAGCTGTCCGCCGCCCAGGTGGGCATCACGCTGACGACGCTGATCCTGGGCTTCATCGCCACCCCGTCCATCGGACGGCTGCTCGAGACGCCGCTCGGGGCGGCGGGGTTGTCGGGCACGACGCTGGACTCGGTGGCGGCCACGCTCGCCCTCGTCATCGCGACCCTGTTCTCCATGGTCTTCGGCGAGCTGCTGCCGCAGTTCCTCGGCATCTCCGCACCGCTGGCGACGGCCAAGGTCGTGGCCCGCCCGGTCCGGATGTTCGCCCTCGTCTCCCGGCCGCTGATCGTCGTGCTCAACGGGTCGGCGAACCTGTTCCTGCGAGCCCTGGGCATCACGCCCCAGGAGGAGTTGTCCGGGGCCCGGACACCGCAGGAGCTCACCTCCCTCGTCCGCCGGTCCGCGGAGGCCGGGACCCTCGACGCAGGTACGGCCCGGCTGGTCGCGCGGTCGCTGGGCTTCGGCGAGCAGACCGCTGCCGACGTCATGAGTCCCCGCGCCCGCTCCACCTCGATCGAGCGCACCGCCACGGCCGACGACGTGGTCCGGCTGGCCCGCCGCACCGGCCACTCCCGCTTCCCGGTGACCGGCGAGGACTGGGACGACATCGACGGTGTCGTCCACGTCAAGCGCGCCATCGCCGTGCCCCACGAACGCCGTCCCGACGTCCCGGTCTCCGCCCTCATGGTCCCGCCGTTGCTCGTCCCCGAGACGATCCGCCTCGACCCCCTGCTCCTCATGCTTCGCGAGCACGGGCTCCAGCTGGCGATCGTCGTCGACGAGTACGGCGGCACCGCCGGCATCGTCACCCTCGAGGACGTCGTCGAGGAGATCGTCGGCGAGGTGTCCGACGAGCACGACGTGTTCCGGACGACCGGCCGCGAGCTGACCGACGGCTCGTGGACCGTGCCGGGCCTGTGGCGACCCGACGAGGTCCGTGACCGCCTCGGCGCCGAGGTGCCGGACGGTCCCGCCTACGAGACCACCGGTGGCTTCGTGATGGCCGAGCTCGGTCGCATCCCCGTCGTGGGGGACCGCGTGGAGATCCCGGGCTGGGAGATCACCGTGCTCGCGATGGACGGCATGCGCGCGGACCGCCTGCGCTTCCGCGCCGACGACCCGGAGGCCGTGCTCGAGGGCGCTGCCGAGCCGGTGGCCGGAGGAGCCGACGGCACCGGACCCGACCACGAACCCACCCCCGGGGGCGTCCCTCGGTCCACGGGCCCGCGCCATACCGAAGGGTCGAAGTGAGCGCCGGCGCCGTCTGGGTGACGGTCCTGCTGCTCCTGCTCAATGCCTTCTTCGTGGGGGCGGAGTTCGCGGCGATGGCCGCGCGCCGCTCCACCCTCGAACCCCTCGCCGCGGCAGGATCGCGTCGCGCGCAGACCTGTCTCGACGCGCTCGAGCAGATGGGGTCGCTGCTCGCGTGCGCCCAGCTCGGCATCACCGTCTGCTCCGTGCTGCTCGGCGCGGTCTCCGAGGCCGCCCTTCACCACGCCCTCGAACCCGTCGTCGAGCACCTCGGCCTGCCCGAGGGCGTGGCCGACGGTGGAGCACTCGCGCTCGCGCTGCTCATCGTCGTGTACCTGCACGTCGTCGTCGGCGAGATGATCCCCAAGAACCTCGCGCTCGCCGGCCCGGAGCGCTCCGCCCTCGTCCTCGTCCCCGTGCTGCTCTTCATCACGCGGGTGCTGCGCCCGGTGATCTCGGTCATGGAGCGGCTGGCGAAGTCCTTGGTCCGGCTCTTCGGCGTGGAGCCCAAGGACGAGATCGCCTCGACCTTCACCGTCGAGGAGGTCGAGCACATCCTCGCCGAGAGCCACCACGAGGGACTGATCGAGGAGGGGCAGCACGGGCTGGTCGGTGCGGCCCTGGAGTTCAGCGACAAGGACGCCGTCGACGTCGCCGTGGCGCTGCACGACCTGGTGACCCTGCCGCTGACCGCGACCCCGGACGACGTGGAGCGGCTCGTCGCCAAGCGCGGCTTCTCCCGGTACCCGATGGTCGACGCGTCCGGCGCGCTCGCGGGGTACCTCCACCTCAAGGACGTCCTGTACGCCGACGACACCGAGCGGTCGATCGCGGTGCCGGTCAAGCGGGTCCGCAAGCTCGCGACGGTCCAGGCCGCCGACGAGGTCGAGGAGGTGCTGCGGACGATGCAGCGCACCGGCGCCCACCTCGCCCGGGTCGTCGACACCGACGGCGTCGACATCGGTGTCGTCTTCCTCGAGGACGTGATCGAGGAGCTCGTCGGCGAGGTCGCCGACGCCTCCCAGCGCTGACGCCTCCGCCTCTTCGGCCGTCGCCCGCGTCGACAGCCTGTCGAGGTGGTGGCGAACTGTCCTGTCCACGCCGGGTGGGGACGATCGGGCACCACCTCGAC
The DNA here is from genome assembly GCF_039532215.1 of Pedococcus aerophilus. Taxonomy (NCBI): domain Bacteria; kingdom Bacillati; phylum Actinomycetota; class Actinomycetes; order Micrococcales; family Intrasporangiaceae; genus Pedococcus; species Pedococcus aerophilus. Next base: position 1,170,038 of record NZ_BAAARN010000001.1, on the reverse strand, counting down.
GCCGAGGTGGTCGGCGAGCCGCCGCAGCATCGACCACTGCCGCGCCGGGTTGACGTGGTCCGAGCGGGTCAGCTCGACGTACTTCCAGCCGTCGTCCTCGAGCAGCAACCGCCGTGCGATGTCCGAGTCGGACCCCGTCCGCACCCGCGCAAGGGCCTCCCGGAGTCGCCGGGTGCCCCGGATCGCACCGCCCTGCGATCGCCGGTCGAGGGTGGAGCGCAGCGGGTCCACGCTGCCTGCGAGACGGGCGATCCGGTCGCCGACGACCACCAGGTCCTCGACGCCCAGCAGCGTCGCGAGGTCGACCCACGTGTCTGCGGCCGAGACCACCCGCAGGCCTCGCAGGGTCTGCACGCGGCGTGACCCCAGGCCCGAGTGGCCGCGGACCTGGGGACGGTCGACCGGGTTCCGTCCGGCGTCCCGCATGACGTGCAGGGGCGACCGGTGCTCGTGGCTGCTGGGCGGCGGCAAGTCGTGCAGGCGTCCCTCGGTCAGTCCGACGGCACGCGCCTGCCCGGTGCTGAACCCGCGTCCGTCCAGCGCGGACGGGAGCGGGGCGGGACGAGGAGGCACGAGGTGCACGGTGCCGCACCCGCGGCATACGGCAGGAGCGTCATCCACAGGGAGCATCGCCGTGGGCCAACGAGAAGGTGGCAGACCGTTCTCTCCCCGGCGGGGAGAGTGCGATCTGCCACCATCTCGGCGACGGGCACCAGTGGTGCCCCCGGCAGGATTCGAACCTGCGCTCCCGCCTCCGGAGGGCGGTGCTCTATCCCCTGAGCTACGGGGGCCGAACCACGCCCCGTGAAAGGCGCGCCCGGTGAGGGTAGCAGCCTAGGGTGGCCCCCATGGAACGCGGGGGACTGGTCATGGTGTGCGACGACACCGAGCCGATCCGTCGCCTGATCCGGCTCAACCTCGAGCTCGAGGGGTATGAGGTCGAGGAGGTCAGCGACGGTGCGCAGCTGCTCGCCCGCCTGGCCTCCCGCGCCGAGGAGGGCGCAGCACTGCCGGGCGTGATCACGCTCGACGCGCACATGGTGCCGCGTGACGGGTGGTGGACGATCAGCCAGATCCGCAGCGACCCACGGTTCGCCGACATCCCCGTGCTCATGGTGACCGCGTCGGTCCAGCAGCACGACCGCGTGCAGGCCAAGGCGTCCGGGCTCGACGCGTTCGTCGCCAAGCCCTTCGACCCGGAGTACCTCATCACCCTGGTCGACGGGTTCATGGCCGAGGGCCGGACCCACACCCCGCAACCGTGACCGGGGCACCCGCGAGCCAGCCCTAGACTTGTCGGGTGACTCCCGAACAGCTCTCTGCTGCCCTCCGCACCGCCCTGACCGACGCCGTCGCCGCTGGTGACCTCGCCGTGGACGTGCCCGCCGAGGTCCGTGTGGAGCGACCGAGGAACCGCGACCACGGCGACTGGTCCACCAACGTCGCGCTCCAGCTGGCCAAGCTCGCCGGTATGCCGCCGCGCGAGGTCGCCGCGCTGCTCGCCGACCGTGTCGGCCGGGTCGACGGGGTCAAGGCGGTCGACATCGCCGGCCCCGGGTTCCTCAACATCACCCTCGACGCGGCGTCGGCCGGAGAGCTCGCCCGCAGCATCGTCGAGGCCGGGGACGCCTACGGCCGCAACGACTCCGAGGCCGGACACGTCATCAACCTCGAGTTCATCTCGGGCAACCCCACGGGCGACCTGCACATCGGGCACACCCGGTGGGCCGCGCTCGGCGACGCCCTGGCCCGGCTGCTGCGTGCCTCCGCCGCCGAGGTGACGACCGAGTACTACATCAACGACGCCGGCGCCCAGATGGACAAGTTCGGCGCCTCGATCATCGCCCGGCTCAAGGGCGAGGACGTCCCCGAGGGCGGCTACCCCGGCGAGTACGTCACCGAGCTCGGCCGCAAGGCCCTGGCCGAGCGCCCCGACCTGCTCGACCTGCCCGCCGACGAGGCGGTCGCGGTGGCTCGGGACCTCGGGTACCGGCTCCAGCTCGCCGCCATCCAGAAGACGCTGGACGACTTCGGCGTGCACTTCGACGTGTGGTTCTCCGAGAGCCAGCTGCACAGCGGTGGTGCCGTGGAGCAGGCCGTGGAGCGGTTGCGCGAGCAGGGCCACGTCTTCGACCAGGAGGGCGCGGTCTGGCTGCGCACCACCGACTTCACCGACGACAAGGACCGGGTGCTCATCCGGGCCAACGGTGAGCCGACCTACTTCGCCGCCGACGCCGCGTACTACCTGAGCAAGAAGGACCGCGGCTTCCCCGAGAAGATCTACCTCCTCGGCGCCGACCACCACGGCTACGTCAACCGCCTCAAGGCGATCGCTGCGTGTGCGGGCGACGACCCGCAGCAGAACATCGAGGTGCTCATCGGGCAGCTCGTCAACATCGCCGGCGAGCGGATGGGCAAGCGGCGCGGCAACGCCATCTACATGGACGAGCTGATCGACTGGCTCGGCACCGACGCGCTGCGCTACTCCCTCGCCCGCTACCCGGCGGACAGCCCGCTGTCGCTCGACGGCGAGGAGCTGCGCAAGCAGACCAACGACAACCCGGTCTTCTACGTGCAGTACGCCCACGCGCGGACGTCCAACGTCGCGCGGCTCGCCGGCGAGGACGGCGTATCGCGCGCGGACGGCTTCGACCCGTCGCTGCTGTCCGACCCCACCGAGGCCGCTCTGCTCGCCATCCTCGGCGACTTCCCGCGCGTGGTGGCGCAGGCGGCCCACCTGCGGGAGCCGCACCGGGTCGCGCGCTACCTCGAGGACCTCGCCGGCCACTTCCACAAGTGGTACGACACCTGCCGCGTCCGGCCGATGACGGCCGACGAGGAGGTCACGGACCTGCACCGCAGCCGGCTGTGGCTCAACGACGCGACGCGTCAGGTGCTGGCCAACGGGCTGGCCCTGCTCGGAGTCTCGGCACCCGAACGGATGTGACCCCACCGCTGACCAGCGTGTGACGCTGGTGCCTCGCCGGCGCGACCGGCTGGCACGCGGACGGAGCAGGGAGAGGCAGGACGACGATGCGCGCTCACGAGGCTGGTGCCCTCCACGCCGAGGGGTACGGCGGGCCGCCGCACTGGTTGCCCACCCCTGGTGACGTCAACGAGCTGATGCCGCAGCTGTGGCCGCAGACCGTGACCCGTGACGAGCAGGGTCGGCTGACCGTCGGCGGGCTCGACGTGGTGAGCATCGCGCGCGAGTTCGGCACGGCTGCCTACGTCGTCGACGAGGAGGACTTCCGCGCGCGGGCGCGGGCCTTCCGTGACGAGTTCGCCGAGCCCTTCGCCGACCTCGGTGGCGTCGACGTCTACTACGCGGGCAAGGCGTTCCTGTGCACCGAGGTCGCCCGCTGGGTCGCCGACGAGGGCCTGTGCCTCGACGTCTGCTCCGGCGGGGAGCTCGCCGTGGCGCAGCGCGCGGGGTTCCCGGCGAAGCGGATCGGCCTGCACGGCAACAACAAGTCGCTCGCGGAGATCCGCCAGGCGCTCGAGTACGGCGTCGGGCGCATCGTCGTCGACTCGTTCGAGGAGATCGAGCGGGTCGCCGCGGTCGCGTCGGCCATGGGGGTCCGCGCCCCGGTCATGGTGCGGGTCACGGTGGGCGTCGAAGCGCACACCCACGAGTTCATCGCCACCGCCCACGAGGACCAGAAGTTCGGCTTCTCGCTCGCCGGGGGCCGTGCCGCCGAGGCCATCGCCCGGATCCTCGAGCACGCCGAGGCGCTCGACCTGCTCGGCCTGCACTCGCACATCGGCAGCCAGATCTTCGACACGAGCGGCTTCGAGGTGTCCGCCCGGCGACTCATCGGCCTGCACGCGGACGTGGCACGCATCCACGGGGTGCACATGCCCGAGCTCGACCTCGGCGGCGGCTACGGCATCGCCTACACCTCCGAGCACACCCCGCTCCGGCCCCGCGAGCTCGGCGAGCAGATGGCCGACCTCGTCGCCCGCGAGCTCAAGTCCGTCGGCGACGGGAGTGGGGACACCCCGGCGCCGAAGATCTCCATCGAGCCCGGCCGCGCCATCGCGGGCCCGAGCACCTTCACGCTGTACGAGGTCGGCACGGTCAAGGACGTCGGCCTCGGCGGTGGGCTGACCCGCACCTACGTCTCGGTCGACGGCGGCATGAGCGACAACATCCGCACGGCGCTCTACGACGCGGACTACTCGTGCACGCTGGCCAGCCGCCGGTCCGGGGCCGGCCCCCGCCTGGCGCGCGTGGTCGGCAAGCACTGCGAGAGCGGCGACATCGTCGTGATGGACGAGTACCTGCCCGACGACATCGCCGCGGGCGACCTCGTCGCGGTCCCGGGGACCGGCGCGTACTGCCGCAGCATGGCCAGCCAGTACAACCACACGCCCCGCCCGCCGGTCCTCGCCGTGCGCGACGGTCGGGCCCGGGTGATCGTGCGCCGCGAGACCGTGGAGGATCTGCTGGCGCTCGATGTGGGCTGAGAAGATCTCGCGGTCCGCGCCGGACGTTGCGCAAGGACGTCCGGATGCCGGAACAATGAGCGTCCACCACGTGGTCACGGCACGATGGCCGGACCGCAACCAAGCCCCTCGGGGCGTCAGGAGCACGTCGTGAGTGACAGCCAGAAGGTGACGGCAGGGGAGCCCCTGCGGGTCGCCCTGCTCGGGTGTGGCGTGGTCGGGTCCTCCGTGGCCCGCCTGCTCACCGAGCACGCCGACGACCTCGCTGCCCGCGTGGGCCGACCGCTCGAGCTCGTCGGCATCGCCGTGCGACGGGCCGGTCGCGACCGGTCCGACCTGCCGGTCGACCCTGCGCTGTTCACCACCGACGCCGAGTCCCTGGTGACCCGCGCCGACATCGTCGTCGAGGTCATCGGCGGCATCGAGCCTGCCCGAGGGCTCATCGAGAAGGCCATGGCCCACGGTGCCTCCGTCGTGTCCGCCAACAAGGCGCTGCTCGCCGAGGCGGGCCCGAGCCTCTACGCCTCGGCCGCCGAGCACGGTGTGGACCTCTACTACGAGGCCGCAGTCGCGGGCGCCATACCGATCCTGCGGCCCATCCGCGAGTCCCTCGCCGGTGACGACGTGCGCAAGGTCCTCGGCATCGTCAACGGCACCACCAACTACGTCCTCGACAAGATGGACACGACGGGCCAGGGCTTCGCCGAGGCGGTCGAGCAGGCTCAGGCCCTCGGGTACGCCGAGGCCGACCCCACCGCCGACGTCGAGGGCTTCGATGCCGCAGCCAAGGCCGCGATCCTCGCCTCGCTGGCGTTCCACACCAGGGTCTCCAGCGACCAGGTCTACCGCGAGGGCATCACCGAGGTGAGTGCCGCCGACGTGCAGGCGGCGCGCGAGATGGACTGTGTCGTCAAGCTTCTCGCGATCTGCGAGCGCACCGAGGTCGCGGATGCAGACGGCGTCCTGACCCCGGGCGTGAGTGTGCGCGTGCACCCGGCGATGATCCCCAGGTCGCACCCGCTCGGTGGCGTGCGCGACGCGTTCAACGCCGTCTTCGTCGAGGCCGACGCCGCAGGCGAGCTCATGTTCTACGGCAAGGGTGCCGGTGGCGACCCGACCGCCAGCGCGGTCCTCGGCGACGTCGTCGCGGTCGCGCGGCACCGGGTCGGCGGCGGGCGCGGACCGGGGGAGTCGGCCTACGCCGACCTGCCCGTCCTCGGGATGGGCCAGGCCCTGACGAGGTACCACATCAGCCTCGCCGTGGCCGACCGCCCGGGTGTCCTCGCCCAGGTCGCCACCGCGTTCGCCGCGCACGACGTGTCGATCGAGACGGTGCGCCAGAAGGTCGTCGTCGACGAGGAGGGCGGGGAGACCCGCGCCAGCCTCGTGGTCGTCACCCACACGGCGCCCGACGCAGCGCTGTCCGCCACCGTCGAGGCGCTCGCCGCCCTCGACACCGTGCACGAGGTCACGTCCGTGATGAGGGTGGAGGGTTCCTGATGCCGTCGATGTGGAAGGGCGTCATCCGCGAGTACGCCGACCGCCTCCCGTCCCTCGCCGGCGCACCGGTCGTCACGTTGCAGGAGGGCGGCACCCCGCTCATCCCCGCCGAGCGGCTGTCCGCGCTCACCGGGGCGAACGTCTTCGTCAAGTACGAGGGGCTCAACCCGACCGGGTCGTTCAAGGACCGCGGCATGACCGCCGCCATCTCGGTCGCGGCCCGCAACGGCGCCAAGGCCGTCATCTGCGCGTCCACGGGCAACACCAGCGCCAGCGCGGCCGCCTACGCGACCAAGGCCGGTATGACGTGTGCCGTCCTCGTGCCCGACGGCAAGATCGCGATGGGCAAGCTCAGCCAGGCGATCGCCCACGGCGCGACGCTGCTGCAGGTCGACGGCAACTTCGACGACTGCCTGACGCTGGCCCGCAAGCTCGCCGAGGCCTACCCGGTCGAGCTGGTGAACTCGGTCAACCCGGCCCGCATCGAGGGGCAGAAGACGGCCTCGTTCGAGGTCGTCGACGCCCTCGGGGACGCTCCCGACATCCACTGCCTGCCAGTGGGCAACGCCGGCAACATCACCGCCTACTGGAAGGGTTACCGCGAGTACCACCGCGAGTCCGAGCAGCCCGGCCCGGCGACGAGGCTGCCGCAGATGTGGGGCTTCCAGGCTGCCGGTGCCGCACCGATCGTCCTGGGCCACCCGGTCGACGAGCCCGACACCATCGCCACCGCGATCCGCATCGGCAACCCCGCGTCGTGGAAGCAGGCCGAGCAGGCCCGCGACGACTCCGGCGGGCGCATCGAATCCGTCACCGACGAGCAGATCCTGCACGCCCACCGGGTCCTGTCCGCCGAGGAGGGCATCTTCGTCGAGCCCGGCTCCGCGGCGTCCGTGGCGGGACTGCTCCAGGCTGCCGAGGCCGGCCACGTCCCCGCCGGCGCCACGATCGTCTGCACGGTCACGGGCCACGGCCTCAAGGACCCGCAGTGGGCGCTGCGCAACGCCGACGGGTCCGACGTGACCCCCACGCGCGTGTCAGTCGACGCCTTCACCGCCGCCCAGGCCCTGGGGCTGGACGGCTGATGGGTGCTGCCCTGCGGCCGGGGGCGTCAGTCGAGGTGCGGGTGCCGGCGAGCAGCGCCAACCTCGGTCCCGGGTTCGACTCGGTGGGTCTGGCCCTCGGCCTGTGGGACAGCTGCGTCGCGACGGTCACCGACGAGCCCGGCCTGCGGATCGAGGTCGAGGGAGAGGGCTCGGCCGACGTGCCGCGTGACGCCACCCACCTGGTCCACCGTTCGATGGTCCGGGCGTGGGAGGAGCTCGGGGTCGACGCGCCTGCTGGGCTGCACCTTCGGTGTCGCAACGAGGTGCCGCACGGCCGCGGACTCGGCTCGTCCGCGACCGCGATCGTCACGGGAATCGTTGCGGCACAAGGCCTGCACGATGTAAGCCGCGGGTCCGACGAAGGTCTCGACCTCGCCTTTGCCAACACCCTGGCGGCCCGGTTGGAGGGGCACCCCGACAACTCGTCCGCCTCCGTCCACGGCGGGTTGACCCTGTCGTGGTCCGACGGGGAGGACGACGGCACCCACACCGTGCGCCTCGCCCTGCACCCGGACGTGCGCGTCCGGGTTCTCGTGCCCGCCACCCAGCTGTCCACCGCCAAGGCGCGGTCGGTCCTCCCGTCGCACGTCCGCCACGGCGACGCGGCCCTCAACTCGGCCCGGGCCGCGTTGCTCGTGCAGGCGCTGACCGCCCATCCCGAGCACCTGCTCGCCGGCACGCGCGAGTGGCTGCACCAAGAGGCTCGACGGGAGTCCTTCGGTGGGTCGATGGAGCTCGTCGACCGGCTGCGCGAGGCCGGACACGCCGCGGTGATCTCGGGCGCCGGGCCCTCGGTGCTGGTGCTGACGAGGGCAGACCGAGCCGCTGCCGTGGCGCCGCTGGTGGACTCCGCCTGGCGGGTGCTCGACCCGGGTGTGCCCGTCGAAGGCGCGCAGGTCAGGGCGTTGTAGCGCTGGGCGACAATCTGGACACGATGGACTTCCCGCACGGGCATCGGTGTTACATTGAGCACGCACTCGCCGCCGATGCCGCCTCTTCGCGGACCACCGAGCGGGTCGCACCCTCCACATGACGGCAGCCTTCGCTGCCTTGGCCTCACTGTGCTGCATGTGGCTCCACCGGTCGGCCATCGCCGACCCAAGCACCGGCTCGGGATCTGAACCCGGCCGCATACGAGGGGGAAGGATCCTTCGTGACAGACACCACCACTCTCGGCACTGCGCCCGCGCAGGACGAGAAGCCGCGACGCTCCGGCGCGCTCAGCACCATGAAGGTGGCCGAGCTCCAGGGCCTCGCCGCCAGCATGGGCATCGCCGGGACCGCCAAGATGCGCAAGGGCGACCTCGTCGCCGCCATCAAGGACCGCCAGTCCGGCGGGTCCGCCCCGCGTCGTGACGTCGCCACCGAGCGACCCGCCGAGCGACCCGCCGCCGAGGCGGCACCGGCCGCCGCCGCACCGGTCGCCGAGTCGACGCGCTCCGAGGCCCCGCGCTCCGAGGCCCCGCACTCCGAGTCGTCGCGTCCTGAGTCGTCGCGTTCCGAGGGCCAGCGTTCTGCGTCGGCACGTTCCGAGACGCCCCGCTCCGAGTCACCGCAGGGTGACTCCACCCGCAGCGAGTCCCCGCGGGCCGGCGCCGAGCAGGCCCGCGCCCAGCGCCAGCAGGCTCGCGCCGACCGCGCGGCCCGCGCCGCCGAGCGTCGCGCCGAGCAGGCCCAGCAGGCAGAGCCGCAGGCCGACCGTGCGCAGAGCCGGGACCAGAACCGTGGCGACCGCGGCGGCGACGACCGTGCGCAGAACGACCGCCAGCAGCGGTCCGACCGGCAGAACGACCGTGACGACCGCGCGAACGAGCGGGACGACCGGCAGCGAAACGACCGCCAGAACGAGCGGGACGACCGGCAGCCCCAGCGCAACGACCGGTCCAACGACCAGCGCAACGACCGCCAGAACGACCGTGACGACCGCCAGAACGAACGGGACGACCGCGACGACCGCGGCAGCCAGGGCGGTCAGGGTCAGAACCAGGGCAACCAGGGCCAGAACCAGGGCTACGGCGACGACGACGGTGAGGGTCGCGGCCGTCGTCGCAACCGCAACCGCAGCCGCAACCGGGACAAGCGCGGTCGCACGGACCGCCAGTACGGCGGGGACTACGAGTCCGAGCCGCAGGTGGCCGAGGACGACGTCCTGATCCCCGTGGCCGGCATCCTCGACGTCCTGGAGAACTACGCCTTCGTGCGCACGTCGGGCTACCTGCCCGGCTCCAACGACGTCTACGTGCCGCTCGGCGCCGTCAAGAAGAACGGCATGCGCAAGGGCGACGCCATCACCGGTGCGGTGAAGGCGCAGACCGAGGAGCAGCAGCAGAACCAGCGCCAGAAGTTCAACGCGCTCGTCCGCCTCGACACGGTCAACGGCATGACGCCCGAGGAGGCGCGCAAGCGCGTCGAGTTCGGCAAGCTCACGCCGCTGTACCCCCAGGAGCGCCTGCGCCTCGAGACCGAGCCTGGCCTGCTCACGACGCGCGTCATCGACCTCGTCGCCCCCATCGGCAAGGGCCAGCGCGGCCTGATCGTCGCCCCGGCCAAGGCCGGCAAGACGATGGTCATGCAGGCCATCGCCAACGCGATCACGACCAACAACCCCGAGTGCCACCTCATGGTCGTCCTGGTCGACGAGCGCCCCGAGGAGGTCACCGACATGCAGCGTGCGGTGAAGGGCGAGGTCATCTCCTCGACCTTCGACCGTCCCGCCGAGGACCACACCACGGTGGCCGAGCTGGCCATCGAGCGGGCCAAGCGCCTCGTCGAGATGGGTCACGACGTCGTCGTGCTCCTCGACTCGATCACCAAGCTGGGTCGCGCCTACAACCTCGCCGCACCGACGAGCGGCCGCATCCTCTCCGGTGGTGTCGACAGCGCCGCCCTCTACCCGCCGAAGAAGTTCTTCGGCGCGGCGCGCAACATCGAGGACGGCGGCTCGCTGACCATCCTCGCCACCGCGCTGGTGGAGACCGGCTCCCGCATGGACGAGGTGATCTTCGAGGAGTTCAAGGGCACCGGCAACATGGAGCTCAAGCTCGACCGTGGGCTCGCCAACCGCCGCATCTTCCCGGCCGTCGACATCAACAACTCGGGCACCCGCAAGGAGGAGATCCTCCTGTCGGGCGAAGAGCTGAAGATCATGTGGAAGCTGCGTCGGGTGCTCGCCGCCCTCGACCAGCAGCAGGGCATCGAGCTGCTCATCGACCGGATCAAGAAGACCAAGAGCAACGTCGAGTTCCTCATGCAGGTCCAGCAGAACTCCTCGCTGAAGCCTGCGGACGACGACAACAGCTGACCGTCACCCCTCGCCCCGGGCGGGGGAGACCACCGTATGGAGCCCGGCACCGGCGTGGTGCCGGGCTCCGTCACGTCCGGGGTGCTGAGGCATTCATTCCGTCCGCGGGCGTTTTCCTCTGGTCGAGGGAGCCCGGGAGTAAGCCGTTCGGCTCTATTTGCCAAGGGATCGGCAGGGATGCCCGCCCTCGCGGTCCATTGCCTGCTGCACGCCATACATTTGATGTAATGCAACGTAGTGATTCAGGACTGACGAAAGGACTAGCCGTGGCCATGCCCGATGGGGCCCGCGTGCTCATCGCCGACGACGACCCGGACATCCGCGACCTCGTAGAGTTCAAGCTGACGCAGTCCGGTTACGCCGTCGAGGCCGTGGGCGACGGACTGGCCGCCTGGGAGTCGTTCCAGGCGGAGCGCCCGGCGCTGGTCATCCTCGACGTCATGATGCCCGGGCTCTCCGGCATCGACGTCCTGCGCAAGATCCGCGACAGCGAGAACGGCGCCGTGCCGGTCCTGCTGCTCAGCGCCAAGTCGCGTGACAGCGACGTCGACACCGGCTTCGCCGTCGGAGCCGACGACTACGTCATCAAGCCGTTCAGCCCCCGGGAGCTCCTGCACCGGGTGAACGGCATGCTCGCCCGAGCCCGGTGACGACGCGCCAGATCCTGCTGAGCGTCGAGCTCCTCGTCCTGGTCGTCTGCCTGGGGCTCGCCCTCAGCGTGATCTTCTCGAAGGTTTCGCGGCTGCGCCGTGAGGCCCGCACCGCCATCGCCCTGGCTCCCGTGCGTGGAGCCCTCATCGAGCTCGCCGCCGGTGAGCCGGAGGGCTTCCCCGTGCTGCGCGACGCCCGCGGCGAGACGGCGGACGCGATCGACGAGGCGGCCGTCGGCCTCCTCGCCAAGGTCCGCGGCGAACCCGCGACCCAGCTCGTCAGCGTGCTCAAGGACCACGGTGCGCTGGACCGGGCCAAGGCCGACGCGACCCACCGGTCGACCGTCCGCCGCGCGCACGCCGTCCAGCTGCTCGGCCTGGCCCGCGTCGAGGACAGCACCGCCCTGATCTCCGAAGCCCTCGAGGACGACGCCGCCGAGGTGCGCGCGAGTGCCGCGTATGCCGCGTCCTACCTGGCCGACCCCTGGTTGGCTGCCCCCCTGCTCCGTTCGGTCGGGGTCGGTGAGGGAATCCCCGCCGGTCTGGCCGCGGACGCCCTGCTCGAGATGGGCGTCGAGATCGCCCCGGTCCTGCGCGCCGCGATGCGCAACCCTGCTCCGCGCACCCGCATGGTGGCCGCCCACGTCGCCGGTGCCGGCACGTTCGTCCAGGCACTGCCGGAGCTGCGCGAGCTCATCGGCTCCGACCCCGACGTGACCGTCCGCGTCCAGGCAGCCCAGGCGCTGGGCTCGATCGGCCAGGACTCCGAGGTCGACCTGCTCACCCGGCACACGCAGTCCGACCAGCCCACCGACCTGCGACGTGCCTGCGCCCAGGCGCTGGGCCGGGTCGGCTCACCCCTGGCCCACGACACCCTGGTCGACCTGCTCGCAGACCCCGACCCCCGCCTGGCCGAGCTCGCCGGGGAGTCCCTGGCCCAGACCGGGGCCCGCGGCGTCGCCGCGCTCGAGGAGCGGCGGGACCAGCCGGCCGCCGGTCTCGCCCTGGTGGTCGCCGGCCTGAGGGCGGGCGGACGATGAACGGCGTCCTCGAAGGACTCCGTGGCACGGTCCAGTGGATCTACTCGGTCACCGCGATCCCGATCCTGGCCTACTTCGTGGTCATCAACCTGTCCTTCCTCGCGCTCATCATCACCGCGGGGTTCCAGTTCCGGCGGTACCTGCGCATGCGCGACGCGTCCGTCGACACCCTCGGTGGTGAGCTCGCGCTCGGCGTCTCGGTGGTCATGCCGGCCCACAACGAGGCCGCGAGCATCGTCACCGCCACGATCGCCATGCTCAGCCTGCGCTACCCGCGCCACGAGGTCATCGTCGTCGACGACGGCAGCACGGACGGCACCTTCGAGGTGATGCGGGAGGCGTTCGACCTCGTCCAGGTCCCGCGCCAGATGCCGTCGGACATCCCGGTGCGTGCCGAGATCCACGGCATCCACGTCCCCCGGGACGGGCACACCCGCCTGGTCGTGCTCCAGAAGGCGAACTCCGGCAAGTGCGAGGCGATCAACGCCGGCGTCAACATCGCCGTCGAGCCCCTCGTCGCCTTCATCGACTCCGACTCCATCCTCGAGCCCGACGCCCTCCTGCGTGTCAGCAAGCCGTTCACGGACGACCCCACCCGCATGGTCGCCACCGGTGGCACGATCCGCGCCGTCAACGGCAGTCGCGTGCTGTCCGGCCGACTGGTCCGGCTCGCCATGCCGACCGAGTGGATCGCCCGAATCCAGGTCGTGGAGTACCTGCGGGCGTTCCTCGTCGGGCGCACCGGCTGGTCGCGCCTGGGCATGCTCATCCTCATCAGCGGCGCGTTCGGGATGTTCCGTCGCGACGTCGTGGTCGAGACCGGTGGCCTGGACCCCAACAGCATCGGCGAGGACTTCGAGCTGGTCCTGCGCATCCACCGCAAGATGATGGACGAGGGCCGCGACTACGCGGTCGAGTTCGTCCCCGAGCCGGTGTGCTGGACCGAGGTGCCGTCGAGCTACGCCGTGCTGGCCCGCCAGCGCCGTCGCTGGCACCGCGGCCTCTGGGAGACTCTGTGGGCCTACCGCGGCATGATGTTCCGCAAGAAGTACGGCCGCATCGGGTGGGTCGTCCTGCCGTACTACTGGTTGTTCGAGCTCGCCGCCCCGCTGCTCGAAGGCTTCGGCATCATCTTCGTGGTCCTGGGCCTCGCGCTCGGCCTCGTCAACGTCCCGTACGCAATCTTGTTCCTCGTGCTGGCCTATGGCCTCGCCATCCTCATCACGCTCGCGGCGATGTCCGTGGAGGAGTGGGCCTTCCACCGCTACACCCGGTGGCGCGACCTCTTCATCACGCTCGCGGCGGCGATCCTCGAGAACGTCGGTTACCGGCAGCTCACCGTCTACTGGCGCCTGTCCGGGTGGTGGGCGAGCCTGCGCGGCAAGAAGCAGGTCTGGGGCGTCATGACCCGCACGGGCTTCGACGAGGCCCAGCCTTGAGCCGGCCGGCCGAGTGGTCGGTCTCGGCCCAGCTCCGACTCCTCATCGTCACGCTGCTCTGCATCGTGCCTGTGGTCGCCGGTGCTGCGCTGTTGACGGTGCGGGCCAACTCCCACGACACCGCCCGGTCGAGCCAGGTGTTCTCACCGGCGATCGACTCCACGACCGCGGTGCGTCAGCAGATGACGGACGCCAACGCGTCGTGGGCGCGGACCGTCGACGGGGACGCGGACGAGACACCCGCCCTGCGGCGCTCGATGAGCGCGGTGGAGCGCATGATCGCCCAGCAGCAGGAGGTCTTCCAGCGGGACGTGCTCACCGCCGGCGAGCGTGAGCGGTACGTGGAGCTGTCCGAGCGCCAGGAGACCGCCATCAGGGCGTGGTTCTCGTGGGTCGCCCAGCCGCGACCCACCGACGGGCCCGGCCTGGCGCGGGTCGTCGCCGGCGCCGACACGCGGTTCGCCGACTTCAGGGCGGTCTCGGCAACCCTGGAGTCCCAGCTCGCCGGGCAACGGATGCAGGCGCGCGAGCGCATCGCCGGCGCCTTCGACCGACTCCTCATCACCATGGCCGTCCTCACCGCACTCTCCTTCATCGCTGCCTACTTCATGTGGCGCACCATCGAGGGCTCGCTGTCCCGCCCGATCGGACGACTGCGGGGCGTCGTGGGCCGCCAACGTGCGGGCGACACCCTCGCCATGGCCGACGGCAAGGCCGGCGCGGCGGAGATCAGGGCGCTCGCCGACGACTTCAACGACCTCACCACGACCAACCGGGGACTCCTCGAGGAGCAGGCCCAGGTGCTGCGCATGCACGAGCTGGTGCTGGACGTCGCCCAGATGGTGCGCAGCGTCGACGACATCGAGGAGGTGCTGCGGCTGGTCTGCTCCCACCTCGGCACCGTCATGAACGCCGACCGTGTCCTGCTCTACACCCTGGGCGACGGCGAGACCGCGGTGGACGAGCGGGTCCAGTGGCACCGCGAGGATCTGCCCCCGCTGCCACCCCTTCCGCCGTCGCTGTCCGCCAGCGTCCCCGACGTGAACCGTGAGCTGCGCCGCGAAGGCTCGGTGTTCGTCATCCGCGACCTGCTCGACCCCGAGGTCGCCCGTGACGAGCGCGCGGCGGCCTTCCACCGGGCGACCGGCGCGCGGTCGCTGGTGATGGTCCCGGTGGGTGTGGGTGAGCGCGGGCTCGGTGTGCTGGCGCTGATGACCGTCGACATCTACCGCCGCTGGCGCCGGTTCGAGATCCAGGCCGTCCAGCAGAGCGCGGGCTACCTCGCCCAGACGATCGCGCAGCTCCGCCTCAACGAGATGCAGGTCGAGCAGGTGCGTCGGCTCACCGAGCTCGACCGCCAGAAGACCGACTTCATGGCGACGGTCAGCCACGAGCTGCGCACCCCGCTCACCTCGATCAGCGGCTACCTCGAGCTGCTCGAGGACGGCGACTACGGAAACCTCGCCCCCACCCAGCAGTCGGCCCTGCGTGTCATCGGCCGCAACGCCGCACGGCTGCGCGGGCTCATCGAGGACCTGCTGGTGCTCAACAAGATCGAGGCGACCGGGCTCGAGTCCGACCCCGAGGACGTGCTCGTCAGCGACATGGTCCGTGGTGTCACCGAGATGCTCCAGCCGGTTGCGGCCGCGGGGTCGGTCCGCCTCGAGGTCGACGCCGTCAACCCGTGCCTCAAGGTCCACGTCGACCGCATCCAGCTCGAGCGGGCGCTCATCAACCTCGGGTCCAACGCGGTGAAGTTCACCCCCGCCGGGGGCGTCGCGACGATCACCACGCGTGCCGTGGGGCGCACCGTCGAGATCATCGTCTCCGACACCGGGATCGGCATCCCCGAGAAGGACCAGGCCAAGCTCTTCGACCGCTTCTTCCGGGCCTCCAACGCCAACGCCCAGGCCATCCCCGGCACCGGCCTCGGCCTGGCCATCGTGCGTGCCATCGTCGAGGGGCATGACGGCACCCTGAGCTTCCGCTCGGTCGAAGGAGAGGGCACGACCATGACCATCACCCTCCCGCTGCTCAGCGCACCGACGCCCTCGTCGCCGCGGCGGTCGCCTGCTGCCGTCGGCGCCGCGGCGACGCCCGGGCCCGCAGGGAATGGGCAGCAGGCCTCCACCGTTTAGGAGATGTGCGCCGCTGTCTGGCACACTTGACCGCTGACCGGTTCACGGCAGCCAGGGCACTCCGCCCGGCCGACCCGGTCTCATGACTCAAGGAGCGCGAAGTGAAGAAGGACATCCACCCCGAGTACGTCGAGACGACGGTGACCTGCACCTGTGGCAGCACCTTCGTGACCCGCAGCACGGCCACCTCCGGCCAGATGCGCGCCGAGGTCTGCTCGCAGTGCCACCCGTTCTACACCGGCAAGCAGAAGATCCTCGACACCGGTGGCCGCGTGGCCCGCTTCGAGGCCCGCTACGGCAAGAAGGCCGCAGCCGAGAGCAAGTAGCTTTCCCGATGCGCCGGTCCTGACCCTCGTGGTCAGGGCCGGCGCATTGCTTTACCTGCCACCGTGCCGAACGCCCGACGCCCGACGCCCGTGGCAGGGCACCCCCACGAAGTCCCCACGCACCACCTCAGGAGCCCTCATGTTGGAGTCCGCCGCCGCCCTCGTCTCCGAGCACGCCGACCTCGAGCAGCAGCTGGCCGACCCGGCGGTCTTCGGTGACCAGGACCTCGTCCGCCGCCTCAACAAGAGGTATGCCGCGCTGGGACCGACCGTCGCGGCCTACCACGCGTGGCACGCGGCCACCGACGACCTCGCCGCCGCGCGCGAGATGGCCAAGGAGGACGCAGAGTTCGCTGCCGAGGTGCCCTCGCTCGAGGCCACCCTGGAGGCGGCCGAGGACAAGCTGCGCCGACTTCTCGTGCCGCGCGACCCCGACGACGACCGGGACGTGATCCTCGAGGTCAAGGCGGGGGAGGGTGGCGAGGAGTCGGCCCTGTTCGCCGGCGACCTGCTCCGGATGTACCTGCGGTACGCCGAGCTGCGCGGCTGGAAGACCGAGCTGATCGACGCGACCGAGTCCGACCTCGGCGGCTACAAGGACGTCCGGATGGCCGTCAAGGCCAAGGGCACGCCGCAGCCCGGCGAGGCCCCGTGGGCCCGCCTCAAGTACGAGGGCGGTGTGCACCGCGTCCAGCGGGTGCCGGTGACCGAGAGCCAGGGGCGGATCCACACCTCAGCCGCCGGCGTGCTCGTGATGCCCGAGGCCGAGGAGGTCGAGGTCGTCATCCACGAGAACGACCTGAAGATCGACGTCTACCGCAGCTCTGGCCCCGGCGGTCAGTCGGTCAACACGACCGACTCGGCCGTCCGGATCACGCACCTGCCGACCGGCACCGTCGTCTCCTGCCAGAACGAGAAGAGCCAGCTCCAGAACAAGGAGTCGGCCATGCGCGTGCTGCGTGCCCGGCTGCACCAGCTGGCCCAGGACGCCGCCGACGCCGAGGCGAGCGCCGCGCGCCGCAGCCAGATCCGCACCGTCGACCGCAGCGAGCGGATCCGCACCTACAACTACCCCGAGAACCGCCTCTCGGACCACCGCACGGGCTTCAAGTCCTACAACCTCGACACCGTCCTCGACGGCGAGCTCGACGCCGTCGTCCAGTCGGCGGTCGACGCCGACGAGGCGGCCCGCATGGCAGCCGTCGCCGAGGCGTCCTCGGGCTCGGGGTCGTGACCGCCGGCGCTCCCGGCGCCGGCTCGCCCGACCTCCGGACGGCGGTGCGTGCCGCAGCCTCACGGCTCACCGAGGCCGGCGTCCCCTCCCCGGAGACCGACGCCCTCGCCCTGGCCGCCCACGTCATGCGACGCCCGGTGGGGGAGCTGCGCACCGCGATGGTGCTCGGCGCCGCGGGCCCCGACCCGGCGGCATACGCCCGTCTCGTGGAGCACCGCGCCGACCGGGTGCCGCTCCAGCACCTCACCGGCCGCGCGGCGTTCCGCAACCTCGAGCTGTCGGTCGGTCCGGGGGTGTTCACGCCGAGGCCGGAGACCGAGGTGGTGGCCGGGTTCGCCATCGACGCCGCCCGCGCGGTCGAGGGCACCCCGGTGGTGGTCGACCTGTGCACCGGCTCGGGTGCCATCGCGCTGGCCGTCGCCGACGAGGTCCCGACCGCGACCGTGTACGCCGTGGAGCTGGGGGAGGACGCGCACGCCTGGGCGGCGCGCAACGTCGCCGACTGCGGGCTGCCGGTGACCCTCGTGCACGGCGACGCGACCTCGGCGTTCCCCGGGCTGGACGGGACGGTGGACGTCGTCGTGTCGAACCCGCCGTACATCCCGGTCGGCATGGTGCCGCTCGACCCCGAGGTCCGCGACCACGACCCGGAGCTCGCGTTGTACGGCGGCAGCGAGGACGGCCTCGCCATCCCGCTGGCCGTCGCCGCTCGTGCTGCGGTGCTGCTCAAGCCAGGTGGCGTGCTCGTGATGGAGCACGCCGACAGCCAGGGCGAGTCGCTGCCCGCGGGACTGCGCCGCAGCGGTCGATGGACCGACGTGCACGACGAGGTCGACCTGACCGGGCGCCCCCGCGCGACGGTGGCCGTCCGCGCCTGATCGACCTGCCGGAGGTCAGCTCGTCGCTGGAGCAGATCCAGCGCGAGTTCCCGCAGGCCAGGGTCGTGAAGTCGCTCAACACCCTCACCGCCGAGCTCATGGTGCGTCCCGCCGGCCTCGGCGAGTCGACCTCGGTGTTCGTCTCCGGTGACCACCAGGACGCCAAGGCCGTGGTGGCCGAGCTGCTCGAGAGCTTCGGCCACACCGATGTCATCGACCTCGGCGACCTCAGCACCGCCCGTGGCACCGAGATGCTGCTGCCGGTGTGGCTGCGCCTCATGGGGGCCCTCGAGACGAGGATGATCAACTTCAAGATCGTCCGCTGATCGACCGGCGCGTCCGGATGGGGTGAGCACAACTACGCTGGCGGGCATGAGCCCTGTGTACGACTGCACCACCGAGTCCGGGCGCGCCGAGGGGATCGCTGCCGCCGTTGAGGTCGTCCGCGACGGCGGCGTCGTGGTCCTGCCGACGGACACCGTCTACGGCATCGGCGCCGACGCCTTCTCCGCCGAGGCCGTCGCCTCCGTCCTCGCGGCCAAGGGCCGCGGGCGCGAGATGCCGCCCCCCGTCCTCGTGCCGAGCGTCCGCACCGTCGACGGCCTGGCCACCGACATCCCGGCGTGGGCGCGCGACCTCATCCGTGAGTTCTGGCCCGGACCGCTGACCCTGGTGTTCAAGGCACAGTCCTCGCTCATGTGGGACCTCGGAGACACCAACGGGACCGTCGCGGTGCGCATGCCGCAGGACGACACCGCCCTCGCGCTGCTCAGCGAGGTGGGGCCGATGGCGGTGACCAGCGCCAACCTGACGGGTCAGCCGCCGGCCACCACCATCACCGACGCCGCGGCCCAGCTCGGGGCCTCGGTCGCCGTGTACCTCGACGCGGGGCCGACGACGAGCAGCGAGGTGTCGACCATCATCGACTGCACGGGTTCGGAGCCCGAGGTCCTGCGCGCAGGGGCGGTCACGCAGCAGCAGATCGACGCCGTCCTGCACCCCGCCGAGCCTGCCGAGCCTGCCGAGCCCGAGTCCGCCGAGCCTGCCGAGCCCGAGCCCGAGCCCGAGCCTGCCGAGCCCGCGGAGTCCGACGACGAGCCCCAGCCGCTGCGCGTCGACGCGCTCGCACCGACGCCGGACACCCCGGGGACGGAGCCGACGCAGGCCCTAGAGTTGCCCGCGGATCCGACCGCCGAGCGCACCTCCGCCGACCACCCAGGAGAGACCCGATGACCCAGAGCGACACCTTCTACGGCTCCGACTTCGGTGCCCTGGAGTCCTTCGACCCGGAGATCGCAGGGGTCCTCGTCTCCGAGCTCGACCGCATCCGCGGCGGACTGCAGCTCATCGCGTCGGAGAACATGTCGAGCCCCGAGGTGCTGACCGCGCTCGGCTCCACGTTGTCCAACAAGTACGCCGAGGGCTACCCCGGGCGGCGCTACTACGGCGGGTGCTCCGAGGTCGACAAGGCCGAGACGCTGGCCATCGAGCGGTGCAAGACGCTGTTCGGTGCCGACCACGCGAACGTCCAGCCGCACTCCGGCGCGAGTGCCAACCAGGCGGTCTACGGCGCGTTCATGTCGCCCGGCGACACCATCCTCGCGATGGCGCTGCCCATGGGTGGCCACCTCACCCACGGCACCAAGGTCTCCTTCTCCGGCAAGTGGTTCAACGCCGTGCACTACGGCGTCGACCGCGAGACCGAGGACATCGACTACGCCGAGGTCGAGCGCCTCGCCAAGGAGCACCGACCCAAGGTGATCCTTGCCGGCGGTTCGGCGATCCCGCGTCTCATCGACTTCGAGTTCTTCCGGAAGCTGGCCGACGAGATCGGCGCCATCTTCTGGGTCGACGCCGCGCACTTCATCGGACTCGTCGCCGGCAAGGCGATCCCGAGCCCGGTGCCCCACGCCGACGTCGTCACCTTCACGACCCACAAGGTCCTGCGCGGCCCGCGCTCCGGTGCGCTCGTCTGCAAGGCCGAGCACCAGGCCAAGCTCGACAAGGCCGTCTTCCCGATGATGCAGGGTGGCCCGCAGATGCACACCATCGCGGCCAAGGCCGTGAACTTCAAGGAGTGCGCGACGCCGGAGTACCAGACCTACGCCAAGCAGGTCATCGAGAACGCCAAGGTCCTCGCGACGTCCTTGGGGGAGAAGGGGATCCGTCCGACCACCGGCGGCACCGACACCCACCTGTCGCTGCACGACCTCCAGGGTGTGGGCGTGACCGGTGCCGACGCCGAAGCCCGGGCCGACGGTGCCGGCATCGTCCTCAACAAGAACGCCATCCCGTTCGACCCGCAGAAGCCCAACATCGCCAGCGGCATCCGTGTCGGCACCCCGTGCGTCACCACCCAGGGCATGGGTACCGACGAGATGCGCACCGTCGCCGACCTCATCGCCAAGGCCGTCATCGAGGGCGACGCCGACCCCGAGCACGCGGTCTCCAAGGAGGTCCGCGCGGGCGTGACGGACCTCGTGACCAGGTTCCCGGCATACCCTCGAGGCTGAGTCCCGACCCACCCGAGAGGCGCCTGAGTGCGCGAGTACCTCCTCGTCCTGATGGTCGCCGCGGTGATCACGTATGCCGCGACGCCGCTCATGCGTGCCATCGCCGTGCGCACCGGGGCCTTCACCCCGGTGCGCGACCGTGACGTCCACTCGACGCCGATCCCGCGCCTGGGCGGGGTGGCGATCTTCCTGGGGTTCGCGGCCTCGATGCTCGCGGCCAGCCAGCTGCCCTACCTCGGTCAGGTCTTCGCCCTCGGTCCCGAGCTCAAGGGGACGCTGCTCGGCGCTGGGATCGTCTGCCTGCTCGGGGCGATCGACGACGTGCGTGAGCTCGACTGGCTGACCAAGCTGGGTGGGCAGATGATCGCCGCCGGGATCATGGCGTTCAGCGGGGTGATGTTGTTCCAGCTGCCGATCGGCGGGGTGACGGTGCTGCCCGAGCCCTTCATGGTGGGGCTCACGGTGTTCGCCGTCGTCGTGTTCACCAACGCCGTGAACTTCATCGACGGGCTCGACGGACTCGCGGCGGGGGTCGTCGTCATCGCCGCCTCGGCGTTCTTCATCTACAGCTACGGCATCTCGCGCACCTTCGACCCGCCGAACGTGTTCTCCTCGGCGACGTTCATCTCCGCCGCCCTGATCGGCTGCTGCCTGGGCTTCCTGCCGCACAACTACCACCCGGCCCGGTTGTTCATGGGGGACTCGGGGGCGCTGCTCCTCGGCCTGCTGCTGGCCGCGGCGACGATCTCCACCACGGGCAACGTCACCCCCTCGCAGGTGAGCACGAACCCCGTCGCCGCGACGCTGCTGCCGCTCGTCGTCCCCGGCGCGATCATCCTGCTGCCCCTGGTCGACATCCTGCTCGCCGTGGTGCGCCGCACGGCGAGGGGGGAGCGGCCCTGGAGCCCGGACAAGCAGCACCTGCACCACCGGATGCTGCAGATCGGCCACGGGCACCGTCGGGCGGTGCTGCTGCTGTGGCTGTGGGCGGCGGTCGCGGCCCTGGGTGCCGTGAGCTTCATCTTCCTCGAGCCGTGGGTCGCGGCCGGGGGTGTCCTCGGGGCGGTGCTCCTCGTCGGCGTCCTCACCGTGTGGCTGCCGCAGTGGGCGCCCGCGGGCGGGCGGGCCCGGCGCGTCCTGTAGCCGCACCTCCCACCCCGGCTGCGGCGATGGTGTCAGCCGGTCTGGAGCAGCCGTGCCTCGAGCCCTTCGCGGACCGTCGGCCACTCGTCGGCGAGGATGCTGAAGACCACCGTGTCGCGGAACGTCCCGTCGGCGCGCCTCGTGTGCCGGCGCAGCACCCCCTCGCGGGTGGCGCCGAGCCTGGCGATCGCGGCCTGCGAGCGGGTGTTCACGGCGTCGGTCTGGATCTTGACCCGCCCGAACCCCAGCTCGAAGGCGTGCCCGAGCAGCAGGAGCTTGCACTCGGGGTTCACCGCGGTGCCCCACCAGCGCGAGCCGTAGAGAGTCCAGCCGATGTGGGCGCGCTCGTTGACGACGTCGACGTCGCCCAGCGACGTGGTGCCCACGACCGTGCCCGCGTCACCCAGCCCGCCGACCCCGGTGAGCCGGACCGTGTATGCCGTGCGGCCGGCTCCGCGTGCCGCGATCGCCGCCGCGACCCACGCCTGCGTCGCCGCGAGGTCCGGGGGAGGGGCCGCCATGACGTAGCCCTGCGTGTAGACGACCGGGTCGCTGTGGACCACGTGCAGGCCCTCGGCGTCCTCCGGGCGGACGGGGTCGAGGCGCACGTGGCGACCGACCAGTGGGACGCCGGTGGGCAGGGTGGCACTCATCCCGGCAGGCTAGCGGCGGCACCGGCCCGGTCCCGGACGAGGCGGCTTTGGTGGCCGGAAGCGCTTGTGATACCTTTCACAAGCGCCCACAGACGGGTGTGACCAACCCTTTCGCCAGGCAGTCCAGCCCCGACGATCAGGCAGGCCATCGATGACGCAGCAGAGCGCCCAGACGGGTTCCTACCCGTTCAGCGCGACCTTGCGCGGATCCCTGGTCCCCACTCTCGTCGTGGGGTTGGTGACCTCGGTCGTGCTGGCACTCGTGCGCGGTGTGGACGGGGGGCTGTCCGCCGTCGTCGGCGTCGTCATCGCCGTCGTGTTCTTCGCCTCGGGCCTGCTGGTCATGGACAAGGTCGTCAAGGACAAGAACCCCGTCCTGTTCATGGCCGTGGGCATGAGCGTGTACTTCGCCCAGGTGCTGGTCCTGCTCGGGGTCCTCGTCGTCGCCCGCCGCGTCGACAGCCTCGACAGCCGTGCCGCCGGCATCGCGATGCTGGTCGCCGTCGTCACCTGGCAGGTGGCCCAGATGCGCGCGTGGCGCAACGCCCGCGTGCCCGTCTACGACACCCCCGCAGAGGGCGCCCCGACCCCCGGGTCGCCCGCGGACCAGACCCCCCGGACCACGACGACGGGAGAGGGCCAGTGACCGCAAGGTCCCGCGTCGCCCCCCGGTCATGGAGTCGGGTAGCGTACCTACCGTTCTGCGCCGAGCCGGCGTCGAGCATGCGTTCGTCCCGGTTGTCCCGCACCGACCGTGAAGTCCTCGGGGTGCTCGGGTTGATCGTCAGTTCATTCGAGGAGAGGCAGTGAGCCCAAACATGGTGTCTGCGGACCTGGTCGCGAACCTCGTGGCCGCAGGAGGCGAAGGCGGGTTCGAGACCCCCGGCGTCGCCGACTTCTGGTGGCCGGTGGTGCCGTTCGACGGAACCGGCCCGTGGGTGCTCACCCGTCCTGCGCTGGTGCTGCTGATCTCGGTGGGCATCCTGGGCTGGTTCTTCGTCTCGGTGTCGCGCAAGATGACCGTCGTCCCCGGCAAGACGCAGTTCATGGCCGAGGGGGCGTACAACTTCGTGCGCAACACCATCGGCCGCGACATCATCGGCACCAAGGACTTCATGCAGTTCGTGCCGCTGCTGTTCACCTTGTTCACGATGATCCTCCTGAACAACCTCTTCGGGATCATCCCGTTCGTGCAGTTCCCGACGATGAGCCGGGTCGGCATCCCGATCGTGCTCACGCTGATCGTCTACGTCGTCTACCACACGGTCGCGATCCGTCGTAAGCACGGCGTCCTCCCGTACTTCAAGTCCCTGATCCCCCCGGGCCTGCCCGGCTGGCTCAAGCCGATCCTGTTCGTCCTGGAGTTCCTCACCTACTTCGTCATCCGCCCGCTGACGCTCGCGCTGCGACTGTTCGGCAACATGCTGGCGGGTCACCTCATGCTGCTGGTCTTCATCCTCGGCGGCGAGTACCTCCTGCTGCACGGCAGCAACCTCTTCCTGAACTTCTCGGGCGTCCTCGCCTTCGGGTTCTCGATCGGCATGACGTTCTTCGAGCTCCTCATCGAGTTCCTGCAGGCGTTCATCTTCACCCTGCTTGCGGCGCTGTACATCTCGGACGCGGTGTCCGAGCACCACTAGCCGTTCGACCGTCGAGGCCACAGGCCTCGCGTGCACCACCTGAATATCCACACCCCCGACACCGGGAAGCGGTCCCGGTGCCACCGAAAGGAACACAGACATGACTGGCGACATTGCCTACCTCGGATACGGCCTCGCCGCGATCGGCCCCGGCATCGGTGTCGGTCTGATCTTCGCCGCCTACATCAACGGCGTCGCGCGTCAGCCCGAGGCTCGCGGAATGCTCCAGACCATCGCCTTCACCGGCATGGCGATCACCGAGGCCCTGGCCATCCTGGGTCTGGTCTTCGCGTTCGTCTTCCAGGGCTGACCTCCACCGAGTCGTCATCCCCCTGCCCGAGCTCCAACAGATAGGAAGCGACGTGTCACTCGCATCCGTAGTCGCCGCTGAAGGCGTGGGTTTCCCCTCGGGGTTCCCGCTGCTCCCGCACCCCGCCGAGATGATCGTCGGGCTGATCTCCTTCGGGATCTTGTACTGGTTGTACAAGACCAAGGTCGTCCCGCGCATGGAGGAGCTGTACGCCGAGCGGACCGCCGCCATCGAGGGCGGTATGCAGCAGGCCGAAGAGGCCCAGCAGCAGGCCCAGGCTGCCCTGGAGCAGTACCAGGCCCAGCTGGCCGAGGCTCGCGCCGAGGCCGCGCGCATCCGCGAGGAGGCTCGCGAGCAGGGTGCGGCGATCGTCGTGGAGATGCGCGGTCACGCGCAGACCGAGGCGGCTCGCATCACCGAGGCCGCGCACAAGCAGATCGAGGCGGAGCGCCAGCAGGCCGTCGTCTCCCTGCGTGCAGAGGTGGGTCGCCTGTCGACCGACCTGGCCAGCCGCATCGTCGGTGAGTCCCTCGAGGACGAGGCCCGCCAGCGTGGCATCGTCGACCGCTTCCTCGCCGAGCTCGAGTCTGGACAGGTCCAGCCCGAGAAGGTCGGAGAGGGCGCCTGATGCGTGGTTCTTCGCGCGCCTCCGCCATCGCCGGGAGCACGGCCCTCGAGGCCGCGCTCTCCGCGGGGACGGACCGCCGGACCCTCGCCGAGGAGCTCCTCGCCGTCACGGCGCTCATCGACAGCAGCGCCACGCTGCGCCGGGCCCTCGCGGACCCGTCGCGCGAGGCGTCCGGGAAGCAGGAGCTCGCCGAGCGCCTTCTCTCGGGCAAGGTCTCCCCGGAGACCGTCGTCGTGGTGAAGGCCCTCGTGGGCCAGCGCTGGGCGACCGAGCGCGACCTGTCGGACACCGTCGAGCGGCTCGGGATCGAGGCACTGCTCGCCGGTGCCGAGGCCAACGGGTCCATCGACCGGGTCGAGGACGAGCTGTTCCGCTTCGAGCGGATCGTGGCCGGCAACCCGGACCTGCGTGACCGCCTGACGAACCGTCAGGGTGACCCGCAGGCCAAGGCGTCGGTCGTCTCGCAGCTCCTCGAGGGCAAGGCCAGCGAGGAGACGGTCCGGCTCGCACGCCAGGCCGTGCTGGCCCCCCGCGGGCGCAAGCTCGACCGCACGCTCGAGGGCTACCTCGCGCTCGCGGCCACGCGGCGCGAGCAGGTCACGGCCGTCGTCACTGCGGCGACCGACCTCACCGAGCAGCAGCGCGAGCGCCTTGCCGCGGCACTGCAGAACATCTACGGCAAGACCATCGTGCTCCAGGTCGTCCGCGACGAGCAGGTCATCGGTGGCATCCGCGTGCAGGTCGGCGACGAGGTCGTCGACGGCACGGTCCTGCGGCGCCTCGACGAGGCCCGCAGGCACATCGCCGGCTGACGGCGCGCACCACAACTCCAGAGCACGACCACCACAACGCCTTCCGGTCCGAGCCCCCTCGGCGCCGGTCACTGCACCACTCAAGGGAGAAGAGATCAGATGACGGAGCTTTCGATCCGTCCGGAGGAGATCCGGGACGCACTGGACAACTTCGTTCAGTCCTACGAGCCCGGCACGGCCTCCCGCGAAGAGGTCGGCCGCGTCAGCGACGCCGGCGACGGCATCGCCCACGTCGAGGGCCTGCCCTCGTGCATGACCAACGAGCTGCTCGAGTTCGAGGACGGCACGCTGGGCCTCGCGCTCAACCTCGACGTCCACGAGATCGGCGTCGTCATCCTCGGTGACTTCTCCGCGATCGAGGAGGGCCAGGAGGTCAAGCGGACCGGAGAGGTGCTCTCCGTGCCCGTCGGTGACGCGTTCCTCGGTCGTGTCGTCAACCCGCTCGGCCAGCCGATCGACGGCCTCGGCGAGGTCGCCACGACCGAGCGTCGTGCCCTCGAGCTGCAGGCCCCCACCGTGGTGCAGCGCAAGTCGGTGCACGAGCCGCTGCAGACCGGCCTCAAGGCCGTCGACGCCATGACCCCCATCGGTCGCGGCCAGCGCCAGCTCATCATCGGTGACCGCCAGACCGGCAAGACCACGGTCGCGGTCGACACGATCATCAACCAGAAGCAGAACTGGGACTCGGGCGACCCCGAGAAGCAGGTCCGCTGCATCTACGTCGCCATGGGCCAGAAGGGCTCCACCATCGCTGCCGTCCGCGGCACGCTGGAAGAGGCCGGCGCCCTCGAGTACACGACCATCGTCGCGGCCCCCGCGTC
This sequence comes from Pedococcus aerophilus, assembly GCF_039532215.1. Classification (NCBI taxonomy): domain Bacteria; kingdom Bacillati; phylum Actinomycetota; class Actinomycetes; order Micrococcales; family Intrasporangiaceae; genus Pedococcus; species Pedococcus aerophilus. The sequence goes on along the minus strand of NZ_BAAARN010000001.1, from coordinate 1,143,457 downwards.
CGACTCGGCCGGCTTCAAGTACCTCGCGCCGTACACCGGCTCGGCCATCGGCCAGCACTGGATGTACCAGGGCAAGCACGTCCTCATCGTGTTCGACGACCTCTCCAAGCAGGCCGAGGCCTACCGCGCCGTGTCGCTGCTGCTGCGTCGTCCGCCGGGCCGCGAGGCCTACCCCGGTGACGTCTTCTACCTGCACTCCCGCCTGCTGGAGCGTTGCGCGAAGCTGTCCGACGAGCTCGGCGCCGGCTCCATGACGGGTCTGCCGATCATCGAGACCAAGGCCGGTGACGTGTCCGCCTACATCCCGACCAACGTCATCTCGATCACGGACGGCCAGATCTACCTCCAGGCCGACCTGTTCAACGCCAACGTGCGTCCCGCGATCGACGTGGGTGTCTCCGTCTCCCGTGTCGGTGGCGCTGCGCAGATCAAGGCCATGAAGGAGGTCTCCGGTCGTCTGAAGCTCGACCTCGCGCAGTTCCGCGCCATGGAGGCCTTCGCCATGTTCGCCTCGGACCTCGACCCGGCCTCGCGTGCCCAACTCGCGAAGGGTGCCCGCCTCGTCGAGCTCCTCAAGCAGAAGCAGGCTGCGCCGTTCCCGGTCGAGGAGCAGGTCGTCTCCATCTGGACCGGCACCACCGGCCAGCTCGACTCCGTCGCGGTGGAGGACGTGTCCCGCTTCGAGACCGAGTTCCTCGACTACCTGCGTCGCGAGAAGAAGGGCCTCTTGGACGCCATCCGCGAGTCCAAGAAGTTCGAGGACGAGACCCGCTCCGGTCTCGAGGAGGCCGTGACGGCCTTCAAGCAGCAGTTCGCCGCCTCCGGCTCCGAGAACACCCCCGTCGGCCACGAGGCCGACCCGGGCGAGCTCGAGCACGAGGTCGAGCAGGAGCAGATCGTCAAGCAGAAGCGCTGAGTCGGCTGCCGGGTGCGCGCCAGTCGCGCACCCGGCACCCACAGCGAGCGGCAGCGGGGGCACACCCCCTCGCACCCCAGAACTGATCAGCGGCGACCAGCCGCACCAGGAACGAACGAGAGAGGCGGCAACATATGGGAGCGCAGATGCGGGTCTACCGCCAGCGCATCCGGTCCGTCCAGGCGACCAAGAAGATCACGCGCGCGATGGAGCTCATCGCAGCCTCCCGCGTGGTCAAGGCGCAGCAGCGGGTGCGCGAGTCCTCGCCGTACGCGCGTGCGCTGACCCGGGCGGTCTCGGCCGTGGCGACGTTCTCCAACGTCGACCACCCGCTGACCACCGAGTCCGAGGAGGTGCGCCGCGCCGCCGTGCTCGTCGTGACCTCCGACCGTGGCCTCGCCGGCGCCTACAGCTCCTCCGTCCTCAAGGAGAGCGAGCGCCTCATCGGCGAGCTCAAGGCGGACGGCAAGGAGGTCACCCCCTTCCTCGTCGGACGCAAGGCGGTGGGCTTCTACAAGTTCCGCAAGCGCGAGTACGCCGACGAGTGGACCGGCTTCACCGACCAGCCCAACTTCGAGGTCGCGCGGGAGATCGGGGAGACCCTGGTCGCCGCGTTCAACCGCGACTACGACGAGGGTGGTGTCGACGAGGTGCACATCGTGTTCACGCGGTTCGTGAACATGGTGACCCAGGAGCCCGACGTCATCCGCATGCTGCCGCTCGAGGTCGTCGAGGGCGAAGAGGCCCCGGCCGACGACGACGTCCTGCCGCTCTACGAGTTCGAGCCGAGTGCCGAGCAGGTGCTCGATGCGCTGCTGCCGAAGTACGTCACGGCGCGCATCTTCAACTGCCTGCTGCAGGCCGCCGCGTCCGAGCTCGCCTCGCGCCAGAAGGCGATGAAGTCGGCCACGGACAACGCCGAAGAGCTCATCAAGAAGTACACCCGGTTGGCCAACCAGGCTCGCCAGGCTGAGATCACCCAAGAGATCAGCGAGATCGTGGGCGGCGCCAGCGCCCTCGCCGACGCCAGTTGAGAAGGTAGAGAGAAACCAATGACTGCCACTGTCACTGAAGAGACCAAGGCCGCCACCCCCGGTGGCATCGGCCGCATCTCCCGCATCATCGGCCCGGTCGTCGACGTGGAGTTCCCCGCCGACGCCATGCCGGAGCAGTACAACCTGCTGACCACGTCGGTGGAGCTGCTCGGGGAGACCAAGAACCTCAACCTCGAGGTCGCCCAGCACATCGGCGACAACATGGTCCGCGCCATCTCCCTGCAGCCGACCGACGGCCTCGTCCGCGGCACGCAGGTCCAGGACACCGGCGGCCCGATCTCGGTGCCCGTCGGCGACCAGACGCTCGGCAAGGTCTTCAACACCACCGGTGAGGTCATGAACCTCGCCGAGGGCGAGACCTTCGAGGTCAAGGAGCGCTGGGGCATCCACCGCAAGGCCCCGGCCTTCGACCAGCTCGAGTCCAAGACCCAGATGTTCGAGACCGGCATCAAGGTCATCGACCTGCTGACCCCCTACGTGCAGGGTGGGAAGATCGGCCTGTTCGGTGGCGCCGGCGTGGGCAAGACGGTGCTCATCCAGGAGATGATCGCCCGTGTCGCCCGCGACCACGGTGGTGTGTCGGTGTTCGCCGGTGTCGGCGAGCGCACCCGTGAGGGCAACGACCTCATGGTCGAGATGGAGGAGGCCGGCGTCCTCGGCCAGACCGCCCTCGTCTTCGGCCAGATGGACGAGCCGCCGGGCACGCGTCTTCGCGTCGCGCTCTCGGCGCTGACCATGGCGGAGTACTTCCGCGATGTGCAGAACCAGGACGTGCTGCTCTTCATCGACAACATCTTCCGCTTCACCCAGGCCGGCTCCGAGGTCTCCACCCTCCTCGGCCGTATGCCGTCCGCCGTGGGCTACCAGCCCACCCTCGCCGACGAGATGGGCACGCTCCAGGAGCGCATCACCTCGACGCGTGGTCACTCGATCACCTCGATGCAGGCGATCTACGTGCCGGCTGACGACTACACCGACCCGGCCCCGGCCACGACGTTCGCGCACCTCGACGCGACGACCGAGCTCTCCCGTGAGATCGCCTCGCTGGGCATCTACCCGGCCGTGGACCCGCTCACGTCGACCTCGCGAATCCTCGACCGTCGCTACATCGCCGAGGACCACTACAACACCGCGGTTCGCGTCAAGCAGATCCTCCAGCGCAACAAGGAGCTGCAGGACATCATCGCCATCCTCGGTATCGACGAGCTCTCCGAAGAGGACAAGATCCTCGTCAACCGCGCCCGTCGCATCCAGCGCTTCCTGTCGCAGAACACCTACGTCGCGAAGCAGTTCACCGGCATCGAGGGTTCGACGGTCCCGCTGTCCGACAGCATCGAGGCCTTCACGAAGATCGCCGACGGCGAGTACGACCACGTGCCGGAGCAGGCCTTCTTCATGTGCGGTGGCCTCGACGACGTCGAGCGCCAGGCAGCCGAGATCGAGAAGAACCTCTGACGCGACAGCGTCACCGAGGTCGACGCGAGAGCGTCACAGCAGCACCCGTAGGTCGTGGGGCCAGCCGCTCTGGCTGGCCCCACGGCATACCACCCGCCGCGGGGTCTCCCACGACGGCGGTTAGACTCGAGCAGTACGCATTCCCCCGTGGAGGACACCGTGAGCACCCTGCAGGTTGAACTCGTCGCCGCCGACCGGAAGGTCTGGGAGGGCGAGGCCGAGATGGTCCAGGCCCGCACCATCGACGGCGAGCTGGGCATCCTGCCCGGCCACACGCCCCTGCTCGGCGTCCTCGTCGAGGGCGAGGTCCGCATCAAGACCGGCGGCACGAACGCTGTCGCGACCGTGGACGGCGGGTTCCTGTCCGTCGACCGGGACAAGGTCATCATCGTCGCCGAGGCCGTCGACGCCTCGCAGATCCCGGCCTAGCCGAAGGGGTGAGCATGTCGCCCGTGGTCTTGTTCGAGATCATCGTGGGGACGCTCGCCCTGCTCGCAGTGCTGGCGTTGGCGTACATCTTCGTGCGCCGGCGCCTGCTGTCGTCCGGGGCGCCGCTGATGCTGTGCGCCCTGCGGCTGCCCGGCCGCTCGTCCTACCGGCTGGGCCTGCTGCGCTTCTCCGGCAGCACCCTGGAGTGGTTCACCCTCATCGGGCCCTCGCCCCGCCCGCTGCGGTCGTGGGACCGGCCGCTGCTCGAGCTCGGCCCGCCGGAGGCGGCGGAGGAGGCGATCGCCGGTCTGCCTGACGCCGTGACGGTCGAGTGCCACCACGACGGTGAGGACTTCCGCATCGCCCTGGCCGCTCCTGCCTACACCGCGATGCGCAGCTGGCTCGAGAGCTCGCCCCCCGGGTTCAACGTCAACGTCGCCTGAGGCGCTTCGTCGACACCCGCCTCACTTCGTGGTGGGTACCTCGGCCCGGCCACCGCCGGGCTGCCACAGCACGTCCCCACCGATCGGGAGGTTGGCGACGCGGGCGAGCACGAAGAGCAGGTCCGACAGGCGGTTCAGGTAGGTCGCGGTGAGCACGTTGATGCCGCCCTCGCCCTTGGTGCCGTCGCCGGGCTGGTCGCCGTAGGCGTCGATGGCGGCCCATGCCGCGCGCTCGGCCCGTCGCACGACGGTCGTGGCCACGTGCAGGTGCGCCGAACCGACCGTCCCGCCGGGGAGGATGAAGGACCGCAGCTTCTCGACCCGCTCGAGGTAGCGGTCGCAGTCGGCCTCCAGCTCGTCGATCCATGCCTGCTCGACCCGCAGCGGCGGGTACTCGTAGGTCGGCTGGAGCGGCGTGCACAGGTCGGCACCCACGTCGAAGAGGTCGTTCTGCACGCGCAGCAGCGTGGCCCGGATGTCCTCCGGCAGGTCGCCCGCCGCGACCGCGACACCGATGGCGGCATTCGCCTCGTTGGCGTCGGCGTAGGCCAGCAGCCGGACGTCGGTCTTGCTGGTCCGGCTCATGTCGCCGAGGTGGGTCTTCCCGTCGTCGCCGGTGCGGGTGTAGATGCGGGTGAGGTTGACCATGGCAGCAGCCTGTCAGATGGGGGAGCAGGCCGCGGATAGGGTGGGTCGGTGGCTGAGAGATTCAGGGTTGTCGGAGGCACCGCGCTGCGAGGCGAGGTCGCCGTGTGGGGTGCCAAGAACAGTGCGCTCAAGCTCATGGCGGTGGCCCTGCTGGCGGTCGGGCGCACGCGGCTGACCAACGTCCCCGCGATCCTCGACGTGACCATCATGGCCGAGCTGCTCCGTCGGCTCGGGTGCACCGTCGACTACGACGCCACCGCAGGGGTCGTCGAGATCGACGTCCCGGAGAAGATCGGTCACCGCGCCGACTACGACCTCGTCCGTGCGCTGCGTGCCTCGACCGCGGTGCTCGGACCCCTCGTCGCGCGCACCGGCTCGGCCGATGTCGCGGTCCCCGGCGGCGACGCCATCGGCTCGCGCGGCCTCGACCTGCACGCCGCAGGTCTGGAGGCCCTCGGCGCCAAGGTCCACGTGACGCACGGCTTCCTCGTCGCCGAGGCCCCGTCGGGGCTCGACGGAGCCGAGATCCGCCTCGACTTCCCCAGCGTGGGAGCCACCGAGAACGTCCTCACCGCGGCAGTCCTGGCCCGCGGGACGACGGTGCTGGAGAACGCCGCCCGGGAGCCCGAGATCGTCGACATCGCCGAGATGCTGATCTCGATGGGCGCGCAGATCAGCGGAGCCGGCACCTCGGTGATCGAGGTGCAGGGCGTCGGGAGCCTCGCCCCGGTCGAGCACGCGGTTGTCCCCGACCGCATCGCCGCAGGGACGTGGGCCTTCGCCGCGTCGGCGACCCGGGGCGGCGTCGAGGTCGTCGGCGCCGTCAGTGCCCACCTCGTCGCGGCGCTCGAGCTCGTGGAGGCGAGCGGCGCCACCGTCACCGACACCTCGCGCGGATTCCGGGTCGACTCCGGGGGGCGGCGTCCCCGGGCGTTCGACGTGGCCACCCTGCCCTACCCCGGGTTCCCGACCGACCTCCAGCCGTTCGCGCTGGCCTGCAACGCCGTCGCCGAGGGGTCGGCGATGATCACAGAGAACCTCTTCGAGGCGCGCTTCCGCACCGTCCAGGAGCTCAACCGCCTCGGTGCCGAGACCCGCATCGACGGCCACCACGTCATGGTCCACGGCGTCGAGCGGCTCTCGGGCGCACCCGTCGAGGCCAGTGACATCCGTGCAGGTGCCGCCCTCGTCATCGCCGGACTCGTCGCCGACGGGGTGACCACCGTCAGCGGCGCCCAGCACATCGACCGTGGGTACGCCGGCTTCGCGGAGAGCCTGCAAGGCCTGGGCGCGGACGTCACCCGGGAGCCGGACGACGACCCGTTCCTCTGAGCAGCCGGCAGCTCGAGGTGACCCGCGTCACAACAGTTACCAGAAAGTGACCTGACCCGGGACAACCGTTCTCCCTTCCACTTGCGTCTGTGTGAGTGAATGTGTCCACGGACAAGGGGGTTCGCATGTCGGTCAGCACCATCGGGGTCCTCCCCGTCGCAGTCCGCGCGCTGCACACGGGTCAGGAAGTCGCCATCACCGGGCGCATCGACGTCCACACGGTCCCCGACGTGCGGCTGCTGCTCCACGAGATCATCGACACCGGCTTCGGTGACGTCTACATGCGCCTGGCGGACGCCGAGATCGGCGACGCCACCGGCCTCGGAGTCCTCGTCGAGGCCTACAACCGGGCCCGTCGGGCTGGTCGGCGCCTCGCGGTCGTCGACATGAGCGAGCGCACCGGCCGCCTGTTGCGTGCATCACGCCTCGACCGCTCGCTGGTGCTCCGCGAGGTTCCGGCCGACGCGACTGTGGCGGCTGTCACCGCCTGAACGCCTCCCGGCACCCGAGGCGGCGCCGGTACCTTCGGCGCATGTCCGACACCGCTGCCGTGCGTCCCGAACGCGACCGCCCCTGGGTGATGCGCACGTATGCGGGGCACTCCAGCGCCGCCGCGAGCAACGCCCTCTACCGCCGGAACCTCGACAAGGGGCAGACCGGGTTGTCGGTCGCGTTCGACCTGCCGACCCAGACCGGGTACGACCCCGACCACCCGCTGGCCCGCGGCGAGGTCGGCAAGGTCGGTGTGCCGATCTCGCACATCGGTGACATGCGCGCCCTGTTCGACCAGATCCCGCTGGACCGGATGAACACGTCGATGACGATCAACGCCACCGCGATGTGGCTGCTGGCGATGTACCAGGTGGTCGCGGAGGAGCAGGCCCTGGCCGAGGGCCGTGACCCGGTCGAGGCGGTCCGGGCACTCGCCGGGACGACGCAGAACGACATCATCAAGGAGTACCTGTCGCGCGGCACCTACGTGTTCGGGCCGCAGCCGTCGCTGCGCCTGATCACCGACATGGTGGCCTACACGGTCGCGGACATCCCGAAGTGGAACCCGATCAACATCTGCAGCTACCACCTCCAGGAGGCCGGGGCGACGCCGGTCCAGGAGATCGCCTATGCGATGTGCACGGCGATCGCCGTCCTCGACGCGGTGCGCGACTCGGGCCAGGTGCCCCCGGAGCGGTTCGGCGAGGTGGTCGCGCGGATCTCCTTCTTCGTCAACGCGGGCGTCCGCTTCGTCGAGGAGATGTGCAAGATGCGGGCGTTCGTCCAGCTCTGGGACGACCTCACGCGTGAGCGGTACGGCGTGCAGGACGCCAAGCAGCGCCGGTTCAGGTACGGCGTGCAGGTCAACTCCCTCGGCCTCACCGAGGCCCAGCCAGAGAACAACGTCCAGCGGATCGTGCTGGAGATGCTCGCGGTCACCCTGAGCAAGGACGCGCGGGCGCGCGCGGTGCAGCTGCCCGCGTGGAACGAGGCGCTCGGCCTGCCTCGTCCGTGGGACCAGCAGTGGTCCCTGCGTATGCAGCAGGTGCTCGCCTTCGAGTCCGACCTCCTGGAGTACGACGACCTCTTCGCCGGGTCGACCGTCGTCGAGGCCAAGGTCGCCTCCCTCGTCGAGGGAGCCCGCGCCGAGATCGCGCGGGTGCAGGACCTCGGTGGCGCGGTGCCCGCGGTGGAGAGCGGCTACATGAAGTCCGCGCTGGTGGCCTCGCACTCGTTGCGGCGCCAGCGCATCGAGACCGGCGAGGACGTCGTCGTCGGGGTGAACCGGTTCGAGACCACCGAGCCGAACCCGCTGACCGCGGACCTCGACGCGGCCATCCAGACCGTCGACCGCGACGTCGAGGCCAAGGCCGTCGCCGCGGTCCGGGCCTGGCGCGAGGAGCGGGACGCCGACGTCGTCGGCCGGGACCGCGCCGCCGCGGCCGTGACGGCTCTCAGGGCCGACGCCCGGGCCGGAGTCAACCTGATGGCGGCCTCGCTCGAGGCGGCGCGGGCCGGGGTCACGACGGGGGAGTGGGCCCAGGCGCTGCGCGAGGAGTTCGGCGAGTTCCGTGCCCCCACAGGGGTCTCGGGTTCGGTGGGGGTCAGCGATGGCGGCACCGACGAGCTGCGGGCCGTGCGCGACCGGGTGCGCCGCACGGCGGACGCGCTCGGCGAACGGCTGCGCGTCCTTGTGGCCAAGCCGGGCCTGGACGGACACAGCAACGGTGCCGAGCAGATCGCCGTGCGGGCCCGGGACGCCGGCTTCGAGGTCGTCTACCAGGGGATCAGGCTGACGCCTGAGCAGATCGTCGCGGCCGCGGTCGCCGAGGACGTCCACCTCGTCGGCATCTCGATCCTGTCCGGCTCGCACATGGAGCTCGTGCCGCACATCATCGACGGGCTGCGTGCCGCCGGTGCCGGTGACGTGCCCGTCGTGGTCGGCGGGATCATCCCCGAGAGCGACGCCCGGGCCCTGCAGGCCCTCGGGGTCGCCGCGGTCTTCACCCCCAAGGACTTCGGCCTCAACGACATCATGGGCGAGTTCGTCGAGATCGTCCGCCGGTCGCGGGGCCTGGACGCCGAGGTCGCCGCCCCCGTCTGAAAAGGAGACGACCACCGCTCCGGCGGTTGGCAGCATGGCCGGCATGATGTTGCCGACCCCCAGCCTGCACCCCGGTCAGAGCCAGGCGCCGTGGCGCAGGACCCGCACGAGTCGCAGGTCGCGATCGACGACCAGCACGTCGGCGCGTGACCCGGGGACGAGGCTGCCGACGCCCTCGAGCGACAGCGCCCGGGCAGGGGTGTGGGCCGCCGCCGTGACCGCGTCGGCAAGGTCGATGCCGAGCTCGGTGACGCACCACCGCACCTGGTCGAGCAGCGTCGAGACGCCGCCGGCGAGCGACCCTCCGTCCGCGAGACGGGCCTCGCGGCCGCGCACCTGCACGGTGCGCCCGCCCAGGGTGTAGTCCCCCTCGGCCAGTCCGCTGGCCGACATCGCATCACTGACCAGCGCGATGCCCGTGGGGCCGACCGTGTCGAAGACGAGCTGCACGGTGGCGCCGTCGAGGTGCACGCCGTCGGCGATGAGCTCGACGACGGCCTCGCCGCGGGCGGCGGCACCCAGCGCGGCGGCGACCGGACCGGGCGCGCGGTGGTGCAGCGGCGGCATACCGTTGAAGAGGTGGGTGACCAGGGGAAGCCCGCCGCGGACCCCGCCCCCGAGGACCGCCCGCAGCGCCCGCGCGCAGGTGGCGTGGTCGGCGTCGGTGTGGCCCAGGGAGCCGACCACGCCGTGGCCGGACAGGGCAGCGGGCAGGCTGCCCGAGGGGTCGCGCTCGGGTGCGAACGTCATGTGGAGCAGGCCGCCGCCACCTGCCGCGACCAGGGCGTCGACGAGGTCGAGGTCGGCGTCCAGGAGGGTGCCGGGATCCTGCGCACCGCAGCGGACGGTGGACAGGAACGGACCCTCGAGGTGGATCCCTGCGAGCTCGCCCGCCTCGACCAGTGGGGCGAGGGCCGCCGCGCCGGCGAGGAGCACGTCGGGCGCTGCGGACACGAGCGACCCGACGATCGACGTCGTGCCGCAGCGGTGGTGGTGCCGGGCCGCGGTCCGGGCGCTCTCGCCGTCCGGGCCGAACTCTCCGCCGTCACCACCGTGGCAGTGCACGTCGACGAGCCCCGGGAGGAGGGTGAGGCCGTCCGGGAGGTCGTCGGGGGAGGGCAGGTCGGTCCACCAGCCAGGGACCTCGGCGCGCGCACCGGCGTACGCGACCCGGTCGCCCTCGACCACGACCACACCGTCCTCGACGACGCCGCCGGGCAGGACGACGCGTCCGGTCAGCAGCAGCGGCTCGGGGGCGGCGGGTTCGGAGGTCACGACAGGATGATGGACCGCGAGAGGTGTCGCGGTCGATCAGGGTCCACCCCGGCGCGTCCAGCCTTGAGCAGGCAGAGGCGGTGCACCCGCAACAGGTCGGCGAGCGGGTCGATGTCGCGGTGCTCGAAGTGGGCCCCGGTGGCGCGCACGTCCTCGTCGAGCCCCGGGGGCACCTCGCCGAACGCCCAGGTGGCTCCGCCCTCGGTGGTGACGCTGATGGGGCCGTGGCGGTACTCCATGGCGGGGTAGGCCTCGGTCCAGAACTGTGCGGACTCGCGCAGCTTCAGGGCAGCCTCCTGGGCGAGGCCAACGGTCCAGCCGCGTCCGAGGAAGGTCAGCTGACGGGCGTCGGCGACACCGGCGAGCGCGGCGTCCTCGTCCTCGGCCAGGACTGCCTCGGCGTCAGCGATGGCCTGGTCGAGGTCCTCGCCGAGGGTGGCACGCAGCAGGGCCAGCACGGTCGTCGCGAAGCGGGTCTGCACGACGGACTGCTCGTCGACCTCGGGCAGGAGGAAGGCGTGCGTGGCGAGGTCGGGGATGGCGGTCCCCTCGGTCGCGACGATCGCGGTGGTGGTCTGACCCTCGGCGCGGAGGCGCTCGAGCAGCTCGATGACCTCCGTGGTGGTGCCGGAGCGGGAGATGGCCACGACGTGGTCGAAGCGACGGCTGTCGGGGTACTCGCTGGCGGCGTGCGCCTCGGTGTGGCCGGCGCCGGCCTGCTCGCGCAGGGTCGCGTAGGCCTGGGCCATGAAGTACGAGGTGCCGCAGCCGACCACCGCGACGCGCGCTCCGTGGGCGGGCAGGACGGCCAGGGCCTCGTCGACCCGGCGGCGCACCGCGGCCCAGTCGGCGGGCTGAGTGGCGATCTCGCGGGCGAGGTGGCTCGGGTAGGAAGTCATCGAGGTCCCATCTGTGAGTGATTGAGAGTGCTGAAAGTCTCTACCAGTCAGATTCGATCAGTCAAGATGGCGGCGGTATGTCCCGGTTCGCTCAGGCATCGTGCCGCGGTCGCGCAGAAATGGGTGCGGTGAAGTGCTTGACGAGTCCCCCTCCGGGGGCCAAGGTTTCCCTCATGCTTCCTCGAAGATGAGCGAAGCGCGCTTCAAACGCTAGGAAACGATCATCCGTTTCGCGACACTGACGAACGACTGAGGAGCGACGTGCGCACCACGACTTCAGGACACACAGCGGCGCTGCGCTGGGGCGGGCTCGCCCTGGGTGCAGCGTTCGCCCTGGCAGCCTGCTCCGGCGGCACCGGGGCCGGCACGGCCGGCGGCGGGGACGACTCGGGGAAGAAGGCGACGACGATCAAGCTCGTCGCCGCTGAGTACTCCAAGGACAACACCAAGGCGTTCTGGGACAAGTTCGCCACCGACTACAAGGCCAAGACGGGCAACACCCTCGAGGTGCAGATCGTCAGCTGGGACGACATCGACCAGCAGAGCTCGACGATGATCCAGAACAACAACCCGCCGGACATCCTCAACCTCAACGCCTATGCCAGCTACGCCAAGGACGACCTGCTCTACAGCGCCGACGACGTGCTGTCCGACTCGGTGAAGTCCGACCTGCTCGAGGCCTTCGTCAAGTCCGGGACGTACGACGGCAAGATGTACGGGATGCCCGACCTGAGCTCGGCGCGGGCGATGTTCTACAACAAGAAGCTCTTCCAGCAGGCGGGCATCACCGAGGCCCCCAAGACCTGGACCGAGTTCCAGGCCGACGCCAAGAAGGTCGCCGCCCTCGGCGACGGCGCGATCGGCTATGGCCTCCCGCTGGGTCCGGAGGAGTCGCAGGGCGAGTTCTCGATCTGGATGTTCAACAACGGCGGGGACTGGAAGAAGGACGGCAAGTGGACGATCAACTCGGCTGAGAACGTCGAGACGCTGACCTTCCTCAAGTCGCTGGCCACGGACAAGCTCACCCAGAACAACCCGGGCAAGACCAACCGCCAGGACGCCTTCGACCTGTTCGCGTCCGGCAAGGTCGGCATGGTCGTCGGGTTCTCCCCGCTGGCCGCGACGCTCGACGAGGCCAAGAAGGTCGACTACGGCGTCGCGCCGATGCCGACCAAGGCCGAGGGTGGCGAGCCGCAGACGTTCGGCGTCACCGACTACCTCATGGCGTTCAAGAAGGACGGCAACAAGGAGGCCGTCAAGGCGTTCTACGACCTGTACTACCAGAAGGACCAGGTCAACTCCTTCATCAAGGCGGAGGGCTTCCTGCCCGTCACCAAGTCCGGCATCGAGGAGTTCAAGTCCGACGCCAAGCTGGCGACGTACCTCGAGACCCTGCCGAACGCGCACCTCACGCCGACCGACGACCCCACGTGGGACAAGGTCAAGCTGTCGGTGCAGCAGAACCTCGGCACCGCGATGACCGGTGACCCGAAGGCCGTGCTCGACAAGCTGCAGAAGTCTGCCGAAGCCGGCGGCTGAGCGTGACGCAGACTGCTTCGGCTCCCGTGGGCGCGGCCGGTGACCCGGCTGCGCCCACGGGGGGCGGCCCGGGGCGCCGGCGGCGCGGCCCCCGTCGAGGTCGCGCCTCCCTCGGCACGGCGCTGCTGTGGCTCGGTCCCGCCCTGCTGCTGATCTTCGGTGTCGTCGTCTACCCGGCGGTGGAGCTCGTCAAGGCCTCCCTGTCGCGCTACTCGATCACCGGTCTGCGCAAGGGCAGCGCGGGTCTGGACAACTTCACCAACGTCCTCGGCAACGAGTCGCTCGGCACGGTGCTCACCAACACCCTCGTCTGGGTCGTCGTCGTGGTCGCCCTGACCATCCTGGTCAGCCTCGGGCTCGCCCAGTTCCTCACCAAGGACTTCTGGGGCCGGCGCATCGTGCGGTGGGCGGTCATCGTCCCGTGGGCCGCGTCCCTGGTCATCACGGCACGGTTGTTCAGCCTCATCTACAGCTACTACTACGGCACGCTCAACGCGGTCCTGCTCAAGGTCGGCCTCATCGACACCCCGATCGACTTCCTCGGTGACGACCGCTGGATCATGCCGTCGATGATCGCGGTCGGCGTCTTCGTGTCGATCCCGTTCACCGCGTACGTCTTCGTCGCCGGCCTGCACGCCATCCCGACCGACGTCTACGAGGCCGCACGCATCGACGGTGCCTCGCCCTGGCAGGTCTGGCGCCGGATCACGTTGCCGTTGCTGCGTCCTGCGATCCTCGTGGCGACCGTGCTCAACATGATCTACGTCTTCAACAGCTTCCCGATCATCTACACCCTCAACGAGTCCAACCCCGGCTTCAGCCACGACACGACCATCACCTTCATGTACAAGCTGGCGTTCAAGAGCGCCGAGAAGGACGTGGGCCAGTCGGCCGCCGCCGGTCTGTTCAACGTGCTGCTGATCCTCGTGGCCGTCGTCATCTACCTGCGCGTCTCGCGCTGGCGTGAGGAGGAGGAGTCGTGAACGGCACCCTGAGCTGGCGGCGCATCCGCCCGGCGGCGATGCCGGTCATCGGGCTCGGCGTGGCCTTCGCCTTCCTGTGGCCCTACCTCGTCATGCTGCTCGACGCCTTCCGCCCCAGCGGTGACGTGGTGCAGACGCCCGCGTCCATCCTGCCGCGGGAGTGGAAGTGGACGACCTTCGCCGAGGTGGTCGGGGACGAGCGCTTCCGCGCCTGGCTCCAGACGTCGTTGATCGTGGCTGTGTCCTCGACGGTGATCGTGGTCCTGGTCGCCGTCCCGGCGGCATACTTCACCGCGCGGTTCCGCTTCCCGGGACGGATCGCGTTCTTGTTCCTGGTCCTCATCACGCAGATGTTCTCGCCGACCTCGCTCGTCGTCGGCATCTACCGGGAGTTCTACGCGCTCACCCTCGTCGACACCTACCAGGCGCTCATCCTCACGAACGCGGCCTTCAACCTCGCCTTCGCGATCTGGATCCTGCACGGGTTCTTCGCCTCCATCCCCAAGGAGGTCGAGGAGGCAGCCGAGCTCGACGGGTGCGGGCCGTTCATGCGGCTGCGGCGCGTCATGCTGCCCCTGACGCTGCCGGGCCTCGTCACCGCGACGATCTTCACCTTCATCGCCGCGTGGAACGAGTACGTCGTCGCGCTGACCCTGATGCTCAGCGACGAGAAGAAGCCGCTCACCGTCGGCATCAACTCCTACGTCACCGGCTACGAGCAGAACTGGGACCAGCTGTTCGGTGCCTCGATCATCGCGATCGTGCCGGTGGTCATCTTGTTCGCGATCATCGAGAAGCACCTGGTCGGTGGCCTCACGGCGGGCTCGGTCAAGTGACCGCACCCCCCGCGAGACCCACCGACCGGGGGGCTCGCTGGAGCGCGCTGCTCGGCCTGCTCGCCGAGCACGGACGGCTCAGCGTGACCGAGGTCGTGGAGTCGCTGGGGGTGTCGGAGGCGACCGTCCGCCGCGACTTCGCCGACCTCGCCGCCCAGCAGCTCGTCACCCGTACCCACGGGGGCATCGTCGCGACCGCGGTGGCCTACGACCTCCCGGCCCGCTACAAGCAGGCCGGGAGCGACGACGCCAAGGACCGCATCGCCGCGTATGCCGCCGACCTCGCCGTCGAGGGCTCGGTCGTGGGCTTCAACGGGGGCACCACGACGAGCGCGGTGGCCCGGCGCCTCGCGGCCCGGTCCGACCTCGCGATGTCGTCGCGACGGCCGGCGGTGACGGTGGTGACCAACGCCCTCAACATCGCCACGGAGATGGTGCTGCGCCCGTTCGTGCGTTGCGTGTCGCTCGGGGGAGTCGCCCGCCCCGAGTCGTACGAGCTCTCCGGTCCGCTCGCGGCCATGGTGCTCGGCGAGCTGTGGCTCGACACGGTCTTCCTCGGGGTGGACGCCGTCTCGGCGACCGCGGGGGCGATGTGCCACCACGAGGGTGAGGCCGGCATCAACTCGCTCATGGTCGAGCGTTCCGAGCGGGTCGTCGTGGTCGCGACCGGCGCCAAGCTCGGCACGCGGGCCTTCGCGCGGATCTGCCCCTCGTCGCGGATCGGCCTGGTCGTCACCGACGCCAGCGCGCCCGCGGCGGCGGTGGCCGAGCTGCGCTCGGCGGGCATCTCGGTGGAAGTGGTCTGAGCGTGGTCGAGGTGGTGGCTGCCGTCGACGTCGGCGGCACTCGGGTGAAGGCTGCGCTGGTCGACCGGGACGGACGCGAGGTCGAGTCCAGAACCGTGCCGACGGTCCCCGGTGCCGACGTCCAGGGCGTGCTGGTCGACCAGGTCGCCGGGCTCGTGCGCGACCTCGAGGCAGGGACCCGGCAGCCGGTCGCGCTCGTGGCCTGCGGTGTGGTGGTCCCCGGGCTGGTCGACGGCGAGGCCGGTGTGGCCCGGTGGTCGGCCAACCTCGGGTGGCGCGACCTGCCCGTGACCGCCCCCCTGGCGGCACTCCTCGACGCGCCCGTGGCCCTCGGTCACGACGTGCGCGCCGGGCTGGTGGCCGAGGCCCGCTGGGGTGCGGCGCGCGGCGCCTCCAACGTCCTCTTCATGCCCGTGGGGACCGGGATCGCCGGTGCCCTCATGCTCGACGGCCGTGTCGTGGTCGCCGACGGCTGGGCCGGAGAGCTCGGCCACGTGGTGGTCGAGCCCGACGGGCCGCGGTGCGGCTGCGGAGCCCACGGGTGCCTCGAGGCCGTCGCCTCCGCCGCAGCGGTCGAGCGCGCGTATGCAGCGCGGTCCGCTTCCGCGGGCGGCACCCGGACCGGTGCCGACCGGGTCGCCGCCCTCGTCGATGCCGGCGACGCCGTGGCGACGCAGGTGTGGGGTGTCGCCGTGCAGGCGCTCGCGCGTGCGATCGTGGTCACCGTGACGCTCACGGGAGTGGACCGGGTCCTCGTCGGCGGCGGGCTGGCCCAGAGCGGCGAGACCCTGCTCGGCCCGCTGCGTCGGGCGGTCGAGGCGCAGCTGACGTTCCAACGGGTTCCGACCATCGAGCGGGCCAGGCTCGGGGAGCGGGCCGGCTGCCTCGGTGCGGCCGCGCTCGCGTGGGACCTGTCGTGATCCTCACGGTCACGCCGAACCCGGCGCTCGACGTGACGTACGACGTCGAGCACCTGACCCCGCACGGGAGCCACCGCGTGCTGGCCGTCCACGAGGTCGCGGGGGGAAAGGGCATCAACGTCGCCAGCGTGCTGCACCGGCTCGGCCGCGACGTCCTCGTCACCGGAGTGGTCGGGGGGCCGACGGGGGACCAGGTGCGCGCCGACCTGGACCGGCGCGGCATACCCCACCGCTTCGCCCGGTCCAGTGCACCGACGCGGCGCACGACCACGGTGGTGGGGCGCGACGACGGTGAGGCGACGGCGTTCAACGAGCCGGGCTGGCCGTGGCCGGACGGGTCGTGGATGGCCCTGCTCGATCACGTCGCCGGGCTGCTCGCCGAGCGCCCTGTCTCGGTGCTCGTGGCGTCCGGCAGCCTTCCCCCGGGCGCACCCGACCACGCGTTCGCCGACCTGACGCTCCTCGGCCGGGACGCGGGGGTGCCGGTGGTGGTCGACGGCTCCCGTGACGCACTGCTCGGCGCCCTCGCCGCTGGGCCCGACGTCGTGAAGCCGAACCGTGAGGAGCTCCTCGACGTGACCCATGTCGACGACCCTGTGCTCGGCGCGAAGGTGTTGCAGGACAAGGGCGCTCGCCACGTGGTGGTCTCACTGGGCGCGGACGGCATCATGGCCGTGTCGCCCACCGGGACGACGGTGCGGGCCTGGTTGGGGGAGCGGCTGAGGGGTAACGCCACGGGCGCCGGTGACTCGGCAGTGGCGGCCCTCGCCGCGTCGATCGCGCGCGGTGACGACTGGGCCGACGGCCTGGCCGACGCCGTGGCCTGGTCGGCCGCCGCCGTCCTGCGGCCGACTGCCGGCGACGTCGACCCCGACGACGTCGAACGCCTGCGCGCCGCCGTGCGCGTCGAGACCCTGGAGGACTGACCGATGCTCGTGCCGTTGACCGAGGTGCTCGCTCCCGCGCGGGAGCAGGGTCGTGGCCTGGGGGCCTTCAACGTCATCCACCTCGAGCACGCGGAGGCGCTGGTCGGTGCCGCGGAGGACGTGGGCCTGCCGGTGGTGCTCCAGATCAGCGAGAACACCGTGGCCTGGCACGGTTCCCTCGCCCCGTTGGCGCTCGCCACCCGCGCCCTGGCCGAGCGCGCCGCCGTGCCGGTGGTCCTGCACCTCGACCACGCCGTCTCGGTCGACCTGGTGCGGGAGTCCCTCGACCTCGGCTTCACGTCAGTGATGTTCGACGGGTCGAAGCTCGACGACACGACGAACCGCTCGACCACGCGAGACGTCGTCGAGCTGTGCCACGCGCACGGCGTGGACGTCGAGGCCGAGCTCGGGGAGATCGGGGGGAAGGACGGCGTGCACGCACCCGGTGTGCGCACCGATCCCGTTGATGCGCAACGGTTTGCGCTCGACACAGGGGTCGATGCCCTCGCGGTCGCGGTCGGGTCCTCCCACGCGATGACCGAACGCACCGCGTCACTCGACCTCGAGCTCGTCGCCGCCATCCGCAGCACCGTGCCCGTGCCCCTGGTCCTGCACGGGTCGTCCGGTGTCGCGGACGACGGACTCGCAGCCGCGGTGCGGGCAGGCATGACGAAGGTCAACATCGCCACCCACCTGTCGAGCGTCTTCACCGCTGCCGCCCGCGAACGGCTCGACGCGGACGCCGGTCTCGTCGACAGCCGCAAGTACCTCGGGCCGGCCAGGTCGGCGATGCGGGCCGAGGCGGCCCGCCTGCTCGACCTGCTCGCCCTGCGCTGACCCGCTGCGGCACCGACCAACTGCCGCACCAACCTGCTGACCTGACCTGACCTGCTACTGCGCTGGCGTGGACGTCCTCGTCGCCGCCCAGTGCCGCAGTGCGTGGTCGACGGCGTCCATCGAGCGCACGAACGACGTCTCGAGGTCCCGCGGGTGGTGGCTGAAGCCGCCCATCGCCTCCAGCCCGAGGAACCCGTAGACGGTCGACAGCACGAGGCGTGCGGCGTCGGTCTGGTCGGGGTCGGCCAACCCGTAGCCGCGCAGCACCGCTCGCACCAGCTCACCGTGTCGCGGCGCCGCGCTCCCGGCTGCCGTGCCAGGGTCCAGCTCCTGCTGCATCGCGGTGTAGCGACCGGGGTGCTCCAGGGCGTACCGGCGGTAGGTCGTCGCGAACGCCAGCAGCGCGTCGCGCCCCGCGAGACCTGCGACGGCGTCGGAGAGCCGGTCGGCCAGCTCGGCGAGGGCGAGCAGGGTGACCCGCGTGCGCAGGTCCTTCAGGCTCCCGACGTGGGAGTAGAGGCTGGCGTCCTTGACGCCCAGCCCGCGGGCCAGGGCCGCGAGGCTGATCGCGTCGAAACCGACCTCGTCGGCGAGGTCGGCGGCGGCCGTGGTCAGCCGGTGGGGGGTGACGCCGGCTCGTGCCATGTCCGCTCCTCAAAACTAGGTACCCTAGGTTTTGGCCTATGCTTCCTAGTATGCACGAGCTGACCGGAGCAGAGATCAGGGCGTCCTTCGTCAACGCCACCAAGGGCGAGACCACGAGGCTGGCGCTGCCGTCGGACCTGGCCGACCTGCCGTGGGACGACCTCGACTTCCTGGGGTGGCGGGACCCCGCGTCGCCGCAGCGCGCCTTCATCGTCATGACGACCGCTGCGGGTGCGACGGGGATCGCGCTGCGCCTGGCGCACTCCGCGACCGGGAGGCGCCGGCGCAACATGTGCGCGGTCTGCCTGACCACCCACTCCGGTGACGGCGTCTCCCTGATGACGGCACGCAAGGCCGGCCGCGCGGGGCAGCAGGGCAACTCGGTCGGCACCTACCTGTGCAGCGACCTCGCCTGCTCGCTGTACGTCCGTGGCCTGCGCAGCGCCGGGCCGGGTGCACGCCTCCAGGAGTCGTTGTCCCTCGAGGACCAGGTGGAACGGATGCTGGGGCGGCTCGAGGCGTTCGTCGCCGGCGTCGCCAGGTCCGCGTGACGCCGGCGGCGCCGTCGCGCCACCTCTGAGCGCCCCACGCGGGGGCAGTCCCGGAGCCCCAGGCGACGTGCCGCGCGACGCACCCCGCGCACGCGCCATACGCTCGGGGCGTGAGCGACCTCCACTGCCCGGCGACGCTCCTCGTCGCGCGGCACGGCGACGCGGAGTACGGCCATCCCTCGGTGCTGTCCGACGAGGGCGGCTGGCTGACCACCAGGGGACGCGAGCAGGTCAGAGCCCTGGGGCAGTCGTTGGGGGACCGGCGGATCGCCCGGGTGTACACAAGTCCGCTCCAGCGGGCCGTGGAGTCCGGGGAGCTGGTCGCGACACTCCTGGACGTGGACGCCGTGGTCGTCGAAGGACTCGAGGAGTTCTCCGTGGGAGCGCTGGCCGGGCGTCCGCACGACGACCCGGAGCTCGCCTCGGTGTTCAAGGCCTGGATGCACGGGGACCCCGGGCGGTTCATCCCCGGGGGTGAGTCAGGCGCCGACGTCCTGCGGCGCTACCGCGAGGCGTTGCAGGCCATCGCCGACCAGCACCGGGGGGAGACGGTGCTCGTCTTCTCCCACGGCGGCGTGATGTCGTTCGCCCTGCCCCGGCTCGCCGATCCAGTGAGGCAGGACCTCGTGGCGCGGGCGTTCCTGCCCAACTGCGGTGCGGCCGAGGTGAGGGTGGACGCCGACGGGTTCGATGTCGTGACGTGGCCCGGGTCGATCGACCGCAGCGTGGTCTGACCCTTCAGAAGAGCCGGGTCGTGGTGTCGTCGATGCCGCGCAGTGCGTCGTAGTCGAGCGTGACGCACCGGATGCCGCGGTCGGTGGCCAGCGTGCGGGCCTGCGGCTTGATCTCCTGGGCGGCGAAGATCCCGGTGACGGGCGCCAGGTGGGGATCGCGGTTCATCAGCTCGAGGTAGCGGGTGAGCTGCTCCACGCCGTCGATGTCGCCGCGCCGCTTGATCTCCACCGCGACCGCGCTGCCACCGGCGTCACGGCACAGGATGTCGACGGGACCGATCGCCGTCATGTACTCGCGTCGGACCAGCGTCCAGCCCTCGCCGAGGGTGTGGATGTGCTCGGCGAGCAGCTTTTGGAGGTGCGCCTCGACGCCGTCCTTGATGAGACCGGGGTCGACGCCGAGCTGGTGGGCCGAGTCGTGCAGGACCTCGTGGATGAGGACGCGCAGGCGGTCCTCGGACTTGGCGTGCTGCACCTGCCACACCGCGGTCACGCCGTCGGCCGCCTCGTGCTCCTCGGGGGAGACCTCGACCATCGCGCAGGGCGGTGACATCCAGTTGAGCGGTTTGTAGGAGCCGCCGTCGCTGTGCACGAGCACCGAACCGTCGGCCTTGACCATCAGCAGTCGCGTCGCCAGGGGGAGGTGGGCCGACAGCCGACCGTCGTAGTCCACGGAGCACGTCGCAATCACCAGTCGCACGAGGCGCCACTCTACGGTGGCGCGCTCGGGTCGGGCGAACCGATGAGGTCCCGGCGACGAACACCTGATTGCGCGAGGCCGACTCGGGGCGCACACTCGGAACAGAGGTGAGGTGAGCACCCATGGTGAACCTGCTGGGCAATGTTGCCGCGCTGGCGATCGTCGTCGCCGTGGCGTGCGGCATCCTGCGCTGGGTCTCGACCGGTGCCCCGCCGCGCACCATCCAGCCGTTCTTCGACCGGCTCGACCGCCTCCGGGCCCGGCGACGCGGGCGTCCAGAGCCGCTGCCCCCCATCCTGCTGGCCCTCGAGGTCAGCCGACTCTCGGACCACGTGCGCTACGTCGAGCACTCCGACCTGCCCAACAAGGCCGAGCGGCTGATGGCGGCCCGTCTCGCCTACGACCACACGCTGCGCGACTACTGCCGTGCCGTCGACATCCCCGTGCCGACCGCGATCCGTGGCCTGTCGACCGAGCAGCGGTTCCACATGGAGTCCGCCCTCATCGGCGCCGGTCACGAGTGGTGACTGTCACGCCCGGCGGGTCTGCACCCTCCTGAGCGGCTCTGACAGACTGCGCCGCATGGCTCGTGAGTTCAGCAAGGTCGCTGTCGTCGGACTCGGCACCATGGGTGCCGGCATCGTGGAGGTGTTCGCCCGCAACGCCATCGACGTCGTGGCGATCGAGGTGGACGATGCCGCGGTCGAGAAGGGCAGGGGTGTCCTGCAGCACTCCACCGACCGTGCGGTCAGCCGGGGCAAGCTGTCCGAGGACGACCAGGCGGCTCTCCACTCGCGGGTGCACTTCACCTCGAGCATCGACGAGGTGGCCGACTGCCAGCTGGTCATCGAGGCCGTCCCCGAGCACCTGCACCTCAAGCGCGAGATCTTCGCCAAGCTCGACGCGGTCGTCGGTCCCGACGCCATCCTCGCCACGAACACCTCGTCGCTGTCGGTCACCGAGATCGCCGTCGCCACGAGCAACCCGAAGCGCGTCGTCGGCATGCACTTCTTCAACCCGGCGCCGGTCCTGCAGTTCGTCGAGGTGATCCGCACCGTCGTCACCGAGGACGAGGTGTTCGAGGACGTCAAGGCCCTGGCCCAGCGGCTCGGCAAGCAGCCCGTCGTCGTCGGCGACAAGGCCGGCTTCATCGCCAACGCCCTGCTCTTCGGCTACCTCAACCACGCCGTCGCGATGTTCGAGAGCAAGTACGCCTCCCGCGAGGACATCGACGCCGCGATGAAGCTCGGGTGCGGCTACCCCATGGGTCCGCTGGCGCTGATGGACCTCATCGGACTCGACACGGCCTACGAGATCCTCGACACGATGTACAAGCAGGGCCGCGACCGCCTGCACGCCCCGAGCCCCATCCTCAAGCAGATGGTCAGCGCCGGTCTCAAGGGCCGCAAGAGCGGGCGCGGCTTCTACACGTATGCCGAGCCTGGCAGCTCCCAGCTCGTCGACGACGCACTCAGCCCTGCGACCGAGGGCGGGGAGCACGTCGCAACCCGGACGGTGCGCACGGTCGGTGTCGTGGGTTCGGGCACCATGGCGACCGGCATCATCGAGGTCTTCGCCAAGGCCGGGTACGACGTCACCTACGTCACCCGCAGCCAGCCCAAGGTCGACGCCGTCACCGCGGCCGTGCAGAAGTCGCTGGAGAAGGCCGTCCAGCGCGGCAAGCTCACCGACGAGGCGCGCGACGAGGCGCTGGGTCACCTGACCGGCTCGACGTCGCTGGACGACCTGGCCACCGTCGACCTCGTCGTGGAGGCGGTCGTCGAGGACCTCGCGGTCAAGCGTGCGCTCTTCGAGAACCTCGACGAGATCTGCCGGCCGGGGGCGATCCTCGCGACGACCACCTCCTCGCTCCCGGTGGTCGAGTGCGCTGCCGCGACGGCCCGACCCGAGGACGTCATCGGGATGCACTTCTTCAACCCGGCCCAGGTGATGAAGCTCGTCGAGGTCGTCCACACCGTCTCGACCGCCCCCGACGTCGTGGCGACGGTGCAGCAGGTCTGCGCCGACCTCGGCAAGCACGCCGTCACCTGCGGCGACCGTTCGGGCTTCATCGTCAACGCCCTGCTCTTCCCGTACCTCAACGACGCGGTCAAGATGCTCGAGGCGAACTACGCGACGGCGGACTCGATCGACACGGCCATGAAGACGGGGTGCGGCCTGCCGATGGGCCCGTTCGAGCTCCTCGACGTGGTCGGCCTCGACGTCTCCCTGGCGATCCAGCGCGAGCTCTACCTCGAGTTCCGTGAGCGCGGCTTCGCCCCGGCGCCGCTGCTCGAGCACCTCGTCACGGCCGGCTACCTCGGGCGCAAGTCCGGCCGCGGCTTCCGCACCTACGCCTGAGCCCACCCGGCTCGTCGACGGCAGTCCCGTCGGGCGGTCGTCGGCGGTTCTGGGAGAATCACCTCCATGCCCCGAGCCAACCGTCGCCGCCGTGACGACGTCCCGCTGAACGTCGACCGGGCCGTCGGTGGGCTCACGCGGCGTGAGTCGTACGGCGCGTCGGAGTGGTTCGTCCGCAGGGTCACCGGGGCATCGGCCAGCCGCGCCTACCTGTGCCCGGGCTGCCAGCAGAACATCCCGATGGGCACCCCGCACGTGGTCGCCTGGCCGGCCGACGGCATGGGCGGTCTCGACGACCGGCGCCACTGGCACACGGCGTGCTGGGAGGCACGCGAACGGCGGCACACGCGCGGCGCCATACGGTGACTGCGTCAATCCGGAACGGCGAAGGGGTCGGTGCGCACTGCGCACCGACCCCTTCCCGAGTTCAGTGGCGCCGCTGGCGCGGCAGCAGCACCTCTTCGTACAGCAGCAGGAGACCCGCGGCGACGGGGATCGCCAGGAGCGCACCGAGCACGCCGAGCAGGCTGCCGCCGGCGAGGGCCGCGACGACGGTGACCGCCCCCGGCACAGAGACGGTGCGCTGCATGATCTTCGGGGCGATGAGGTAGTTCTCGACCTGCTGGTAGACGAGGTAGTAGACGGCGGCGATGATCGCGTCCTGGGTGTTGGTGAACACCGCGACGAGCACGACGATGGCCGCACCGATCGTGGCACCGACCATGGGGACGAGGCCGAGGAAGCCCACGGCGACGGCGAGCACGGCGGCGTACGGAATGCCGACGATCACCATCATGAAGTAGGAGCAGATGGCGTTGATCGTCGCGACCGCTACCTGGCCGATGGCGTAGGAGCCGGTCCGACGCATGATCTCCTCGGACAGGGAGATCACGCGCGGGCGGCGGGAGGCGGGGACCATCGCGTAGGCCGCCTGCTTGACCCGGGGCAGCGAGGCAAGCAGGAAGAGGGTGAGCACGAGGACCGTGAAGGCCTGGAAGATCCCGCCGATCACTGCGGCGCCCACGCCGAGCACGCCACCGAAGACCTGGCCGATGAAGTTGCCGTCGGTGAGGCGCTTGTTGAACTCCGCCTCGATCTTGTCGACCACCTGGTAGTGCTGGTCGATGTCCTTGACGAACGGGTTGTTGAGCAGCTGGTTGAGGTAGTCGGGGGACTTGGCCGCGAGGTCGCCGCCCTGCTGGACGACGGGGGGGACCACGAGCAGGCCGATGAGCGTGAACACCACGACGACGCCGGCGAAGACGATGGCCACGGCCCCCGGTCGGCGCACGCCACGCCGGGTCAGGAACTCGACCAGGGGGTTGAGGGCCAGCGTCAGGAAGAAGGCCACCACGACGAGCGTGATCGTCGTGGTGAGGCGACCGAGGGTCTGCCACAGGAGCAGCGCCGCGAGCACGCCCAGGGCGCCGACGAACCCCATGTAGAACGGCGACTGCCGGTTGAGCGGGCGTCCTGCCGTGCCGTAGCGCAGCCCCCGCTTGCCGTCCTTGGGCTCGCCCTCGGTGGTGTGCTGGGGCTCGTGGGTCACAGGTCCCGCGGCAGCTGCCGGTTCCGCCGGGGCAGGTTGGTGGGACGGCGGCTCGCCGCCGTCAGCGCTGTCGCTGGCCGGGTCGTCGTGCTCGCCGCGGTGGCGCAGACCGGGCAGCACGTCGGCGAGCAGGTCACCCGCCGACGTCGGCGCACCACTCCGCTCATGGGGGTGGTTGCTGGCACGCAGAGCCTCACGCTGTGCGTGCCGGAACTCGCGCCATCGTTCCAGCACCGACATGTCTGGAACCCTAGGGCACCGCACCCACCGCCGCCGCGACGGTGCAGGTCAGGCGTTGCGGAACCGGTTGATCGCGGCCAGGTGGGTGGCCCGCTTCTCGTCGTCCGTGACGCCCAGACCGGCCTCGGGGGCGAGCGTGAGCACGCCCACCTTCCCCTGGTGCAGGTTCTGGTGGACGTCGTACGCCGCCTGGCCCACGTCCTCGAGCGCGTACGTCTTGGACAGGGTCGGGTGGATGAGGCCCCGGTTGATGAGGTCGTTGGCCTCCCACGCCTCGCGGTAGTTGGCGAAGTGGCTGCCGATGATGCGCTTGAGGTTCATCCAGAGGTAGCGGTTGTCGTACTCGTGCATGTACCCGCTCGTCGACGCACAGGTGACGATGGTGCCGCCCTTGCGCGCGACGTACGTGCTGGCGCCGAAGGTCTCGCGGCCGGGGTGCTCGAAGACGATGTCGGGGTCCTTGCCGCCGGTGAGCTCGCGGATGCGGGCGCCGAAGCGCTTCCACTCCTTCTGGTCCTGGGTCGTCGGGTCGCTCCAGAACTTGTAGCCCTCGGCGCTGCGGTCGATGACCAGCTCGGCACCCATGGCGCGGCAGATGTCGGCCTTGTCGGGGGAGGAGACGACGCAGACGGGGGTGGCTCCTCCGGCCAGCGCCATCTGGGTGGCGTAGGACCCGAGGCCACCCGAGGCGCCCCAGATGAGCACGATGTCGCCGAGCTTCATGCCGGCACCGTTGCGGGAGACGAGCTGGCGGTAGGCCGTGGAGTTCACCAGACCGGGGGAGGCGGCCTCCTCCCAGGTGAGGTGCGCGGGCTTGGGCATGAGCTGGTTGGTCTTGACGATGGCGAGCTCGGCCAGGCCGCCGAAGTTGGTCTCGAAGCCCCAGATCCGCTGCTGCGGGTCGAGCATCGTGTCGTTGTGCCCGTCGGCGTCCTCGAGCTCGACCGACAGGCAGTGCGCGACGACCTCCTCGCCGGCCTTCCACTTCTGCACGCCGGGACCGGTCCGCAGGACGACGCCGGCGAGGTCGGAACCGACCACGTGGTACGGCAGGTCGTGGCGCTGGGCGTACTCCGAGGTGCGCCCGTAGCGCTCGAGGAACCCGAAGGTCGATACCGGCTCGAAGATCGAGGTCCACACGGTGTTGTAGTTGATGGCGCTGGCCATCACGGCCACGAGGGCCTCGCCGGGGGCCAGCTCGGGGATCGGCACGTCGTCCACGTGCAGCGACCGGCGCGGATCCTTGTCGCGGCTCTCCAGGCCCTCGAAGAGCCCGACCTCGTCCTTGTGCACGGTCACCCCGCGGTAGGACTCGGGAAGGGGGAGTGCGGCGAAGGTCTGCTCGGTGCGGTCCCCGGAGAGGATGGCGTCGCGGATGTCCTGCATGGGATGTGGCTCCTCGGCGTCGTCGGCGTCATTGGCTCGGCTGCGGCCGAAACTACTGCGGGGTAGGGCGCTGCGGTGGCCAGTGAGACTCCGGTCACGAGGTGACCTGCCTCACCCCTGAGTAGGTGTCGTCAGTGGGTCTCGTAGGCCGGCTGGACCAGCTCGACCAGCACCCCGCCGGCGTCCTTGGGGTGGATGAAGTTGACGCGGCTGTTGGACGTGCCACGGCGGGGTGCGTCGTAGAGCAGGCGCAGGCCGCGCTCGCGCAGGATCGTGCTGACCGCCTCGACGTCCTCGACGCGGTAGGCGACCTGCTGGACGCCCGGCCCGGAGCGGTCGAGGAACTTGGCGATCGTCGACTCGGGCGTCAACGGCGCGAGGAGCTGGATGTGCGACCCGCTCCCACCGACGGCCATCATCGCCTCGCGGACGCCCTGCTCCTCGTTGACCTCCTCGTGCGCGAGGGTCATGCCGTAGGTGTCGCGGTAGAACGCGATCGCCGCGTCGAGGTCCGTGACCGCGATGCCGACGTGGTCGATGGCCGTGAAGAGCTCCGAGGGCAGCGCTGCATCCATGGGGGTCACCCTAGGCTCAGCCGGGTATGGCGCGACAGGAGTGATGCGTCACCCCTCCTCGGAGGGGGCCGGCCCCGGGTCCTCGACCAGGCGGCCGGTCTCCTGCGAGTGCCTGTGCTGGACGCCCCTAGACTGACCTGCATGTCTGCACTGTCCCGGGACGACGTCGCCCACCTCGCCGGCCTCGCCCGCATCGACCTCTCGGACGCCGAGCTCGACCGCATGGCCGGTGAGCTCGGGGTCATCCTCGACTCCGTCGCCAAGGTGCAGGAGGTCTCCGCAGGTGACATCGAGCCGATGTCCCACCCGCTGCCCCTGACCAACGTGACCCGACCCGACGTGGTCCGCCCGTCCCTCGGCGCCGAGGCCGCCCTCTCCGGCGCGCCGCAGCAGGACCAGCAGCGCTTCTCGGTGCCGCGCATCCTCGCTGAGGACTGACCCGCCCGACCGAGCCTTCGGGCCGCCCCACCCGCACCAGCCCAGTGACCGCACCCCCGCTCGGACCCGGTCACTCGCGACAGACCAAGGACCACCACTCGTGAACTCCGACCTCACCCGCTCCAGCGCCGCAGAGATGGCGCACGCGCTCGGCTCCGGCGAGCTCAGCTCCGTCGAGATCGTGCAGGCGCACCTCGACCGCATCGCCGCGGTCGACGCCGACGTGCACGCCTACCTCCACGTCGACGGCGAGGGAGCCCTCGCCGCGGCCCGCGAGGTCGACAGCCGTCGCGCCTCCGGTGAGGAGCTGCACGTCCTCGCCGGCGTGCCGATCGCCGTCAAGGACGTCCTGGCCACCAAGGGCCTCCCGACGACCTGCGGGTCCAAGATCCTCGAGGGCTGGGTGCCGCCGTACGACGCGACCGTCGTCGCGAAGCTGCGCGCCGCCGGCATGCCGATCCTCGGCAAGACCAACATGGACGAGTTCGCCATGGGTTCCTCCACCGAGCACTCCGCCTACGGCCCCACCCACAACCCGTGGGACCTCACCCGCATCCCCGGTGGTTCGGGAGGCGGCTCGGCTGCCGTCGTCGCTGCGTACGAGGCCCCGCTGGCCATCGGCACGGACACCGGTGGCTCGATCCGCCAGCCGGCCTCGGTCACGGGCACGGTCGGCGTGAAGCCGACGTACGGCGGGGTCTCCCGCTACGGTCTCGTGGCGCTCGCGTCCAGCCTGGACCAGGCGGGTCCCTGCACCCGCACCGTCCTCGACGCGGCCCTGCTGCACTCCGTCATCGGCGGTCACGACCCGCTCGACTCGACCTCCATCAACGCCCCGGTGCCGTCGGTCGTCGCAGCCGCCCGTCGCGCGGACGTCAAGGGACTTCGGGTCGGCGTCATCAAGGAGCTCGGTGGCGAGGGCTACCAGAACGGTGTGCGCGACCGCTTCGACGAGTCCGTGGCCCTGCTCCAGGAGGCCGGCGCCGAGGTCGTCGAGGTGTCCTGCCCGAGCTTCGACTACGCGCTCGCCGCCTACTACCTGATCCTCCCCAGCGAGGCTTCCTCCAACCTGGCCAAGTTCGACGGGATGCGTTACGGCGCAAGGGTTCTCCCCGCCGGCGTCGACGACCCCAGCGCCGAGCAGGTCATGGCTGCGACGCGTGACGCCGGGTTCGGTGACGAGGTGAAGCGCCGCATCATCCTGGGCACCTATGCCCTGTCGAGCGGCTACTACGACGCCTACTACGGCCAGGCGCAGAAGGTCCGTCGCCTCATCGCCGACGACTTCGCCGCTGCGTTCGAGAAGGTTGACGTCCTGGTCAGCCCGACCGCGCCGACCACCGCGTTCAAGCTGGGCGACAAGCTCGACGACCCGATGTCCATGTACCTCCAGGACGTCGCCACCATCCCGGCCAACCTCGCCGGTGTGCCCGGCATGTCGCTGCCCAGCGGCCTCGCCGACGAGGACGGGCTGCCCACGGGCATCCAGATCCTCGCCCCCGCGACCCACGACGACCGCCTGTACGGCGTCGGCGCGGCTCTGGAGCGCATGCTCCTCGACCGGTGGGGTGCACCGCTGCTCACCCAGGCCCCCGAACTCTCCGCGAAGGGAGCGTGACCCCGATGGCCACCGCCGTCACCGAAGAGGTCGTCGACTACGACGAGGCCCTCAAGCGCTACGACCCCGTGATGGGCCTCGAGGTCCACGTCGAGCTCAACACCGCGACGAAGATGTTCTGCGGCTGCGCGACCGAGTTCGGCGCCGCACCCAACAGCCAGGTCTGCCCGGTCTGCCTCGGGCTGCCCGGCGCCCTGCCGGTCGTCAACGCCACCGCGGTCGAGTCGGCGATCCGCATCGGGCTGGCGCTGAACTGCGAGATCGCGCAGTGGTGCCGGTTCGCCCGGAAGAACTACTTCTACCCGGACATGCCGAAGAACTTCCAGACCTCTCAGTACGACGAGCCGATCGCGTTCAACGGTCACCTCGACGTCGAGCTCGAGGACGGCACGACCTACCGCGTGGAGATCGAGCGCGCGCACATGGAGGAGGACACCGGCAAGTCGCTGCACGTCGGTGGCTCCACCGGTCGCATCCACGGCGCCGAGTACTCCCTCGTGGACTACAACCGCGCTGGCATCCCGCTCATCGAGATCGTCACCAAGCCACTGACCGGCGCCGGTGAGCGCGCCCCCGAGGTGGCCAAGGCCTACGTCGGTGCGCTCCGTGAGCTGCTGCGCGCCCTCGGCGTCTCCGACGTGAAGATGGAGCAGGGTTCGCTGCGCTGCGACGCCAACGTCTCGCTGCGGCCCAAGGTCGGCGACGCGACGAGCGACGAGCAGGCGGCGGTGCCGCTCGGCACCCGCACCGAGACCAAGAACGTCAACTCGCTGCGCAGCGTCGAGCGTGCGGTCCGGTACGAGATCACGCGGCATGCGGCGATCCTCGACAAGGGTGGGAAGATCATCCAGGAGACGCGCCACTGGCACGAGGACACCGGAGTCACGACGAGTGGTCGCGAGAAGTCCGACGCCGAGGACTACCGCTACTTCCCTGAGCCAGACCTCGTGCCCGTCGCCCCGACGCGCGAGACGGTCGAGGCCCTGCGCCAGACCCTGCCGGAGCCCCCCGGTGAGCGCCGCAAGCGGCTCCAGTCCGACTGGGGCTACAGCGATCTCGAGATGCGCGACGTCATGAACGCCGGCGCCGTCGAGCTCATCCAGGAGACGGTCGCTGCCGGTGCCACGCCGGCCGCAGCCCGCAAGTGGTGGACCGGTGAGCTGGCCCGTCGCGCCAACGCCGAGGGCCGCTCGGTCGAGGACTTCGGCGTCACGCCGGCGCACATCGCCGAGCTCGACGGGCTGGTCCGCGACGGCCGGCTCAACGACTCGATGGCGCGCCAGGTGCTGGAGGGCGTCCTTGCCGGAGAGGGCACGCCGACCGAGGTCGCCGACGCCCGGGGGCTCGAGCTGGTCCAGGACGACGGTGCGCTCGAGGCAGCCGTCGACAAGGTCATCGAGGCCAACGCCGACGTGGCGCAGAAGGTCCGCGACGGCAAGGTCCAGGCGGCTGGTGCCCTGATCGGCCAGGTCATGAAGGAGATGCGCGGCCAGGCCGACGCCGGCAAGGCCCGCGAGATCATCCTCGCCAAGCTCACCAGCTGACCGCCGGCGCGGGTGGGGTCAGGCGAGGGGCGGAAGGGTTGCGTCGGCGGCGCGGAACTCGCGGTCGAGCACGGCCATCACGAGGTCGTCGTGCCACTGGTCGCCGATGAGGCAGGTCTCCCGCTCGCGGCCCTCCTCGACGAACCCGCACCGCCGGTAGCAGGCGATGGCTGCCGCGTTGAACGACAGGACCCGCAGGTCGATGCGGTGCAGGTCGAGGGTGTCGAAGGCGTGCCGCAGCACGAGCCGCGTGGCGGTGGTGCCGGTGCCCCGACCCATGACCGCAGGGGAGAACATCCCGATGGCGAAACGCGCCCTGCGGTCGGCGTGGTTCAGGGCGTGCAGCATGGTGTGCCCGACGAGCCTGCCCTGCACCTCGACGGCCCACAAGGTCCCGCCCGCCCGGGTCGTGACGTCGTCCATCCACGCGCGCACCTCGTCGTCGGACATCGGTCCCGTGTCACGGTCCGAGCCGTAGCAGTGCTCGATCTCGCGGTGCCACCCGTGCTCGCGCCGGGCGTCGGCGTCGGCGCCGACGAAGGGCCGCAGCCGCACGTCGCCACCCTCGAGGACCGGGGGCGCCGGGGTCTCGGTCACGGTGGTGCCTCCAGTGCTCAGGTCAGGTCGTCGAACGGGATGGCCAGGAGCTTGTCGTCGTCCTCGGCGCCGCCACCTCGAGAGGTGTTGTTGGACAGCACCCACAGGCGTCCGTCGGGGGCGAGCACCGCGTCGCGCATGCGACCGTACTCGCCCTGCAGCAGCCGCTCCGGCGTCCCGGCACCGTTGCCCGACACCGGGATCCGCCACAGCGACTCACCGCGCAGCGCCGCCATCCAGATCGCGCCGTCGGCGTAGGCGATCCCGCTCGGGGACGCGTCGGACGTCGCCCACTGCACGAGCGGCTCGACGAACCCGTCCCGGCGCTCCTTGCCCTCGACGACCGGCCAGCCGTAGTTCTTGCCCGGCTCGATGCGGTTGAGTTCGTCCCAGGTGTTCTGCCCGAACTCGCTCGCGTACATCGTGCCGTCCGGCGCCCACGCGATGCCCTGCACGTTGCGGTGGCCGTAGCTCCAGACCGGTGACCCGCTGAAGGGGTTCCCCGGCGCGGGCTTGCCGTCCTTGGTGATGCGCAGGATCTTGCCGCCGAGCGAGTCGCGGTCCTGCGAGCGGTCGGTCTGCCCCGCGTCACCCGTCGTGACGTAGAGGAAGCCGTCGGGGCCGAACTTGAGCCGACCACCGTTGTGGTTCCCGGCCTTCGGGATCCCGGTGAGCACGGCGCGCTGCTGGGACGGCTTGCCGTCCTCGAACGTCACCCGCACGACCCGGTTGTCGTCGGCGGCCGTCGTGTAGAGGAAGACGCTGCGGTCGCTGGCAAAGGTCGGTGAGACGGCGACCCCGAGCAGGCCTCCCTCGCCCCCGGGCTCGACCCCGCCCACCCGACCCAGGTCGACGGGATCCTGGCCGTCACGCACCTGCAGGAGGCGGGCCTCGTCGCGCAGGGTGAGCAGGGCAGAACCGTCGGGGAGGAACGCCGTCGCCCAGGGCACGTCGAGGTCGCTCGCGACGGTCGTCTGCTCGGTCACCTCGGCAGGGGATGACGTGGCCGAGGACGACGGGGCGGTGGTCGTCGTGGTCGCGGCGCCGGGGGAGCCGCTCGCACTCGACGAGGACGGGCTCACCACGGGTGCCGTGAGGGCGTCCTCGTCGGAGCCGCTGCTGCATGCTGCGAGCGCGAGGGCGAGGGCGCCGGTGACGGCGGCGAGTCGGACACGGGCGGAGGGTTCGGGACGAAGCGCCATACCCCATTGTGCGCGAGGTGGTGCCGCGTCGCCGGTGGGACGGCGCGCAGTGGCCGCGGGGAGGCGGTTAGCGTGGGGGCCATGACGCTCGTGACGCTGCCGGGACAGGACTGGATCGACGCGGTCGGGCCGGTCCCCGGGCTCGAGCTCGCGGTGTGGGACATGGCCGGGCCGCCGGAGCGCGCCGACGAGGTCAAGGTCGTCGTCCCGCCGTACATGGGGGCCGGGCCGCTGCTGCCCAACATCCGGCACGCGCCGTCCGTGGAGCTCGTGCAGACGCTCACGGCGGGGTACGAGGACATCGCCGCTGTGCTGCCCGAAGGGGTGGGACTGGCCAACGCGGCCGGGGTGCACGACGCGTCGACCGCAGAGCTGGCGCTCGCCCTCACGCTGGCCTCGCTGCGCGACTTCCCCGACTTCCACGCGGCCCAGCAGGAGGGGCGCTGGCTGCCGGGCTCGATCCACCAGGCGCTCGCGGACAAGCGCGTCCTCATCCTCGGTTATGGCTCCATCGGACGCGCCATCGCCGCCCGCTTCACCCCCTTCGAGGTCGAGCTCACCGCTGTCGCGAGCACCGCGCGGGCGGGTGACGACCTGGTCCGCTCGGTGCACGGGGTGGACGAGCTGCCGAGCCTGCTGCCCGAGCACGACGTCGTCGTCGTCATCGTGCCCCTCGGCCCGGCGACCGCGGGGCTCGTCGACGACGCGTTCCTGTCCGCAATGCCCGACGGTGCGCTCCTGGTCAACGTCGCCCGCGGCGGCGTCGTGGACACGGACGCCCTCGTCGAGCACCTCGGGGCTGGTCGCCTGCGGGCGGCGCTCGACGTCACCGACCCCGAGCCCCTTCCCGAGGGACACCCGCTGTGGTCGGTCCCCGGGGTCCTCATCACGCCTCACGTCGGTGGCGCCTCGACGGCGTTCAAGCCGCGGGCGGTGCGCCTGCTGCGCGAGCAGCTCGGGGCGTATGCGGCGGGGCGACCGCTGCGCAACATCGTCCGGGAGCAGGGTCAGGGCGCGTAGCCGCGCACCCAGTCGACGACGAGCTCCGGCACGTGGGCTGCCTCCTGCTCGTCAGCGGGGGTGGCCCACGTCGGGAAGTCGAACACGGCGAGCATGCTCTGCACGGGGTAGTCCGGTGCGACGTCGGCCGAGCGCACGACCACCCCGTCCACGAGGAAGTCCGCAGAGCCTCGGCGCCAGTCGACGGCATAGACGTGGAACTCACTGACGTCGAGCTCGAGCCGCGGGGCAGCCCAGTCCTCACTCAGGGCGGGATCGCGGAACGCGTGCACCCCCATACCGATCTCGGCACTGGTGCCCGACACCGAGCGGCCGAACACCTCCATCACGCAGAGCTCACCGCAGCGCTCCGGTGAGTCCTCGAGCCCGACGAACCACCAGGCCGCCATGGACCTCGGGCTGAGCGACATGCGCGCCCTCACCTCCAACCGGCCGAGGTAGGGGGTCCAGCCCCACCACGCCTCCTGCTCCTCGCGGACGACGCTGCGGCCGTCGACCGGCTGCTGTCCCACACGACTCCCGACCGGCCCGGAGAACACGCCCGACTGGACCCCGGACACCCGCAACGGTGGGTCGTCCTGCACGTCGGGGCACCACATCGCCTGGTCGGGGGCGACGGTCAGGTGCAGGCACGAGTCACGCACCTCCCACGTCGCCGCCGTCGCAGCCCGCGAGCTCCACTGCGGCAGGTAGTGCGGGAGCCAGCGGACCCGGTCGAGCCCACCGCCGGACCCGTCGTCGAAGTCGTCCTCGAACACCAGCTCGCCAGGTCGTGGTCCGCTCACGGCTGCCTCCTCGATCTGCTCCAACTCGTCCCATCATGGCTGGTCACACCGACACCCGTCAGTGCCACCATGGGGGGCATGACACAGACGATCGTGGGCATCGGAACGCGCAAGGGGCTGTGGTTCGCCCGCAGCGAGGACCGTCGGACCTGGCAGGTCGACGGCCCCCACTTCCTCATGAGCGAGGTGCTCTCGCTCCTGTTCGACACCCGGCGCGAGACCGCGCGGATCGTCGTGGGGTTTCGCTCCTCGCACTGGGGCCCGTCGCTCCAGCACTCCGACGACCTGGGGGCCACGTGGGTCGAGCACCCCGAGGGATCGATCCGGTTCCCGGAGGACACGGACACTGCGCTCAAGGCCACCTGGCAGCTCGTCGCCGACCCGCACGACCCGCAGGTCGTCTGGGCCGGCACCGAGCCGCAGGGGCTGTGGCGCAGTGCCGACGGCGGTGAGACCTTCGAGCTCAACCGTGGCCTGTGGGACCACCCGCACCGACCCGAGTGGGGCGAGGGCTTCGGGGGCGGCGCGATCCACACGGTGCTCCCCAGCCCGGCCGACGCCGACTCGATGCTCGTCGCGATGAGCACCGGCGGCGTCTACAACACCCGGGACGGCGGACGGTCCTGGACCCCGGGCAACACCGGGATCCACGCCTACTTCCAGCCGCACGACGAGTGGCCCGAGTTCGGGCAGTGCGTCCACAAGGTGGCCCGCGACAGCGCCACCCCGACCCGTCTCTACGCGCAGAACCACAAAGGCGTCTACCGGTCCGACGACGACGGCGTCACCTGGACCTCGATCGAGGCCGGTCTGCCGACCAACTTCGGCATGACGGCGGTGACCCACCCCAGCCGTGGCGACACCCTGTGGCTGGTGCCGATCGCCTCCGACGGCGAGCGGATCCCACCCGCGGCGACCCTGCAGCTCCAACGCACCGACGACGCCGGGGCGACGTGGCACACCCAGAACGCCGGGTTGCCGAAACCCAGCTACACCAACGTTCTTCGCGATGCCGCAGGGGTGGACACCGCCGACGAGCCGGGCCTCTACGTCGGCACACGCAACGGAGAGGTCTACGCCACGACGGACGGCGGCGAGTCCTTCACCCGGATCGTCGAGCAGCTCCCCGACGTCCTGTGCGTGCGGGCGGTGACTCTCCCGTGACCGCGCGGGTCGTCCTGCCCGGCTTGCTGCGCGACCTCGCCGACGGTGCCGCAGAGCTGCCGGTCGAGCTCGGGGCGCCGGCACCGTTGTCCCAGGTCCTCGACGCCGCCTTCGAGCCATGGCCCATCCTCGCCTCGAGGATCCGGGACGAGCGCGGCGAGATCCGCCGCCACGTCAACGTGTTCGTCGACGGCGAGGACGCCAAGCGGGCCGACGGCGTCCGCACCGAGGTCGGCCCGCAGGCCACCATCCACGTGATCAACGCCGTCTCCGGGGGCTGAGAGGAACCGGGCCGGGAGCAGGTGTGCGGCGGAGCCGGCTCAGCCGGTCCAGACCCCGTCGTCCCAGGCGCGTTGCAGGACAGCGGTGTACGGCGCGAGGTCCAGGCCCCGGGAGGCGAGCCATGCGTCGTCGTCGTACGTCGCGGCATACCGCTCTGCGCCGTCGCACAGCAGCGAGACGATGCTGCCGCTCTCACCCCGCGCCGTGAGCTCGCAGCCGAGCCGGAGCACTCCGTAGAGGTTGGTGCCCGTCGAGGCTCCCGCGCGACGGCCGGTGCGGTCGTTGAGGAAGCGCATCGCCGCCACCGACGCGGCGTCCGGTACGAGCATCATCCGGTCGACGACGGTCGGTACGAAGCTGGGCTCGACGCGAGGGCGCCCGATGCCCTCGATCCGTGAACCGCAGGCCGCGGCGACCCCGGCGTCGTCGCCGCGGAAGGCGGGCAGGAACGCCGAGCGCTCGGGGTCGACCACGCAGACCTTGCTGGCGAGGCCGCGGTAGCGGACGTAGCGCCCGATCGTCGCGCTCGTCCCGCCGGTCCCGGCGCCGACGACGACCCAGTGGGGGACCGGATGCCGCTCCAGCGCCATCTGCTCGAACACCGACTCGGCGATGTTGTTGTTGCCCCGCCAGTCGGTCGCGCGCTCGGCGTACGTGAACTGGTCGAGGTAGTGGCCTGCGCGCTCGACAGCGAGCTTGCGGGCCACGTCGTACACCTCGCCGGCATCGTCGACGAGGTGGCACTGCCCGCCCTCGCGCTCGATGAGGGCGATCTTCTCGGCGCTGGTGGTGCGTGCCATGACCGCGATGAACGGAAGCTCCAGCATCCGTGCGAAGTACGCCTCGCTCACCGCTGTCGATCCGCTCGACGCCTCGATGACAGTGGTGCCCTCGCGGAGCTCGCCGTTGCACAGGGCGTAGAGGAACAGCGACCGGGCGAGCCGGTGCTTGAGGCTTCCCGTGGGGTGCGTCGACTCGTCCTTGAGGTAGACGTCGACCTCGGGCAGGCCGGGTACCGGGATCTGCACGAGGTGGGTGTCGGCGCTGCGGTTCGCGTCGGCTTGGATCCGCCGGACCGCCTCGTCCAGCCAGGCCCGGTCCGTCGGGGTGGCAGCCGGTACGTCGACGATCGGGGGCGCGGGATCGGTACGGGCGTCCATGGGGGCGAGGGTAGCGGTCGCCCTCGTCGGCCCCGGTTCAGCTCGACGACACCTCCGGCGCCTCGTCGACGTCGGTGGCCGCCCGGACGAGCAGGGGCACGAAGGTGCGCTCGAGCGAACCCGCCTGGACGTGCGTGGGGTCCAGCAGGTGCTGGCCCAGACCTCCCTGGAAGACGGTGCTGATCACGCGGACCAGGTCAGCCGTGGGGACCGACGTCCGCAGCCCCCGGGCCGCGGCGATCCGGTCGACCAGCTGGGTGAGCTCCTCCCGGATGGCCTCCTGGGCCGCTGCCCAGGCACGTCGCGCGTCGTCGTCCCGCAGCGCGTGCAGGGCGAACTCGCTGGTGAGCAGGTGCCACCGACGTCGGGCCTCGGGCTCGGCGGTCCAGACGTCGAACACCCGGTCGAGCACCTCCTCGAGCGAGAGTCCGGGCTCCTCGGCCACCTCGGCGATCCGGCGGCGCAGCGCGGCCGCGTGAGCGGCATACAGCTCGAGGACGAGCTCGTCCTTGGAGCCGAAGTTGGAGTAGAACGCCCCGCGGGTGAACTCGGCGCGATCGCAGAGGTCCTCGACGCTGGAGCCGTGGAACCCGCGTTCGGCGAACACGGTCTCGGCGGCGGCGAGCAGGCGGGCGCGGGTGGCCTCCCGGCGGGCGGTGCGGCGCGGGGGCGACGTGTCGGGGCTCACGGCCCCGGGGGTGGCGACGGGCATGGCCGCAAGAATACACTTCTGTATCGAATACATACATGTATCGAAACGCCGTGGCCCCGCGGCAGGAGAAGGCTGGACGCATGGAACTCATTGCGGATCGCGTGGGGGTCGCCGGGCTGCACGCCCCACTGCTGCTCCCCACGGACGTGCACGCCCGACCTCGCAACGTGACCGTGATCGCCGGAGACCCCGGCTACGGCCACGTAGCACTCGCGCTCGCTCTCGGAGGGAGGGTGCCGCTGTCCAGCGGGACCGTCACCCTCGATGCTGACGAGGACGAGACGTTGCGCCGACGACACGTGGCCCTCGTCGACGTCCCCGGCGTCACTGCGCCCGAGGACGCCGTCTCGGTCCGCGCCGCAGTGGCCGAACAGCTTGCGCTCGCCGGACGGCCCGCGGGTCGCGCCGCGACCCGGGCCTTCCTCGGCGGACACGGGGTCGAAGAGGCGGGCGCGCGGTTCGAGGCGCTCCTGCCCTCCGTGCGCACGGTCCTGCTCATGCACGCCGCTGCCTCCCGAGCCGCCACCCGCGTGCTGGTCGTGGCGGCTCCCGACCGCTTCGGTGGAGACCCGAACGACTGGTATGGCGCGGCGCAGCGGCTGGCTGCCGACGGACTGACCGTGGTCGTGCAGGTCACGCACGCGACGGCGCGACAGCTGGCAGTACCGGCCACCTACGAGCTGGGGGTGTCTCGATGACCGCGCTGCGCCTGGCGCTCACCGAGCTGCGCCGGGTCACCGCGGGTCGGCTGCCGAGGGCGGCCCTCGCGACCCTCGTCCTCGTGCCGACGCTCTATGGCGGCCTCTACCTCTACGCCAACAAGGATCCCTACGGGAACCTCGACCGCGTCCCCGCCGCAGTCGTCGTCGAGGACGCCGGCACGACCCTCGCCAACGGCGAGCGCCTCGAGGTCGGCGACCAGGTCGCCACCTCCCTGGTCGACTCACGGAGCTTCGACTGGCACCGTGTCACGCAGGCCGCGGCGAGGACCGGCGTCGAGGGCGGGGAGTACGACTTCGCGGTCATCGTCCCGAAGGAGTTCTCGGCCGATCTCGCCTCGAGCGCAGAGTTCACGCCCCGTCAGGCGAAGCTCCAGGTCGTGACGAACGACGCCAACAACTACCTCGCCCGGACCATCGCCAACCAGGTGGCCGCCCAGGTCACGAAAAGTGTTGCGTCGCAGGTGAGCTCGACCGCGGCCAACCAGCTGCTCACCGGGTTCACGACGATTCACGGCAAGGTTGCCGACGCCGTCGACGGTGCCGGCACACTTGCGTCCGGCCTCGCGGACGCCGACAGGGGCGCGCGTGAGCTCGCCACCGGGGCCGGCAGTCTGCGAGCCGGGCAGGAGAAGCTCCTCGGTGGAACGCGGGAGCTGTCGTCGGGGGCGACCGAGGCGGCGTCCGGGGCGGAGCGCCTCGCGACCGGGGCAGGCGCCCTGGGGTCGGGGTTGGCCACCCTCGACAGCCGCACCAGCACCCTCCCGGCCGACACGCGCAGGCTCGCCGAGGGCGCCCAACAGGTGGCCGACGGCAACGCCCGGGTGGCTGAAGCCGGAAGGCAGGTGGCTGCAGCCTCCAAGGACCTCGCCAGCACCCTCACCTCGGCCCAGGGCGACCTCGCCGACAGGTTGCGGGAAGCGGGCTTCACCGACGACCAGGTGCAGCAGGTCCTCGCGGCCGCCACGCGGGCCAGTGGTCCGATCGAGGATGCGAACGCCCGCGTCCAGACCGCGTCGGGTCAACTCGACCGGCTCTCGAGCGGGGCCGCACAGGTCGCGACCGGTGCGGACCGGCTGGCGGCGGCGGCAGGTCCGCTGCAGACCGGCATCCACCGGGCGGCCACCGGGAGCGCCACACTCTCCACGGGGGCCGATGACCTCGCGAGCGGCAACCGGGCGCTGGCTGCAGGCGCCACGAAGCTGGTCGCCGGACAGGAGCAGGCGCTGTCCGGTGCGAGCCGGCTCGGGACCGGTGCGAACAAGCTCGCAGACGGACTCGACCAGCTCTCGACCGGGGCCGCGTCCCTGCGTGACGGGCTGGCCAAGGGCCTGAAGTCAATCCCTGACCCGAGTGCGGACCAGCGCAAGGCCGTGGCGCAGACGCTCGGCAATCCTGTTGGCGTGCAGGCGAACTCACTCGCCTCCGCCGCCAGCTACGGCGCCGGTCTCGCTCCGTTCTTCCTCAGCCTGTCGCTGTGGATCGGCGCCTACGTCCTCTTCCTCCTGCTCAAGCCCCTCTCGTCGAGGGCCCTCGCGACAGGGCAACCGAGCTGGCGCACGGCCCTGGGTGGATGGCTGGCACCGGCTCTGCTCGGGCTGGTGCAGGCAGTCCTCGTCTTCGCGATCGTCACCCGGGGTGTCGGCATCGACGTGGCGCGACCCCTCGCCTTGATCGGGTATCTGGTCGCCGTGTCGGCCACGTTCGTCATGGTGCTGCACGCCCTCGCAGCGCGGTTCGGTGCGCCGGGCAAGTTCCTCGGGCTGGTGCTCATGGTGGTGCAGCTGGTCAGTGCC
Organism: Pedococcus aerophilus; assembly: GCF_039532215.1. Classification (NCBI taxonomy): domain Bacteria; kingdom Bacillati; phylum Actinomycetota; class Actinomycetes; order Micrococcales; family Intrasporangiaceae; genus Pedococcus; species Pedococcus aerophilus. The sequence continues at coordinate 1,103,784 of NZ_BAAARN010000001.1, read as the reverse complement.
GGCGGGACGTTCCCGTGGCAGACCCTGCCCGAGCCGTTGCACCCGCTGCACCACGTGCTGCCGATGAGCTACGCCGTCGACGGCGTGCGTCGACTCATGTACGGGGGATCGCTCGCGCCCCTCGCCCTGGACCTCGCGGTCCTGCTCGCGTGGTTCGTCGCAGCCTTCGCCGTGGCCACCTGGGCGGCGCACAGGGCCGGTCGGTGGTCGGCCCTGCGCATCAAGCCCGAGCTCGCGATCTAGGCAGGCCCGGGCGCGGGACGCGAGCAGCCGGACCACCCGGCGGGAGTCCTGGTCGTCGCGGTTTCTCCGTCCCCGGCGCGGTTGTCAAGACTGGCTGAACGGCCCCGACAGGGCCATGCTCGGGGTATGACCCTGGCCAGCGATGACAAGGTCCTGATCCTGTTCCGTCACGCGAAGGCGGAGGAGGGGTTCGGCAAGCCCGACCACGACCGCGAGCTCACCGACCGGGGCCGCCGCGACGCCCGCACGGCGGGGGCCTGGCTGCACGAGCACGGCCTGGGCCCCGAGCTGGTCCTGTGCTCCACCTCGGTCCGCACGCGCCAGACCTGGGAGGCGGCGGAGGAGGGCGGTGCCTGCGGCGAGACCGTCGAGTACGACGACACCGTCTACGCAGGTGGCTCCGAGTCGGTCCTGCGCGTCGTGCGCGAGTCCGCGGGCGAGGCCCAGGTGGTCCTCGTCGTCGGCCACAACCCGACCATGGCGGCGCTCGCGAGCGGGCTTGCCGAAGGCAACGGCTCGCTGCAGGCGCACGACTGCCTCGCGGCCGGCTTCCCGACCTCGACGGTGGCGGTGCTGCGGTACGCCGGTCCCTGGTCGGGCCTGGGCTTCGGGACCGCCGAGCTCGACCGGTGCCACGTCGCGCGGGGATGACGTATGGCGCGGACGCACCCCGCGGCGCGGCATACCTGCTGTGCGGGAAGGTGATCCGGCACCTGAGACCCACGTCCCACGTGCTGGACCGCGGTCCTAGACTGCGACCATGACGACCACCGAGCCCACCACCAACGGCGTCGACATCAAGCCGCGCAGCCGCGACGTCACCGACGGCATCGAGAAGACCGCGGCCCGCGGGATGCTCCGCGCGGTGGGGATGGGCGATGACGACTGGGTCAAGCCGCAGATCGGGGTGGCCAGCTCCTGGAACGAGATCACCCCCTGCAACCTGTCGCTCGACCGGCTCGCCAAGGCCGTCAAGGACGGGGTGCACTCGGCCGGTGGCTACCCGCTGGAGTTCGGCACGATCTCCGTCAGCGACGGCATCTCGATGGGTCACGAGGGGATGCACTTCTCGCTCGTCAGCCGGGAGATCATCGCCGACTCGGTGGAGACGGTGATGAACGCGGAGCGGCTCGACGGCTCGGTCCTGCTCGCCGGTTGCGACAAGTCGCTGCCCGGCATGCTCATGGCCGCGGCCCGCCTCGACCTGAGCTCGGTGTTCCTCTACGCCGGCTCGATCCTCCCGGGAATCGCCAAGCTCTCCGACGGCTCGGAGAAGACCGTCACGATCATCGACGCCTTCGAGGCCGTCGGTGCCTGCGCCGCCGGCCTGATGTCGCGGGCGGACGTCGACGCGATCGAGCGCGCCATCTGCCCGGGTGAGGGTGCCTGTGGCGGCATGTACACCGCGAACACGATGGCCTCCGTCGCCGAGGCGATGGGTATGTCGCTGCCGGGTTCCGCGGCACCGCCGGCCACCGACCGCCGCCGGGACGGGTTCGCCCGCAAGTCCGGTGAGGCCGTCGTCGAGCTCCTGCGCCGCGGCATCACCGCGCGCGACATCATGACCAAGGAGGCGTTCGAGAACGCCATCGCCGTCGTCATGGCCTTCGGTGGCTCGACGAACGCGGTCCTGCACCTCCTCGCCATCGCCAACGAGGCGGAGGTCGACCTGACCCTCGACGACTTCGAGCGCATCGGGTCGAAGGTCCCGCACCTGGCCGACGTGAAGCCGTTCGGACAGTTCGTCATGACCGACATCGACCGGGTCGGGGGAGTGCCGGTCGTCATGCGGGCGCTGCTCGACGCCGGTCTCCTGCACGGTGACTGCCTCACGGTGACGGGCAGGACGATGGCCGAGAACCTCGCCGACATCGCGCCCCCGGACGTCGACGGCAAGGTCGTCCGCGCCATGAAGGAGCCGATCCACAAGACCGGTGGGATCACCATCCTCAAGGGATCGCTCGCCCCCGAGGGCGCCGTCGTGAAGTCCGCCGGGTTCGACTCCGACGTATTCGAGGGCACCGCCCGCGTCTTCGACGGGGAGCGGGCCGCGATGGACGCGGTCGAGCAGGGGACGCTCAAGGCCGGGGACGTCGTCGTCATCCGCTACGAGGGTCCCAAGGGCGGTCCCGGCATGCGCGAGATGCTCGCCGTCACGGGGGCCATCAAGGGCGCCGGCCTCGGCAAGGACGTCCTGCTGCTCACGGACGGACGCTTCTCCGGTGGCACCACGGGCCTGTGCGTCGGCCACGTCGCCCCCGAGGCGGTCGACGGCGGTCCCATCGCGTTCGTCCGCGACGGCGACTCGATCACCCTCGACGTCGCCAACGGACGGCTCGACGTGCACGTCGCGGAGGACGAGCTGGCCCGCCGCGCCGAGGGTTTCGAGCCGCCGCCGGCCAAGTACCCGCGTGGCGTGCTGGCCAAGTACCGCAAGCTCGTCGGCAGCGCGAGCGGCGGTGCCGTCTGCGGCTGATGCCCTGATTCTGGTGGCTCCGGGCCGTCCGTCGGCCCGGAGCGCGACCGGAATGCCCGTGTGGTGTGGGTATGGGCGCCTAGGTGGGTGGGGAGTGCTCCCCATTCCACCGTGGCTCTGGCCGTCCTACGTTCGCCCCGACCCCCGCGCCGTGCGGGGGTGGACAAGGGGGAACCAATGAACACTCGCATGAAGGCACTGCTGGCAGCGGCGGGGGCCGCCGCTGTCGTCGCTCCGATCGGAGCCCTGGCTTCGGCCCAGGCGTCCACGACGACAGCACCGCTGTCCGCGGTCGCGGAGGCCAGCACGGACGTCGGGGGCATCCACGACGAGGACCCGGGCTTTGACGCTGGCGTCGCCCAGGTGACGCGTGAGCTGGCGGCCGACCCATCGGCGCGAGCGGCAGCCGAACGCGCCGTGGGCGTCGACATCAAGGTCTACTACAAGGTCTTCTATGACCGGCAGACCGGCAAGGGCAAGCTCACCTACGAGCAGGCGCTCAACCAGACCAAGTGGCTCAACCACTCGTACAGCGGCGGCCAGGGCGGCGTCGCCACGCGCTTCGACTTCGTTCTCGGTGGCTACAAGAACATCGCCGTCGACAGTCGTCGCGTGAACCTCGACAACACCACCGCCGGCAACGGTGCCACCTACGTCAGCGAGCGCACGAAGTCGCTGATGCGCAACCACCACGACGGTGGGGCGGCGACCCTCAACGTGTACGTTGCAGACCTCGTCGGTGACGGGGTCGACGGACCGCAGGGCAACGGGCTGATCGGCAAGTCGACGTTCCCGCAGTACGCGAAGGCTCACCCGAACGTGGACGGCGTCTGGTACGACCGCGGAGCCATCCGGGGGACGGCCGGCGACGGCACCTCCCGCAACTCGACCGGTGACGTGCTGGTCCACGAGGTCGGGCACTGGATCGGGGCGCTGGCGCACACCGACACCAGTGGGGCCTGCCGTGCCAACTTCATGTCCTACGCCTCGGACGCCTGCATGACCTCGTTCACCAGTGGTCAGGCTGATCGGATGTCCTCTGCCTGGACGCGCTACCGCGACTGACCGCCGGCCACGCGCCGGGGTGACCGGCTGACGTGATCGCTCGCGATCCGGACCTGTGACTGAGACGACAGGTCCGGATCGCGAGACCGGTCGTCTCGCTCGTTGACACTGCCGGGGCGGCGGGGGGAGAGTGCACGTGTGGCACGAATTCTCGTACTTCCCTAGCGCGCCGGCACTGACCGATCAGAGCCAGCGCGCTGCCCTCCGTTGTCCCGCACCGGGACTGGAGGGTTTTTTTGTGAGCAGATCCAGTTGAGCGAGATACGCAACCGAAAGCGGTAGAGACGTGAGCGACACGAGGACGACGCCGGCCCCGAGCCCGTCCCAGGTGGCCCAGAAGGCCCAGCAGGCGCAGCAGGAGGCCCGGGCGAAGCAGCCCACCGAGGTCACCGGGGCGCAGAGCCTCGTGCTCTCCCTCGAGGCCATGGACGTCGACACGGTGTTCGGCATCCCGGGCGGGGCGATCCTCCCCGCCTACGACCCGCTGCTCGACTCGGTCAAGGTGCGCCACATCCTCGTGCGTCACGAGCAGGGCGCCGGCCACGCGGCCGAGGGGTACGCCAGCGCCACCGGCAAGGTCGGGGTCTGCATGGCCACCTCCGGGCCCGGTGCCACGAACCTCGTCACCGCCATCGCCGACGCCTACATGGACTCGGTCCCGATCGTCGCCATCACCGGCCAGGTGAGCTCGGCCTCGATCGGCACGGACGCCTTCCAGGAGGCCGACATCCGCGGCATCACGATGCCGATCACCAAGCACAACTACCTCGTCACCGACGCGTCGCAGATCCCGCGCGTCATCGCCGAGGCCTTCCACATCGCCTCGACGGGCCGACCCGGACCGGTGCTCGTCGACATCTCCAAGGACGCACTTCAGGCCCGCACCACCTTCAGCTGGCCGCCGAAGTTCGACCTGCCGGGCTACCGCCCGGTGGCGCGTCCGCACACCAAGCAGATCCGTGAGGCCGCCCGCCTGATCGCGGCGGCCCAGCGACCGGTGTTCTACGTCGGTGGCGGCGTCATCCGGGGCAAGGCGTCCGACGCGCTGCGCGAGTTCGTGGAGCTCACGCAGATCCCCGTCGTCACGACGCTGATGGCCCGTGGCGCCGTCGCCGACAGCCACCCGTTGCACCTCGGCATGCCGGGCATGCACGGGTCGGTCGCCGCCGTCACGGCCCTGCAGAAGTCGGACCTGCTCATCACCCTGGGCGCACGGTTCGACGACCGGGTCACCGGCCAGCTGTCGACCTTCGCCCCCGAGGCCAAGGTGATCCACGCCGACATCGACCCCGCGGAGATCTCCAAGAACCGCGTCGCCGACGTGCCGATCGTCGGCGACGTCCTCGAGGTGATCGGTGACTTGCACAAGGCCGTCGCCGCCGATATCGCTGCCGGGACCGCCGGCGACTACGCCGCGTGGCGCGCCCAGACGGCCGGGTGGAAGTCGACCTTCCCCCTCGGCTACACGACCCCCGAGGGCGGCGAGGCGGTCTCGCCGCAGCACGTCATCGAGCGCATCGGCGCCATCAGCGGACCCGAGTCCGTCTACGTCGCCGGTGTCGGCCAGCACCAGATGTGGGCCGCCCAGTTCGTGCAGTACGAGCGCCCGAACGCCTGGCTCAACTCCGGTGGGCTCGGGACCATGGGGTATGCCGTGCCGGCCGCCATGGGCGCGAAGGTCGCCCAGCCGGAGCGCACGGTGTGGGCCATCGACGGCGACGGGTGCTTCCAGATGACGAACCAGGAGCTCGCGACCTGCGTCATCAACAACATCCCCATCAAGGTCGCGATCATCAACAACAGCAGCCTCGGCATGGTCCGCCAGTGGCAGTCGTTGTTCTACAACCAGCGTTACTCCAACACCGACCTGCACACCTCGGTCGGCAGCCGGATCCCCGACTTCGTCAAGCTTGCCGACGCGTACGGCTGTGCCGGTCTGCGGTGCGAGCGCCCCGAGGACATCGACGCCACGATCAAGGCCGCGATGGAGATCAACGACCGCCCGGTCGTCGTCGACTTTGTGGTCCACCGCGACGCGATGGTCTGGCCGATGGTGCCGGCGGGCGTGAGCAACGACGCGATCCAGGTCGCCAAGGACACCGCGCCCCAGTGGGACCGCGAAGAGGACGAGGCGACCGCCCAGCCCGAGGACGCCGACAACTCCGAGACCACCCCAGAGACCACCCTGGAGACCACCTCCGAGAGCAAGGACGGGAAGTGAGCGCCATGAGCAAGCACACCCTGTCGGTCCTCGTCGAGAACAAGCCCGGCGTGCTCGCACGCATCGCGGCGCTGTTCTCCCGCAGGGGATTCAACATCGACTCCCTCGCCGTGGGCCCGACCGAGCACCCGGAGATCTCCCGGATGACCGTGGTGGTCGACGTCGACGCGCTCCCGCTCGAGCAGGTGACCAAGCAGCTCAACAAGCTCGTCGAGGTGCTCAAGGTCGTCGAGCTCGAGCCCACCGCGTCGGTCCAGCGCGAGATCCTGCTCGTCAAGGTCCGCACCGACCTGCACAGCCGCAGCCACGTCCTCGAGACCGTGCAGCTGTTCCGTGCCAAGGTCGTCGACGTGGCCAGCGACACCCTGACCATCGAGGTCACCGGCAACCGCGACAAGCTCGCCGCGTTCCTCGAGGTCCTCGAGCCCTTCGGGGTGAAGGAGCTCGTGCAGTCGGGCATGGTGGCCATCGGACGCGGTTCGCGCTCGATCACCGACCGTGCGCTGCGCAGCGCCTGACCACCCCACACCTCCGGTGGCGCACGCGCCATACGCGCTCACCGGCTGAACCACCAAGCACCGCAACCGAACCCAGCAGATCCCAACCGAAGGAGTGGCCACCGTGGCCCAGATGTTCTACGACGACGACGCTGACCTGAGTGTGATCCAGGGCAAGAAGGTGGCCGTCATCGGCTACGGCAGCCAGGGGCACGCGCACGCGCTGAACCTGCGCGACTCCGGGGTCGACGTCCGTGTCGGCCTCGCCGAGGGCAGCAAGAGCCGCGCCAAGGCCGAGGCCGAGGGCCTCACCGTGAGGACCGTCGCCGAGGCGGTCAAGGAGGCCGACCTCGTCGTCATCCTCACGCCGGACCAGGTGCAGCGGAAGGTCTACGCCGACGACATCAAGCCGAACCTCAAGGAGGGCGCCGCCCTGCTCTTCGGCCACGGCTTCAACATCCGGTTCGACTACATCAAGCCTGAGGCGACCTCCGACGTCCTCATGGTGGCCCCCAAGGGTCCCGGCCACCTCGTGCGTCGCGAGTACGTCGACGGCCGTGGCGTCCCGGTGCTCCTCGCCGTCGAGCAGGACCCGTCCGGCACTGCTTGGGACCTCGCCCAGTCCTACGCCAAGGCCATCGGTGGCCTGCGCGCCGGCGGCATCAAGACCACCTTCACGGAGGAGACCGAGACCGACCTGTTCGGTGAGCAGGCCGTTCTCTGCGGTGGTGCGAGCCAGTTGGTCCAGTACGGCTTCGAGACCCTGACCGAGGCCGGCTACCAGCCGGAGATCGCCTACTTCGAGGTGCTGCATGAGCTCAAGCTCATCGTCGACCTCATGGTCGAGGGCGGCATCGCCAAGCAGCGGTGGTCGGTCTCTGACACGGCGGAGTACGGCGACTACGTCTCCGGACCGCTGGTCATCGACCCCAGCGTCAAGGAGAACATGGCGGCGGTGCTCGCCGACATCAAGAACGGCGCGTTCGCGAAGCGCTTCATCGAGGACCAGGACGCCGGCGCCCCGGAGTTCAAGGCCCTGCGCGAGAAGGGTGCCCAGCACCCGATCGAGTCCACGGGCAAGGACCTGCGCAAGCTGATGTCGTGGATCAAGGACTCCGACAACGACTACGTCGAGGGCTCCGCCGCCCGCTGACGCCTGAGCGGGACGGCACGACACGACTGCGAAACGGCGGTTGTTCGACAACACGGGAGCAATGTCCCCCGGGTTGCCGAGCAACCGCCGTTTCGTCGTCCGGGGAGCGACCGGCGTGAGCAACGGCACCGTGTCACATGTCGAGCCGGTGCATCCACATGCTGAACGCCGCCGTATGCTTGCCGCGGCACAGCGCGGTGCCGGAACACCTGTCCACGCACCCTTTCGACCCCCAGAGGACTGACCTGTGAGCAAGCCGATCGTCCTGATCGCCGAGGAACTCTCGCCCGCCACCATCGACGCCCTCGGGCCGGACTTCGAGGTCCGCACCGTCGACGGCGCCTCCCGCGAGGCTCTGCTGCCCGCGCTCGCCGACGTCGACGCCGTGCTGATCCGGTCCGCCACGAAGATGGACGCCGAGGCCATCGCCGCGGCGAAGAACCTCAAGGTGATCGCCCGCGCTGGAGTGGGGCTCGACAACGTCGACGTCCCCGCCGCCACCCAGGCCGGTGTCATGGTCGTGAACGCCCCGACCTCCAACATCACCTCTGCCGCCGAGCTCGCGGTCGGACTGCTGCTCGCGACGGCCCGCAACATCGCCCCCGCAAACCAGGCCCTCAAGGCCGGCGCGTGGAAGCGCAGCAAGTACGGCGGTGTCGAGCTGCTCGACAAGAAGGTCGGCGTCGTCGGCTTCGGCCGAATCGGCCAGCTCGTCGCCGAGCGGCTCAAGGGCTTCGGCATGGACATCCTCGCCTACGACCCCTACGTCTCCGCCCAGCGCGCCGGCCAGCTCGGTGCCCAGCTCGTCACCCTCGACGAGCTGCTCGAGCAGAGCGACTTCATCACGGTGCACCTGCCCAAGAGCCCCGAGACCCTCGGCCTCATCGGCAAGGAGGCGCTGACCAAGGTCAAGCCGACCGTGCGCATCATCAACGCCGCCCGTGGCGGCATCGTCGACGAGGAGGCGCTGGCCGAGGCCCTGCGCGAGGGCCGGGTCGCCGGCGCCGGCATCGACGTCTTCGCGACCGAGCCGACCACCGAGAGCCCGCTCTTCGAGCACGAGTCGGTCGTCGTCACCCCGCACCTCGGTGCCTCCACCGACGAGGCCCAGGAGAAGGCCGGCGTCTCCGTCGCCAAGTCCGTCCGACTGGCCCTGGGTGGCGACCTGGTCCCGGACGCCGTCAACGTGTCCGGTGGCGCCGTTCCCGAGGAGGTCCGCCCCGGTATCGCGCTCGTCGAGAAGCTCGGTCGCATCTTCACCGCGCTCGCCGGCTCCGTCCCCGTGCAGCTCGACGTCGACGTCCACGGCGAGATCACCGAGCACGACGTCTCGATCTGGAAGCTCGCCGCGCTCAAGGGCCTGTTCGCCGACGTCACCGAGGACCCGGTGACCTACGTCAACGCGCCGCTTCTCGCCGAGCAGCGCGGGTGCGAGGTGCGCCTGCTCACCGACCCGTCCACACAGGACTTCCGCAACGTCACCACGCTGCGTGGCACGCTCGCCGACGGCACGACCGTCAGCGTCGCCGGCACGCTCACCGGCCCGCGGATGATCGAGAAGATCGTCGGGGTCAACGGCTTCGACATCGAGGTGCCCCTCACCGACCACCTCGCGTTCTTCACCTACGTCGACCGCCCCGGCGTCATCGGCACCGTCGGCCGACTCCTCGGCGACGCCCAGGTCAACATCGCCGGCATGCAGGTCGCCCGCAACGAGAAGGGCGGCCAGGCGCTCGTCGCCCTCACCGTCGACAGCGCGATCCCTGCCGACGTGCTCGGCGCGATCGTCTCCGAGGTCGGGGCCGAGGTCAGCGTGGTCGACCTCGCCGGCTGACCCACCTGTTCGCCCGGTGCCGTCCCGGCACCCCCGGTATGCCGCCCGCTCGTCCTGAGCGGGCGGCACACCTGTGTCCGGGAGAGGAGGCCGAGCGTCAGCCGCGTGGTGGACCGTCGTGCAGCACGAGGTTGAACAGCAGGCTGTCGCGCCAGTCGCCGTCGAGGTGGAGGAACTGGGGGATCCGGCCGCACTCGATGAACCCGCAGCGCCGCAGGACCGCCTGCGACGGGAGGTTCGCGACCATGGTGCTGGCACCGAGCCGGTGCAGGCCGAGCGCGTTGCCTCGCTGGACGAGGTGCTCGAGGGCTGCCACGGCCAGCCCCCGGCGCAGGTGCTGGTGATCCACCCAGTACCCGACGTCCGCTCCCTGCATCGCGCCGCGGACGATGTTCTGGAGGTTGGCCGCGCCGACCACGGTGTCGTCGTGCCACAGCAGCCAGCAGTCGTACAACCCGAGCTCGACCTGGTGCAGTCGTCCCCGCACCACCTCGAGCTGGCCGTCGGCGGTGAAGAACGTCTCGGGCCGTGCGGGTTCCCAGGGGCGCAGGTGCTCACGGTTGCGCAGCGCCGCGTGGGCGAGCGCGGCGGAGTCGCCGAGCGACAAGGGGCGCAGGGTGTAGCCGTCGGGGAGCACCGGATCACCCTAGGACCCATGAGGCGCGGGTCACGTCCAGAGGTGTCTCACGCAGTGGGAACCGGGTACCAAATAGTTGGACGTCCACCTAATCTCGAAGCATGACGCAGCGGGTCGTAATTCTTATCCGCCGCGGCGAGTTCCGGTAGTCAGCCACCTCGCCGCGGAGATCCCGCGTGCACGGCTGACCGAGGCGCCCCGTCATCCGGGAGCGGCCCCCGCAGAACTCTCCAGACCCGAATCCCTGTGCTGCACAGGAGAATCCACGAAGGAATGACCGACATGAGCGAAGAAGCACAGAAGGCACGTCAGGCACTGCAGGAGTCGATGGACCTGCGCGAGCAGGGTCACTCCGACGACTGACCACAGACCGACGGCGGTGCCGCGAGAGCGCACCGCACGACGAACGGCCCCAGGCGACCCGCCGGGGCCGTTCGTCATGTGAGACGCAGGTATCAGATCGCAAGACCGCTTCTAGGCTGGTCGGCATGTCCACCCACGCCTCCAGCACCGACACCGTCAACCTCGCCGTCATCGGCGGAGACGGCATCGGCCCAGAGGTCGTCGCGGAGGGCCTCAAGGTCGTCGATGCGGTGACCGGCGGCTCGGGGCCGAAGTTCTCGACGACGGAGTACGACCTGGGCGCCCGTCGGTGGCACGCGACCGGTGAGACGCTGCCCGACTCGGTCCTCGAGGAGCTGCGCGGCCACGACGCCATCCTCCTCGGTGCCATCGGCGACCCGACCGTCCCGAGCGGCGTCCTCGAGCGTGGTGTGCTGCTGCCGCTGCGGTTCGCCCTGCAGCACTACGTGAACCTGCGACCCGCCAAGCTCTACCCCGGTGTCCAGAGCCCCCTGGCCGTCGAGCGCGTCGCCCCCGACGGCATCGACTTCGTCGTCGTCCGGGAGGGCACGGAGGGGCCGTACGTCGGCAACGGTGGCTCGCTGCGTACCGGGACTCCCCACGAGATCGCCACCGAGGTGAGCGTCAACACGCGGTTCGGCGTGGAACGCGTCGTCCGCGACGCCTTCGCCCGTGCGGCAGCCCGTCCGCGCAAGCACCTGACCCTCGTCCACAAGCACAACGTCCTCACGCACGCGGGTCACCTGTGGCGTCGGACGGTCGAGGAGGTCGGGGCCGAGTTCCCCGACGTGGAGACCGCCTACCAGCACGTCGACGCCGCCACGATCTTCCTGGCGACCGACCCGGGCCGGTTCGACGTCATCGTCACCGACAACCTCTTCGGCGACATCATCACCGACATCGCGGCCGCCATCGCCGGCGGCATCGGCTTGGCAGCGAGCGGCAACATCAACCCCGAGGGCACCGCGCCGAGCATGTTCGAGCCGGTCCACGGGTCGGCCCCCGACATCGCCGGTCAGGCCAAGGCCGACCCGACGGCGACGATCTTGTCCGTCTCCATGCTGCTCGAGCACCTCGGTCGGACCGAGGAGGCGCAGCGGGTCGAGCGGGCGGTCGCCGCCGACCTCGCCGAGCGCGGCACGAGCGTACGCAGCACCACCGCGGTGGGCGACGCGATCGCCTCGCGCCTCTGAGTCACGGCTGCACCTGAGTCTCCTGCCGGGGGTGCCAGTCCGGCGGGTAACCTCGGCAGGAGATCCGCAACGACGCAGGAGGACTCCATGAGCCAGACCACCGCCCCGCTGACCTTCGAGGTCACCCGCCGCACCGATCCGCGGCCGGACGCGGAGCGTGAGGCGGTACTGGCCAACCCTGGCTTCGGGACCACCTTCACCGACCACATGCTCACCCTGACGTGGACGAAGGGGGAGGGATGGCACGACGGCAAGGTCACCGCATACGGGCCGATCTCCCTCATGCCGTCCGCGGCCGTCCTGCACTACGCGCAGGAGATCTTCGAGGGCATGAAGGCCTACCGCCACGAGGACGGCTCCATCTGGACGTTCCGCCCCGAGGCCAACGCCCAGCGCATGATCCGCAGCGCCCGTCGCATGACGCTTCCGGAACTGCCGGAGGAGGACTTCATCGCCTCCTTGCGCGCGCTGGTCGAGGTCGACCAGGCGTGGGTGCCGTCCGGCACCAGTGGTGAGGCCAGCCTCTACCTGCGTCCGTTCATGTATGCGTCGGAGGCCTTCCTCGGCGTCCGCCCGGCGTCGGAGGTGACGTACTCCGTCATCGCGTCCCCGGCCGGGGCCTACTTCACCGGCGGCATCAAGCCCGTGACACTGTGGCTCTCGATGGACTACGCCCGGGCCGGCGATGGCGGCACCGGTGCGGCCAAGTGTGGCGGCAACTACGCCTCCAGTCTCGCGGGCCAGCTCGAGGGCATCGAGAACGGCTGCGACCAGGCGGTGTTCCTGGACTCCTCGACGCACACGTACGTCGAGGAGCTCGGCGGCATGAACCTGTTCTTCGTGACCCGCGACAACCGCCTGATCACCCCGGAGCTCACCGGCTCGATCCTCGAGGGGGTCACCCGCTCGTCGGTGCTGGCGCTCGCCAAGGAGATGGGGCTCGAGCCCGAGGAGCGGCGGATCCCCATCCAGGAGTGGAAGGACGGAGCCGACAGCGGCGAGATCACCGAGATCTTCGCCTGCGGCACCGCAGCGGTCATCACGCCCGTCGGCGAGCTCAAGTGGGACGGCGGCAGCTGCGACCACCGCAACGGTGTCGACTACGGACCGGTCACCCGGAGCATCCGCGAGAAGCTGCTCGACATCCAGTACGGCCGCGCCGAGGACACCCACGGCTGGCTGACCCGGCTCGTCTGAGAGAACGGTCAGCTCCACCGAACGCGCGTCGGGCCCTCGTGGCCCGGCGCGCGTCCTCGTCCGGGCGGGGCGATCAACCCATCGCCAGCAGGCTGCGCAGCGCCCACCACGTCGAGGCTGCCAGCACGAGGACGAAGCTCGCGTTCCAGAGCCAGCGCGGCAGGCGGGTCAGCCCGGCGAGGACCGCCGGGTCGGACTGGCCGCCGGGCCGGCGAACGACCGCTCCGAGGTGGCGCCAGGCGCCGACGAGGAGGAACGAGCCGGTGCCCAGCAGGACGCCGCCCTGCACCGCCGGCGCCGCCCACCACCAGAGCGCCCCGGTCACGGCGGTGAGGGCCACCATCACGGCGGCGGTGTAGGCGGACCGAACCCGTACCAGGGTGAGGAGCAGGACAAGCGCCGTGGCACCGAGAGCAGGCGGCGCCCACCCGGCGCCGACCGCGTGCAGCGAGAAGGCTCCGACGACCGCGGGGGCGGGATAGCCGGACCAGGTGCACAGCACCCGGCCGAGACCGCGTGCAGGGCCGACGGTCACCGCGTGGCCCGACATGTCCCCGCGCAGGACGAGTCCGGTGAAGCGGCGACCGAAGAGGGTCCCCACGAGGCCGTGGCCCAGCTCGTGCACGACGGTGACGACGACCCTGACCTGCGTCCACCACGACGGGACGAGCACCACGGCGAGGACGGCGGCGAGCACCACGACCACGGCTGGCCAGGTCGGTATGGCACCGGCGGTGGGCTGCAGGCGCAGCGCCACCTCGCGCCAGAGGTCGGTCGCCTGTCCGTCGGCGGCAGTGGTGAGGAGGAGCACGGGAACATCCTCACTGCCCACCCTGTGCCTGCCGTCAGCGGGCGTCTCGTGCGCGGCTCACCCCGGGGCGCTCGTGGTGGCGTCGGCCATCGTCCGCTCAGGCTGCAGCGGGTATGGAGCGGGGTCGCCTTCGTCTGCGCCACTGGTCCAGGGCGGTGTCGTAGGACCCGATGGTCAGGTCCCACTCGACCCGCGGCCTGCCTCTCCCGATGAGGCCAGCCCACTGCGCCGGCCTGTGCTCCGCTGTCGTCGTCGCGGGCGACGCGGCCGGCGTAGCGCTGTTGGTGGACGAGGGTGTGGTGGGGCGCGGCAGAGCAGGGCGGCGTTGCTATCGGCGACCACTGACAACGGTCAGGGGTCACCCACAGGGTCTGAACCGTTGTGGCACAGACCAATTGGTCGGACGGCTGAGACCTCACGGGGTGCGGCGTCCAGTGGCTTTGACCATCATCCGGAACGGGGGTTCAGTCGGCGGACGGCGCGTGCCACAGTAAGCGCATGACCTCCTGGCACATGGCGACCACCATGGTGATTATCGACTAGCGCGACGAGACCTCCTCGTCGCGCAGACCTCCCACACCCGGGGGGTCTTTTGCTTTGTCAGGACCTTCGCCAGGCCACCATCCCCGGCCCCGGAGGCGCGACAGGGGAGAATGAACCACCAGGACCACACGCACCACACGACTCGACTGCACCGATGACCCGACGGGACCACCACGATGAGCGACCTGCACGTCTACGACACCACCCTGCGCGACGGAGCGCAGCAGGAGGGGCTCAACCTCTCCGTGTCGGACAAGCTCGCCATCGCGGTACACCTCGACGAGCTCGGGGTCGGGTTCATCGAGGGCGGCTGGCCGGGGGCGAACCCCAAGGACACCGAGTTCTTCGCCCGCGCCCAGCGCGATCTCACGCTTCGCAACGCCACCCTCGCGGCGTTCGGCGCGACCAGGCGGGCCGGCGGTCGCGCGGCCACCGACCCGCTGGTCCGCGCCCTCGTCGACTCCGGCGCCCCCGTGGTCACGCTCGTGGCCAAGTCCCACGTCCGCCACGTGGAGACCGCGTTGCGCACGACCCTGGAGGAGAACCTGGAGATGGTGCGCGACACCGTCTCCTTCCTCGCCGGCGAGGGTCGGCGCGTCTTCCTCGACGCGGAGCACTTCTTCGACGGGTATGCCGCCGACCGGGCCTACGCTCTCGAGGTCGTCCGGGCGGCGATGGAGTCCGGCGCCGAGGTCGTCGCGTTGTGCGACACCAACGGCGGGATGCTCCCGCACCAGATCGCCGACGTCGTCGCCGACGCGGTGGGCAGCACGTCGGCGCGCGTGGGGATCCATTGCCACAACGACACCGGCTGCGCGGTGGCCAACTCCATGGCTGCCGTGGACGCAGGCGCCACGCACGTGCAGGGGACGATCAACGGGTACGGCGAGCGCACCGGCAACGCCGACCTGCTCACCGTCGTGAGCAACCTGCAGATCAAGCAGGGCCTGCCCCTGCTCGAAACCGGTCGTCTGCGCGAGGCGACGCGGATCGCCCACTCCATCAGCGAGATCACGAACGTCCCGCCGTACAGCCGCCAGCCCTACGTCGGGGCCAGCGCCTTCGCGCACAAGGCCGGCCTGCACGCCAGCGCCATCCGAATCGACCCCGACCTGTACCAGCACACGGACCCGATGCACGTGGGCAACGACATGCGAATGCTGGTGTCGGACATGGCCGGTCGCGCCAGCATCGAGCTGAAGGGCCGAGAGCTGGGGTACGACCTGTCGGGCAACGACGAGCTGCTCAGCGGTGTCCTCGCCAAGGTCAAGGACCTCGAGTTGCGGGGCTACACGTTCGACGCCGCCGACGCCTCGTTCGAGCTGCTGCTGCGGCGTGAGGTCGAGGGCAAGGGACTCGACTTCTTCGCCGTGGAGTCGTGGCGCGTCATCACGGACGCACGTGGCGAGGAGTCCGCACTGTCCGAGGCGACCGTCAAGGTGGTCGCCGGCGGGGAGCGCGTCGTCGCGACCGGGGAGGGCAACGGCCCGGTGAACGCCCTCGACCACGCCCTCCGCCAGGCGCTCACCCCGGCCTACCCGGAGCTGGCCAAGCTCGAGCTCATCGACTTCCGCGTCCGCATCCTCGACGCCGCCCATGGCACCGACGCCGTCACCCGTGTCCTCATCGAGACCTCCGACGGCACGACGTCCTGGGAGACCATCGGCGTCGCGGGCAACATCCTCGAGGCATCGTGGCAGGCGCTCGTGGAGGGCGTGACGTACGGCCTGGTCCGCGCCGGGGTCTCCGTCCGCTGACCCTGTCCCTCGGAGCCGGATGGCCGCGGACATGGGACGAGCACCGATCGGACCCGTGCAGGGGGGGAGGGGCCGAACGGTGCTCGTCACGACGAGCTCGGCGCACGTGAAGTGGGGGGATCACCGGAGCTCGTAGCACCAGTCTGGCCGATCGGCCTGGGGACGAACCCGATGCGAGCGTCGCATTTCGCCTAGTGCATCGACACCAGCACCATGACAGCTGGGTCTCGCGGCGTCCGGGGCGGACGGCCCCGGACATGGGACGAGCACCGATCGGACCCGTGCAGGGGGGAGGGGCCGAACGGTGCTCGTCACGACGAGACCGGTGCGCGGGTGAGGCGGGGGGATCACCGGAGCTCGTAGGACCAGTCTGGCCCACCCCACAAGGGGCAAACCCGATGCGAGCGTCGCATCTTGCCTAGTGCATGGACACCAGTGACTGGGCGTGACGTCCCGGGCAGGCCCGGGCGGGCCCGGGGACGTCGAGCGCCGACCGGCCCTCAGGGGACGCGGGCCGGTCGACGTACCTTCACCTTCTCCCACAAGGGCGGCCGGCACCCAGTGCCGCAGCGCGATCCTGCCTAGTGCGCAGGCACCGTATGGGGAGTAAGCCTCAGTCGTCGTCGTCGCTGCGGTCGTCGGCGTCGGCCTGCGGCTGGGGCCGGGTGCTCTGGCTGGCGGCCAGGGTCAGGCCGAGCCCTGCGCCCAGGCCGGGAGGACCGCTCGGTGCGGCGCCGGGTCCCGGGAGCCACAGGGACACGAGGGTGCCGCCGTGCGGGCTCTCGCCGATCGTGCACCGACCCCCGGCCAGGGTGGCGCGGTCCTGCATGCCGGAGACACCGCGGTGACCGGGCGCCGAGCCGTGGAGCGCCTGGCCCGGGCCGATGCCGTCGTCGTGCACCTCGACCGTCAGACCCCCGTCGGCACCCGCGACCGTGACAAGGACCTGCCGCGCCTTGGCGTGCTTGAGTGCGTTGACCAAGGCCTCCTTGACGATGCGGTATGCCACGGCTCGGGTCGCCTCGGGCATCGCCGGCTCCGCCGAGCCGTCGACCTTGCCGTGCAGCTCGGTGCCCTCGAAGATCTCCTCCACGGCGCGCTGGAGTGCGCCGGCCAGCCCGCGCACCTCGAGGTTGGGTGGCTCGAGGTCGAACAGCAGTGACCGCAGGCGCTCGGTCGCTCCGCTCAACGTCTCCTGGAGGCCGTCCAGTTCGGGCAGCAGGTCGGGCGCGTGCTCGCGCAGGCGCCGTCGCAGCAGTCCCATCCGCAGGTCGACCGCGGCGATGGCCTGCACGGGGTCGTCGTGGACGTCGGCGGCGATGCGGTTGCGCTCGGCGTCCTGGGCGTCGACGAGGCGGGTGAGCAGGGCGGTGCGCTGCTCGACGAGTGCGCTCATGGCCGTGTCTGCGGCGACGCGGTCGCTGATGTCGCGTTGGACCGTGGCCAGGGCGAAGGGCTCGCCGGTGGTGATGTCGAACATGAGGAAGCTCGCGACGGCCACGGGGATGGCGCTGCCATCCTGGTGCTTGAGGGTCGTCTCACCCTCGAAGTGGCCGTCGCGCACCACGGCCGGCTGTTCGACCTGGAGCGAGAGCTCCAGGCCCTCCGGGGTGAGGTAGTCGGAGATCGTGGTGGTGCTGACGTCGTGCTCGCGTGACATCCCGATGAGCCGGCGCCCGCCCGGGTTGACGTACTCGACCGTGCCGTCGAGGGCGGCGATGGCGATGAAGTCCGGGGACGCCTCGACGAGGGCCTTGAAGCGGCGC
Source organism: Pedococcus aerophilus (assembly GCF_039532215.1). Taxonomy (NCBI): domain Bacteria; kingdom Bacillati; phylum Actinomycetota; class Actinomycetes; order Micrococcales; family Intrasporangiaceae; genus Pedococcus; species Pedococcus aerophilus. Next base: position 1,086,028 of record NZ_BAAARN010000001.1, on the reverse strand, counting down.
AGGTCGGAGGACAGGTCCAGGGCGCGGGCCCGGCTGTCGCGAGCCTCCTCCTCGGCCCGGCGCTGCTCCGTCACGTCGATCGTCATGCCTATGGCACCGGACACCGAGCCGTCGTCGTCGTGGATCGGTTCGAAGTGCAGCACGAGCCGCCGCCCCTCGAACTCTCGTTCGTGGCTGTGGCGCTCGCCGGCGAGGGCGCGCTCCAGGGACTCGATGCTCATCGCGTCCTCGCGGTAGAGCTCACGCAGGTCGGTCCCGACCAGCTCTCCCGGCGCGAACCCCAGGGCCGCCAGCCCTGAGCCCACGGAGAGCGTGCAGACCCCGTTGGCGTCCATCCCGAAGAACACCTGAGGACCCAGCCCTGCGTGCTCGGTCGTCGTCGACCTCGTGCCGTCTGCCATGAGTGGTCCCCTCGCCTCCCGGCTGCTGGTCGCCCATGCTAGGTGCGAGCACCGCAGTCCACCACGGCCGGGCGGTTGATGGGACGGCGCGGTCCGGACTGCACCCTGGTGGCGTGAGTCCCGGGCGGGCGGATCGGCCGGGCGGCGACCAGCCGGAGAGCGCGGTCAGTTGCCGAGCAGCATCCGGAGCGCCCCCGCACCGGAGCCCGTCGCCAGCACCACCTCGCCCGCGGCGCACTGGGCGAGCACCTCGGGCAGGCTCTCGCCGATCCGACCCTTGGCGAGGTAACCGACGGCGCCGGCGCCCACCATGGCGGCGACCGTGCTCAGGCTTGTCTCGGCAGAGACGGCCACCACGACGGGCGGTGACGGCAGGGCGACGAACGCGGCGACCGCTGCCGGGCCACCGCCGGGCATGCGCACGTCGAGCAGGGCGATGTCGACCTCCGAGTCGATCGCCACCTGGAGTGCGTCGTGCCCGTTGGTGGCGGTGCCGACGACGAGGAAGCGGCTGTCGGACTCGACCACGTGGACCATCGCGGCGAGCATCTGCGGGTGGTCGTCGGCAATCAGCACGCGGAGGTGGGACACGGACCTGCCTGTCCTGATCGAGGGGGAGGCGCTGTCGCTGACCGCGACCTCAGGAAGTCCATGGTGGCGGTACTCGGTGCCAATTTGGCGGTGCACGCGCGCCGCGCCACCTAGTGCATGGATACTAGGTGCCGGGAGGGGACATGACTGATGTCGAGGACGGCGGGGACGACCGCCGCGTCACGGAGCCGATACGCGTGCTCATCGTCGACGACCACGAGGTGATGGCTGCGAGCCTGGCCCGGGTCCTCGACGACGAGCCCGACGTGGTGTCCGTGGGACTGGCCAGCACCTTGGCCCAGGCGCGGGCACGCGTGCAGTCCTCGGCTCCCGACGTCCTGGTGCTCGACCGGCGGCTCCCCGACGGCGACGGGGTGGATGCGATCCGCGACCTGAAGGCGTTGCGCCCCAGCATGAACGTCCTCGTCCTCACGGGGTCGAGCTCCGACGACGTCCTCGTCCGCGCCCTGGAAGCCGGGGCCGCGGGGTTCCTCTCCAAGACGCGCAGCCTCGCCGAGGTCACCTCCGCCGTCCGCGCCGCGGCCCAGGGCGAGGCGTCGATCTCCTCGGAGATGCTGGCCCGGCTGCTGCCCAGGCTCACCCGGGTGAGCGCACCGGTGCCCACCCTGACCCGCCGTGAGGACGAGGTCCTCGCGATGCTGGCCCAGGGCATGTCCAACGCCGCCATCGCGGCGGAGCTGGTCGTGAGCGTCAACACCGTCCGCAACCACGTGTCCAACCTGTCGGCCAAGCTGGGCGCGCACAGCAAGCTCGAGGCGATGTCCATCGCCATCCAGCGCGGACTGCTCGACCCGCCCGGCTGAGGCGCGTCAGCACGGGGAGCCGCCTCAGTCGGTGCCGGACTCCATCGCTGCACGGTCGAGCGCGTCATCGTCCGAGTCGAGCTGCGCCGCAAAGGGATTCGACGAGATCGCCTTCGCGCCACCGGGCTCGAGGTCGCCCACGAGAGCCTGGTGACGAGCCACCAGCTGGCCCTGCGCTGCATACAGCTCGAGCTTGGCTCGGGAGTCGGCGATGTCGAGGTTGCGCATGGTCAGCTGCCCGATGCGGTCGACGGGTCCGAAGGCCGCACCCTCGGTGCGCTCCATCGAGAGCTTCTCGGGGTGGTAGCTGAACGCGGGGCCGGCGGTGTCGAGGATCGAGTAGTCCTCGCCGCGGCGCAGGCGCAGGGTGACCTCGCCCGTGACCGCGGAGGCGACCCAGCGCTGGAGCGACTCGCGCAGCATGAGCGACTGCGGGTCCAGCCAACGGCCTTCGTACAGCAGGCGACCGAGGCGACGACCCTCCGCGTGGTAGCTGGCGATGGTGTCCTCGTTGTGGATCGCGTTGAGGAGGCGCTCGTAGGTGATGTGCAGCAGGGCCAGGCCAGGAGCCTCGTAGATGCCGCGGCTCTTGGCCTCGATGATGCGGTTCTCGATCTGGTCGGACATGCCGAGTCCGTGGCGACCACCGACCTTGTTGGCCTCGTCGACCAGCGCGACCGGGTCGCCGCCGAAGTCGTTGCCGTTGATGGCGACCGGACGGCCCTGCTCGAAGCGGACCGTGACGTCCTCCGTGGCGATCGCGACGGACTCGTCCCAGAACCGCACGCCCATGATCGGCTCGACGATCTCGAGGCTCTCGTCCAGGTGCTCGAGGGTCTTCGCCTCGTGGGTGGCGCCCCAGATGTTGGCGTCGGTGGAGTAGGCCTTCTCGGTGCTGGCGCGGTAGGGGAGGTCGCGGGCGGTGAGCCACTCCGACATCTCCTTGCGGCCACCGAGCTCGGTGACGAAGTCGGCGTCGAGCCACGGCTTGTAGATCCGCAGGGACGGGTTGGCCAGCAGCCCGTAGCGGTAGAACCGCTCGATGTCGTTGCCCTTGTAGGTGGACCCGTCGCCCCAGATGTCGACGCCGTCGTCCTTCATGGCGCGCACCAGCAGCGTGCCGGTCACGGCGCGGCCCAGCGGCGTCGTGTTGAAGTAGGTGCGGCCGCCGCTGCGAATGTGGAACGCCCCGCACGCGATCGCGGACAGGCCCTCCTCGACGAGCGGGCCGCGGCAGTCGACCAGGCGGGCGAGCTCTGCGCCGTACTGTCCGGCGCGATCCGGGACGGTGTCGATCTCCGGCTCGTCGTACTGGCCGAGGTCGGCCGTGTAGGTGCAGGGGATCGCCCCCTTCTCACGCATCCACGCGACTGCGACAGAGGTGTCCAGACCGCCTGAGAAGGCGATCCCGACACGTTCACCAACGGGCAGGGACGTCAGAACTTTGGACACGGCGACCAGACTAGAGCCCCCGGTGCCGCACCCACGAAACGGACCAAACTGCGGGCGGCGGGCCGGTGCCGCCGATCAGGTGGGTGCGAGCTGGTGCACCGCGTCGATCGCCGTGACCAGCCGCTCGCGCAGCACCTGGCCGCGCTCGGCGAACCCGCGCTGCGCGGCGGCATACTCAGCCCGTCCCTGCGGGGTCTCGATCCGCACGGGCTCGTAGCCGAGGTCGCTGAGGTCGTAGGGGGAGGCGCGCATGTCGAGCTCGCGGATCGCACCCGCGTGGTCGAAGCAGTCGAGGACCAGGTCGCCGGGGACCGCGGGCGCAAGCTTCATCGCCCACTTGTAGAGATCCATCCCGGCGTGCAGGCAGCCCGGCTGCTCGAGCGCGACCTGGCTCTCGCGCGTCGGTTGCAGGAGGTTGAGCGAGCGCGCCGGCGGCGTGTAGAAGCGGAAGGCGTCGAAGTGCGTGCACCTGATCTGCTGGCCGCGGACGACCTCGTCGGTGCCTTCGGCGCCCAGGCGCAGCGGCCAGGCGGAGTGCCGCACCTGCTCGGGCGTCAGGCCGTAGACCATCGCCCACTCGTGCAGTCCGAAGCAGCCGAGCTGAGCCGGGCGGCTGGCGGTGGCGGTGAGGAGCTCCCTCACGAAGTCGAGGGTGCGGCTGCGCTGGGCGACGTATGCCGCGACGTCCAGCTCGACGTCCCTGCCCATCACCCGGTAGTGCTTCCACTGCGCGCGGGGTGACGTGGCGGCGTCCTCGAGGCGGACGCCGGGTCCTGGGTGCCACCGGCGCAGGAGCGCGGGGCGGAACGGGTAGTAGGTGAAGAGGAAGTCCTCGACGGGGTGGGCGACCGACTCGCCCCGTCGGGCCCGGTGCCCCGCCGTCGCGGCGTCGGCGCGCGCGCCATGGGCCGTCTCGAGGGTCGCCCACTGCTCGCGCGTGAGCGCCACCGGTCCCGTCTGCCCTGTCTCCATCGCCGCAGCAGGGTAACCCGGCCCAGGGGGTTCCCAGCCAGCCGTGGCACCGTGGCCCCATGAACCGTCGCCGCCTCGCCGCGGTGCTCGCCGTGCTCGCGCTGCTGCTCGGGGTCGGCGCCGTGGTCGGGTTCACGACCGGGGCGGTCGACCGGGTGCTCGGCGGCGCCCCTGCCCCGTCGACCGCGTCCACCACCTCCGCGCCCACCACCTCCGCGCCGACGTCCCCTCCGAGGTCCGGACCGACCACGTCCGCACCACCCTCTTCGACGGCACCCGGCTCCGGGTCGACGATCTCCCCGCCGTCGTCGGCGCCTGCGGGCACCGGCTACTACCTCGCCCTCGGTGACTCGCTCGCCGCCGGCTTCCAGAACGGTGCCGACCACCGGACCGAGGGCTACGTCGGGGCGGTCCGCGCCGCGCTCGAGGAACGTGACGGGCCCACGCAGCTGGTCAACCTCGCCTGCTCCGGCGAGACCACGACCTCGATGCTGGAAGGCGGCGGGTGCACCTACGACGAGGGCACGCAGCTGGCCGCCGCCGAGGCGTTCCTGCGCGAGAACGCAGCCGACACCCGCCTCGTCACCCTCGACATCGGCGGCAACGACGTCGCCCGCTGCGGGTTCGGCGGGCTGAAGCCGTCGTGCACCACGCCGGCGCTCGCGACGCTGTCGGACAACCTGCCGCAGATCACGAGCCGCCTGCGGGCCGCGGCGCCGAAGGCCCAGGTCGTCGTCCTCAACTACTACGACCCGTTCCTCGTCCTCGACCTGCTCGGTGACGCCGGGCTCGGCCAGAAGTCGGTGACGGAGCTGGCCAAGGTCAACGGCGTCATCGCGCGCAGTGCCGCGGCGAGCGGCGCCCGTGTGGCCGACGTGGCGACGGCCTTCCAGACGACGGTCACCACGCCCACCACGGTCAAGGACGTCGGCCGGCTGCCGACCAACCTCGCGCGGATCCTCCAGTGGACGTGGATGGCCCCGCCTCGCTTCGACTTCCACGCCAACGACGCCGGGTATGCCGTGATGGCCCGTGCCGTCGTGGCCCAGCTGCGCTGACGGTCGGCGTCAGGCGCGGTGGGCCTCGACGTCATGGAGGACCCGGTCGACGTCGTGGTCGAGGTCGGTGAAGGCGATGGAGGAGTCCGCGCCGTGCGGGGCGCGGGGCAGGGCCCAGGTCCGGCGGTGGTGCCGTTCGAGGGCGACGACGAGGGTGGCGACGAAGGCCAGGAGCAGGATGATGGTCATGGCTGTAATCATGCGCTCGCAAGATTGCCGCCACGAGTGGCAGAACTGACGGGGTTCACCACTTATCTGCCACTCGTCGTGGCATGATGGCGCGATGGCGCTCACCACGATCGCGGCCCTGGCCACGAACCCCATGGCGATGTTCGAGATGTCGGTGGCCTGCGAGGTGTTCGGCCTCGACCGCACCGACGACGGAGTGCCGCCGTTCACGTTCCTCACCTGCGGCGAGACGGCCGGGGTGCCTGTGGACACGACCAGCGGCGGGCAGTTCGTCCCGAGCCACGCATGGGCGGACGCCGTCGACGCCGACCTCGTCGTCATCCCCGCCGGTGGGGTGCGCGACACCTACCCCGAGCCGCTGCTCGAGACGATCCGCGAGGCGCACCGCCGTGGCGCGACGGTCCTGTCCATCTGCACCGGGGCCTTCGTCCTGGGGGAGACCGGCCTGCTCGACGGGCGAAGTGCGGTGACGCACTGGCGCTACGCCGAGCAGTTCGCCCGACGCTTCCCGCGGACCCGGGTCTCGATGGACGTCCTCTACATCGACGAGGGCTCGATCATCACCGGGGCAGGTACCGCAGCCGGCATCGACGCCTGCCTGCACCTCGTGCGCCGCGAGCTCGGGAGTGCGGTGGCGACGCGGATCGCGCGCCGCATGGTCGTCCCGCCGCAACGGGACGGCGGCCAGCGGCAGTACGTCGAGGCGCCGCTCCCGGAGACCAGCTGCGAGAGCATCCAGCCGGTCCTCAACCACATCACCGAGAACCTCGACGAGCCGCACACCGTCCCCGACCTCGCGCGGCTGGCGATGATGTCGGAGCGCACGTTCGCCCGCCGGTTCGTCGCAGAGACGGGCACGACGCCGCACCGGTGGATCGTGCAGCAGCGGGTGCTGCGGGCCCGCGAGCTGCTCGAGCAGACCGACCTCCCGGTGGACTCGGTCGCTTCGCACAGCGGCTTCGGGTCGGCCGCGCTGCTGCGCACCCACTTCCAGTCGGTCGTGGGCACCTCGCCGCAGCGCTACCGCCGGGAGTTCTCCTCGCGCTGACCGCCGATAGGCTCGACGTCATGCGCATCGCGAGATTCACGACCGGAGAGGACCCGGTCTTCGGACTGGTCGACGGGGCAGGGGAGAAGATCGCCGAGATCACCGGCGACCCGCTCTACACGAAGATCGAGCTGACGGGGGCGACCCACCTCGTGGAGGAGGTGCGCCTCCTCGCGCCGGTCATCCCGCGCAGCAAGGTCATCGGCATCGGCAAGAACTATGCCGACCACGCCAAGGAGATGGGTGGCGAGGCCCCGACCGAGCCGCTGATGTTCCTCATCCCCAACACCGCCGTCATCGGTCCGGGCGAGCCCGTCGTGCTTCCGCCGGTCACCTCCGAGGTGCACTACGAGGGCGAGCTCGCCGTCGTCATCGGCAGGCTCTGCAAGGACATCGAGCCGGAGGAGGTCTCGAAGGTGGTCTTCGGCTACACCGTCGCCGACGACGTCACCGCCCGCGACCTGCAGCGCGGCGACGGCCAGTGGGCCCGCGCCAAGGGCATGGACACCTTCTGCCCCATCGGCCCGTGGATCGAGACCGACCTCGACCCCGCCAACCTCTCGCTGCGGACCCGTCTGGACGGCGAGGTCGTCCAGGACGGCACGACCGCGGACATGGTCCACGACGTGGCCACCCTGGTCTCCTACGCCTCCAAGGCCTTCACGCTCCTGCCCGGTGACGTCATCCTCACCGGCACCCCAGCCGGTGTGGGCCCCGTCGAGGGTGGCCAGCGCGTCGAGGTCGAGATCGAGGGCATCGGGACGCTGTCCAACCCGTTCGTCCGCCGCTAGGCACGCCGCTCGCAGGAGGTATGGCGCGGGGCCGGCCCCGCGCCATACCTCCTCACCGTCGGGGCTCAGCCCTGGAGGTCGGGGGTGCGGCGCAGCCACCACTGGGCGAAGGCGACGTGCATGGACAGCCCGAGCCAGAAGGCGATCCCGAACGTCGCACGCAGCGGCATCGTCTCGTCGCCCATGCCGAGCAGACCGATCTCGACGCCGGTGAATAGGCCCACCCAGATGCGGATCGTCGCGACACCCAGACCCACGGCGAACGCCCGGACCATCCACCGTCGGTGCTGCGCCACCTGGCCGCCCCGGATGGCGCGGAAGGCAAGGACGAGGCACACGACGAACCACGACCCGAACACCACGGAGGCGCTCGTCTCCGCGCTCCCGCCCCAGGCGAACACGACGCCGAGCACCACCGAGAGCGCCCCTGACACGAGGGCGCACACGAGCAGGGCCCTGCCGAGCCGACGGTGCAACGTGTAGTGGCGACTCCGGAACCGTTGCGAGAGCTGGAAGGGGGCGCCGAGGAGGTAGACCACACCGGGAACGATGTGGCCGTAGGCCAGCCAGGGGTGGGCGACGTACATCTCTGCGAGGTCGTCGTCCGGGACGGTGCCGCCCACGATGTGGGGGACGTCGCTGAAGAGCCGGCGCACGAAGAAGACGAGGATGATGGTCACGAGGACGGCGATGAGCACGCCGACCGGCCGCACCCGTGCCGACCGGTCCTGCCGTGTCGCGATCCCCACGAGGGCAGTCTGTGCCGGTTCGGGGGGATCTGACAACCACTGCCCGGGCCGGGGCCGCGCACGGCCGCCGGGCCGCCGCGGTGGCCCATCCCTAGAATCGGGTCACCATGAGTGAGCAGACCCCCACCGCCCCCCGCCTGCGCGTCGCCCCGTCCCCGACGGGTGACCCCCACGTCGGCACCGCCTACATGTCGTTGTTCAACCTCGCGTTCGCGCGCCAGCAGGGCGGCTCCTTCGTCCTGCGCATCGAGGACACCGACCGGGCGCGGTTCCGCGAGGACAGCGAGCAGCAGGTGTACGACACCCTGCACTGGCTGGGGCTGAACTGGGACGAGGGCCCCGATGTGGGCGGGCCGTACGCGCCGTACCGCCAGTCCGAGCGGCTGGACACCTACCGTCCCTACGTCGAGCGGCTGCTCGACGAGGGCAAGGCGTACCACTGCTGGTGCTCCACCGAGCGTCTGTCGACCATGCGCGAGATCCAGCAGAAGTCCAAGCTGCCCACCGGGTACGACCGGCTCTGCCACGGCAAGACCCGTGAGGAGCGCGCCGAGCTGCCCGGGTTCTCCGAGACGCCCGTCGTGCGCATGCTCATCCCCGAGGACGTCGAGCTGCAGTTCGAGGACCTCATCCGCGGACGCGTCTCGGCACCTCGCCCCGACGACCAGGTGATCCTCAAGGCCGACGGCTTCCCGACCTACCACCTCGCCGTCGTCGTCGACGACCACGAGATGGGCATCACCCACGTCGTCCGCGGCGAGGAGTGGATCTCCAGCACCCCCAAGCACATCCTGCTCTACCGCTGGCTCGGGCTGGAGCCGCCGAAGTGGGCGCACATGCCCCTGCTGCGCAACACCGACAAGTCCAAGATCTCCAAGCGCAAGAACCCCGCGGCGCGTCTCACGTGGTTCCGCGAGGAGGGTTACCTGCCCGAGGCCCTCGTGAACTTCCTTGCGCTGCTTGCCTATCCGCCAAAGGAGGGTGAGGGCGGCGAGGACGTCGAGGTGTTCACGTTCGACGAGTTCTCGACCGACTTCGACTGGCGCAAGGTCAACCCCGTGGGGCCGATCTTCGACCTGAAGAAGCTCGAGTGGCTCAACGGCGTGCACATCCGGGGCCTCGAGGTCCGCGACCTCGCCTCGCGCCTGCTGCCCCACCTCGAGACTGCCGGTGTCCTCTCGGGCAACCCCAGCCTCGGCGAGCTCGGCCGGCTCGAGAAGGTCACCGAGCTGATCCAGACCCGCATGGCCCTGCTGACCGAGGCGCCGGCCCTGGTCGGTCCGTTCTACGTCGCCGACGACGCCGTGGTCATCGCCGACGACGCACGCGCGCAGCTCAAGGACGACGCCGGTCAGGTGCTGACCGCTGCGGTGACGGCGCTGGAGTCCATCGACGACACACCCAGTGGCCCCCTGGGTTCCGAGAGCGGCTGGGTCGCCGCCGAGATCGAGGCCGCCCTGCGTGCAGCGATCGTCGAGGGCATGGGCATCAAGCCCAAGTTCGCCTTCGGTCCGTTGCGCACGGCGGTGTCCGGGCAGCGGATCAGCCCGCCGTTGTTCGAGTCCATGGAGATCCTCGGCAAGACGTCGACCCTCACCCGCCTCGCCCGGCTGCGCGACGAGCTGGCCCCATGAGCCGGGTCGTCTCGTCCTCCATCGACGTCGAGGCCCCGGCGGAGGTCGTCTTCGCGATCCTCGCCGACCCGCGCCAGCACTCGCGGATCGACGGCTCGGGGTCGGTGCGCGACACCGTGTCCGGGCCCGCGCGGCTCAGCCGTGGGGCGACGTTCGGTGTGGACATGAAGCTCGCCGGCCTCTCCTACCGGATCAGCAACCGCGTCGTGGAGTTCGAGGAGGGTCGCCTGATCGCGTGGCGCCACTTCGGCGGCCACCGCTGGCGCTACGAGCTCGAGCCCGTCGGCACCGGCACCCGCGTCACGGAATCCTTCGACTACTCGATGTATGCCGCCCCGCCACGCCTCCTCATCGAGGCGCTCGGCTTCCCGAAGCGCAACCGTCGGGGCATCCGGGAGACACTGGTCAAGCTCAGGTCCGTGGCCGAGTCCGATGCACGCACCGTCAACGAGGGGAAGCACTCATGAGTCTGCGCAAGGGAAGTTCGGTGTCCTGGTCCTGGGGTCAGGGGACCGCCGAGGGGACCATCTCCGAGGTGCACCACGACTCGGTCACCCGGACCATCAAGGGTTCGGAGATCACGCGCAACGGCAGCGACGACGACCCCGCATACGTCATCGAGCAGGAGGACGGGACGACCGTCCTCAAGCTCCGCAGCGAGCTGCGCGAGTCCTGAGCGAGAGCCGATTTGGGCGGGGTGGGGCGGACCGGTAGTATCGCTTCTCGGTTCACAACCTGAAGGCCTTCGGGCGCGCGGGTCGTGATACCCCCTTGGGGTATGGTGTAATTGGCAACACTACGGTTTCTGGTACCGTCATTCTAGGTTCGAGTCCTGGTACCCCAGCTCAGGCGCAAGTCCTTTGGGACGCACGCCGATTCGGAGAATTCCCCCACCATTCGGTAAGGTTCTCTCCGCTGCCCGGAGCCGCAAGGCGCCGGGCGAAACCAGCTAGGGCCCCGTTGTGTAGCGGCCTAGCACGCCGCCCTCTCAAGGCGGTAGCGCGGGTTCGAATCCCGTCGGGGCTACTCGCAGAAGGCCCCCGCCCACCAGGGCGGGGGCCTTCGCGCATGTCCGGGCCCCTATCCGGTGTGCGCGTGTGGCGCGAGGCCGGTGGCGGTGATGGCGGTGGCGTCAGCGCTGGCTGCTCATGTGCTCCTGGGCCAGTCGGCGCAGTGCGGCCAGGACCGGGTCCACGAGCACGGTGCCGGCGACGACCCGGTGCAGCGCAGAGGCGAGGTCGTCGGTCGGGACGTTCGCGACGTCGACGGCAGCGACGCCCTCGGTCGCCTCGGCGTACCCCCGGAGCGCCTCCGGTGGCAGCGGCACGCCGGCTGAACGGGCTGCGGCGATCGCGCCGCTGAGCGAGTGCAACGCGGGGGAGTCGGGCGTGACGGCCCATCCCAGCCCTGCCAGCAGGGCCATCACCTCCTCGCTCACGGGGGTGTCGGCGTGGGGAGCCGGGAGGGCGTACTGCGCGCGGCCGAGCAGGTCGTGCCGCGACCTCGGCGGGTCGTCGAGGGCCTCGGTGACCCGCTTGGCCTCGGCGACGCTCACCCCGGCGTCGATGAGTGCCCGGACGAGCCGCACCCGTCGCAGGTGCTCGTCGGAGTAGTCCGCCCTCGTCGCGCCGAGGCTCTCGCCTGCCGGCAGCAACCCTTCGCGCAGGTAGTACTTCAACGTCGGGACGGCGACGCCGCTGCGTTCGGAGAGCTCGGACATGCGCATGGGCAGCGACACTATCCAACCCCCGCGACGACGCGACGAGGCGGGGGTTGTTCGGCGACACCGGCACGTGCACGGTCCGTGTTGCCGATCAAACCCCGCTCCGCGCGCGTGGAATGGAGTGGACGGTATGGCGCGCTGTCCGGTGGTCGAGCCCTGCCGGGTGCTGTCGCGCGTACGGTCAGGCGTGGTTCTGCTGCTGCTGCTGCGCGTGGTGGCGGGCCAGGACCTCGGTCAGCTTGTTGGCGCCGGCGATGACCGTGGCGGCGTGCAGGCGCCCGGGCTGGCGCGACAGCCGCTCGATCGGCCCGGAGATCGAGACCGCGGCGACGACGCGCCCGGACGGGCCGCGCACGGGCGCGGACACCGAGGCGACACCGGCCTCGCGCTCGCCGACGCTCTGGGCCCAGCCACGGCGGCGGACGCCGGACAGCGTGGTGGCGGTGAACTTCGCGCCGTGCAGGCCACGGTGCAGGCGGTCCGGCTCCTCCCAGGCGAGCAGCACCTGGGCGGCCGAGCCCGCGAGCATCGACAGGGTCGCGCCGATCGGGATCGAGTCGCGAAGGCCGACCGGACGCTCCGCGGCAGAGACGCAGATGCGGTGGTCGCCCTGACGGCGGAACAGCTGGGCGCTCTCGTTGGTGTGGTCCCGCAGGGCGCCGAGCACCGGCCCTGCGGCAGCAAGCAGCCGGTCCTCGCCGGCGGCCGCGGCCAGCTCGGCGAGCCGCGGCCCGAGCACGAAGCGGCCCTGGAGGTCGCGGGTGACCAGTCGGTGGTGCTCGAGGGCGACGGCGAGCCGGTGGGCCGTCGGGCGGGCCAGGCCGGTCGCGGTGACCAGCTGCGCAAGGGTCGACGGCCCGGCCTCGAGGGCACCCAGGACGATGGCTGCCTTGTCGAGAACGCCGACTCCACTCGTGTTGTCCATGGGATGATATTGCCGTCTCATTCGATGAGACGCAAATCCGGGGGCGTGTCGTGCGTGCCAACGTGGGAGATCCGCGCGGCGTGGCGCATCGACGAAACACGCGCGCGAGCAGGACTGCAGGACGCGACGGAGGAGTAGGACACGTGTCAGGAACTTTGGCCGAGAAGGTGTGGAACGCCCATGTGGTGCGTCGCGCGGAAGGCGAACCAGACCTCCTCTACATCGACCTCCACCTCATCCACGAGGTGACCTCGCCGCAGGCCTTCGACGGCCTCCGGCTCGCCGGCCGCACGGTGCGTCGACCCGACCTCACCCTGGCCACCGAGGACCACAACGTTCCGACCACGCCCGGCCCCATCACCGACCTCGTGAGCCGGACCCAGGTCGAGACGCTGAGGCGCAACTGCGAGGAGTTCGGCGTCCGGCTGTTCCCGATGGGTGACGCCGAGCAGGGCATCGTCCACGTCGTCGGCCCCCAGCGTGGCCTCACCCAGCCCGGCATGACGATCGTCTGCGGCGACAGCCACACCTCGACCCACGGTGCCTTCGGCGCACTGGCGTTCGGCATCGGCACCTCCGAGGTCGAGCACGTCATGGCGACCCAGACGTTGCCCCTCAAGCCGTTCAAGACGATGGCGATCAACGTCGAGGGCGACCTCCAGCCCGGCGTGACCGCGAAGGACATCACGCTCGCGGTGATCGCGAAGATCGGCACCGGCGGCGGCCAGGGCTACGTCCTCGAGTACCGCGGCAGCGCCATCCGTGCGCTGTCCATGGAAGCCCGCATGACGGTGTGCAACATGTCGATCGAGGCAGGTGCCCGCGCCGGCATGATCGCTCCCGACCAGACCACCTTCGACTACCTCCAGGGCCGCGACCACGCCCCGACCGGTGCCGACTGGGACGCCGCCGTGGCTGACTGGTCCACCCTCCGCAGCGACGACGACGCCGTCTTCGACGCCGAGGTGGACCTCGACGCCACGGCGCTCACGCCGTTCGTCACCTGGGGCACCAACCCCGGCCAGGGCCTGCCGCTCAGCGCCGCCGTGCCGGACCCCGAGACGATGGGCGACGACAACGAGAAGGCTGCCGCCCGACACGCCTTGGAGTACATGGGCCTGACGGCAGGCACGCCGCTGCGCGAGATCCGCGTCGACACGGTCTTCGTCGGTTCGTGCACCAACGGCCGCATCGAGGACCTGCGTGCCGCCGCGGAGGTCGTCAAGGGCCACAAGGTCGCCGAAGGCGTGCGGATGCTCGTCGTGCCGGGTTCCGCGCGGGTGCGCCTGCAGGCCGAGCAGGAGGGCCTGGACCAGGTCTTCACCGACGCAGGGGCCGAGTGGCGCCTTCCCGGCTGCTCGATGTGCCTGGGCATGAACCCCGACCAGCTCGCTCCGGGGGAGCGCAGCGCGTCGACCTCCAACCGCAACTTCGAGGGGCGCCAGGGCAAGGGTGGTCGCACCCACCTCGTCAGCCCGCTCGTCGCCGCAGCCACCGCCCTGCGCGGCACGCTGTCCAGCCCGGCCGACCTCGTCGACGCCGGCGTGGGTGGCGGGGACGCCGCCCGGACCACCACCCAGCCCGCGAGCGAGGGGAGCTACTGATGGACGCCTTCACGACCCATACCGGCATCGGGGTGCCGCTGCGCCGCAGCAACGTCGACACCGACCAGATCATCCCGGCCGTCTACCTCAAGCGCGTGACGCGCACGGGGTTCGAGGACGGCTTGTTCGCGGCGTGGCGCCGTGACGACACGTTCATCCTCAACAACCCCTCGTATGCCGCCGGGTCGGTGCTCGTGGCCGGGCAGGACTTCGGGACGGGCTCGTCGCGCGAGCACGCCGTCTGGGCGCTGATGAACTACGGCTTCCGCGTCGTGCTGTCCTCGCGGTTCGCCGACATCTTCCGCGGCAACAGCGGCAAGCAGGGGCTGCTGACGGCCCAGGTGAGCCAGGACGACATCGAGCTGATCTGGAAGTACCTCGAGAACGAGCCAGGCTCCTCGGTGACCGTGGACCTCGTCTCCCGGACCGTCACGGCCGGTGACATCGTGGCGCCGTTCGAGGTCGACGACTACACCCGCTGGCGGCTGCTCGAGGGCCTGGACGACATCAGCCTGACGCTGCGCCACGAGCAGGACGTCACCGAGTTCGAGGGCCGCCGACCGAGCTGGAAGCCCTCCACGACGGTCGCCTGAACCACGGCGCGCCGACGCAGGCGCAGAAAAACCTTTGACGGGCTCGATATGCCTGTCCACACAGGGCCCCGGCCGACCGTGCCGGGGTCCTGTCGCGTCCGCCGGGCGGGCCTCCGTGTTGCCCGGGAGGGCCGAAACTCATTGTGCCCCAACGGGATCAGTGCGTCCCTGCAGGTCATGGCCGAGGGTGAGAGGCGTGGGGGCGCCAGGTCGGCCCACGCCTCCCCGCTCCCCGACGGGGGTGCATCTGGGCCTGAATCCGTTGCGACACAATGGATCAGCGTGTCCGTTGTGGTGGACTCGCACGGCCAACAGCCCTAACGTCGGACCCACGTCGGGCAGTGGCTCGGCCGCCCACCTCGTCGGACAGAGGGTGTCCGACACCACCAACCCTGTGGAGGGGAAGCCGTGAACAAGGCAGAACTGATCAAGGAGCTCGAGTCCCGGCTCGGCAGCCGCAAGGCGGCAAGCGACGCGCTCACCGCCGTCGTCGACGTGATCATCCGTGAGGTCGCCAAGGGCGGCAGTGTCGCCATCACCGGTTTCGGCACCTTCGAGCAGGCTGCTCGGGCCGCCCGGACCGGTCGCAACCCCCGCACCGGCGCGTCGGTGAAGATCAAGAAGACCGTGGTCCCGAAGTTCCGCGCCGGCTCGGCGTTCAAGGACGTCGTCAAGAACCCGCGCTCCCTGCCCAAGGCCGCCGTCGCCGGCGCCCGCGCATCGGCCGGCACGTCGAAGACCGCGGCCGCGAAGTCCGCCACGGCCAAGAAGGCGGCTCCCGCCAAGAAGGCCGTGGCCACCAAGGCTGCACCGGCGAAGAAGGCCGTCGTCAAGAAGGCCGCTCCGGCCAAGAAGGCGGCTCCCGCCAAGAAGGCCGTGGCCACCAAGGCTGCACCGGCGAAGAAGGCCGTCGTCAAGAAGGCCGCCCCGGCCAAGAAGGCGGCTCCCGCCAAGAAGGCCGCTCCCGCGAAGAAGGCTGCGGTCAAGCGCACGGCCAAGAAGGCCTGACCCGGACCGCCCTCCGGCGCACCCGACAGAGGTCGACACCCCCGACGGTGTCGACCTCTGTCGCACGTCGGGAGGGGCATGGTGGGATGCTTGCGCCATGGCAAACATCCTCACCGTGAATGGTGGCTCGCCGCTGGTCGGAGACCTCGAGGTCCGCGGGGCCAAGAACCTCGTCTCCAAGGCCATGGTGGCGGCGCTGCTGGCGGAGGACCCCTGCCGCCTCCGGGGCGTCCCGGAGATCTCCGACGTCAAGATCGTCTCCGGCCTGCTCGAGCTGCACGGGGTCAAGATCGACTCGACCGACCGTGACGGCGAGCTGCTGCTCGACCCCACGAACGTCGAGCAGGCCCACGTCGCCGACATCGACGCGCACGCAGGCTCCTCACGGGTGCCCGTGCTCCTGTGCGGGCCGCTGCTGCACCGCCTCGGCGAGGCCTTCATCCCCGACCTCGGGGGCTGCCGCATCGGCGAGCGGCCGATCAACTACCACCTCGACGTGCTGCGCCAGTTCGGTGCCGACGTCCAGAAGCGCCCCGAAGGGCTGCGCCTGACCGCCCCCAACGGGCTCAAGGGCACCCGCATCAAGCTCCCGTACCCCTCGGTCGGGACGACCGAGCAGGTCCTGCTCACCGCGGTCCGGGCCCAGGGCGTCACCGAGCTGCGCAACGCGGCCGTCGAGCCCGAGATCCTCGACCTCATCGCGGTGCTCCAGAAGATGGGCGCGATCATCAGCGTCGAGACCGACCGGGTCATCAAGATCGACGGCGTGGACCGGCTCGGTGGTTACGACCACCTCGCGATCCCGGACCGCATCGAGGCCGGCTCGTGGGCCTGTGCGGCCCTGGCGACCAAGGGCGACATCTACGTCCGTGGGGCCCAGCAGCAGGCGATGATGCCGTTCCTCAACGTCTTCCGGAAGATCGGTGGCGACTTCGACATCGACGACGAGGGGATCCGCTTCTGGCACGCCGGTGGCACCCTCAACTCGCTCGTCCTCGAGACCGACGTGCACCCCGGCTTCATGACCGACTGGCAGCAGCCGCTCGTCGTCGCCCTCACCCAGACCAGCGGCCTGTCGATCGTCCACGAGACGGTCTACGAGAACCGTCTGGGCTTCACCGAGGCGCTCGGGGAGATGGGCGCGGTCGTCCAGCTCTACAAGGAGTGCCTCGGCGGGTCACCGTGCCGGTTCGGTCGGGCCAACTTCCGCCACAGCGCGGTCATCTCCGGACCGACGCCGTTGCGGGGCGCCGAGATCACCGTCCCGGACCTGCGGGGCGGGTTCAGCTACCTCATCGCGGCCCTGGCGGCCGAGGGCCAGTCCAAGGTCCACGGGATCGAGCTCATCTATCGCGGGTACGAGCGGTTCTCGGAGAAGCTCGACTCGCTCGGCGCCGACTACGAGGTCGGCTAGCCGATCACCTGGTCGTCGCCGATCCCGACGATCCACAGCCGGGTGACTTCGCGGCCACCGTCGCCCACGGTGAGGCTCAGCCGTTGACCGGGGCGCAGGTGGCGCAGGGCGCTGGCGCCGAAGACGTCGGCCGTGAAGGTCACCTCGAGGCCGTCGTCGAGCAGCAGCGACCCTGACCCGGTCTGCTCGTCGAACGTGTGCACGCTGCCCTGCATGGGCGTCAGCGTAGCCCGGGGTGTGCCGGCGCCCGGCGTGGACGGGAGGAGCTCAGTAGGTCCCTGCGAGCACGGCGAGGGTCGCCGGACCCACCCCGAGCGCCAGCGCGGCACGCAGGGCGGCGTCGTCGTCCACGTCGGTGCGCAGCCGGGGTAGGTCGAGGTCGAGGCGCACGTGCCCGGCAGCCTCGTGCGCAGCGGCCGAACCGGTCCCGAACAGCGGCGCCAGCCGGGCCCCGTCGACCGCGGTCAGCAGCGTGGAGCCTTCACCTGCTGCGTCGGGCACCAGCGCCATCGGGTGCGCCGCCGCAGCGCCCAGGGCGGTGACGAGGTCGACCGGCCGCAGGGCAGGGAGGTCCCCGAGAAGGACCGCCACCGGCGTCCCGGGGGAGGAGCGCAGGGCGTGGTCGCGACCGGCCGCGACGGCGGCGTTCAACCCGGCGCCGGGGTCGGCGACCACGACGGCGCCGAGCCCCTCGGCCACGGCGGCCGCGCGCGGGTCGGAGGTCACGACGAGGACGTGGGCCGGCGGCATACCGGCGCAGCAGGCGGTGAGGCAGTCGGTGGCCAGGGCCAGGGCGAGGTCCTCGCGGTCGACGCCCGGCGGCGGGTGCAGGCGGGACTTGGCGCCGGCCCCACCCTTCACGGGCACGACGAGTCGCCAGGGAAGGGTGGTCGGTGGGCTCATCGCCCCGATCGTCGCAGTGGTGGCGCGCTTGCTCGACACCGACCCGCCGAGCCGCGAGGATGCACACTCGACCCCGACCCCGAGTTTCACCACGGAGACCCCTCGTGACCGCCAGCGGCGCACGCCCCCTGCCCTTCGCCTACCGCCTGGCGGTGGCGATCGTGCGACCCCTGATGCTGCTGCTGACGAAGCGGACGTGGCGCGGCACGGAGCACCTGCCGACGTCGGGGGGCTTCATCGTGTGCCCGAACCACCTGTCGTACGCCGACCCGTTCACCTTCGCGCACTTCCTCTACGACAGCGGCCACCCGCCCTACTTCCTCGGCAAGGAGGCGGTCTTCCGCATCCCGGTGGCCGGCGCGATCCTGCGTGGCGCCCAGCAGATCCCGGTGTACCGCAACACCGGCCGCGCAGCGGATGCCTTCCGCGCGGCGGTCGCGGCGGTCAACGAGGGCAAGTGCGTCGGGGTGTACCCCGAGGGCACGCTCACCCGCGATCCCGACCTGTGGCCGATGGTCGGCAAGACCGGCGCCGCGCGCATCGCCCTGACCACCCGCTGCCCGGTCATCCCCGTGGCCCAGTGGGGTCCGCAGGACATGCTCGCTCCGTACTCCAAGAAGCCGAAGCTGTTCCCGCGCACCCGTGTGCAGATGTCGGCGGGTCCGCCGGTCGACCTCAGCGACCTCTACGACCAGCCGGTCACCGGGGCGCTGCTGCGCCAGGCGACCGACCGCATCGTCGACGCGATCACGGTGCAGCTCGAGGGGATCCGGGGCGAGAAGGCCCCTGCGGAGCGGTTCGACACCCGCAAGGCGGGATTGCCCGAGACCGGCAACTTCCACCGCGGGACGAAGGAGGGTTCGTGACCAGGGCTGCGGTCTTCGGGACCGGCAGCTGGGGCACCGCGTATGCAGCGGTGCTGGCCGACGGGGGCACCCCCGTGACGATGTGGGGCCGGCGCCAGGCGATGGTCGACCAGATCAACGCGGGCAGCAACGAGGACTACCTGCCCGGCATCCGGCTGCCCGAGGGCATCCGCGCGACGACCGACCCGGTCGAGGCGGCCGCGGACGCGGACATCGTCGTCCTGGCCGTTCCGTCGCAGACGCTGCGGGCCAACCTCGCCGAGTGGGCCCACGCCCTGCCGCGACGGGCGGCGATCGTCTCCCTGATGAAGGGGGTCGAGCTCGGCACGACGAAGCGGATGAGCGAGGTCATCGCCGAGGCCGGCGGGATCGAGCCCGGGCGCATCGTCGTCGTGTCGGGGCCGAACCTCGCCAAGGAGATCGCCCAGAAGCAGCCGGCGGCCAGCGTCATCGCGTGCATCGACGAACGCATCGCCGAGATGGTGGCCGAGGCGTCGAACCCGCCCTACTTCCGGCCCTACACCTCGGGCGACGTGATCGGCGTCGAGCTCGGTGGTGCCGTGAAGAACGTCATCGCCCTCGCCGTCGGCATGGCCGAGGGCCTGGGCATGGGCGACAACTCCAAGGCCTCGATCATCACTCGTGGACTGGCCGAGACCTCGCGCCTGGGGATGAAGCTCGGTGCCGACCCCGTGACGTTCTCGGGGCTCGCCGGGGTGGGCGACCTCATCGCCACGTGCATGTCGCCGCTGTCGCGCAACCGCACCTTCGGGCTCAACCTCGGCAAGGGCATGACCGTCGACGAGGTCGTCGCCGTGACCCGGCAGACGGCCGAGGGCGTGAAGTCCTGCGAGTCGATCCTCCAGCTCGCCCACGACCACGGGGTCTCGGTGCCGATCATCGAGCAGGTCGCCGCCGTGGTGCACGACGGCCGAAGCCCCAAGGAGGTCGTCGGCGCCCTCATGCTCCGCGCCCTGAAGAACGAGGCGGAGTAGGTCTTTCGCGTCGGGCGCGTCGGGCGCGCCGGGCTCAGGCGCGCAGGGCCCGGTCGAGGTCGTGCCAGAGGTCCTCGACGTCCTCGATGCCGACCGACAGGCGCAGCAGGTTCTCCGGCACGGTCTGCGGCTCGGCCGGGTGGCGGCGACGGCGCTCGATCTGGGACTCGACCCCGCCGAGGCTGGTCGCGTGCATCCACAGGTCCGTCGCGGCGGCGACCCGCTCGGCTCCGTCGGCCCCACCCGGCACCTCGATCGCGATGATCGCCCCGAAGCCCGGGTAGCGCGCCGTCTCCACACCGGGGTGGCCGTCGAGCCGACCGGCGAGCTCGCGGGCGTTGGCGGTGGCCCGTTCGAGCCGCACGTGCAGGGTGCGCAGCCCGCGCAGGGCCAGCCAGGTCTCCATCGGTCCGGCGATGGCGCCTCCGAGCGTGCGCGCGGTCGACAGTCGCGCGCGCAGCCCGTCCCCGGCCTCGGTGGCGGCCGTGACGAGGGCACCGAGGATGACGTCGGAGTGACCGGACAGGTACTTGGTGACCGAGTGCAGGACGACGTCGACGCCGTCCTCGAGGGGACGCTGCACCAACGGGGTGGCGAAGGTGTTGTCGCACACCGTGATCGCGCCGGCCTCACGGGCCATCGCGGAGAGCGCCCGCACGTCCGACACCTCGAGCATGGGGTTGGTGGGCGACTCGAGCCACAGCATGGCGGCGCCGTCCAGGGCGGTGCGCACGGCCGCCTGGTCCGTGGGGTCGACCCGGCGGACCTGGGCCGCGCCGGTGCCGGCGAGCTGGTCGAGCAGCGCGGTGGTCCCGTTGTACGCGTGGTGCGGGACGACGACGGCCCCGCCGTGGGGGACGAGCGAGATCGCGGCGGAGACCGCTGCCATGCCCGAGGCGAAGACGAGCGCGTCGCCACCCTCGAGGGCACCCAGGGCCTCTTCGAAGGCCGTCCACGTCGGGTTGCCGACGCGGGCGTAGTTGACCGGACCGTCGGCGATGTAGGTCGAGGAGAACTCCAGCGGCGCGTTGACGCCGGCTCCGGGGACACGGGGCTGGCGGCCCAGGGCGACGACGCGGGAGGCGGGGGACAGCTGCTCGTGACTCACCCCGTCAGCGTAGGCGGCGTCGCCCGCGAGCCGTGCTGCGTGCCCGCCCGGTGAGCGGGATACGCTCGTCCGCGATGACCACGGACCAGCCCGCAGCCCCCCGCACGCCCGCCCGGAAGCCCCGCGTCGCCATCGTCTTCGGCGGGCGCTCCTCGGAGCACGCGGTGTCCTGCGCGACCGCGGCCGGTGTCATGCGCGCGATCGACCGCGACGCCTACGACATCGTCCCCATCGGCATCTCGCGCGACGGGCACTGGGTGCTCACCGACGGTGACCCGCAGCGGCTCGAGCTGACGGCCGACCGCACGCCGGAGGTCTCGTCCGAGGGCGCCGGTGTGGTCGTCCCGCTGGCCACCACCGACCGCACCCTCGTGAGCCTCGAGCCGAGCGAGGTGCCGCGCGACCTGGGTGAGGTCGATGTCGTGCTGCCGTTGCTGCACGGGCCGTTCGGTGAGGACGGCACCATCCAGGGCATGCTCGAGATGGCCGACATCCGCTACGTCGGCTCGGGGGTCTTCGCGTCCGCCGCCGGCATGGACAAGCACCACATGAAGGTGCTCTTCGCGGGGGCCGGGCTGCCGGTCGGTCCGTACGTCGTCATCACCAACGCCCAGTGGCAGCGCGACAAGGCGGCGGCGATGGATGCCGTGGCCGCGCTGACCTACCCCGTGTTCGTCAAGCCGGCCCGGGCCGGGTCGAGCATGGGCATCTCCAAGGTCTCGCACCCCGAGGCCCTCGAGGCCGCGATCGAGGAGGCGCGCACCCACGACCTCAAGGTCGTCGTGGAGCAGGGGATCGTCGGCCGCGAGATCGAGTGCGCCGTCCTGCAGGGCCGCGGCACCGACGCCCCGCGCGTCTCGCACGTCGGTGAGATCGAGGTGACCGCCGGCGGTGGGCACGAGTTCTACGACTTCGAGGCCAAGTACCTCGACGACGGTGCCGTCCTGTCCTGCCCCGCCAACGTCCCCGACGCGATCGCCGAGGAGGTCCAGCGGCTGGCCCGCGAGGCCTTCGAGGCGCTGGGCTGCGAGGGGCTGGCGCGGGTCGACTGCTTCTACACCGAGTCAGGTGACGTCGTGGTCAACGAGATCAACACGATGCCCGGGTTCACGCCGCACTCGATGTACCCGCAGATGTGGCAGGCGACCGGGCTCAGCTACCCCGAGCTGATCGACGAGCTCCTCCAGCTCGCCCTGACCCGCCCCGTCGGCCTCCGGTAGTCGCGGGCTGACCGTCCCTCTGCCGCGGGGTGGGCAGGGGGCACTCCGCTCGGCTCGTGGGCTCAGTGAGCAGGAACTGTCGGTATGGCGCGGCCGAGGTGACGGTTGGCGCTCAGTGAGCGACGGCGAGGGCTAGCTGCAGGTGCGGTTGTTGCTCGGGAGGGCCTTGGCGGCGGCGCCGAAGGCGGGGAGCAGCAGTGGGGCGGGGTCGTAGGCCCTGGGCACGAGGACCTCGATTGCGGGGTCGCGGCCGAACGTGGTGAAGCGGGTGCCGTCGGTGAGCGGGGCGGCGACCCAGTCGACGCCGTCGACGTCGAGGCACTGGTCCGTCGTGGGACCGAGGGCGGGCCAGCCGCAGGTGGCGATGATGGCGGGGTCGCCCCACTGGCGCACGTCACGGGGGTCGGTGCCCTCGGCGACGGTGGCCTCGGTGGACGGCTGCCCGCCGACGCTGCGGGGCAGCTGGCTCATGGGGGACTCGCACGCGGCCACGTGGGCGGGTGCAGCGATCCCCTCGGGCGACTGCACGGCATACAGCACACCGCCGGCCACCCCGAGGACGAGGAGGCCGGCGGCGGCGACGATCAGGCGCCGACGGGCGGCGCGGTGCACGGTCAGGTCAGACGTGGACGACGGTGCACGTCAGGGTCCGGGTGATGCCCGGGACGTCCTGGATCTTGGCGATGACGAGCTTGCCCAGCTCGTCCACGGTGTTGGCCTCGACGCGCGCGATCACGTCGTAGGGACCGGTGACGTCCTCGGCCAGGACCACACCGGCGATACCGGCGATGGCTTCTGCGACGGTCGCCGCCTTGCCGACTTCGGTCTGGATCAGGATGTAGGCCTGGACCACCACTGAGCGCCTCACTTCTGTCGAAGATGGAACACGTCATGCCGTCGGGGACGACATGGCCTGTCCGGTTGGCCGGGACATCGGCGTCCCGAGAGAACCAGACCGTGGCGAAGCGCCACGGCCAGGGCAGACGCTACCGTGCCGGTGTCCCGGCCGTCTTCCCCGGGCTGTCACGAGGAGGTCAAGTCATGGTCACGGCCGGTCGTACGCTGGCGCAGGTCTCGGAGGCGTCGCTGCTCGCCGAGATCTTCCCGTTCTTCCCCGCTCGCGAGGGCGTGCTGGTGGGACCGGGCGACGACGCGGCGGTGCTGGTCTCCGGCGGCTCCGTGGTCGTGACGACCGACGCCATGGTGCGCGGCCGCGACTGGCTGGACGAGTGGTCGACCGCCGCGGACGTGGCGACCAAGGTGTTCACGCAGAACGTCGCCGACGTCGCCGCCATGGGGGCGACCCCCACCTCGCTCGTGGTCACCCTCGTGGCCGACCCTGCGACGCCCGCCGACTGGGCGGTCGAGTTCGCGCGGACCCTCGGTGACCTGGCCACCGACGCCGGGGTGGCGGTCGCCGGTGGCGACCTCTCGTCGGCGCCCAGCGGCACCGTGATGGTCTCGATCACGGCGCTCGGCGACCTCCGGGGACGCGCCGCGGTCCTGCGCAGCGGCGCCCGCCCGGGCGACACGGTCGCGGTGCACGGGACGCTGGGTCGCTCGGCGGCCGGGCTCCTGCTGCTCCAGCAGGAAGCCGGGGCCCGTGGCGAGACCGACGGGGCGCGAGGTGCCTGCGTGGCGCACCACCTGCGGCCGGTGGTCGACGTGGTGGCCGGAGCCGCAGCGGCGGACGGGGGAGCGACGGCGATGCTCGACGTGTCCGACGGGCTGCTGCGCGACGGTTCGCGGATCGCTGCCGCGAGCGGGGTGCGGCTCGCGCTCGACTCGGCGCTGCTGGAGCCCGATCTCGTGGTGCTGCGCGAAGCCGTCGGCGACGCGGCGCTCGAGTCCGTCCTGGCCGGCGGGGAGGAGCACAGCCTGCTCGCCACCTTCGTCGGGACCCTTGGGACCCTGCCACCCGGGTGGCGGCCCCTCGGTCGGGTGGAGGAGGGCGAGGGCGTCACCCTCGACGGGGTGGCCCAACAGCCCCGCGGCTGGGACCACTTCGCTGGTTGAGGGACATCGACCCGGGCTCGACGCCCGCCGGGAACGACGAAGCCGACCGTCCCGCAAGGGGAGGGTCGGCTTCGATCAGTACCGGTCGGGCAGGGTCAGCGCTTGACCTTGCCGGCCTTGAGGCACGAGGTGCAGACATTGAGACGCTTCGGGGTCACGCCCGCGTCGCCCACCAGAGCCTTGACGCGCTGGATGTTGGGGTTCCAGCGACGCTTGGTGCGGCGGTGCGAGTGCGAGATGTTGTGACCGAAGCTCGGTCCCTTGCCGCAGACGTCGCAGTTGGCAGCCACGGGGTTCTCCTGAAATTCGATGGTGACAAGACTTGGAATGTCCCGGGCCGGAAGCGGGCGCAATGAAGCACCACGAAGGACCACGGGAACCGGTCAAGAGTAGCCGAGGACAGGTGCTGCGACCAAAACGAGGCTCCGGACGGTGCTGGGCACTAGCCTGCCACCGTGCTCGAAGCCCTGTCCGCCGTCGATGCGCGGCGGTGGGCCGTGCTCACGCGGATGGCCTTCGCGGCCCGTCGTGCGGAGATCGACGCGCTCAACGTCTTCCCCGTCCCGGACGGTGACACGGGCACCAACCTCTACCTCACCCTCGACGCCGCCCTGGACTCGGTGCGGGCCGAGCACGAGAAGGCCGGCATCCTCGGCACGGCCACCCTGGAGCAGGAGTGCTCGTCGCTGTCGCGCTCCATGCTGCTCACGGCCCGGGGCAACTCCGGCGTCATCCTCAGCCAGCTGGTGCGCGGTTTCGCCGAGGCGATCGCCGAGAGCGGGCAGCCGCAGGCCGGTGCCGAGGTCATCGCCGACGGACTGGCCCGGGCCAGCGCCCGGGCGTACGCCAGCGTCACCCGGCCGGAGGAGGGCACCATCCTCACGGTCGCCAGGGCTGCGGCGGAGGCCGGCGCGGCACGGGTCGACGAGGGACTGGCCGCCGTCGCGGAGGCCGCCCTCGACGCGGCGACCGAGGCGCTCCGGGCGACCACCGGCCAGCTGGCCGCGCTGGAACGCGCCGGGGTCGTCGACGCCGGCGCGGCTGGATACCTGCTGCTGCTCGAGGCGCTCGCGCGCGTGGTGCACCAGGACGGGGCCCACGTCGGGGAGCGGATGGAGCCGTTCGCCGAGGACCCGTCCATGCGTCGGCGCGAGGAGTGGAGCCGCCAGGGCGGCCCGGTCGAGCCCATGGGGCGCACCGGCGGAGCCCCCACGAGCGGTCACGACGGGACGCCCGGCGGGCCGGCGTACGAGGTGATGTACCTGCTCCGCGACAGCGACGAGGAACGGGCGGCGACCCTGCGCGAGGTCCTCGACGGGCTCGGCGACTCCCTCCTCGTCGTCGGCGGACCCGACCTCTGGAACGTCCACGTGCACGTCGACGACGTCGGTGCCGCCATCGAGGCCGGGCTCGATGCCGGGCGGCCCTACCGCGTCCGCGTCACGCACTTCGCCGACCAGGTCGCCCACCGCCAGCCCGCCACCGGCGTGGCCGTGGTCGCCTGCGCGGCCGGGCCGGGTCTGGCCGAGGTGTTCGAAGGGGCCGGGGCCGTCGTCGTGACCAGCGGCCCCGGCAACCGCGCCTCGGCCGGCCAGCTGCTCGACGCCATCCGTGCCTCGCACGCCCTGTCCGTCATCGTCCTGCCCAACGACCGCGACACCGAGATGGCCGCCCGCGCAGCAGCGAGCGCCGCCGAGCAGGAGGGCCTCGACGTCCACCTCGTGCGCTCGCGGACGGCGGTGCAGGGGCTCGCGGCGTTCGCGGTCTTCGACGAGCACGCCTCGGCGTCCCGCAACGCTGCCGAGATGAGCCACGCGGCGGCGGCCACCCGACACGGCGCGGTCGCGCTCGCGAGCAAGCAGGCCCTGACCAGCGCCGGTCCGTGCGAGGCGGGTGACGTCCTCGGCGCCGTCGGTGGCGACGTGGTCATCGTCGGCCACGACATCGCGGAGGTGGCCCTCGACGTCGTCCACCGCCTCCTGTCCAGCGGCGGAGAGCTGGTCACGGTCATCGGTGGGGAGGGCGCCCCCGACGGCCTCGTCGAGGAGCTCGGAGCCCGTATCGAGCGTGGTCACCGCGACGTGGAGGTCACCGTCATCGACGGTGGCCAGCCGCACTACCCCCTGCTGCTGGGAGTCGAGTAGGCGTGGTCGACGAGAACACCAAGCTGGACAAGGTCCTCGGGGCGAGGACGGCCGGGACGCTGGCCAAGCACCGCAACCTCGTGACGGTCGGCGACCTCCTGGAGTTCTGGCCGCGCCGCTACCTCGAGCACACCTCCGACCTGTCGGACCTGCACGTCGGCAAGTACGTCGTCGCCGTGGCCGAGGTGAAGACCTCGGTCACGCGGCGGATGCAGAAGCGCCGCGGCGAGATGCTCAACGTGACGATCACCGACGGCCGCAACGACGTGGACCTCGCGTTCTTCAAGGCGTGGGGGCACAAGGACGCCCTGCTGCCCGGGGTCCGTGCGGTGTTCGCCGGCGAGGTCGGGCTGTACCGCGGGCGCTGGCAGCTGACACACCCGGCCTACCAGCTGGTCGAGGGTTCGGTGGGCTCATCGGCCACCGACCGTGGTCCGATCCCGGTCTACCTCCAGGTCAAGGGCCTGCAGAACTGGTCGGTCGCCGAGTGCGTGCGCATCGTGTTCGACCACCTCGAGTCCGTGCCCGACCCGCTCCCCGCGACCCTGCGCTCGCGCCACGGACTCCCCGGACGGCTCGAGGCGCTGCGGGGGATCCACGTGCCCGCGGCGTTCCCCGAGGTGCAGCGGGCCCGGCACCGGCTGCGCTACGAGGAGGCGCTGGTGCTCCAGACGCTGCTCGCGCAGCGCCGGGCCCGTCAGGCCGCCGACCGCACGACCGGTCGGACGCCCAGGGCGGGCGGGTTGCTGGCGGCGTTCGACGAGCGGCTGCCGTTCGAGCTCACCGCCGGCCAGCGCGAGGTGGGGGAGACCCTCGCGGCGGAGATGGCGCGCGACATCCCGATGAACCGGCTCCTGCAGGGCGAGGTCGGCTCGGGCAAGACGATCATCGCGCTGCGGGCCATGCTCGCCGCCGTCGATGCCGGCGGCCAGGCGGCTCTGCTCGCGCCGACGGAAGTCCTTGCGGCACAGCACCACCGGTCGATCACCGCCATGCTCGGCGACCTCGCGGAGGGCGGCCTGCTCGGAGGCAGCGACATCGGCACCCGGGTCGCCCTGCTCACCGGCAGCCAGGCGACGGCGGCCCGGCGGGCCAACCTCCTCCAGGTCGCGAGCGGCGACGCCGGCATCGTCATCGGCACGCACGCGCTGATCCAGGAGAAGGTGCAGTTCCAGGACCTCGCGCTCGCCGTCGTCGACGAGCAGCACCGGTTCGGCGTCGAGCAGCGAGATGCACTGCGCGAGAAGGGAACCCAGCCACCCCACGTCCTCGTCATGACCGCGACGCCGATCCCGCGGACCGTGACGATGACGGTGTTCGGCGACATGGAGACCTCGACGCTGTCGGAGCTGCCACGCGGCCGCTCGCCCATCGCCACGCACGTCGTCCCGTCCGAGCGCGCCGCGTGGGTCCAGCGCACCTGGGAGCGCGTCGCCGAGGAGGTGCGAGCCGGCCGCCAGGCGTATGTCGTGTGCCCGCGGATCGGTGACGAGTCCGGGTCCGCGGGGAGTGCCGTGACCGCGGACGACGAGGAGCTGCCGACCGCGCCCGTGTCGGCCTCCGGGGCGCGATCCCTGGATGCCGAGGACGACGACGTCGGTGGTGACAGCGACCCCGCCGTCGACGGCGAAGGCGCGCCTGCCGTCGGGGCGCCCAAGGAGCTGGCCAGCGTGTACGCCGTCGAGGCCGCCCTGCGCGACAACCCCGCGCTGGCGGGCTTGTCCCTGGCGGTGCTGCACGGCCGGATGGCGCCCGAGGACAAGGACGCCGTGATGGCGGCGTTCAACGCCGGCGAGATCCAGGTCCTCGTCTCCACGACCGTCATCGAGGTCGGCGTGGACGTCCCCAACGCCACCGTCATGGTCGTCGTCGACGCCGACCGGTTCGGGGTCAGCCAGCTGCACCAGCTGCGCGGACGCGTCGGTCGAGGCAGGCACGCGGGCCTGTGCCTGCTCATGACGTCCTCGGAGACCGAGGCGTCGATGGAGCGGCTCGAGGCGGTGGCCGGGACGACGGACGGGTTCGAGCTGGCCCGGCTGGACCTGCAGCTGCGTGGCACGGGAGACGTCCTCAGCGGGAAGCAGAGCGGTGGCGGCCGGTCGGGGCGGGCCATGGGCCGGGGGAGCTTCCGGTTCCTGTCGCTGGTGCGCGACGAGGAGATCATCCTCGAGGCGCGCGACGACGCGACCGCGCTGATCGCCCGCGACCCCGAGCTGACGAAGCACCCCGAGCTCGCCGCCGCTGTCGCCGACCGCCTCGACGCCGAGCAGGCCGCCTTCCTCGAACGCGGCTGAAAACCCGGGAGCCACGGCGCGGCCCCGGCCCCTAGGGTGGCGAGATGCTGCTCTCCCACGACGTCTCGGGCTCCGGCCCGGCGGTCCTGCTCCTCCACTCGGGGGTCGCGGACCGCCGCATGTGGGACGACCTCGTCCCCGCGCTCGGCCACAGCTTCACGGTGGTGCGGCCCGACTTCCGCGGGTTCGGCCAGACGCCGCTCCCGCCCGGCGAGTACGCCGATGCCGACGACCTCGACGCGCTGCTCGACCACCTGGGCATCGAGTCCGCCGCGGTGGTCGGGTCGAGCTTCGGAGGCAGGGTGGCGCTCGAGCTGGCGACCCTGCACCCCGGGAGGGTGTCGTCCCTCGTGCTCCTCTGCGCGGCATACCGAGGGGTGGAGCCGACCGCGGACGTCCGGGCGTTCGGCGCCGAGGAGGACCGGCTCCTCGAGGCTGGTGACGTCGAGGGGGCGACCGAGCTCAACGTGCGCACGTTCCTGGGGCCGGACGCGAGGGCGGCCACCCGCGACCACCTCGTCGAGATGCAACGCCATGCGTTCGAGGTGCAGATCGCGGCCGACGAGCAGGACCCGCCGCCGTCGCCGCGGCGCGTGGACGTGGACCTCTCCGCGATCGCGGTGGACACCGTGGTGGTCTCGGGCGCCCTGGACCTCGACCTGTTCACGCAGGTCGCCGAGGTGCTGGCCCGGGAGATCCCGGGCGCCGAGTCGGTCGTGCTCGACTGGGCCGGCCACCTGCCGTCGCTGGAGCGCCCCGACGCCGTGCTCGCGCTGCTGCTCGACGTCCTGCGCGACGACCCGGCGGTCCACCAGCCCTGAGTTCCGACGCGGCACGTGCAGGAGCCGGACCACGTCGCGCTGTTACGGTCCTGCCGTGACGCGGATCATCAGCGGCCGGGCCGGCGGACTACGACTGGCCACGCCTCCCGGTGCGGGCACCCGCCCCACGAGCGACCGGGTGCGCGAGGCGCTGTTCTCCCGGCTCGAGCACCTCGAGGTGCTCGCCGGCGCGCGGGTCCTCGACCTCTACGCCGGCTCGGGCGCCCTCGGGCTGGAGGCGTTGAGCCGGGGCGCGTCCTCGGTCCTGCTCGTGGAGTCGGACAAGGCCGCCGCGAAGGTGACGCGCGCGAACGCCGAGGCGATCGGCATACCCGGCGCGGTGGTCCGGCAGTCCACGGTGGCCAGGGTGCTCGCGACCCCACCGGCGGCGCCGTGCTCCCTGGTGTTCAGCGACCCGCCGTACGCCCTCACCGAGGACGAGCTCGCCGCCGACCTGGTCCTGCTGGCCGAGCAGCAGTGGCTCACCGACGATGCGCTCGTCGTCGTCGAGCGCTCGTCGCGGACGCCCGAGCCGCGGTGGCCCGCGGACTGGGAGCCGGAGGGGGAGCGGCGCTACGGGGAGACGAAGATCTGGTTCGCCGGCCCCCGGGTGCCGGACGAGATCGCCTGAGCCGTATGGCGTCCCGCGCGTGCGTGAGGGCCGGTGCGGACGCGACGAGGGCCCGGGAACCGAGCTGGTTCCGGGCCCTCGTGCCGTGCAGGTGCCTCAGGCGGTCGGTGCCGCCGAGGGGATGATGCTGAACTGCACCGCACCGGACTGGTCGACGTTCGCGTCGAGGACCTGGTCGGCGAGCGCGACCGCCGCGGTCTCGTCGAGGAAGACCTTCGCGCCGTCGCTCTCGACGACGGCGTCGCCGGGGACGGGCTGCTCCGAGGTGGTCACGGTGAGGGCTCCCGCGGCCGGGTCCTCCTGGCTGAAGCGCAGACCGGCGTCGTCGCCGACCTCCGTCTGGTCGACCAGGGTCTTGACGATCGTGCTGGCGTTCTCGGTCAGGGTGAGCATGTGCTCCCTCTCTGTCGGTGGAGTTCGGCCCATGAGGTCAGGACGTCTCCACCGTCTCGCAGGCACGCAAAGGTCTCAAACCGGGCGTCCGGTGGGTGGGACCGGTTCGCGGGGCCGTCCCGGAGGTGTGGAGTCGTCGCAGGTGAGGAAGGCTGGAGCCATGACGGACTACGAGATCCCCCGCCCCACCTCCGGTGACGTCGTCGAGCTCATCCTCGAGGACCACCGCCTGTTCGAAGCCCTGCTGCGCGACCTGCGCGACGCCACGGCCGACCGCGAGGCGGCCCGCGCCGCCCTGTCCGCGGTCCTCATCGCCCACGGCGAGGCCGAGGAGTCGAAGGTCTACCCCAACCTCCAGCGCAAGGACGCCATCACCGACCACGAGGCCGAGCACGGCGAGGAGGAGCACGCCGAGGGCAACGAGGCGCTGCTCGCCCTCTTGGAGTGCAAGGGCACCGACACCCAGAAGTTCGACGACGCCGTCGAGGACCTCGCCACCGCGCTGAACCACCACATCGGCGAGGAGGAGCAGACCATCCTCAACCCCGCGCGCACCGAGGTGTCGCAGGAGGTCCGCGAAGACCTCGGCGCGAAGTGGACGGCCGAGCGCAACCGCCTGCTCGACGAGGGCGCCGGCTCGCTCACCAACGTGCGCGAGATCGTGGCCAAGGCCCACAAGGATGGGCTCCTCCCGGCTGACGACGAGGACGAGTGAGCGTCGTCGAGGGCTGCGCGTGACCGGTGGGTGCGGGGCCGGCGCTGCTAGCGTTCCGCTGTGACCAGCCCCGCGCCCGGCCCTGCGCCCACCCCGGCCACCGGAGCCCTGCGACGGGCGGTCTGTCCCGGCTCCTACGACCCGGTGACCCTGGGCCACGTCGACGTCATCCGGCGCGCCGCGGCGCTGCACGACGAGGTCGTCGTCGCGGTGCTGCACAACCCTGCCAAGCAGGGCGTCTTCACCCCTGACGAGCGTCGCGAGCTCATCGAGGACGCCCTCGGCGGGCTGCCCGGCGTCCGCGTGGAGGTCTTCGGCGGCCAGCTGCTCGTCGACGTGTGCGCCGCGGTGGGCGCGCAGGTCGTGGTCAAGGGCCTGCGCAGCGACGTCGACTTCGCCTACGAGCTCCCGATGGCGCTGATGAACCGTCACCTCAGCGGTGTCGAGACGGTGTTCCTGCCCGGGGACCCGGCCTTCGGCCACGTCTCCAGCTCGCTGGTCAAGGAGGTGGCCCGCTACGGCGGCGACGTCACCGGCCTCGTGACCGACCGGGTGCGGGACGCCCTCGTGGCCCGTCTGCACCAGCAGTGACAGGAGCAGTCAGCTGACCGCACGAACCCGCCGGCCGGAGCGCTTCCGCCCGGACATCGAGGGGCTGCGGGCGGTCGCCGTCCTGCTCGTCCTGATCTACCACGCCGGGCTCCCGCTGAAGAACGGCTTCCTCGGGGTCGATGTCTTCTTCGTCATCTCCGGCTTCCTCATCACCGGCATCCTCGTGCGCGAGCTGCTGGACACCGGGACGATCGCCTGGGCGCGCTTCGTCGGTCGACGGGTCCGCCGCCTCCTGCCGGCCGCCATCCTCGTCCTCGTCGTGACCGCGGCCGTCACGTGGTTCGTGGTCCCCGGTCTGCGCCGGCGCGAGATCGGCGCCGACATCGCCGGCGCCGCCCTCTACGTCGTCAACTGGGTGTTCGCCCACCGCGCCGTCGACTACCTCGCCTCCGACGCCCGTCCGTCGCCGGTCCAGCACTTCTGGTCGCTGGCCGTCGAGGAGCAGTTCTACGTCGTCTGGCCGCTCGCGCTCATCGCCCTGGCCTACGTCCTGCGCCGGTTCGGCCGGCGCCCGTCCCTGCGCGCGGTCGGCCTGATGCTCGCCGCGCTGGCAGTGCCCTCGTTCGCGTACGGCGTGTGGCTCAGTGCCCTCGACCCGGACCGGGCGTACTTCGTCACCACGACCCGTGCGTGGGAGCTCGGTGTCGGCGCGGGGCTCGCGGTGTGGATCGCGGCCCGTGAGCGCAATCGCGACCCAGCGACAGGGCCACCACTGGAGGGCGGGGTTCTGCCCGCCGCCGTGGGTTGGCTCGGTCTCGCCGCGGTCCTGGGCACCGCGGTGTGGCTCCCTTCCGGCGCCACGACCCCCGGCCCCTGGACCCTCGTCCCGACGCTCGGGGTCGCGGCGGTCCTCTGGGCCGGTTGGACCGGTGCGGGCGCCGGTCCGGTGCGGGTGCTCGGCACCCGGCCGATGGTGTGGATCGGTGGTCTGTCCTACTCGATCTACCTCTGGCACTGGCCGACCGTGATCCTCACCGAGTGGGCCCTCGACGGGCTCTCGGACGGGCTCAAGGTCGGGGTCGTCGTGCTGTCGGTCCTGCCGGCGTGGGCGAGCCACCGGTTCCTCGAGCAGCCGGTGCACCACAGCAAGGCCCTGGCGACGCACACCCGCCGCGCCGTCGTCGTCGGTCTGGCGCTGTCGGCCACCGGCGCCCTCGCCGCCCTGCCCCTGCTGCAGGCGCCCTCGCCGTTCCGGACGACGCCGTTGGCCGGCGCGACGCCATCCATCGACCAGCTCGGCGCCGCGACGCTGACGTCCCCGCTGAGCACCGACCCCTCGGGCTACGTCGTCGACGACTGGGAATGGCTCACCCCGGACCCCCAGCTGGCCGGCAAGGACCGCCCCGCAGCGGACGTCGACCGGTGCCAGGTGGACCGCCTCACCGCCGACCCCGTCCCGTGCGAGTTCGGGGTCGCCGACGGACCGGTGACCGTGGCGCTGGTGGGGGACTCCAAGGCCATGCAGTGGCTGCCGGCCCTCGAGCGGCTGGCGCCGCAGCGCGGCTGGCGCATCGTGACCTACGGCAAGTCGGCGTGCGCGTTCGCCGCCGGCGCCGCGGAGCAGGCGGGGAAGCCCTACCCGTCGTGCGACGAGTTCAACGCCCGGGTGATGCGGGCGTTGGAGGCCGACCCGCCGGACCTGCTCCTCACGTCCGGGTACGCCGCCACGGCGTGGGACGGGCAGGCGGCCACGCGGGACGCCCTCGTCCGGGGCCTGGTGCAGCGCTGGGGCGAGGTGGCCGACCTCGGGGTGCCGATGGCCGTCATCGGCGACAGCCCGCTGTCCCCGGACGACCTCGACGTCTGCACGGCGCGGCACCCCCGCAAGCTGACCCTCTGCTCGTTCGACAAGGCGACCGCGGTCGAGGGCAGCGGGCTCCCCGCCCAGCAGCTCGCGGCATACGAGTCCGGCACCACCCTCATCGACCTCACCCCCTGGATCTGCCCCGTGGTGCAGTGCCCCGTGGCCATCGGGCACGTGACCATCCACCGGGCCGGGGACCACCTCACCGCCACGTACGTGCGCACGCTGGCGGGCCGGCTCGGGGCCGCCCTGGACGCGCTCCCTCCCGCGAGCGGCACGACCCCGCCCTCGCGCTGAGGTCAGGGCGGGGGAGGGGAGATCCCCGCGCATTTGGGAGTCTGGGTGGCGCTCCGGTAACCTCGTGCGTCGGTCTACGTCTCATCCGAGGCGCATGGCCGAGTCACTCGACACAGCTGGAGCCATGGAACACCTCAATCCCCGATCGCCGCTGGTCTTCGACACCACGGACCTCGGTCGGCGACCCGGATCCATGGTGCGGGTCCAGCGTTCCGTCGAGACACCTGCCGACTTCGGCACGGAGGTCATCGCGGTGCCGCAAGGCGCTCCGATGCAGATCGAGCTGCGGCTCGAGTCCGTGGTCGAGGGCGTGCTGGTGACGGGCTCGGTCCACGCCACGGCAACCGGCGCCTGCGTGCGGTGCCTGGACCCGGTCGCCCACGACGTGGACGGTCACTTCCAGGAGTTGTTCGCCTACGCCGACCGTGCTGCCCACCACCGCGAGGTGGGGGCGGACGACGACGAGACCGAGGAGCACACCCTCGAGGGCGACCTGTTCGACCTCGAGTCCGTGCTCCTGGACACGGTGGTGCCCGCACTGCCGTTCCAGCCGGTGTGCCGCGAGGACTGTCCGGGACTGTGCTCCGAGTGCGGAGAACGCCTGGCCGACGATCCGGACCACCAGCACGATGTGATCGACCCCCGGTGGGCTGCGCTCAACGCGCTGGCCACCGATGTCAGCACCACCACCCAGAGCACCATCGAAGAGAAGAGGAACTGACGTGGCTGTCCCGAAGCGGAAGACGTCGCGCTCCAACACCCGTTCGCGTCGCGCGAACTGGAAGACGACGGCGACCACGCTCACCGTGTGCCCCCAGTGCAAGGCCCAGATGCAGCCGCACATCGCGTGCCCGTCCTGTGGCACCTACAAGGGTCGCCACTACACGGTCGCCGAGCGCACCGAGCACCAGGGCTGAGTCCCGACTCTCGCGTGAGTTCCACTCCGTCCCCCACGGGGGACAGCGAGACGCAGCGGCCCGTCGACGGGTTCGTCCAGCACCTCACCGAGGTGGTGGGTGGTCCGGTCGACGAGTCGCTGCTCCTGCGCGCCCTGACGCATCGCTCGTACGCGTACGAGAACGGCGGCCTGCCCAACAACGAGCGCCTCGAGTTCCTCGGCGACTCGGTGCTGGGGCTGGTCGTCACCGACACGCTCTACACGACGCACCCCGACCTGCCCGAGGGGCAGCTCGCGAAGCTTCGTGCGGCCGTCGTCAACATGCGTGCCCTCGCCGACGTCGCGCGCACCCTGGGCCTCGGCGACCACGTCCTGCTCGGACGTGGTGAGGAGACCACCGGCGGTCGTGACAAGGCCTCGATCCTCGCCGACACGATGGAAGCCGTCATCGGCACCGTCTACCTGTCCGCGGGGATGGACGCCGCCGCGACCCTCGTGCACCACCTGCTGGACCCGCTGATGGCCGCCAGCGCCACCCTCGGCGCCGGACTCGACTGGAAGACCAGCCTCCAGGAGCTGTCGGCGGCGGCGTCGCTCGGTGTCCCCGAGTACCGCGTCGAGGAGGAGGGTCCCGACCACGAGAAGACCTTCCATGCCCACGCGGTCGTCGCGGCCGAGGTGCTCGGCGCCGGCACCGGTCGGTCCAAGAAGGAAGCCGAGCAGAAGGCTGCCGAGCTCGCGTGGCGCACCCTGAGCACCCGCGCCGCCGAGGCCGCGGCCGCCGAGGCCGCGCGGGCCGAGGCCGTCGCGAAGGCTGCCGCGGCGAAGGCGGCAGCGACCCAGGCCGCGGTCGCGGCCACCGCGGCGATCGCCGGGCACGGGTCGTCCGACGACGACACCGTGGCGGGCTCGCCCTCCTAGGCGAGCGGTCGCCATACGCCGTGCCTGAGCTGCCCGAGGTCGAGGTGGTCCGTCGCGGGCTGGCCGACCACGTCGTCGGCCGCACCATCGAGCGGGCCGAGTTCCGCGGTGCCCGCGTCGCCCGCCGGCACCTGCCGGGACCGCTCGACCTCGCCGAGCGGATCACGGGCAACCACGTCGAGCAGGCGAGGCGCCGCGGCAAGTACCTCTGGCTCGTCCTGCGGACCCCGGACGGGTCGCGGCAGGGGCTGATCGCGCACCTGGGCATGAGCGGGCAGCTGCTCGTCGAGCCCCCGGACGCCCCGCCCGAGAAGCACCTGCACGCGGTCTTCGACTTCGCCGACGACGGACCCCAGCTCAGGTTCGTCGACCAGCGGACGTTCGGGGGTATGGCGCTCGCGGAGCTCACCCCCGACGGCGTGCCCGAGCCGGTGGCCCACATCGCCCCCGACCCGCTGGAGGCGGCGTACGACGCGGCTGCCGTGGTGCGCCGGATGAAGGGCAAGGCGGTCGCCGTCAAGCGCGCCCTGCTGGACCAGACCCTCGTCTCGGGTGTCGGCAACATCTACGCCGACGAGGCGCTGTGGCGTGCCCAGGTGCACGGTGCGCGACTCTGCTCGGCGCTCACCAAACCCACGTTGTCGCGCATCCTCGACCACGCGCGCGAGGTCATGCTCGAGGCGCTGGGGCAGGGCGGCACGAGCTTCGATGCGTTGTACGTCAACGTGAACGGCGCCTCAGGGTACTTCGACCGCTCGCTGCACGCATACGGCCAGGAGGGGCGACCGTGCGACCGGTGCGGCACACCGATCCGGCGCGAGGCCTTCATGAACCGCTCGTCGTTCTCGTGTCCACGGTGCCAGCCGCGACCGCGGCCGGTGCGCGGCTGACCGTGGGCTGACAGCAGGGCCGTCACGGCGGTACAACTGACTCGAGAGGGGTGGTGCAGATGGACCACGACGGTCCCGCGCGAGCAGTCATCTGGGTGCACGGTCGTGTGCAGGGTGTGGGGTTCCGCTGGTGGGTGCGGGCCCGCGCCCTCGAGCTTGGCCTCGTCGGCCACGCGCGCAACGCCGGTGACGGCCGGGTCGAGGTCGTCGCCCAGGGCGAGCAGGACAGTGTGCGCCGGTTGATCGGGCTGCTGGAGGAGAAGCCGTCGCAGCACCTGCGACCCGGTGAGGTGCAGACCTGCGTGACGTCGTTCGGGGCACCGCGCGAGGGCATCTCGGGGTTCGTCGAGAAGTAGGGAGCGGTCGGGCCGGTTCCGTGGGGACGGGCCCCAGATCGTCCATTGACCGGCGTTGGCGGGGCTGTCACGCTGAGAGACGGTCCCCCCGGCTCACCCCGACGGCACATCCCCGACGGCGCACCGCCGTCTCCAAGGAGTCACCATGGCCAAGGCCCTCGTCGGCTACCGCGTCGCCCACGACCCGCGCCTGCAGCTCGAGACCCTCGAGCTGCGCCGCCGCGTGTCCGACCTCGAACACCTCGTCGACCGCCTCCAGCGCGACAACGACCTGCTGCGCGAAGCAGCGCGGGAGCGGGTGAGACACGAGGACGTCGTAGGTGCCGGCGCGCCTACGATTGCCGGGTGACCCAGCCCGCCACACCGC
Organism: Pedococcus aerophilus; assembly: GCF_039532215.1. NCBI lineage: Bacteria > Bacillati > Actinomycetota > Actinomycetes > Micrococcales > Intrasporangiaceae > Pedococcus > Pedococcus aerophilus. The sequence goes on along the minus strand of NZ_BAAARN010000001.1, from coordinate 1,048,801 downwards.
CCGACACCGGCGCCACGTCTGCCGACCTGCTGCGCCTGCGCGCGAGCATCGACAACATCGACGCCGCCCTGATCCACCTGCTCGCCGAGCGCTTCAAGTGCACCCAGCAGGTCGGCGAGCTGAAGGCGCGCGAGGGTCTGCCGCCCGCGGACCCCGCGCGGGAGGAGTCCCAGATCGGGCGGCTGCGCGACCTCGCCGACACCGCCGGGCTCGACCCGACGTTCGCCGAGAAGTTCCTGAACTTCGTCATCGCCGAGGTCATCCACCACCACGAGCGCATCGCCAAGTCCTGAGGCGCCGGCTGGAGCCCGGGCGCCGTACCCTGCGCGCCACCGTGGGCGCTCCACCCTGGGCGCCCCACCCTGGGCGCCCCACGTGCCCCATACGCCCCACGGTGCACAGGCAACGCAGGGGAGGCCGCGCTCCCGGGAGCACGCCGCCGCCGCGGGTAGGGTGGCCCCGACCCAGCGCCGCCCGTGTCCCCCGACCGTGACCCCCATCGCGACCCCCTGCCCCCTCACCCAGGAGCCGACCCGCTCGTGTACGTCAAGAGCCTGACCCTGAAGGGCTTCAAGTCCTTCGCCTCGGCGACCACGATGCGCCTCGAGCCCGGCATCACGTGCATCGTCGGGCCCAACGGCTCCGGCAAGTCCAACGTCGTCGACGCGCTCGCCTGGGTCATGGGGGAGCAGGGTGCCAAGAGCCTGCGCGGCGGCAAGATGGAGGACGTCATCTTCGCCGGGACCGCCGGCCGCGCGCCGCTCGGTCGCGCCGAGGTGGCCCTGACCATCGACAACACCGACGGCGCGCTGCCGATCGACTACACCGAGGTCACCATCGCGCGGACCATGTTCCGCAACGGCGGCTCGGAGTACGCCATCAACGGCACGTCCTGCCGACTGCTCGACGTCCAGGAGCTGTTGTCCGACAGCGGGATCGGCCGCGAGATGCACGTCATCGTCGGCCAGGGCCAGCTCGACGCGGTCCTACGCGCGACCCCCGAGGAGCGCCGCGGCTTCATCGAGGAGGCCGCCGGGGTCCTCAAGCACCGCAAGCGCAAGGAGAAGGCGCTCCGCAAGCTCGAGTCGATGGAGGCCAACCTCACCCGGGTCAACGACCTCACCGGTGAGATCCGCCGCCAGCTCGGCCCGCTCGGTCGCCAGGCCGAGGCGGCCCGTCGAGCCGCCGGCATCCAGGCCGACGCGCGTGACGCTCGCCTGCGCCTGCTCGCCGACGACCTCGTCCAGCTCACCTCGACCCTCGAGCAGGAGGTCGCCGACGAGTCGGCCCTCATCGCCAAGCGCACCGAGGTCGAGGAAGGTCTGGCCACCCTGCGCAGCCGGCTGGCCACCCTCGAGCAGCAGGCCCAGGACGCCGCCCCGGAGCTGACGAAGGCGCAGGAGCGCTGGTTCGCCCTGCAGCAGCTGCGCGACAAGCTCGCCTCCACCAAGTCGCTCGCCTCCGAGCGGGTCCGCCTGCTGTCGCAGGACAGCCAGGACGAGCAGACCACCGGTCGCGATCCCGAGGAGCTCAAGAAGCAGGCCGCCGAGGCGCGCACGCAGGAGGAGTCGCTGCTCGCCGACGTCCGCGAAGCCGCTCGTGCGCTGGAGGCGGCCATCACCGAGCGCACCGAGGCGGAGAAGGCGTATGCCGCGGAGCAGCAGCGCCTCCAGCGCCTCGCGCGCGCCGCGGCCGACCGCCGAGAGGGGTTGGCCAAGCTCGCCGGCCAGGTCGGTGCCCGTCGGAGCCGCATCGAGGCAGGGGAGGCCGAGCTCGGCCGCCTGCGCGGGATCGTCGAGCAGTCCCAGGAGCGGGCTGCGGCCGCCGAGCGCGAGTTCGCCCAACTCGAGTCCTCCGTCGCCGTCGACGAGGAGGGCGAGGAGGGGCTGGACAGCGCGTACGAGAAGGCCGCCGCCGTCCTCGAGGGCATCGAGGCCGAGGTCGAGAAGCTCAAGGAGGCCGAGCGCACCGCAGAGCGTGACCGCACCACCGCCGCGGCCCGGCTCGAGGCGCTCGAGCTGAGCCTGTCCCGCAAGGACGGTGCCGCCACCCTCATCGCCGCCGCGGACGACCGCCACGGCATCGTCGGCTCCGTCGCCTCGCTCCTGCAGGTCAAGGGCGGTCACGAGGCGGCTGTCGCCGCAGCGCTCGGCTGGGCCGGCGACGCCCTCGCCGTCCAGTCGGTCGACCACGCCGCGCGGGCCCTGCTCACCCTGCGCGAGGACGACGCGGGCCGGGCGGCGTTCCTCGTCGGCCAGACCGCCGTCTCCAGCGACCCCTCGACGTGGCCGTCCCTGGACGGGTCGGCGGTCTGGGCCCGCGACGTCGTCGAGGCGCCCGCCTCCGTCCGACCGGCCGTCGAGCAGCTCCTCGACCGGGTCGCCCTCGTCGACGACCCCGCGCTCGCGGCGGCCCTCGTCGCCCGTGGTGAGGGGGTCACCGCGGTCACGGCCGACGGCGACGTCTTCGCGCCCGGGTTCGTCCGCGGAGGCAGCAGCCACGCCCCGAGCCTCATCGAGATCCAGTCCGCCGTCGACGAGACGCGTGACCGGGTGGCCGATGCGACCCGGCGCGGTGAGCAGGCGAGGTTCGCCCTCACCGGCACGCAGGAGCGGCACCGCGAGGCGAACGCCGACGTCGAGGCGGCCCTCGACGCCCTGCACGACTCCGACGCCAAGATGGCGGCCGTGGCCGAGCGCCTCGGGCAGCTCGGCGCGACCGTCCGAGCCGCCCGCGCCGAGGCGGAGCGGACCGAGCGCACCATCGCGACGGCCACCGAGGCCCTCGAGGCCGACCGCGTCGAGCTCGCCGGCCTGAGCGAGCGCCTCGACGAGGCCAGCGCCGAGCCGACCGAGGCGCAGGACCCGAGCACCGACGAGCGCGACCGCCTCGAGGCTCTCGCCAGCCGCGGGCGGGCGACCGAGACCGAGCTGCGCCTCACGCTGCGCACCAAGGAGGAGCGCGCCCGCGCGCTCAAGGGCCGCGCCGACTCCCTGGAGGGAGCCGCCCGCAACGAACTGGCCGCCCGGCAGCGGCTCGCGGCGCGCCAGGAGCGCCGCAAGCGCGAGGCCACGGTGGCCGAGGCCGTCCGTCGCGGCGCGGCATACGCCGTCTCGCTCGTGGCGGCCACCCTCGACACCGCAGCCCGGCAGCGCGCCCTCGCCGAGACCGCGCGCACCGAGCGCGACCAGGCCCTCGCGCAGGTGCGCCGCGAGGTCAGCGCCCTCCAGGACGAGCTGCGCGAGCTCACCGACACGGTCCACCGCGACGAGGTCGCCCGCACCCAGCAGCGGCTGCGGATCGAGGCCATGCAGGCCAAGGCCGTCGAGGAGCTGGGCATGGACCCGGCCGTCCTCATGGAGGACTTCGGGCCCCACCAGCCCGTGCCGCACGTACCCGGACCCGACGACGACCCGGACGACCTGCCCGAGCCGGCGCCCTACGTCCGCGAGGTCCAGGAGAAGCGGCTGCGCAAGGCCGAGCGCGGGCTCAGCGCACTCGGTCGGGTGAACCCGCTGGCGCTGGAGGAGTTCGCGGCGCTCGAGGAACGGCACAAGTTCCTCACCGACCAGCTCGAGGACCTCAAGAAGTCCAAGCGCGACCTGCTCGACATCGTCAAGGAGGTCGACGAGCGGGTCGAGCGAGTCTTCACCGAGGCGTTCCACGACACCGCCGCCCAGTTCGAGGGCGTGTTCGGCCGCCTGTTCCCCGGCGGCGAGGGCAAGCTCACGCTCACCGACCCGTCGAACATGCTGACCACCGGCATCGAGGTCGAGGCCCGCCCGCCCGGCAAGAAGATCAAGCGCCTGTCGCTGCTCTCCGGTGGCGAGCGCTCGCTCGTCGCGGTGGCGCTGCTCGTGTCGATCTTCAAGGCGCGGCCCAGCCCCTTCTACATCATGGACGAGGTGGAGGCGGCGCTCGACGACGCCAACCTCGGCCGCCTCATCACCCTCTTCGAGGAGCTGCGCGACTCCAGCCAGCTCATCGTCATCACCCACCAGAAGCGCACCATGGAGGTGGCGGACGCGTTGTACGGCGTGTCCATGCGTGGTGACGGTGTGACCACCGTGGTCTCGCAGCGGATCCGCGACGTGGCGGCCCAGAGCGCCTGACCAGCGACCGGGCGTCCCATGGCGGGGTGTCGATTTGGTCGGGGGCGCCGGGGCAAGGCACTCTGGTCCCATGGTTGCGCTGATCATCGGGATGCTGCTGTGCGTCGGACTGGCCCTGGCCGTCGTCGCCGTCGTGGCGGTCCCCGCGCGCCGCGAGGGACGCGAGCTGCTCAGCCCGCAGGGCGAGGAGATCGTCGCCGCCGTCAAGGAGAAGACCGAGTCGACGCTCGAGTCCACCATCGAGAAGACCGGTGACGTCCTGTCCGCCACCAAGGACAAGGTCAGCGACACCGTCCAGCGCGAGCCGGCCGACGAGACCGGTCGCCACCGCCAGGCGAGCTGAGCCATCACAGACGGCGCAGATGCCGCGTCACGGTCCACCCCTCGACCTGCGCGTTCACCGAAACGGCTGACGACCTCCTTCGACTGAACGGCCCATGACAGATGTCATGGGCCGCACGTGTGTCTACCCCTGATGCTGGGGCGGACCCGGACCGGGTCATGTCCTGATCTGGAGGAGACACGCATGGCATCCCTCACACCCCGGGCACGCAGGCTGGTGGCAGCCGGTGCCGGGATCGCCCTCGTCGCCGGAGGAGCCAGCGGCTTCCTCGGCCGCCATGAGCTGAACGAGGCCTGGCTGAAGTACCAGTGGCGCGACAAGCACTACAACGCCGCCGTCATGGAGAAGGCGCTCATGATCGCCGGGGGCAACCCCTCCGAGGCGCAGAGCGAGTCCAAGGAAGCGGTGACGATCGCGGAGCAGTTCGAGCAGGCGCGCACCGCGCCCGGCATCGTCGCCCCCGGGGCGTACGGCTCGGCATACACGCAGCTCCAGTCCCTGCCGAAGACGGCAGGCACGTGGCACGAGGTCACCAAGGTGACCTACGACGCCGACGACCCGCGCTACCGCGACTGGAACTCCAACTCCTCCGGTGGCGCCGGCAAGGTCACCGGCCGCATCACCGGCCTCGCAGCCGACACGAGCAACCACGTGTATGCCGCCGGCGCGGACGGCGGCGTGTGGCGCTCCTCCACCGGTGGCGGGGGCTGGACCCCCATCGCGGACACCCTGCCCTCGCTCAGCGGTGGCGACCTGCAGCTCGCCGGCGACAGCTCGCTCTGGTACGCCACGGGCGAGGCGAACACGGGTGGCACGTCCTACGTGGGCGCTGGTGTCTACCGACTGGCCAACCCCACGAGCGGCAGCTTTGCGCCGACCGACCGCGTCGGTGGCAAGGAGCTCGAGTCGACGACCATCGGTCGCATCCGCTTCGGTGGCGGCACGAACGTCTTCGCGGCGACCAACCGCGGCATCTGGTACCACGCCGCCGGCAGCAAGGCCGGGGCCTGGACCTTCGGGTTCGCCCCGAACATGTCGTGGATGCCGGAGATCAAGGACGACGCGGGCAACACCCTCGTCCCGGCCGGCTCCGACTGGAAGGGCAACACGGAGTCGGGCGCGACCAACGCGGCCTACAAGAACATCGTCAACGACATCGCCGTGGACCCCAAGAACCCCAAGCACGTCATCGCCGCCATCGGCTGGCGCTCGGGTGACACGTACAACGGGTTCTACGAGACGAACGACTTCACGCAGGGGCCGTCGAGCTGGCACAAGCTCTCGGTGACCCTCGGTGGCATCACCAACGGCAGCGACGTGGGCTACACGACCTTCGCGTTCAGCAAGGACGGCAGCCGGCTCTACGCGGAGGTGCAGCAGCCCAGCAAGATCAACTCCGCCTCCTCGCTGGCCGGCATCTTCGTCTCCAAGTCGGGCTCGCCGAGCGGGCCGTGGAACAAGATCGCCGACGCAGCCCAGCTGCACAACAGCGGTTCAGCGCTCGACCGCAAGGGCTACGCCGTCGGGGTGCAGGCCTGGTACAACCAGTTCCTCCAGGTCGACCCCGCGAACCGTGACCACGTCTGGGCCGGTCTCGAGGAGGTCTTCGAGACCAAGGACGCCGGGTCGCACTGGTCGGCCGTGTCGCCGTACTGGAACTTCACCTTCCCGTGCTGGAGCCTCTCCGACGCCTCGAACACCTGTCCGCTCGCAGGCCACCCCGACCAGCACTCGGTCACCGTGGGCACCCAGGGTGGCAAGCCGATGGTGTTCTTCGGCAACGACGGCGGTGTCTACCGCCGCCCGGTCAACGGAACGGTCAACGCCAACGGCAACGCCACGGACCTCGAGTCCACGACGGCCGACGGCACGATGGACGCCCTCCAGTACTACTCGGTCTCCGTCGGCAAGGACGCCAAGAACGGCGGCGTCGTCGTCTCCGGTGGCCTGCAGGACAACGGGGTGTCCAACCTGTTCGCCGTCCGCCCGGACGGCAGCAACGGCGACACCAAGATGGGGTCCAACTTCGGTGGCGACGGCGGCGATGGTGCGGCCGACCCGCGCCAGGGCTGCAACCAGCTGCAGGAGTACACCAACCTGGCGGTGAAGATCACCAACAACTGCGCGCTGAACCCCGGCGCCCAGTCCGAGGCCGAGGCGACGTCGTACTCCCTCGACCCCGGCGACCCGCTCCCGCGGTTCATCGCGCCGATCTCGCTGGACTCGGGCAACCCGGACCACTTCATCTTCGGTGGCGAGTTCGTCTACACCGGCATGAAGGGCTGGACCGCGACGCGCAGCGCCTCGGACCTGACCAAGGCGTTCGACCTCGGTACGGGCCACTCGGCCACGGCCGTGTCGATGCACAACGGTGTCTCCTACGTCTCCTGGTGCGGTCCGTGCAACAACGCCGGCTTCGCCCGGGGCATCGCGACCAACGCCGGCGGGACGTGGCACCAGCTCACCCTGGGTTCGGGCTTCCCCAACCGGTTCGTCCAGGGCATCGGCATCGACCCGACCAACACCCAGCACGCGTATGCCGCGATCAACGGCTTCTCGCGCCGGTTCACCGAGGGCCCCGGTGCGGGTGTCGGTCACGTCTACGAGACCCGGGACGGGGGCGCCACGTGGACGGACACGAGCGCGAACCTTCCCGACGTCCCGGCGAGCAGCATCAAGCAGCTCGCGAACGGCGGCGTGGTCCTGGGCACCGACCTGGCTGCCTTCTACCGGGCGCCGGGTGCGACGACCTGGCAGCAGCTCGGCACGGGCCTGCCGCTCACGGTGGTCATGGACCTCGAGTCCGGTCCTGACGGGAACCTCTACGCCGCGACCCACGGTCGGGGCATCTGGAGCATCACCGCTCCTTAGTAGCAGGTCCGACCATGCACGACGTGGGCGGTCGGGGGTGACCCCGACCGCCCACCGTGCTGTCCGGCAGGACCCGGCGCGGGCACGGCGCCGTCCGGTGGCCGAGGTCGAATCGTGTGCAGCACCGGTGATGGGGGAGGATGACCCGCGTGATTGATCAGCTGTGGGAATGGATTGCCATCGCCGTCGGGATCCTCGTGGTCCTCGGAGGCGCCCTGCTCGGGCTCGTGCGTGGCCGGGGTGGGAAGACCAAGGACGCGCCACGCACCCCGGCGCCGACCGGCACGACCGACACCGAGGTCCTGCCCGGTGTCGGCGACGACGCCACCGAGCCGCGTGACGCGCCGAAGCGCTCGGTCGAGGATGTCGGTGGCGGGGTCGACACCCTGCCCGCACCGCAGACCCTGCCCGAGCCCGAGGTCGCCCCGAGCGTCGAGCGCCCCGACTCCGCCCAGGGCCGTCTCACCCGGCTGCGCGCCCGCCTGTCGCGCTCCAACTCCGCCCTCGGCCAAGGCCTGCTCGCCCTGCTCTCCCGAGGGCGTCTCGACGAGGCCGCCTGGGAAGAGGTGGAGGACACCCTCATCGCCTCCGACCTCGGCGTCGAGGCCACCACCGAGCTCGTCGACAGCCTGCGGGCCCGCGTCAAGGTCGAGGGCACGACCGACGAGGCCACCGTCCGCGGCTGGCTGCGTGAGGACCTGCTGCGCCTCGTCGACCCCGGGATGGACCGCGCCGTCGCCAGCAGCCGCGTCGGCGAACGTCCGGCCGTCGTGCTCGTCGTTGGCGTCAACGGCACCGGCAAGACCACCACCGTCGGCAAGCTCGCCCGCGTGCTCGTGGCCGAGGACAAGGACGTCGTCCTCGGTGCGGCAGACACGTTCCGCGCCGCCGCCGCCGACCAGCTCGAGACCTGGGGCGCCCGCGTCGGGGTGCCGACGGTGCGCTCCGACCGCGACGGCGCCGACCCCGCGGCGGTCGCGTTCGACGCCGTCAAGGCCGGCATGGAGATGGAGGCCGACGTCGTCCTCGTCGACACCGCGGGTCGCCTGCACAACAAGGTCGGCCTCATGGACGAGCTCGGCAAGGTCAAGCGCGTGATCGAGAAGCAGAGCCCGATCGACGAGGTCCTGCTCGTCCTCGACGCCACCACCGGGCAGAACGGCCTGCGCCAGGCCGAGGTCTTCGCCCAGGTCGTCGATGTCACCGGCATCGTCCTGACCAAGCTCGACGGCACGGCCAAGGGCGGCATCGTCGTGTCCGTCCAGCGCAAGCTCGGCGTGCCGGTCAAGCTCGTCGGCCTGGGGGAGGGCCCGGACGACCTCGCGCCGTTCGATCCCGAGGCGTTCGTCGACGCGCTGCTCGACTGAGGGTGCCTCACCTGAGACCGGCCCGACGGCTCGCTGCCGCGGTCCTCGCCGCGGCAGCACTGGGTATGGCGTCCACCGGCGCGACCGCCTCCGCCACCGTCGGCACGACCGCGTCCGCGGGCGGCGGGTTCCGGATCCTCGACGACCGGATCGAGGAGTCCTCGGGGCTCGCGCTGAGCCGGGCCCACCCGCACACCGTCTGGACGGCCAACGACTCGGGCGACTCCGCGCGGATCTTCGCCGTCGACACCCGCACCGGGAAGACCGTCGGGGTCCACTCCTTCGGCGCGCCGGTGGTCGACGTCGAGGCGCTCGCGGTCACCCCACAGGGACGGGTCCTCGTCGCCGACATCGGTGACAACGCCCGTTCCCGCGAGGTCGTCAGGGTCTTCTGGTTCGACGAACCGGCGCTCGGCACCACCAGCGGTGGCTGGGCCTCGTGGGAGCTGACCTACCCCGACGGGCCGCACGACGCGGAGTCGATCGCCGTCGACCCCACGACCGGGCGCGTCGTCATCGTCACCAAGAGCGCCGACGGCGGCGTCTACGCCCTGCCCGAGAAACCGAGTCGACAGGGCGTCAACCGCCTGGAGCGCCTCGCCGACGCCCCTGCGACGGCGACCGACGCGGTGTTCCTCGGTGACGGGTCGGCGCTCGCCGTCCGCACCTACACCCAGCTCGTCCTGCTCGACCCCACGTCGTGGCGCCCCCTGGTGTCCGCCCTGCTCCCGCTCCAGCGCCAGGGCGAGACGATCGCCCTCGCCCCGGGCGCCGACCAGGGCCTGCTCGTCGGGAGCGAAGGCAGCCGGTCACCGGTGCAGCAGGTCACCGTGCCGGCGACACCGGTCGCCTCGCCCTCCTCGGCGGCGACCCGGGCAGCCACCCCCGCTCCGTCTGCGTCGACCTCGGGTCCGAGCGCCGGCCCGATCACGGGTCCGGGTCAGGCGCCCGACGCCACCCCGCCGGTGAACCGTGCCCAGCTCGTCGCCGGCCTCGGCGGCTCGGTCGCCCTCGTCCTCGTCGCCCTCCTGGCGACCCGGCTGGCCCGACGCGCGCAACGCCGATGACCCGGCGCCACTGAGCGGGGGCACCGCCCGTGACCCGAGTCTTTGAGCGTCTGACCCCGTCAGGGTGGGGTCAGACGCTCAAAGACTCGGGTGGGTGGCGCCGTACGGGCGCTGTGGTCGCCGACCACAGCCCTCCCATCGCCTACCCTGTGGGCGTGGAACCGGGGGTCGTGCGACTGGGCGCCGCTGCGAAGTCGTGGCGGGCCGTCGTCGTCCTCGCGCTCACCGTCCTCTTCTGCGCCGGCTCCCTCGTCGGGGACGACCACTGGTGGCCGTTCAGCCCGTGGCGGATGTTCTCCACCTCGCAGGCGGCCACGGGGTCGGTGATCTCCACCGGCATCGAGGTGCAGACCGCCGACGCCCCCGACACGTGGGTCAGCGCTCCGCTGACCCCGGAGAACACCGGCCTCAACCGCGCCGAGATCGAGGGCCGCATACCGCAGATCGAGGCCGACCCCGCACGGCTTGGGACGCTCGCCCGCAGCCACGCCGAGCTGCGCCCGGACGCCCCCGAGTGGACCGCCCTGCGCGTGGTCCGCCGCCAGATCGTCGTCGTCGACCGGAAGCCCACGGGCGAGGTCCGCACCCAGGTCGTCGCGCAGTGGGAGGCACGATGACACGCCTGAGTGGATGGCTCTTCGCGCCGATGCCGCTCGCGCGGGTGGCCGTCCTGCGGCTGCTCGTCTTCGCGTTCGTCGTCATCGACGTCCTCGGCCTGCACACCTCCGGCTGGTACCACGGCTGGGCCGACCCCGTCTGGTACGAGCCCCTCGTCATGGGGGAGGTGCTGCACCTGCCAGCCGCGACGGTGCTGCTCGTCCAGACCCTCAAGTGGGGCTGCGTGCTCGCAGCCCTCGCCGCGATGACCGGCCGGGCACCGCGGCTGCTCGGGTGGACCGTGGCCGTCGGCTGGGTCTGGTACCAGTACGTCGCTTTCTCCTACGGCAAGGTCGACCACGACCGGGCCGACTTCGTCGTGGCGCTCGCGCTGCTGCCGACCGTGGGGATCGCCCACCTGTCCGACCGGCGCCGTAGCGAGGCCGCGGGCTTCGCGCTGCGCGCCATCCAGCTGGCCGCGGTGGCGACGTACTTCCTGTCCGCCTGGGCCAAGATCCGCTTCGGCGGCTGGGAGTGGGTCAACTCGGCGACCATGGTGCGGGCGGTGGTGCGCCGGGGGACGCCGATGGCCCAGTGGCTGCTCGAGGTGCCGTGGACGCTGCACGCGTTCCAGTGGGTGCTGTTCGCGGCCGAGCTCACGGCCCCGGTGATCTTCCTGCTCTCCGAGCGGTGGCGGCGCCGCGTAGTGGCCGGGTGGTTCGTCTTCCACGCGATGACCTACGCCGCCATCACCATCGCCTTCTGGCCGCACCTCGTGATGATGCTCGCCTTCCTGCCCCTGGAGCGGTATGCCGCGTGGCTGCGCGAGCGCTTCCCCCGCCTCCCGGGTGGGTCACCGCCCTCGAGCGGGTCACCACCGGGGGAGCCCGTTGAGGCGGTCGCACCGGACCCGGCCGGACGTCGTCCGGGGGCGACGGTCGGCACCGCTGGTTAGCATCGGCCGATGAGCCGAGCCGAGCACGCCGCAGCCTTCCTCGCCGCCGTCGACCTGTCCCGGGAGCTGGCGACCACCCCTCAGGTGGCCGCCGCCTGGGACCGCGAGAGCAGCTGCTCCGGGATGACGGTGGGCGGCCTGACCCACCACCTCTTGCAGCAGGCCGACCTCGTCGCCGACGGCCTGCGCGCCGAGCCGAAGGCACAGGAGCCGATCACGCTCGCCGAGCACTACGAGCGGGCCGCGTGGGTCAGGGCTGCGCCGGAGGACGAGGTCAACGTCGGCATCCGCGAGGGCGGCAACGAGCAGGCCCGGTCCGGGCGCGACGCCGTGCTGGCCGGGGCCCGCGTCACCATCGACGCCCTGCCCGCGCTGCTGGCGGCGCCCCGCGACCCCGACACCATCCACCTGCCGTGGCAGGGCTGGTCGCTGACCACCACCGACTTCCTCACGACCCGCATGATGGAGCTGGTCGTGCACGGTGACGACCTCGCCTCGAGCGTGGACCTGGACACCCCCACCCACCGCCGTGAGGTGATCGAGCCGGTCCTGGCCCTGCTGACCGGTGTCGCGGTGCGACGGCACGGCCAGGCGGCCCTGGTCCGGGCCCTCTCGCGCCCGCAACGGGCACCCGGCTCGGTGTCGGCGTTCTGACCTCCGGGCGGTGCTGACGAAACCTTGGCGAGCGCCATACCGGCGCAAGAAACCTGATTCTTACGCCGGTGACCAACCGCTAACACGCCCGTAACAAACGCGGGCACGACCTGAAACGCCGGGGCGTCACAGTTCTGGCCATGACAGAACCCACGATCAACGAGGCCGCGACCGCCTTCATGCTCGTCGCAGCCTCCATGGTGCTCCTCATGACCCCCGGGTTGGCGCTGTTCTACGGCGGCATGACCCGATCGAAGTCGGTCCTCAACATGATCATGATGTCGTTCGGGGCCCTGGGCGTCGTCGGTGTCGTGTACGTGCTGTGGGGCTACTCCATGGCGTTCGGCAACCTGCAGGACGGCTCGTCCGACATCGCGGGCCTGTTCGCCAACCCGTTCCACCTGTTCGGGCTGAACGGCGTCATCGGGCCCGACGGCTCGCGCCTCATCGACGTGTTCGGCGTCGACGTGTTCATCCCCGAGATCTTGTTCGTCGGCTTCCAGCTGACCTTCGCGGTGATCACCGTCGCGCTCATCAGCGGCGCGGTGGCCGACCGCGTGAAGTTCAGCACCTGGTTGGTCTTCTCCGGCATCTGGGCGACCGTCGTCTACTTCCCGATCAGCCACATGGTCTGGGGCGGCGGCATCCTGTCCGGCGCCGAGGGCGGCCTGTCCGCCGCCATCTACGGTGCGACCGACGGCGTGGCCAACGTGCTCCCGATCGACTTCGCCGGTGGCACGGTCGTCCACATCAACGCCGGTATCGCCGGCCTGGTGCTGGCCGTGATCGTCGGCAAGCGCTTCGGCTTCGGCACCCAGGCCATGCGTCCGCACAACGTGCCGACCGTGATGCTCGGTGCCGGCCTGCTGTGGTTCGGCTGGTTCGGGTTCAACGCGGGCTCCGAGCTCGCGGCCGACGGCCTCGCCTCGCTGGTCTGGGTCAACACGACCGCTGCGACCTGCGCCGCGATGCTCGGCTGGCTCCTCGTGGAGAAGATCCGGGACGGCCACGCGACCACCGTCGGTGGTGCCTCCGGTGTCGTCGCCGGCCTGGTCGCCATCACCCCCGCCTGTGGCGCCCTGTCGCCCGTCGGCTCGCTCATCCTCGGCGCCGTCGCCGGTGCCCTGTCGGCCCTCGCCGTCGGCCTGAAGTACAAGTTCGGCTACGACGACTCGCTCGACGTCGTCGGTGTGCACCTCGTCGCCGGCCTCTGGGGCACCATCGGTGCCGGCCTCCTGGCCACCTCCTCGGGCCTGTTCTACGGTGGCGGCATCGACCAGCTGGTCGTGCAGATCCTCATCGCCGTGGCCTCGCTGCTCATCTCCGGCATCCTGACGGCCGTCATCGCCCTGGCCCTCAAGGCCACCATGGGATGGCGCGTCGACAAGGACGTGGAGTCCGACGGCATCGACCAGTCCGAGCACGGTGAGTCCGGATACGACCTGGGCAGCCTGACCGGCGGCCGCTTCGGCTCCTCCGGTGCAGTGTCCACCTCGGCGCCCAGCGCCAAGACCCACGAGGGAGCCAGCGCATGAAGCTCGTGACCGCCATCATCAAGCCCCACCAGCTCGACGAGGTCAAGGAGGCCCTGGAGGCCTACGGCATCTCGGGCATGACCGTCAGCGAGGCGTCCGGCTACGGCCGCCAGCGCGGCCACAGCGAGGTCTACCGCGGTGCCGAGTACACCGTCGACTTCGTGCCCAAGGTCCGGGTGGAGGTCCTCGTCGACGACATCGACGCCGGTTCTGTCGCCGACGTCATCCTCAAGTCGGCCCAGACCGGTCGGATCGGCGACGGCAAGATCTGGACCGTCCCCGTCGAGGACGTCGTCCGCGTCCGCACCGGGGAGCGCGGGGTCGACGCACTCTGACCGACAGACGCACCACCCGCTCCGGCCCCCGACGGAGCGCCCCCACCGGCCGACACCCGGGACGATCCCCCCGTCCCGGGTGTCGGCCTTTGCGCCGCCGGGGCGCTAACACAGCCGTAACACGCGTGCGCACTGCGCGAAATGACGAGAGGGCACAGTGGCTGACATGACGATCGAGCAGACCGACCTGGCGGCTCGCCGCCTGGACCTGGCCGGTGCCCGGGGCTTCGACGCCCCCGGTGCGGGGCAGGTGCGCCGCGACGCCATCGCCGCCCTGACCCGGGAGTGGCTGACGACCGTGTGGCAGCAGGCCCTCGACGGTCGCCGCGCCGAGGGGGTGGCGCTTGCCGCGGTGGGCAGCCTCGCCCGCGGTGACGCCGGCCCGCTCAGCGACGTCGACCTCGTGCTGCTGCACTACGGCCGTTCGCTGTCGGGGGAGGACCTGCGCGGCCTCGCCGACCGCATCTGGTACCCCGTCTGGGACGCCGGGGTGCGCCTCGACCACTCGGTCCGCACCGTCAACCAGTGCCGCACCGTCGCCTCCGGTGACCTGACCGCGGCGGTCGGGCTCCTGGACCTGCAGTGCGTGGCCGGTGACGCCGAGGTGGTCACCGCCGCCCGGTCCACGGTCTCCCACGACTGGCGGGCCAACGCCCGCCGTCGCCTCCCACAGCTCATCGACGGCCTCAAGGCCCGGCACGCCCGGCACGGCGACCTCGCCCAGAGCCTCGAGGCCGACCTCAAGGAGGCCCACGGCGGCCTGCGCGACATGACGGTCCTCAACGCCCTCGTGGCGGCCTGGCTCACCGACCGTCCCCATGAGGCCGTCGACGCCGCGCACCGGGTCCTGCTCGACGTGCGCGACGCCGTCCACGTGGTCACCGGCAAGGGCCGCGACCGCCTGACCCGCGAGGACCACGACGCCGTCGCGGCCCTGCTGGGTCACCAGGACTCCGACGACATGCTCACCGAGGTCGCGACCGCCGGCCGCACCATCGCCTACGCCCTCGACGGGACGGTACGGCGCGCCGGCCAGTCCCAGCGCGCCCGCACCTTGCGCGTCGGGCCCCGCCGCCCGCAGCTCAACCCGCTGGGCTTCGGCATGTTCGAGCACGACGGCGAGGTCGTCCTCGGCCCGCGCAGCACCCTGTCCTCCGACGCGCTGCTGCCGCTGCGTGCTGCCGTCGTCGCTGCCCGCAACAACCTGCCGATCGCCCCCACCACGCTGGCCAACCTCGCCGGGCAGCCGCCGACCCTCGAGGAGCCGTGGCCGGAGATCGCCCGCGACCTGTTCGCCGACCTCCTCGCCACCGGCCCCGGCCTCATCGGCGTCTGGGAGGGCCTGGACCAGGCCGGGATCATCGACCGCTGGCTGCCCGAGTGGGCCGCCGTGCGCTCGCGTCCGCAGCGCAGCGCCGTCCACCGCCACACCGTCGACCGCCACCTCATCGAGACGGTCGTCATCGCCGGGGGACTGGTGCGCGGGGTGAGCCGCGCCGACCTCCTGCTGCTCGCCGCCCTCCTGCACGACATCGGCAAGATCCCGGGGGCCCACGACCACTCGGCCAGCGGGGCACCGCTCGCCCGCGCCATCGCGACCCGCCTGGGCTACCCGGCCGCCGACGTCGACATCGTGACCACCCTGGTGCGCGAGCACCTCACCTTGATCGACCTCGCCACCCGGCGCGATCACCAGGACCCGGGGACCGTCACCGCGGCCCGCGCCGCCGTCGGTGGCTCGCGGGAGGTCTTCGACCTGCTCGTCGCCCTCACCGAGGCCGACGCCTCCGCCGCCGGGCCGCAGGCCTGGACCGACTGGCGCGCCACCCTCCTGCGCCAGCTCGCCGAAGCCGCCCGGACCGGGTGGGAGGAAGGAACCATGCCCCCACCTGCCGAGAGCACCGCCGTGGCCGCAGCGGACCTCGAGTCCGTCGCCGCGGGGGAGCCCCGCGTCGTCGTCCGCCCCATGGGCGGGTCCTACCGCATCGACGTCTTCGACCGGGACCGGCTGGGACTCTTCGCCGACACCGCAGGGCTGCTCGCTGCATACGGGCTCGTCGTCCGCACCGCGATCCTGCGCACGGTCGACGGCGTCGCCGCCAACGAGTGGCACGTCGAGAGCCCGAGCACCGAGCCGCCGGACGAGCAGCGCATCGTCCGGGGCCTCGAACGGCTCGCCCAGGGCGACCGCGGTCCGCTCGGGCTGCTCGACCGCCGCCGCCAGTTCGCGGCACGCCCTAGCGCCGAGGCCGGCACGGGCTCGCCCGGCCAGGCCCGGGCCCTGGTCGTCCCGCACGCGTCCGAGGAGGCGACCGTGATCGAGGTGCGCGCCCAGGACCGTCCGGGGCTGCTCCACGAGCTGGGTATGGGGTTCGCGAAGGCGGGCCTGTCCGTGCGGTCCGCGCACATCGCCACCTATGCCGGGCAGACGCTCGACACGTTCTACGTCACCGAGTTCGGCGGGCGGCTGCTGCCACCGGCCAAGGTGGCCCAGACCGTGGCGATGGTCATCGACATCTGCGACGGGGCGGCCCCGGGCTCATGACGGCGGTCGTGTCGGTGTGCCCCGCCGCGACCGATTAGTCTGAGGGCCGTGTTCACGTCTCTCTCCGACCGCCTGACAGCCACCTTCAAGAACCTCCGGGGGAAGGGGCGGTTGTCCGAGTCCGATGTCAACGCCACCGTGCGCGACATCCGGCTCGCCCTCCTCGACGCCGACGTCTCGCTGCCCGTGGTGAAGCAGTTCACCTCCGCGGTGCGCGACCGTGCCCTCGGCTCGGAGGTCTCGGGGGCGCTCAACCCCGGCCAGCAGGTCGTCAAGATCGTCAACGAGGAGCTCGTCGGCATCCTCGGCGGGCAGACGCGGACCATCCAGTTCGCCAAGAACCCGCCGACCGTCATCATGCTCGCGGGTCTGCAGGGTGCCGGAAAGACCACCCTCGCGGGCAAGCTGGCGCGCTGGCTCAAGGAGCAGGGCCACACCCCGATCCTCGTCGCCGCCGACCTCCAGCGACCCAACGCCGTGACCCAGCTCGAGGTCGTCGGTGAGCGCGCGGGCGTCCCGGTCTACGCCCCGGAGCGCGGCAACATCGGCGGCCACGACGCCGTCGGCCCGACCGGCGAGGGCACCCGCTCGTTCGGCGACCCCGTGGGGGTCTCGCGCGCCGGTATCGAGCACGCCCGCCGCAACCAGCACGACGTCGTCATCGTCGACACCGCCGGCCGCCTCGCGGTCGACGCCAACCTCATGCAGCAGGCCGCTGACATCCGCACGGCCATCTCGCCGGACGAGGTCCTGTTCGTCATCGACGCGATGATCGGCCAGGCCGCGGTCGACACCGCGCTCGCGTTCCAGGAGGGCGTCGACTTCACCGGTGTCGTCCTGTCCAAGCTCGACGGCGACGCCCGTGGTGGTGCGGCCCTGTCTGTCGCCTCGGTCACCGGCCGCCCGATCATGTTCGCCAGCACCGGCGAGGGCGTGAAGGACTTCGAGGTCTTCCACCCCGACCGCATGGCTTCGCGCATCCTCGACATGGGTGACGTCCTCACCCTGATCGAGCAGGCGGAGAAGGCGTTCGACGCCCGCCAGCAGCAGGAGATGCAGCGCAAGTTCCTCGCCGAGGAGGACTTCACCTTCGACGACTTCCTCGACCAGATGGCTGCCCTGAAGAAGATGGGTGGCCTGAAGTCGATGCTCGGCATGATGCCGGGCATGGGCCAGATGAAGGCCCAGCTCGACAACCTCGACCCGCGCGAGTTCGACCGCATCGAGGCGATGGTCCGCTCGATGACGCCGTTCGAGCGCACCCACTCCAAGCAGATCAACGGGTCGCGTCGGCTGCGCATCGCGAAGGGTTCGGGCGTCGAGGTCTCCGAGGTCAACGGCCTGCTCGAGCGCTTCACCGAGGCGCAGAAGATGATGAAGCAGCTCGCCCGTGGCGGTGGCATCCCCGGCATGCCGGGCATCCCCGGGATGGGCGGCGGCGCCGGCAAGCGCGGCAAGCAGCAGCCGCAGCGCAAGAAGTCCAAGTCGGGCAACCCCGCCAAGCGGGCGGCCGACGAGCGCGCTGCGGCCGAGAAGGCCAAGGCCGCGCGCACGGGCGGTGGCGGTGGCGGCGGCTCGGCCTTCGGTGGTGGCGCTGGTGCGTCCGGCGCCCCGGCCGACATGGACCCGAGCCAGCTGCCCGCGGGCTTCGAGAAGTTCCTCGGACGGTGACGGCCGGGGCTGACGGGACCCCCGGCGGGATCGCCGCGGCCGGGTCGGTGCCGACGCTCCACACCCTCTCGGTCGGCACCGCCGGCCCGCGGGTCGCGTTCCTGCACGGGCTGTTCGGCCAGGGCCGCAACTGGTCGCAGATCGCCAAGGCGCTCGCTGGGCCGGACGGTGACGGCGCCCGCTCGACGCTGGTCGACCTGCCCGACCACGGTCGCTCGCCGTGGAGCGGGGAGTTCTCCTTCGCGGCCTACGCCGATGCGGTGGCGGCGACGCTGCGCGGCATCGACGCCGATGCGAAGTGGATGGTCGTCGGGCACTCGCTCGGCGGCAAGACCGCCATGCTGCTCGCGCTCCAGCACCCCGAGCTCGTCGCCAGGCTGGTCGTCGTCGACATCGCGCCGAAGTCCTACGGCAGCCTGGAGCGGTTCAGCGGCTACATCGCCGAGATGGAGCGGCTGCCGTTGTCGGCGCTGACCTCGCGTGGCGACGCGGAGGCACGGTTCGAGGAACCGAATGCCGGGGTCAAGGCCTTCCTCATGCAGAACCTGCGCCGTGACGGCGACACCTGGCGCTGGCAGGCCAACCTGGGCCTGTTCTCCGCGGACGCCGCGAAGGGGACCGGCTCGGTCATCGCCGACTGGCCCACGTCGGCCGGTGACCTCCCGGCCTTCGACGGGCCTGTGCTGTGGGTGGCGGGGTCGGAGTCGGAATACATCCGCGACGAGGACCTGCCGGCGATGCAGGCGCTGTTCCCGAAGGTGCGCCAGCTGACCGTCAAGGGTGCCTCGCACTGGGTGCACACCGATGCCCCCGAGGTCGTCGTCGAGGCCCTGCGCCGGTTCGTCCGACCGCTCGCCGACGGCTCCTGACCGGTCCGCGTCCTGCCGGGCCTGCGGTGGTCGCAGCGCGAGAGAACTCCGGGCTGCCTCGCTAGGGTCCTTCCATGGCAACGGTGCTGCACCTGCAGGGTGAGATCCTCGTCGGGCCGGACGATGTGCGTCCGGAGGCCTGGGTGGTCGGCGGGCGGTTGACGTTCGAGCGGCCCACGGCAGCCGGTGGCGACGTCCAGACCCTGCGCGGCTGGGTGCTGCCGGGACTCGTCGACGCGCACTGCCACGTCGGCCTGGACGCGCACGGCGCGGTCGACGACCAGACCGCTGAGTCCCAGGCGCTCGCCGACCGCGAGGCCGGAACGCTGCTCATCCGTGACGCGGGTTCGCCTGCCGACACCCGGTGGATCGACGAGCGCGACGACCTGCCGAAGATCATCCGGGCCGGGCGCCACATCGCCCGCACCCGTCGCTACATCCGCAACTTCGCCCACGAGATCGAGCCGGACCAGCTCGTCGAGCGGGTCCGGCTCGAGGCGAGGGCGGGTGACGGCTGGGTCAAGCTCGTCGGCGACTGGATCGACCGGGACACCGGCGACCTCGCGACCTGCTGGCCGGTCGACGTCCTCACCGACGCCATCGCCGCCGCCCACGAGGAGGGCGCGCGGGTCACGGCCCACTGCTTCGGCGAGGCCTCGCTCTACGACTTCGCCGCCGCCGGCACCGACTGCATCGAGCACGCGACGGGTCTGGAGCCCGAGACGATCGCGCAGTTCGCCGAGCAGCAGATCGCGATCGTGCCCACGCTGGTCAACATCGCGACCTTCCCCGCCATCGCCGAGCCCGCCAAGGAGAAGTTCCCGGCCTACCACCAGCGGATGCTCGCGCTGCACGAGCGCCGCTACGCCACCATCGGCGCGGCCCGCGACGCCGGCATCCCCATCTACCTCGGCACCGATGCCGGCGGTTCGCTGCGGCACGGCCTCGTGGCCGACGAGGCCCACGAGCTCACCAGGGCGGGGCTCAGCGCCGGTGAGGCCCTTCATGCCGCCACGTGGGGCGCGCGGACGTGGCTCGGCCGCCCCGGGCTCGAGGAGGGCGCGGACGCCGACCTCGTCGTCTACGCCGCAGACCCCCGCCGCGAGATCCGCGCGTTGGCCGCACCGGAGCACGTGGTGCTGCGCGGCACCGAGGTCTGAGCGCGCCACACCGCTCGCCCTGGAGCCAGCGAGGGCAGGTGGGCGACCTGTCGGAGAAGGGGTGGTTTCACCACATCCACGATGCGAGACATAAGCGCACGTTATTTGACCGATAACGCAACGCTATCCAAAATCCTAGGTGTCACATAGGAGATCACCTGCCGTCCGGCCGGTGACCACGGCCAGCCCTGCTGGCGCCGAAGGAGCCCACGATGAACCGTCACCCCCGCCTCGCCCTGGCCGCCGTCGCGACCGTTGGCGCGATGGTGATGACGGCCTGTGCGGGCGGAGGTGCCAGCGACACAGTCGGTGCGGCCGCCGGCGACGCAGGCGCGGCCACGAGCACCATCGACCTCTACGCCTACGCCGTCCCGAAGGTCGGTTTCGACAAGGTCATCCCCGCGTTCAACGCGACGGCTGCCGGCAAGGGCGTGCAGTTCCAGCAGTCGTACGGCGCGTCCGGCGACCAGTCGCGCAAGGTCGCCGCCGGCGCCTCGGCCGACTTCGTGAACTTCTCGGTCGAGCCCGACATCACCCGCCTCGTCGATGCCGGACTCGTCGACAAGGACTGGAATGCCAACCAGTACAAGGGGATCCCGTTCGGCTCGGTCGTCACGATCGTCGTCCGCAAGGGCAACCCGAAGGGCATCAAGGACTGGGACGACCTGCTCAAGCCCGGCGTCGAGGTCGTCACGCCCAACCCGTTCAGCTCCGGCAGTGCCAAGTGGAACCTCCTGGCCCCCTACGCCGCCAAGAGCGACGGCGGCAAGAACGACGCCGCCGGGCTCGCCTACATCGAGAAGCTCGTCACCGACCACGTGAAGGTGCAGCCGAAGTCCGGACGCGAGGCGACCGAGACGTTCCTCCAGGGCACCGGCGACGTGCTGCTGAGCTACGAGAACGAGGCGCTGTTCGCCGAGCGCAGCGGTGACCCGGTCGAGCACGTCACGCCGCCCACGACGTTCAAGATCGAGAACCCCACGGCCGTCGTCAACAAGAGCAAGAACCTCGAGAAGGCCAAGGCCTTCAACGACTTCCTCTTCACGCCCGAGGCGCAGAAGCTGTGGGCGCAGGCGGGCTTCCGCCCGGTGGACCCGACCGTGGCCAAGGAGTTCGCGGCCGACTTCCCCGAGCCGCAGAAGCTCTGGACCATCGACGACCTCGGTGGCTGGAAGACCGTCGACGGGACGCTCTTCAAGAAGGAGACCGGCTCCATCGCGCTCATCTACGACAAGGCGACGTCGTAACCCATGACCACCACGATCACCCCGCGCAGGGATGACCGCAGGGACGACACCGACGTGTCGTCCCTGCGGGCGCGCCCGGAGCCCCATGGCCCCAGGGGCTCAGGACTGGCCCGCGGCCTCGGTCGTCCGCTCGGCGTCGGCCTTGTCGGCCTCTGGCTCAGCATCATCGTGCTGCTGCCGCTGGCGGCCCTGACCGTCACCTCCTTCGAGGAGGGCTGGTCGGGGTTCTGGGACGCCGTCACCGCACCGGTGGCGCTGGCCTCCCTCCGCGTCACGGTCGGTGTCTCGGTCGTCGTCGCCCTCGTCAACGCGGTCATGGGGACGCTCATCGCGTGGGTGCTGGTCCGTGACGACTTCAAGGGCAAGCGGATCGTGAACGCCCTGATCGACCTGCCGTTCGCGCTGCCGACCATCGTGGCGAGCATCGTGCTGCTCTCGCTCTACGGCCCGAACAGCCCGGTCGGCATCCACCTCAACGCGACCCAGCCCGGCCTGCTCGTCGCCCTGGCGTTCGTGACCCTGCCGTTCGTCGTGCGTTCGGTGCAGCCGGTCCTCATCGAGGCCGACCGCGAGGTCGAGGAGGCCGCCGCGTCGCTGGGGGCGTCGAACTGGACCACCTTCCGCCGCGTCGTCCTGCCCACCCTCGCGCCGGCGGTCATCGGTGGCACGGGGCTCGCGTTCGCCCGGGCCATCGGCGAGTACGGCTCGGTCGTCCTCATCGGCGGCAACATCCCCCGCGAGACGCAGGTGGCCTCGCAGTACATCCAGCAGCAGATCGAGATCGACCGGCCCGTCAACGCGGCCGCCGTCTCGGTGGCGCTGCTGGCGATCGCCTTCGTCACGCTGTTCGTGCTCCGCGTCCTCGCCGGCCGCAGCCAGCGCCGCGAGGAGGACTCCGCATGAGGACGTCGACCGCCGCCCGGATCAGCCTTCGCACCGTGGCCCTGGGCTACCTCGTGCTCCTGCTCGCCGTGCCGATCGTGCTCATCCTGTGGCGCACCTTCGGTGAGGGGGTCGGCACGTTCATCGACTCCATACGCACTCCCGCGGCGATCTCCGCGCTCAACCTGTCGCTGCTCATCGTGGCCATCACCGTGCCGCTGAACGTCGTGTTCGGCGTCGGCACCGCGCTGGCCCTGGTGCGCGGCCGCTTCCGTGGGCGCGGGCTCATCCAGGCCGTCGTCGACCTGCCGTTCGCGGTGTCGCCGATCGTCGTCGGCGTCTCGCTCATCCTGCTGTGGGGGTCGTCGGGGTGGTTCGGCGGCATCGAGAACAGCCTGGGCATCCGCGTCATCTTCGGACTGCCCGGCATGGTCATCGCCACGATCTTCGTGACGCTGCCGTTCGTCGTCCGTGAGGTCGAGCCCGTCCTGCACGAGATCGGCACCGAGCAGGAGCAGGCCGCCTCCACGCTCGGCGCAAGCTCGGCCCAGACGTTCTGGCGCATCACCCTGCCCGCGATCCGCTGGGGACTCACGTACGGCGTGGTGCTCACCATCGCCCGTGCGCTCGGGGAGTTCGGCGCGGTGATCATGGTCAGCTCCGGCTTCCCGGGGGTGAGCCAGACGCTCACGCTGCTCGTCCACTCCCGCTACATCGACGACCACAACACGTATGGCGCGTACGCCGCGGCCACGCTGCTCATGGGACTGGCCGTCCTCACCCTGCTGCTGATGACCCTGCTCGACCGCAAGAGGAGCACGACATGATCACCGTGACCGGAGCCCGCAAGAACTACGGCGACTTCGCCGCGCTCGACGACGTGACCCTCGACATCCCGGCCGGCACGCTGACCGCGCTGCTCGGTCCCAGCGGCTCGGGCAAGTCGACCCTGCTGCGCTCCATCGCCGGGCTCGAGCGACTCGACGCCGGCTCCATCGTCATCGGTGGCCGTGACGTCACCGGCGTGGCGCCACAGAAGCGGGGGATCGGGTTCGTCTTCCAGCACTACGCGGCGTTCAAGCACATGACCGTGCGGGACAACGTCGCGTTCGGGCTCAGCATCCGCAAGCGCCCCAAGGCCGAGATCGCCAAGAAGGTCGACGACCTGCTCGAGATCGTCGGCCTCGACGGGTTCCAGCACCGCTACCCCGCCCAGCTCTCCGGCGGCCAGCGCCAGCGGATGGCCCTGGCCCGGGCGCTCGCGGTCGACCCCGAGGTGCTGCTGCTCGACGAGCCGTTCGGTGCGCTCGACGCCAAGGTCCGCGCCGACCTGCGCCAGTGGCTGCGCCGGCTGCACGACGAGGTCCACGTGACCACGGTGCTCGTCACCCACGACCAGGAGGAGGCGCTCGACGTCGCCGATCGCATCGCCGTCCTCAACAAGGGCCGCATCGAGCAGGTAGGCGACCCGGTGTCGCTGTACGACCGCCCCGCCAACGACTTCGTGATGTCGTTCCTCGGTTCGGTCGCCCGTCTCGGCGGACAGCTGGTCCGGCCGCACGACATCACCCTGGAGCGCAGCCGTGACCGCGCCGTGGCCGCCGATGCCGCCGTCGGCAGCCCGGCCGGGGTCGTGGAGGCCGTGGTCGAGCGCGTCGTCCGCCTCGGCTTCGAGGTGCGCATCGACCTGCGGGCCGACTCTGGTCAGCGCTTCGCCGCACAGGTCACCCGGGGCCAGGCCGACGCGCTGGGCCTCACCGAGGGTGAGACCGTCTACGCGAGAGCCACCCAGGGCCCCGACGCCTACGAGCTGGAGCCCGCGCTCGCCATCTGAGCTGCCGCGGGCAGCGACGTGCAGTCGTCGAGGCCGGCGGGTGGGCGGAGCGTGACCGGTCGCGGAGACCGAGGCCACTGCACGTCATCCCCTCCGCGTGCGACACAATGCGCACCGTGGACATCTCGGCACGCACGGAGTACGCCGTCCGGGCCATGCTCATCCTCGCCGAGGCGGCCACCACGTCGGCCGGCCCGGTGAGCGTGGAGACCCTGGCCTTCAGGCAGACCCTCCCGCGCAAGTTCCTCGAGGCCATCGCCGCCGACCTCAAGACGGCCGGCCTCGTCAAAAGCACCCGGGGTGCCCGCGGCGGCTACGCCCTGACCCGCGAGCCGCGCGACATCAGCCTCGGCGACGTGTTCCGCGCCGTCGACGGACCGCTCGCGGAGGTGCGTGGCCTGCGCCCGCACGAGACGAGGTACGAGGGCGTCGCCGAGCACCTGCCCACCGTGTGGGTCGCGGTGCGGGCCAGCCTGCGCTCGGTGCTCGACGAGACCAGCCTCGCCGACGTGCTGTCCGGCGAGTTGCCCGAGCGCGTGTCCGCGCTCGCCGACGACCCGGATGCGTGGCGCAGCCGATGACCGACGAAGCCACCCTCGAGCAGATCGACCCCGACGACCTGGCCACCGCGCTCAAGGTGCTCGAGCTGCTGCCCGAGCTCGACGCCGGCCACCCGGACATCGAGACCATCAAGCGCGCCACGGGGCGAATGTACAAGCGTGTCCGCAAGTCCCGTCGTCGCGCGGCCCTCCAGCCGCAGGTCGAGCACGACGAGGCGATCATCGCGGCGACGGCCACCGGGTCCCCCATGCGGATCGACGACGAGACCAAGGGGATCCCGCTCGTCTCCAGCGTCCGGGGCGCCCACGCGGGTGAGCTGATGAAGCCGCGCGGCTGCTACATCTGCAAGGCGGAGTACACCCTCGTCGACGCGTTCTACCACTGGCTGTGCCCCGACTGCGCCGAGCTCAGCCATGCCAAGCGGGACCAGCGCACCGACCTCACCGGGCGTCGCGCCCTGCTCACCGGCGGCCGGGCCAAGATCGGGATGTACATCGCCCTGCGCCTCCTGCGCGACGGCGCCCACCTGACCATCACCACCCGGTTCCCGCGCGACGCGGCGAGACGCTTTGCGGCACAAGAGGACTCGTCCGACTGGATCCACCGGCTCAAGGTCGTCGGCATCGACCTGCGCGACCCCACCCAGGTCGTGGCGCTCGCCGACGAGGTCGCCGCGGCCGGCCCACTCGACATCCTCATCAACAACGCCGCCCAGACGGTGCGCCGTTCGCCGGGGTCCTACGGACACCTCGTCGACGGCGAGAACGCACCGCTGCCGTCGGGGGTCGACCTCCCCGAGCTCGTGACGTTCGACCGGATCAGCGAGGCACACCCGGCCAACCTCATCGGCACCCTGCGCGAGCACCAGGTCGCCCACCACGAGGGGGAGTCGCCCGAGCACGCCGAGCAGGTGCTGGCCGAGCGGACCGCAGCGTCGATGACCGCCATGGCCCTGTCCGCCGGGCACGCCAGCCTCGACGCCCACCTCGCCGGCACGGCCCTCGACGCCGGCGGGCTCCTGCCGGACACGCAGGTCAACAACTCGTGGACCCAGAAGGTCGAGGAGGTCGACCCGCTCGAGCTGCTCGAGGTGCAGCTCTGCAACGCCACGGCCCCGTTCATCCTCGTGTCGCGGCTGCGACCCGCGATGCGCGCAGCGGTGGCGGCCGGGGCGCGACGTGCCTACGTCGTCAACGTCTCCGCCATGGAGGGCCAGTTCTCACGCCGCTACAAGGGCGCCGGCCACCCCCACACCAACATGGCCAAGGCCGCGCTCAACATGCTGACCCGCACGAGTGCGGGGGAGATGTTCGAGACCGACCGCATCCTCATGACCGCCGTGGACACCGGCTGGATCACCGACGAGCGGCCGCACCACGAGAAGCTGCGGATCGCGGCCGAGGGGTGGCACGCCCCGCTCGACCTCGTCGACGGTGCCGCCCGCGTCTACGACCCGATCGTGCGCGGGGAGGCCGGCGAGGACGTCTACGGCTGCTTCGTCAAGGACTACCGGCCCAGCCCCTGGTGACGCAGGCGGACCCCACGACGTCGTGCGGGCCAACGCGCCATACCTCGTGGTCGGGGGCACCCCCGGCCGTCTGGCAGAATGGTCCGCTGTACCCGTCCAGGCACGGGCCCACGCATGGCGCGGAGCTCCGCTCCGCCCGCCGCAGCGGGCCTCCTGGCTCTGGAACGCCTACACCGGGTTCCGGCACCCCGCGCGACTCGTGCGCGGTCTCGCCGTGCTCACAACACGAACAAGGAGACACCACCACCGTGGCCGTCAAGATCCGTCTGAAGCGCATGGGCAAGATCCGTGCACCGTTCTACCGCGTCGTCGTCATGGACTCGCGCGCCAAGCGCGATGGCCGGGCCATCGAGGAGATCGGCAAGTACCACCCGACCGAGGAGCCCTCGCTCATCGACATCGACTCGGAGCGTGCGCAGTACTGGCTGGGCCAGGGCGCGCAGCCGACCGAGGCCGTTGCCGCCCTGCTCAAGGTGACCGGTGACTGGCAGAAGTACAAGGGCGAGCCCGGCGCCGAGGGCACCCTCAAGGTCAAGGCTCCGAAGACGTCCAAGAAGGACCTCTACGAGGCCGCCATCGCCGCCGCCGGCAAGGGCGACACGGGCAGCGACACCGCGACCACCCCGAAGAAGAAGGCTGCCAAGAAGGCCGACGAGGCTCCTGTCGAGGAGCCCAAGGCCGACGCCAAGGCTGACGACGCCAAGGCTGACGAGGCCGCGACCACGGAGGCCCCGGCCGCCGACGCCGCGGACAAGGCCTGACCGTGCTGGAGGAGGCGCTCGAGCACCTCGTCAAGGGCATCGTCGACCACAAGGACGAGGTTGCCGTTCGACGCAAGGAGCTCCGCCGCGGTGAGGTGCTCGAGGTCCGGGTCCACCCCGAGGACCTCGGGCGCGTGATCGGCCGTTCCGGCCGCACCGCGAGCGCCCTGCGCACCGTCATGGGCGCGCTGGCCGGCGGGCACACCGTCCGGGTCGACATCGTCGACACCGACAAGGTCCGCTGACAGCGTTCCGACAACCGGTCGTTCCGAGGGCCGCTGGGATCACGATCCCGGCGGCCCTCGGCATGTCACCACCCACCCTGAGAGGATCGTGGCCATGCCTGCCACCGACCAGCTGCTCGTCGCCCGCATCGGCAAGCCCCACGGCCTGCGCGGTGAGGTCACCGTCCAGGCGCACACCGACGACCCGGAGCGCCGCTTCATCCCCGGCGTCGTCTTCGCGACCGAGGCCCCGGCCGGGTCCGGTGTCCCTAAGGCGCTGACCCTGGCGACGGCCCGCCTGCACCAGAAGATCTGGCTGCTCGGGTTCGAGCAGATCCCCGACCGCACCGGCGCCGAGGGCCTGCGCGGCACCCGGCTGTTCGTCACCCTCGGTGACGTCATCGACGACGTGGACGACGACGAGGACGGCTGGTACGAGGACGAACTCGTCGGGCTCACGGTCGTCGACACCGACGGCGCCACCCTCGGTGAGGTGGCAGGCCTCGAGACGGGCGTCGCCCAGGACCTGCTCGTCGTGACGCTCACCAGCGGTCGTCAGGCCCTCGTGCCGTTCGTGGACGAGATCGTGCCCGAGGTGGACGTCGAGGCCCGTCGCGTCGTCATCGACCCGCCGCCCGGCCTGCTCGAGCTCGCCGACGAGTGACCGCCTGACCATGCGCCTCGACGTCGTCTCGATCTTCCCCGAGTACCTCTCGCCGCTCGACCTGTCGCTCATCGGCAAGGCCCGCCGCGACGGACTGCTCGACCTGCGGGTCCACGACCTGCGCGACTTCGCCCACGACCGGCACCAGAGCGTCGACGACACGCCGTACGGCGGCGGCGCCGGCATGGTGATGAAGCCGCAGCCCTGGGCCGAGGCGCTGGCCCACGTCGCAGGCTCGGACGACGGCGGTGCGGCGGTGGCCGGCAGCGACGACCCGGCGCCAGCCCGTCCGAGGCTCATCGTGCCGGGGCCCGGCGGCGTGCCGTTCAGCCAGGCGTTGGCCCGCGAGCTCGCCGGGGAGCCCTGGCTGGCCTTCGCCTGCGGCCGGTACGAGGGGATCGACGAGCGCGTCTACGAGCACGCGGCGCAGGACCTCGGTCTCGAGGTGACCGTGGTGTCGCTCGGCGACTACGTGCTCAACGGGGGAGAGGTGGCGGTCCTGGCCATCGTCGAGGCCGTCGCGCGCCTGCTCCCGGGGGTGATCGGCAACGCGGAGTCCCTCGTCGAGGAGTCCCACGAGGACGGCCTGCTCGAGTACCCCGTCTACACCAAGCCCTCGTCCTGGGAGTCTGCTTCCGGGGTCCGCAGGGACGTGCCACCGGTCCTGCTGTCGGGCGACCACGGCCGCATCGCGGCCTGGCGCCACCAGCAGCGGCTGGAGCGCACGGCCGCCCGGCGTCCCGACCTGCTGCACGCCTCGCAGGCGATGCCCGGTGCTGCCGCCACGGGCGCGCTCGAGGGCCTCGACGTGTCCACCGCGACGCCGGCCGACGCCCCTGAGCTGCTCACCCTGTCGCGGGCCTGCTGGGTCACCGAGGGCCGGGCCAACGGCTCCTTCGACATCCCGCCGCTCGTGGAGTCGCTCGCCGACGTGGTCGACGGACTGGGGCAGTGGCAGACCTGGACGGTCCGCTCGGCCGGGCGGCTGGTGGGATCGGTGCGCGGTCGGCGCGACCCGTCCGACGACGCCACCTGGCAGGTCGGCCGGCTCATGGTCGCCCCGGACCTGCAGGGTCACGGACTCGGGCGTGCCCTGCTCGCCCACGTCGAGGCGGCAGCCCCCTCGGACGTCACGACCTACTGGATCAACACCGGGCGGGGGAGCGAGCGCAACCTGCGCACCTACCGCAAGGCGGGGTACCGGGCCGTCCCCGGCGAGGGCGCGTACCCCGGCACCGTGGACCTCACCAAGAAGCGGGTGCGCGGCTCAGTCGACGAGGGCTGAGCGCAGGTCCGCCGGGACGAGCCGGCGGGCGGCGACGAGGCGCTCGGCGACCCCCACCGTCACGGTCTGCGCAGCCATGATCCCGAACAGCACGAGGACCTGCGCGGTGGCTGCCTGCACCGGCGAGCCGCCGCCGAGCATCACCCCGATGAAGGCGCCCGGGAGGGTGACGACGCCGGTCGTCTTCACCTGGTCCAGGCCGGGCAGCAGGGCCTCGGGTGCGCGGCGGTGGACGACCTCGCGGATCGCCTGCGCCGGCAGCAGGCCCAGCGACAGGGCCGCCTCGTACTGCGCGTGCTCGTCGCGCAGCGCGGCGAAGGCACGCCGTCCGACGAGGGTGTGGGCGGTCATGGCGTTCCCGACGATGATCCCGGCGACGGGGATGATGGCGATGCCCTCGGGCGGGATCGTGCCCGTCGCCAGGACGACGACCAGCACGGGCACGACACCGGCGGCCATCGCGAGGGCGGCGGCCGGCCACGAGGCCGGTGCCTCCACCCGACGAGAGGTCGTCAGCACGCCGAGGGCGAACATGACCCCGACGAGCAGGACCGACAGCCACAGGTGGTCCACGACCACGGTGATGAGCAGGGCGGCGACCCCGAGCTGGGCGATCGCCCGCAGCGCCGCGACCACGGCCGACCGCTCCAGCCCGTAGCCGTTCACCCGGTGCGCGGCGACAGCCAGGGCGAGCAGGGCCACGAGGGCGACGGCGACGGGCCAGCCGGGATCGATGCTCACGCGGACACGCTAGTGCCGGTCCGGGCGCCTGCCGGACGCGACCCGTGTGCGCTGGTCCGGGAAGGCGCTTGCCGTGCACGCCGACCTTCTGTATCGTTTTACTCGAACGATCTAGTAGATCGATGCAGCACGTGTCGGTCGATGATCAGGAGGAGGCAGGCGATGGGCAACGTGACCCTGAAGTCGGTGGCAGAGGCGGCCGGCGTCTCCATCTCGACCGTCTCCAACGCCTACAACAAGCCGGACCAGATGTCCGCCGAGGTGCGTCAGCGCGTCCTCGAGGCGGCGAGGTCGCTCGGCTACCCGGGCCCCAACCCGGCGGCCCGCAGCCTGCGGTCGCAGCGGGCCGGGGCGATCGGCCTGCTCCTGACCGAGCGGCTGAGCTACGCGTTCTCCGACCCCTACACCGTGGGCATGCTCGCCGGTGTCGCCGAGGTGGCCGAGCAGTTCTCGACCGGGTTGCTGCT
Organism: Pedococcus aerophilus; assembly: GCF_039532215.1. Taxonomy (NCBI): domain Bacteria; kingdom Bacillati; phylum Actinomycetota; class Actinomycetes; order Micrococcales; family Intrasporangiaceae; genus Pedococcus; species Pedococcus aerophilus. The sequence continues at coordinate 1,018,526 of NZ_BAAARN010000001.1, read as the reverse complement.
CATCCCGCTCGAGCCCTACGACCCGTCCCGGCCCGAGGACGTCGAGCCCTCGGTCGACGCGATGCGCCAAGCGGTCGTGGACGGCGTCATCGCCTACTGCGTCGACGCGGACCACCCGGCCAGGCAGGTCGCGCTCGGGCGCGGGCTGCCCCTCGTGTCCAACGTGGACGGCCCCGACGCCGCGCAGGCCTACGTCGTCATCGACGAGCACCGCGCCGCCGCGGCCCTGGGCCGGCACCTGCGCGACCTCGGCCACCGCAGCGTGGGGATCGTCGTGGACGCCCGCCGGTGGGACGACGAGCCGACGCTGGTCGGACCCGAGGACGAGGCCGCTCTGTTCACCGACAGCCATGCCCGCCTCGTCGGCCTGCGGGACGGCTTGGGCCCGGACGTCGAGCTCACGGTCGTGTTCGCCGGCCACAACTCCCACGACGCCGGGGCCAGGGCCGCGGCGTTCCTGCTCGACCGTCGGGACCGACCCGCGGCGATCGCCTGCATCAGCGACGTGCTGGCCCTCGGCGTCATCGAGTCCATGCAGCAGCGGGGCCTGGCCGTCGGCCGGGACGTGTCCGTCACCGGGTTCGACGACGTGCCTGCGGCCGGAGCGGCGGGCCTGACCACCATCCGACAGCCGATCGCCGAGAAGGGGCGGCTCATGGGCCGCATCCTCGTCGACCCCGACTACACCGAGCGCCGTGTGGTGCTCCCCACCGAACTCGTCGTGCGGTCCAGCACCGGACCCGCGGCGCGCTGACACCCGTCAGCACCCGACCCAGCACCACCGCACCCTCGAAGGGAGAAGGACATGAGCGACTACATCGCCCTCACCATCAACAGCAACGCAGGCGCCGCCCTGGCCCGGTCGGCACGACCGGACGCCCCGGTCGTCGACGACGGACACGCGACCCGTCCGGCTCGCCGGCCGGTGCGACGTTCTTTGGCGACGACGCTGCGCGCCGTCGCCGTGGCCGAGCGCCGCCTGGCGGACCGCCTCGACCCGGCCTGCCGGCCCGCGGCTGCCCGCGCCTGATCGGCCGCCGCGGCAGCACCGCCCGTGCACGACCTCCGGCGATTTCAGCCGGGGCCCCTGCCCGTGGCAGAATGACTCCTTGCGTCTGAACGACCAGCGCCCCTGCCACAGGGGGAGTACGGCGGCACCGGATCCGGTGCCCACGGCCTGACCGCCACGTACGCGGCCCGTCCAGCACGCGCCATACCCATCACGCACGACCGACAAGCCTGGGCGACCTGTGGCGCCGAGAAGAAAGCGAATCTGCCATGCAGCGTTTCGACGAGATCGACAAGGTCTCCCTGCGCGACGACGTCCCCGCCTTCCGCGCCGGTGACACCGTCAACGTGCACGTCAAGGTCATCGAGGGCACGCGCTCCCGCGTCCAGGTCTTCAAGGGCGTCGTGATCCGTCGCCACGGTGGCGGCGTCACCGAGACCTTCACGGTCCGCAAGGTCTCCTTCGGCGTCGGCGTGGAGCGCACCTTCCCGCTGCACACCCCGGTCATCGACAAGATCGAGGTCGTCACCCGCGGTGACGTCCGTCGCGCCAAGCTGTACTACCTGCGCGACCTGCGCGGCAAGGCTGCCAAGATCAAGGAGAAGCGCGAGACGATCCCCGCCAAGTAAGGCGAGCTCATCTCGACCCTCGAGTGTCCCGGCACGCTCCGACCCAGCCTCGAGGGTTAGGCTCCGGAAGCGATGAACCCCGGACCCGAAGCACCCCAGCAGGATCCGGCCACCCCGTCAGCCCAGGCTGACGCGGTGGCCGTTTCCGCGACTGCCGACGACCACGGCACCGACCGTGGCGCGCAGCAGTCGGACCACCCCCGACGACAGGGTCCCTCGTGGATCGTCCTCGTCGGGGTGGCGTTGCTGGTGATGCTCGTGGTCCGGGGTTTCCTCGTGCAGTCCTTCTTCGTCCCGTCCGGCTCGATGGAGCCCACCATCGAGCCCGGTGACCGCATCCTCGTGAGCAAGCTCGTGTCCGGCGACGAGGTGCAGCGCGGGGACGTCGTCGTGTTCGACGGCACCACGACGTTCGCCGCCGCCGACCGCACCCCGCACCAGGCCGACGGCCTGATCGGGCGCACGTTGGCCGGGGCCGCGTCGCTCGTCGGGGTCGACCTCGGCGAGCAGGACTTCGTCAAGCGCGTCATCGGCCTCCCGGGCGACCGGGTGGTCTGCTGCGGCACCGACGGCCGGCTGACGGTGAACGGCGTCCCGGTCCAGGAGGACTACCTCTTCCCGGGTGACGTCCCGAGCGAGCTGACCTTCGACGTGGTCGTGCCCGAAGGCCGCCTGTGGGTGATGGGCGACCACCGCAGCGACAGCGCGGACAGCCGCGCCCACCTCGGCGACCCGGGCGGTGGGACCGTCCGCACCAAGGACGTCGTGGGTCGTGCCACCGCCACCTTCTGGCCCCTGAACCGCATCGGGGGCTTCGACCGCCCGAGCTCCCTCGCGACCATCCCCTCGGCGGGATCCCGGTGAGCCCCAGCCCGGAGGGCCGGCCGGACCACGAGGAGCGCGGCTGGCTCGGTTACGACCGCGCGCCCGCCGACGTGGATGACGCGTCGACGGCCGGCGTCGATGCGTCGGGCCATGCGTCGGGCGATGCGTCGGGCCCCGCCGCGCCTGACCCCTCTGCTGCGCCGAGCCCATGGCTGCGGCACGACGCCGCCGGTGACCCGACCGTCGGGCACGAGTCCGGTGGCGGCCCGGACCGCGACCCGGCCTGGCTCGAACCAGAGCTCGAGGTCCCCGCGCAGCCCACCGGCGACGCCCACGACACCGGTGTCCCGCCAACCCTCGCCGAGGAGCCCCCCACCGTGCAGCCCAGCGACTCGGCCGGTCAGGCGCCGTACGACGCCACCGCGCCGGCCGACGCCACCGCGCCGGCCGACGGCACCGCGCCGACCGATGAGGCTGCGGTCGACGAGGCAGGGGCCGACGACGTCGCGACCGGTCCGCGTCGGAACCCCCCGCAGGGCGACGAGACCGATCCCGAGGCCGAGGCAGGGGTGATGGCGGTCGCCGGGGCGGCGATCAAGGAGTTCGCGATCGTCGTCGGCATGGCTCTCGTGCTGTCGTTCATCGTCAAGACCTGGTTGCTCCAGGCCTTCTACATCCCGTCAGGGTCGATGGAGGACACCCTCGTCCTCAACGACCGCGTCATCGTCAGCAAGCTGACCCCCGGACCCGTCGACCTCAAGCGCGGCGACATCATCGTGTTCGCCGACCCGGGCGAGTGGCTGGAGGAGACGCCCCAGGTGCCGCACGGCAAGGTCGTCACCGTCCTGCGCGAGGCGGCGACGTTCGTCGGCCTGCTCCCCGACAACTCCGAGAACCACCTCATCAAGCGCGTCATCGGCCTCCCCGGCGACCGGGTCGTGTGCTGCGACGAGGGCGGGCGCATCACCATCAACGGCACCGCGATCAAGGAGCCGTACCTCAAGGCCGGCGACGCGGCCAGCGACCAGGACTTCGACATCACCGTCCCGCGCGGCCGCGTGTGGGTCATGGGTGACCACCGTTCCAACTCCGCTGACTCCCGCGCCCACGACGCCCCCGAGAACAACGGGAGCCAGGGCTCGGTCGACGAGCGGCTCATCGTCGGACGCGCGGTCGCGCTGGTCTGGCCGCTGGACCACCTGACCTGGCTGTCCAACCCGACCGAGACGTTCGCGACCGTGCCGGCGCCGCGGTCCGAGGACGCGCCCGCTCCCACGGACGAGCCGTCGGTCGACCCGAGCTCGGAGACCGGTGGGGTCGAGGTGCCCGGCGGCGACGGCGGCGAGGGCGGCGGCTGAGCCGTGCCCGCACCACGACGGACCAGCGCCCGCCCGGGTAGTCGCAAGCCGAGCCTGCGCGTCGAGCGCGCGCTGCAACGCGAGGGCCACCGCGTCCTCGCGGGGATGGACGAGGTCGGTCGCGGGGCGCTGGCCGGGCCGGTGACGGTCGGGGTCGTGCTCATCGACGAGACCTGTCGCAGCGCCCCGACCGGCGTCAAGGACTCCAAGCTGCTCACACCTGGTGCCCGGGTCGCCATGGTGCCGCGCATCCAGCGCTGGAGCCTCGCGTACGCCGTCGGCCACGCCTCGCCGGCCGAGATCGACGAGATCGGCATCATCGCGGCGCTGCGCCTCGCCGGCTGCCGGGCCTTGGCGGCCGTCGACGTCCGCCCCGACCTGGTCATCCTCGACGGCAACCACGACTGGCTGACCGCGCCCGACGACGTCGGGCTGTTCGCGTTCGCCGGCGACGACGCGCCGGCGACCCCTCCCGTGACGACGATGATCAAGGCCGACCTGAAGTGCTCCTCGGTGGCGGCCGCCTCGGTGCTGGCCAAGGTCGAGCGCGACGCGATCATGGTCGCCCATGCGCCCGAGCACCCCGTCTACGGCTGGGAGGTCAACAAGGGGTATGCCGCGCCGGAGCACATGGCGGCCCTCGAGGCCCACGGGGCGAGCGAGCTGCACCGACGGTCGTGGCGCCTTCCCGGGGTCGAGCGTGAGCCCGGACGTGAGCCCGGACGTGACCCTCGACGTGACCTCGACCCGGTCACGGACCATGATGGCGAGGACAGCACCGATGGCGGCGGCACCACGACCACCGCGCCCGAACCGGAGATGAGCACCCGATGAGTTCTGAGGACCTCGAGAAGTACGAGAGCGAGATGGAGCTCGCCCTCTACCGCGAGTACCGCGACGTCGTCGGCCTGTTCTCCCACGTGGTCGAGACCGAGCGGCGCTTCTACCTGTGCAACTCCGTCGACGTGAAGGTCCGCAGCGACGGCGGCGAGGTCTACTTCGACGTGACCATGCAGGACGCCTGGGTCTGGGACATCTACCGCCCGGCACGGTTCGCCAAGCAGGTGCGCGTCGTCACGTTCAAGGACGTCAACGTGGAGGAGCTGGCCAAGAGCGAGCTCGAGCTCCCCAAGGACTCCGGCTTCTAGTCCCTGCACAGGGGCATCGATCGGGGCGTCCGTCCACAGGCACGGCCCTGCCCGCCCGCCGTCCACAGGCCGATTCGTCCCTCTCGTCGCGCGCGTCCCGCGCGGCTTTGCTGGAGGCATGACAGAGACCACGGCAGCGCCGGCCCCGGATCCACGCCGCCTCCTCGGGAGGTATGGCGAGCAGCTCGCGGTCCGCTACCTCACCGATCGCGGGTGGTCGGTCCTGGACCGCAACTGGCGGTGCGCGCACGGTGAGATCGACGTCGTGGCGCGGGACGGCGACTGCTTGGTCTTCTGCGAGGTCAAGACCAGGACGACCGAGCGCTTCGGGGGAGCCATTGAGGCGGTGGACCACCGCAAGGCTGCTCGGCTGCGCCGCCTCGCCGCCGCCTGGTTGCAGTCCCATGACGAGCGGGCGGCGCGGGTGCGGATCGACGTCATCGGCATCCTGCGCCCCCGGCACGGACCGGCCCAGCTGCGGCACCTGGTGGGGGTGGGGTCATGACGTTCGGCCGCACGAGGTCGGTGACCCTCGAGGGACTCGTCGGGACGGTCGTGGACGTCGAGGCACACCTGTCCGGTGGGCTGCCGGCCCTGATGCTCGGCGGACTGCCCGACACCGCGTGCGCCCAGTCACCCAACCGCGTGCGTGCGGCCTGCGCCAGCATCGGTCGGCTCCTCACCCAGGACCGGCTCACCGTCAACCTCTCGCCGGCCTCGATCCCCAAGAACGGCAGCGGCTTCGACCTGCCCATCGCTCTGGCTGTGCTGGCAGCCGTGAGCGTCCTGCCGGCGTCCCGGATCGCCGACGTGGTCCACCTCGGCGAGCTCGGCCTCGACGGGACCATCCGTCCGGTGCGCGGGGTGCTCCCGGCGGTGCTCGCCGCCGCGCGCGAGGGATGCCGTGACGTCGTCGTGCCGATCGAGAACGCCGCCGAGGCGAGGCTGGTCCCGGACATCGAGGTGCACGCGGTCGCCCATCTCAAGGACCTCGTCGCGGTCTACACCGACGGTGGCGACCGGTTGTCGATCGGGGTGCCCGCTTCAGCGCCGACCCCGGCGGCCCTTCCGGGGCCGACGACCGACCTCGCGGAGGTGGCGGGACAACCCGAGGCTCGGGCGGCGCTCGAGCTGGCTGCGGCCGGGGGTCACCACCTGTTCCTGCTCGGGCCACCGGGATCGGGGAAGACGATGCTGGCCGAGCGGCTGGTCTCGATCCTGCCGCGGCTGACCCGGGAGCAGTCCATCGACGTCCTCGCCGTGAAGTCGCTGCTGGGGCTGAGTGCCTCCGAGGTCGGGGTGGAGTTCGTGCCGCCGTTCATCGCGCCGCACCACAGTGCGACGCAGGCAGCGATCATCGGTGGAGGCAGCGGTGCCGTCCGTCCCGGAGCGATCTCCCAGGCCCACCACGGGGTCCTGTTCCTCGACGAAGCACCAGAGTTCCGCACCGGGGCGCTGCAGGCGCTGCGGCAGCCGTTGGAGTCCGGGCACGTCGTGGTGTCGCGGGCCCGCACCGCGGTGCGGTTCCCGGCGCGCTTCCAGCTCGTCATGGCAGCCAACCCCTGCCCGTGCGGGCTGGGTCACGGCAAGGGCATCGGGTGCACCTGCACCCCGATGGCCAAGCGCGCCTACGTCGCCAAGCTCTCCGGTCCGCTGCTGGACCGGGTCGACCTCCAGGTGCAGGTCCCGGCCGTCACGCTGTCGTCGCTCGGTGCCGAGCCGGGGGAGTCCAGCGCAGTGGTGGCGTCCCGGGTCGCGCTGGCCCGAGAGGTGCAGGCCGATCGGTGGCGCGACACCAGCTGGCGGCTCAACAGCCAGATCCCCGGAGCATTCCTGCGACGCGGACCGCGGCGACTGCCCCGCTCGGTGACCACCGACCTGGACCGCGCTCTCGACCGGGGGCAGCTGACGCTGCGCGGCTACGACCGGGTTCTGCGCCTGGGCTGGACGGTCGCCGACCTCGGTGGGCGCACCAGCCCGGCCCGAGACGACCTGGGCACCGCCCTGACGCTGCGCAACCAAGGCCCGGTGGCGGCATGAGCCTGGTGGGTGCAGACCGCGTGCCGCGCGGTGATCGCGCAGCCCGGTTGGCCTGGGCCCGGCTCGTCGAGCCCGGCGACCCCGAGTCCGCCCGGCTCGTCGCCGCAGTCGGTGCCGAGGCGGCGCTGCACGGGATCGACCCCGCCAGCTCCCTGGGCCAGCAGGTCGCGCCGCGGCTGGCTGACCTCGACGTCGAGCGCGACGTGCGGATCGCCGCATCCCTCGGGGCCCGCCTCGTGGTGCCGGACGACGACGAGTGGCCACCGGGGTTGGACGTGCTCACCAACCCGCCGTTCTGCCTGTGGGTGCGCGGACCGCTGCACCTGGCCGAGGCGTGCGAGCGCAGCGTCGGGGTCGTGGGGGCCAGGGCCGCCTCCGGCTACGGCCTGCACCAGGCGAAGGAGCTGGCTGCAGGTCTGGCCGAACGTGGCTACACGATCGTGTCCGGGGCGGCGTACGGCATCGACGGAGCCGCCCACGAGGGCGCGCTCGCGGTGGACGGCCGCACGATCGCGGTCGTCGCCGGGGGTGTGGACCGTCCCTACCCTGCGGGTCACGCGGGACTGCTCGCCCGGGTCGCGGAGAGCGGGGCCGTCCTCAGCGAGGTGCCGCCCGGGTCGTCCCCGACCCGGTGGCGGTTCCTGAGCCGCAACCGGATGATCGCCACGATGAGCCGGGGGACCGTCGTCGTCGAGGCCGGACTGCGGTCCGGGTCACGCAACACCGCCAGGACCGCAGCCGACCACCTCCGGGTGGTGTGCGCGGTGCCCGGCCCCGTCTCCTCTGCGGTCTCGGCCGGGTGCCACCTGCTGATCCGCGAAGGGGCTCAGCTCGTCACCGATGCCGCCGAGGTGGTCGAGGCCGTGGGGCCGATCGGGGAGCTGGCGCCGGTCAAGCGGGGAGGCGTCCTCCCGGAGGACGACCTCGAGCCGATCCACCGGGCGGTCCTCAGCGCCCTGCGGGTGCAGTCGGCCACCTCGGTGGGCGCCCTGGCCAAGCAGTGCGGTGCCAGTCTGCGCGACGTCATGGGGGCGCTGGGGGTGCTCGGCGTCAACGACCTCGTCGTCCAGGACGGGGACGGGTACCGCCGGGTCCGTCGACGGCCCTCTGACCGGCCCGCGTCCCAGCGCTCAGCCACCTGACGGGGTGGCGGCTTGTGCGGGGGCCGGGGCTTTGCGACGGTGGCGGCGTGGACCCGACCGCCGGCGTGGAGCAGCCGCACGGCATCACGCTGCCCGTCGGCTGGAACGAGGTGCTCTTCGCTTTCGAGCGGCACCTGCGCAGCGAGCGAGGTCGCTCGGAGCACACGGTGCGCGCCTACCTCGGTGACGTCCGCAGCCTCGTCGGCTTCCTCGCCACGACCGGCGTCGACGACCTGGCCGGAGTCACGCTGCGCGACCTGCGCGCCTGGCTTGCTGCGCTCGCCCAGGACGGTGCGGCGAAGGCGACCATCGCCCGCCGGTCGGCCGCCGCGCGGACCTTCCTGGGCTGGGCGACCCGCACGGGCAGGATCGACCTCGACCCGTCCCTGCGCCTCGCGGCCCCCAAGCGCGGCGGGCACCTCCCGGAGGTGCTGCGCCAGTCCGACGCCTCGGCCCTGCTCGACGTGGCCGCGGTGGCGAGCGACGACCAGGACGCACTGCACCTGCGGGACCGGGCTGCCCTCGAGCTGTTGTATGCCAGCGGGATCCGCGTGGGGGAGCTCACCGCCCTCGACATCGATGACCTCGACCTCGACCGCGGGGTCGTGCGGGTCATGGGCAAGGGGGGCAAGGAGCGGACCGTGCCGTTCGGCATCCCCGCCCGCGAGGCGGTGCAGGCCTGGCTCCAGCTCGGCCGTCCCCAGGTCGTCGGGGCGGACAGCGGTCCGGCGCTGTTCCTCGGCCGTCGGGGACGTCGCGCGGACGCGCGTCAGATCCGGTCCTCCCTGCACTCCCTGCTCGCGCACGTCCCCGACGCCCCGGACATCGGCCCGCACGGACTGCGCCACAGCGCCGCGACCCACCTGCTCGAGGGCGGTGCGGACCTGCGCCTGGTGCAGGAGCTGCTCGGGCACGCGTCGCTGGCGACGACCCAGATCTACACCCACGTCTCGGTGGACCGGCTCAAGCAGTCCTACCGTCAGGCCCACCCGCGTGCCTGAGCAGCCGACCACCCCGTCTCAGCACTTCGGCCCTGACTGGCGTGCCGTCCCACGCTCAGCGGTCATCTCGGGGACAATGGGGAACCGTCACGACCAGCCGTCGCAGCGAGCGACGACCCGCCAGCCGATCCCCGAGGAGAGGTCCGGACCGAGCACGTGAGCACTCCCGGCCAGGCCGCCCAGCGGCCCTCCAGCCACCGTCAGCGCGTCAGCCGGCAGGTGCGGCTGCGGCGTACCGTCGCCGTGGCGACCGCCCTCGTCCTGCTGGGCAGCATCGGCTACCGGCAGGTGACCAAGGACGACGGCGACCCGGTGCGTGCGGTGCCGGCAGCCGCCCAGGGCTCGAGCGCGACCAGCCCCGCTGCCAAGCCGTCGGCCACCAGCAGCGCCACGAACGCCGAGGACGGGTCGCCGACGACGGAGACCACCGCTCCCGACGCGAAGTCCGTGCCGCAGAACGGCAACGGCAAGATCACCGTCGTCGCGGTGCCCGAGGTCAAGGCAGCCACCTCCGGCCGCACGGTCCGCTACACCGTGGAGATCGAGGGCGGCCTGGGCGTCGACCCGGCTGCGGTCGCCTCGACGGTCCAGTCCGTCCTGCTCGACAGCCGCGGCTGGCAGAAGATCGACGGCATCCGCTTCGTCAACGTGACACCGGCCGAGGAGGAGCGTGGCGCCCAGGTCGACATCCGGGTGACCCTCGCGAGTCCCGGCCTCACCGACAAGCTGTGCGCCCCGATGCGCACCCTGTCGCAGGTGTCCTGCTGGAACGGCGAGCGCTCCGTCCTGAACCTGCGTCGCTGGGTCCTCGGCGACGACAGCTACGGCGCCGACGTCGCCCGCTACCGCGAGTACCAGGTCAACCACGAGGTCGGGCACGGCCTCGGCCACCAGCACCGCTCCTGCCCGGCGCCGGGTGAGCGTGCGCCGGTCATGGTCCAGCAGACGCTGAGCCTCGGCGGCTGCAAGCCCTGGCCGTACCCCAGCGGCGCCTGACCCCTGAGCGACGCCTGTCCCGAGGGCGTGACACGCCTGCGGAACATCGGAGCCCGCGCGGAGCCCGGAGGCCGGTGGAGCATCCGGCGCCTCAGGGCATCGGCAGCAGTCGTACCCGGACGGACCCGAGCAGCGTCAGCGGGTCGAGGTACGTGGCCCCTCTGAGAGCGCCCAGGTGCAGGCAGGCCGCGGGTGCGCAGTGCCCGCCCTGCGCCAGCGTCCCCAGCCGCTGCCCCTGCGTCACCACCTGCCCGACCTCGACCACGGCGTCGACGGGTTCGTAGGTCGAGCGCAGGCCCGAGCGGTGCAGCACCGTCACGGTCCCGCGTCCCGCCACCACCCCGACGTGGCTGACCACGCCTGCCTCGACCGCGCGCACCTCGCTGCTCGGCGCAGCGGCCAGGTCGACCCCTCGGTGACCGGCGCCCCAGGTCGAGGTCGGCCTGATGAAGGGGCGGGTGACCGCCGGCCGCGGCGCGAGCGGCCAGGCCCAGCGTCCGCGCGGAGCCGCCGCCGGCACCGCCGTCCGCGGTCCGGTGCTGCGCTCGAGGGGTGGGCGGCCGGACCGGTGGAGGGTCGGGGCGGATACGGCGGTAGCAGCGGGCGCAGGGGGTGCGAGAGAAGCCGCCACCGGTGTTGTGGACCCGCCATCCCGGGCGACGCCGGTGGGCAGGGCGACGACCGACACGGTGGTGACGGCCAGGACCGTGGCCGCGGCCGGCAGCAGGGCTGGCACGAGTGATCGCATGCCCTCGACGGTCGTCCCCGCCCGACGGGACTGCCAGCGGCTCCGGCTCCACCTGTGGACCGCCCCCCCGCCGGCGCCGGGTTGTGGACGGCCGAGGCGGACGCCCGTGTCAGGTGCGCAGGGCCCCGAGGCGTCGGACGGCCTCGTGCAGCACCTCGTCGCGCTTGCAGAACGCGAACCGCACCAACGTCCGCGCTGCCGCGACGTCGTCGTGGAACACCGACACGGGCACCCCGACCACGCCGGCGCGCAGGGGCAGCGACCGGCAGAACTCCAGGGCATCGGTGGCGCCGAGCGGGGCTGCATCCGCGACGACGAAATAGGTCCCGTCCGGCACCGAGACCTCGAGACCGGCACCTTGGAGCCCCGCCACGAGCAGGTCGCGCTTGGCCTCCAACGACGTGGACAGGGACGCATACACCTCGTCGCCGAGGCCCAGGGCCACGGCCGCGGCGGGCTGGAAGGGGCCAGAGCCGACGAAGGTGAGGAACTGCTTGACCGTCCGCACCGCGGCCACGGCCTCCGCGGGCCCGGACACCCAGCCGACCTTCCACCCGGTCGCGGAGAAGGTCTTGCCGGCGGAGGAGATCGTCAGCGTGCGCTCGCGCATCCCGGGGAGCGTCGCGACCGGCACGTGCTCCGCGTCGCCGAAGACCAGGTGCTCGTAGACCTCGTCGGTCACGACCCAGGCGTCGAACTCCCTTGCGAGGGAACAGATGAGCTCCAGCTCGTCGCGCGTGAACACCTTGCCGGTCGGGTTGTGCGGCGTGTTGAGCAGGACCAGCCGCGTCCGCGACGAGAACGCGGCGCGCAGCGACTCCTCGTCGACGGCGAAGTCGGGGAACCGGAGCACCGACGTCCGGCGCACCGCGCCCGCGAGGGCGATCGAGGCGGCATACGAGTCGTAGTAGGGCTCGAAGGTGACCACCTCGTCGCCCGCCTCGCACAACGCCAGGATCGTCGCCGCGATGGCCTCGGTCGCACCCACGGTGACCAGGACCTCCGACCGCGGGTCGAGGTCGATCCCGTAGAAGCGCGACTGGTGCGCGGCCACCGCCTCGAGCAGCTCGGGGACCCCGGGGCCGGGCGGGTACTGGTTGCGACCGCCGTCGATGGCGGCCTTGGCCGCGTCCAGCATCTCCTGCGGTCCGTCGGTGTCGGGGAAGCCCTGGCCGAGGTTGACGGCACCGTGCTCGGTGGCGAGCCCGGTCATCTCGGCGAAGATCGTGGTGCCGAATCCGTGCATGCGGGCGACGAGCGGGTAGGCCATGCGCCGACCGTATGCCGCCTGCGCCGGGTTCGCAGCGCACCGCGCGTACTGTGCGGCCATGGCCGTCGAGCAGCAGGTGTCCGCGATCGCGGGGCGCGGGTGGTTCACGACCGACGGGCTGCGGCGTGGTGACGTCGTCGCGGCCGACCCCAACGGGCTCAACCACTCGTGCGACCCGACGCTGGCGTGGTCGACCGAGGGGGATGGCCTCGTGGCGTTCCGTGACGTCGAGCCGGGGGAGGAGCTGACGATCGACTACGCGACCTCGACCACCGACCCCGACCTGCTGGTCCGCTGCCACTGCGAGACGTACCGGTGCCGCCAGCTCGTGACCGGCGACGACTGGCAGATCCCGCAGGTCCGGCTCCGCTACGCCGGCCACCTCGCCCCGGTCGTCCAGCGCGCCGTCGACGCCCTTACCTGACCGAGGGGGCGCCCGGGGGCACCCGACCGAGCCGTCAGTCCTCGTCGGCGGCGTCGGCGTGGGCGATGTTGTCGAGCTGTCGCCACACCACGATCAGCGTCACGCCGGCCCCGACGAAGGCGAACCAGAACGGCGCCGCCGCCCCGAACTGACGTGCGATGAGCCCACCGAGGAACTGCCCGACGAGCAGCCCGACGATGAGACCGAGCCAGTAGACGCTGCCCACCCGGCCCTGGTACTCGTTCGGCGTGGCTCGCTGGCGGACCGCGGAGGACAGCGATCCCCAGACGAAGGCGTAGCCGCCGAAGAGCACCATGATCGCCATGGCGACCCACGGCACGGTGGTCAGCGCCAGCGCGAGGTGGGTGAGCACCTCCAGGCCCAGGCAGATCTTCATGAGCCGGGCCAACGGGATCCGGGCCTCGAGGCGGTCGTAGAGCAGCACCGAGATGACGCCCCCGATGGCCGAGCAGGTGGTGAGCAGGCCGAAGCCGACCGCTCCCACGCCGAGCCGCTCCTGCGCCCAGTAGACGAGCACACCCCAGGGGGCGCCCCAGGTGATGTTGAAGATGAAGATGACGAGGGTGAGCGTGCGGATCGGGGCGTTCCCGGCGATCCAGCGCAGGCCGTCGAGGATGTCGTGGCCGATGTGCTGCTCCGGCCGGACGGGGTTCTCCTCGCGTGGCAGGTGGACCTTGGTGAACAGTGCCGCCGACAGCAGGAGCGCGCTGCCCTGGACCCCGAAGGGCACCGCGGAGCCGAGCGCGAACAGCCCCGCCCCGACGGCCGGTCCGATGAACTGGTTCGCCACGAGGAACCCCGACATCTGCCGGGCGTTCCCGATCCCGAGGTCCGCCTTGGGCACGATCATCGGCAGGACGGCCCGCCACCCGGTGTCGGCGAACAGCTCGGCGACGCCCACGGCGAACAGCGCCACGAGCAGGAGGGTGATCGAGACGCTCCCCGTGGCGATGGTGACCACGAGCAGGGCCAGGACGAGGACCCGCACGAGGTTGGCGGCCAGGACCAGCCGCTTGCGGTCGACCCGGTCCGCCACGGCCCCGGCGTAGAGCCCGAGCAGCAGCGTCGGCAGGTTCTGCACCATGGCGGCCGCGGCGATGAGCGTCGGGTCGCGGGTCAGCGAGGCGACGAGCAGCGGACCAGCGGCGACGGCGATGCCGTCCCCGAGCTGTCCCACCCACGAGGAGGCGAGGTTCCAGCGGAACGGCACGCCCATCCGTGCCGGGGCGACCCACTCGCCGATGCGGGACAGGACGGTGGCCACAAATCGGACACCCTACGCCCGGCGGCGCGCAGGGCAGGGGAGCACCCGGGCGGATTTCTCGATCACCCTGCTCAGCCCGTACGATGGACGACGGTCACCGTGTGCTCGCACGCGGGGACCTAATTCGCGCGTCTTCTCGCCGGGTGACGAGGTTTCCTCCGAACCCGGGGCGCATCACAGCAGTCCGGCCAGGGTGCCGGTGGGATGCGAGCCAGACGCCAGGCAGGGCCACACCCCCATGGTGGGTCCGACGCAACTGACAACGACACATAGGAGACACGGCATGGCCGTCGTTACCATGCGCCAGCTCCTCGAGAGCGGCGTCCACTTCGGGCACCAGACCCGTCGCTGGAACCCCAAGATGAAGCGCTTCATCATGACCGAGCGCAACGGCATCTACATCATCGACCTGCAGCAGTCGCTGACGTACATCAACAACGCGTACGAGTTCGTCCGCGAGACCGTCGCCCACGGCGGCTCCATCCTCTTCGTCGGTACGAAGAAGCAGGCCCAGGAGCCCATCGCCGAGCAGGCGACCCGCGTCGGCATGCCGTACGTCAACCACCGCTGGCTCGGTGGCATGCTCACCAACTTCAACACGATCTCCAAGCGGCTCACGCGCCTCAAGGAGCTCGAGGAGCTCGACTACGACAACGTCGCGGCCTCCGGCTTCACGAAGAAGGAGCTCCTGATCTTCAAGCGGGAGCGCGACAAGCTCGAGAAGACCCTCGGTGGCATCCGCAACATGGCCAAGGTCCCCTCGGCCGTGTGGATCGTCGACACCAAGAAGGAGCACCTGGCCGTCGACGAGGCGCGCAAGCTCGGGCTCCCGGTCATCGCGATCCTCGACACCAACTGCGACCCCGACGAGGTCGACTACAAGATCCCCGGCAACGACGACGCGATCCGTTCCGTCACGCTGCTGACCCGGGTCATCGCCGACGCCGTGGCCGACGGCCTCATGTCCCGCTCCTCCGGCAAGTCCGGCGAGCAGGCCGAGGGTGTCGTCGCGACCGACGAGCCCCTCGCCGAGTGGGAGCGCGAGCTCCTCGGTGGCGACGCCGCCAAGACCGCTGACGCGGTTGCCCCCGAGGCCGGCGAGACCGCTGCCGCCGACGCTCCTGAGGCTGCTGCTGCCGAGACGACCGAGGCACCTGCCGCCGAGGCCACCGAGGCTCCCGCCGCCGAGGCGACCGAGGCTCCGGCCGACGCCGACGCCAAGGCCTGAGCAACCCTCGTCCACCGAACGCACTCCTGACAGAGAAGAGCTGAGAAACACACATGGCGAACTACACCGCCGCTGACATCAAGGCGCTGCGTGAGTCCACCGGCGCCGGCATGCTCGACGTCAAGAAGGCCCTCGACGAGGCTGACGGCGACCGCGCCAAGGCCACCGAGATCCTTCGTGTGAAGGGCCAGAAGGGCGTCACCAAGCGCGAGGGGCGCACCGCGTCCAACGGGCTGGTCACGGCCAAGGCCGGCGCCGGCACGGGCACCCTCGTGGAGGTCCTCTGCGAGACCGACTTCGTCGCCAAGGGCGAGAAGTTCATCGCCCTCGCCGACCAGGTCCTCACCCAGGCCGTCGCCTCGGGTGTGGCCGACGCGGACGCGCTGCTCGGCAGCACGCTCGAGGACGGTCGCACCGTCAAGCAGCTGCTCGACGACGCCAACGCGACCATCGGCGAGAAGATCGAGGTCAAGCGCGTTGCCCGCGTCGAGGCCCCGGTCGTCGTGTCCTACCTGCACAAGACCAGCCCCGACCTGCCCGCGCAGATCGGTGTCCTCGTCGGCGCCGAGGGTGGCGACGAGCAGGTCGTCCGCGACGTCGCGATGCACGTCGCGGCGTTCAGCCCCACGGTGCTCAGCCGCGACGAGGTCGACCCGACCACCGTCGAGAACGAGCGCCGCGTGGCCGAGGCCACGGCGAAGGAGGAGGGCAAGCCCGAGGCCGCCCTCCCGAAGATCGTCGAGGGACGCGTCAACGGCTTCTTCAAGGAGAACGTCCTGCTCGAGCAGCCGTTCGCCAAGGACGCCAAGAAGACCGTCGCCAAGGTGCTCGAGGAGGCCGGCGCGACCGCGACGTCGTTCGCCCGCTTCCGCGTCGGCAGCTGACACCGGCTCCACCGCAGTTCACGAGGCCCGTCCCCTTCGGGGGGCGGGCCTCCTGCGTGGGCGAGGGTGTGGGCGAGGGTATGGCGCGTGCCCACCCCGGGCGCCCCGAGCCGGTCCGTGATCGTCCGGAGCGTGCGCGCCGGCGGGAGCGGGCCGCATACTCGGAGCATGGGGAGAGCACGCAAGACCGCAGCGAAGGCGCCACGGACCCGCGAGCCACGGGACTTCACCCACCTGCCCGAGCGCGTGCCGCCCGAGCAGATGCGGACCGTCCAGGACGTCGACCCGGGTCCCGACCCGCGGGGCGGGCGCGACACCGAGACCGACTTCCTGCTCAGGAACGCCGGGTTCTGACCAGCCAGGGGTGGAGCAGCCGGGTCACCTGCGGCAGCACGAGGTAGGTCATCACCGGCGTGAGCAGCACGGTCATGAACAGGACCCGCAGCACGAGCGGCCAGTCGCGCGTGAACGGCATGAGCACCCACGTGAAGAGCAGGTTGGTCGGGAAGAACGCCAGCCAGATGGTCACCGCCTGCTTCCAGCGCGGCGGGGCCGGCGGCACGGGCTCGGCCAGCTCGTCGGCGGGGCGCTGCTGCGGCTCGTCGAACCAGCCCTCGATGCCGGTGCGGTGCTCGACCCGCGTGTGCTGCACGAGGTCCTGCGCCGAGCGCAGCCACATGGTGCGCTCCCGCGACTCCTCCCACAGCAGCAGGCTGGCGCGGGAGTCGAAGCGGTAGAGCATGTGCCAGTCGCGGGACCCCGGCCCCGGACGCAGCCACCCGGTGCCCAGGAAGCCGGGGAACCGCTGGGCCAGGGACGTGCCGGCCTCGACCCAGGCCTGCATGAGCTGCTCGTCCTCGGGCCGGACCCGTCGCGTGATGGCGACGGTGACGGGCGGGTCGTCGCGCAGGGTGGCGCTCATCTGCTGCTCAGAAGATGCGGACGCGCTGCTCGGGCGCGAGCCACATGCCGTCGCCCTCGCGGACGTCGAACGCCTCGTGGAACTCGTCGCAGTTGCGCACCGCGTTGGCCCGGATCTCCATGGGGGAGTGCGGGTCGATGGCGAGCAGCCGCTTGGCCTCCTCGGTCCGGGCCTTGCCCGACCAGACCTGGGCCCAGCCCACGAAAAAGCGCTGGGCACCGGTCAGGCCGTCGAGCTCAGGGACCTGCTCACCCTCGGTGGCGATCCGGTACGCGGCGTAGCCGATCGCGAGGCCACCGAGGTCGCCGATGTTCTCGCCGACCGTGAGGGCGCCGTTGACCTTGTCGTCCGGTGCGGCGAGCGGCGACAGCTCGCTGAACTGGGCGATGAGCGCCTGCGTCCGCTCGTCGAAGCGGGCGCGGTCCTCCTCGGTCCACCAGTCGCGAAGCGCACCACGGGCGTCGTAGCGCGAGCCCTGGTCGTCGAAGCCGTGGCCGATCTCGTGCCCGATGACCGCCCCGATGCCGCCGTAGTTGACCGCGTCGTCGGCGTCCATGTCGAAGAACGGCGGCTGGAGGATGCCGGCCGGGAAGACGATCTCGTTGAGCATCGGGTGGTAGTAGGCGTTCACCGTCTGCGGCAGCATCATCCACTCGTCGCGGTCGATGGGGCCGCCGAGCTTGCGCAGCTCGCGCTCGAACTCGAAGTCGTTGGCCCGCCGCACGTTCGCGACGAGGTCGTCGTCGATGGTCAGCTCGGAGTAGTCGCGCCACACGTCGGGGTAGCCGACCTTGGGGGTGAACGACTCGAGCTTCTCCAGGGCCTGCGCGCGCGTCTCGGGGCCCATCCAGTCGAGTCGCTCGAAAGAGCGGCGGAACGCCTCGACGAGGTTGTCGACGAGGGTGACCATGCGCTCCTTGGCCTGCGGCGGGAAGTACTCCGCGGCATACAGCTGGCCCACGACCTCACCGATCGCGCCCTCGACGAGGGAGACCCCACGCTTCCAGCGCTCGCGGTTCTGCGGCAGGCCGCTGATGACGCGCCCGGAGAAGTCGAAGTCGGCGTCGACGAAGGCCTTGCTCAGCAGCGGGGCGGAGGCGTTGACGAGGTGGAAGGACTGCCACGCCTTCCAGTCCTCGATGCTGTGCTCGTCGAGCAGGATCGAGACCCCGTCGAGGAAGCTCGGCTGCCCGACGACGACGTTCTCGAACGCACCCTTGGCGTCGAGCCCACGGATGTACTCCATCCAGAAGATCTCGGGGCCGAGGTCGTCGAGGTCGTAGCGCCCGTAGGGGTTGTAGGTCTTCACGGCGTCGCGCGTGGCGACGTTGTCCCAGTGGTGGGAGGCGAGCGCGGTCTCGAGCGCCACGACGGCCGCCGCGGGGGAGCCGGGCTCCGTGGAGCCCCCGCCGATCCCCACGAGGTCGAGCATGCGCGCCACGTGCGGCAGGTATGCAGCCAGCACGGCTGCGTGCCGCTCCTCGCGGTAGTACGACTCGTCGGGCAGGCCGAGGCCGCCCTGGCTCAGGTAGAGCGTGTACTCCTCGGGGTTCTTGGCGTCCGGGGCGACGTAGAGCCCGAAGAGCCCGGGGACGCCCAGGCGCTGGAGGCGGCCCATCGTGAGGAACAGCTCGTCCGTGCCCGTGATCTTGTCGATGTCCTCGAGGTCTTCGTCGATCGGGGTGTGACCCAGGGCCTCGACGCGCTCCTCGTCGAGGAAGGAGCGGTAGAGGTCGCCGACCTTGCGGGTGGCCGACCCCTTCTCGGCGGTCGTGTCCGCAGCCGCCTGCTCGATGATGCGCCGGACCCGCTCGTCGGACTGCTCGCGCAGCATGTCGAAGGTGCCGTACCGCCCCCGGTCACCGGGGATCTCCGTCTCGCGGACCCACGTGCCGTTGGCGTAGCCGAACAGGTCGTCCTGGGGCCGGACGGCGTCGTCGCGGTGCCCGGGGAGGATGCCTGACCTCATGTGCGTCTCCTTCGCTGCGTGCTGGCCGGGGAGCCGTCGAGGGGTGCTCGAGGTCCACCGCGGCCAACCCTGCCACGCGAGGGGGCCGGGGGCCCAACCCGGGACCGACCACGGGGGCGGTGGTTGGCCGCAGGTGTGGAAGTATGCGGTGACCGCCAGTACAGCCCCAGGAGGATCTGTCGTGACTTCTGCCCCTGAGCAGACCGCCCCAGCCGGATCGTCCATCGACGGGTCGCCCGCCCTGCGGCGCCGCGTCCTGCTCAAGCTCTCCGGGGAGGTCTTCGGCGGCGGCAAGGTGGGCCTGGCCCCCGACGTCGTCCGCGGCGTCGCCCGCCAGATCGCCGAGTCGGTCCGCAGCGGCATCGAGGTCGCCGTGGTCATCGGTGGCGGCAACTTCTTCCGCGGGGCCGAGCTCCAGCAGCAGGGCATGGACCGCACCCGCGCCGACTACATGGGCATGCTCGGCACCGTGATGAACTGCCTCGCCCTCCAGGACTTCCTGGAGAAGGAAGGCATCGAGACGCGCGTGCAGACCGCGATCACGATGGGCCAGGTGGCCGAGCCCTACATCCCGCGTCGGGCCATCCGGCACCTCGAGAAGGGCCGGGTCGTCATCTTCGGCGCCGGCGCCGGCATGCCGTTCTTCTCGACCGACACCGTCTCGGCCCAGCGCGCGCTGGAGATCAAGTGCGACGCGGTGCTGATGAGCAAGAACGGCGTCGACGGGGTCTACGACTCCGACCCGCGCACCAACCCCTCCGCCACGAAGTACGACGAGATCACCTACACCGAGGCCATGCAGCGTGGCCTGCGGGTCGTCGACACGGCGGCGTTCAGCCTCTGCATGGACAACAAGCTGCCGATGGTCGTGTTCGGCATGGAGGGCGAGGGGAACGTCGTCAAGGCGCTGCGCGGTGAGAGGATCGGGACGCTGGTCACCCCCGGGTGAGTCTGCGCCCGCACCACGCACGACCCACCCCGACTGACCACACACCACCGGCGGCCCCGGAACCGGGCCGCCCGAGAAGGAGCCGGACATGATTGAAGAGACTCTGCTCGAGGCCGAGGAGAAGATGGACAAGGCCGTCGAGGTCGCCAAGGAGGACTTCGCGGGCATCCGCACCGGTCGGGCGACCCCGGGCATGTTCAACAAGCTCACGGTCAGCTACTACGGAGCCCCGACCCCCCTGCAGCAGCTCGCGTCCTTCCAGACGCCCGAGGCGCGCACCATCCTCATCTCCCCGTTCGACAAGTCGGCGATGAGCGAGATCGAGAAGACCCTGCGCGACTCCGACCTCGGGGTGAACCCCAGCAACGACGGCAACGTCATCCGCTGCGTCCTGCCGATGCTCACCGAGGAGCGCCGCAAGGACTACATCAAGCTCGCCCGCACCAAGGGTGAGGACGCCAAGGTGTCGATCCGCAACATCCGTCGCAAGGCCAAGGACGAGATCGACAAGCTCGTCAAGGACGGCGAGATCGGCGAGGACGACGGCGCCCGCGGCGAGAAGGAGCTCGACGCCACGACGAAGAAGTACGTCGACAGCGTGGACGAGCTGCTCAAGGGCAAGGAGGCCGAGCTCCTCGAGGTGTGAGGCGCTCGCCCCACCGCCGAAAGGACGTTCGCAGCCCCGCCATGTCCCTTCCCCCATCCCGCAGCGCGCGACGCCAGCGTCGTGACGCATCGTCCGACGCCGTCGGCGCCATCCCGGGCGACTCCGGCGGCGGCCGAGCCGATGACGCGGCACCCGTGACCAGGCCCTCGCGGGCCGGGCGCAACCTGCCCGCGGCGATCTCCGTCGGAGTCGGCCTCGGCATCCTCATCGTCGGGTCGCTGCTGCTGCGCAAGGAGCTCATGCTCGTCGTGGTCGTGGCCGCGGTGGGGGTCGGCGTGTGGGAGCTGCGGCGGGCGCTGCTCCAGGTGTCGATCACCGTGCCCCTCGTGCCCAGCCTCGTGGGCAGCGTCAGCATGATCCTGTCGGCCTACGTGGGCGGCGGTGAGGCGCTGATCGTCACGCTCGGGCTCACCTGCGTCGGCATCCTGCTGTGGCGCATCGCCGACGGCGTCCTCGACGCGGTGCGTGACATCGCCGGCGGGTTCTTCGTCGCGGTCTACCCGTCGTTCCTGGCCGGGTTCGCGGCGCTGATGCTCTCGGCGGAGGAGGACGGCGCACGGCGGATCGTGGTCTTCATCCTCGTCACCGTCCTCAGCGACGTCGGCGGATACGTCTTCGGGGTGCTCTTCGGCCGGCACCCCATGGCCCCCTCGGTCAGCCCCAAGAAGTCCTGGGAGGGCTTCGGCGGCTCGGTGCTCACCTGCGTCGCGGGTGGTGCGGTCGCCGTGGTGCTGCTGCTCGGCGGGCCGTGGTGGGGCGGCGCCCTGCTCGGCGCCTGCGTCGCGGTGGCAGCCACGGTCGGCGACCTCACCGAGTCGACCGTGAAGCGTGACCTCGGCATCAAGGACATGAGCACGATCCTGCCGGGGCACGGCGGCATCATGGACCGCCTCGACTCCCTCGTCCTGGTCGCGCCGGTCGCCTGGGCGCTGCTCGCCTGGGTCGTCCCTGCCTGACACCGGCCTGACGTCGGCTGACGTCTGCTAACGTCGGGGCTCAGTCCTCCTCGCGCCGGGTCATCCCCAGCAGGAGCTCGAGCTCGGGTCCCGGGGTCACGGCGAGGGTGCGCTCCGGGGTCAGCCGGGAGATCTGGCGGATCTCGCCCTCGCGCCACCAGAACACGCTGGGGCTGACCGGTCCGCTGCCCTCGAGGAACCCCGCGGCGGCGAACTGCGGCAGGACCAGCAGGGCGTTCAGCGCGGCCTGCGGCTCCTCGATGACGTGGAACGCCAGCTGGTGGCGGTAGGGGACGGCGAACAGGACGCCCTTCTCGGTGGCCGGCCGCGCGGCATACCGGCGCACGACGTCCGGCAGGAGCAGGGCCAGGCTCGCGGTGTAGACGCTGTCGCCGAGCAGGCAGGAGAAGGAGGCGTCCTCGTGGGTGACCTCCTCGAGCTCGTACTGCTCGGTGTCGAGCTGCGCGCGCAGGTTGGCCAGGCCGCGGTCGAACCACGGCCCGAGGGGCGCGAATTCCTCAAGGGCGGCAGGGGGCACCACCTGCACGGTCTGCGGGGTGTCCACGACGACGACCTGACGCACGCCCGGAGCCCACTCCAGGCCGCGGTCGATCCAGTCGGGGGTCTGCCGCAGCCCGTCCTCCTCCATGAGGCGGGTCACGACGTGCGCCCGGAGGTACTCGTCGGTGAGTGGCTCGTCGTCGCCGGCGGCCATGATCGTCGTGAAGTGCTCCCGGATCGCGGACGGCCACTGCTGCGGGTCGGTCCCGGCGCAACCGGCCGCGAGGTTCCACAGGCCCCACTGGCGGCCGTCGTCGGTGGTCACGTGGTCGACGAGGACGGTGACCTCGTAGCCCATCTCGGCCAGGGTCTCGCGGACCGTCGCCCGGAACCTCGCGGCCTGAGCCGACTCGAACATCGTGAGCGCCTCGTCGACCTGGCGGGGAGCGGGCTCGTCCGGGTCGGGCGAGCCCTTGCTGCGCGAGAACAGCCCCATGGATGCACTTCCTCCCGTGGTCGGTGTTCCCACCCTAGGACGGGTCGGCCTCGGGCGATTGGGCAGTTCCGGCGGGGGCTGCGAAACTGGGGGAGCCATGACGACCTCCCTGCCCGAGCCCACGACGCAGCGCCCCGCCCCCGGCGCCCTGACGTTCACCGCACCGCGACGGGGCAAGCCCCCGCGCCACCTCGCCGACCTCTCCCCGGCGGAGCGCAAGGAAGCGGTGGAGGCCTTGGGGCACAAGGGGTTCCGCGCCAAGCAGCTCTCGACGCACTACTTCGAGCGCCTCGTCGGGTCGCCCGACGAGATGACCGACCTGCCCAAGGGCATCCGCGACGAGCTCGTGGCCGACCTCCTCCCGACGCTGCTGACGCCGCACGTGCAGCGCACCGCCGACGACGGCATGACCATCAAGTCGGCGTGGAAGCTGCACGACGGCGCCATCGTCGAGTCGGTCCTCATGCGCTACCCCAAGCGCGTCACCATCTGCATCTCCAGCCAGGCCGGGTGCGGCATGAACTGCCCGTTCTGCGCCACCGGCCAGGCCGGCCTCACCCGCAACATGTCGGCCGGCGAGATCGTCGAGCAGGTCGTCCAGGCCGCCCGCATGCTCCGCAGCGGCGACCTCGCCGCCTCGGTCGAGGGCTCCGACACCGAGGGCGCCGAGCTCGGTGACGAGGACGGCGCCCCCGAGGTGAGCGGTCCGACGCGCATCTCGAACGTCGTCTTCATGGGCATGGGCGAGGCGCTGGCCAACTACAAGGCCGCCGTCGGGGCGATCCGGCGGATGACCGACCCGGCCCCCGACGGCCTGGGCATGTCCGCCCGAGGCATCACCATGTCGACGGTGGGACTGGTCCCGGCCATCGACAAGCTCGCTGCCGAGGGCATCCCCGTCACCCTCGCCCTGTCGCTGCACGCCCCGGACGACGAGCTGCGCAACGAGCTCGTCCCCATCAACACGCGGTGGAGCGTCGACGAGGCGCTCGACGCGGCGTACCGCTACTACGAGGCGACCGGGCGCCGGGTGAGCATCGAGTACGCGCTCATCAAGGACATCAACGACCACGCCTGGCGCGCCGACCTCCTCGGGAAGAAGCTGAACGCCCGCGGACGGGGCTGGGTCCACGTCAACCCCATCCCGCTCAACCCCACGCCGGGGTCGAAGTGGACCGCCTCGCGTCCGGGGGTCGAGCAGCAGTTCGTCGAACGCCTGCGGGCCCACGGCATCCCGACGACGATCCGCGACACGCGCGGCCAGGACATCGACGGCGCCTGCGGCCAGCTCGCCGCCTCCACCGCCTGACCGGAACCCTCCCTCGCCGGTGCCGGCGCTCCCTACACTCGTGAGGTGAAGCGACGCAGCCACGGGACCCGCCGTTCGACGGCACACGCCGTCGTCACCCTGGTGGGCGTGCTGCTCCTCGGCGGGTGTGCAGGTTCTGTCGCCTCGGTCGACGACCCAGGCGTGCCCGGTGACCAGGGCGGCGCACCGGCGGCCGCGTCGACCTCGACCCCCGCCACGACGGCCCAGGGGCACGGTGCCGGACACGGCAGCGGGCACGGCGCCGCGACGTCGCCGACGACGCCCGCGGCCCCGCTGCGTGCCGGTGAGCGGTCGGTCACGCTCACCATGCCGCAGGCGTACACGCCGAAGGCCCCCGCGGCGCCGGGCACGGACGACTACCGCTGCTTCCTGCTGGACCCGGAGGTGCGCGAGAAGTCGGTGGTCACCGGCATCGACGTCCTGCCGGGCAACCCGGACGTGGTGCACCACGTCATCCTGTTCCGGGTCCCGCCGGACAAGGTGGCCCGTGCCGAGGAGCAGGACCGTGGGCAGGCCGGCCAGGGCTGGACCTGCTTCGGCGGCACGGGCGTCGAGAGCCAGGGCAGCGGTCTCGACGACGCCCCCTGGCTCGGGGCGTGGGCGCCCGGTGGCGGCGAGCGCCTCCTGGCCAAGGACCTCGGCATGCCGCTCGAGCCGGGCTCGCGGATCGTCATGCAGGTCCACTACAACCTGCTCGCGGGCGACCAGCCCGACACCACGGCGGCCCGGCTCAGGGTCGCCCCCGACGACGGCAGCCGCAAGACGCTGGAGACCGTGCTCCTGCCCGGCCCGGTGGAGCTGCCCTGTCGTCCGGGTCGCACGGGTCCGCTCTGCGCGCGGCCGGCGGCCGTCGCCGACGTCCAGCAGCGCTTCGGGTTCGCAGCCGGCTCCACCGCCAACGCCCTGCACCTGCTGTGCGGGGAGCTGCGGGCGACACCCACCCAGTCCTGCACTCGCCCGGTGACGCAGGCGGGCACCATACGGGCGACCGCCGGGCACATGCACCTGCTCGGGCGGAGCATCTCCATCGTGGTCAACAAGGGGAAGCAGGACGAGCAGACGGTGCTCGACCTGCCCGTCTGGGACTTCGACGACCAGGGCAGCAAGCCGGTCACGCCGGGGGTCCGGGTGGCGCCGGGTGACACGCTCACCGTCACCTGCCGCCACGACCAGAGCCTGCGCGACCAGCTGCCGGCGCTCGCCGGGGTGCCCGAGCGGTACGTCGTCTGGGGTGAGGGGACGACCGACGAGATGTGCCTGGGCATCGTGCTGATGACGCGCCCCTAGGCTGTCCGCGTGCACCAGTCCCTGCCTGCGTCCGCCGAGAGCGGCCGCGAGTTCGTCCTCACCGTCTCCTGTCCCGACCGCCGCGGTATCGTCCACGCCGTCTCGGGGGTGATGCTCGAGCAGTCGATGACCATCCTCGACAGCCAGCAGTTCGCCGATGCGACGTCGGGAGAGTTCCACCTGCGCATGCACCTCGTGCGTGAGGGCAGGGCGCTGCCGGTGGCCGACGTCGACGCGGCCCTCGCGCCCGTGGCTGCGGAGTTCGCGATGGAGTACGCCGTCCACGACCTCTCCCGCCGCCCCCGCGTGCTGGTCATGGTGAGCCAGCAGGGGCACTGCCTCAACGACCTGCTCTTCCGGGTCGAGAGCGGGTCGCTGCCGATCGAGGTGCCGGCGATCGTGTCCAACCACGAGGACTTCCGCGGCCTCGCGGAGTGGCACGGTGTCCCGTTCCACCACGTCCCCGTCACCCGCGACACCAAGCCTGCCGCCGAGCAGCAGCTGCGCGACCTCGTCGCCGAGCACCGCGCCGACACGATCGTCCTGGCGCGCTACATGCAGATCCTCTCCGCTGACCTGTGCGCCGACCTGCCGGGCCGCATCATCAACATCCACCACTCGCTGCTGCCGAGCTTCAAGGGGGCCAAGCCCTACACGCAGGCGCACGACCGCGGGGTCAAGGTCATCGGGGCCACCGCGCACTACGTCACGGCCGACCTCGACGAGGGCCCGATCATCGAGCAGGACTTCCGGCGGGTCGACCACCGCATGAGCCCGGCCCAGCTGGCCTCCGTCGGTCAGGAGCTCGAGGCGATGGCGCTCGCGCGGGCGGTGCGGTGGCACGCCGAGCACCGCGTGGTCCTGCGCGGCCGCCGCACCATCGTCTTCGACTGACCCACGCCCCGCCCGCACCGTGCTCCGCAGGACGCCGGTTGCGCGGCAACAGTCGGGACAACAACCCGCGGTTTCCCGCGCAACCAGCGTTGTGCGGGAGGGGTGGGGTCAGGGGGCGTCGGTGGCGCGCTGGAGGGCGCGCAGGTAGCCCAGCGCGGAGACCTTCTGGAGCTGCCAGCTCACCGGTCCGCCGAGGCGGGCCAGGAGCGTGGCGGCGCGCGCGTAGGCCCGGATGACGGCGTACACGTCATCGCCGCGGCGCTCGATGAGGAATCCCTCCTCGCCGCTCTCGATGTGGCCGCGCAGCGTGCCGTAGCCGAACCCGGTCCGGTCGGGTCCCTCGACCGCCCAGACGACGCGACAGGGGATGGGCAGGACCGCGAGGTGGCTGAGGATCTCGACGCCCTCCGCGGCCCGCGGTGCGGTCGCGACGGGCCGCAGCCCGATCCCGCGCTGCGGTGCCCAGCGCATGAGGGCCTCCGACGCCCTGGCGTATGCCGCGTCGCCGGCTCCCAGCCGGCGCTCCACCTCGAGGTGGTGGAAGCCCTCAGGGAGCGGCCCGTCGAGGGTGAGCCCGCGGGGTTCGTAGGTGAGGGGGAGGTGGGCGAGGTCGGTGAGCTTCACGGGGTGACTCGTTCCGGGTCGGGGGTGCGGCGCAGGGCGTAGAGGGCACAGAGGGCGAAGCCGACGGCGTTCGCGAGGCCGTGGGTCCACGCCATCCACTCGATCGGCAGGTGCGGCACGGCGTCGACGACGTGGCCGAGCGCCCAGTCGAGGGCGAGCAGCATCGTCGCCACGAGGGTGACGGCGCTGACCCCGAGCAGGAGACGGGTGCGCGGGTCGTTCGTCGCCGCGCGCGAGCGGGTCCACAGGGTCCACCCGACGAGCCACATCCCGGCGGTGAGGATCGCGGCGCCCAGCAGCTCGACCTCGTCGTTGACGAAGTAGCCGAGCAGGACGACGAGCGTCCCCGTCGGGACCGACCACGCGGCAGCGGTCGTCACGGCACTGGGGTGGGCGGCGGCGACGAGGTGGGCGACCAGCGCTGCGGCGAAGCCCGCGTAGTGGAAGTGGGGGACGGTGAGCGCGAGGATCTTGAGGCTGAACCCGAAGACCTCGAGCGACGAGCGCTCGCTGACGAGGGCGAAGGCGGCGATGGCCGGACACGCCAGCGCAGTGATGGCTGCTGCGTCCGTGGCCCGGAACGCCTTGCGGGACAGGCAGTTCCACGCATACCGCGCTGCGAGGGCGACGAGCAGGAGCGTACCCACGCCGTACCAGCAGGCCAGGGTCGTCGACAGCGCACCACGGGGGAGCCCGAGGGCGATGACACCGGGGACGGCGAAGACCGGGTAGATCCGGGCGACGCGGTCGGTCCCGGGGACGGGCAGCAGGCGCAGGCCGAGCGGGACGATGACGAGCATGCCGAGCGTGACGACGGCGTTGACGACGGGAGTCACGCGGCGCCCCCAGGGGCGTCCTCGATGACAGCCACCGCGTCCTCGACGGTGTCGACGAGGTGGAGGGCCTCGCCGAGGGGGCGGCCCTGCCCGAGGGCCCGCACCGCCGACCAGATCGGCACGGTGTCGGTCCAGTGCTCCTGGCCCACGAGGACCACCGGGGGCAGCGGGCGGGAGCCGAGCGCCTCCGGACCGTCGGTGGCGGAGGCGGCGTAGTACAACGGCGTCAGCGCCTGGAAGACCTCCTGCACGGTGCCGGCGGAGCCCTCGAGGACGACGAGTCCGGCGGTGGCCCGCGCGAGCAGGCCGTCCTCGCGGATGGCGTTGGAGAAGTACTTGCCGATCCCGTCGCAGAAGACGTTGGGCGGCTCGTGGCCGTAGAACCACGTGGGGATGCCGAGGCTGCGCGCGGGCGCGGGCCGAGCGGTCGCCGCCGGATCCACGCCGGGCAGAGGGCCCTCGCCGGGCTGAGGGTCCTTGCCGGGGTGCCGGACGGTGACGAGGTCCTTGCGCACGTCGAGGGCCAGCGCGGCCCAGGCGCCGATGTCGGGGCGGAAGGACGGCACCGCGGCCAGCCGGTCGAGAGCCGTCGCCAGGCCGCCCTCGTCCGGGGCAAGCGCACCGAGGTTGGCGGCCTCCATCGCCCCGGGGCCACCACCGGTGGCCACGACGAGCCCGAGGCCGGCGAGTCGGTGCCCCAGCCGCGCGGCCTCGGCGTAGGCGGCCCGTCCGCGCTCGAGCGCGTGCCCGCCCATCACCCCGACGACCGGTCGTCCGTGGACGACCTCGTCGAGCGCATCCGTGATCGAGTCGTCGTGGATCGCGCGCAGCAGCGTGACGAACGCGTCGTGGTGGTGCGTCCCGTCGAGCGCCCAGCGGTACGCGCGGGCATCGGGGGTCGCGTCGTACCCGTGCTCCCCGAGCCCCGCGTAGAGCTCGTCGGGGGAGTACAGGGTGGCGCGGTAGGGGTCGACCGGCGCGTGCGGGTCGGTCGGGAAGACGAGGGCGTGGTGGGCCCTCAGGTGCGCGTCGAGCGCCGCGGAGAGCCGACCACCGAGGACGACCAGCCCGCTGAGGTCGCTGCGGGCGAGCAGCTCAGCCTCGTGGCCGGTGAGGTCGAGGTCCTGGAGGCGGGCGCCGGTCAGCGGCCTCCCGGAGGCGAGCAGCGCCTCGAGCGCGGGCAGCGACTCGACCTCCCGGGTGGTGCTCCTGCGGGCCCCGACCATGGCTCGACTCTAGGGGTGGGCCGCTCAGACGTTGCCGAGGACCCGGTCCACGGCGATCTCGATGACCACGCGCTCGGGGTTCTCGCGAGGCACGCGGTAGCGGGCGGCATACCGCTGCTCGGCGTCGGCGACCGAGTCACGGTCGGTGAGGACGCGGGCGGGTCCCTCGAAGGACAGCCAGTGGCGGCCGTCGACCTGGCACACGACCGCGCGGGTCCCCGCCGCCGCGTTGCGCGCCTTCTGGCTGGTGCCGCTGGTGATCACCCGGACCACGAGCGCCTCGCTGTCCCAGGTGAACCCGACGGGCACGACGTGCGGACTCCCGTCCCGGCGCAGGGTGGTCAGGGTCGCGAGGTGGCGGACGGTGACGAACTCGAGGGCGGCGGCCGAGAGCTCGGCGGGAGGCGTGGACACCCTCGGAGTCTGCCAGCGACGCGGTCGTGGCGCTGGCCGCCCGGGTCAGTGGCCGGTGAGGGCCTCGAGGAGACGGCCGATCCGCGCCGGTCGGCCGGTGCGGGACTCCTCCCGGTCGGCCGCGTGCGCCAGGCGCAGCCCGGCGTTGATCCCGACCCACCGCGCCGGCTCGGGCTCCCAGCGTCGGCTGCGGTGGCCGACCCACGGCAGGTCCGTGATAGCCGTATGGCGTCCGAGGACGAGGTCGGCGAGGGTGCGCCCTGCGAGGTTGCTGGCCGCGACCCCGTCACCGACGTAGCCCCCGGCCCACCCGAGCCCGGTGGCCGGGTCGTGGCCGACCGACGGGTGCCAGTCACGGGCGATGCCGAGCGGACCGCCCCAGGCGTGGGTGAACGCGACACCCTCGATCTGGGGGAGGAGGTCGCGCAGGGTGGCGCGCAGATCGGCGAAAACTGTTGCGTCGTGGTCGAACTCGGGACTGACGCGGGAGCCGAAGTGGTAGGGCGCGCCGCGTCCGCCGAAGGCCAGCCGGTCGTCAACGGTGCGCTGGCCGTAGATGATCACGTGGCGGTGGTCGGCGAACGTCTCCCGCTGGGCCAGGCCGATCTGGTCCCAGAGACCGGACGGCAGCGGCTCGGTGGCCACCATGAGGGAGTAGACCGGGGCGACGGTGCGCCGGTGCCCGGCCAGCACCGGGGTGAAGCCCTCGGTGGCGCGGATGACGTGCCGGGCCGCGATGGTGCGGCCGTCGGCCAGGAGTGCCGACCCCGGCTCGATCGCCTCGACCCGGAACCCCTCCATGATGCGGGCGCCCTGACGGCGGACCTCGGCGGCCAGTCCGTCCACGAGGCGGCGGGGGTGCACCCGGGCGCAGTGCGGGTTGTACGTCGCGCCGAGCACGCCGTCGGCCGCGAGCCGCTCGGTCGCCTCACCGGCGTCGAGCCAGCTGGTGTCGATGCCCCACTCCTGCGCGTGGGCGACCTCGGCGTGGGCGCGGGTGGCCTGGGCCTGCGAGCGGGCCAGGCCCAGCGTTCCGCCCTTGCGGAATCCGCAGTCGATGCCCGCGGATTCCGTTGCCCTGCCGACCTCGTCGACCGTGTGGCGCAGCTCGGCCAGCATCGCCTCGGCGGCCGCCCGGCCCGAACGGCGGGCCAGCGTGTCGGGTCCGACCGGCCACAGCGCCGAGACCCAGCCGCCGTTGCGACCGCTGGCCCCGAACCCTGCGTGCCGCGCCTCGAGCAGGACCACGTCGAGCGACGGGTCCGCTGCCAGGAGGTAGTGCGCGGTCCACAGCCCGGTGAACCCGGCGCCGACGATGACGACGTCGGCGCGCGGGGGCAGCGGGTCTGGCGACGAGGTGGTGGACGAGGTGAGGGGCCCGGAAGCCGAGGAGGGCCCGTGTGCCGACGACGCGGCATACGAGCCCTCCTGCTCCGTGGCCTCGGACCAGAGTGGCTGGGTCACGAGGGCGGCCGGCTCAGAGGTGCTTCTCGGCGTCCTTGAGGACCGACCGCAGGCGGCTCTCGATGTCGTCGAACTCGGGCTGGCCGATGATGAGCGGCGGCGCGAGCTGGATGACCGGGTCGCCACGGTCGTCGGCGCGGCAGTAGATGCCGGCGTCGAAGAGGGCCTTGGAGAGGTAGCCACGCAGCAGGCGCTCGGACTCCGCGTCGTTGAACGTCTCGCGGGTCTCCTTGTCCTTGACGAGCTCGATGCCGTAGAAGTACCCGGCGCCGCGGACGTCACCGACGATCGGCAGGTCGCGCAGCTTCTCCAGGGTCGCCCGGAAGTTCGGGGCGTTCTCCTTGACGTGGTCGTTGAGGCCCTCGCGGTCGAAGATGTCGAGGTTGGCCATGGCGACCGCCGAGCTCACCGGGTGGCCACCGAAGGTGTAGCCGTGCGGGAAGCTCGTCGTGCCCTTCTTGAACGGCTCGAACAGGCGGTCGCTGGCGATCATCGCGCCGATGGGGGAGTACCCGGAGGTCATGCCCTTGGCGCAGGTGATGATGTCGGGGACGTAGTTGAAGTCGTCGCAGGCGAACATCGAGCCGATGCGGCCGAACGAGCAGATGACCTCGTCGGAGACCAGCAGGACGTCGTACTCGTCGCAGATCTCCCGGACCCGCTCGAAGTACCCGGGCGGCGGCGGGAAGCAGCCACCGGAGTTCTGCACCGGCTCGAGGAAGACGGCGGCCACGGTGTCGGGGCCCTCGAACTCGATGGCCTCGGCGATGCGGTCGGCGGCCCAGCGGCCGAAGGCCTTCTCGTCGTCGCGCAGGTGCTCCGGCGCGCGGTAGAGGTTGGTGTTGGGGACCTTGAAGGCGCCCGGCACGAGCGGCTCGAACATCTCCTTGGCGGCCGGGATGCCGGTGATGGACAGGGCTCCCTGCGGGGTGCCGTGGTAGGCCACCGACCGCGAGATGACCTTGTGCTTGGTGGGCTTGCCGGTGAGCTTGAAGTACTGCTTGGCGAGCTTCCACGCGGTCTCGACGGCCTCGCCACCACCGGTGGTGAAGAAGACGCGGTTGAGGTCGCCGGGGGCGCCGGCGGCGAGGCGCTCGGCGAGCTCGATGGCCTTCGGGTGCGCGTAGGACCACAGCGGGAAGAAGGCGAGCTCCTTGGCCTGCTTGGCCGCGGCGTCCGCGAGCTCCTGGCGACCGTGGCCGACCTGGACGACGAACAGGCCGGCGAGCCCGTCGATGTACTCCTTGCCCTTGTCGTCCCAGATCTTGTGGCCCTCACCGCGGACGATGACGGGGACCTTGCCGCCCTCCTCGTACGTGGAGTGGCGGGTGAAGTGCATCCACAGGTGGTCGCGGGCGGCGTCTGCGTAGGCGGTGCCGGCCGGGGTCGTGGACGTGGAATCGATGCTCATCGGGTACCCCAGTTGTAGTGCTGCTTGTTGAGTTTCAGGTAGACGAACGTCTCGGTGGACTGCACCCCCGGCAGGGGGCGGATCCGCTTCGTGAGGAGCTCGAGCAGCTCGGTGTCGTCCTCGCAGACGACCTCGGCGAGGATGTCGAACGATCCTGCCGTGGTGACGACGTAGTCGACCTCAGCCATGGCCGACAACGCGTCACCGACAGGCGTCAGGTCCCCGTCGACGCGGATGCCGATCATCGCCTGGCGCCGGAACCCCACCTGGAGGGGGTCGGTGACGGCGACGATCTGCATGACCTCCTGGTCGAGGAGGCGCTGCACCCGCTGGCGCACCGCCGCCTCCGACAGCCCGACGCGCTTGGCGATCGTGGCGTAGGACTGCCGCCCGTCCTCCTGCAGCAGCTCGATGATCGCCTTCGACACGTCGTCGAGGCGCACATCGGTGCCGTTGCCGGGGGTGCGGGTCACGCGGCCATGGTGTCGTTTGATCGTGTTCGGCGCAAGTCCCTGCGCGACTGATTCCGTTGCCGAAATGTAAATTCGATGTTGATTTCCGCAACGAACCCTCGAGAACCTATTGAAATCCGTGGAGCTGGGTCTACAGTGCCAACCACCGGAATCCGTTCCCGAGCTTCCTTGGAGTGTCAGTGACTGCCACGCACGCCGGCGCCACACCCCCCGCACCGTCCTCAGCACCGTCACCGGCGCCAGCGTCGGACCCGTATGCCGCGACGGCCGTCGGCGACCCGGGCGCCGGGTCCGCCCCGCGCAGGCTGCGCAACTTCGTGGGCGGTCGCTACGTCGACGCCCAGACCGACGTCCGCGCCGACATCGTCAGTCCCGTCACGGCACGGGTCGTCGCCACCGCCGCGGTGTCCACGGCGCAGGACGTCGACGACGCGTACGCCTCGGCGAGCGCGGCGTTCGAGGAGTGGGGCCAGACCACCCCGAGCGAGCGCCAGGCCGCGCTGCTCAAGTTCGCCGACGCCATCGAGCGCCGCGCCGACGAGTTCGTCCGGCTCGAGTCCGAGAACACCGGCAAGCCGCACGCCCTCACCGCGAGCGAGGAGGTGCCGCCGATGGTCGACCAGATCCGCTTCTTCGCCGGTGCCGCCCGCGTGCTGGAGGGCCGCTCGGCCGGCGAGTACATGAGGGGCCACACGAGCTGGATCCGGCGCGAGCCGATCGGCGTCGTCGGCCAGGTCACCCCGTGGAACTACCCGATGATGATGGCGACGTGGAAGATCGCCCCGGCCCTGGCCGCGGGCAACACCGTCGTGCTCAAGCCCTCGGACACCACGCCCGAGACCACCTTGCTCATGGCCGAGATCGCCTCGGAGTTCCTGCCGGCCGGCACGTTCAACGTCGTCACCGGCGACCGGGAGACCGGCCGGGCCGTGGTCGAGCACCGCACGCCAGCGCTCGTCGCGATCACCGGCTCGGTGCGGGCAGGCATGCAGGTGGCCGAGAGCGCGGCCCGCGACCTCAAGCGGGTGCACCTCGAGCTCGGGGGCAAGGCGCCGGTCATCGTCTTCGACGACGCGGACCTCGAGGCCGCCGTGGAGGGGATCGCCACCGCGGGCTACTTCAACGCCGGCCAGGACTGCACGGCCGCCACCCGCGTGCTCGTGGCCCCACGGATCCACGACGACTTCGTCGCCGCGCTGGCGGAGCACGCGAAGACCTCGGTCAAGGTGGGCCTGCCCGAGGACCCCGACGCCCTGCTCGGACCGGTGAACAACCGCAACCAGCTCGAGCGCGTCGAGGGGTTCCTGTCGCGGCTCCCGGACCACGCGACCGTGGCCGCCGGTGGGCACCGTCTGACCTCGCTCGGCGACGGGTTCTTCCTGGAGCCGACCGTGCTGTCGGGGCTGGCCCAGGACGACGAGGCCATCCAGGACGAGATCTTCGGCCCGGTCATCACCGTCCAGCGGTTCACCGACGAGCAGGAGGCGATCCGCTGGGCCAACGACGTGGACTACGGCCTGGCCTCCAGCGTCTGGACCAAGGACTTCGGCCGGGCGATGCGCGTCTCCAAGGCGCTCGACTTCGGCTGCGTCTGGATCAACACCCACATCCCTGTCGTCGCGGAGATGCCGCACGGCGGCTTCAAGAAGTCCGGTTATGGCAAGGACCTGTCCATGTACGGCTTCGAGGACTACACGCGCATCAAGCACGTGATGGCCAACATCGACAGCTGACCTCCGTCCCACCCGGCCGGTGCCCTCGGGCGTCGGCCGGCCGAACCCTAGTGAGTGCCGATGAAACCACTGCGACCCCCCGCAGACCCCGTCACCCGCGGCCTGGTCCGTGCCGCGATGTCCGCCGGTCGTGACCGGTCGATGACCCGTCGAGGCCTCCTCGGCGCCTCGCTCATGGGAGGTGCTGCGGCAGCGCTCTCGGCGTGCGCACCGCCCGCGCCGCCGGCCAGCGGCGCCGTCGCGGTCAAGCTGCCGACGGACGTCTCCGCAACCGACAAGACCCTGAAGTGGGCCAACTGGACGGCGTACCTCGACTACGACGAGGACACCAAGAAGTACCCCACCCTCGAGGCCTTCATCAAGAAGACCGGGATCCAGGTCACGTACAGCGAGGACGTCGACGACAACGACTCCTACTTCAACAAGATCGCGCCGCAGCTGCGGGCCAAGCAGGACATCGACCGCGACATCTTCGTCTTCACCGACTGGATGGCCAACCGCGTGATCCGGGACGGCCTCGCCCAGCCCCTCGAGCTGATCCGCATGCCGCACGCGGCCAACCTGCTCGACTCGCTCAAGGACGTCTCCTTCGACCCGGGTCGCCAGCACTCGCTGACCTGGCAGAGCGGGTTCGCCGGCATCGGCTACGACAAGTCCAAGGTGGGGCGCGAGCTCAAGAGCCTCGACGACCTGTGGCAGGACGACCTCAAGGGCAAGATCGTCGTGCTGAGCGAGTTCCGCGACACCCTGGGGCTGGTCATGCTCCAGCAGGGCGTCGACATCTCCGGCGGGTTCGGCAAGGCGCAGTTCGAGGCAGCGGTCGCCGAGATCGACAAGCGGATCAGCGACGGCTACATCCGACGGGTCAAGGGCAACAGCTACCTCGAGGACCTCAAGAGCGGCAACGCCATCGCCGGGATCGTCTGGAGCGGCGACCTGTTCGTCCTGCGGGCCGAGACCGAGAACGACAACTGGGAGTTCGTGATCCCCGAGTCGGGCGGCACCCTCTGGAGCGACAACATGATGATCCCGATCACCTCGACGCACCGGAAGAGCGCCATGGCGCTCATGGACTACTACTACCAACCGGAGGTCGCGGCCGAGGTCGCCGCGTACGTCAACTACGTCTGTCCGGTCACCGGTGCCCAGGCCGAGATGGAGAAGATCGACCCCGAGCTCGCCAAGAGCCCGTTCATCTTCCCCAGCGAGTCCTACATCAAGGACAACAACATCAAGGGTTTCCGGGCGCTCTCCGCACAGGAGGACGCCGACTACAGCGGCATCTGGGCAAAGGTGGTCGGTAACTGATGGCACTCTTCTCCTCCGGCGGGTCCGGTTTCCGCACGGCCAAAGGCGACCTCAACCTCGAGTCGGTGACCAAGCAGTTCGCCAGCTTCACCGCCGTCGACGACCTGAGCCTGACCGTCCCGCGCGGCTCGTTCTTCGCCCTGCTCGGCCCGTCCGGCTGCGGCAAGACGACGACCCTGCGCATGGTGGCCGGTCTCGAGCAGCCGACCCGTGGCCGCATCCTCATCGGTGACACGGACCTCACCGGGTCCAAGCCCTACGAGCGTCCCGTCAACACGGTGTTCCAGAGCTACGCGCTGTTCCCGCACCTCACCATCCGTGACAACGTCGGCTTCGGTCCCAAGCGCCGCGGCGACGCCGACGCGGCCAAGGCCGCCGACGACGCGCTCGAGCTCGTGCAGATGTCGGGCTTCGCGGCCCGCAAGCCGGCTCAGCTCTCCGGTGGCCAGCAGCAGCGCGTGGCACTGGCCCGGGCCCTGGTGAACCGTCCCGAGGTCCTCCTGCTCGACGAGCCGCTCGGTGCCCTCGACCTCAAGCTGCGTCGTCAGATGCAGGTCGAGCTCAAGCGCATCCAGACCGAGGTCGGCCTGACCTTCATCCACGTCACGCACGACCAGGAGGAGGCCATGACCATGGCCGACACCGTCGCCGTGATGAACGCCGGGCAGATCGAGCAGATGGGTCACCCCGAGGAGCTCTACGACCTGCCGCGCACGTCGTTCGTGGCCAACTTCGTCGGGCAGTCCAACCTCGGCGTGGGCGAGGTCACCGGCACCGACGGTGACAACCTCGTCGTCGACGTCGCCGGCACGTCCGTGCGGATCCCGAAGGCCAGGTCGGCCGTCCACAGCGGCAAGATCATGTTCGGGGTGCGTCCCGAGAAGGTGCGGATCACCACCGACCAGCCCACCGGTGCCGGGAACGACGTCAAGGCCACGCTGGTCGACGTGTCCTTCACCGGGGTCGCGACGCAGTACCTCGTGACCGTCCCCAGCGGCAGCACCTGGGCCGTCTACGAGCAGAACCTCGACGTCGAGCGCAACACCCTGCGCCCCGGCGACACCGTGTGGCTCGAGTGGGACTCCGGGCACGCGTTCGGGGTCGAGGTGGACGAGGCAGCTGCGGCCGAAGCCAAGGTCGCGTCGTGAGCGCCCTCGCCCACGTGGGCGGGGGGACACCGGCGGCACCGGACCACGGACCGCCGCAGGAGCGCGGCGGTCGGTCGTGGGCGGCATACCTGCTGCTCGTCCCCGGCGCCCTGTGGTTGCTCGTCTTCTTCGTGCTGCCGCTGGTGCAGCTCTTCACGGTCTCGCTCCAGAGCGGGTTCCCCGGCTACCCCGGCTACTACTACCGGGACGTCAACTTCGGGAACTACCTCACGGCGATCACCGACTTCGCACCGCACTTCGGGCGGTCCCTGCTGTATGCCGGCCTGGCCACCTTCTTCGCGTTCGTCCTGGCCTACCCCCTGGCGTACGCGATGGCGTTCAAGGCCGGTCGCTGGCGCAGCGTCATGATGATCTGCGTCATCGCCCCGTTCTTCACCTCGTTCATCCTGCGCACCATCGCGTGGCGCCAGATCCTCGCGGACAACGGGCCGGTCGCGGACACCCTCAACTTCCTGCACCTGCTGCCCGGGGGCCGGATCACCGAGACGTGGGTCGCGGTCGTCGCGGGCCTGACCTACAACTTCCTGCCGTTCATGGTGCTGCCGATCTACGCCTCGCTCGAGCGGGCCGACCCCAAGGTCATCGAGGCCGGTGGCGACCTCTACGCCAACGGCCTCACCACCTTCCGCAAGGTCACGCTCCCGATGAGCCTGCCGGGCGTCATCGCCGGCACGCTGCTCACCTTCATCCCGGCGGCGGGTGACTACGTCAACGCCGAGCTGCTCGGCTCGGACCGCAGCACCAAGATGGTCGGCAACGTCATCGAGAGCCAGTTCTTCCGGGTGCTCGGCGGCTTCCCGACCGCTGCCGCGCTCAGCTTCACCCTCATGGCGATCATCCTCGCGATGGTGTTCGTCTACATCCGCAAGTTCGGCACGGAGGAGCTCCTGTGACCGCCACCGCCTCACGCCCCCGCACGGGTGGGTCCACGCCCCCTCGGTCGGACGCCGCCGGTCCGACGACCGGCGCCCGGGTGAAGACCTGGCTCACCACGCACGTCGCGATGATCGCCGCGCTCGCGGTGCTCGTCTACCTCTTCGTCCCGGTGGCCTACACGTTCGTCTTCTCCTTCAACGACTACCGCAAGTCCAACATCGTCTGGAACTCCGCGGCCGGTCCCACGCTGAAGCACTGGAAGGACCCCTGCGGCGCCCCCGGCGTGTGCGAGGCGCTGGTGACCTCGATCCAGGTCGGGGCGATCGCGACGGTCGTGGCCACGGTGCTGGGCACGATGCTCGCCTTCGCGCTGGTGCGGCACCGCTTCCGCGGGCGGGCGACGAGCAACGTGCTCGTCTTCGTCCCGATGGCGACGCCCGAGATCGTGCTGGGAGCCAGCCTGCTGACGATCTTCGTGCAGGGCTTCTCCCGCTTCGGCCTGCGGCTGGGGTTCTGGACGATCGTCATCGCCCACGTGATGTTCTGCATCAGCTTCGTCGTCGTCACGGTCAAGGCCCGGCTGCAGAGCCTGGACCCGCGCCTCGAGGAGGCGGCCCAGGACCTGTATGCGGGGCCGGGTGGGACGTTCTGGCGGGTCACCTTCCCGCTGGTGCTCCCGGGCATCGTCGGAGCCGCGCTGCTGGCGTTCTCGTTGTCCTTCGACGACTTCATCATCACCAACTTCGTGTCCGGTGACGAGACGACGTTCCCCAAGTTCGTCTACGTCTCGTACCTGCGCGGGATCCCCGCCCAGGCCAACGTGATCGGCTTCTCGATGTTCGTCATCGCGGTGCTGCTCGTCGTGGCCGGCCAGCTCATCGGCAACGCGCGCAAGCGCTGACCCACCAGACAAGGAACACCCATGCGGATCCTCATGATCGGCGCCGGTGGCGTCGGTGACGCCGCCGCGCGCATCGCCGTCGAGCGCGACTTCTTCGAGCTGCTCGTCGTCGCCGACTACGACCTGGCGAGGGCCGAGGCGACGGTCGCCAACGCCTCGGCACGACGGGAGGGGGAGACCCGCCTCGTGGCTGCGGTGGTCGACGCCTCCGACGGTGCGGCGGTCGCAGCGGTGGCGGCGCAGTACGCCGTCACCCACGTCTTCAACGCGGTCGACCCCCGCTTCGTGATGCCGATCTTCCGCGGTGCACTGGCCGCCGGGGCGAGCTACCTCGACATGGCCATGAGCCTGTCGCAGCGCCACCCCGAGGAGCCCTATGCCAAGGCGCACGTCAAGCTCGGCGACGAGCAGTTCGCGATGGCGGGGGAGTGGGAGGCGTCGGGGCAGCTCGCGCTGCTGGGCATGGGCGTCGAGCCCGGCCTGTCCGACGTGTTCGCGCGCTACGCGTCCGACCACCTGTTCTCGCACATCGAGGAGCTCGGCACCCGCGACGGCGCCAACCTGGCCGTCCACGACGCCGACGGGAACGAGACCTTCGCGCCCGGGTTCTCGATGTGGACGATCATCGAGGAGTGCCTCAACCCGCCCGTGGTGTGGGACCGGGCACGGGCCGAGGCCGCCGGCGGTGACGTCGAGGCGGGGTTCTCCACGCTCCCGGCGTTCGCCGAGCCCGAGGTGTTCGACTTCCCCGAGGGCATCGGCCCGGTGGAGTGCGTGCACGTCGAGCACGAGGAGGTGCTCCTCATGCCGCGCTGGGTCGAGGCAGACCGGGTCACCTTCAAGTACGGCCTCGGCGAGGAGCTCATCAGCATCCTCAAGACGTTGCGCACCCTGGGCCTCGACCGCACCGACATGGTCACCGTGAAAGGCGTGCAGGTGTCGCCGCGGGACGTCGTCGCGGCGGTTCTTCCCGACCCTGCGACCATCGGACCGCAGATGAAGGGGAAGACCTGTGCGGGCCTGTGGGTCACCGGCACCGGCAAGGACGGGCAGCCCCGGCGCACCTACCTCTACCACGTGTCCGACAACGAGGACACGATGAGGGAGTACGGCGCCCAGTGCGTCGTGTGGCAGACCGCCGTGAACCCCGTCGTGGCCCTCGAGCTCATCGCCAACGGCACGTGGAGCGGCAGCGGGGTGCTCGGCCCGGAGGCCTTCGACGCCGTGCCGTTCCTCGACCTGCTGAAGGCCCCGAAGCCCGAGGGCTACGGTTCCCCCTGGGGCATGGAGGACCGCTGAGACCGATGACCGCTGACGCGGCTAGGGTCGGATCATGACGCGATACGGGCAGCAGTACGGACCCGACTTCACCTTCCTCGGCGTGGACCGCTGCGACCTCGACGACGAGAGCACGTATGCCGACGCGGACGTCGTGATCCTCGGTGCACCCTTCGACGGCGGGACCTCCCACCGTCCGGGGACCCGCTTCGGACCGCAGGCGATCCGCATGACGGACTACCTGCCGCACGACGGTTCCCGGCCCTCCCTCGCGATGCGGACCGACGGCCTCGTCGACCTGCGGGTCGTCGACGCCGGGGACGTCGAGATGTACTCCGGCGACATCGAGCGGTCGCTACCCAAGCTCGAGGCAGCGGTCGAGAAGGTCACCCGGGCGGGCGCCATACCGGTGGTCCTCGGTGGGGACCACTCGATCGCGTTCCCGGACGCCAAGGGAGTCGCCAACGTGCTCGGCCACGGCCGCGTGTCGATGATCCACTTCGACGCGCACGCCGACACCGGCGACATCGAGTTCGGCTCGCTGTGGGGCCACGGCCAGCCCATGCGCCGCCTCATCGAGTCCGGCGCCCTGCGCGGCGACCGGTTCCTCCAGGTCGGGCTGCGCGGCTACTGGCCGCCGCCGGAGACGCTGGACTGGATGGCCGGCCAGCAGATGCGCTCGTTCGAGATGACCGAGATCGTGCACCGCGGCCTCCAGGAGTGCCTCACCGACGCGTTCGCCATCGCCACCGACGAGTGCGAGGGCGTCTTCCTCTCGGTCGACATCGACGTCTGCGACCCGGGTCACGCGCCGGGCACCGGCACGCCCGAGCCCGGCGGGCTGTCCGCCCGCGAGCTGCTCGACTCGGTGCGCCGGATCTGCCTGGAGCTGCCCGTCGTCGGCGTCGACGTCGTCGAGGTCAGTCCGCCCTACGACCATGCCGACATCACCGCGGCCCTGGCGAACCGCGTTGTCCTCGAAGCGCTCTCGGCCATCGCCCGCCGTCGCCAGGACGCCCGGGAGGGGACCCGCTGGGACCCCGCGCAGCCCCTGCTGGCGGGCCGCGCCGGCGCCATACCGGAGGGGCACATCCCCTCGCACCACCACACGCACGAGACGCACGACCACGCACCCACGGAGGAACAGTCCTGATGGCCATCACCCAGAAGTCGCTCATCGAGTCCGTCCCGAAGGGCCTGCTCATCGGCGGGAAGTGGCGCGACGGCAGCGACGGCCTGACCATCGCCGTCGAGGACCCGTCCAACGGCTCGACGCTGGCCCACGTCGCCGACGCCTCCGTCGAGGACGGCAGGGCTGCGCTCGACGCAGCCGTTGCGGCGCAAGGGGACTGGGCGAAGACGCCGCCCCGCGACCGCGGTGAGATCCTGCGCTCGGCCTTCGAGAAGCTCACCGAGCGGGCCGAGGAGTTCGCCACGCTGATGACGCTCGAGATGGGCAAGACCCTGGCCGAGTCCCGCGGCGAGGTGACCTACGGCGCCGAGTTCTTCCGGTGGTTCTCCGAGGAGGCCGTGCGCATCAGCGGTCGCTGGTCGACCGCCCCCAACGGTGCGACCCGGTTGCTGACCATGAAGAAGCCGGTCGGCCCCACGCTGATGATCACGCCGTGGAACTTCCCGCTGGCGATGGGCACCCGCAAGATCGGGCCCGCCGTCGCCGCCGGGTGCACGATGGTCGTCAAGCCCGCGAGCCAGACCCCGCTGACCATGCTGGCACTGGCCGAGCTGATGCGGGAGTGCGGCCTGCCGGACGGCGTCCTCAACGTCGTCACCACGTCGCGCACCGGTGAGGTCATGGAGCCCATCATCCGCGACGAGCGCCTGCGCAAGCTCACCTTCACCGGCTCCACCAACGTCGGGCGACGCCTCGTCGAGCAGTCGGCCGAGCAGCTCCTGCGGGTCTCGATGGAGCTCGGCGGCAACGCCCCGTTCCTCGTCTTCGAGGACGCCGACCTCGACCGGGCCGTCGACGGCGCGATGCTGGCCAAGATGCGCAACATCGGCGAGGCCTGCACCGCGGCCAACCGGTTCTACGTCCACGAGAGCGTCGTCGAGGAGTTCGCTGCCAGGCTCGCGAAGCGGATGGGTGCGCTCACCCTCGGCAAGGGCACCAAGAAGGGCGTCGACGTCGGACCGCTCATCGACGGCAAGGCCCGTGACGGTGTCGCCGAGCTCGTGGACCACGCCCGCGAGCAGGGCGCCACGGTCGTCACCGGAGGCAAGGCCGCGCCCGGCCGCGGCTACTTCTACGAGCCGACCGTGCTGACCGGTGTCGCCAAGGACGCCCGCATGATGCGCGAGGAGATCTTCGGCCCGGTGGCGCCGATCGCGTCGTTCAGCACCGAGCAGGAGGCCATCGACCTGGCCAACGGCACGGAGTACGGCCTGGCGTCCTACGTCTTCACGAACGACCTGAGCCGGGTGATC
The DNA here is from genome assembly GCF_039532215.1 of Pedococcus aerophilus. Lineage (NCBI taxonomy): Bacteria > Bacillati > Actinomycetota > Actinomycetes > Micrococcales > Intrasporangiaceae > Pedococcus > Pedococcus aerophilus. The sequence continues at coordinate 976,410 of NZ_BAAARN010000001.1, read as the reverse complement.
CGGGTCAGCGAGGCGCTGGAGTACGGGATGATCGGCATCAACCAGGGGATCATCTCGAACCCGGCCGCTCCGTTCGGCGGCGTCAAGGCCTCGGGATTCGGCCGCGAGGGCGGGTTCGAGGGGATCGAGGAGTACCTCGAGACGACGTATGTGGGGATCGCGCCCTGATCGCACCACACGTCCGGTAGGTCCGGTAGGTCCGGTAGGTCCTCGGAGGATCGTGAGATCCCTCGAGGAACTTGGCCGAAGTGCTCCCGTCCGGAGGGCAATGGGGGTTCAATCGCCCCATGACCACCGTCGAGTCCTCCGAGGCCTCGGCCGAGCCTGCCCCCGAAGCTGCTCGTGAACCTGCGCCAGCCCCTGCACAAGGGCCGAGCGTGCTTCCGGGGCGGGCGGCACCGCGGCTTCGGTCGCTCACCGAGGTCCTCGCCGAGACCGACGAGAAGATGCGCACCGGCCGAGCCGCCGGAGCCCGGGTCTGGCCGACCGGTTTCGACACCCTGGACGTCGCCCTCACCGGCGGCTTCCGCTCCGGTGAGCTGATCCTCCTCGGTGGCCCGCAGGGCCTGGGCAAGACCGCGATGGCGCTGCAGATGCTGCGCAACGCGGTCGCCGCCAACCGGTCGGCGGTCTTCTTCTCCTACGAGCACGACGCGCACAGCGTCCTCGAACGCCTGCTGGCGATCGAGGCGGGTGCGATCGCCGGGTCCGACGGCATCAGCCTCACCAAGATCCGACAGCGGTTCGAGGCCCGGCACAGCAACGCCCACTCCATGCACGAGCGCTTCGCCAACGCCCGCGGCGGCGCCGAGGCCGTCGTCGCGCTCGAGGGGTATGGCGAACGGCTGCACGTGCACACCTCGAGCGGCCTGCACACGACGCTGGACGAGATCCGCACGGCCATCGAGCAGGTCGTCAGCCGGGAGAGCCAGCCGCCGCTGGTCCTCGTGGACTACCTCCAGAAGGTGCCGGTCGCGAACTTCTCCGGGAGCGAGGAGGAGCGCGTCGCCGTCGTCGTCGAGCGGCTCAAGGACCTGGCGCTGGAGTTCCAGGTGCCGGTGCTCGCGATCGTGGCCGCGGAGAAGGGCAGCCTCGTCGCCGGCAAGCGCATGCGCGTCAACGACCTGCGCGGCTCCTCGGCGCTCGCCTACGAGTCCGACGTCATCCTCATCCTCAACGACAAGTACGACGTCGTGGCCAAGCACCACCTCGTCTACCACTTGGAGAACGCCGAACGCTTCCGCCAGTGGGTCGTCATGTCGATCGAGAAGAACCGCAGCGGCGTCGACCACGTCTCGCTGGAGTTCCGCAAGCGGTTCGAGCAGGGCCGCTTCGAGCCCGAGGGGCGCCTCGTCGAGGAGCAGCTCATCGAGGAGCGGGTCTTCCGCGAGTGAGCCCGTCCTCCCGTCGCGTCGTCCACGGAGTCGTCGGTGCGGTCGCGGTCGCCGCGATCCTCTGGCAGCTCGCGCTCGTGGTGTCCGGTGCGTCCGTGCTCGAGACGGCTGCCCAACCCGGTCTGGTCACCCGGCTCGCCAGGTTCGTCTCCTACTTCACGATCTTGTCCAACCTCCTCGTCGCAGGAGTGTCGTTCGCACTGGCCCGCGACCCCGCGAGGGACGGGCGCCGCTGGCGGGTCGTGCACCTGGCCACCCTGTCGAGCATCACGGTGACCGGGGTCGTCCACTGGTTCTTCCTGCGCCCGATCCTCGACCTCCAGGGGGCGAGCTACGTCGTCGACAAGCTGCTCCACGTCGTCGTGCCGGTCCTGGCCGTGGTCGCGTGGGTGGTGGCGGGTCCCCGGGGGAGGGCGGTCCGTGCCGCGATCCTTCCGTCCCTCGGCTGGCCGCTCCTGTGGGGTGCGCTCACCCTGGCGCGCGGGACCGCCACCGGGTGGTGGCCCTACCCGTTCATCGACGCCGACACGCTCGGCTGGGGGCGCGTCCTGCTCAACCTCGTGGCGATCGCCGTCCTGTTCGCCGTGGTGGGCAGGGCGCTGGTGGCGGTGGACCGTGCGCTGGCGGCCCGGCAGGTGCCCGCCGAGCGGTCCGGGCGGTCCGCCGACTGAGCCCGACGGCGGGGACTGCGACAATGGGAGCGTGACCTCCCTGCGCACCGTCGCCATCCTCGGCTCGACCGGATCCATCGGGACCCAGGCGCTCGACGTCATCTCGCGCAACCCCGACCGGTTCCGCGTCACGGCCCTGTCGGCCGGCTCCAACCTCGACCTCGTCGCCGAGCAGGCCGTGACCTTCGAGGTGGATCTCGTGGCCGTGGCCACCGGCACCTCCGAGCAGGTCGCCGAGGCGATCGGTGCGTATGCCGCCCGCGCCGGCCGCGCGGCATACCGGCCCCAGATCGTGGTCGGGGACGACGCCGCGGTGACGGCGGCCTCGTGCGGTGCGGACGTGGTGCTCAACGGGATCACCGGCGCCATCGGGCTGCGGCCCACCCTCGCGGCCCTCGCGGAGGGCTCGGTCCTGGCGCTGGCCAACAAGGAGTCGCTCATCGTCGGTGGCCCGCTGGTGAGGGCCGCGGCCCGACCCGGGCAGATCGTGCCGGTGGACTCCGAGCACTCCGCCATCGCGCAGAGCCTGCGCGGTGGGCGCGCCGAGGAGGTCCGGAGGCTCGTCGTGACGGCCAGCGGTGGTCCGTTCCGCGGTCGGTCGCGCGAGTCCCTGCGCGACGTGACGCCCGAGCAGGCGCTGGCCCACCCGAACTTCACGATGGGCCGGGTCATCACGACGAACTCGGCCACGCTGGTCAACAAGGGGCTCGAGGTCATCGAAGCCCACCTGCTCTTCGACATCCCGTTCGACCGGATCGACGTCGTCGTCCACCCCCAGCAGATGATCCACTCGATGGTGGAGTTCGTCGACGGCTCGACCATCGCGCAGGCCGGTCCGCCCCGGATGCTCGTGCCGATCGCCCTCGGGCTGTCGTGGCCCGAGCGGCTCGCCGACGTCGACGTCCCCGTGGACTGGACGAAGGCGCAGTCGTGGGAGTTCGAGCCGCTGGACGACGAGGCGTTCCCCGCGGTGCGGCTGGCGCGCCAGGTGGGGGAGGCCGGCGGCACGCACCCCGCCGTCTACAACGCCGCGAACGAGGTGGCCGTCGACGCGTTCCACGAGGGACGGATCGGCTTCCTCGACATCGTCGACACGATCGACCGTGTGGTCGCTGACCATGCTGACCACGCGAACACCGTTGCCGTGGGGATCGAATCGACGACACTGACCGTTGAGGACGTGATGCGCGCCGACAGGTGGGCTCGCGAGCAGGCCCGAGCAGTGCTGGGCCTGGCCGACGACAGACTCACCGATGATCGACTGGCTGACGAACCACTGACCGACGCCGAGGGGGCGCTTCGCTGATGACCGTGCTGTTGTTCCTGCTCGGGGTGCTGTTCGTGGTGCTCGGGGTGGGGCTGTCCATCGGCCTGCACGAGATCGGCCACCTCGTCCCTGCGAAGAAGTTCGGCGTGAAGGTCACGCAGTACATGGTCGGGTTCGGCCCCACGCTCTGGTCGCGCACCCGCGGCGAGACCGAGTACGGCATCAAGGCGATCCCGCTGGGCGGCTACATCCGCATGATCGGCATGTTCCCCCCGCGCCCGGGTGACAAGCCCGGGACGCTGCGGGTGTCGAGCACCGGTCGCTTCTCCCAGCTCGCCGACGAGGCCCGCCAGCTCAGTCTCGAGGAGGTCAAGCCGGGCGACGAGGACCGCGTCTTCTACAAGCTGCCGGTGCACAAGAAGGTCATCGTCATGCTCGGTGGACCGATGATGAACTTCGTCATCGCCGTGGTGCTGCTCACCGGGATCCTCACGACGTACGGCGTCGCTACCGCCCAGGCCGGCGCCCGCGTCGCCAGCGTCTCCGAGTGCGTCGTGCCGGCCAGCGAGGCGGCCACCAAGACCACCTGCGCGGCGGATGACCCGAAGACCCCGGCCTTCACCGCAGGCATCCTGCCCGGCGACGAGATCGTCTCCGTGGCGGGCCAGCCCATCACGACGACCGCCGACGTGGGCAAGCTCATCCGCCCGCGCGTGGGCCAGCAGGTGGACGTCGTGGTGCGCCGTGACGGCGTCGAGAAGACGCTCACCGCGACGCCGATCCGCAACTCCGTCCAGCAGGTCGGCCCCGACGGGACACCGCTCGTGGACGCCGACGGCCGGCCGATCGTCCAGGAGACGGGGTTCCTCGGCGTCTCGTCGGGGGCGATCATCGGCTACGAACGGCAGTCGGTCACCGCGGTCCCCGGGTTCGTGGGGGAGCAGCTGCTCGCCACCGCCGGGGTCGTCCTGAAGATCCCGCAGAAGATGGTCGGCGTCGCCCAGGCGGCGTTCGGCTCCGGCGAGCGCGACCCGAACGGCCCGGTGTCGGTGGTCGGCGTCGGCCGGATGGCGGGCGACGCCACCGCCGGCAAGATCCCGTGGATCGGCGGCGAGAATGGCATGGACCCGTTCGTCTTCCTGCTGTCGCTGATGGCCTCGCTCAACCTCGCGCTGTTCGTCTTCAACCTCATCCCGCTCCTACCGCTCGACGGTGGTCACGTCGCGGGCGCGCTGTGGGAGGGCACCAAACGTGGGTTCGCCAGGCTCCGCAACCGCCCCGACCCCGGTCACGTCGACGTCGCCAAGGCGCTGCCGGTGGCGTATGCCGTGTCCTCGGTCCTCATCGTGATGTCCGTCCTGCTCATCTACGCCGACCTGGTCAAGCCGATCAGCCTCGGCGGCTGAGCCTCTTCGCGCCCCGGGGCCCCCGCCCGGGGGCGCCGTCCCGAACCCCCTGGGAGATACTTCAACCATGACTGTTGGACTCGGCATGCCGTCCCTGCCCCCGCCCGTGCTCGCGCCGCGGCGCAAGACCCGCAAGATCAAGGTCGGCAAGGTCGAGGTCGGCGGGGACGCTCCCATCTCGGTGCAGTCGATGTGCACGACGCCGACGACGGACATCAACGCCACGCTCCAGCAGATCGCCGAGCTGACGGCCTCGGGGTGCGACATCGTCCGGGTGGCGTGCCCGAGCCAGGACGACGCCGAGGCGCTGCCCGCCATCGCCCGCAAGTCGCAGATCCCCGTCATCGCCGACATCCACTTCCAGCCGAAGTACGTCTTCGCCGCGATCGACGCCGGCTGCGCGGCCGTCCGGGTCAACCCGGGCAACATCCGCAAGTTCGACGACCAGGTCAAGCAGATCGCCGCCGCGGCCAAGGACGCCGGCGTCTCGATCCGGATCGGCGTCAACGCGGGGTCCCTCGACCCGCGCCTGCTCGAGAAGCACGGCAAGGCCACCGCCGAGGCGCTCGTGGAGTCCGCGGTCTGGGAGGCGTCGCTCTTCGAGGAGCACGACTTCCACGACTTCAAGATCTCGGTGAAGCACAACGACCCGGTCGTCATGGTCAAGGCCTACGAGATGCTGTCGGAGCGAGGCGACTGGCCGTTGCACCTCGGGGTCACCGAGGCCGGCCCTGCCTTCCAGGGCACCATCAAGTCGGCGACGGCGTTCGGCGCCCTGCTGTCCAAGGGCATCGGCGACACCATCCGGGTCTCGCTGTCCGCTCCTCCCGTCGAGGAGGTCAAGGTCGGCAACCAGATCCTCCAGTCGCTCAACCTCAAGCCCCGCAAGCTCGAGATCGTGTCCTGCCCGTCGTGCGGACGCGCCCAGGTCGACGTCTACAAGCTGGCCGACGAGGTCACCGCGGGCCTCGAGGGCATGACCGTCCCGCTGCGCGTCGCCGTCATGGGCTGCGTCGTCAACGGTCCGGGGGAGGCCCGCGAGGCCGACCTCGGGGTCGCCTCGGGCAACGGCAAGGGCCAGATCTTCGTCAAGGGCGAGGTCGTCAAGACGGTCCCCGAGTCGCAGATCGTCGAGACCCTCATCGAGGAGGCCATGCGCATCGCCGAGGAGATGGGCGAGCCCATCGACGAGGCGAGCGCGGGCGCACCCTCCGTCACCGTCGGCTGACGCGCCGCCTCGGCAACGCGCTCGTTGTCCAGAGGGCGTCCACATGGTGGGCGAAGCGTGACCCCGGTTATCACTCCGCGTTATGGCTGGGATAACTTTCTGATGTGTTCATGACGAGCGGCCGCAGGGTCGCGGTGCCGGCTCCCGGCCCCGCGCGGGTCTGTCCGTAGCCGCACGCGCACGACGCCTCCGGGTGGCCCGCGTGCGGCACGCCCGCGTCATACCCACCGACACACCCTCACGCCGCTGAGGCACCACCGACGCGAACGGTCTGTCCGTCCGCGCCCGGGTCACCGCCGACCCGACCGTCTCCCCCGACCCAAGGAACCGATCACCCATGTCCGTGCGCCGTCGCGCCCTCGCCCTCGCCACCTCCGCCGCGCTCGCGCTGTCCCTCGCCGCCTGCGGTGGGGGGAGCAGCAGCTCCGACGAGGCCAACCCCTACGACCTCCAGCAGCCGGGCACCCTGCGTGTCGGCACGCTCACCGACGCCCCGCCGAACGTCTTCCTCAAGGACGGCAAGTTCACCGGCTTCGACAACGACCTGCTCACCGCGGTCGCCGCCAAGATGGGGCTCAAGGTCGAGTTCGTCGGCACCGAGTTCAGCTCGTTGCTCGCCCAGGTCAAGACCGGCAAGTACGACCTCGGGTCGTCCTCGATCAGCATCACCGACGCCCGCAAGAAGACGGTCGACTTCTCCAACAAGTACGACTTCGGCTTTCTCGGCCTTGACGTCCCGAAGGGTTCGCCCATCACGTCGTTCGACCAGCTCGCCGGCAAGCGCGTCGTCGTCGTCCAGGGCACGGTCCAGGACGACTTCGCCACCCGCGAGAAGCTCGACCCGGTGCGCGTCCCCGACTACAACGCCGCGCTGAACCAGCTCAAGTCCGGCACGGCCGACGCGTGGATCACTCCCGCGGAGATCGGCGAGAAGACCGCCGGCGAGTCCGGTGGGAAGGTGCTCGCCGTCGCCAAGCAGCTCGACGTCGGTGGCCAGGCCTATGCCGTCAACCAGCAGAACGACGCGCTTCGCGAGGCCGTCAACAAGGCCCTCGACGAGGTCATCGCGGACGGCACCTGGGCCAAGCTCCAGAAGCAGTACTACCCGAGCCGTGAGATCCCCGCCGACTTCAAGCCGGGCAGCGGCTCGGTCGCCATCGGCGCCGCGAAGTAACCACCCACCTGCGAGAGGAGGGCCAGCGAGATGGATGTCCTGAGCACCCTGTGGCAGACGTTCTTCGACGTCGACGCCATGCGCACCGCGCTGCCCGAGCTGATCAAGGTCGGTCTGCCCAACACCCTGATCCTGGCCCTCACCTCGGCCGTCATCGGCACCGTCGTCGGCATGGTCCTGGCCATCGCCGGCCTGTCCAGCAGCCGGTGGCTGCGGTGGCCGGCGCGGGTCTACACCGACATCTTCCGCGGCCTGCCGGCGGCGGTCACGATCCTGCTCATCGGGGTCGGGCTGTCGCCGGTCGGGCTGGAGATCTGGGGCCCGAACCCGTACCCGCTCGGCATCCTCGCGCTGTCGCTCATCGCCAGCGCCTACATCGGTGAGATCTTCCGCTCCGGCATCCAGAGCGTCGACGCCGGCCAGCTCGAGGCTGCCCGGGCGCTGGGGTTCTCGCGGCCCAGCGGCATGCGGCTGGTCGTCATCCCGCAGGGCATCCGCCGGGTGCTCCCGGCGCTGGTCAACCAGTTCATCGCCCTCATCAAGGAGTCGTCGCTCGTCTACTTCCTGGGGCTGCTCGCCAGCCAGCGCGACCTGTTCCGCATCGGCCAGGACGCTGCCGCCAACACCGGCAACGAGTCGGCGCTGCTGCTGGCGGGCCTGTTCTACCTGCTCATCACCGTCCCGCTGACCCACGCGGTCAACGCCATCGACCGGCGGTTGCGCGACGGCCGCCGCGCCGACGGCGCCGAGCACGCGGACGACGACCCGACCGGTCCCGCGGCTCCGTCCCTCGACCTCGCCCAGGAGGCCCACCGATGACCACCACCGCCACGTCGGGCACCACCCCGGCCACCACGCCCGGGGTCTCGGTCGCCACCCGCGACGTCCACCTCTCGTTCGCCACCAACCACGTCCTGCGCGGTGTCACGCTCGACGTGCCGGCTGCGTCCACGACCTGTGTCATCGGGCCGTCGGGCTCGGGCAAGTCGACGCTGCTGCGCGTCGTGAACCGCCTCCTGGAGCCGGACTCCGGCGACGTCCTGCTCGAGGGGCGCAGCGTGCTGGCCGACGACCCGGACGAGCTGCGCCAGCGCGTCGGCATGGTCTTCCAGCACTTCAACCTGTTCCCGCACAAGACCGTCCGCGACAACATCACCCTCGGCCTCACCCGGCTGCGCGGCCTGTCCAAGGACGAGGCGGCCGAGCAGGCGCTGGTCCAGCTCGACCGGGTCGGCCTGCGGCACAAGGCCGACGTGCGTCCCGGCACGCTCTCGGGCGGCCAGCAGCAGCGGGTCGCGATCGCCCGGGCGCTGGCGATGCAGCCGCAGGTGATGCTCTTCGACGAGGCCACCTCGGCGCTCGACCCGGAGCTCGTCAAGGGCGTCCTCGCGACGATGGCCGACCTCGCGGCGGGGGGCATGACCATGCTCGTCGTCACCCACGAGATGGGCTTCGCCCGCTCCGTCGCCGACCAGGTGCTCTTCATGGACCGCGGCGTCGTCGTCGAGTCCGGCTCGCCCGACACGGTGTTCGAGGACGCCCGCAGCGACCGGCTGCGCCGGTTCCTGTCGCAGGTGCTGTGAACGGACGGCGTCGCGTCGTCCGTCGATAGCGACGCGGCGAGGTCGCGCAGCGCCTAGGCTGGCTCCGTGCTGCGCACCCGGAACCCGGTCCACGCCCTGACGGCGGCGGACCGCGACGACGCCCTCGAGGTGTGTGCGCGCAACCTCCCGGCCAACGTCTTCGTGGCCGCCCGCCTGCTCGAGGGCGTGCTCGTGACGCAGCCGGGCACCGTCCTGGGCCACCGGGTCGACGGCCGGCTCCAGTCGTTGTGCTGGTCCAGCGCCAACCTCGTCCCCGTCGAGGCGGACGACACCGAGATCGCCTTCTTCGCCGACCGCGTCCGCCGCTGGCGACGGCACTGCGCCTCGATCCTCGGACCGGCCGACCAGGTCACCGAGCTGTGGCGCCACCTCGCCCCGGCCTGGGGACCGGCGCGGGCCGTGCGCGCCGAGCAGCCGCTCATGAGCGCCATGGACCTGCCGTCGTCCCTGGGCGTCGAGCTCGACCCGCGCGTACGCCCGGCGACCCCGGACGAGGTGGACCTCGTCATGCCCGCCGCGGCGCACATGTTCGAGGGGGAGATCGGGTACCCGCCCTACTCGGGCTCCGGCGCGGCATACCGGACCGCCCTCCTGGCCCTCATCGACCGGGGACACACGTTCGTCGTCGTCGAGGACGGCGCCGTCGTCTTCAAGGCGGACGTCGGGTCGGTGGCCCTCGGCTGCGCCCAGCTCCAGGGCGTGTGGCTGGCGCCGCACCTGCGCGGACAGGGCCTGGCGGTGCCGCTGATGGCCTCGGTCGTCGAGCAGGTCATGACGACCCGCGCGAAGTGGGTCACGTTGTACGTCAACGACTTCAACACCAGTGCGCGGGCGACCTACGCCAGGGTCGGCTTTGAGGACGTCGGTTCGTTCTCGACCGTCCTGCTCTGATGCAGCAGGACGCTCCTCGCGAGGACGACCCGGCCGCAGGCAACGCCCTGGTGTGGTTCACGGGGTCGCTGCTCGCCTTCGGGCTGTTCGTCGTCATCGTCCCCGGTGTTCAGCCCGCGGGCCGGACGTGGCTCTGGGTGGGGACCGCGCTGGTCGCCCTCGGTGGCGTCACCTTCGCGCTCGCGCTGCGGGCCCGGCTCCGCTGGCTCGCCGAGCACCGCGCCCCCGAGCCGGACAAGATGGACCCATGACCGCATCGAGCACCCTGCGCGCCGTCGGCGACACCACCCCACCGCTGAGCAAGGACGTCGCCGGACTGGCCGCCCTGTTCCTCACCTCGGGGGTGACCCACCTGGCCAAGCCGGAGGTGTTCGAGCCGCTGGTGCCGAATGCGCTGCCGCGACGGCGCGAACTGGTCTACGCGTCCGGGGTCGCCGAGCTGGTCTGCGCGGCGGGGCTGCTGCATCCCCGCACCCGTCGGCTCGCAGGCTGGGCCAGCGCGGCCCTGCTGGTCGCGATCGTGCCGGGCAACGTCCAGATGAGCGCCAACCACGCCAAGCGGGCCCAGCGGAAGCAGACCACCGGGGCGAAGGCGATGTTCGCCGGCACCGTGGCCCGACTGCCCCTGCAGATCCCGCTCATCCGCACCGCCCTCAGGGCCGCCGGCCGCTGACTGTCGGGTCTTTGAGCGCCTGACCACGTCCTGGCGTGGTCAGGCGCTCAAAGACCTGGGGTATGCAGTCGGGCCGGGTCAGTAGAGGCCGGTGGAGTACTGCTCGCCGTAGTACTTCTCGAGCTCCGCGACCGAGTCCTCCGGCCGCTCGAGCGCCTTGGCGATCTCGGGTCGCGAGCCGACGGCCATCGGGTCCCAGGTCGCCGGGTGCCACAGCTTGCTGCGCATGAATGCCTTGGCGCAGTGGAAGAAGACCTCCTCCACGTCGACGACGAGCGCCAGCACCGGGCGGTGGCCCTTGACCTCCATCTCGTCGAAGAACGGGGCGTCGCTGACCAGGCGGGCGCGACCGTTGACCCGCAGCGTGTCGCCGCGACCGGGCACCAGGAAGAGCAGCCCGACGTGGGGGTTCTCGAGGACGTTGAGGTAGCCGTCGACGCGCTTGTTGCCCTTGCGCTCGGGCACGGCGAGCGTCGTGTCGTCGAGGACCTTGACGAACCCGGCCGGGTCGCCCTTCGGGGAGGTGTCGCACCGCCCCTGGGCGTCCGAGGTCGCCAGGACGCAAAACGGCGACGCCGCGATCCAGTCGCGGTCGAGCTCGTGCAACGACGTCCGCACCTTGTCGCGCACGCGGGGGAGCGGCTCGCCGACGAGTGCGCGCAGCTGCTCCTCGGTCTCGATGCGGTGGGTGTCGACGGCGTCCGTGGGTCGCATGCCGCCAGTGTGCCAGCGCCCACCCGGCCGACCTGCGGACCACCGCGGGAGTCCGCGGGCACAACTGGGGTGAGCGGGCGCCATACGCACCGATATCCTCTGGTGGTTGTCCACCACCTGAGGAGTCCGAAGTGGCACTGCGCATGTCGACCCTGTTCCTGCGAACCCTTCGCGAGGACCCGGCCGATGCCGAGGTGCCGAGCCACCGGCTGCTCGTCCGGGCCGGCTACATCCGCCGCGTCAGCCCCGGCATCTACACCTGGCTGCCGCTGGGCCTGAAGGTCCTGCGCCGCGTCGAGACCATCGTCCGCGAGGAGATGGACCAGATCGGCGCCCAGGAGCTGCTCTTCCCGGCGCTGCTGCCCAAGGAGCCCTACGAGGCCTCGGGTCGCTGGACCGAGTACGGCGACAACATCTTCCGTCTCCAGGACCGCAAGGGCGCCGACTACCTGCTCGGCCCGACGCACGAGGAGATGTTCACCCTCGCGGTGAAGGACCTCTTCTCGTCGTACAAGGACCTGCCGCTGTCGATCTACCAGATCCAGACGAAGTACCGCGACGAGGCGCGTCCGCGCGCCGGCATCCTGCGCGGCCGTGAGTTCGTCATGAAGGACTCCTACTCCTTCGACATCGACTCGGCCGGGCTGGACAAGAGCTACCAGCTGCACCGCGACGCCTACGTGCGCATCTTCGACCGCCTCGGCTTCCACTACGTCATCGTCCAGGCGATGGCCGGCGCCATGGGTGGGTCCAAGAGCGAGGAGTTCCTCGCCACCGCGGAGAACGGCGAGGACACCTACGTCCACTGCCGCAACTGCGGGTATGCCGCGAACGTCGAGGCCGTGCAGGTCCCGGTCCCCGACGCGGTGCCCTACGACGACGCGCCCGCCGCGCACGCGGAGGACACCCCGGACACCCCGACCATCGACACCTTGGTCGACCACCTCAACGCGGCGTTCCCGCGCGAGGACCGCCCCTGGGCGGCGGGCGACACCCTGAAGAACGTCCTCGTGGTGCTCGTGCACCCCGACGGCACCCGCGAGCCGCTCGCCATCGGCGTGCCCGGCGACCGCGAGATCGACGAGAAGCGCCTCGGCGCCCAGGTCGAGCCCGCCGAGGTGGAGGCCTTCGAGGAGAAGGACTTCGCCGCCCACCCGGCGCTCGCCAAGGGCTACATCGGGCCCGGTGCGCTCGGCTCCGAGTCGGCGTCGGGGATCCGCTACCTGCTCGACCCCCGCGTCGTCGAGGGCACCCGCTGGGTCACCGGCGCCGACGTGGCCGGCAAGCACGTCATCGACCTCGTCGCTGGCCGCGATTTCACCGCCGACGGCACGATCGAGGCGGCTGACGTCCGCCCCGGCGACGCCTGCCCGTCGTGCAACCACCCCCTCGAGGCCGCCCGTGGCATCGAGATGGGCCACATCTTCCAGCTCGGCACGAAGTACGCCGAGGCGCTCGACCTCAAGGTGCTCGACCAGAACGGCAAGCTCCAGACGGTCACCATGGGCTCCTACGGCGTCGGCGTCTCGCGTGCCGTGGCGTGCGTCGCCGAGGGCAACCACGACGAGCTCGGCCTCTGCTGGCCGCGCGAGATCGCCCCGGCCGACGTGCACCTCGTCGCCGCCGGCAAGGACATGACGCGCGACCCCGAGGTCTTCACGAAGTCCGAGGAGCTGGTGCGCGGGCTCGAGGCAGCCGGGCTGACCGTGCTGTTCGACGACCGGCAGAAGGTCAGCCCCGGCGTGCGGTTCAAGGACTCCGAGCTCATCGGCATCCCCACGATCGTCGTCGTCGGCAAGTCGCTGGAGAACGGCATCGTCGAGGTCAAGGACCGCGCCACCGGTGAGCGCACCGAGGTCCCCGTCGACGACGTCGTCGCGACCGTCCTCGCGGCGGTGCGTGGGACGGCCTCGGGCACGGCCAGCGCCGACGGCGCGGCCGGCTGATGGTGGGGCAGCACGCGCCGCTCCAGGCGGTCATCTTCGACTGGGGCGGCACGCTCACGCCGTGGCACACCGTCGACCTGCCCCAGCAGTGGCGGGTCTTCGCGCGCGAGGTCCACGGCCTGCCGGTCGAGGATCCGGCCATGCCGGTCGACGACCTCGCCGAGGCGGACTCGCTCGCGTTGCGGATCCACGAGGCCGAGGAGAAGGCCTGGGCCCGCGGACGCCAGACGCACGAGAGCGCGTCCATCGAGGCGATCCTCGCGGAGGCCGGCGTGGACCCCGAGCACGACCGGCACCTGCTGGCGCTCGCGGCATACCGGAGGTTCTGGGAGCCGCACACCCACACCGACCCGCAGGTCCGTCCACTGTGGGAGGGGCTGCGCGATCGTGGGCTCAAGGTGGGCGTGCTGTCCAACACCATCTGGACCCGCGCGTACCACCGTGAGGTGTTCCAGCGCGACGGCGTCCTCGACCTCCTCGACGGCGACGTCTACTCCTCGGAGATCCACGTCGTGAAGCCGCACCGCGAGGCGTTCCTCGCCGCGTGCGCGGCCGTCGGGGTCGAGCCGGAGTCCGCCGCCTACGTGGGGGACCGCCCGTTCGAGGACGTGCACGGCCCGCAGCAGGTGGGGATGCGCGCGATCTGGGTGCCGCACAGCGACATCCCCGCGACGCAGCAGGTCGCCGTCGACGTCACCCCCGACGCCGTGGCGCACGAGCTGCTCGACATCCTCGACGTCGTCGACGGCTGGCTGGGCCGGTAGGTGCAGGCTCCCGACCGTGCCTGACCTCGACCTGTCGACGATCCTGCTCATGGCCCTGGCGGGGTTCGGCGCGGGCTGGATCGACGCCGTCGTCGGGGGTGGCGGGCTCGTCCAGCTGCCGGCCCTGCTGCTCGGCTTCCCCGGGGCGACCCCGGCGCAGCTGTTGGCCACCAACAAGATCGCCGGCATCTTCGGGACCACGACGAGCTCGATCACCTACTGGCGCAGGGTCCGTCCCGACCTGCGCACGGCCCTGCCCATGGCCGCGGTAGCGTACTTCGGTGCCATCGGTGGCGCCCTGCTCGGGCTGCACATCCCGAAGTCGGCGTTCAACCCCGTCATCCTCGTCATGCTCGTCGTCGTGGGTGCCTACACGGTCGCCAAGCCGAGCCTGGGGCACGAGACGGCCCTGCGGTTCGACGGCCACCGGCACACGGTCATCGCCATGGTCACCGGGTTCGTCATCGGGGTCTACGACGGGGCGCTCGGCCCGGGCACCGGCTCGTTCCTCGTCTTCGCGCTCGTCGGGCTGATGGGCTACGCCTTCCTCGAGGCCAGCGCCAAGGCCAAGATCGCCAACTTCGCGACCAACCTCGGCGCGCTCACGGTCTTCGTGCCCGGCGGCCACGTCATGTGGAAGATCGGCGCGGTGATGGCCGTCGCCAACATCCTCGGTGGCTACGTCGGCGCCCGGACAGCAGTGGCCCGCGGGAGTAGGTTCGTGCGCGTGGTCTTCGTCGTCGTCCTCGTCGCGTTCATCGTGCGCATCGGCGGTTCGGTGCTGGGGTTCTGGTCATGACCCCGATCGCGGACCCGCGCCTGCTGGACCGCTGTGCCGCTCTCGTGCGGGCCGCGGCGGAGGGCACGGACGGCGCACGCGGCCATCGACGCATCGTGGGCATCAGCGGTGCTCCCGGAGCGGGCAAGACCACCCTCGTCCTTGCGGTGCTCGCGGCAGCCGCGGCGGACCCCCGACTGGCCGGCCGGGTGGCCCACGTCCCGATGGACGGCTACCACCTGCCGAACGCCGACCTCGACCGCCTCGGCCGCCGTGACCGCAAGGGGGCGCCCGACACCTTCGACGTCGACGCGTATGCAGCCACCCTCGCCGCAGCTCGCGCCGTCCCGCGGGCGGGCCTCTGGGCTCCGAGCTTCGACCACGGCGTGGGGGAGCCCGAGCCGGACACCATCGAGGTGCCGCTCGACGCTGACCTCGTGCTGACCGAGGGCAACTACCTGCTGCTCCCGGACGGTGGCTGGCCGAGCGTCCGGGAGCAGCTCGACGAGGTATGGTTCTGCGACCTCGGCGCCGAGCAGCGCCGTAGCCGGCTCGTGGAGCGGCACGTGCTGACCGGGCGCGAGGTCGACGACGCCGAGGCGTGGGTCGACCGCTCCGACGAGGCGAATGCGCGGCTCGTCGTCTCCGGGCGGGACGCGGCCGACGTGGTCGTCGTCGACGGCGCCGTCACCAGCTGACCCCGGGCCGCTCGGACCCAGAGCGAGGTCACGGCCGGTCCACAGCAAACTCCTAGGGTCGCGCCCCACAGTTCATCTCGTGACCACGATCAACGTGCCCGCACCGGCGGTGCCCGCCCCCACCCACGCCGACCCGGCGGCATACCGGAGCCGTGCGGTCCGGACCGTCCCGCGCTGGTGGCGTGACGCCTCCGCAGCCGCCTTCTGGGTCGTGCTGCTGTGGGTCACCGCCCTCTGGGTGGCGAACGGTGGGGTCCAGGACCTCGGGTCCGTCGCCGGGGCGCTCACGAGCACCGGTCGCCTCACCGGGCTCATCGCGTCGGCGCTGCTGCTCGTGCAGGTGTTCCTCATGGCGAGGGTGCCGTGGTTCGAGCAGGCGTGGGGCCAGGACGAGCTCGCGCGGACGCACCGGCTGGTCGGGTTCACCTCGTTCAACCTCCTTTGGGCGCACATCGTCCTCATCACCCTCGGGTACGCCGCGGGCACACCCACCGGCATCTGGGGCACGCTGGTCGACCTGGTGCTGCACTACCCGGGCATGCTCCTGGCCACCGCCGGCACGGTCGCGCTCTGCCTGGTCGTCGTGACCTCGGTGCGCAGGGCGCGGCGCCGCCTGCGGTACGAGTCGTGGCACCTCATCCACCTCTACGGCTACCTCGGCGCCGGGCTCGCCCTCCCGCACCAGCTGTGGACCGGCCAGGAGTTCCTCGCCTCCACCGCCTCGACGATCTTCTGGTGGAGCCTGTATGCCGCGTGCGCGGCTGCAGTGCTCGTCTTCCGGATCGGGGTGCCGGCCTGGCGTTCGCTGCGGGCTCCGCTGCGGGTCGCCTCGGTGGTCACCGAGGGCCCCGGGGTCACCTCGGTCGTCGTCGCCGGTCGCGGGGTCGAGAAGCTCGACGTGGCCGCCGGACAGTTCCTCCAGTGGCGGTTCCTCGACGGCCCCGGCTGGAGCCGCGCCCACCCCTACTCGCTCTCCGCAGCCCCCGACGGCCGGACCCTGCGGATCACCGCTGCCGAGGTCGGCGACGGGACGGCCCGCCTGGCCACGATGGAGCCCGGCACCCGGGTGCTCATCGAGGGGCCGTACGGTCGGCTCCACCCGGGCGTCCGGACCCGCCGCAAGGTCCTGCTCATGGGGGCTGGGATCGGCATCACGCCGATCCGGGCCCTGCTCGAGGGCCTCGACCAGGACCCCGGCGACGTCGTCGTGGTCCACCGCGCCCACAGCCGCGACCAGTTCGTCTTCGCCGGCGAGCTGTTCGAGCTGGCGCGGGAGAAGGGCGCCCGGTACGTCACCGTGGAGGGCCCCCGCGTCCCCGGTCGTGACTCGTGGCTGCCGGCCGCTGCCGCGCACCTGACCGACGCCCAGGCGCTGGGCCAGCTCGT
The DNA here is from genome assembly GCF_039532215.1 of Pedococcus aerophilus. Lineage (NCBI taxonomy): Bacteria > Bacillati > Actinomycetota > Actinomycetes > Micrococcales > Intrasporangiaceae > Pedococcus > Pedococcus aerophilus. The sequence continues at coordinate 959,816 of NZ_BAAARN010000001.1, read as the reverse complement.
GCCCGACGTGGCCGAGCGCGACATCTTCCTCTGCGGAGCACCGACGTGGATGGACGCCGCCCGCCGGGCCGCCCTCGACTGCGGTGTCCCCTCCGACCACATCCACCTCGAGCTGTTCGAGTACTAGGAGAACCTCCCGTGCGACGCATCACCCTGTGGAGCCTGTCCACCCTCACCACGCTGGTCCTGCTGTTCAGCTACCACACGTCGACCTCGAGCAAGGGCTCGACGGTGGCTGCCCCCGTCATCGCCCAGGCGGCGAGCCCCGCGGCGGTGCCGACGCCGGAGTCGACCACGGAGTCGACTCCGTCCACCGACAGTTCCGGCGACGACTCGACCTCGGCCGGGTCCTCCGGGACGTCGACCGACACCCCGACCGACACCCCGACCGACACCCCAAGCGACACCTCCACGTCGTCCTCGTCCAGCTCCTCGTCGGGGTCGTCGTCGGGGTCGTCGTCGGGGTCGTCGTCGGGGTCGTCGTCCCAGTCGGCCGCCAAGACCTACGACGGTGACGCGGTAGGCACGAGGTACGGCAACGTGCAGGTGCAGATCACCGTGGCCGACGGCAAGATCACCGCATCGCAGGTGCTCCAGGTCCCGTGGAACGACCACCGGGACCAGGAGATCAACTCCTACGCCGTGCCGATCCTCAACCAGGAGGCGGTGTCCTCGCAGAGCGCGAGCATCGACATGGTCTCGGGGGCGACGTACACCTCGGACGGCTACATCCAGTCGCTCCAGTCGGCCATCGACCAGGCCCACCTGTGAGCGCCTCGACGCTGGAGCGCTCCCCGGCTGCCGGCGCGGATCCCTCCGGCCGGTCCAGCGCCCGGCGCGCGTTCGTCATCCAGGTGATGGGCCTGCCCGTCTCCGCGCACGTCCGCGGACGCACCGACGCCCCCGAGGTGGAGGAGGCCGTCGGCCAGGTCTGGTCGATGCTGCGCAAGGTCGACAGCCTGTTCAGCACCTGGCGCGAGGACAGCGAGCTGATGCGGCTTCGGCGCGGCGAGCTCGACGGCGCCGCGGCACACCCGTGGCACGAGGAGGTCGCGCTGCTCTGCGCCGAGGCGCACCAGCGCACCGCCGGCCTGTTCGACGCCTCGTACCCGGGCGCCGGCGGCTACGACCCCACCGGCCTGGTCAAGGGCTGGGCGGTCGAGAAGGCGGCGGCCCACCTCGCCAACGTGCCGGGGATCTCGTTCTGCCTCAACGCCGGTGGCGACCTCGTCGCAGGGGCGGGACGGGAGGCGTCGCCGACCGCATGGCGGGTCGGGATCGAGGACCCCGCGCGCGCCGGCAGCATCGCGGCCTCGCTCGACATCGTCACCGGCGGGCTCGCGACCTCCGGCACCGCGGCGCGCGGCGCGCACATCGCGGACCCGCGTTCGGGTGGCGTGGTGGAGCGCGCCGGCTCGGTCACCGTCTGGGGCCCGAGCCTGGTGTGGGCCGACGTGTGGGCGACGGCCCTGTTCGTCGACCCGGTGGCAGGACGTGCGGCGTTGGCCACGGCCGACCCGCAGTACCGCTCCTTCGTGCTCTGAGGTCCTCTGGCACAGTGGCCGGGTGCAGGTCTGGTACGCGAGCTACGGCAGCAACCTCGCCCGCGACCGCTTCCTCTGCTACCTCCAGGGCGGTCGCCCACCCGGCGCCACCCGCACCTACCCCGGGGCCCGGGACACGACGGCCCCGGCGGACGACCGTTCGCTCACGCTGCCCGGCGAGATGTTCTTCGCGTGGGAGTCGCCGACGTGGGGAGGGGGCATCGCGTTCTACGACGCCACCTCGCCGGGGACGACCCTGGCTCGGGCCTACCTGCTGAGTGACCAGCAGTTCGCCGACGTCGCGGCCCAGGAGATGCACCGCCAGCCGGGGCAGGACCTCGACCTCGCGACGGTGCTGGCGCGGTCACGCCACGACCTCGGGCCGGGAAGGTACGAGTCGCTGCACCTCGTGGGCGAGCTGGAGGGCCACCCGGTGCTCACCTTCACGACGCCGGATCCCACTGGGCTGCAGCGGAATCCGCCTACCCCTCCCTATGTCACGATGATCGCCCGCGGCCTCGCCGACACCCACGGGCTCGGCGCGGACGAGATCACGGCCTACCTCGCTGCTCGCCCGGGCGCCGAGCTCGGGTGGGACGAGGCATCCCTGCGCGACGTCGTCAGCTCAGCGCTGCGCTGAGGGAATCCACGTCGGTCACGGGTGCGTCGCAGACGAACCCGCGACAGACGTATGCCGCCGCCCCGCCGGCGACCAAGGGTCGCTGCGCCAGCAGCGGGATCCCTTCGGCATCAGGCTCGCCCACGATGCTGACGAGGCCGGGTGACGTGGACCGGCGCACCACTGCCGCCAACGCCTCGGCCTTCGGACCACTGCCGACGACCGCCACCTGGAGGGGGCCGGCAACATCTGCCTCGGCGACGGCGAGGGCCCAGCCACCGAACCGGGGGTCGCGGGACGCCAGCTGACCCGAGGCGGCGAGGGCGGCTTCGGCCCGCTCGCGCATCGCGGGGTCGCCGGTGAGGGCGGAGCAGGTGAGCAGAGCCCCGGCGAGGGCGGACTGCCCGGACGGCTCGGCGTTGTCGGCGGCGCTGCGCGGACGGGTGAACAACGCCTCGGCATCGTCCGCGGTGTCGTGGAAGCCGCCGTCCTCGGCGGTGAAGCGATCAGTGGCGGTGCCGAGGAGCTCCCGCGCGACGGTCAGCCACCGGGCCCGGCCGGTCGCCTGGTGGAGGGCGAGGAGCCCTTCGGCGAGGTTGCCGTAGTCGTCGGCCACCCCGGCGGCGGCCCCCACCACGCCGTCCCGCGAGGCACGCCGCAGGCGGCCGTCGACGAGGTGGGTGCCCACGACGAACTCGGCGCAGCGCTCGGCCGCCTCCAGCAGCGACGCGTCCCCGAGCAGCGCACCCGCGTCGGCAAGGGCAGCGATGGCGAGCCCGTTCCACGACGTGACCACCTTGTCGTCGCGGGCCGGCTGGGGCCGCTGGTCGCGGGCCGCCAGCAGACGGGTCCGGGCGGTGGCCCACCATTCCTCGTCGTCCGGGTCGTCCAGCAGTTGCAAGGTGGAGGAGCCGTGCTCGAAGGTCCCCGCCTCCGTGACCGTGAGCAGCGCAGCCGCCCGCGCACCGTCCTCCTCGCCGAGCACCTCGACGAGCTGGGCGGAAGTCCAGGCGTACGTGAGACCCTCGACCCCGTCGGTGTCGGCGTCCAGGGCAGAGGCGAAGCCACCCTCGTCGGTGCGCAGGTCGCGCAGCAGGAACTCGGCCGTCTCGACCACCACGCGACGCGCGAGGGCATCACCCGTGCTGCGGAACAGGTGGGTGTACACGCGCAGCAGCTGGGCGTTGTCGTAGAGCATCTTCTCGAAGTGGGGGACCACCCAGCGGGCGTCGACGCTGTAGCGGGCGAAACCACCCCCGAGCTGGTCGTACATCCCTCCGCGCGCCATCGCCTCGCACGTCCGGGCAGCCATCGCCAGGGCGTCCGGCGACCCGGTGCGGGCGTGGTTGCGGAGCAGGAACTCGAGCACCATCGACGGCGGGAACTTCGGCGCACCGCCGAATCCGCCTGCACCGTGGTCGAACTGGCCGCGCAGCGTGTCCACCGCGGCGTCGAGAACCTCCGCGGCGAGGGCGTGCCCGGTCGCCGGAGCGGACAGGCCCCGCAGCGTCTCCGCGATGTGCGAACCGCTCTCCAGCACGCGGTCGCGCTGGTCGGTCCACGCGCTCGTCACGCCGGACAGCAGCTGCAGGAACTGTCCCTTGGGAAAGTAGGTCCCCGCGAAGAACGGGTCACCGTCCGGGGTGAGGAAGCAGGTCATCGGCCAGCCACCGTGACCCGTCAGCGCGGTCGTCGCGGCCATGTAGACGGCGTCGATGTCCGGACGTTCCTCACGGTCGACCTTGATCGCCACGAAGTCGGCGTTGACCACCTGGGCGACGCCGTCGTCCTCGAACGACTCGTGGGCCATGACGTGGCACCAGTGGCACGCTGCATACCCGACCGAGAGCAGGACCGGGACGTCACGGCGACGCGCCTCCGCGAAGGCGTCGGGGCCCCACTCCTGCCAGTCGACGGGGTTGTCCCGGTGCTGGAGGAGGTAGGGGGAGGTCGAGTTCGCGAGGCGGTTGGCCATGCGCCCACCGTATGCGGCGGGTGCGGCGGGTCGCCTGCGCGTCCACGCAGATCCGCCCGTTCCGCCACGAAGAGGACGCTGGCGACCGTACGATCTCGCCGGAATTCTGGATTCTTGGGGGAACTGTGACTCGCTTCGTCGGACACCGCCGCGCGGGACTGCTCGCGACCGTCCTCGCCGTGCTCGCCGGCGTCCTGGCGGCCTCGCCTGCCCGGGCGACCGAGCCGCCGGTCGTGACGTCGATCTCGGTCAGCCCGACGACGGTGACAGCACCGGGCTCTGTCGTTGTCGGCTACGTCGGCAGCAGTGACGTGCCCCTGTGGGACGCATGGGCGTACTTCATCGACAGCCGCAACCGGTTCCAAAGGGTGGACCTGAACTCCACCCTGCCCAGCGGCGAGGGGACCCTCTGGGTGCCGGAGGGCGCCGAGAGCGACACCTGGCGCATGACCTCGATGAACCTGCGTGGTCCGAACGGGACGGCCAAGGTCTGCGGGAGGTCCCAACCGTCATGCACCGAGATCCGCGACCTCTCGGCGTACGACATGCACGTCAAGGGCGTCGCGCCCGAGTTCGACGCCCCCCGGCTGCGGAGCGTGAGCGTCAGCCCGTCGTCCCCCGCCTCGGTGCGTCCCCAGCGCCCGGTCACCCTCGCCTGGACGCTGCAGGCCCCTGCGCCCGACCTCGCCGAGGTCGATGCGACCTTCGGGAAGGGCGCGGACCCGGACGGCGAGTTCCACCTCTCCTGCCGCTGCGGGTCCGCGCTCGCCGGCGGGTCGGTCGCGGTGTCCGTGCCTGCGCACGTCGCGAACGGCGACTACACCCTGCGAACGCTCGCCCTGACGGACCGGCTGGGCAACCGCGCGGAGTACCGGCCGGACGGGTCGGTCCTGCTCTCCGGCGGGGCGCGGACGCCGACCGGCGCACAGCCGACCTTCGCTGCACCGTCCCTGCGCGTCTACGAGGACCGGGTCCCGCCGTCCCTGACCTCGCTGGTCCCGGTCAACGCCCCGGTCGGCGTCGGCACCTCCGTCAAGGTGGACTACCGGGTCGATGACGAGCAGTCCGTCCTCGGCCGCGTGCGGCTCTTCTACACAGCCCTCGACGCCGAGAACCGTGACTTCGACGTGATGGCCGACGCCGTTCCCCGGTCTGGCCGGCTCAGCCAGGTCGTCGCCTCGATCGGGCGCTACCGCCTCGACTCGGTGTTCGTGGACGACGGCTACCAGACCTCTGCCTACCTTCGCGACAAGACGCTGTGGCACGGCGCCAACCGGGTCGGCGTGCACGCCTTCGACTTCTCCGCGCTGGACGTCCGGGTGGTGCCCCGGGCGCCGAAGATCACCGGCAGGGCGTGGCCGCACGGTGCGAAGGTCTCCTTCGGCTCGGTGCCGGGCAACGAGAGGTCCACCGGGTACGAGGTGGTGGCCGAGCCGGGGCACCACGTCCGCAGGCTCACCGGCCCCAACATCTACACCGCGGTGATCGACGGGCTGACCGCGGGCACGACCTACACGGTGTCGGTCCGGGCCCTGAGCGACGCGGGGCCCGGACCGTCGGCCACCTTCACCACCACGCCCCTGCTGACCTCGTCGGTCGTCGGGGTCGGTGACCTGAGCAAGGACGGTCGTGGCGACCTCGTCGCGTTCCAGCGCGACTCGGTCGCCACGCGCGGCTACTGGGGCAACGGCAAGGGCGGCATCTCCGGGGGCGCGCACCTCATCACCGACGTGGTCCCGGCCACCCGGGTGACCCCCGGCGGGGACATGAACGGCGACGGCAGGCCAGACCTGTTGGCGGACAACGGTGGTCGGCTCCAGCTCTACCTGGGCTCGACGGGTGGCTTCCTCACCGACCCGTTGCTCGTCGGGACGGGCTGGGCCGGCATGCGCTTCATCACCGGCGGGGGAGACTTCTCCGGCGACGGTCGCGCGGACGTCCTCGTCGTCGACGCCCAGGGTCGGCTCAACCTTTACGCAGGCAACGGAAAGGGCAAGGTCTACGCCGGCCGCACGATCGGCACCGGATGGGGCAGCTTCGTGGCGGTGTTCGCCACCGCCGACCTCAACGGTGACCGCACCCGCGACGTCATGGCCATCGACCGGGCCGGCGCGCTCTGGCTCTACCCCGGCAACGGCAAGGGCGGCTTCAAGGGGGCCCGCACGAAGGCCGGCAGCGGCTGGGCCGGTCTGGCCATGGCCGGACCTGTCGGCGACTTCACCGGCGACGGGCGCGCAGACGTGCTCGCCGTCACCAACGACGGGACGCTGCGGGTCTACGCCGGCGACGGCAGGGGCCACCTCACTTCGGCCCGCACGGTCAGCACGGGGTGGCGTCGCTACTTCTGAGTCGCGGTGCCCGCTCCCGGCCAGGACCCCCGGCTGACCCGGTAGAGGACGTGGCGACGCGTCGGATCGCCCTCCGCGATGAGGGGGTGGTCGAAGTCGGCGGACTCGTCGCGCGCCATACCGATCTTGCGCATGACGGACTGCGAGCGGTCGTTGGCGGGGATCGTCATGGCGACCACCTCGTCGAGGCCCAGGGGACCGAAGGCGTGGGCCAGCGCCGCGCGGGCAGCCTCGGGGGCGTACCCGCGGCCCCAGGAGGAGCGGGCCAGGCGCCAGCCGATCTCGACGCACGGCGTGAAGTGCTCCTCGAAGCGCGGGATCGACAGCCCCACGAACCCGATGAACTCCCCGGTCTCGAGCACCTCGGTGGCCCAAAGCCCCCAGCCGTGCTCGGCCAGGAAGGCCTCGATCCGGTCGGCCATGGCGTCGCTGGCCTCCCGTGTGAGACGGCCCGGGAAGTGCTCCATGACGCCCGGGTCGTCGTTGAGCGCGGCGAACGGCGCCCGGTCCTCCGGGCGCCACTGGCGCAGCAGCAGGCGTTCGGTGCGGAGCTCGGTGACGGGAGTGGTCGGGTCGGCCATGCGCCCACCGTATGACGCCTGCGTCACCCCCGCGGGCAGGCGTGGTCCGTCCGTGGCACGGTGAGTCCATGCATGACGTCGTGGTGGTGGGGGCAGGGCTGGCCGGGCTCACGTGCGCGGTGGCGCTCGAGGAACGCGGGCTCGACGTGCTGGTCCTCGAGGCGGCCGACGAGGTCGGCGGCCGCGTGCGGACCGAGGTCGTCGACGGCCACCTGTGCGACGTGGGCTTCCAGCTGCTCAACCCCGCCTACCCGGCCGTGCGCCGCCTCGTCGACGTCGACGCCCTCGCCCTGCAGACCTTCGGCGCGGGGGTCGAGGTATGGCGCCGGCAGGGCAGTGGGCGCACCGTCACCGCGCTGCTGGCCGACCCGCGCCGCGAGCCGGCGAGCGTCCTGCGCACCCTCGCCAGCGGCATGCTCGCCCCGGGTGAGCTGGCGTCCCTGGCGCGCTGGGCGGCGCCGTCGCTCGGCCCCGTCCGGCGCCTGCTCGACGGGCCGGACACCTCCCTGGCGACCTCCCTCGACGCCGCAGGCGTCCACGGGGCGCTCCGCTCCGAGGTGCTCGAGCCCTTCCTGGCCGGGGTGCTCGCCGACGGCGAGGGGGCCACCTCCGCGGCGTTCGTGAAGCTGCTGCTCAGGTCGTTCCTGCTCGGCACGCCGGGCCTGCCCGGCGATGGCATGCGGGCCCTGCCGGCCCAGCTCGCTGCCCGCCTGCGGCGGCCCGTGGAGCTCGGTGCGCGTGCCACCCTCGGCGACGGGACGACGGTCCGGACCGGCTCCGGGGAGGTGGCCGCGCGTGCAGTCGTCGTGGCGACGGATGTCGCGTCGGCCTCCGACCCCTCCCTCGACGTCATCGCGCCCGCGCCCACGAGGGGGCTGCGGACCTGGTGGTTCTCCACGACGGACCCGGCGCCGACCAGCCGGTGGCTGCGCGTCGACGGCTCGCGGGGTCCGGTCGTCAACACGGCGATCGTCTCCGACGCCGCACCGTCGTACGCCCCACCCGGTCGCAGGCTCGTCCAGGCGACGACGCTGGCCACTGCCCCCGATGACGAGGCGCTGGTTCGCCGCGAGGTCGGGCGGCTCTGGTCGACCCCGACCCGGTCGTGGGACCTGTTGGTACGACACGATGTCCGGGCCGCGCTGCCCTTCGTGCCGCCGCCGCTGTTGGTGCGACGGACGGTTGCCCTCGGCGAGGGCCGGTTCGTCGCCGGTGACCACCGCGACACCTCCTCGATCCAGGGGGCGATGGTGTCGGGACGACGAGCCGCCCGCGCGGTCGTCGCCCACCTCGGCGCACCCTCATGAGGACCGACCCCGGGTCGGGACCGGTCCTCGACCCGCAGGGGCCACCCCTGCCGACGACGCAGATCATGAGCCAGTGGTGGCGCGACATCGCCTTCCTGCACTGGCCGGTCGAGCCGGCCCTGCTCGCGCCACTGATGCCCCGGGGCGTGCGGCCCGACGAGTTCGACGGCTCGGCGTGGGTCGGGCTGATCCCGTTCCGCATGGTCGACGCCGGCGTCCTGCGTGGCGGTCCGGTGCCGTGGCTCGGGACCTTCCCCGAGACGAACGTCCGGATCTACTCGGTGGACGACCGCGGCCGGAACGGGGTCGTGTTCCTGTCGCTCGAGGCGTCGCGGCTGCTCGTCGTGCTGGGCGCCCGCCTCGGGTTCAACGTGCCCTACCAATGGGCCTCGATGCGGGTCCGTGACGCCGTCGGTGCGGGGACCGCCGAGGACGTCGGCGCCCGCGGCGCCGGCCGCGCTGATGCCCCTGGGCGGGTGCTGACCTACACGACGCGCCGGGCCACCCGGTCCCGGGTTGCCGGCATCGGACGACCGCACTCGCGGATCAGCATCCGGGTGGGGGAGCCGGTCACGGAGCCGGAACCGCTGGACCTGTTCCTCACCGCGCGGTTCGGGCTGCACACCTCGGTCGCCGGCCGGTCGCTCTGGGTGCCGAACACCCACGGGCCGTGGCCGTTGCGCCGGGCCGAGGTGCTCGAGCTCGATGACGACCTCGTCGCAGCGGCCGGCCTCGGGTCGTTCGCGCGGACCACACCGCCGACGAGCGTGCTGTTCTCCGAAGGCGTCCGCACCACCTTCGGCTTCCCCCAACACCTCTGACGCCGGCCGCCCTGAGGCCCCTGGCAGACACGCACGCCACCACTGCTGCCGCGAGGGCAGAGGTGGTGGCGTGGGGCGCCATACGGCCACGAGTCCTGCCGTGCGGGCAGAACTCGTGGCGCGGGCGTCAGTGTCCGGCGGTCACCGAGTCGGGATCGCCGACGCGGTCCGGTTCGTGGTCGTCGACCATCGTGGCCTCGTCGAACGGGTCGTTCCCGGCGAGCACGTTGTCGAGCTTGGCCCGGTCGAGCTCGCCGACCCAGTGGCCGATGAGCACCGTCGCGATCGAGTTGCCGGCGAAGTTGGTCAGCGCGCGGGCCTCGCTCATGAGGCGGTCGATGCCGACGATGAAGCCGACACCGTCGACCAGGTCGGGGCGGTGCGACTGCAGGCCACCGGCCAGGGTCGCCAGGCCTGCACCAGTGACACCGGCAGCACCCTTGGAGGCGATGATCATGAACACCAGCAACGAGATCTGCTGACCGATGGAGAACGGCTTGTCCAGGGCCTCGGCGATGAACAGCGACGCCATCGTCAGGTAGATCGCCGTGCCGTCGAGGTTGAACGAGTAGCCCGTGGGGACGGTGATGCCGACGACCGGGCGGCTGACACCGAGGTGCTCCATCTTGGCGATGAGGCGGGGGAGGGCCGACTCGGAGGACGACGTCGAGAGGATGAGGAGGAACTCGCGGGCAAGGTACTTCAGCAGCGAGAAGACGTTGATGCCGGTGACGATCTTGAGGATGCCACCGAGGACGACGAACACGAACAGCGCGCAGGTGATGTAGAACGCGACCATGATCAGGCCGAGGCTCTTGAGGGCCTGGATGCCGGTGGCACCGACGACGGCCGCCATCGCGCCGAACGCACCGATCGGCGCGACGTACATGATCATCGCCATGAGGCGGAAGACGAGTCGCTCGAGGTGCTTGATGCCACCGAGGATCGGCTCACCGGCCTTGCCCATCTTCTGCAGCGCGAACCCGACGAGCAGGGCGACGAGCAGCGTCTGGAGCACCGAGCCGGAGGTCAGCGCCGACACCAGGGTGTCGGGGACCAGGCCGAGGACGAAGTCGGTCGTCGACTCGCTGGCCTCGCCGACCTGCTTCTGGCCGGTGGCCGCGAGCTCGTCGGTGAGGTTGAGGCCGGCACCCGGCTTGACGATGTTGCCGACGATGAGGCCGATGGCCAGGGCCGCGGTCGACATCGTGATGAAGTAGCCGAGGGCGAGGCCACCGACCTTGCCGACCTGCGCCGCGCGGCGGACCGAGCCGATGCCGAGGACGATGGTGCAGAAGATGATCGGGCTGATCATCATCTTGATGAGGTTGACGAAGGCCGTGCCCAGCCACTTCAGGCTGACGCCGAAGTCGGGGAACAGGAAGCCCACGGCGATGCCGAGGACCATGGCGATGATGACGGCGATGTAGAGGTAGTGCGTCCTGTCGCGGCGTGGTGCCGGACGGTCGACGGCGCTGTCGGCTGCGGTGCTCACGTGTACTCCAGTGGACTCGTGGTGGGGCTCCCTCCCGGGAGGCGCCCGGGGTGGGGTGAACTCCGCACGAGTATGGACGGCCCAGTGACTAGGGTCACCCTTGTGTTCATTGAGTTCCGACGTGTCGCCGGGGAAGGCAGGGGCGGCGGCCGCCGTGGCGGGCAGGCCGAACGTCCGGGCGTCGGTCACGTGGTCGACGCGGGCGCCGGTCACCGGATGTGCACGACGCGGTGCGGCGTATGGCGCTGAGCCACCGGCGGTGGGCGAGCTCACCGGCGCGCTGGAGCGTGGCCGGCCAGACGTTCGCGCTCCAGGTGCTCGTCGCCCTGCTCGTCGTCGGGATCGGGACCGGGGCTGCCTACGCGCAGGCGCAACGGGCGGGCACGCAGGAGGCGACGGCACGGGCCCTGGCCGTGGCCCGCACGGTCGCGAGCAGCCCGGACGTCGTCGCCGCCGTCCAGGACGGCGACAGGGATGCCGCCCTGCAGCCCTTCGCGGAAGAGGTCCGGCGGAGGACCGAGACCGACTTCGTCGTCGTCATGAGCCCCAGCGGGATCCGTTACTCCCACCCCGACACCTCGCTGATCGGCAAGCAGTTCATCGGTCACATCGAGGACGCCCGGGCCGGGGGCACGGTCGTGGAGGACTACACCGGTTCGCTGGGCCCGTCCCGGCGTGCCGTCGTGCCGGTGCGGGCGGGCGACAGCGCCGACGCACCCGTCGTCGGCCTGGTCGCCGTCGGCATCCGCAACGCGGTGGTGAGCCAGCGGCTCGAGGGGCAGCTGGTCGCCCTGCTCGCGGCCGGGCTGGCGGCCGCCGTCCTGACCGGGCTGGCGACGGCCCTGGTCGCCCGACGGGTGCGCCGCCAGACGCACGGGCTGGGGGAGCGCCAGCTGCGCGAGATGGTCGAGTACTACGACGCGGTGCTGCACGCGGTGACCGAGGGACTGCTCCTCATCGACCTCGAGGGTCGGCTGCGGCTGGCCAACGACGAGGCGGTGCGGCTGCTCGGGCTCGGCGAGGGGGCGGTCGGCACCCGGGTCGAGGAGCTGGCGCTGTCGGGGCCGCTGACCACGGCCCTCACCGACGACACCCCACGCAGCGACGAGCTGCACGTCACCGCAGCCCGCGTGCTCGTCCTCAACACCGCACCGGCACGCTGGGACGGCAAGGTGCTGGGCCAAGTGGCCACGTTGCGCGACCGCACCGACCTCGAGCACCTCACCGGCGAGCTGGACTCGGCGCGGGGGCTGACCGAGGCCCTGCGCTCGCAGGCCCACGAGTCCGCGAACCGGCTGCACACCATCGTCTCCCTCATCGAGCTCGGCCACCCCGACCGGGCGCTGGCGTTCGCGACCGAGGAGCTCGAGCTGTCCCAGCTGCTCACCGACCGTGTCGTCGCCGGGATCGAGGAGCCGGCCCTCTCGGCGCTGCTGCTGGGCAAGGCCGCCGAGGCGAGCGAGCGGGGCATCGACCTGCGCATCGACGAGGGAGCGGTGTGGCCGGTGGACGCCCTGCCCGCCCGTGACGTCGTGACCATCGTCGGCAACCTCATCGACAACGCCTTCGACGCCGTCACCGGCCAGCCCGGGGAGCGCCAGGTGCGCGTGGACACCCGGCTCGACGAGCAAGGATCCCACGGCGCGGCGCTGCTGCTCACGGTCGCAGACACGGGTCCAGGCCTGCCGCCGGGCGCGGTGGCCCGGGCGTTCGAGCGGGGTGTCTCGACCAAGGAGCAGGGCGGGGAGGGCCGCCGCGGCATCGGCCTGGCGCTCGTGGCGCAGGTGGTGAGTCGGCTCGGCGGTTCCCTGTCGGTCGGCGGCGGCCCCGGGGCCGTCTTCACGGTCCGACTACCGCTGACCGGAGGCGGCCATGACTGACTCGTCCGACCTGCGCGTCCTGGTCGTCGAGGACGAGCCGGTCGCCCTCGAGGCCCACGCCGCCTACGTCGGCCGGGTCGCGGGGTTCGTCGTGGTGGCCACGGCGAGCACCGCCCAGGCCGCCCTCCAGGCGCTCCAGGACCGCTCGGTCGACGTGGTCCTGCTCGACATGAACCTTCCCGACGGGCACGGGCTCGACATCATCCGAGCCATGCGGGGAGCCGGGCACCGCGCCGACGTCATCGCCGTCACCTCGGCCCGCGACCTCGACGTCGTCCGGGGAGCGGTGTCGCTCGGGGTGGTGCAGTACCTGCTCAAGCCGTTCGTCTTCGCCACCCTGCGCGACCGGCTCGAGGCGTATGCCGCCTACCGCCGCCAGCTGCCGTCGGCGGAGCACGTCGACAGCCAGGCGGAGGTCGACGACCTGCTCGCCGGGGTGCGGCCGGCCACGCGGACCTCGCTGCCGAAGGGGATGAGCGAGGACCTGCTCGCCCAGGTGACCCGGACGCTGCGTGGTCGTGGTGCGACCGCGGGGATGTCGGCCAGCGAGCTCGCCGAGGAGGTCGGCGTCAGCCGCGTCACTGCTCGCCGCTACGCCGAGTTCCTCTGCGAGACAAGAACGGTCGCACGCCGGTCGCGGTATGCGGGGCAGGGGCGCCCCGAGGTCGAGTACCGCTGGGTGGGGTGACCCACCACCGACGGGCAGCGTCCTCGGGGGGCCCCGTTGCTCAGCGGCCGATCTCGGTGAGCCTCGGCGCGACCTGCTCGCCGAACGCGGTGACGGCAGCCGCAGGGTCGGGAGTCATGGCCCGCAGGTGGATGTGCTCGACCCCGAGGTCGGCGTACTCCTGGGCGAGCCGCAGGAAGCCGTCGACGTCGTCGAGCGGGTCCCCCTGCGGACCCATGACGGTCTTCTCGATGGTGTCGTAGTCGCGGCCGAGGTCGTCGCAGTGCCTGCGCAGGACGTCGAGCTTGTGCGCCAGCTCCTCGGTCCCGGACACGATGAGGTTGGTCGCGTCGGCATACTGCGCCACCAGCCGCAGCGTCTTCTTCTCGCCGCTGCCGCCGATGACGATCGGGGGGTGCGGACGGGTGAGGTTGCCGGGCTCGTTGATCGTCTCGGCGAGCTGGTAGTGCCTGCCCTCGAACGCGCCCTCGTCCTCGCCCCACATCTGCAGGATGATCTGCAGCGCCTCCTCGAGGCGCTCGAAGCGCTCGCCCAGCGGCGGGTACGGCACGCCCAGGGCCTTGTGCTCGCGCTCGTACCAGGCGGCGCCGATCCCCATGAAGGCCCGACCCCCGCTGAGGACGTCCAGCGTCGTCCCGATCTTGGCGAGCAGGCCGGGGTGGCGGTAGGTCACGCCCGTCACCACGGTGCCGAGCTTGACCTTCTCGGTGACTCCGGCGAGGAAGCCGAGCGTGGCGTAGGCCTCGAGCATCGGGTCGTGGGCGGTGCGGAAGAACTCCATCTGGAAGTAGTGGTCCATCACGGTGAACCACGAGGCGCCGACGTCCTCGGCGGCAGCCGCGGTCGAGCGCAGGGCCGGGGCGTAGGACGCCGGGCCGTCTGGGAGGTTGAAGTCGAGGAAGTGGAATCCGAAGCGCATGGGTGCAGTGTGCAACTTCTCCGCCGGATGTGCACTCGGTCCCGCGTCGGGCAGGAGGCTCCGCGCCATACCGGGCCGGATCCGCGGCTCAGCCGTCGAGGGCCTTGAGCAACGCGATGTTGAACGACACCCCGCTGGTGTCGTCACCGCCTGCGGCCCAGCGGGCCTCCATGGCGGTGTGCACGTAGGTCCAGGCGAGGGCCTCGTCCTCGTCGATGCCGGCTGCCTCGCAGGTGACCTCGAGCCGGCGCCGGACGAGGTAGCGGAAGGCCGACCCGGTCCCGAGCTCGTCGACCCGGTTGCGCAGCAACGGCTGGATCTCGAAGCCCGGGTGCCCTGCCATCGGGTGCGGGTCGATGGCCAACCACGAGGGTCGGTCCGAGCCCGGGAGGCTGTGCAGGACGTTCCGGTAGTGCAGGTCGGTGTGCACGAGGGTCGCGTCGCAGGCCGGGTCGGAGGTCAGGTCGCGGACGAGTCCGGCCGTGCGTTCGACCATCCGGCGGGGGAGCAGGCCTTCGGTGTCCTGGAGCTTGCGGACCTGGTCCTGCGCGAAGTCCGACAGCCGCCGCAGCCCGGCCGGTGCCGGGACGTGCAGGTCGCCCAGCAGGCGCCCGGCCACCTCGCAGGCGCTGTCGACGTCCTGCGAGGAGAGGTCGCGGGAGGCGTCGAGGGCCTCGAGCAGGAGGGCCCCGCGGCCGGGGTCGGCGGCGACGAGGCGCACCGCGCCGCGGCCGTCCCAGTGGCGCAGGGCCAGGGGTTCGTCACGGGCCTCGACGTGCGGCCAGACGAGCTTGAGCGCCAGCGGTAGCCCGTCACGACGGACGGGGACGACCAGCGCGGTCCAGCCCGTGCGGGCGTCGCCGGCGACTTCGAGCTGCCAGTCGTCGAGGACCTCGGCGAGCAGCCGGGGGAGCCGGTCGGCCCAGTCCGCTCCGGAGGGTCCGTGGACCCCGCCGTCCTCCGCGGTGAACCGACCGACCGCGTCGCGGAACGCCGTCGGCACCAGCGCCGCAGCGTCCTCGGTCCGGAGCCGGTGCCCGGGGCTCACGTGGACCCGGGGTTCACGTCAGCCCGGGGAACGGCTCGAGCGCCACACCCCAGCGGGACGCCAGCACCTCGGTGTCGGCGAGCCACTGCACCACCGCACCGAGCGGGCCGACCTCGCCGCCGGTCGAGGCCAGCTCCCGGGCGACGGCGGCCCGCAGGTCGGTGAGCACCCGGACCGCAAGAGTCCGGGCCGCGGCCGGCGTCGTGACGGTGAACGGCAGCGGATACCCGAGCGCCGGAGGCGTGGCCGCCGCACCGGCGAGCGCCTCCTGCTGGCCGGCACGAGCCTTCAGGGTGGCGAGGGTCGCGAGGGCCAGCGTGCGCTGGGCGCCCTTGGGCGACTGGGCCGCGACGACCTCGAAGGCGTACGTCGCCGCGCGGGTGCTCTCCAGGTAGGACGCCGCGAGGGACGGCTCGGACCACGTCGGCTCGGGCCAGGTCGCAGCCTCGCCCAGCAGCGTCGCGGCGGCCGCCCGCTGCGCGAGCACCGCGCCCGCCAGCGGCATCGTCTCTGGGACCACGGTGCCGAGGGCAGTGATCGCCGCCGGGCCGAGGTCGGTGGCCTCGGCGGCGGCGAGGGCCGCAAGACCGGCCGCTCCCGACGCGGAGGACGGCCCGGTGGACGGTGCGGTGGGGGCCGTCGTGGTGGTCGCGCTGGTCGATGCGCCGGGGGTGGCGGTCGCGACGGGGGCGTCGAGCACGGTGCGCGGCACCCCGAGGCGCAGGAGCTCGGTCTCCAGGACCGCAGCCTGACGGGTGTGCAGCGTCGCCAACCGGGCCGGCACGGACCTCGACGAGCCCCCAAGGGCGCGGGCCTGGCCGGCGAGGTCGGTGCAGTGCTGGCGCAGGGTGAGCAGCCAGGCCTCGCCGGCGACCGGTTGGCGCGTGGGCAGGCCCGGAAGGCGTGGTGCGTCGTCCTCGAGGCGGATGCCGCAGGCCGTCAGGGAGGCCGCGACGACAGCGCCTCCGCCGAGCTGCAGGCCCATCGAGAGCACGCGGCGCCGGGTCGGGCGCGGCAGCGCGACGGCGGGCTCCTCGGGCATGCGCCGATCCTGCCATGCGCCCCGACGCTGGCATGCGTCCCGCTCCCGGCGTGGATAGAGTGGGCCCCGCACGACCACCAAACTTCAGAGAGGACGAGTCAGTTGAGCGTCAAGGACCAGATTCGTCCCGCAGTCGAGCAGCCCCTCGCGGCCCTCGGTCTGCTCGTGGAGGACGTCGCGGTGACCGCGGCCGGGAGACGGCGGCTGGTCCGGATCTGGATCGACCGGGTGCTGGCCGCGTCCGCCGACGCCACCACGACCGTCACCGCCCCCCTCACCCTCGACGAGGTCGCCGACGCGACCCGCGCGGTGAGCGACACCCTCGACGAGACCGACGTCATGGGGGAGCAGCCCTACACCCTCGAGGTCACCTCACCGGGCGTGGACCGCCCGCTGACCGAGGCGCGCCACTTCCGCCGCAACGTCACCCGCCTCGTCACCCTCACCCCCACCGAGGGCCCCGCCGTGACCGGCCGCATCGTGCGCGCCGACGACGAGACGGTCACCCTCGAGGTGCCCGCCGCCAAGAAGACCCCCGCCCGGACCGTGAGCCTCGCGTATGCCGCGGTGGAGCGGGCCGTGGTCGAGGTCGAGTTCTCGCGTCCGTCCGCCGACGAGCAGGGCGCCGACGACCAGGGCGCCGACGACCAGGGCGCCGACGACCCCGACCAGCCTGACGACCAGCACGACGACCTGCACGACGACACCGAGGAGAACTGACGATGGACATCGACCTTGCGGCCCTGAGGGCGCTGGAGCGCGAGCGTGACATCTCCCTCGACATCCTCATCCCGGCGATCGAGCAGGCGCTGCTCGTGGCCTACCACCGCACCGATGACTCCTACCGCACCGCGCGCGTCGAGCTGGACCGCAAGACCGGCCACGTCGTGGTGTGGGCCCAGGAGGAGCTGGAGCAGCCCGAGCCCGTCGAGGGCCAGGAGCGTCCGCCGCGGGAGTACGGCCCCGAGTTCGACGACACCCCGACCGGCTTCGGTCGCATCGCTGCGGCCACCGCGCGCCAGGTCATCGTCCAGCGCCTGCGCGACCTCGAGGACGACGCCATCATGGGCGACTTCAAGGGCCGCGAGGGCGACGTCGTCGCGGGCGTGATCCAGCAGAGCCCCGACCCGCGCCACGTGACCGTCGACTTCGGCACCGTCGAGGGCATCCTGCCGCTGTCCGAGCAGGTCCCGGGGGAGAAGTACGTGCACGGGGAGCGCCTGCGCTGCTTCGTCGTCTCCGTGCGCCGCGGACCCAAGGGCCCGCAGATCGGCCTGTCCCGCACCCACCCCAACCTCGTCCGCAAGCTCTTCGCGCTCGAGGTGCCCGAGATCGCCGACGGCTCCGTGGAGATCGCGGCCCTGGCCCGAGAGGCCGGTCACCGCACCAAGATCGCGGTCCACTCCAAGATCGCCGGTCTCAACGCCAAGGGCGCCTGCATCGGCCCGATGGGCGCTCGCGTCCGCGCCGTGATGACCGAGCTGCACGGCGAGAAGATCGACATCGTCGACTACTCCGAGGACGCGCGGACCTTCGTGGCTGCCGCCCTCTCGCCCTCGCGGGTCGAGTCGGTCGAGATCGTCGACCCCCAGCTGCGCTCGGCACGGGTGGTCGTCCCCGACTACCAGCTCTCGCTCGCCATCGGCAAGGAGGGCCAGAACGCCCGCCTCGCCGCCAAGCTCACCGGCTGGCGCATCGACATCCGCCCGGACACCCAGCCCGCGGACGGCCAGGGCGCTGGTGCTGCCGGTGCTGGTGGTGGGAGTGCGGCGCGAGGTGACTCCCGAGGTGGCTCCCAGGGTGGCTCCGGCGCCCCGCGGCGCAGCACGGGTGACGCACCCGAGCGCCGCTAGGGGATAGACTGGTGGTGACCGACCGGACTGGACCCCAGCCCGCAGCACAGGACGACACCACCCGCACGACGGCCCGGACTCCCGTCCGGACGTGTGTGGGGTGCCGCGGGACGGATAGCTGGTCGGCACTCCTGCGAGTGGTCGCGGAGACGGACGACACCGGGGCGACCCGGTTGGTGCCCGATCTGTGGCGCCGCCTGCCGGGGCGTGGCGCATGGCTGCACCCCACGGGCGACTGTCTCGAGCAGGCCCTACGCCGCCGAGCGTTCGGTCGAGCGCTGCACACCAGCGCACCGACCGATCCCGAGGCGGTCGCACGACACGTTCGGCAGCTGGCCGGTGACCTCGGTCCCGACCACACGCCGGACAGTCTTTGAACCAACCGTCCATCGCTATGGGAACCGACCATGACTCTGAACAGAGAGTGGGTTTGACCGCTGATGAGCACCCGATGAGAACTCAGCAATGAGCTCCCCCCAGCAGTAACGACGGTCCGCGCCTGTCCTGGCACGGACCAGGAACAGGAGAAACGTGGCCAAGGTCCGTGTAAGCGCGCTCGCGAAAGAGCTCGGCACCGACAGCAAGACGCTGATCGCCCACCTCAACAGCATTGGCGAGTACGTCAAGACCGCCAGTTCGACCATTGAGGCCCCCGTCGTCCGCAAGGCGACGGAGACTTTCCCGGAGGACAAGAAGTCCCCGGCCTCCAAGGCTGCCCCGGCGAAGCCGGCAGCTGCCGCTCCCGCCGCCCCGGCGGCACCGACCCCGCCGGCCCCGGCCAAGCAGGCACCCGCAGAGCCCCAGGCTCCTGCGGCCACCGCTGCCCCGGCACCGGCTGCCCCCGCCGCCAAGGCGTCGCCCGCCCCGGCGGCACCGGCGCCCGCGGCTCCTGCTGCACCGGCCGCCAAGGCGACCCCCGCAGCCCCCGCCCCTGCTGCTCCGGCGGCTCCTGCCGCCAAGGCGGACGTGCAGTCCGCCCGCGACGGTGGCAAGCAGTCCTCCGGCGTCCCCGCCTCACCGCGTCCCGGCTCCGCGCCGCGCCCCGGTGGCTCGGCCCCCCGTCCCGGCGCTCCGCGTCCGGGCAACAACCCGTTCGCGCCCAGCCAGGGCATGCGCACGGGTCGTGACGGCGGCCGCGACGGCGGTCGTGAGGGTGCCCGCGAGGGCGGCGCTCCCCGTGAAGGTGGCTCGCGCGAGTCCACCCGTCCCGGGAACAACCCGTTCGCCCCGTCGCAGGGCATGCCGCGCCCCCAGAGCCGCCCCGGCGGCCCCGGTGCAGCCGGCCCGCGTCCGGGTGGCACCGCCGGTCCCGGTGGGCCCCGTCCCGGTGGTCCGCGTCCCAGCCCGGGCATGATGCCCGACCGCAGCGCGGTCGGCCGTCCCGGTGAGCGTCCCGCCCGTGGTGGCGCCCGTGGCCCCGGTGGTCCCGGCGGTGCCGGCCGTGGCCCTGGTGGTCCCGGTGCCGGTGGTGGCGGCGGTTTCGCCGGTCGCCCCGGTGGCGGTGGCTTCCGTGGTGGCGCAGGTCGCGGTTCGACCGCGGGTGCGTTCGGTCGCGGTGGCGGTCGTCCGGTCCGAGGCCGCAAGTCCAAGCGCGCGAAGCGCCAGGAGTTCGAGCAGATGCAGGCGCCGTCGCTCGGTGGCGTCAGCGTGCCCCGTGGCAACGGCGACACCCTCATCCGGGTGCGTCGCGGCTCGTCGCTCAGCGACTTCGCCGACAAGATCAACGCGAACCCCGGTGCACTGGTGACGGTGCTCTTCCACCTCGGCGAGATGGCCACGGCCACCCAGTCGCTGGACGAGGACACCTTCAAGCTGCTCGGTGCCGAGCTCGGCTACAACATCGAGGTCGTCTCCCCCGAGGAGGAGGAGAAGGAGCTCTTCGACGCCTTCAACATCGACCTGGAGACGGGTATCGAGGGTGAGGACGACGACGACCTCGAGGCGCGTCCGCCGGTCGTGACCGTCATGGGTCACGTCGACCACGGAAAGACCCGCCTGCTCGACGCCATCCGCAACGAGGACGTCGCCGGTGGCGAGTCCGGTGGCATCACCCAGCACATCGGTGCCTACCAGGTGCACAAGATGCACGAGGGCGTCGACCGTCCGATCACCTTCATCGACACCCCGGGTCACGAGGCGTTCACCGCCATGCGTGCCCGTGGTGCGAAGGTCACCGACATCGCGATCCTCGTGGTCGCGGCCGACGACGGCGTGATGCCGCAGACCATCGAGGCGCTCAACCACGCCCAGGCTGCGGACGTCCCGATCGTCGTCGCGGTGAACAAGATCGACGTCGAGGGTGCGAACCCGTCCAAGGTCCGCCAGCAGCTCACCGAGTACAACCTCGTGGCTGAGGAGTACGGCGGCGAGACGATGTTCGTGGACGTGTCCGCCAAGGCCGGCCAGAACATCGACGCCCTCCTCGAGGCCGTCCTGCTCACCGCCGACGCGGCCCTCGACCTGCGTGCCAACGCCGACCGCGACGCCCGCGGCGTCGCGATCGAGGCCAACCTCGACCGTGGCCGTGGCGCCACGGCCACGGTGCTGGTCCAGGCCGGCACGCTGCACGTCGGTGACGCCATCGTCACGGGTTCGGCCTACGGCCGCGTCCGCGCGATGCTCGACGAGCACGGCAACAACCTCAAGGAGGCGGGTCCGTCCCGTCCCGTGCAGGTGCTCGGTCTGTCCTCGGTCCCGCGCGCCGGTGACACCTTCGTGGTGGCCCCGGACGACCGCACGGCCCGTCAGATCGCCGAGCGGCGCGAAGCGGCCGACCGCCAGGCCTCCCTGGCCAAGGCCCGCAAGCGCATCTCCCTCGAGGACCTCAACGAGGCGCTCGCGGCCGGCAAGGTCGAGACGCTCAACCTCATCCTCAAGGGCGACGTGTCCGGTTCTGTCGAGGCGCTCGAGGACGCGCTCCTGCAGATCGACGTGGGCGACGAGGTCGACCTGCGGATCATCGACCGCGGCGTCGGTGCGATCACGATGAACAACATCAACCTCGCGATGGCGTCCGACGCCATCATCATCGGCTACAACGTCCGGGCCGAGGGCCAGAACGCTGACTACGCCGAGCGCGAGGGCGTCGAGATCCGCTACTACTCGGTGATCTACCAGGCCATCGAGGAGATCGAGGCAGCCCTGAAGGGCATGCTCAAGCCGGAGTTCGAGGAGGTGGAGCTCGGCACCGCCGAGATCCGCGAGATCTTCCGCTCCAGCAAGTTCGGCAACATCGCCGGATCGATCGTCCGCAGCGGCGAGATCAAGCGCGGCACCCGCGCCCGGATCACCCGCAACGGCGTGGTCATCTCGGAGAACGTCGAGATCGCCGGCCTGCGCCGGTTCAAGGACGACGTCACCGAGGTCCGCGAGGGCTTCGAGTGCGGCATCAACCTGGGGTCGTACAACGACCTCCAGCTCGGCGACCTCATCGCCACCTACGAGATGCGCGAGAAGCCGCGCGCCTGATCGTATGCAGCGTGAGCCGGGGGCGGCCTGTGGTCGCCCCCGGCTTCGCCTTCGCCCCACCCCTGAGCTCATCGACTGCAGCAGCAAGGAGTCCCGTCATGGCTGACACCGGACGCGCCCGCAAGATCGCCGACCGCATCAAGGTCCTCATCGCGGCCAACGTCGTGTCGATCGTCAAGGACCCCGACCTCGGTTTCATCACCATCACCGACGTGCGGGTGACCGGTGACCTCCAGCACGCATCGGTGTTCTACACCGTCTTCGGCGACGAGGCGCAGCGCGCGAAGACCGCTGCGCTGCTCGAGAAGAACAAGGGTCGGCTGCGCTCGTTCGTCGGGCAGCAGATCAAGATCCGCCTGACGCCGAGCCTGGACTTCTTCGCCGACGCCATCCCGGAGACGGCCTCGCACCTCGAGGACCTCCTGCGCGAGGCCAAGGAGCGCGACGCCGCGGTGGCCGCCGCGGCTGCCGGCGCGACGTACGCCGGTGACGCCGACCCGTACCGCAAGGACGAGGACGTCGACGCGCTGGGCGACGAGACGGACCTAGGCGAGGACGACGTCTCCGCGGACGTGACCGAGGACGGTACGGCGCCGAATGCCCGCGCCTGACGGCCTGCTCGTCGTCGACAAGCCGGCAGGCTGGACCAGTCACGACGTGGTGGGGCGAGGCCGCCGACTCTGCGGCACCCGCAAGGTCGGCCACGCCGGGACGCTCGACCCCATGGCCACGGGCGTCCTGGTCCTCGGCATCGGCCGGGCGACGAAGCTGCTGACGTTCCTCGTCGGCTGCGACAAGGACTACACCGCGACCATCCGCCTCGGGCAGTCGACGATCACCGACGACGCCGAGGGCGAGGTCACCACGGCGGTCGCCGCTGACGGGGTCACCCGCGCGGAGGTCGACGCGGCGGTCGCCACGCTCACCGGGCCGATCCAGCAGGTGCCGAGCAGCGTCTCGGCCATCAAGGTCAACGGGCAGCGCTCCTACCACCGCGTCCGCGCCGGGGAGGACGTCCAGCTGCCGGCCCGACCGGTGACCGTCGAGCGGTTCACGGTGCTCGACACCCGGGCGCACGAGGTCGACGGCACCCCGGTGGTCGACGTCGACGTCGAGGTCACGGTCAGCTCGGGCACGTACGTGCGCGCGCTCGCCCGCGACCTCGGCACCGCGCTCGGCGTCGGGGGTCACCTCACCGCCCTGCGCCGCACCCGCGTCGGGGCCTTCACGCTCGACGGAGCGCACGACCTCGAGGACCTCGGGCGGCTCGAGGGTCCCGAGCACATGCCGGTCACCACGCTCGCCGACGCGGCCCGCGCGCAGTTCGCCGTGCGAGAGCTCAGCGAGGAGCAGGCCCGCACCATCGGCTACGGCCAACGGGTCGACTCCGCCGAAGCCGGACGCACCGAGCCGGTCGCGGCCTTCGCCCCCGACGGCACCCTGGTCGCCATGCTCGATGAGTCCGGTCACAAAGCCCGGTCGCACGTCGTGTTCGCTCCCGCGGGTTCGTAGAGTGTCCTCCGTGCACCGCTGGACCGACCCCGCCCAGACCCCTGACCCGCTGCGACGCAGCGTGGCCACCTTCGGCAACTTCGACGGCGTCCACCTCGGGCACCGTGCCGTGCTGGGCCGGCTGGTCGAGGAGGGGGTGCAGCGCGGCCTGCCGAGCGTGGCCGTCACCTTCGACCCGCACCCGGCGGAGATCTTCCACCCCGAGGGCGGCCTCGAGCTGATCGCCCCGGGACGGCTGCGCGACGAGCTCCTGGCGCAGACCGGGATCGACGGGCTGCTGGTGCTCGACTTCACCCGCGAGTTCGCCGAGCAGACCGCCGAGGAGTTCATCGTCCGCACCTTCGTCGAGACGCTCGGGGTCGCCGCCCTCGTCGTCGGCGCCGACGCCCGGGGCTTCGGCCGCGGCTACACCGGCGACGTCGACACGCTGCGAGAGCTCGGTGCCGTCCACGGCTTCGACGTCGTGGTCCTCGACGACCTCGGTGACGGGGAGCGCTGGTCGTCCTCCGCCGTGCGTCGACACCTGGGCGCGGGCGAGGTGGCCGCCGCGGCCGCGATCCTGGGACGCCCGCACCGCATGACCGGCACGGTCGTCCACGGCGCGCACCGCGGTCGTGAGCTCGGCTACCCGACGGCCAACCTCTCCGACGACGCCCTCGGGCTGGTCCCCGCCGACGGGGTGTACGCCGGTTGGCTGACCCGCACCGGGCTGGACGGCCAGGACCCCGAGCGCACCCTCCCGTGCGCCATCTCGGTCGGGACCAACCCGACCTTCGACGGCACCGTCCGCACGGTCGAGGCCTACGTCCTCGACCGCACCGACCTCGACCTGTACGACGAGCAGGTCACCGTGGAGTTCGTGGAGCACATCCGCCCGACGCTGCGCTTCGAGTCGATCGAGGAGCTGCTGGAGGCCATGGCCGGGGACATCGAGAAGTGCCGACGGGTCCTGGCCTCGATCGTCCCGTCCTGACCGGAGCCCGCCGAGGAGGGGGCTGGTCCAGGGCGAGCGGGGGAGCCGCCCTGTGGGCCCGCAGCGACTGGGGCCTGGTCATCGCCGCCCTCGGTCTCTCCCTCGTCGGTGCGCTGCTCGTCTGGTCCGCGACCCGGCAGGTGGCCGGGTCGGCATACCTCGTCCGGCACCTGTTCACCACGGCGGTCGGCGTGGTCATCGCCGCACTGGTGACCCGGATGGGCCACCAGCTGCTGCGGGCGATCGCCCCGCTGCTCTACCTCCTGTCCGTCGGTGGGCTGCTGCTGGTGCTGACCCCCGTCGGGTCGACCGTCAACGGGTCGCACTCGTGGATCCTGCTGCCGGGTGGTTTCTCGGTGCAGCCCTCGGAGTTCGCCAAGGCGGCGCTGTGCCTCGGGCTGGCGATCATCCTCGGCGAGCGGCTGGACCGCGGGGCCGCGCCCAACGCGCGCGACCTGGCTCTGGCCGTCGTGGTCGCCGCCGTGCCCGTGGGCCTGGTGCTGCTCCAGCCGGACCTCGGCTCGGCGCTCGTCCTCGGGGCGCTGGCCCTCGGGGTCGTGGCTGTCGCAGGCACCCCCAAGCGCTGGCTGGCCCTGGCGGCCGGGCTGGTGGCCGCCGCGGTCGTCGTGGCCCTGACGACCCCGGTGCTCAGCGGCTACCAGCGGGACCGCCTCACGGCGTTCGTCGACCCCGATGCAGACCCCCAGGGGATCGGGTACCAGACGCGGCAGGTGCGGATCGCCATCGGCTCCGGGGGATGGCAGGGGCAGGGCCTGTTCGAGGGACGGCAGACCCAGGGTGGGTTCATCCCGTTCCAGCAGACCGACTTCGTCTTCTCGGTGGCGGGGGAGGAGCTCGGGTTCGTCGGAGCAGCGGGCCTGCTCGTGCTGCTGGGGTTCGTCGTGCTCCGGGCCGTCCTCGTCGCGGCACGGGCCCAGGACGCCTTCGGGCGGTTGATGGCGATCGGGGTGGCGACCTGGCTGCTGTTCCAGGTGTTCGAGAACGTCGGGATGAACCTCGGCCTCACCCCGGTGACCGGTCTGCCGCTGCCCTTCCTCTCCTACGGTGGGTCCTCGATGTTCGCCTGCTGGCTCGCGATCGGCCTCGTCAACAACGTGCACTTGTCGACATACCGGGCGTGACGCACCCGGCGCGGGTCGCCATTCGGTGTCAATCACGCTGATCGGCCCCACGCCGTCCGGTGGCATGGCACGATCCACGGCATCCACTCATCGTCGAGCCGAGGAAGGTCATGTCGACCACCACACAGCGCCGCGCCACCGCACTGGACGAGCGCGTGAACACCACCGCCATCGAGGGGCGCGCCCAGAGCGTCGCCCACCTCTTCCGTGACCGGGTCGCCAAGACCCCCGACGCCGAGGCCTTCCGCTTCGCCGAGGGCGGACGCACGCAGACGTGGAAGTCGGTGACCTGGACCGAGGTGCGCGAACGCGCCTACCGTCTGGCCGCCGGCCTCATCGCCCTCGGGGTCGGCCCCGAGGACCGTGTCGCCATCGCCTCCTCGACGCGGTACGAGTGGGCCCTGACCGACCTCGCCGTCATGTGCGCGGGTGGTGCGACGACGACGATCTACCCGACGACGATCGCCCCCGACGTCTCCTACATCGCGGCCAACTCCGGCAGCCTCGTCGTGTTCGCCGAGGACGACGAGCAGGTGGCCAAGCTGCGTGACCGCCGCGTGGACATGCCCGACGTCGCCCGGGTGGTGACCTTCACCGGCACCCCTGACGGAGACTGGGTCATCGGGCTCGACGAGCTCGAGGCGATGGGCGTCGAGCTGCTCGCCACGAACCCGTCGGCCGTCGACGACCGCATCGACGCGCTCCAGCCCGACCAGCTCGCGACGATCATCTACACCTCGGGCACCACCGGCCGCCCCAAGGGCGTGCGCCTCACCCACGACGCCTGGACGTACGAGGCCGCGGCCGTCGACGCCATCGGCATCCTCAACCGCGACGACCTCCAGTACCTCTGGCTGCCGCTCGCGCACGTCTTCGGCAAGGTGCTGCTCACCCTCCCGCTCCAGGTCGGCTTCCCGACCGCCATCGACGGACGGGTCGACAAGATCGTCGACAACCTCGCCGTCGTGCAGCCGACGTTCATGGGGGCTGCGCCGCGCATCTTCGAGAAGGCCTACGGCCGGATCACCACGATGATGGCCAAGGAAGGTGGGCTCAAGGAGAAGCTCTTCCACTGGTCGGTCTCGGTCGGCAGCGAGGTCGCCGGCATGCGGGCCCGTGGCGAGGAGCCGAGCGGCATGCTCGCCAAGAAGCTGGCGCTCGCCGACAAGCTGGTGCTGCACAAGGTCCGTGGCCGCTTCGGCGGACGCATCCGGTTCTTCATCTCCGGCTCCGCCGCACTCAACCGCGACATCGCGACCTGGTTCGACTCGATCGGCCTGACCATCCTCGAGGGCTACGGGCTCACCGAGACCAGTGCCGCGTCGTTCGTGAACCGCCCGTCCTCCAACGAGATCGGCACCGTCGGTTGGGCGCTGCCCGGCACCGAGGCCAAGATCGCCGAGGACGGAGAGGTGCTGCTGCGCGGCCCCGGCGTGATGCAGGGCTACCACAACAAGCCCGACGAGACGGCCGAGACCAAGGACGCCGAGGGCTGGTTGCACACCGGCGACATCGGGGAGCTCGACGACCGCGGCTACCTGCGGATCACCGACCGCAAGAAGGACTTCTTCAAGACCTCGAGCGGCAAGTACGTCGCCCCGTCGATGATCGAGTCCACCTTCAAGGGCATCTGCCCCTACGTCAGCCAGTTCATGGTCTACGGCGCCGACCACAACTTCGTCACCGCGCTGGTCACGCTCGACCCGGACTCCATCCAGGACTGGGCGGCCAACCACGGCGTCTCCGGGTCGTACCGCGAGATCGTGACCTCGAAGGAGGCGCACGACATGGTGCAGGTCTACATCGACACCCTCAACGTGAACCTCAACCGCTGGGAGCAGATCAAGAAGTTCACGATCCTCGACCACGACCTCACGATCGAGGACGGCGACCTCACGCCCAGCCTCAAGCTGCGCCGCAAGGCCGTCAGCGAGAAGTACCAGGGCATGCTCGACAGCCACTACACCGGCTGAGCACACGCCGACGCCGACACGACGCCGACGCCGGCCTGACGCGCACACGACGCCGCCGACACCTCCAGGGTGTCGGCGGCGTCGTCCTTCCCCTGCAGTAGGTTCGTCGGCTCGACCACCACGACGGACGGAGAACCATGCGCGACGCGACCTACTACGTCGCCACGAGCCTCGACGGCCGGATCGCCGCCCCGGACGGCGACTGGAGCGCCTTCCCGGTCGAGGGCGACCACATGGCGACGATCGTCGGCGAGTACACCGACACGCTGCCCGGTCACGTCCAGTCCGCCCTGGGGCTCACCGCCGACTGCTCGATGTTCGACACTGTCCTCATGGGCTGGAGCACCTACACGCCTGCCCTCGACGTGGGCATCGACAGCCCGTACCCCCACCTGCGGCAGGTCGTCGCCTCGAGCAGGGACCGCACCGTGCCCGACGACGTCGAGCTCACCGCCGACCCGCTCGGTCGCCTCCGCGAGCTCAAGCAGGAGGACGGCACCGGGATCTGGGTGGCCGGTGGTGGGACCCTCGCCGGGGCCGTGATCGACGAGATCGACCACCTCGTGCTCAAGATCAACCCCGTCGTCCTGGGAGCGGGCATCCCCGTCCTCGGGTCGACGACGTATGCCGCCCGCGACTTCCGGCGGACCCGGCTCCGCTCGTTCGAGTCCGGCGTCGTGATCGCCGAGTACAGCCGCGCGGGGGGCTGACTCAGCGGCCGGGGGCCTGCTGGGTCGCGTGGTGCGACGTGGGGGCGGGGTCGGGTCCCGGCCCGATCCAGTGCGCCGACATCGCCACGGCGAGCAGCAGGCCGAACCCGGCGATGATCCTGACCGTCGACGCACGCATGGGTCGGGAGGCTACGACGACGGTCTGGGAACTTGCTGGGAGTCGCGCTCGGCCAGCTCGGCGAAGGTCCGCAGCTGCTTGCGCATCATGACCAGGTCGCCCCAGTCCAGCAGGACACCCGCCGCTCGACGGGGGAGCGAGGGTCTCGGGGCGCAGTGCATGACCCCGACGATCCGGCTGCCGCCACCTGTCGCCGACGGAGCCGGCCACACGGCGTACGTCGAGCGGATCTGCCCGAACGCGGCGGTCGCGCGCCCCGGGCGCAGCGTCATGGTGAAGCTCTCGCCCTGGACGAACGACTCGAGCACGAACACGGTCGCGACCACCTGCCCCGGTGCGAGGTCGGCCACCGCCGGGTCGAGCGTGCGGGGGCTGCGACGGCCGAGGTTGTCGACCCAGTCGTAGGAGTAGGGCGCCCGGCGCATCATGCACAACCACGGCCACAGCGCCTCGGGCGGGGCGGAGCACGAGACCCCACGCATCAGGCGGACCCAGCCGGGACCGGTGCCCTCGTCGCACGGGAGTGCCGTCGCCCACTCCTGCTCCGTGACGCCCCAAGCACGGGGGAGGCCGGGCAGGGGACCCAGGACCGGACCGGTTCGTCCCGCTGGGGGCTGCGCACGCTGCATACCAGCCAGTCTCGTCGTTTTCGGCAGCGGCGGCCCGCCCGGTTACCCTTGTCCCACCATGACCGACACCCCAGGCACCTCTGTCTTCGCCCGCCTCGAGCCGCTGCTCGAGCAGGTCAGCAAGCCCATCCAGTACGTCGGGGGCGAGCTCAACTCCACCGTCAAGGACTGGGACTGCGGCGGCTTCGGCCCCGGGGGCGAGGCGCTGACCACGCGCTGGGCCCTGATGTACCCGGACGCGTACGAGGTGGGCGTGCCCAACCAGGGCGTCATGATCCTCTACGAGGTGCTCAACGAGCGCGAGGACGCCCTCGCCGAGCGCACGTATGCCGTGTGGCCGGACCTCGAGGCCCTGATGCGGGCCGAGGGCGTGCCGCAGTTCACCGTGGACGCGCACCGCAGCATCCGCGACTTCGACGTGCTCGGCATGTCGTTCTCGACCGAGCTGGGCTACACCAACATGCTCACCGCGCTCGACCTCGCCGGCATCCCGCTGCACGCGGTCGACCGCGGTGACGAGGACCCGCTGGTCATCGCGGGTGGGCACGCCGCCTTCAACCCCGAGCCGATCGCCGACTTCGTCGACGCCGCCATCGTCGGTGACGGAGAGGAGGCCGTGCTCGCGGTCACCGACCTCATCGGCGCCTGGAAGGCGCAGGGTATGCCGGGTGGTCGCCGAGAGCTGCTGCTGCGGCTCGCGCGCACCGGCGGGGTCTACGTCCCGTCGCTGTACGACGTGTCCTACCTCCCCGACGGCCGCATTCAGCGTGTCGCCCCGAGGGCCGACGCGACGGGTGTCCCGTGGCGCGTCTCGAAGCACACCGTCATGGACCTCGACGCGTGGCCGTACCCCAAGCAGCCGCTGGTGCCGCTCGCTGAGTCGGTCCACGAGCGGATGTCCGTCGAGATCTTCCGTGGCTGCACCCGCGGCTGCCGCTTCTGCCAGGCCGGCATGATCACGCGCCCCGTGCGGGAGCGAAGCATCACCGGCATCGGCGAGATGGTCGAGCGAGGCCTGGCAGCAACGGGTTTCGAGGAGGTGGGGCTGCTGTCGCTCTCCTCCGCCGACCACTCCGAGATCGCCGACATCACCAAGGGTCTGGCCGACCGCTACGACGGCACCCAGACGGGTCTGTCGCTGCCCTCGACCCGCGTCGACGCGTTCAACATCGACCTCGCGAACGAGCTGACCCGCAACGGTCGTCGCTCCGGCCTGACCTTCGCGCCGGAGGGCGGGAGCGAGCGGATCCGCAAGGTGATCAACAAGATGGTGTCCGAGGAGGACCTCATCAGCACCGTCGCCGCGGCGTACGGAGCGGGCTGGCGCCAGGTGAAGCTCTACTTTATGTGCGGCCTGCCGACCGAGACCGACGAGGACGTGCTCCAGATCGCCGAGCTCGCGAAGAAGGTCATCGAGACCGGTCGGCAGGTCAGCGGTCGCCGCGACATCCGCTGCACCGTGTCGATCGGTGGTTTCGTGCCGAAGCCGCACACGCCGTTCCAGTGGTGCGGCCAGCTCGGCGCGGAGGAGACGGATGCCCGCCTGGCCAAGCTGCGCGAGGCCATCCGGTCCGACCGCCGCTACGGCTCGTCGATCGGATTCCGTTACCACGACGGCAAGCCCGGCATCGTCGAAGGACTGCTGTCCCGTGGTGACCGCCGCGTCGGCAAGGTGATCGAGCAGGTGTGGCGCGACGGCGGCCGGTTCGACGGCTGGAGCGAGCACTTCTCCTACGAGCGCTGGATGACCGCGGCAGAGACGGCGCTCGCCGAGCTGCCCGTCGACGTCGCCTGGTACACCACCCGTGACCGCGCCGAGTCCGAGGTGCTGCCCTGGGACCACATCGACTCCGGCCTCGACAAGGAGTGGCTGTGGGCCGACTGGCAGGACGCCCTCGACGAGACCGAGGTCGACGACTGCCGCTGGACCCCGTGCTTCGACTGCGGCGTGTGTCCCCAGATGGGCACCGACATCGAGGTCGGTCCCACCGGCAAGACCCTGCTCCCGCTCACGGTGCTCGGCTCCGGCCGCGAAGCGATGCTCGAGTCCCACACGCACTGAGGAGCAGTCAGGTCCCGGGCGTCCACGGCGAGAAGACCGCGCGATCCGGGACCTGTCGGATCTGGCTCGCAGATCGATGACATTTGTCATCGGCGCGGGGCCCTCGTGCAGTGTCGAATGGGACTGCCAGCAAGGGCCGGTCACCCCCGGCCCCCAGTGGTAGGCGTGGTGCACGCGGTCGATCTCCTCCTGGCCGCACACGCGTCGACAGGACGGCCCCTTCACCGCCCTGTCGGTGAGTGCCTCGGAACGCTCGTGCGGAGAGCTTCGAGGACAGCCGCCCGCTCACCCAGGCCCTCGGGCCAGGGGTGAGCGGGCGGCATACCTCGTTCTGGGGCCTCTTTCGGGGGGCCGCGTTTCGGGGCCGGGTTTGCTGGTGCGAACCCGGCGTCAGCTCACGAGCTTCGGGTCACTCGAAGAGCGCGCCCACGACCTCGCGGAAGACCTCGGTGTGCCGGTCGACGTCGACCCGCGTCGTCTCCGGGCACATGAGGGCCATGTTGTGGAACGGCGTCATCAGCACACCGCGGTTGCACAGCGCGAGGTGCAGGTAGGCGTCGAGCTCGTCGTCGGCCGCCGCCGCGGACTCCTCGCCGGTGCGCGGCGCGGGGCGGGCGAAGCGGTACTCCGCGCGGGCTCCGAGCTGGGAGACCGACCACGGGACGTCGAGCTCGTCGAAGGTGGCCTGCACGCCGGCCGTGAACGCCGTGGCGAGTTCGACCATGTGGGCGAACGCGTCCTCGGTGAGCACCTCGCCCAGTGTCGCGCGCATGGCTGCCGTCGACAGCGCATTGCCGGCGAGGGTGCCGCCGACCCCGCCCACGTCGACGATGTCCGCCTCACCGGCATCGGTGTGCCGAGTGACCGCCGCCGCGACCTCGCGGGTGATGCCGTAGGCGCCGCAGGGGATCCCGCCGCCGATCGACTTGCCGATCACGAAGATGTCGGGCTCCAGGCCCCACGCGCGGGTGGCCCCGCCCCAGCCGGCCGAGAACGTGTGGGTCTCGTCGATGAGCAGCAGCGCACCGTGCTCGGTGGCGAGCTCGCGCACGCGCTCGAGGAACCCGTCCTCGGGCAGCACGATGCCGATGTTGGTCAGGGCGGGCTCGGTGAGGACGACGGCCACGTCGCCGTGGGCGAGAGCCGCCTCGACCGACTCGATGTCGTTCCAGGTCGCGACGCGCGTCGTGAGGTCGAGGTCGACCGGGGGAGCGACGTTGCCCGGGCGGCTCTGCGCCTTGCCCTCGGGGCCGGGCAGCGCGAACGCCTCGTCCACCGACCCGTGGTAGCAGTACGCGAAGACGAGCACCTTGGGCTTGCCCGTCGCCAGCCGGGCGAGGCGGATGGCCCACCGGTTGGCGTCGGTGGCCGACAGGGTGAAGCTCCACAGCGGCATACCGAACCGTCGCTCGAGCTCGGCTCCCACCCACTGGGCGTCGCCCGTGGGGAGCATCGTCGTGATGCCGCCGAGCTCGCCGGCACGTCGCTGCACCGCGGCCACGGTCGGCTTGGGCGAGTGACCGGCCATCGCGCCGGTGTCACCGAGGGCGAAGTCGACGTAGGTGTGCCCGTCGACGTCGGTGACCCGGTTGCCCGTCGCGTGGTCGAGGTAGAGGGGGAACCCGCCGGTCCACATGTTCATCCACGTCATCGGCACCCGGCCGAAGAGGTTGTCCGCCTGCCCGAACAGCTCACGGCTGCGGGGGTGGTTGCTCGTGTATGCGGCCTGCTCCTGCTCGAGGAGGGAGGCCAGTCGTGCGCGGTCCAGGGTTGCCATGGGGCAACGCTAGGGGTGGCAGGGGGAGTGCCGCACGGGAGTCCGGATTCCGTGGGTGGGCGGCCTCGCCCCTAGGCTTGCCCACCATGGCTCGACAGCGCGTACCCGAAGGCCCGCCCCCCGCCCCGGCGGTGATGAAGCTCCGGATCAGGTACGCCAAGCGCGGTCGCCTGCGCTTCTCCTCCACCCGTGACTTCCAGCGGGCCCTCGAGCGGGCGCTGCGGCGGGCGGGCGTGCCCATGGCGTTCTCCGCCGGGTTCCACCCGCACCCCAAGGTCAGCTACGCGAACGCGGCGCCCACCGGCACCGCCAGCGAGGCGGAGTACTTCGAGATCTCGGTGACCGAGCGGGTCGACACCGAGTCGCTGCGGGCCGCCCTCGACGAGGCGCTGCCCGACGGACTCGACGTGCTCGAGGTCGTCGAGGCGGCACCGGGGTCGCTGGCCGACCGGCTGCAGGCCAGCGACTGGGTCATCGAGTTCCGCGGGGTACCGGTCGAGGAGGTCCATGCGGCGGCCGACGAGCTGCTGTCACGTGACGTCGTCGAGGTGAGCCGCACCTTCAAGACCGGCCCGAGGACCTTCGACGTGAGGTCGGCCGTCGTGTCGTTGGCCGTCAGCGCGTCAGAAGAGGCCGACTGTGCGATACTGCGGGTGGTCGTACGGCACACCACACCGGCCGTACGCCCCGACGACGTCCTGACCGCGCTGCGAGCAGTAACGGAGCTGGCACCACCGACACCACCCCTGGTGACCCGACTGGCGCAAGGCCCGCTGCACTCCGCAACCGCTGGGGTGGCTGATCCACTGGCTGCCGACGAGAACGACGACGGCGCCTGACCCGGTGCCGCGCGACCTGCGCGAGCCTCGTCGGACGTAAGCCAAATGACTTCCGTGTCGACAGCACCCGTTGCCGACACGACTGCACGAACCGCGCACCACGTGGCTGATCGGAAGGCCCTGACGGGACCTTCGGGTGTGGCCCTCACCTCGTGGGTGACGGAAGGACGCCGAGATGGCCTCCACGGAAGACCAGTTCCCCACCAACGACGGCACGACGGGCACCCAGCAGCCCGCGGATGCCACCACCGATGCCCCCACCGACGTCCCGGCCAAGGCTCCGGCGCGCAAGCGCGCGCCACGTCGCGCCACCAAGAAGACCTCCGCCCCGGCTCCGGCCCCCGTGGACGGCCTGGCAGAGGCACCCGTCGACGCGGTGGCCGAGCCGGTCGCGCCTGCGGACATCGACGTCGTCACGACCGAGGCCGCCCCGATGCACGAGGCGACCGACCTGCCCGCCGCGACCGACGGCGACACCGGGGACGATGCGCCGGCACCGGCGAAGAAGACGGCCCGCAAGGCCACCGCCAAGAAGACGGCGAAGAAGGCCGCCACCAAGCGCACCTCGAAGAAGGCCGCCGCGGCTGCGCCCGCCGAGACCGGTGCGGCCGTCCTCGACGCGGACGCCCTCGAGCTGACTGCCGACCCATCGGGTGACCCCGCCCCCCTCGCCACCACCTCCACGGACGGCGACGGGGTGCTCCCGGCCGTCTCCGAGGACGCCAGCGTGGCCGAGACCGACGAGGAGGCCGAGGCTGCTGCTGCCGCCGAGGCTGCCGCGCAGGAGGCCTCCGCCGCCGCGACCGTGCCGAGCTTCGGGCTGCTGTTCCAGGCTCCGGACCCGGCCAAGGCCGCGCCGCGCCGCCGACGGGCAAGCGCCGCCGCTGGTGCCCCCGCGCCCGCCGGGCCGGCACAGTCCAGTGCCCCCGCCTCGTCCTCACCGTCGGCCTCCACGCCGGTCGAGGCCGACGAGCGCAGCGGGCAGGGCGACACCGACACCACCACCGACCAGACCGACCGGACCGACGCCCGCGAGGGTGGGCAGGGCGGCGACGCCGAGCAGCCGACCGGTTCGCGACGCAGCCGTGGCCGCGGTCGTGGCCGCGGATCGCGCGGTGGCGCCTCGGCCGACGCCGGCGAGGCCACCGACAGCGCCACCCTCGAGGGTGACGCCGAGGACCAGGACGGCGCGGGGCCCGGCGACAACGACGCCAGTGACGACGAGACGTCCTCCGAGGGCGGCCGCCGTCGTCGTCGCCGTGGCGGCAAGGGCCGTGGCCGGGGCCGTGGCCAGTCCGACTCCGACGCGTCCGACACGACCGACTCGACCGACTCGGATGCCTCCGACTCCGCGGACTCCGACGAGGCCACCGACCAGACGTCGACCGGTCCCGACTCCGACGACGAGCAGGGCGACTCCGAGAGCACCTCGAGCCGTCGTCGCCGTCGTCGCCGCCGCAGCGGTTCCTCCGCCGAGGGTGACGACCCGCCCGGCACCGTGACCAGGGTCCGCGAGGCGCGTCGCCAGAGCGACGAGCCCCAGAGCGTCAAGGGTTCCACCCGCCTCGAGGCCAAGAAGCAGCGCCGCCGCGAGGGTCGAGAAGCCGGCCGCCGCCGCACGATCATCACCGAGGCCGAGTTCCTCGCCCGTCGCGAGAGCGTCGAGCGGGTCATGGTGGTCCGCGAGCGCGAGGGGCGCACCCAGATCGGTGTCCTCGAGGACGACGTGCTCGTCGAGCACTACGTCTCCCGCGAGACCAATGTGTCGATGGCGGGCAACATCTACCTCGGCCGGGTCCAGAACGTGCTGCCCTCCATGGAGGCCGCGTTCGTCGACATCGGCAAGGGCCGCAACGCCGTGCTCTACGCGGGTGAGGTCAACTGGGACGCCGCCGGGCTGGACTCCAACGCGCCCAAGCGCATCGAGAACGCCCTCAAGTCCGGTGACTCCGTGCTCGTGCAGGTCACCAAGGACCCGATCGGCCACAAGGGCGCCCGCCTCACCAGCCAGATCTCGCTGCCCGGCCGCTACCTGGTCTATGTGCCCGAGGGCAGCATGACCGGCATCTCCCGCAAGCTCCCCGACACCGAGCGCGCCCGCCTCAAGGGCATCCTCAAGGAGGTCGTGCCGGACCGCGCAGGCGTCATCGTGCGCACCGCCGCCGAGGGTGCGAGCGAGGAGGAGCTGCGGGCCGACGTCGAGCGCCTGACCAAGACGTGGGAGAAGATCAAGGCCAAGGCCGACTCCAAGTCCGGCGGCAAGGGCAAGGGCGCCGCGCCGGTCCTCGTCCACGGCGAGCCCGACCTCACCGTCCGCGTCATCCGCGACGTCTTCAACGAGGACTTCACCTCGCTCGTCGTCGCGGGCGACCAGGCCTACGGCGAGGTCAGCGAGTACCTCGGCGACGTCGCCCCCGACCTGGCCGAGCGCCTGCACAAGTGGACCTCCGAGGAGGACCTGTTCACCCACTACCGGGTGGACGAGCAGATCGCCAAGGCCATGGACCGCAAGGTCTGGCTGCCGTCCGGTGGCTCGCTGGTCATCGACCGCACGGAGGCCATGACCGTCGTCGACGTCAACACCGGCAAGTTCGTCGGCTCCGGGGGCAACCTGGAGGAGACCGTCACCAAGAACAACATCGAGGCGGCCGAGGAGATCGTGCGACAGCTCCGGCTGCGCGACATCGGCGGCATCATCGTCATCGACTTCATCGACATGGTCCTCGAGAGCAACCGCGACCTCGTGGTCCGGCGCCTGCTCGAGTGCCTCGGTCGCGACCGCACCAAGCACCAGGTCGCCGAGGTCACCTCGCTCGGCCTCGTGCAGATGACGCGCAAGCGGGTCGGCTCCGGCCTCATCGAGGTGTTCTCGGAGAACTGCGAGCACTGCGGTGGTCGCGGGATCATCGTCCACGCCGACCCCGTCGACAAGGCGTCCGGCGGCGACAACGGTGGCTCCGGCGCCGGTGGCGGCTCCCAGCGCAGCGGCGCGGCCGGTGCCGGTGGCGGCAGCACGCGCAGCCGTCGCGGCGGCCGCGCCGGCTCAGAGGCCCAGGGTGCCCAGGGCTCCCAGGGTTCCCAGGGCTCCTCGTCCCAGGGTGGTCGTGGACCGTCCTCGGGCGGTCAGGACTCCGGCGCCCCGGTGCACTCGGGGCCGACCCCGGCCCAGATCGCGGCTGCTGCCCACGCGGCGGCGCTGAAGTCGGCGGGCGAGCACCACGACGAGGACGCGCTGCTTGCCGTCCCGGCCCAGGACGAGCCCATCGTTCAGGTGCGCGAGGCCGACAGCCAGGACGAACCCGAGCCCAAGGCCGCGGTGGAGGCCTCGACCGAGCCCACGACCGAGCCCATGACCGAGCCCACGACCGAGCCCGCAGTCGAGCCCGAGCCGGTGGTGGAGTCCGAGCCGACCCCCGCGCCCGAGCCCTCCAGTGAGCCCGACGCCGAGAACCCCGCCGAGCCCGAGCCCTCCGTCGAGCCGGCGGGCGCAGCACCTCAGGTCGAGGAGCCGACCCCCGTCGCCGAAGAGCGGGCCCCCGTCGCCGAGGCGCCCGCCCCCAAGCGGCGTCGCCGTGGCCGGGTCGTCGCCCCGGCCGGCCCGCCGCGTGCCGCCGAGGTGGGGGAGTCCACCGACTCCGCCCCGTCCGGCTCCTGATCACCGCTGGTCAGCCCTGCCGAGCCGGTTTGGTCGGCAGGGCAACCACCGGGTATTCTCAACTCTTGGTGCGCCCACCGCTCTGATGTCCGCGTCTTGACTCGTCAAGCCGGGTAGCTATCGGACGGTCCAGACAGAGAGCGCGTGCCTCCCGAAGTACTGAAAGAGAGTTCCACGTGTACGCGATCGTTCGCGCAGGTGGTCGCCAGGAGAAGGTTTCCGTCGGCGACGTCCTCATCATCGACAAGGTCAAGGGCGCGGCTGGCGACAGCATCGACCTGACCCCCCTTCTCGTCGTCGACGGCTCGACCGTGACCAGCGATGCTGCCAAGCTCGCCAAGTTCACCGTCAAGGCCGAGGTCGTCAAGCCCACCAAGGGCCCGAAGATCACGATCATGAAGTTCAAGAACAAGACGGGTTACCGCAAGCGTCAGGGCCACCGTCAGCACTCGACCCAGGTCAAGATCACCTCGATCGACGCCTGAGTCGGCACCCTTTTCGGAACCCCAGAGACTTAGCAGAAGGCAGGCACTGACATGGCACACAAGAAGGGTGCGTCCTCGACCCGCAACGGTCGCGACTCCAACGCACAGCGACTCGGCGTGAAGCGCTTCGGCGGCCAGCTCGTCAACGCGGGCGAGATCATCGTCCGCCAGCGCGGCACGCACTTCCACCCCGGTGAGGGTGTCGGCCGCGGTGGCGACGACACGCTGTTCGCGCTCGTCGCGGGCAACGTGGAGTTCGGCACCAAGCGTCGCCGCAAGGTCGTCAACATCGTCCCGCTCGAGACCGCGGACGCCAGCTGACATTCGGTATGCCGCGTGGCCCGGCCACGCGGCATACCTCCTCGAAGGGGGCGGACCTGAACGGGTCCCGCCCCCTTCTGCTGTCCGTCACGGCGAACGACCCCAGCACGTCCCCTCCTAGACTCGGGGACGGACCGACCAGATCAGAGAGAAGAGCCCCATGACCAGCTTCGTCGACCGCGTCGTGCTGCACGTCGCCGCCGGCGACGGTGGCCACGGTGTCGCTTCCGTCAAGCGTGAGAAGTTCAAGCCCCTCGGTGGACCCGACGGCGGCAACGGCGGTCGCGGAGGCGACATCATCCTGCGCGTGGACCCCCAGGCGACCACGCTGCTCGACTACCACCGCCACCCCCACCGCACGGCCACCAACGGCAAGCCCGGCGCCGGTGACGAGCGCAACGGCGCCGACGGAGGCGACCTGGTGCTGCCCGTCCCGGCCGGCACCGTCGTCAAGGACACCGACGGCACCGTCCTGGCCGATCTCGTGGACCAGGACGCCGAGTTCGTCGCCGCCCGCGGTGGCCGCGGTGGCCTGGGCAACAAGGCGCTCGCGTCGGCCCGCCGCAAGGCACCCGGCTTCGCCCTGCTCGGTGAGCCCGGCGACTCCGGCGACATCCTGCTCGAGCTCAAGTCGCTCGCGGACGTCGCCCTGATCGGCTTCCCCTCGGCCGGCAAGTCCTCGCTGGTGTCAGTGCTGTCCGCAGCCCGGCCGAAGATCGCGGACTACCCGTTCACGACGCTGGTGCCCAACCTCGGTGTGGTGCAGGCCGGCGAGTTCCGGTTCACCGTCGCCGACGTGCCCGGCCTCATCCCCGGCGCGAGCCAGGGCAAGGGCCTCGGCCTGGAGTTCCTGCGCCACGTCGAGCGCTGCTCGGTGCTCGTGCACGTCATCGACTGCGCGACGCTCGAGCCCGGTCGCGACCCGATGACCGACCTCGAGGTGATCGAGGAGGAGCTGGCGCAGTACGTGCCGGACGAGACCCTCGGTGGGCGCCCGCTCGCAGAGCGCACCCGCATCGTCGTCCTCAACAAGGCCGACGTGCCCGAGGCCCACGAGCTGGCCGAGATGGTCAAGCCCGACCTCGAGGCCCGTGGCATCGAGGTTTTCATCGCCTCGGCCGTGGCCCACACCGGCCTGCGCGAGCTGATGTTCGCGATGGCCCGCCACGTCGGCGAGGCGCGCAAGGAGCTCGAGATCGCCTCGGCGACGCCCAAGCGCGTCATCATCCGGCCCAAGTCGGTCGACGACAGCGGCTTCAAGATCGTGCGGGAGAACACCCCCGACGGCGAGGTCTTTCGCATCGACGGCGAGCGCCCCACCCGGTGGGTCCGCCAGACCGACTTCTCCAACGACGAGGCCGTGGGTTACCTCGCCGACCGCCTCGGACGCCTCGGTGTCGAGGAGGCTCTGTTCAAGGCTGGTGCCGTCGCCGGCGCCACCGTGCTCATCGGGCCCAAGGACAACGCGGTCGTCTTCGACTGGGAGCCCACCCTCATCGCCGGTGCCGAGCTGCTCGGCCAGCGCGGGACGGACCTGCGCCTCGAGGAGGCCACCCGGCCCACCCGTGAGGACAAGCGCGCCGACTACGCCGACCGTCGGGCTGCCCGCACGGCCGCCCGCGCGGAGCTCGCGGAGGAGCGCAAGGCCGGTCACTGGGCGACGGCCAAGAGCGAGGACGTCGAGGACGCCGAGGGCTCCCAGGGATGAGCGTGGCCGACCGCCGGCGCGACGTGGCTCGCGCCCGGCGCCTGGTGGTCAAGGTCGGCTCGTCGTCGCTGACCGAGCCGGGGGGCGGGTCCCTCGACGAGGCCAGGCTGGTCGCCCTCGTCGACGCCCTCGCGGCCCGACGCCTCGCCGGCCAACAGGTCGTCCTGGTGTCCTCGGGCGCCATCGCCGCCGGGATCGGCCCGCTCGGGCTGGCCCGGCGCCCCGGTGACCTCGCGACCCAGCAGGCCGCCGCGAGCGTGGGGCAGGGAGCCCTCGTCGCGGCATACCAGCGGGCGTTCGGTGCCCACGGGCTCACCGTCGGCCAGGTGCTCCTCACCGCCGACGACGTGACCCGGCGCTCGCACTACACGAACGCCAGGCGCACCCTGGACCGGCTGCTCGAGCTCGGCATCGTGCCGATCGTCAACGAGAACGACACCGTGGCGACGCACGAGATCCGCTTCGGCGACAACGACCGTCTTGCTGCGCTGGTGGCCCACCTCGTGCACGCCGACGGCCTGCTCCTGCTCACCGACGTCGACGCCCTGTACGACGGTCCGCCGTCCCGCGCCGGGAGCCAGCGGGTCCCGTCCGTGGTCGGGGGAGAGGGTCTGGAGCAGCTGGACATCGGCGGCACCGGCTCGAGCATCGGCAGCGGCGGCATGCTGACCAAGGTCGAGGCGGCGACGATCGCGAACGCCGCGGGCATCACCACCGTCCTCACCTCGGCCGACCGCATCGTCCGGGCCCTGGGCGGCGAGGACGTCGGGACGGTGTTCGTCCCCACCGGGTCACGACGCACGTCCCGCAAGCTGTGGCTCCAGCACGCGACCACCCCGCGCGGCAGGCTGCTGCTGGACCCGGGCGCCGTGCGTGCGGTGACCGAGCGCCGTACCTCGTTGCTGCCCGCCGGGATCACGGGTGTCGAGGGGACGTTCGCCGACGGCGACGCGGTCGACCTGTGCACGCCCGACGGGACGGCGATCGCCCGCGGCCTGGTCAACTACACCTCGGTCGAGCTGCCGGGCATGCTCGGCCGGTCGACGCGCGAGCTGGCCAAGGAGCTCGGGCCGGAGTACGAGCGCGAGGTCGTCCACCGCGACGACCTGGTCCTGCTCTAGGGGTCAGCCCTCAGCGGACCTGGGTGACCTCGAACTGGAGGCGCGGGTTGGCCAGGGCCTCCTGGGACTGCACCAGCTGGAGCTCGCGCTCGCCGGAGTCCAGGGTCGTCTGCAGCAGGTCGAAGACGCTGCTCGCCGTGCGCGCCAGGGCGACAGCGGGGTCGCCGGTCTCCAGCAGGTGGGCGGTGAACAGGGCAGCCGTCACATCGCCGGAACCGTTGGCCTTCATGGGAAGTCGCGGCGTCTGGACGATCCATGCCCCGTCACCGGTCACGGCCATCATCTCGATGGTGTCCTCGGGGGCATCGGGTCGCTCGACGCTGGTCACCAGCACCGTCGACGGCCCCATCGCGCGAGCCAGGTCGACCGAGGCGAGGGTGTCCTCGATGGTCCGCGGCTCGGTGTCCGTGAGGAACCCGAGCTCGAACTGGTTGGGCGTAATGAGGTCGGCCGCCGGGACCACGCGCTCGCGCAGCAGCACCGGGATTGCGGGGTGGACGAAGCAGCCGCTCCTGGCGTTGCCCATCACCGGGTCGCAGGCGTAGATCGCGGCAGGGTTC
Source organism: Pedococcus aerophilus (assembly GCF_039532215.1). Lineage (NCBI taxonomy): Bacteria > Bacillati > Actinomycetota > Actinomycetes > Micrococcales > Intrasporangiaceae > Pedococcus > Pedococcus aerophilus. Next base: position 918,622 of record NZ_BAAARN010000001.1, on the reverse strand, counting down.
GCGGCCTTGACGCGGGCGACGGCGTCGAGGATCACGTCACCGATCTCCTCGCCACCCTGGTAGCCCGAGAGCACCGCATCGACGTTCGGGAACGCGCCGCGCTCCTCGACGCCCTCGATCACCGCGCGCACGTCGTCGGCCGGCATGAGCGGGCCCTTCCACGCGCCATACCCGGTGTGGTTGGAGAAGTGCACCGTGTGCACCGGCCACACCTCCACGCCGAGCCGCTGGAGGGGGAAGACGGCGGCGCTGTTGCCGACGTGGCCGTACGCGACGGAGGACTGGATCGACAAGATGCTCACCGGTGCATTCAACCAGTCCTCCCACCCCCGACCTCGTACCCGCCCTTCCGCTCACGAGGACTCCCACCGGCCAGATGGGCGGAACATCGGTCACGGGGTCGGGGTGGGGGTGGTCTGAGGGACGGGACGCACGGCCGGGTGGCGGACGGCGCGGCCTACCCTTGGACCATGGCCGAGATCGATCCCGCCGCCGTCGCCCAGGTCGCCGACGCGGCCCGCGCTGCCCGCACCGCCTCCCGCCGCCTCGCCCTGCTCTCGCGGGCCGACAAGGACGCCGCGCTGCGTGCCCTCGCCGATGCCCTCGACGCCGCCACCGACCGCATCGTGGCCGCCAACGCCGAGGACCTCGACCGGGGCCGCGAGTCCGGTATGGCGCAGGGCCTGCTCGACCGCCTCGCCCTCAGTCCGGAGCGGGTCGTCGCCGTGGCCCAGGCCCTCCGAGACGTCGCGGCGCTTCCGGACCCGGTGGGGGAGGTGGTGCGCGGCTCGACCCTGGCCAACGGGCTGGAGATCCGCCAGGTCCGCGTCCCCATGGGCGTCGTGGGCATGGTCTACGAAGCCCGCCCCAACGTCACCGTCGACGCGGCCGGGCTCGGCCTCAAGTCCGGCAACGCCGTCATCCTGCGCGGGGGTTCGGCCGCCGGGTCGACCAACCGCGCCCTCGTCGACGTCCTGCGCGACGCCCTCGTCACCCAAGACCTCCCCGCCGACTCGATCACCCTGCTCGAGGGTGGTCGTGACGCCGTCCGAGCGCTGCTCACCGCCCGTGGCCTGGTCGACCTGATCATCCCGCGCGGGGGAGCCGGCCTGATCCAGACCGTCGTCACCGAGTCGACCGTCCCCGTCATCGAGACCGGGGTCGGCAACTGCCACGTCTATGTCGACGCCGCGGCCGACCTCGACAAGGCGCTCGCGATCGCCGTCAACGCCAAGGTCCACCGCCCGAGCGTCTGCAACTCCGCCGAGTCGCTCCTCGTCCACGAGTCCGTCGCCGCCGACTTCCTTCCCAAGGTGCTCGCCGAGCTCTCCGGCGCGGGGGTCGTCCTGCACACCGACGACGCCGCCGGGGCTGCGGCCGAGCGCGCCGGGGTCCCGCACGAGGCCGCGACCGAGGAGGACTGGGGCACCGAGTACCTCGCGCTGGAGATGAGCGTGCGCGTCGTCCCCGACCTCGACACCGCCATGGAGCACATCAGGACGTACGGCTCGGGTCACACCGAGGCGATCGTCACCGAGGACCGCGCCGCTGCCCGCCGGTTCACCAGCGAGGTCGACGCCGCGGTGGTCATGGTCAACGCGTCCACCCGCTTCACCGACGGTGGCGAGTTCGGCTTCGGTGCCGAGATCGGCATCTCGACCCAGAAGCTGCACGCCCGCGGGCCCATGGCGCTGCCCGAGCTCACGACGACCAAGTGGGTCGTCGAGGGCGACGGACAGGTGCGCAGCTGAGCCGGCGACGCGGCATACGCAGCGCCGCAGCGGACGCGTCCCGGACCCGGACTGACCGCATGGCAGGATGAGCGCCCGTGGAAGGCACTGAGGTCCGAAAGCTGGCCGCGCTCGAGGACGCCCACTGGTGGTACCGCGAGCGCCGGCACCTGCTGTCCAGGATGGTCGCCGAGGTCACTCCCGGGACGGCCCTCGACATCGGTGCCGCCGGCGGCGGCAACACCCGCGTCCTGCAGGCGGCGGGCTGGTGCGTGGCAGCCCTGGAGTATGGCGCGGACGGCGCCGAGGTGGCTGCCGAGCGCGGGCTGTCCGTCCTGCGCGCGGACGCCACCGCACTGCCTGTGGCCGACGACTCGCTGGACCTCGTCGTGGCGTTCGACGTCCTCGAGCACATCCTCGACGACGACGCCGCGGTCGCCGAGGTGGCCCGCGCCCTGCGACCCGGTGGCCGGTTCCTCGTGGCCGTCCCCGCCGACCCTCGGCTGTGGTCCGACCACGACGTCGCCGTCGACCACGTCCGTCGCTACACGCGGACCACGCTGCGCGAGGTGCTCGAGCGCGGGGGGTTCGAGGTGGCCTCGATGACGTCGTGGAACGTGCTGCTGCGTCCGGTCGTCGCGCTGCGCCGCCGGACCTCGAGCGGGTCCGACCTCGACACGGTGCACCCGGTGGTCAACCTCGGGCTGCGCGCCATCGTCACCGTGGAGCGCTGGCTGCCGGTGAAGGCTATGCCCGGCGTGACTCTGCTGGTAGAGGCTCGTCCGCGGGCGTGACCGGCCCCGTCAGGGAGTCGTAGGCCACGAAGTAGGTGGGCCTGGCCTGGAGGTGGGCGTACATGCGCCCGACGTACTCGCCCAGGATGCCCAGGCACAGCAGCTGCACCGCGCCGACACCGGCGACGGCGACGACCGTGGACGTCCAGCCGGGCAGCGTGTGGCCCGAGGCGCTCGCGACGAGGGCGTAGGCCAGCAGCAGGAACGCCGCGGCGCCACCGACCAGCCCCAGCCAGGTCGCGGCCCGCAGGGGAGCGGTGGAGAAACCGGTAACGCTGTCCAGCGACAGCCGGATCATCTTCGCGAGCGGGTACTTGGACTTGCCGGCGGCCCGCTCGTCACGACGGTAGGTCACCGAGGCGGACGGGAAGCCGAGCGCCGGGACGACGAACCGCAGCACCCGGTGGTGCTCGGGGAGCGCGTTGATGGCATTGACCGTCGCCCGTGACATGAGGCGGTAGTCGCCTGCGTCGACCTGCGCCCGCGTCCCGGACAGCACCCGGATGAGGCGGTAGAAGGCGCGGGCGCTCAGCCGCTTGAACACCGAGTCGGTGGAGCGGTCCGAGCGGACGCCGTAGACGACGTCGGCGCCGTGGGCACGGGCCTGGGCCAGCATCTCCGGGATGACCTCGGGCGGGTCCTGCAGGTCGGCGTCGAGGGTGACGACGTAGCCGCCACGGGCGCTCGCGAGGCCGGCCGAGATGGCCGCCTGGTGTCCGGCGTTCGCGCGGAGCCGGACGATTCGCAGCTGCGGCCACTCTCGCAGCATCCGCTGGAGCACCACCGGGGAGGAGTCGCTGCTGCCGTCGTCGACCGCGACCACCTCGTAGGTGGTGTCGAGCGCGTCCGCGACGGGGCGCAACCGGGCCGCGAGCAGGGGCAGGACGTCCTCCTCGTTGTACACGGGGATGACGATGCTGAGCTCCGGCGACATGCTCCAAGACTAGGCGGTGGGCCGGGCCCGGCGGGTGAGCGCGCGCCATACCTGCGTCGTGGTCCGGGGCCGTGCGCGCACGGTGCCGGACAGGGGAGAAGGGCACGGCAGGAAAGAGGTGAGGGCCCCTCGACGTATGAGATCGAGGGGCCCCCAGGTCGACCGCGCACGGTCCGGCGAACCGGGTCGTGCCCACTGCGACGGTGGCGTCCCTGTGCACCGGCGGACCGGGCACCGGGTCGGTGCGATCTGGTCAGCGGTCTCGGAGTTCCTCCGCGGCGTCGCCCGCGGACCCGTGGCCCGGAGGCCGCAGGACCTCTCCCGGGCGAGCCCGGTCGAGGCGGTCCACCGTTATCCGGCTGACCTGTGCCCTGGTCCTCGAGCCGGTCCGGGTTGCCCCTTCACGACCCTCCGACCGGAGCGCGTGAGAGATTTCTAGCGCTCGGTTCTGTTTGCCCGCAAGGGCTTTCGACAGGCTCTTTCTGTCCACGGGTTGCCCACACCGTCGTCCACATCCGGCTCTGCTCGCACCCGCCGTTGTGCACAGGGGTGTGCACAACATCCGTGGACAACGGGCGTGAGGCGACCTGCCCCGCGACCGGTAGGCTGAGGCCCATGACGTCGTCCCTGTCGAATCTGTTCGCCGCTGCCGAGGAGCCCCTCCGCGAGCTGCCCATGTCGCCGTACGCCTTCGGGGCCATCGCGTTCATCGCCTTCCTCGCGCTGCTCGGTGTCCTCTGGGGTTTCCGCGGCACGGCGCAGAAGCTCGCCGCCGGGTCCCACCACGGTGAGCACAGCAACCACAGCACCCACAACACACAGGGCGGCCACCACTGAGCATGCGTCTCGGGGTGATGGGCGGGACGTTCGACCCGATCCACCACGGCCACCTCGTGGCCGCCTCCGAGGTGCAGACCCGGTTCGGGCTCGACGAGGTCGTCTTCGTCCCGACGGGGGAGCCGTGGCAGAAGGACGCCCGGGAGGTCAGCCCCGCCGAGCACCGCTACCTCATGACCGTCGTCGCGACGGCGTCCAACCCGCGGTTCACGGTCAGCCGGGTCGACATCGACCGGCCTGGACCCACCTACACGATCGACACCCTGCGTGACCTGAAGACGCAGCGTCCGGACGACGAGCTGTTCTTCATCACCGGTGCCGACGCGCTCGCCCAGATCCTGTCCTGGAAGGACGCGGACGAGCTGTTCGACCTGGCCCACTTCGTGGGGGTCACCCGCCCGGGCTACGTCCTGTCGGAGTCCGGCCTGCCGGCCGACAGGGTCAGCCTGCAGGAGGTGCCGGCCATGGCCATCAGCTCCACGGACTGCCGCGCTCGCGTCGAGCGGTCCGAACCCGTCTGGTACCTCGTGCCCGACGGCGTCGTCCAGTACATCAACAAATACCGCCTGTATGCCGCCGACTCACCTGTCGGCGCAGCGGCACGAACGTAGGAGTGCAGTGCCAGCCACCGACCGAGCCCTCGAGCTCGCCAAGACCGCAGCCATCGCCGCTGACGACAAGCTCGCGACGACCGTCGCCGGCATCGACGTCAGCGAGCAGCTCGCGCTGACCGACGTCTTCGTCATCGTCTCCGCCAGCACCGACCGCCAGGTCGGCGCCATCGTCGACGCCGTCGAGGACTCGCTGCGCGAGAAGGGCGCCAAGCCCATCCGCCGTGAGGGTGAGCGTGACGGCCGCTGGGTCCTGCTCGACTTCGGCGACATCGTCGTGCACGTCCAGCACGACGAGGAGCGCGAGTTCTACGAACTCGAGCGCCTCTGGAAGGACTGCCCCGAGATCGACCTCGGCGTGCCCAAGCGCCGCGACGCGTGAGCGCTGCCCGGCGGGTCCTGCTGGTCCGCCACGGGGAGACCGAGCACAACGCCGGGGGCGTCTGGCAGGGCCAGCTCGACACCGCCCTGTCCGAGCGCGGCGTGGAGCAGGCGCGTGCCGCGGGTCGGGCCATCGCGGCATACCGTCCCACCCGGGTGCTCGCCTCCGACCTGGAGCGGGCCCGGGTCACGGCCGAGCACGTGGCCGAGGCGGCGGGCGTCGAGGTGACCCTCGACGCGCGCTGGCGCGAGATCCACGTCGGTCAGTGGCAGGGGCTGCACACCACCCAGGTGCGCGCCCAGCACGGCGACCTCCTCGAGCAGATGGACGGCGAGGACATCCGTCGCGGCGTCGACGGCGAGACCCTCGCCGAGGTCGGGGCGCGCACGGGGGAGTCCCTGCGGGAGCTCCTCGAGGCGCTCGGTGACGACGAGACCGTCGTCGTCGTGGCGCACGGCGTCTCCACCCGGGCCGCCGTGGCTGACCTGCTCGGCCTGGACCAGCACCTGGCCACGCAGGCCCTGCGCACGCTCGGGAACTGCCACTGGGCCGAGCTCGCGGAGAGCCGGATCGGGTGGCAGCTGGGCGTCTGGAACGCGCACGCCTGACCCGATTTGGTGAAACGGGTGGGTCACTGGGTAAACTTCCGCAGTCGCCTCCGGGGGACACCCTCTCGGGGAAACTCGGGGCTGTGGCGCAGTTGGTAGCGCACTTCCATGGCATGGAAGGGGTCAGGGGTTCGAATCCCCTCAGCTCCACCGAGAAGACGAAGGCCAGGCACCGAGTGCCTGGCCTTCGTCGCGTCCGGGCTGCCGGATGGGTGGGTTGACCGGTTGGCGGAAGATTCTCGACCGTTCGGTCAGGCTGCACTGGCCGCTCGTCCGGGATGACCTCGGAATGCTCAGTACGGCTCGGCCGATGAGGAACGCTTGACCCATGTTCTCCCCCACCTCCCCCGAGCTCTTCATCCTGGTCTTCATGGCCGGCGCCCTCCTGCTGACCTTCGGTGCCGTGGCCGTCCTGATGCGCACCGCGACCGCCGCCCCGCGTGGCGTCGCCGTCACCGGCCGGTTCGACTCGCGCACCGGTCGCTGACCCGACCAGACCGCGCTCGCCCCGTAACGACCCCCAGAGCCCCACACACAAGGGGGTCATGATCCGCCCGTTTTGTCCGTAGGTTCGCCGGAGACCACTTCCCGGGACCACGGAGGCGACACATGGCCGGCACCCCGACGCAGGAACGCCACCGCGCGGGCGTGGTCCACCTCGCGCCCTACGTGCGCGAGCACCGAGGTGCGTTCACCGTCCTGATCGCCCTGTCCCTGCTCGCCTCGGCCACCGCCCTGGTCCAGCCGTGGGCCGTCACCCAGGTCGTCGACACCGGTGTGGCCGGTCGGCCCGTCACCGGGGTCGTGCTGGTCCTGGTCGCGGTCTCGGTGGGCGACCTGGTCCTCGCCGCCGTCCAGCAGTACCTCCTCCAACGCACCGCCCACGGCCTGGTCCTCGGTGTTCGAGAACGGTTGCTGCACAAGATCCTGCGGTTGCCCGTGCGGGAGTACGACCAGCGGACCATGGGCGACCTCGTCTCCCGCGTCGGAGCCGACACGACGGCCATCCACTGGGCCGTCACCGCGGGACTCGTCGAAGCCGCTGCGGCCGGGTTCATGGTCGTCGGCGCGGTCGTCCTTGCCTTCCTCATCGACCCGCTGCTCGTGGCGCTCACGCTGGGGCTGATGCTCACCGGCATCGTCGGGGCGTTCCTGCTCATGCGCACGGTGCAGGACCTCGCCCGGGTGGAGCAGGACGAGTTCGCCCAGCTCACGGCAGCGACGCTGCGCTCACTCACGGCGATCCGGACCATTCGCGCATGCGGTGCCACCGACCGTGAGACCGATGTGGTGACCGGTCGGGCCCGGATGACGTATGCCGCCGGCATCCACACCGCGAAGGTCGCCGCCGCATCGCTGCAGCCGGCCTCGGCGGCCTTCAAGGCGGCCAACATCGTGGTGCTGTGCGTGGGTGCCTTCAAGGTGGCCGACGGCCAGCTCACCCTCGGGCAGCTCGTGTCCTTCATCCTCTACGTCAACCTCATCATCGGGCCGTTCCAGGTCCTGGTGTCGTCGTGGAGCCGGCTCCAGCAGGGGCTGGGTGCGATGCAGCGGATCGCCGAGGTCGAGGCCCTGCCCACCGAGGCTCAGGCATCGCCCGTCGTTCCGTCGCCAGCACCCCGCGCGGAGGACGAGGTCCTCGTCGCGCTGCGCGGCGTGAGCTTCGAGTACACCCGGGGCGGCGGCGGCCTGCGCGACGTGAGCTTCGACGTCCGCCGCGGGTCGACGGTGGCACTCGTGGGACCGTCCGGCGCCGGCAAGTCGACGGTCCTGGCCCTGATCGAGCGGTTCTACGAGCCGGGCGTGGGGGCAATCGCCCTAGAGGGCACCGACGTCCGTGCCCTCAGCCACGACGAGCTGCGCTCGCGGATCGCCTACGCCGAGCAGGACCCGGCCGTCCTCGAGGGAACCCTGCGCTCCAACGTCGCGCTCGCGGCGCCCGACGTCCACGACGACGTCGTCCGCGAGGCGCTGGCCGGGGTCAACCTGTCCGGTCTGGAGGAGCGCTCCGACGACGGCCTCGACGTCCAGGTGGGCGAGCGTGGGACCCGGCTGTCCGGTGGGGAGAAGCAACGCCTGACCATCGCCCGCGCCCTGCTCCCGGTGCGCGACCTGCTCCTCCTGGACGAACCCACCGCCCAGCTCGACCCGGCCAACGAGGACCAGCTGCGGGACGCCATACGGGCCCGCGACGGGCGCACCGTCGTCGTCGCCGCGCACCGGCTGTCCACCGTCATGGACGCCGACCAGATCGTCGTCATGCAGGACGGAGCGGTGGTCGCCACGGGGAACCACGACGAGCTCGTCGCATCGTGCCCGCTCTACCTGTCGATGGCGCAAGCCCAGCGGCTCGCCTGACACGCACCCGGCCCGTTCGGTCGGGAACGGACCCGGCGACGGGCGGTGGACCCACGCCCTTGAGACGATGGCGGGGTGTCCGTGACCTTCGACTACGACAACACCAGCGGCCGCCCGACAGGGGCGTTCATGGCGGTGCTCCAGGCGCTGCTGCCCGGAGTCCGTTCGGTGCGGCGCCAGATCGACCCGTACGCGCAGGACTGGGCCGAGGCGAACCGCGCCGCGCTCGCCGCCGACGGACCGTTGTGGGTCGCCCTGGGTGACTCGATGACGCAGGGGATCGGCGCCTCCTCCTTCGACCGCGGCTGGGTCGGCCAGCTCGCCGACCATCTGCGGGAGCGGGGGCGCCCGCACCGGGTGGTCAACCTCGCCGTCACCGGGGCTCGCATCGACGACGCGCTCGAGCGCCAGGTGCCGGCGCTCGAGGCCCTGGTCGCCGCGGGCCAGGTCCCCGACCTGATCACGGTGGTCCTCGGCTCCAACGACGTCGTCACGCCGCGGTACCGCGCAGGGATGACCGATCGCTTCGCCACCCTCCTCGACCGGCTGCCCGACGGTGCCGTGGTCCTCAACCTCCCGAACCCGCACAAGGAGGCCCGCCGACTCGACGCACTGCTGCGCGAGCGCCAGGCGCAGGGTCGCCTCGTCCTGGCCGACATCCGTCGGCACGGACCGCGCTCGTGGCGTGGCCGCCTCGCGCCGGACCGCTTCCACCCCAACGACGAGGGGTATGCCGCGATGGCCCGCGTGTTCGAGCTCGCCCTCGAGGGGCGTGAGACCTCGCCCCGCTGACTTCGTCCAGCGGGGTTTGTCGTGCGGGCACTGCGGGTAGGCCGCAGGCATGACCGAATCGACGAGCACCACCCCCACCACTGCCGGCAACGGTGACCGCCTCACCGCCCTGGCGATCACGTGCAGCCTCAAGCCGTCGCCTGCCGACTCGAGCACCGACCTGCTGACGCGCCAGCTCCTCGACGCGCTGGAGCGGCACGGCGTCGATGGCGAGCTGGTCCGAGCCGTCGACCACGACATCCGTCCGGGCGTGGAGGCCGACATGGGCGACGGTGACGGCTGGCCGGCGCTCCGGGAGAAGATGCTCGCGGCCGACATCCTCGTCATCGGCACCCCGACCTGGATGGGCCAGCACTCCAGCATCGCCCAGCGCGTCCTCGAGCGCCTCGACGCCGAGCTCTCCGACACCAACGAGGCAGGCCAGCCGCGCACCTACGGCAAGGTCGCCGGTGCCGTCGTGGTCGGCAACGAGGACGGCGCGCACCACATCAGCGCCGTCATCTTCCAGTGCCTCAACGACGTGGGCTTCACCATCCCGGCCGGGGGAGTGACCTACTGGAACGGCGAGGCGATGCACGCGACCGACTACCAGGACCTCGACGAGACGCCCGAGAAGACCGCCTCCACCACGGCGACCCTCGCCGCGAACGCCGCCCACCTCGCGCGCCGGCTCCGCGACGCGGCATACCCGGCGGCCTGAACCGACCGCACACGGTCCGGCTGGCGCGCCCGGTCGGACCGCCCGTGCCAGAGTGGGCGCACCAGCCCGAACCCCGACGAAGGAACCCATGCCCGTCAGCACCGCAGATGCCGTCGTCGTCGGCGCCGGACCCAACGGCCTCGTGGCCGCCAACGCCCTCGCCGACGCAGGGTGGGACGTCGTCCTCGTCGAGGCCAACGACGAGGTCGGTGGGGCGGTCCGCAGCGCCGAGGTGACCGCGCCCGGGTGGACCACCGACCTGTTCAGTGCGTTCTACCCCCTCGCCGCCGCGAGCCCGATCATCCAGGACCTGCACCTCGAGGAGCACGGCCTGGTCTGGCGCCGCGCCCCGCACGTCCTCGCCCACGCCCTCGACGACGGCAGCGCAGCGCTGCTGTGCTCGCGGGCGGAGGACACCGCTGCCGGTCTGGACGCCGAGGCACCCGGCGACGGTGACGCGTGGATGGAGCTCGTCGAGGGCTGGGACCGCATCCGCGACCCGTTGCTCGACGCCCTGTTCACCCCGTTCCCGCCAGCTTCCTCCGCCCTTCGTATGGTGCGCCGCATGGGCGCCGGGGGCACGCTCGACTTCGCGCGGCTCGCCGTGACCCCGTCCAGGCGGATCGGTCAGGAACGGTTCGCCGGGCAGGGGGCCGGGCTGCTGCTCACCGGCAACGCGCTGCACAGTGACGTCCCGCCCGATGCCGCTGGGAGCGGGTTGTTCGGCTGGCTGCTGTGCATGCTCGGCCAGGACGTGGGGTTCCCGGTGCCCGAGGGCGGGGCCGGGGAGCTCGCCGGGGCGCTGCGGCGCCGGGCGGAGAGCCGAGGGGTGCGGGTCCTGACGGGGACCCCGGTGACGTCCGTGACGACCAGCGGCGACCGGGCCACCGGGGTGAGGCTGGCCGACGGCACCGAGCTGCGCGCCCGCCGTGGCGTCCTCGCGGACGTGCCGGCGACGACCCTCTACCGCGAGCTGCTCACCGACCACCCGCTGCCGGCGAAGCTGCACCGCGACCTCGACCGGTTCCAGTGGGACAACGCCACGGTCAAGGTCAACTGGGCGCTCGACCGCCCGGTGCCGTGGACGGCCGACGCCGCCCGCGGGGCGGGGACGGTGCACCTCGGCGTCGACAACGACGGCTTCGTCGACTTCGCCGCCGACCTGTCCGTCGGGCGGGTGCCGCAACGGCCGTTGCTGCTCTTCGGGCAGATGACGACCTCCGACCCGTCCCGGTCCCCGGCCGGCACCGAGTCGGCCTGGGCCTACACCCACGTGCCGCACGGCGAGTGGGGCGAGCAACAGCTCGCCGACCACGTGGAGCGCATGGAAGACGCGGTCGAGCGCGTCGCCCCGGGCTTCCGGGACAGCCAGGTTGCTCGCCACGTGCAGGGACCCGCCGACCTCCAGGGCGAGGACGCGAGCCTCGTCGGGGGTGCGATCAACGCCGGCACGTCGGCCCTGCACCAGCAGCTGGTGTTCCGCCCCACGCCGGGGCTGGGCCGACCCGAGACCCCCGTCCCGGGTCTCTACCTCGCCAGCGCCTCAGCCCACCCCGGTGGTGGAGTCCACGGAGCCTGCGGCTGGAACGCCGCCCGGGCCGCGCTCGGTGCCAACGGGCTCACCGGAGGCGTCCGACGGGCACTGACCCGCACCGCGTGGGACCGCCTGCTCAGGACGTGACGCGCTCGCGGTAGCGGCCCTCGGCGAGATAGGCGAGCCGACGCAGGGCTTCGACGTTGCGCGGCCCGATCGCCATCTGCCGCAACGGCTTCGGCACCAGCGCGCCTGGACCCTTCACCGCGTCCTCGGCGATGGCGACGGTGCAGGTCTCGTCCCCGCGCGCGGTGACGGTGATGACGACCGCGGCCTCCCCGGCCGGCCAGCCCCGCGCCACGAGGGTCAGGGCGGTCGGCGGGGTGGAGGCGATGACCTTGGAGGTGTCGGAGATGAGAAGCGGCCACACCCCGAACGAGTGGTGCAGCTGGGCGCCCTCGGCGGGCCAGGAACGGTCGACGGCCCGGACGCGGGAGGCGCCGACCACCCAGGTGGCGTAGTCCCAGCCGTCAGCCAGGACGTCCCAGACGGCCTGGACCGGAGCGTCGACGTCACGGCTCACCGTGACGATGCCCTCGTGGTCGGTGCTGCTCGTGGTGCTCATCGGCGGAGCTTCTTCCTGGTTGCGTACGAGGTGAGGGTGGCGGCGGTGGCTGCCGCCCCGACGGCTGCCGGACGCAGCCAGTGTCGTCCCCAGCGGCCGTGCAGGGCATCGCCCGTGGGTTGGGGATGCAGGACGTTGCCCGGCGAGTTGGCAGTCGCTGATCGGGAGATGCCTCCGGCGCGCATCAATGGGGTGACGAGGCGGTCGAAGATCGCTGGAAACACTCGGAACCCGAGCACTGCAACATGGTTCGCTGCTCCCACCGAGACCTCGCGACGGGGGTGCGTGAGCGCCCGGACGATCGCCCGAGCCACCTTCTCGGGGGAGTCGACCGGAGGCGGCGGCCGTCCGTGCCGCTCGAGGTAGGTCCCGGCCTGGAGGTAGACGGGGGTGTCCACGCCACCCGGGGAGACGAGGGAGACGTGGATGCCGGGGGTGCTCCGCGCCTCGACCTGAAGGGTCCGGACGAGCCCGTGGACGCCCCACTTGGCGGTGACGTAGGAGCTCATCCACGGTGTGCTGATCTTGCCGAGCAGCGACCCGACGACGACGAGAGAGCCGCCGTCCGGGGAGAGGGAGAAGGCGGACAGCGCGCTGCGCGCGACGTTCGCCGTACCACCCAGGGTGGTCCGCAGTGCCGCGTCGAAGACCTCGACCGGCACGTCCTCGAACCGGCCGTAGGCCAGCACTGCGGCAGCGTGCACGACGGCGTCGACCCGACCGAAGACCCGCTCGGCCGAACGGAAGGCGCCGGCGACCGCTTCGGCATCGCCCACGTCCGCCACGGCGACCAGCGCCCGTGCGCCGAGGTCGACGCACTGGGCCTGGACCTGCTCCAGCGGAGCGAGCGACCGGGCGACGAGGACGACGTCGGCACCCCGGCGGGCGAGCAGGATCGCGGTCGCCCGCCCTATGCCGCTGGAGGCCCCGGTGACCAGGACGGTCCGGGCGGCGAGGGAGGTCACGGTTGCAGGACCACCTTGACGCAGCCGTCGGCCTTGGCCTGGAAGAGCTCGTAGCCCCGCGCTGCGTCGGAGAGCGGCAGGACGTGGGTCGCCAGCTGGGCCGTACCGAGCGGGTCGGCGGGGTCGAGGACGAACGGCATGATCTCGTCGATCCAGCGCTTCACGTGGCACTGGCCCATCCGTACCGAGATCCCGCGGTCGAACATCTCCATCAGCGGAAGCGGGTCGACCTCGCCGCCGTAGACGCCGCTGATCGACACGGTGCCTCCGCGGCGCACTGCCTTGAGCGCGGACAGAAGCGCGTCGAGCCGGTCCACCGCGAGCTTGTCGATGAGGGGCTTGGCGAGCGCGTCGGGGAGCAGGCCCACCGCCGCCTGCGCGGTCTTGGCGACCGGGTTGCCGTGCGCCTCCATGCCGACGGCCTCGAGGACACCGTCGGGCCCGCGGCCACCGGTCATCTCGATGAGTGCCTCGGCGACGTCGTCGACCTCGCGCAGGTCGAGCGTCTCGATCCCGTGCTCGCGGGCCAGGGCCAGGCGCTCGGGGACGAGGTCGACCCCGATGACGCGGCCGGCGCCGAGCTGCTTGCCGATCCGGGTGGCCAGCTGGCCGACCGGACCGAGCCCGATGACGGCGAGGGTCCCGCCCTGAGGCACCTCGGCGTACTTCACGCCCTGCCACGCGGTGGGCAGGATGTCCGAGAGATAGAGGAAGTGCTGGTCGGTCGGGCCCTCGGGCACGACGATCGGCCCGAACTGAGCCTGCGGCACGCGCAGGTACTCCGCCTGCCCACCGGGTACCGCGCCGTACAAGCTGGTGTAGCCGAACAGGCTCGCGCCCTTGCCCTGGTCGCGGTTCTGGGTCGTCTCGCACTGGGCGAACAGGCCACGGGTGCACATCCAGCAGTGGCCGCAGGAGATGTTGAACGGGATGACGACCCGGTCGCCGGGCTTGAGGTTGGTGACCTCGGGGCCGACCTCCTCGACGATCCCCATCGTCTCGTGACCGAGGATGTCACCGGGCGTGAGGTACGCGCCGAGGACCTCGTACAGGTGCAGGTCGGAGCCGCAGATCGCCGTCGAGGTGACCTTGATGATCGCGTCGGTGGGCGCCTCCAGCTCGGGGTCGCGCACCTCCTCCACGCGCACGTCGCGCTTGCCCTGCCAAGTCAGTGCCTTCACCGGTGATGTCCTCTCGTGGGGTGCGGCGACCGGGTCCGGTCACGCGCGTCGTCCTAGGTGTTCTGTGCCCCGTGAGGGCATCGCGCAAACCTCGACGGGGGAAGGGTGAGCCGCCCGGCCCACGCTGTTGGAGCCGGACGGCCCCACCTCGTGAGTACCCCGGGGAAGCAGTCCAAAACGGACAGCGCGGTCCGTCTCACGCCGTGACGACCCAGCGGTCGCTCGCCGGGTCCAGCGCGGCGAGGCCGCGCTCGGAGAAGGCGGCCAGCCACCCCTCCATCGGGAACCATCCCCACCGCTCACGAAAGACGTTGGCGTTGCGGACGATCGAGACGAGGTGCCGCACCGGTGGTGCCTCCGTGGGGTGGTGCTGGTGGTATGCCGCGGCACCACCGACCCAGAGCATCGTGCCGTTCGCGTCCCTCACGCGCTGACCGAAGTCGGTGTCCTCGGCGCCGTACCCGAGGTAGTCCTCGCTGAACCCGCCGAGGCGTTCCCAGTCCGCGGAGGTCAGGGCGAAGGACAGCGACCAGAAGAGGCGCAGGTCGTCGGCCACGAGGACCTCGTCGCCGGTGGGGACTGGACGACCGGGGTGCGGGTCGGCCAGTTCGGAGAGGGCGTCGGTGCGGTAGTCCTCGGGATGGTCGACGGGCGGCAGGTAGGCCACGGTCCCGCACGCGACCACCGGCCGGGCGGCGACCGGCTCTGCGGCGACAGGTGCGGCGACGACCGCGGCGTCGAGGACGGCGGCGTACCGCTCCAGGGTCGGTGGGGCGGGGATGCAGTCGACGTCGAGGAACACCAGCCGGTCTGCCCCGGCCGCGATGGCGGCGCGGGCGCCGACGTTGCGCGCGCGGGCCAGGGGGAGCTCACCGTCGTCGTCGAGGTCGACCGCGACGACGAGGGTGGTGGAGGTCTCCCGCGCAACGACCTCGGTGATGGCGGGGTCGCCCATCGCCACGACGACGTGCAGATCGGCAGGGGCGCTCTGCTGGGCCAGTCCCCAGAGCTGGCCGCGCAGGTGGTCGTGCCGGCCGTGGGCGATGGTGATGACTGCCGTGCGGCGAGGCGTGGTCACGGTGCGACCGGCACGGCGGTGAGCCGGGCGAGGTGGTCGGCGACCTGATGCGCGCCGGTGCCGTCGGACCAGCGCGACCAGCCGTGACCGCCACGGGCGGCAGCGAGGTCGAGCAGCTCGGGCCAGGTGTCGGCCTCGGGCCAGTCGGTGCGCCCCACCGCGATGCGCCAGTCGTCGATGCGCCGGGCGGTCGACTCCTGCTCGGCGTGCGGGCGGGGCTGCGCCACGATGACCGCCGGGCGGCGCGCGGCGGCGATCTCGGCGACGGCGTTCTGCCCGGCGTGGCTGACCACGACATCGGCCCGCTGGAGCTCGTCCCACAGGTCCCGGGTCCCGTCGACTGCGGGGGAGCGTTCGACCCAGGTCCAGCCGGGGGTGGCGTCCTGGGCCGCGCGGACGTCGGCGGCGGTGGTCGTGCGCCCGCCCGCACCCCACAGCAGCAGGACGGTCCGTGGCTCCTCGCCGGTGTTGGTCGGCTGCTCCGGGTCCACCGGGGACTGCGACGAGACCGCCGACACCGACGCCGAGGTCGGCACATCGCGACCGTCGAAGCGGGAGATCCCCCCGACGAACCACGCCTTGTCGACCCAGCGGTCAGGCCAGTGCAGGTCGTGCGCACCTCGCGGCCACGGGGCGAGCAGGGCGTCGGCGGTGTCGTACGCGAGCCGGTGGGCCGGGTCCTCGCGACGTCCCGGCATGGCCACGACGACGGTCGGCACGCCGGACAACCGCGCCAGCAGGGCCACCTCGACCGAGACGTCGACGACGATGGCGCGGGGCTGCTCGTCGGCGGCCCAGGCGGTCAGCTGGGCGGCTCGCCGGGCGAGCCCGCGGTGGTGCTGCGGCACCCAGTGCAGGGCGCCGTGTGCGGTCACGTCCCTGTCGCCGACGTGCTCCGGCCACGGCTCGTCGTCCCGGGCGAGGGTCGTCCAGCCGCCCTCCCAGCCGGGCGGGCAGGGAGCCGAGCTGAGGCCCCATACCGGCTCGTCGAGGACGGCCGCGATGCTCTGCATGCGCGTGAGGTGGCCGGCGCCCTGGTGGTGCGCGTAGTAGCCGATCACGCGGCGGCCAGGGTGGCGCGGCTGAGGGTGAGGTAGACGTCGAGGTAGGCGTCCACCATGGCGTCGAGGGAGCAGTGCTCGACCGCGTGGGCCCGGCAGGCGTCCCTGCTCAGCCGCGTGACCGACTCGACCGCGGAAGCGGCAGCGGCGACGTCACCGGGGTCGACGAGCACGCCGCAGCCGTCGATGACGAACTCCGGCAGCCCACCACGGCGGTAGCCGAGCACCGGTGTGCCGCAAGCCATCGCCTCGGCGGCGACCAGGCCGTACGGCTCGTCCCACGCCGGGGTCACGAGCATCGCGGCGCTGGACCCGACCAGGGTGCGGAGGCTGGGGACGTCGAGGTGACCGACGTACTCGGCGGCCGGACCGAGGAGGGGTTGGAGCACCTCGCGGAAGTAGACGGGGTCGCCGATCGGCCCGGCCAGTCGCAGGTGGCGCCCGCTCGCGGCAGCGATGCGCACCGCCTCGTGGGGCGCCTTCTCGGGGACGACGCGACCGACCCAGACGAGGTCGTCACCGCCGAGGCCGGGCGTCCAGACCTCCGTGTCGACCCCGTTGTGCACGACCGCAGCGTCGGTGACGTGACCCCACTGCTGCGCGGTGTAGCCGCTCACGGCGACGAACTGCGACCGGCGCTGGTCCATCAGCCGGATCGCGGGTTCCAGCCACGGCGTCGGCGGGGTGTGGAGCGTGGTGAGCATCGGGGCTGGGCACGACTGCGCCAGAGCCACGGGGAGGTGGTGCAGGCTGTTGTTGTGGATGAGGTCCACGTCGGTGCGCCCGGCCAGCTCGAGCATCACCTGGAGGTAGGCGTGGTGCTCCTGGAGCCACGGCTCGGCCGGCATCGAGACGTCGGCGCGCGCAGCGTCGCTGAGCTCCAACGGCAGCACGGTGATCTCGCGGGCGTCGAGAGCGGGGTCGCTGCCCGGTCCGGCGAACAGCGTCACGTCGACCCCACGGGCACGCAGCCCCTTGACCAGGGCCCAGGTGAGCGACTCCAGGCCACCGGCGAACGGCTGCTGCAGCGGGTGGCGGGCCGAAGCGAGGATCACGACGTGCATGCGAGCCTCCGCAGTCCCGCGCGGGCGACGGACCGCGTGTAGATCGCCTCGTGCGCCCTGGCCAGCGAGGCCCGTTCGGTATGGCGCTCGCGCACCGAGGCGCGCGGCGCCACGTCACCGTCGAGCCAGTGGTCGTGCGCCGTCCGCACGGCGTCGACGAAGGAGGTCACGCGGCTCGGGCCGGACGCGGCATACGACAGGACCGGGCGCTGGTCGGCGTAGAAGCCGCAGTCGGGCGCCACCACCCAGGTGCCGAGGTCGTGGCAGGCCTCGAGCCAGCCGGAGTGGGTGCCGAAGCGGTAGGCGAGCACCGACACGTCGAGCCCGTGCAGGTAGGCGAACAGCTCGTCGTCGGTGAAGAAGTCGTGCACCGCCAGCTCGAGCCGTCCGTCGTCGGCCAGCGACTGCAGGCGAGCGGACAGCTCCGCGTCGTGGCGGGGGAAGCCCTCCGTCATGACGTCGGTGTGGGCGTCCACCCGCAGCACCGCGCCGGGCAGGGAGGGCAGCGCCTCGAGGAGCGCGTCGACGAGGGGGATCGGGTCCATGTTGGCGCGCAGGCTCTTGGCGTGGATGCCGATGACGAACGCCTGGCCGTCGATGCGCGGCTGCTTGAGCCACTCGTCGGAGACGACGTGGGGGTGCGGCAGCACGGTCGCGGCCCGTCCCCAGCGGCGCAGGATGCTGGCCGCCGCGCCCTCGGTGAGCGTGATCAGCTCGTCGGCCTCGGCCACGAGGACACCCAGCTGGGCCTCATGGGTCTCGGGGTCCTCGTGGTGGGGGTTGCGCAGGTCGTGCACCGTGAGGACCAGGGGCTTGTCGTGCGCGCGGAGCGCGGCCACGACGGAGCGGAGGTCCTCCGGCGACACGGCGTCGAACCCGAAGTGCACGTGCATGACGTCGAACTCGTCCGCGTGCTCGTGGACCCACTCGGGCGTGAGCATCCGCGGCGGCCACCACGGGGAGTCCGGAGACGACCCCGATGGCGGGTCGGGCAGCCGCACCACGGCCGGGCTCCCACCCGGCGCAGCGGTCGGGCGGGTGGCAGGGACGGGGGACAGGTGCCGGACGTAGACGTGACCGGACGGGACCGAGGCGACAACCGTGCTCAAGACTTCCTCCAGGGAGGGGAGTCGAGCCTGCGTCAGCAGAGCCCGACAGGGCAGCTGGCGCGTGGTTTGACCGGCTAGTGGTTACTTCTGCCCAACCTAGACCCCTGCACCGACAACGGCGACCCGCGAGCACGGGGACGGGGTCAGGACGTGCTGCGACCGTGGCTGCCGGTGATCTTCTCGGCGATCGCGGCGAGCTTGGTGTTGGTGCGGCTCGAGGCGCTGCGCAGGATGTCGAACGCCTGGTCGGCATCGACGTCGTGGGCGGCCATGATCAGACCCACGGCCTTGCCGATCTCGCGGTTGCTGTCGAGACCGCGACGCAGGTTCTCGACGTCCGCCTGCCGCTCGGCGGCCGTGAGGGCGATCGAGGTGAAGGCGGCGAGGACGGCGCCGATGTCGGCCGACTCGCTGGTGAGGGCGCCGGGAGTGTCGGAGAAGACGTTGAGCGCGGACCGGCCGTCGGTGCCGTGCTGCAGGCGGTAGCCGATCATGCCGCGGACCGGGGTGCGGCCGATGGTGAGCTCGGCGAGGGCCGGCCAGGTCGAGAAGCTCGTGATGTCGTCGTCACGCTGGAAGGACTCCTCGACGATGCTGTCGAGGCAGGGACCCTCACCTGCCTCGGTCTCGAGGCGGTCCATGAGTGACGCCACGTCGTCGCTGGCGGCCCGGGAGATCAGGGCCTGGTCCTTGCCCAGCGTCGCGATGGAGACGTGGTCGGCACCCGGGATGATGTCGACGGCCCGTCGACAGATCGTGTCCAGCACCTCTTGGTGGTCGGCGCCGGAGTAGACGAGCTCGGCCAGGGAAGCGAAGGCCTCGGTGGCCTCGAGGGGGATGCTCGGTGACATGGGAGCAGTATCACTCGCGTCGGTCGCCGGGCACAGCCCGGGGAGGCTCCCCTGTTGCGGGTGGGGCTCTACGGTGGTTGTGTTTAAACGAAGACACGTGGTCCAACAGAGGCGCCATGGTTCTCCTCCACGTGATGGGACCCTCATGGCCGCACGACCCGCTTCATCGATCGCACTCCGACCCCAGAGTCCGGCTCCGGGCACCAACCCCCTCACTGGGGCCGTTTCGGCTCGGGCCGCCAAGCCATCCTCGAGCACCAACCCGTCTTCGGGTGGCAGCCCTGAGGACGGCACCAACCCTCCGTTGACCGGTCACGAGCTGGCTGACCAGCTGCTCGCCCAGGCCGAGGGTTGCGGGGACTCTGCCATGGTGGGCAGGCTGCGCCAGCAGGCGGTGCTGCTCACCCTCGACCTGCCCGACCGGGTCGCTCGCCGCTACCGCGGGCGCGGCATCGACAGCGACGACCTCGTCCAGGTCGGCCGCATGGCCCTGGTCAAGGCCGCCAACGGCTATCGCGTCGGCGCCGGCAACGGTTTCGTCTCCTACGCCCTGCCGACCATCCTCGGCGAGGTGAAGCGCCACTTCCGCGACACCGGCTGGGCCGTTCGTCCTCCCCGCCGCCTCCAGGAGGTCCGGGTCCAGGTCATCGCCGAGGAGGACAGGCTGAGCCAGGACCTGCGGCGCTGGCCCACGCCCGGTGAGCTCGCCGTCGCCCTCGCCGTCGACGTCGAGGAGGTGCGCAGCGCCCGGCAGTCCGGCGCCGCCTACACCGCGGTCTCGCTCGACCTGCCCGGTGACGAGGACGGTGGTGGGGTGGACGTCGTGGCGCGTGAGAGCGCCGACATCGACAGCCTCCTGCGCTCGCGCGTCGTGTGCGACGGCGTCCGTCGCCTCACCGAGCGCGAGCGGCTCATCGTGCACCTGCGCTTCGTCGAGGAGCGCACCCAGTCGGAGATCGGCTCGGTGCTCGGGGTGAGCCAGATGCAGGTGTCGCGGCTGCTCACGTCCATCATCGACGGCTTGCGACGAGACCTCGTCGACGTGGCGTCCGCGGCCTAGCCCGCGGTCCCGGTTCCCGGTCGGGACGGCGCGCCGTGACCCAACCGGCCTCGCCGCCCCGTGGAATACACCCCCTGGGGGTATCGTTCGACGAGTCATGGGCACCCATGAGATGACCAGTTCCGGCAGCTCCCTGTGGCAGCAGGCCGTCGCAGCGACCCTGCACTGCCTCACGGGATGCGCCATCGGTGAGGTGCTGGGCATGGTCATCGGCACCGCGCTCGGCCTGCACGACCTGGGGACGGTCGCCCTGTCCGTCGCCCTGGCCTTCGTCTTCGGCTACGCCCTGACCATGCGGTCCGTGCTCGGCTCCGGGCTGGCGCTCAGGGCCGCCCTCGGCGTGGCACTGGCCGCCGACACCGTGTCGATCTCGGTCATGGAGGTGATCGACAACGCTGTCATGCTCGTCGTGCCCGGCGCGATGGACGCAGGCCTGGCCGGCTGGCTCTTCTGGGGCGCCCTGGCCACCTCACTCGCGCTCGCCTTCGTCGTCACCGTGCCGGTCAACCGGTGGCTCATCGCCCGGGGCCGGGGCCACGCCGTCGTCCACGGACTCCACCACTGACGCGCGGTCCGTCAGCGGGCGCGTGCTCCCGATCTGCCCGAACTGGGCTGCGCTAACCTAGGCGCATGGCACGGCAGCTCCTCCTTCGATAGCCGCGTCGGCCCCCGGACCACCGAGGCCGCCGCGGCCAGCCCCTCCTGCGCGAGGGGCTTTGTTGTGGGTACCGCCTGTCGTGGGTACGAGCAGCGAGAGCAGCACCCCGTCCGCCAGACGCGACACGACACGAGGATGAGATGAGCGAGACGCCGCACCGCTACACCGCCGAGATGGCCCAGCAGATCGAGCTGGCCTGGCAGGACCGTTGGGAGGCCGAGGGCACCTTCCGCGCGCCGAACCCGGCCGGTCCCTGGGCCGAGCCCGACAAGGTCGCCGACCGCGAGAAGCTGCTCGTCCTCGACATGTTCCCGTACCCCAGCGGTGCGGGCCTGCACGTCGGCCACCCGTTGGGCTACATCGCGACCGACGTCTTCGCGCGCTACCACCGGATGACCGGCAAGAACGTCCTGCACTGCCTGGGCTACGACGCGTTCGGCCTGCCCGCGGAGCAGTACGCCGTCCGCACGGGCCAGCACCCGCGCACGACGACCGAGGCCAACATGGTCGTCATGAAGCGCCAGCTCCGGCGGCTGGGGCTGGGTCACGACGACCGTCGCACCATCGCGACGATCGACCCTGGCTACTACAAGTGGACCCAGTGGATCTTCCTGCAGATCTTCAACTCCTGGTACGACCCGGAGGCCGTCCGTCCGGACGGGGGAGTGGGGAGGGCCCGTCCGATCGACGAGCTGGTGCAGGAGTTCGTATCGGGCGCGCGCGCGGTTCCCGGTGGCGCCGACTGGGCGGGGCTCACCCCCGCCGAGCGGTCCGACGTCCTCGACGACTTCCGCCTGGCCTACACCTCCGAGGCGCCCGTCAACTGGGCTCCGGGCCTGGGCACCGTGCTCTCCAACGAGGAGGTCACGAACGACGGTCGCTCTGAGCGCGGCAACTACCCCGTCTTCAAGACCAACCTGCGCCAGTGGATGATGCGCATCACCTCCTACTCCGACCGCCTGGCCGACGACCTCGACCGCGTGGACTGGCCGGAGAAGGTCAAGGCCATGCAGCGCAACTGGATCGGTCGCAGCCAGGGTGCTCGAGTTGCCTTCCCGGTCGTCGGCCACGACGCCTCGATCGAGGTCTTCACGACGCGGCCCGACACGTTGTTCGGCGCGACCTTCATGGTCTTGGCCCCCGAGCACCCGCTGGTCGACACCCTGGTGTCCGACGGTGACTGGGCCGAGGGGACCAACCCGGCGTGGACGTCCGGTGAGGCGTCACCGTCGGCGGCGGTCGCGGCATACCGGTTGGCGGCGTCGCGCAAGAGCGACCTGGAGCGGCAGACCGAGGGCAAGGACAAGACCGGTGTCTTCACCGGCGCCTTCGCGACGAATCCCGTGACGGGACAGCAGGTCCCGGTGTTCATCGCCGACTACGTCCTGATGGGTTACGGCACCGGCGCGATCATGGCCGTGCCGGCGCAGGACGAGCGCGACTGGGACTTCGCGGCGAAGTACGAGCTGCCGGTCATCCGCACCGTGCAGCCGTCCGACAGTCACCCGGAGGACCAGGCGTTCACCGGCGAGGGTGCGGCCATCAACTCGTCCAACGACGAGATCTCGCTCGACGGCCTGCCCGTCGCCGACGCCAAGGCCGCGATCATCGAGTGGTTGTCCGCCAAGGGGTTCGGACAGGGCACGGTCAACTACAAGCTGCGCGACTGGCTGTTCAGCCGGCAGCGCTACTGGGGTGAGCCGTTCCCCATCGTCTTCGACGAGGACGGCGTCGCCCACGCGGTGCCCGAGTCGATGCTGCCCGTGGAGCTGCCGGACGTCCCTGACTACTCTCCCAAGACCTTCGACCCCGAGGACTCGTCCTCGCAGCCCGAGCCGCCGCTGGGTCGGGCGCGCGAGTGGGTCGAGGTCGAGCTCGACCTCGGCGACGGCCGCGGCGTGCAGAAGTACCGCCGTGAGACCAACACCATGCCCAACTGGGCCGGCTCCTGCTGGTACTACCTGCGCTACCTCGACCCGGCCAACGACGCCGCGTTCGTCGACCCGGAGAACGAGAAGTACTGGATGGGGCCGCAGGCCACCACCGTCCCGGGTGCTCCCGAGGGCGTGACGGATCCGGGCGGTGTCGACCTCTACATCGGTGGCGTCGAGCACGCGGTGCTGCACCTGCTGTACGCCCGGTTCTGGCACAAGGTGCTCTACGACCTGGGTCACGTCAGCAGCGACGAGCCGTTCCGGAAGTACTTCTCCCAGGGCTACATCCAGGCGCCCGCCTACCGCGACGACCGGGGCCAGATCGTCCAGGCGACCGAGGTCGTCGAGGTGCCGAACCACGACGGTGGCGAGCCCTCCTACACGTGGCAGGGCCAGCCCGTCACGCGCGAGTTCGGCAAGATCGGCAAGTCGCTCGGCAACGTCGTCAGTCCCGACGAGATGTGCGAGCAGTACGGCGCCGACACCCTGCGCGTCTACGAGATGTCGATGGGCCCGCTCGAGCTGAGCAAGCCCTGGGAGACGCGGGCGGTCGTCGGGGCCCAGCGGTTCCTGCAGCGCTTGTGGCGCAACGTGATCGACGAGGAGACCGGTGAGCTGCGGGTCGTCGACGCACCGCTCGACGACGCTACCGCCCGAGCCCTGCACAAGACGATCGACGCGGTGTCGCGCGACTTCCCGACGCTGGGCTTCAACACGGCCATCGCGCGGCTGATCGAGCTGAACAACGCCCTGACCAAGCTCGACGCCGTGCCCCGAGAGGCAGCGGAGAAGCTCGTCGTCATGACGGCTCCGCTGGCGCCGCACATCGCCGAGGAGCTGTGGTCGAAGCTGGGACACGACGAGACGGTGACGTTCGAGCCGTTCCCGGTGGCCGACCCGGCGCTGCTGGTCGAGGACACCGTGACCTGCGTCGTGCAGATCAAGGGCAAGGTCCGCGACCGCCTCGAGGTGCCTGCCGACATCAGCGAGGACGCCCTGCGCGAGCAGGTCCTCGCCCTCCCCAAGGTCGTGGCAGCGACCGAGGGCGGCATCCGCACGGTCATCGTGCGGGCGCCCAAGCTCGTCAACGTCGTGCCGGTCTAGGTCGCTGCGATGAGCTGGGTCGAGGTCGTCGTGGCGCTGACCGCGCTGGCCTCGGCCCTGCTCTCGGGAGCGCTGTTCTCGTTCTCCGCGTTCGTGATGCGCTCCCTGGGTCGCCTCGACGTGCCCGAGGGGATTCGCGCGATGCAGCGGATCAACGAGGACGCACCCCGGAGCCTGCTCATGGTGCCCCTGGTGGTCTCTGCGGTGGGCTCGGTCGTCGTGGTCATCGCCCCGGTCGCCGGCTGGGTCGCGCCCGGATCGTCACTCTCCGGTGACGGCATCCTTCTCGTCCTCGGCGGCCTCCTCGGCATCCTGGCGTTCGTGGTGACGGCCGCGGCGAACGTGCCCCGCAACAACGCCCTCGCGACCCTCGACTCCGGTGACCCGCGCGCCGCGGGTGAGTGGGCGGCATACCGGGCGTCGTGGACCCGCTGGAACCACGTCCGGGTGGTCCTCGCCCTCGGCTCGGCGGTGCTGCTCGCCGTGGCCCTGCACGGGTAGCCTTCGGACGTGTCCGTCGCCATCGTCACCGACTCCACGGCCTACCTGCCGCAGTCGGTCGTCGACGCCCACCACATCCACGTGGTCCCGCTGCACGTGGTCATCGGCGGCACGGAGTTCAGCGAGGGTGTGGACGTGACCACCTCGCAGGTCGCGACGGCGCTGCGTGCGTTCCGGCCGGTGTCGACGTCCCGCCCGTCGCCGCAGGCGTTCCTCGAGGCGTACGAGAAGGCTGCCGCCGGGGGCGCGGACGCCGTCGTCTCGGTCCACATCTCCGCCGACATGTCCTCGACCGTGGAGTCCGCCCACCTCGCAGCGAAGCAGTCCCCGGTCCCCGTGCACGTGGTCGACTCGCGTTCGTTGGGCATGGCGATGGGGTATGGCGTCGTGTCCGCCGCCCTGCTCGCTGCCTCCGGCGCCTCCGCGGAAGAGGTTGCGGCACAGGCACTTTCGCGTGCCGCGGGCGCGCGCGTGGTCTTCTACGTCGACACCCTCGAGCACCTGCGCCGAGGCGGCCGGATCGGTTCGGCATCGGCGTTCCTCGGGTCGGCGCTGGCCATCAAGCCCATCCTCGAGCTCGTCGACGGACACATCAGGCCGCTGGAGAAGGTGCGCACCTCGACCCGCGCCCTGGCCCGGCTGGAGGAGATCGCAGCGGCGGCGGCGACGGCGGCGACCGGTGCTGTGGACATCGCCGTCCACCACCTCGACTCCGCGGCGCGCGCCGAGGACCTGGCCGAGCGGCTGCGGACGCGGGTCCCCAGGGCCCACGAGGTGTCGGTGGTCGAGCTCGGCGCGGTCGTCGGGGCGCACGTCGGCCCCGGCACGCTGGCAGTCGCGGTGTCGCCACGCCCGGCACCGGGGTCCGCGACGGACGTTCCGCAGGAGGGCTGACCGGTCGTGGTCTCGCTCGTCCTGCTGGAGCACGCGTCGTTCTGGGAGCTGGCGAAGGTGCCGGTGGCTGCGGCCGTGGCCTTCGTCCTCGGTGCCGTGAACCCGGCGACGATCCTGGCCAAGATCCTCGGGAAGGACCTGCGCACGTCGGGGTCGGGCAACCCGGGCGCCACCAACGCCGGACGTGTCCTCGGCGCCAGGTGGGGCGTCGTCGTCGGCGTCCTCGACGTCCTCAAGGGGCTGCTGCCGGTGCTGCTCGCGGCGCACTTCCTGGGATCGATCACGGCGTTGGTCGTCGGACTGGCCGTGGTGCTCGGCCACATCTGGTCGCCGTTCCTCAAGGGTCAGGGCGGCAAGGGCGTCGCGACGTCGCTGGGGGCGATCCTCGCGGTGGAGCCGTGGTTCGCGCTGGTGATGGTGCTGGTGTTCGTCGTGCTCGTTTGGCGGCTCCGCTGGGTCGCGGGCGCCTCGGTGTCGGCCTGCCTGCTGCTGCTCGCGCTGGGGGTGGTGTCCTGGCTGGAGTGGGTGCCGTTCGGGTCGCGGGACACCGGGGCCTGGTGCGTCGTGCTGGCGCTGCTGGTGATCTACCGGCACCGCCGCAACATCGAGCTGTGGGTCTCGGCTCGCCGCGACGCGTCGTCCACACCCTGAGTCCTCGCTGACCGTTGTCCACAGGGATTCGTCCGTGGGTGCGGTGGTGAGGGGTTGCCTTCCTAGCGTGCTCGTATGCCGCTGCGTCGCCGCCCGCCCGAACCCTCACCTCGCCTACGTGCCCTGCTCGCCTCGACCTCGGTGTCGCTGGGATCGGGACAGGGCCCGGAGGGGACTGCGGGGCCAGGTGATCGCACGCGTGACACTGCAGGAGAGCGTACGTCGTCGTCCGGCAGCCGTGTGTCGGCGACCGGGCGAACGCGGGCGTCCGATCCGTCGCTCACGCCGTGGCAACCCGATCGCGACTGGATCGCGGGCACCGGCGCGGGCACCGACGTGGGCGCCGTCACCGGCGATGGCGCCGAGCGCCCCCGGGGCGCTGCTCGCGGCGGGCGGCACCGTCGTCCCGGGCCGCCGCACCCAAGGTTTCTGACGCTGCCCGAGGCCTTGGCCGGCGCTCGGTGGACTGGTCCGCGGGCAGCGGTCGCTGGATTGCTCGTCATCGCCGTCCTCGCGTCGGTGGGGTTCGGGGTCCGGGTGGCCTGGGCGCGCGCTGCCAGCACCCCGGAGGTGATCGCCCCGGCCCAGCCGGGGTCAGCAGTGGTGGGCGGCGGCACGGGAGCGACCGGGTTCGCCTCATCGAGCACGGCGTCCGGGGGCGGCGGTCCGCCCGGCGCAGCGGCAGCGACCGGAGGCGGGGCGACCAGGGCTGCCGGGCTCACCGTCCATGTCGTCGGTCAGGTGAAGAAGCCCGGCATCCTCACGCTGCCCGCAGGCTCCCGCGTGGCCGACGCCGTCGCCAAGGCGGGCGGTGCTCTCAGGGGTGCCGACCTGGCCGCGGTGAACCTGGCTCGGCCGCTGGTCGACGGCGAGCAGGTGCGCATCCCGAAGCCGGGGGAGTCTGCGCCGCCCGCCGATGGCACGGGCGCAGCCGGAGGTGGTGCGGGTGGCTCAGGTGGCTCAGGTGGCTCCGGCGGCAGCGCCGGTGGCTCGACTGGGGGTGCGGCCGTTGGAGGAGGAACAGGAGGTGCAGCAGGGGTGAAGCTCGACCTCAACCGGGCGACGGCTGCCGAGCTCGAGGAGCTTCCCGGTGTCGGCCCCGTGCTGGCCCAGCGCATCCTCGACTGGCGCACCGAGCACGGTCGGTTCGCGTCGGTCGACGAGCTCGGTGAGGTGAGCGGCATCGGCGAGAAGATCTTCAGCCAGCTCCAGCCCAAGGTGACGGTGTGAGCGACGCCAGGAGGTCGTCAACGCCGGTGCCCTCAATGTCGTCAGGGCCGTCGTCCCCGCAGCCGTCGTCCCCTTCGTCGTCGACCTTCCTGGGTCAGCCCAACTCCTTGGACCTGCGGTTGCTGGTCCCTGCCGTGGTCGCGTGGTCGTTCACGGCAGCGGTCCTCGCCTGGCCGGTGGCCGCCCTGCTCGTCGTGGCGGCAGGAGCGGTGGGCTGCGCCGCCGTGGTGATGACCCTCGGCGGCCGAGGGCGGGGCCGCTCGCCCGCGCGGACGGTGGTGGGACTGTGCCTGGCCGCCGTCGCCCTCGTCGGTGTCTCGACGGCTGGGCACACGGCAGCTCGGACGGCTGGGCCGCTGACCTCGCTGGCGCGGGCCCACGCGGTGGTGACCGTCGAGGGGGTGGTCGCCACCGAGCCGACGGTCCGCACCCTGCCGGGGCGGGACACCGTGCTGGTCCGTTTCCGGCTCACCGCCACCGAGGTCTCTGCTCGCGGCACCCGGTCGGCGGTTCGGACCCCGGTCCTCGTGATGGCCGACGAACGATGGCAGCACGTCCAATGGCGTGAGGGCCTGCGCGTCAAGGGCAGGGTCGTCCCCGCCGAGGGCGGTGACGACGTCGTCGCGGTGATCCGGCCGATGGGCGGCCCGGTCTCCACCCATCGACCGGGACCGGTGGAGCGCGGGGCGGAGCATCTCCGTGCCGGGCTGCGCGAGGCCGCCGAGCCGTTGCCTCGGGATGCGCGAGGCCTGTTGCCTGCGCTGGTGATCGGCGACACCAGCCGGACGCCCCAGGACCTCACCGACGCGATGCTCGCCACAGGGATGACCCACCTCAGCGCCGTCTCAGGGAGCAACGTCGCCATCGTGCTCGCGTTCGCCCTGGGCGCAGCCGGGCTGCTCGGCGTGGGCCGTCGATGGCGACCGCTCGTCGCCGGGCTCGCGCTGGCAGGTTTCGTGGTGCTCGCGAGACCAGAGCCCAGCGTGGTCCGAGCCGCGACGATGGGGGCGATCGGCCTGATCGGCCTCAGTCGATCGCGCCGGGCCGCCGGCATCCCGGTCCTCTCGTCGGCAGTGCTGGTCCTGCTCGTCGCCGATCCCTGGTTGTCGCGCTCCTACGGTTTCGCACTGTCGACGCTTGCCACCCTCGGCCTGCTCGTGTTCACCCGGTCGTGGGGTCGGGCCATCGGGCGGCGGCTGCCACGTCGTATCCGCTCGTGGGGTCCGGCGATCGCGATTCCCGTTGCAGCACAGGCGATGTGCGCGCCGGTCGTCGTCCTCCTCCAGGGCAGCGTCTCGGTGGTCGGGGTGTTCGCCAACCTCCTCGCTGCCCCACTGGTCGCGCCAGCCACGGTCACCGGCGTCGCGGCAGCCCTCGTCGCACCCTGGTGGCCCTGGGGCGCCACCGTCCTGTGCTGGCTCGGCGCACTGCCCACCCAGGGCATCGCGTGGGTCGCACGCACCTGCGCGACCATCCCGGGCGGGACCCTTCCGTGGCCCGACGGCGCTCCCGGCGCGGTGCTCCTGGCGGCGGTCACTGCACTCGTCATCGCGTCGGGACGCTGGTGGGCCCACACGGCCCGCTCGAGGCCGGTCGCGATGCTGTCAGCCGCGTTGCTGGTCCTTGCTGCAGCGGCGCCGACCTCGTCCGCGACGTGGCCTGCCGAGGGCTGGAGGTTCGTCGCGTGCGACGTCGGGCAGGGTGACGGGTTGGTCCTTGCCACCACGCCTGGCCACGCGGTGCTCGTCGATGCCGGTCCCGACCCGGCTGCGATCGACGCGTGCCTGCGACGGCTCGATGTCGAGGTGCTCGACTCGGTCGTGCTGACGCACTTCCACGCAGACCACGTCGACGGGCTTCCGGGAGCCATCGCTGGGAGGGAGGTCCGTGAGGTGCTGGCGACCCCGGTCCGCGATCCCGACCACCAGTGGAAGGAGGTGCAGTCGTGGACGCGGGCACGCGGCATACCCCTCCGGGAGGTGGCCGTGGGGGACCACCTGGCCTGGCCCGGCGTGACGGCCCAGGTGTGGTGGCCGCAGCGACGCATCTCCAGCGGGTCGGTGCCGAACAACGCCAGCGTCGTGCTGGCCGTCCGCTCGGGTCCGGTGGACCTCCTCCTGCTCGGCGACGTCGAGCACGAGGCTGCGCACGCGGTGCTGCTGGCGCTGAGGCGGGACCCGCAGTGGCAGGCGCAGGCCGGGGAGTTCGACGTGGTCAAGGTTGCCCACCACGGCTCCGGCAACCTCGACGAGGAGCTCATGGCGGTGGTCGCTGCGCCGTTGGCGGTGATCAGCGTCGGCAAGGACAACGACTACGGCCACCCGTCACAAAAGGTGCTGGAGGTGTTGCGGCGCAACGGTTCTGCGGTGTTCAGGACCGATCAGCGCGGTGACGTCGCGGTCGTCGCCGACGAGGGGGCGGTGGGGGTGACGTGGCGGAAACGGTGAGCGTCAGTTGCTGGCGAGGACGCGCGGCTTGGCCTTCGCTGCCTCGCAGAGGGCGTCGATGGTGGCCTGGACCGCGGGCACCCGCTGGAGGTCAGCGGTGGTGACGACGCTGATGGTACGGCGCGAGGACGGGGTGATCGGAAGCGTCACCACGTCGTGGTGGTTGGCCGTGCGAAGGATCAGGTCGGGGATGAGCGCGACGCCGAGCCCCTCGGCGACGAGGCCCAGGACCGCGACATAGTCCTCGGTCTCGAAGCCGACGTTCGGCGTGAAGCCCTCGTTGGCGCACATCTGCAGGAGGTGGCCGCGACAACGGGGACAGCCGGCGATCCAGTTCTCGGTGGCGAGGGCCGACAGCTCGATGCCGTCGCGATCGGCCAAGGGGTGGGTGCGAGGCAGGGCCAGCCGGACCTCGTCGTCGAGGAGCTTGTGGGTGACGAAGAGGTCCATGTCCTCCTCGCCGCGACCGACGTCGGTCCCCTCGTACGCGAAGGCCACGGCGAGGTCGCACTCCCCGGCCTTGAGTGCTGCGAGGGACTCAGGCGGCTCGCCCTCGGTGAAGGTGACCTGGACGTCGGGGAAGCGCTGCTTCACCAGGGCCAGGGCCCGGGGGACCAGCGTCGCCGAGCTGGAGGGGAACGCCATGAGGCGCACCCGCCCGGCGCGCAGGCCGGCGATCGCGGCGACCTCCTCCTCGGCTGCGTCGAGGGCGGACAGCACCGCGACAGCGTGGCGGGCGAGGACCTGACCGGCCTCGGTGAGGCGGACGTTGCGGCCGACACGCTCGACGAGGACGGTGCCGGTGCGCTGCTCGAGGCGGCGGACCATCTGCGAGATGGCGGGTTGGGAGTACCCCAGGGACAGGGCGGCGCCGGTGAAGCTTCCCTCGTCGGCGATGGCCTTCATGACCCGCAGGCCGGCAGCGTCAATCATGCCGCTGATCATAACGGGTGGTTATCGAATCCAGTAGTTGATGATGCAATGGTGATGGGTTGGTGACGAGTGTGGCCGGTGTGATCTATGGGTTCAGGGTGGTTTGCCTGTGGATGAAGATCTGGCCCAAATGGTCGAAATCCGTAGAATCCATGCGATCGGCCGCCTCAGCCGCGGCTGTTCCGTGAATCGCAAGGGGGAGTGGCGTGCACTCACGACGTGGGTACGTGGTGGCGATGGTGCTCGGGGGAGCACTCGTCGCCGGGTGTACCGATGGGAGCGATCTCGATCCGACGACGTCGTCGTCGGTCTCGTCATCGGGGTCGAGTCCGACGACGAGCTCGCCCAGCTCGACGACCAGTGCACCGTCCACGACGACCAGCAGCCCGTCGTCGGAGGCCACGGTGGCGGTCCCGCCTGCTGCGACGAAGAAGACCCCCGAAGGCGCCGAAGCCTTCGCCCGCTTCTACTTCGAATCCGTCGGCGACTCTTACGTCTCGGGTAACACGGCCCTCATAGAGAAGATGGCCGACGATTCATGCGAAGGCTGCGAAGGATTTGTGCGAGCCATCAATGACAGGGCATCGAAGGGTCAGCGGACAGACAAGTCGTCGATCCAAGTGAAGCTCGCCCAGGCCACCTCCGGAAAGGCGCCCAACCTCATAGTCGAGGTAGCGGGACAGGAAGTTCCCGTCCGTGTTCTTGACGCCAAAGGAAACGTGGTCGAAACCTCGAAGCCAGGAGTCTTTACCGCCGTCACGTCCGTGACATGGCGCGAGGGTGGCTGGCACGTCATGAAGTTCGTGGCGATCTGATGCGGCTCAAGGCGTCTCTCCTCTGCCTCGCGATCGTCGTGACTGGCGTGGTCCTTGCTTCCCCCAGTCACGCTGCCGGTAAGTCATGCGGCACGGGACTTGCTTTCGTCGACTTGGCGAACGATGCGGCGGCGGCCAAAGCTGCGTGCCAGCCAACTTCGTCGGATGACGATGCCGCCTCAGTGCAGACCGCTGCATCCAAACAGAGCAAGTACATTTACCAGGTGGTGTTGGCGTGTCGGCCGGCGCGCATCTCGGACACGGCCGGTGGTGAGGCCACTAACTGCTCGTATGCGATGACTGCGTGCTCGTTCCGCAATCCGCCGTCGGACGAGGTGCTGTACTGGGTGCAGTCGCGGCCCCGGGCCAACCCGAACGCTGCCTGGACGACCGTGAACACGATGTGCGGCCTGGATGACGTTCCGCCCGGGGTTCCTGCGCCGCCGCCGATCCCGACGTTAGGGCAGATCCAGACGGCGTTCAAGCAGCTGCCGTTCTCCAAGCCGAGGGTGGCGGTCCAGCCGGCGGGCAATGTCACCCTGGTCAACCTGCCCACCTACTACCGCGCCACCTGGCCCAACGATGCGGTCTGCAGCCGGGTGAGGTGAGCAAGGCGGTGCAGCTGTTGTCGTGGTCGGTGGAGTTCAAGATCGCGCCGCGGTCGTACGAGTTCCACTACGGCGACGGCTCGAGCAGCGGCCCCGTGACCGATGCCGGTGGGGTGTACCCGGATGGCGCGATCCGGCACACGTACGCCGAGCCCAAGGACGCAGCCAGGGTGAGTGTCGACTCCACGCTCACCGGCCAGTACCGCGTCAACGGCGGCTCGTGGACCGACATCAACGCCATCGCCGACCTGCAGAACGAACCCGTCACCACCCTGCAGGTCCGCGAAGCCGAGGCCCGGCTCGTCGAGCGCTGAGTGTCGGCGTCCTCTGGTTACATCGGATCCACGATGCACCCCGAGCCCACCGCCACCAGCCACGCCGCACATGAGCCCTTCGACGGCGACCACCCCGCGGCCGATCAGCCATCGGCTGCCGAGGGCAACCGTCGCCGCGGCAAAGCCCTGTGCCTGTCCGGCGGCGGCTACCGCGCCGCGTTGTTCCACCTCGGCGCGGTCCGGCGGCTCGACGAGCTCGGCATCCTGAGCCAGCTCGACACCATCAGTGGGGTCTCGGGTGGTTCGCTCGTCGCGAACCTCCTGGCCGATGCCCGTCTCGAGTTCCCGAGCGACCCAGCCGCAGGGGAGCGCGTGGGTGGCCTCGACGACCTCGTCGCAGAGCCGCTGCGACGACTCACCTCGCGCAACATCCGGACGGCCGCCCTGCTGAGCAAGCTCAAGCCGTGGCACTGGTTCACCGACGACGCGGCTGTTCGCGCCCTCGCCGACGAGCTGGCCGAGGTCGTCGAGTGGTGGTCGATCCCCTTGCGCGACAACGCAGTAGCCGGCCCAGCGATCATCACCGGCGCGACAGAGATCGCCTACGGCGTCAACTGGGTCTTCGAGGACCCCACCGCTCACCGCCCGCACGGCCGGGTCGGCGACTACCGCCTCGGGTATGCAGCGCCGCCGCCGTCCCTGCGCATCGCCGACATCGTGGCGGCCTCCTGCGCCTACCCGCCGTTCTTCGCACCGATGGTGTTCGACGGGGACGGGATGGCGCTCACCGGGGGACACCCGGGGCTGGAGTCCCCGCAGGAGCGGCAGCGGATCAGGAGGCACATCCGGCTCACCGACGGCGGGGTGTACGACAACCTCGGCCTCGAGCCGGTCTGGAAGTCGCACCACACCGTCCTGGTCAGCGACGGCGGCGGCGTGTTCCGGGCCCGCACCGAGCGCACGATCCACGGACGCATGCTGCGCATCCTCGGCATCGCCACCAGTGGCGGCCAGTCCGTGCGCAGCCGGTGGCTCCAGGCGGGGTACCACCGTGACGTCCTCGACGGGACCTCGTGGGCGCTCGACACCGCCGCCGACGGCTGCTACCCGCGGGAGGTCACCGAGCTCATCAACGCCGTCCGCACCGACCTCGACGCCTTCTCGACGCAGGAGCAGCAGATCCTCGAGCGCCACGGGTACATGGTCGCCGAGGCGCAGGTCTGCAGCCACGCGCCAGAGCTGATCACCCGCGACGTGCCCGCCGTTCCGCCGCACCCCGAGGTCGCCGACCCCGCCGTGGCGAGCGCGGCCCTCGAGGACTCCTCGATGCGGCGCCTGCTCGGCCGGTCGTGAGCCCGGCGCGGCTCGGCAGCCCGTGACCCGCCCACGTAACCTGAGGTGGTGACCGAGGCGACGCGTGTGGACGAGACCACCGAGCGAGGCGCCCCCGCCGAGCTCGGGGCCGGGCTCGATGCCCAGCTCGATGCCGTCGTCGACCTCCTGGCCCACGGCAACGTGCTCGCCCTCACCGGTGCCGGCATCTCGACCGAGTCCGGCATCCCCGACTACCGCGGCCCGGACGGCAAGCGCAGGGTCACACCGATGCAGTTCTCGGAGTTCGTCGCGTCCTCCGAGGCGCGCCAGCGGTACTGGGCCCGCAGCTACGTCGGCTGGCAGCGCTTCAACCTCGCCCGCCCGAACGCCGGTCACGAGGCCGTGGCAAGGCTCCAGCGCAGCGGTCACCTCGGTCCCGTCATCACCCAGAACGTCGACGGCCTGCACCAGGAAGCCGGCGCCCACGAGGTGACCGAGCTGCACGGAGCCCTGGCGCGCGTCGTGTGCCTGACCTGTGGCGACCGTTCGAGCCGGTGGGACCTCGACGAGCGCATGCGGGTCTCGAATCCCTCCTTCGAGGTGACGAGCAACGAGATCCGGCCCGACGGCGACATCGCCCTGAACGACCTCGACGTCCTCGGGTTCACCGTGCCGCTGTGCCTGGTCTGCAACCACGACACCCTCAAGCCGGATGTCGTCTTCTTCGGAGAGTCAGTCCCGAAACCCTTGGTGGAGCACTGTTTCCAGCTCACCGAGGACGCCGACGTGCTGCTCGTCCTCGGGTCGAGCCTCAAGGTGATGAGCGGCTACCGGTTCGTGCGGCGCGCCGCAGCACGCGGCATACCGGTCGTGATCATCACGCGCGGACCCACGCGCGGCGACGCGGAGGCGAGCGTCCAGGTGGATGCGTCACTCGGGCCCACGCTCAGCGCGCTGGTCAGCCGGCTGGGCGCCTAGCCACGAGCACGACGTCGATGGCGTCGCCGGCGTCGGTCGGCCTGACGACCTCCTCGCAGCGTTCCACGGTCAACCCGGCCGTCGCCGCCCGCAGCGCCTCCGCGGTGTGCAGCAACGCGGGGTCGGAGGGTCCGCCGACGCCGTCGGTGAGGTTGCGCAGGGCATGGCCCACGACGACGAGCGCGCCGCCCGGTGCGAGCCACCGTGTGGTCCGCGACAGGACGTCCTCGGGCAGGTGCAGGTACGCGACGAGCACGAGGTCGAACAGCACGTCGTCGGCGGGCTGCCACGAGCGCGCGTCGGCGACCGCCCAGTCGACCCGCAGGCCGCGCGCACTCGCCTCGGCCTCGCCCTTGCCCAGCCCGACGGCGGAGAAGTCGACGGCGGTCACCCGCCACCCCCGCGCTGCGAGCCACACCGCATGACGGCCCTCGCCCGCGCCCAGGTCCAGTGCGCGACCGCCACCGGGGCCGGTGCGGTCGGGGTTCCACCCGCCGACGATGCGCTCGACCTCCGCGTTCGGCCCAGCGCTCCAGACCCGGTCGCTCGCTGCATAGCGTTCGTCCCACCTGCGCTGCCGGTCGGTCATCCCCCTAGCATCGCCGATATGAGGCCGACCGCCACCGTGACCGACGACGCGACGACCGTCCGCGACGCCACCGAGGCCGATCTCGAGGCCATGGCGGCGATCTACGACGAGCAGGTCCGCACGTCGGTTGCGACCTTCGACACCGAGCCGCGCGGGCTCGTCTACCTCGGCGACAAGCTCGCCCACGCCGGTGGCAGCGACATCGTGCTGGTGGCCGTCCGCGCCGGAGAGGTGCTCGGCTACGCCTTCTCGGGCCCGTTCCGACCGCGACCTGCCTACGACGGGACCAAGGAGGTGTCGGTCTACCTCGGCGCCGGTGCGCGGGGCCTCGGCCTCGGGAGCCTCCTGTATGGCGCGCTGCTCGCCCGCCTCGACGACCTCACCGAGGTGCACACGCAGGTCGCGGTCATCGCGCTGCCCAACGACGCGAGCATCGCCCTGCACCGGCGGCACGGGTTCACCGAGGTGGGCGTGCTGCGGGAGGTGGGACGCAAGTTCGACCGGTGGGTCGACACCGCGTGGTACCAGCGCAGGGTGGGCTGAGGGTCAGCCGGCCGGCAGGCCGAGCAGCCGCGCGACCTCGGGCCAGACGGCGCGGGCAGTCCGTTGGTGACCAAGGACCGACTGGTGTCCGAGGTCCGACCCCAGGCCGTCAAGGGAGTCCTTCACGCGGGCGGCGGCACCGCCGTCGGTGTGGCACTGCGGGATGCCCGCGCACGCCCGGGCGAGCTCGGCCTCGTAGGCGTCCATGAGACCCGTGAGCCGGGCGACCTCGCTCGGGTTGACGACCCGGTTCGCCGAGAAGAGCGCGCAGGGTCCCGAGCCCACGAGGTCCGGCGGGGTGGTGGGCAGGGAGGCGATGGCGGCGGCATACCTCGCCGGGCGTCCCGCTCCACCCACGAGGACGACGGTGACCCGAGGGGAGGAGGTGACGAGGACGGCGACGGCTTCCCGCACGGCGGCGCGGAACTCCGCGAAGTGGTCGGGATCTGTTCCGTCACAACGGATGTCGTTGTCCATGATCTGCACCAGGGCGAGCCGTGGCGTGGGGACGATCCGCAACGCGTCCTGCGCCTGGTAGGTCAGGCCATCGGCACGGGCGCCGTTGCGGGCCGTGTTGGCGACGTGGTCACCGGTCTCGGGAAGGGCTCTGCGCAGTCGCGCGAAGACGCTGTCGACGACGGGGTTCGTGCCGGTGGCCCACGAGTTCGCGAGGGCGTTGTCCTCGGGGTTGGCCGGGTCCGAGCGGAAACCGGTCAGGCCCGAGTGGCCGATCGCGACGACCCCCACCGGGTGGGCGGGGTCACCCGTGGACGTCCCTGCCGGTTGGACGGAGGCCGTGGTGACCGTCGGGCGGGCGCCGCGGTCCGTCACGACAGGGGTGCCGTGCGCGCAGGCGACCAGGGCGACGGCGCAGGAGACGACGAGCACCACGACACCGAACCGGCGCCTGCGTGGCGCACGATGAGCAGACACTGCGTCCGGACAAGGGCGGGGTGTTCGCACGTGGTCCTCCCGAAGGATCGGGGTTCCCTGCACCTCGAGGCTAGACCCGGCGAGGCGGGACGTCCCACCCCGTCCGGACTAGTCCCGAATCGACCGAACGACCACTGGCGTGTCGTGGGGATCTGTTGGCACGCTCGTCGGGTCAGGCTGTCGAGCCGCTGCACGACCGACCACAAGGAGGCCGGTATGGGAGCTACCGGGACGGGACCGTTCGAGAACGACGACGCGCTGGACTTCCTCGATGCGCTCGAGGACGCCGGGCCGGACGAACGTCGGGCCAAGGTGGAGCACGCCATGGGCCGCGTCGTCGGGTCACGGGCCTACATCGAGGCGCCGGAGATGGCCGAGGCGATCGCCGCGGCGGTCGTGGTGGCGGCCAGCGACGACTTCGAGAGCGCGATCCGGGAGCCCTACCTGCCGCGGTGGATCGAGGACGAGCCCATCGAGGTCGACGAGGGCCTCGAGGACCTGGCCACGAAGGCGCTCCACCGCGCCCTGCGCCCGGAGGACAACGAGTGGTGGGAGCTGTGGGACGAGGCCCGCGCCACCGACGACATCACCGAGCGCCTGAGCCGGTACCTCGAGACGCTCGGCGACTGACGCGCCGTACGTCCCGAGGCACCGCTCGGGTCAGGACAGGTGCTCCGGCTGCGGCTGCTTCTTGTGGCTCCAGTCGGCGCCGGTGGCGTCCTGCGTCGCGGCGTCGGAGTCGGCGGCCGCGTCGCTCCCACCGGTGTGCTCACCGGCGGACGGCGTCAGGGACACCACGACGGACTTCGACGTGGGGGTGTTGCTGCCGATCGCGGTGGAGTCCAACGGGACCAACGGGTTGGTCTCGGGGTAGTAGGCAGCCGCCGAACCGCGAGGGGTGTCGTAGGAGACCACCCGGAAGCCGTGCACGCGACGGACGACGTCGTCCTCGAGCCACCGCGTCGTGATGTCGACGAGCTGACCGTCCTGCAGGCCGAAGGCGGTGATGTCGTCGGGGTGCAGGAAGATCACCTTGCGGCCGCCCTCGATGCCGCGGTAGCGGTCGCTGAGCCCGTAGATGGTGGTGTTGTACTGGTCGTGGCTGCGCATCGTCTGCAGCAGCACGTGACCCTCGGGGACGTGGACGACCTCGATGGGGGAGGCGACGAACTCGGCCAGCCCCGACTTCGTGTCGAAGGTCCGTGAGTCGCGCGGCGGGTGCGGCATGATCATGCCGCCGGGACGACGGACGTTGACCTCGTAGTCCTCGCAGCCGGGAACGACGCGCGAGATGTGGCGACGGATGACGCGGTAGTCGTCGCGCATCGCCTTCCACTGCAGGTCGTACTGGTCCCCGAGGGTGGCCTCGGCGATGCGGGTGACGATGTCGACCTCGGACTTGAGCTGCGGTGAGGCCGGCTCGAGCGGACCACGGGAGGCGTGCACCGAGCAGGTGGAGTCCTCGACCGAGATCCACTGGTCGCCGCTGGCCTGGACGTCCTTCTCGGTGCGGCCCTTGGTCGGCAGGATCAGCGCGGTCTCGCCACAGACGAGGTGGGAGCGATTGACCTTGGTCGACACCTGCACGGTGAGCCGGAGCTTGCGCATGGCAGCCACTGCGGTGTCGGTGTCGGACACGGCCTGGACGAAGTTGCCGCCGAGGGCCATGAAGAACTGGACCTTGCCGTCGCGCATCGCGCGCAGCGAGTCGACGACGTCGAGGCCGTGCTCACGCGGCGGGTCGAAGCCGAACTCCTTCTGGAGCGCGTCGAGGAAGTGTGCCGGCGGGCGCTCCCAGATCCCCATCGTGCGGTCGCCCTGCACGTTGGAGTGGCCACGGACGGGCAGCAGCCCGGCGCCCTCGCGCCCGATGTTGCCCTGGGCCAGGGCGAGGTTGACGACCTCCTTGATGGTCGCGACACCGTTGCGGTGCTGCGTCAGGCCCATCGCCCAGCAGTAGACCGTGCGGGTCGAGCCGCGGAGCATCTGCGCCGCCTCGGTGATGAGCTCGCGCGACAGGCCGGTCACCTCGATGACGTGGTCCCAGTCGACCGCCGAGACGTGCTCGCGCCACTGGTCGAACCCGGTGGAGTAGGTGTCGATGAACTCGTGGTCCAGCGCGTCCCACTCGACCAGCAGCGAGCCGATGGCCTGGAAGAGGGCCAGGTCACCGTTGACCTTGACCGGCAGGTGCAGGTCGGACAGGGCGGTCCCGTGCCCGATGACGCCGCTGGGCTTCTGGGGGTTCTTGAACCGCACCAGCCCGGCCTCGCGCAGCGGGTTGATCGAGATGATCTTCGCGCCGTTCTCCTTGGCGATCTCCAGGGCGGAGAGCATGCGCGGGTGGTTGGTGCCGGGGTTCTGCCCGGCGATGACGATGACCGAGGCGGTGTGGACGTCGTCCAGGGTGACGCTGGCCTTGCCGATGCCGATCGACTCCTGCAGCGCGATGCTCGTGGACTCGTGGCACATGTTCGAGCAGTCGGGCAGGTTGTTCGTGCCGAAGGCACGCACGAACAGCTGGTAGGCGAAGGCGGCCTCGTTGGAGGTGCGACCCGAGGTGTAGAAGGTCGCCTCGTCCGGGCTGGCCAGGGAGCGCAGCTCGGCGGCGATGAGCTCGAAGGCCTCGTCCCACTCGATGGGCTCGTAGTGCGTGGCGCCGGGGCGCTTGACCATCGGGTGGGTGATCCGGCCCTGCTGGCCGAGCCAGTACTCGGAGCGGGTGTCGAGCTCGGCGATGCTGTGCTCGGCGAAGAACTCGGGGGTGGCCCGGTCGCGGGTGGCCTCCTCGGCCACGGCCTTCGCGCCGTTCTCGCAGAACTCGGCCGCGTGGCGGTGGCCCACGTCGGGGTCCGGCCAGGCGCAGCTCATGCAGTCGAAGCCCTCGGCCTGGTTGAGCTTGAGCAGGGTCTGCGCGGTGCGCTTGATCCCCATGTGGTCGATGGCCCGCTTCATCGAGACCGCCACCGCCGTGGGTCCTGCTGCGTGGTCCTTCTGGCCCTTGACCCTCAGGTCTGCCTCGGAGTAGTCGCCTTCGTCGTGCTTGGCCATCGTCGAACCTCGCTGTCGTGGTGCCGGGCCGCCCGAACTGCCCCGGGCCGCACCTTTCGTGTCGAACGTACCCACTGCCGCGCCGGACCAACCACTCGGAGCCCGTCGGAGGTGGGTGTCACGCACGGAGTGCGGTGAGAACCACTCGGAGGTCGCCACGGGGGTCGGTCCGTGGCGACCTCCGAGGGAGATCGGGGTGGGAAGGTCTCAGACGCGGCGCAGGACCGCGGTGACCTTGCCCAGGATCGTCGCGTGGTCGCCGTCGATGGGCTCGAACGCGTCGTTGTGCGGCATCAGCCACACCTTGCCGTCCTTGCGCTTGAACGTCTTGACCGTCGCCTCGTTGTCGAGCATGGCCGCGACGATGTCGCCGTTGTCGGCGGTCGGCTGCTGGCGCACGACGACCCAGTCGCCGTCGCAGATCGCGGCGTCGATCATCGACTCACCGACGACCTGCAGGAGGAAGAGCTGTCCCTCGCCGACGATCTGGCGCGGCAGCGGGAAGACGTCCTCGACGGTCTCCTCGGCGAGGATCGGCACACCGGCGGCGATCCGCCCCAGGACCGGGACGTAGGAGGCCTCCGGGCGACGGTCGTTCATGCCCGTCTCGTCGAACACCGCGGTCTCGTCCTCGACGCTCGCGCCGCCGCGGTAGCCGCGCATGTCGGCCGTCGAGTCGGGGGAGACGACCTCGATCGCCCGGGGGCGGTTGGGGTCGCGGCGCAGGAAGCCCTTGCGCTCCAACGTCGAGAGCTGGTGGGCCACCGAGCTCGGGGAGGTGAGGCCCACGGCCTCGCCGATCTCGCGCAGGCTCGGCGGGTACCCGCGGCGGTCGACCGAGTTGCGGATGACCTCGAGGACCCGTCGCTGGCGGACGGTGAGACCGTCGCCCCGATCGCGGTCGGGGAGCTCCTTGACGTTGTCCTCGCTCATGCCGGTTCCTCGTTTCCGCAGGTCAGGTGGCGTCTGCCGGTGCTGATCAATGACTGCTGGGTCGTGTGACAGGGGTGACTGTCAGTGGCCTCTGATGTGCTTGAGGCATGGACACAGCGTATGGCGTTCGAACGCCAGTACCAAACATGTGTTCGAGGCGTGTCTTGCTCGGTTCGAACAAGCGTGCTAGAAATCAACCAAGAGGCACTTCGTACAACCGTTCGAAGAGCGTCGACCAGATGACCACCACGGAGGACCAGATGAGTGCAGCAGTTGCTTGGGACATCGCCCCCGCACCCGTGCGTATGCCGGTTCGGCCGGTGCGCCCGCAGCTCGTCTCGGTGCCCACGGGTGAGGACGTCGTCATCCGTCCCGCCGCCCCGTTGCGGCTTACCCGCGCCGGACGCCTGGCCGTCACGATGACCGTCGTGGTCGTCGGCGTGGTGCTGGCGATCAGCCTGCTGTCGGGCGGTGCGTCGGCAGTGGTCATCGACCACTCCACGACGGTGCAGGCCGGCCAGACCCTCTCCGAGGTCGCGGCGACGCAGCTGCCGCAGCTGCCGATCAACGAGGCCGTCGCGCAGATCCAGATCGCCAACGACCTGGCCGGGTCCGACGTGCACGCCGGTCAGACGCTGCTCATCCCCGCCGCCGGCTGAGCCCGACACGGCGGGACGTGACCGCCGAGCGAGTCGGCACTCCTGCTCTCAGGACCCGATCACGATGTTCGGGAGCACCCTGACGGCCTTGATGTGCCGGTACCGCAGGGCTCCGGTCGTGGTGGCGTTCTTCAGCGCGACGTGGTCCACCAGCACCGGCGGAGAGAGCTCGGTGATGGGCAGGGTCGTCGAGTAGTAGGCGACGCCACCCTTCATCCGGTACTTCACACCCTTGGTGGTCGTGAGCATCGTCGTGTCGGCCGGCTGCGCGCGCATGCGGTTGTAGGCACCCCCGCTGCCGGCCTTGTCGATGGCCACCTGGTCGACGGTCGTGTACCCCTTGGTGCCCCCGACATTGGCCCACGCGGAGACGAAGATGGGTGCGCCGCCGGCCATGCGGTAGACCTCGCCGCGCTGGGCGCCCCGGATGAAGGTGCCGTCCGGGATCGTCGCCGGCAGCGAGGCCAGGGCCGTCGAGGAGATCGCCATCGTCGCCTTGGTCCCCCCGAAGGCGGTCCAGGTGGAGACGAACACCGGCGTGCGGCCGACGAGCCGGTAGACGCCGCCGTTCTCGCGCACCTTGAGGAAGCTGCCGGACTTGGGTGGCTGGTACGGCTGGTCCTTGAAGTGCAGGAAGTTGCTCGGCCAGTTGGCATCGCCGCGGGGGATCTTCATGCGCGAGGAGTACCCGCTCCACGCCGAGTCCGACACGACGATGTAGGAGGTCGTGACCTCCTCGACGTACCCGACGTGCCCGTTGGAGGGGGCGTAGTGGCTGCCGTAGTTCCACTGCGCGATCGACCCGACGGCGGGGGTCTTGTCGACGGGGATGCCGCGGTCGCGTGCGCTGGTGGCCCAGCTCCCACCGCTGCCCATGGAGCTCTGCTGCTTCACGCCGTTCTTCATCAGGCGGTACGCCGCGTAGTTGACGCAGTTGTTGCCGGTCGAGTTCACGGGATAGCCCCAGACGGACTTCCCCGCGTAGCCGGAGAACGAGATGCAGGCGATCGAGCTGGCCTTGCACTCTCGGGAGAGGGTGGCCGCGCCAGCCTGCGGAGCGCTGACCGCGAGACCGGTCAGGGCGAGGAGGGCGACAGAGCCTGCGCGGGCGAGGTGGGGGATCAGGCGGGAGCGCAGCATGACTTCCTGGGGGTGGGGGACAGGTCAGCGCCAGGAGACGCGGTGCCGTACCGACGTGGGGTGTGGGCAGGGCAACCGGTCCAGAGTGGACGGCGGGTGTCCGGTTTGTCAGGCAGACCCGATAAGTCCAACCGTGTAATTCAGCCGAGCCCCTGCGTGAACCTCAGGTCCTTGTCCAGGAAGTCGGCCAGCCGTTGCGCGGCTTCCGCGACGGCCGCCCGTCCCGCGTCGTCGACGCTGGGAGCGAGCCGCACCTCCACCTCGACCGCGTCACCGGTGACCGTGCGCTTCCACAGCCCCACGTTCTCCTGGTGGAGCACCACGCGAGCCCAGAACGGGTCCGGGTGCTCGCCGTCCGGATGGTCAAGCGCCACAGGGAAGTTCACGCTCGGATAGCTCAGGACCGCTTCGTCATAGACGGGGAAGAGGTATGCAGCCGGCGCGGCCGCGCTGCGCCGTGGGACGTTCGTGGGGTCGAACCAGTGCGGTGTCCCCTCGACGTCGACCTGCTCGAGCACGTCGCCGAGGTCGGCCAAGGAGGCTCGGGTACCGGCGACGGGGAGGGACGACCACCGGGTGAAGTCCTTGACGGAGGCCGGTCCGTGTCCGCGGAAGAACCGCTGCACCAGCTCCCGGTGGGCGTCGTCAGGGTCGAGGGACGGCGTCGGCTCGACCACCTCGTCGACCAGCGCGTACGAGTGGTGGACGCCCTTCGTGGGGCCTGAGCAGATCAGCCCTTGCAGCTCGGCGACCATGAGCAGGTGGCCCAAGGGCTCCCCGGCCCGGATGGGGGAGTGTCGTTCGGCGAAGGCCTCGCCGAGCTCGGGCCGGGTGTGGAAGTGCTTGTCCTGCAACAGGTCTGACAGCAGGGACAAGCCGCGGTCGAGCCGCCTGGGCTCGTCGAGGCCGAGCTGGCGGTGTCGCGCCGCCATGCTGGACAGGACCCGCACGGAGGTCAGGCCGAGGATCCAGCGCAGGTCCTCGGCAGCGACGAAGTGCCAGGTGGGGCGCAGGATGTGGGTGCGCACGAAGGTGCCCTGGTCGAGCTCGGCGCGCACGGCTGCATACGTGGTCCGACGGGTGCGCAGGCCCAGGGAGAAGAGGGCGTGGTCGCGCTCCTGGCTCTGGACGCAGGTGAGCAGGCGCACGGCCTCGGTGGCGGTCGGCAGGGGACCGGAGGCGAGGCGTTGCGTCGTGAGGCGTTGGGCCAGGACGCGGGCGGTCTGCATGGCCCCATCCTCTCGAAACGAGGCGTCGACTGGGCGATCATG
This sequence comes from Pedococcus aerophilus, assembly GCF_039532215.1. Classification (NCBI taxonomy): domain Bacteria; kingdom Bacillati; phylum Actinomycetota; class Actinomycetes; order Micrococcales; family Intrasporangiaceae; genus Pedococcus; species Pedococcus aerophilus. The sequence continues at coordinate 874,887 of NZ_BAAARN010000001.1, read as the reverse complement.
GAGACATGGAACAGAGCACGACCATCGACATCGCGGCGCCGCCGGCGCGGGTCTGGGAGGTCCTGTCGGACGTCGAGCGGTGGCCGGACTGGACCGACACGGTGCGCTGGGTCCGCCGGATCGACGACGGGCCGTTGCGCACCGGGTCGACCGCCAAGATCAGCCAGCCGAAGATCCCCACCGTCGACTACGTCGTGACCGAGCTCGAACCTGGCACGTCGTTCACCTGGGTCAGCGGAGGCGGGGCCGCCAGGACCACGGCGAGCCATGTCATCGCCCCGCTGCCCGGCGGCGGGACGCGGGTGACCCTGGCGGTCCGGCAGGAGGGCTGGCTCGGGTCGACGGTGGGGCGGCTGTACCGCGGCCTCACCGACCGCTACCTCAAAGGGGAGGCCGCCGGGCTCAAGGTGCGCTCGGAGGCCTGACGCCGCATCGGCGCCCGTGGTCCGAGGGGAGGCCCACCTCGTCAGAGGTCGCGGCGCATCTTCAGTCGGGGCATCTTGCTGGCCACCGCATCAGTCGTCCCGATGACCTCGAACCCGGCCTTCTCGAACATCGCCCGGGTCCCGACGAACGCCATCGTCAGGTCCATCCGGCCCTTCGGGTCCACGGGGTGGGCCTCGACGGCGGGCGCGCCCTGCGACGCGGCATACGCCACCGCACCCTTGATGAGCTGGTGGGTGACACCTTTCTTGCGGTGACCCGAACGCACCACGACGCAGATGATGCTCCAGACCGGGACGTCGTCAACCGGGCGGATGAGGCTGGAGGACTGCAGGCGGGGGATGTCCGCGAGCGGGCTGATGCTGCACCACCCCACAGGGGTGCCGTCGAGGTAGGTGACGACGCCCGGCGGGTGCTCCCGCTCGCAGAGGGCGCGGGCGGCCTGCTCGCGACTGCCACCGCCGAGCTCCTGGATCTGTGGCGCCTTGAGACGGTGGGACAGGCACCAGCAGTGGGTGTCGCGACGGTTCGGGTTGATCACGTCGGCGAAGTCCTCGAACCGGTCCGGCGTGACCGGGTGCGTCTCCCACTTCTGCGCGGTCACGTCCTTGTGGTCGTCCTTCGTCCCCATGGAGCCACTCAACCACTGCGCGCCGACAGCGTGCAGCAGCTGGCTGAGGCCGGGTGGGGCAGGCGGACCTCAGCGGGCGAGGTAGCCGCCGTCGATCGGGTAGTAGGTGCCGGTCGCGAACGAGGCGCCGTCGCTGGCCAGCCAGGCGACCAGCTCGGCGACCTCCTCGGGCTCGCCGATGCGTTGGAGCGCGTGCTGGGTGCCGAGGTAGTCCAGTGTCGCCTGGTCGAGGTGCTGGTCGAGCAGGGGAGTGCGGATGAAGCCTGGCCCGACCGCGTTGACGCGGATCTGGTCGCCGGCGTGCTCCCACGCGGCTGCCTGGGTCATGCCGACCACTCCGTGCTTCGCCGCGGTGTAGGCGCTCGCCGTGGCGTACCCCACGGCACCCAGGATCGACGCCATGTTGACGATGGAGCCCCCGCGCCCACCGGCCTTCATGGCGCGGATCGCCGCGCGCTGCGTGTAGAAGACGCCGTCGAGGTTGATGCCGATGACCCGGTGCCAGGCCTCGTCGGTGTAGTCGCCACTGGTCAAGGCTTCGCCGCCGATCCCGGCGTTGCAGACGGCGATGTCGACGTGGCCGAGGTGCTCGACGACCGAGTCCATGGCGGTGTCGACAGCGGCGGAGTCGCTGACGTCGACGACCGCTCCGTGGGCCCGGCACTCGAACGCGTCGAGCTCCTTGAGCACCACGTCGATGGCGCCCTGGTCGAGGTCCCACACCGAGATGTCGGCGCCCGACTGCGCGAGGGTGTGGGCGCAGGCGCGGCCGATGCCGGATGCCCCGCCGGTGATGACGGCGACCTTGCCGCCGAGTCCGTAGTGGTTCATGCGTGCTCCTCTGGGTTCGGCCGCGCTCTGGCGTCCTGCTGCCACTGTCGGTGAAGGAGTGCGGCGTCGATAGGGTCCAAGGACCCTGACCCACGCAGCGCCGCACCGCCGCAGGTCGACGGCGGTTCTGCGACGGGAGAAGCACGTGTTCGAGGCAGCATTCTGGGGATTCGTCGGCGGCGCCGCGCTCCTGATCGGCGCGGCCGCCGGCATCTGGCTGCCCACGTCCAAGCGGGTCATCGGCTGGGTCATGGCGGTCGGCTCCGGAGTGCTCGTCAGTGCGCTGACGTTCGAGCTCGCCGGAGAGGCGTACGACAAGGCCGGCGGCATCGCCACGGTCCTGGGGCTGCTGGGCGGATCGGTCGTGTTCTTCCTCGGCGACTGGTGGATCGACAGCCGCGGCGGTCACCGCCGCAAGAGCCCCAACGGTCCTCAGGCCGGCGCGGCCGGGTCCGCGCTCGCGCTCGGGGCCCTGCTCGACGGCATACCGGAGTCGGCGGCGATCGGCGTGAGCACCATCGGCGGGGGAGGCGTGGGGGTGGCCGTGGTCGCCGCCGTGTTCTTGTCCAACATCCCCGAGGGCTTGTCCTCGTCGGCCGGTATGCGGTCCGCGGGGCGCAGTGCGAAGTCGATCATGGGTCTGTGGTTGGGGGTGGCCGCCGCGGCGACCGTCGCCGCCGCGCTCGGTCGCGTGCTGCTCGACGGGGCCGACCCGTCGGTGGTGGCCACGATCCAGGCGTTCGCGGCGGGCGCGATCCTCACGATGCTGGCCGACACGATGGTCCCCGAGGCGGTCGAGCACGCGGGTCGGCTCGTCGGGCTGCTGACCGTGGTCGGGTTCAGCGCGGCGTTCCTGCTCTCGATGGCCTGAGCCGGGCCCGATCGCCGGGATCGCGTGCGGAGCGGTCCACGACGTCGCGACACCAGATGTAGGGACCGATTCGTCCCGCACACCCCAGATGTGGGTGCCTCCGACGCCACAGACGTCACACCAGCACCACTTCGGGCGTGTCGCGCAGGACGTCCGCAGGGCCCTGACCTGCACAGATGCACACTGCCGGAGGAGTTTCCCGGAGCCGCTTGCGTCCCGGGTCACAGCGAGGCAGACTATCCCTACATCTAGTGGTTACACGGCTGTAGTTCGTCCACATGTAGTGCACAGGGCGAGGCCGGTTCTCCACACGTTGTCCCCAGAAGGTCCACACGCTCGTCCACAGACGAGGCGTGCGAAGTACACCAGAACCCGTCCCAGACCCCCGATGAGGGAGGAGCGCCGTCATGCACTGTCCGTTCTGCCGGCACACCGACTCGAGGGTCATGGACTCGCGCACGACCGACGACGGCAGCTCCATCCGCCGGCGTCGCCAGTGCCCCGAGTGCGGGCGCCGTTTCACGACGATCGAGACGGCCAGCCTCACGGTGACCAAGCGCTCCGGCGCGAGCGAGCCGTTCAGCCGGGGCAAGGTCCTCGTCGGGGTTCGCAAGGCCTGCCAGGGCCGTCCGGTCACCGAGGACGACCTGGCCCTCCTCGCCCAGCGCGTGGAGGAGTGCATCCGCCAGCAGGGGCAGGCCGAGGTCGAGGCCCACGAGGTGGGCCTGGCGATCCTCGGACCGCTGCGCGAGCTCGACGAGGTCGCCTATCTGCGGTTCGCCAGCGTCTACCAGGCGTTCGAGAGCCTCGAGGACTTCGAGGCCGCGATCACCCTCCTTCGCGCCGAGCGCGAGGCGACGGGGACCGAGCCCGAGCCGCAGGCCGGACTTCAGACCAAGGCGGGTATGCCGCCGGGCTGAGGCCCGCGGCATACGCCACCTCTCGCAGCACGCACCACCGCACGAGCACGTCCAGCACCAGAGCAGCACCACCCGGCACCGACCCTCACTGTCGGTGCCGCCACCCAGAATTGACACCAGAGCATCACCAGGGGCTAGGGAGGCCACCAGAAATGACTGAAACCGCAGGCGCACGTGCAGGTGCCCGCAAGAACGCCGGCAAGGGCGTCAAGGTCGAGCGCATCTACACCACTCCCGGTGTGCACCCGTACGACGAGGTGACCTGGGAGAAGCGCGACGTCGTCCAGCAGAACTGGAAGACCGGCGCGACGATCTTCGAGCAGCGCGGTGTCGAGTTCCCCGACTTCTGGTCGGTCAACGCCTCCACGATCGTCACCACCAAGTACTTCCGCGGCGCCGTGGGCACCGAGGCCCGTGAGACGGGCCTCAAGCAGCTCATCGACCGCGTCGTCCTCACCTACGTCAAGGCGGGCAAGGAGCACGGCTACTTCTCCAACGCCGAGGACGCCGAGATCTTCGAGCACGAGCTGACCTACGCCCTGCTGCACCAGGTGTTCAGCTTCAACTCGCCGGTGTGGTTCAACGTGGGCACCAAGAGCCCGCAGCAGGTCAGCGCCTGCTTCATCCTCGCCGTCGACGACTCGATGGACTCGATCCTCAACTGGTACAAGGAGGAGGGAAAGATCTTCCAGGGCGGCTCCGGTGCCGGCCTGAACCTCTCCCGCATCCGCTCCTCCAAGGAGCTGCTGTCCTCCGGTGGCACCGCCTCCGGCCCGGTCTCCTTCATGCGTGGTGCGGACGCGTCCGCAGGGACGATCAAGTCCGGTGGCGCCACGCGTCGTGCGGCCAAGATGGTCGTCCTGGACGTCGACCACCCCGACATCATGGAGTTCGTCGAGACCAAGGCGCGCGAGGAGGACAAGATCCGCGCGCTGCGTGACGCCGGGTTCGACATGGACCTCGGTGGCAAGGACATCACCTCGGTCCAGTACCAGAACGCGAACAACTCGGTCCGTGTCTCGGACGAGTTCATGAAGGCCGTCGAGGCCGGCACCGACTTCGGTCTGCGCTCGCGCACCACCGGTGAGGTCATCGACACCGTCGACGCCCGTGAGCTGTTCACCAAGCTCGCCGAGGCCGCGTGGGAGTGCGCAGACCCGGGCATCCAGTACGACGACGTCATCAACGACTGGCACACCAACCCCGAGACCGGCCGCATCACCGCGTCCAACCCGTGCTCGGAGTACATGTCGCTCGACAACTCCTCCTGCAACCTGGCCTCGCTGAACCTGCTCAAGTTCCTCAAGGACGACGACACGTTCGACGCGGTCACCTTCCAGAAGGTCGCCGAGCTCGTCATCACCGCGATGGACATCTCGATCTGCTTCGCGGACTTCCCGACCGAGGCCATCGGCGACACCACGCGTGACTACCGCCAGCTCGGCATCGGCTACGCCAACCTCGGCGCGCTGCTCATGGCCACGGGCCACGGGTACGACTCCAACGGTGGCCGCCAGCTCGCCGCCTCGATCACCTCGCTGCTCACCGGCGCCGCCTACAAGCGCTCCGCCGAGATGGCCGGTGTCGTCGGCGCGTACGCCGGGTACGCCCGCAACGCGGACGCCCACAAGCGCGTCATGCGCAAGCACCAGAGCGCGAACGACTCGATCCGCCCACTCGACACGATGGACACCACGATCCACCGCGCGGCCACCAAGGTCTGGGACGACGTCGTCAAGCTCGGCGAGAAGAACGGCTACCGCAACGCGCAGGCCTCGGTGCTCGCGCCGACCGGCACCATCGGCTTCATGATGGACTGCGACACCACCGGTATCGAGCCCGACTTCTCCCTGGTGAAGTTCAAGAAGCTCGTCGGTGGCGGGTCGATGCAGATCGTCAACCTCACCATCCCGCGTGCGCTCAAGAAGCTCGGCTACACGGGCGAGACCATCGAGGCGATCGTCGAGTACATCGCCGACAAGGGTCACGTCATCGACGCCCCCGGCCTCAAGACCGAGCACTACGAGATCTTCGACACCGCCATGGGTGCGCGCTCGATCTCGGCCATGGGCCACGTGCGCATGATGGCTGCCGTCCAGCCGTTCCTGTCCGGTGCGATCTCCAAGACGGTCAACCTGCCGGAGAACGCCACGGTCGAGGAGATCGAGGACGTCCACATGCAGGGCTGGAAGCTCGGCCTCAAGGCGATCGCGGTCTACCGCGACAACTGCAAGGTCGGCCAGCCGCTCTCCGACGGTGGTTCCACCGCCAAGGACGCTGCCGCTGACAAGGCGACCGCTGCTGCCGAGGCCAAGGTCGAGAAGGTCATCGAGTACCGCCCGGTGCGCAAGCGCCTGCCGAAGCGTCGTACCTCGCAGACCACGTCGTTCGCCGTGGGTGGCGCCGAGGGTTACCTCACCGCCGGCACCTACGAGTCGGGCGACCTGGGCGAGATCTTCCTCAAGTTCGGCAAGCAGGGCTCGACCCTCGCCGGTGTGATGGACGCCTTCTCGATCGCGGTCAGCATCGGCCTGCAGTACGGCGTGCCGCTGGAGACCTTCGTGGAGAAGTTCACCAACCTGCGGTTCGAGCCTGCCGGCCTCACGGACGACCCCGACGTGCGGATGGCGCAGTCGATCATGGACTACGTGTTCCGTCGCCTGGCGCTGGACCACATGGACTTCGACACCCGTTCGTTCATGGGCATCCACACGGCCGCCGAGCGTGCGCGTCAGCTCGAGACCGGTTCCTACCAGGCCGCCGAGTCCGACGAGTCGGACGAGGAGCTCGAGGACGAGCTGGAGAACTTCAGCCAGTCCGCCCCGGTCTCTGTCACCAAGCCGGCCGCCGCCTCGACTCCCGTGGTCGAGGGCAAGTCGCTCAAGGCCGACACCGTGAAGTCCGGTGCCGGTGCGGCCTCTGCTCGTGAGGTCTCGGCAGAGGTGCACTCGTCCGCAGAGCTGCTGGAGAAGTTCCAGGGCATCTCGGCCGACGCGCCGATGTGCATGACCTGTGGGACGAAGATGCGCCCCGCTGGTTCCTGCTACGTCTGCGAAGGCTGCGGAAGCACCAGCGGCTGCAGTTGATGACGAGTTGCGCGGAAGTGTCACGCACGAGTTGCGCGGAGTGTCACGTAGTTGCGTGAGTGACAGTTCTTATCGTTATCGCTTCCCGAAGCGATAACGCCGACAAAGCCGTCGCCCCGGGCCCCTCATGGGGGTTCCGGGGCGACGGTCGTTGTGGAGAAGGAATGTCAGAGCAATCTGATCCACTTCTCCCCGGACAAACAGAACGCCCGGCCTTGCCGGGCCGGGCGTTCTCAAAGCTGCGAGAGGTGGTCTCGAGCGTTGGTGTCAGAACCAGCATGAGACCACTTCTCGCGGGACATATGCAAGTCCACACCCGCGGGAAGGAGGTAAAGGTTGTGCCCAGGAACTCGAAACAGACGGGCGCCGCTGCTGCACGTGCAGCGAGCCGGACTCTGACGAGTCGTTCGGCGTCGAAGTCGGCCAAGACGGCCGCTGCAAGCGCGCTCGCGCAGACGCCGAAGCGCAAGAAGTAGCGAGTGGCGGCCGGCGTCCGGCGTCGGTTGGACGTCGGCCGCTGTCGGGGATAGATGCAGAGAGCCCTGACGCCTAGCTCGCACGCTTCCGAATCGGCTGAGCAACGTATGAGTCAGGCACTAGGAGCGCCGTCTCTTTGAGAGAGCCGGACATCTCGTAGAAGCCCGGATTTCGCTCGAGATGAAAGACCCTTACAAGGGTGAATCTATCTTGCGCTTCCTCGGAGAAATCAACCTCGTTGGCACTGACATAGAAGGGCTGCCGCTGCGACCTGATGGTCGTCTTCACTTCCAGGAATCGTTCTTTACCGGTCGGATCGAAAGATCTCACGTCGTAGCCCAGCCCATCACCGTCCTCAACTGAAACATGGCGTACAAGCTTCGATAGGTCGGGACGACCAAGGTCAGCCAACAACCGTCTCTCCCTGTGAAGCACCATCAGTTCCCCCGCGAGGCCACGTGCGGAGTTCGTGGCTTCCAGAGCGTTGAAGTCCACTGACCGACCGCGCCGCGATCGGGTGGCCGTTCGGTCAGGCAGAACGAGGTCATCAGGAACAGGAACTGGGTCACCCAAGGCGCGTTCGCCGTCGGTGGGTTCGCTAGCCGCTAGGTGGATCATGAGGCGACGAAGTTCAGGGTCACCAGCGAGGCGCTCCTGGGCGCGGGTGCGAAGGAGTTCTTGCACATTCGCAAGGGGCTTGTAGCCCTCAACGAAGGTCGCGCCCATCTCCGCTAGCACCGCCGACACGTTGCTGAACTTGTACCCAACGGCGTTCTCGCTGCGACCGATCGTTTCGCTCAAAGGCCGATAGAAGTCAACCTTGCGATACGTGTCCCCCGCCAACTCCAGACGAAACATTTCGAAGTAGGCGTCAAGCGTGCGCTCAACCTCACTCTCGCTCCACCCCTCGCTCACGGTCGGGAGTCTTACAGACCGCAGCGTGGGATGGGAGCGATTGCCCGATGGAACTCCTCGGAATCGAGGATTCGGGCGGGGTGACTGACTTCCGATGACCGTCCCGAATCGTTCCAATGGCGCTGCCATGCCTGCACGACAACGGACGCGCTGTGCCCGACGTCCGCGCGAACCGCCTAGGTCCCCAGCGCGCGGGGTGCCGGGCGCGCGGCGCCGAGCCGCGCGGCATACGGTTGAAGCATGGAATTCCGATACCTCGGCAACAGTGGTCTCAAGATCTCCGAGATCACCTACGGCAACTGGCTCACCCACGGCTCGCAGGTCGAGAACGACGTCGCCACGCAGTGCGTGCGCGCGGCTCTCGACGCGGGCATCAGCACCTTCGACACGGCCGACGTCTACGCCAACACCAAGGCGGAGACCGTCCTCGGCGACGCCCTCAAGGGCGAACGGCGCGAGAGCCTCGAGATCTTCACCAAGGTCTATTGGCCGACCGGCCCGGGCGGGAAGAACGACACCGGCCTGTCCCGCAAGCACATCATGGAGTCGATCAACGGCTCGCTGCAGCGCCTCCAGACCGACTACGTCGACCTCTACCAGGCGCACCGGTACGACACCGAGACGCCGCTCGAGGAGACGATGACGGCCTTCGCCGACGTCGTCCGCCAGGGCAAGGCGCTCTACATCGGCGTCAGCGAGTGGACCGCCGACCAGATCCGCGAGGGTGTGAAGCTCGCCAAGGAGCTCAATATCCAGCTCATCTCGAGCCAGCCGCAGTACTCCATGCTGTGGCGCGTCATCGAGGACGAGGTCGTCCCCACGAGCAAGGAGCTCGGAGTCAGCCAGATCGTCTGGAGCCCCATCGCCCAGGGCGTGCTCACCGGCAAGTACCAGCCCGGCCAGAAGCCGCCGGAGGGCTCGCGCGCCGCGGACGAGAAGGGCGGCGCCGACATGATCAAGCGGTTCATGAACGACGACGTGCTCACCCGCGTCCAGAAGCTCAAGCCCATCGCCGACGAGGCGGGCCTGTCGATGGCCCAGCTCGCTGTCGCCTGGGTCCTCCAGAACGACAACGTCGCGGCCGCCTTGGTGGGTGCGAGCCGTCCCGAGCAGGTGCACGAGAACGTCAAGGCCGCCGGCGTGAAGCTCGAGGCCGCGCAGCTCAAGGCCATCGACGACGCGCTGGGTGACATCGTCGAGCGCGACGCCGGCAAGACCAAGGAGACTGCGCCCCAGTCGCGTGTCGCCTGAACCCAGACAGGGCAAAACCCAAGCAACACCAGCAGGTATGCCGCGGGGCGGCCGGTTCACGACGAACCGGCCGCCCCGCGGTGTGTCAGGTGACGGTCACGAGGTGAAGCAACGACCGACCCCGAGCTGCCTCAGGCCTTCGAGGTCGCCGTCGCCGAACGTGGTGCGGCCGTCGTTCCTCGCAGCCATCAGCTCGCCCGGGTTGGCGACGTGGGTGAGACCGACGAGGTGCCCGAGCTCGTGCATGACGATGGCGCGGGCCTGGGCCCAGCCGTCGGGGCGCCGCAGGATCGCCCGGAACGTCGGACCATCGAGGTAGACCAACCCACTGACCCAGTGCTGGTCGATACTCTTGGCGTACGTCGCGCCGTCCGGTCCGCCGAGCCCAGCGACATCCCCCGCGAGCCGGGGGACGACGGTCGGGTTGGTCCAAGCGAGCAGCACCGGCGACCAGCGGTTGCCGTACCTCGCGCCGTCGATCGCAGGACGTTTCTCCGACGGAGGTTCGTCGGTCGGACCCTCGACGACGAACTGAAGACCGGTCGCCCTGCTGATCTCGCTGGCGCCCTCGGCGAGCAGGCGGTCGGCCTCGGGCGGTGCATCGGCCGCGTTGACGACGATGTGGATCGGGCGGCACGGGTCCCACGCGACCGGTGCACTCGTCGGCCCGCCGGTCCGCTGCATGAACACGTAGTCGGTGGAAGTCGACCGGGACAGCGGCGGTCGTCCGAGCGGCTCGTCCTTCGCGTCGACGGGCACGGGCGGCCACATGGCCCGGATGCCCTGCACCGATCCCGGCACGACGGGATCGGGTTGTGAGTAGTCGATCCCGTTGGTACCCCACGTGATCCCGCTGATCGGCAGCGACGACCTGTCAGCGCCCATCAGCTGGGGAATGCCCCACAGTGCGCCACCGACGATGACCGCGGTGAGCAGCAGGGAGACCACGGTCCGCGGGCGGCCGCCACGCGCCATACGTCGTCTGCGGCCGTGACGAACGCCCCTCTCTCCATCGATCACCTGGAGGTGAGTTGGCGCGGCAGACCAGTCGTCGCCTGAACGGTCGGCGGCGAAGGCACCGGACGGGCCGGGGGAGGTGAGGGCGAGCTGCTCCGGCCATTCGGTGACCGAGTGACGACGTCGGGGGCGGGGACGTCCGGCCTGCACGTCCGCCAGGCACCACAGGCACACCGGCGAGGGTTCGGCCGCGAGCAGGCCGGCGCGTTCGCCCGCTCGCAGCGGCTCACCGCACGCACACTGCGTCGGCCGCTCCACGTGGATGATCTCCACGCGTCCGTCGGTCCCCACCTGGCCTGCCCCCACATCCGTGCCGATTGCTCCCGAGGATCGTAAGTCGGACGCGAGCCGCGCGGCCGGGAAACCGGACCTTCGCCCACGGCGGACCCCGGTTGGCGACCCTTCCTCGGGCAAGCAGCCGTGAACGACCTTTCGTGCCAAGTTGCCTTAAACCGTGCACGCGAACCCGACCGACACGGCACCATCGTCGGCGTGGTGAGTGCAGGGGGCAGCGCGGACGAGCACGCGAAGAAGCTGAGGGACGAAGCCGCTCGGTGGGAAGCCGGCGCCGAGGGGGAGCGTCGGGTCGCGGCAGCGCTGGCCTCCCTCCCCGCCGGCTGGACCGTCGTCCATGACCGACTGCTGCGTCCCGGTCGCTCCGAGGCCAACCTCGACCACGTGGTCGTCGGCCCCACCGGCATCTACCTCGTCGACGCGAAGAACCGCGCCGGACGGGTGACGGAGCACGAGGGTGGCCTGTTCCAGCACCGGCACCGCGACGGTCGATCCGAGAGCGTGAGCCTCGCGAGCGAGCTCACCAAGGTGCACGGCATGGCGGCTTACATGGCAGCCGAGAGCGACCGGCCGGTCACGCCTGTGTTGTGCCTGGCTGGCTCGCACGCGGGCGAGTTCGGTGAGCCTCGTATGGTGCGGGGAGTCTGGGTGGTGCCTGTTGCGGCCCTGCCGGGCTGGTTGCGAGCTCGTCCGGTGGTCCTGTCGCCCGAGGTCGTTCCCACCGTCGCGACCCGGGTCATCACCGACTTCCCCTCGACCACGACCGACCAGCTCCTGCTGTCGGCCATGGCGGGCAAGCCGCCCGGTCGGACCGCGCGGAAGCGTAGCCCTCGACCCTCGCCGGCCCGCCCTCGTAGAGCGGCCCGACGCCTGAGGAAGGCGTTCGTGGGCGGGCTCATGGTGGTGGGTTTCCTTGTGCTGCTGAACAACCTCCCGGCGATCCTGACGGCCGGCGTCGAGTCGCTGGCGACGGCAGGGCAGCCCTCGACAGCAGCCGGGAGCCCGTCACCGACGACGGCAGCGGCGGCGGCCAAGCCCGTCGACCTGAAGAAGAGCCCGACGAAGGGTGCTGCCGCGAAAAAAGCCGCCACACCGACGAAGTCCAAGGCCCGACCCAAGCCGCTTGGACCGCCGGACTGTGCTGACGCCTCGGCTGCTGAGATCAAAGCCATCATCAAGCGCAGTGTGAAGCCGGTCGTCACCAGTCAGGGATGTGCGTGGGGAACGCGACTCGACGACCCGTCGACCGTCCTGGTGACCATCACGATGGCTGCCGAGCACAACTCCTGGGACACGAACCTGTCAACGTCGGTCCGGCAGAAGAGGGTCGTCTTCTCTAGTGGCTATGACTCGTCGTACCGGTCCGCGACGACGGCATCTGTGGCGACGGGCCAACCGATGATCAAGGGCGTCAAGCCGGTTCGCGCTCGAGCGGACACCGTCGTGAAGGTGGCGTCGGAAGCGCTGGGCGTCTCCGACGACCGCGCGAGGCAGATGGCGGTGGCAATCGCGGCTGCGGCCAACGGTGGCTGAGCGGCTCGTCCTACTTGTGGGGGAGGGTCCTGGCGAACTCGATGCTGCGGTCGACCCACTCACGTAGCTCGTCGTCCGTCGCGTACCCCGCCTCGGTCACGCGCAGCCAGCCCTTCATCGGCCGGTCCTGCATCACCATCGGCGTCACCACCGGCGGATCGAGCAGAGGGGTGGCGTCATCGATGTCGAGACGGACCATGAGACCGCCACTGCCGCTCACCGCGACAGACATGTTGCCGTTCACGAGGAACGCCAACCCGCCGAACATCCGCTTCTCCGTCACGTCCAGCTCGCCCACGACGAGCTCGCGGATCCGCTGCGCCACACCCTCGTCGTACGCCATGCGACCCATCATGACAGGCCTGCGCGCCTAACGGGAGGTGCTGGTGTGACCAGTGGTTCGATGTACTCGCGGATCACGAATATCGCTGACCTGCAACGACTTCGGGGTGTCTGCGGAGCCAAGGGCGTTGTCAGTGGTCGCCGATAGTGTCCTTGGTATGGCGACGACTCCGGACTCCCCGCACCCCACCTCTGGTGGTCGTGTCGGTGGCGCGCGCCTGGGTTCCCGGTCCGTACTGGGCTCCGCACAGGCGGCACTGCGAGAGTTGACCGAGGAGCTGAGCCGACCCGATGCCGCGGGTCTGTGGGAGCTCCAGGACGGTGAGGTCGCGCAGGCGCTCGGCGTGCTCGCGGAGGTCGTGGCGGCGGCGCGGGCACAGGTCGCAGCAGTGCTGGCCGAGGCCAAGGGGCGCAGCCTCGGCGCTGGGCAGGGCTGGGGCCCCGTGGACTGGGCCCGTGCCGTCGCGCCGGCACTGACCGCACGCGAACTGCTCGACGCGAATGTCGTCGCGACGGCGGTGGCGTCCCTCGGCGGTGCTGCTGGCCCGGGGGTCGGGGGCGACGCGCGGCTGGAGGGCCTGGTCGACGCGGTGCTGGGGGCGGCATCGCCGGACCCGCAGGAGCGGGTGAATGCTCTGGGGTTGGGCAAGGCCGCGCAGCTCTGCCGGTTCCACACGAGCATCCGGGGTCTGGCTGCACCCGACGACCTGGCGGAGGCGTTCGCCGCGCTGGTCGAGGTGGCGCGGGGAGACGACGGGATCGACGAGCGCCGGCTGGGGTTCGCGCTGCAGCGCGCTGGGGAGGTGATCCGCCCCGACGCCGCGGTCGAACGCGACGCCGATCGGCGGCGGGCGCACCGGTCGCTGGTCAATGGCAGGGGACCCGTCGGGATGAGCCGGTACACGCTGGTCCTCGACGAGGAGGGGGCGGCGATCGTCGACGCCGCCGTCGACGCCCTGGCCAAGCCCCGCCGCGACGAGGACACCGGTGAGCACGACCCCCGCACCCCTGCCGCCCGACGGGCCGACGCGCTGCTGGACCTCGTGGGTCGGGCCGTGTCCGCCCCTGACGGGATCCCGCGCCAGGCCAAGACCTCACTGGTGGTCACGGTGCCTTGGGAGGTCCTCAAGGGGCAGTGTCGCGGCGCGGGCCTGACGCTCGACGAGCAGGCGTTGACCCCGGGTGTGGTGCGTCGGCTCGCGTGCGACGCACAGGTCGTCCCAGCGGTCCTCGGGTCGGCCGGTGAGGTCCTCGATCAGGGGACAGCGGTCCGGTTGTTCGATCGCGCCCAGATCCGACACCTGTGGCTCAGGGACGGCGGATGCACGTTCCCGGGTTGCTCGAAACCGGCGGCGTGGACAGACGCCCATCACCTTGTGCACTGGGTCGACGGCGGGCCCTCGGACATCGACAACGCCGCCCTGCTCTGCCGGGCGCACCACACGGTCGTGCACCAGCAGCGGTACGCCGGTCGGGTCGTCCGGGACGGTGGCGGCGGCCACCCCGGGGTCGGGGAGAGACAAGGGCGACCACGGGTGGTGTGGGATCTGGCTGTCGGGTCCTACGACACCGCGCTGCGTGACTGGCGAGAACGAACTCGGCCCCGCTCCGTACCCGCTGCAGCCTGAGCGGGCGATGGGTCACGCCACCGTGCGGCCCGCCGTCGTGCCCCACCCGGCGTCCTGCTGACCGAGCGTCCCTTCGCGGTTGGCCTGCTGCTGGGGGGTTCCGCTGCTGGGTGGCCGGCTGACTGACGGCCGGCTGCTGGGCGCTCGGCTGCTTGGCCGGCTGACTGCTGGCCGAGCGCATCCTGCTTGTGGCTGGACGGCGGCACGACCAGCTACTGCGCTTGCAGGGAGGAGATCCTCCACCGTTCGTCGGAGGCAGGGGTGGACCGATCGGGCCATGATCGGCAGATGCTTGACCACGACCGGATCGACGCGACGCACACCTGGGTGGTCTACGAGGGGCCACCGTTCGCCGACCCTCTGCTCCAGCGCCCGGGACCTCTCGTCGCCGCCTGTGCCGCCATGAGTGATGCCGAGCTCGAGGAGCTCTGCGGTCACTGGGAGTGGCGAGCAGGCGTCGCCACCGAGGAGATCGACCGGTGGTGGAGCTGGACGGTCGTGCGGTTCGGGCAGCGGCTGCTGGCCGGGCGCCGGGCTGCCCAGTGGCGCGAACAGGCTTCCTGACGCAGGCGGTACTGCCTCACGCGTAGTGGTTTGCCGCAGCCCCTGGGGTCTAGCCGCGCGAAGTGACGCTGACCCGGGGCAGCCGCACCGAGATCGTCGACAGGCTCACCCGCAGCGACCCGAGGTGGGCCAGGTGCCGGCACACGAGCACGGTCACCAACGCGGGTACGGCACCAGAGACGAGCAGGGCCACGCGGGCGCCATACGCCTCGGCGAGCCAGCCCACGACCGGTCCGCCGACGGCGCCGCTGCCGATGAACACGAGCATGTAGAGGCCGACCACGCGGCCGCGCAGGTGGGGGACCGTCGCCAGCTGGACGAGGGACTGCGCCTTGGTGAGGAAGCCGAGGTTCGCCGCCCCGACGAGCACGAGCAGCAGTGTGAAGAGCAGCTGCTGCGGTGCGGCGGCAGCGAGCAGGAGGGCGCAGGCGAGGGCCCACGCGGCGTACCCGACCGTGCGGAGCCGCAGCGGACGTTGGCGGCGTGCAGTCGCCAGGGCGCCACCCATCGCACCAAGCGCCACCATCGCGTTGAGCAGACCGAGTCCGCTCGCCCCGGTGTGGAACTCGTCCTTGGCGAAGGCCGCCAGGGTGACCGGCAGGCTGATCGTGAAGAACCCGAAGGCTCCTGCCATGACGATCGGCCACAGCACCGTCGAGGTCTGCAGGGCGTAGATGACCCCAGCGCGTGCCCCGGGCGCCGCAGTCGGCGTGGCTCCCGGCGCCCCCGAAGCTGCACCCACCTGCTCCGACGAACGGGCGACGGCGCCACGACGACGGATCGGGGTGCCCCGCATCATGGACAGGGCGATGATCGGGGCGACGAAGGTCAGGGCGTTGAGGGCGAAGGCGTACCCCGCGCCGACGGTGCTCATCAGGACGCCACCGATGACCGGGCCCGTCATGGCACCGATCTGGAAGGTGCACGACACGAGGCTGATGGCGTTGGGCAGCTGCGGCCCCTGCACGACCTCGGACACGAACGACTGGCGGGTCGGGTTGTCGACGGCGGCGATGATCCCCAGGACGAAGGCCAGCGCGAACACGTGCCAGACCTGCACGACGCCCGTGAGGGTGAGGACGGCCAGGGCGGCAGCGGTCAGTGACATCGAGACCTGCGTGGCCAGCAGCAGCGCCCGCTTGGGCAGGCGGTCGGCGAGCAGGCCGCCGTGCAGACCCAGCAGGATCGTCGGCGCGAACTGGAACGCCGTGACGACTCCGACGGCGGTGGGGCTGTCCGTCATCGTCAGGACGAGCCAGTCCTGCGCGATGCGCTGGATCCAGCCTCCCGTGCCCGAGACGAGGAGCCCGGACAGCAGGAGTCGGAAGTTACGGTTCTCCAGCGAGGGGAAGGTCCGCGAAAGACCTCGCGGGAGAGTCAGTTTCGGGAAGTGGACTGGGGCGGAGGCGGCGGAGCTCATGTCGTCCTGGCGAGAGTTGCGTTCGGGTGGAGTCGTGGGGCGGTCAGGTGGGGTCGCGGTCAGCTGGGCAACAAGCCCGGCGGTGGAGAGATTCCGGAGCGACGAGGCGACCCGTCAAGTGTGCTCCTCCAGTCGGCGTGCTCGCGGTATTCTGAGACAGAATCAGTCCTATAAGTGCCATTGCGAATCGCAATGAGCCAGCATGAGCCATCACGAGTCACCACGAGTCACCATGAGCCATCGCGAGTCGGCAGGAGGAGCTGGGATGTACGAGCCCGAACAGCTGCGGACCTTCCTCGCGGTAGCCCAGACCCTGAGCTTCACCAGGGCCGCGGAGTCTCTCGGGATCCGTCAGCCGACGGTGAGCCAGCACGTGCGACGCCTCGAGGAGGCGGTCGGTCGACCGCTGTTCCTGCGGGACACCCGCAGCGTCACGCTGACCTCAGACGGTGAGGCGATGGCGGGGTTCGCGCGCGAGATCATGGCGGCGCAGCAGCGGGCCGTCGGGTACTTCACCGGCTCGCACCTCGCGGGCCGCCTGCGGTTCGGGGTCACCGACGACCTGGCCCTCACCCCGCTGCCGAGGATCCTGCGCGACTTCCGCCAGCTGTACCCGCGCATCGACCTCGAGCTCGCGGTCCTGCAGAACGACAGCCTCATCCGCCGCATCGAGTCGGGCCACCTCGATGTCGCCTTCGTCAAGCGCAGCCCGGGCACCCCCACGCCGACGCGCGGTCAGCTCGTCCGTCGCGACCACCTCGTCTGGGTCGGGACCGACGGCACCCGGCTCGACCCCGAGCAGCCCGTGCCCCTCGTCGTCTACCAGGCACCGAGCCTGTCCCGGGCGGTCAGCGTCCAGGCGCTCGAGAAGGCCGGTCGGCGCAGCCGCATCACCTGCACCGTCCGCGGCGTCAACGGGGTGCTCGCCGCCGTCCGGGCCGGGCTGGGGATCGCGGTGATGGCGCGCACACTCACGCCGGCCGACCTCATCGAGCTGCCCCCGAGCCTGGGCCTGCCCAAGCTGCCGCACCTCGACCTCGTCCTCCTGACGAACAAGGCCGCCCCGGCCGAGCCCGCGAAGGCCCTCACGTCCGCGATCCTCGCGAGCGGCGCCCCCCTCGGTCCGGTCACCGGTCGCTGACCCGCACCCCGCTTCGAACGCACCACACTCCCTACGCGCCACCCTCCATCTGCCCGGGGGAGCAGGGCGGGCAGAGGGGCTCAGCGGCGCTGGAAGTCCCAGGCCAGCCGGATGGCTTCGCGTATGGCGTCCGCGTCACCGTCGAGCTCGGCCTGCACCTTCTGGTGCGCCTCCCACCGGGGCGGGACCCCGAACGTGCCGGGGTGGGCGTCGACGAGGCGCTCACGGTCGGCGAAGTCGACCCGGACGAGCACCGTCCCGGGCAGGTCCTGGCGCACGACGAGGCGGTCGTCGACGTACCACGCGACCCGTCCCGGGTGACCCTTGCGCCGGCAGCCGGGCAGGGAGGTGGCGAACTCGTCCACCTCGTCGAGGGTCACCGCAGGCTCCTGCGCCGCACGCCGCCCACGCTACGCCCGTCGCTCAGAGCCGGGTCAGCGCACCGCGACCAGTCGGGTGGTCGCCGCCCACGGGGTCGCGATCTTGCGTCCCGACAGGAAGCCGCCCCTGCCGTTGCCCGGGTAGACGAGGGTGACGTTCGCGGTGCTGCGGGCCAGCAGGTCCGGCCGGCCGTCACCGGTGAGGTCGCCCATGGACACGATCGACGCGTAGGACTGCCAGCCACGGCTGAGGACCTGGCCGGGCTGGTACCCCAAGCCGGAGGTCCCGGCGCCGGTGCCCCGGTAGAGGTAGAGGTTGCCGTTGGTCGCCCGGGCGACGAGGTCGACCCGTCCGTCCCCGTCGAGGTCGCCGGGGGTGGCGAAGTCGGTGAAGATCTGCCAGCCCGTGCCGATCTTGCGCGCCGTCCCGACGAACCCGCCGCGGCCGTCGCCGGTGAGCAGCCAGAGCTCACCGTTGACCTTGCGGGCCAACAGGTCCGGCTTGCCGTCGCCGGTCCAGTCGCCGGGTGCGATGAGCAGGGTGGTGGTCTTGAACCCGCTGCCGACCACGACCTTGCCGGCCTTGAAGGAGCCGCGTCCGTTGCCCCGGTAGAGCAGGACGTCGCCACCCTTGGTCAGGGCGAGCACGTCGGAGAAGCGGTCGCCGTCCCAGTCACCGGGGGAGAGCACCTGGGCGAACCCGCCCCAACCCGTGCCGGCCTTGGCGCCCGTGACGATGCTGCTGCCGATGACGGGGTAGAGCACGAGGTCGCCCGAGCGGGTCCGGCCGAGGAGGTCGCCGCGACCGTCGGAGTTGAAGCCGCCGCGTGAGGTCGCGGTGAGCGACAGGACGCGGGTGTAGTTCAGTCCCGACAGGGCCTTCCAGTCGTTCGCTGCGACCTTGCCGGTCACGGCGACGCGCGCTGCCTTCTGGAACGCCGACACCCCGGCGGTGGTCTTCGCGCCGAACGCGCCGTCTGCCGTCCCGACCGCGTAGCCACGGCGGTTCAGCTCGAGCTGGAGGTCGCGGACCGACCAGCCGGTCGCGCCGGCGGCGAGGGTGAGCGAGCCGTACGCGGCATACAGCTTCTCGGTGGTGACCGGTGCGGGCGGCGGGGTCGTGACGGGCGCCGGGGTCGCGGCCCAGGTGGCCGCCTCGCTGCGGATGGTGTCCATCTTCGGGTAGAGGTAGCGGCCGGGGCAGAGCGTGTAGGACGTGTTCTGGTGTGCGTGGACCGTCGGCAGGGTGACGGTGACACCAGCGGCGTACTTCGCCCCGGTGCCGCCCTGCGAGGTGAGCTGCGTCGTCCCGCGCGGGTTCACGCCGTACTGCGACAGCTTCCACCCGGCGACCCGCGCCAGTGCGTCGACCATGACCGTGGGGGCGCTGGCGGTCTCGTAGTTGCCCATCGCGGCGATGCCCATGGTGTTGGTGTTGAAGCCCATCGAGTGGGCACCGCGCACCGGCTCGGTGATCGACCCGGCGCGGCCCTCGTACACGCGACCCCACTTGTCGACGAGGAAGTTGTACGCGATGTCGGCCCAGCCCAGGCCCAGGGTGTCGTACGCGTAGATGCCGCGGACCTGGGCGGCTGCGGTCTCCGGCGTGTAGTCGTTGGTGCCGGCGGTGTGGTGGATGGTGATCGCCTTGACGGTGCTGCTCAGCGTCTTGCTGCCGCGCAGGCTCTCGTCGGCGCCCCACTGGGCCCGCGTGATGATCGTCGGCTGGGCGGCGGTCGTCGCCGCGGCCGCCGAAGCGGTGGAAGCGGGCGTCTTGGCGGTGAGGTCGTCGTCGGCGGGGGAGGTGCCGGGGTCGATGGTGCTGACCTTGAGGTCGGGCAGCCGGAGCCCGCCGGCCGTGTCGACCCGCACCTGGACGGCGGTACCGCCCTCGGTGACGATCGGGGTGGTGCCCAGGCGTGCACCGACGGCCTCGGCCGTGCCCGCCTCGGGACCGTCGTCCGGCACCGGGAGCACCTCCCACGCCGTCCAACCGTCAGCCTCCTTGACACGGATCCGCACGGTCACGTCGTCGGCCGACAGGTCGGTGGTCCCGGCCCAGGACACTCCGGCGACCGAGAACCGCGGGCGCTTCTGCTCGCCGGTGAGCACGGTGGTGACCTGGCCGGTACGACGGGCGGGGGCCTTGTCGCGGGGGTCCGTGGCGGCGGCGGCGGAGCGTGCCGCGTCGGAGGTCACCGTGGCGGCGACCCGACCCGTGGCGAGGCCGCGGCCGGCCGCGGCCTCACGGTGCGAGGCCGCGGGGTCGATGCCCGAGAGGGGGGTGCTCACGATCGTGGGGCGCACCGGCCGGGGGGTGTCGGTGCTGGCGAAGGAGACGGTCGGGAGGGCGACGAAGGCGGGGGTGAGGGCAATCGCGAGGGCAGCAGAGATCAGTCGCATCAGGGAAGTCCGGAGGGTCAGCAGGGGCGGGTGTGACGACAGTGAAGACTCGCACCCGACGGTGGCGCAGACCGGACTAGTACAAAAAGATGAGCCATTCGGACGACCCGCCCACCGGCGTGTCGCTTCGGCCACCCGCGTGTCGCGTATGGCGCGGGTCAGCGCCGCCGCTGGCCTCCGAGGGCGGGCTGAGACGGCCCGCCCGCTGGGGTGCGGCCCCCACCGCCCCGACCTAGGGTCGAGACGTGAGTGGCAACGCGGCCCGGTCGACGCATCCGGCACGAGCGGTGCGCGAGGCCCTTGAGGCCGTGCGCAGCGCACCGACCATCCTCGAGGCGCTGCGGCGGGTGGCCGCAGTCTCGGCCGCAGCAGCCGACGACCACGCCGGCGCCGGGCTGACCGACCTCCGGGAGGCCAGCAACGACCGCGATGCCGTCGTCGCCCTCGCCGCCGTCCACGCTCTGGCGGCCCTCCCCGTCGCCGACACGGCCACCCTGGTCCGGCTCCTGGACTCCGGCGACCCCTTCCGCGCCGAGCACGCGGCGTGGGCCCTGCACCTCGCCGCTCCCGCAGCCGAGGCCGCGCCCGCCCTGGTCGAGCTCGTCCGCGCCGGCGGCGTGACCGGCATGCTGGCCCAGCGCACCCTCGAGCAGTGGGCGCCGCAGGCGCCGGACACCGTCCTCGGCGCGCTTGCAACAGCCCTGACGACGCGGCGCCCGACGACGAACGGCGTGGTTGCCGGCGGCACCGACGACGTCGCGCGGACCCGGCTCGTCGAGACCGTCGGTCTGGTTCCCGGCATGGCAGCGACAGCGCTGCTGCTCGGGGTGGTCGACGACGACACCGAGTCCCTGTCCACCGTGACGGCGGCGACGGCGGCGCTCGGTGACTGGTTCACCTCGCGTCCCCGTCGTGGTGCGGCTGGCCGCGGTGCCGGCCCCGCGGCATACCCGGGGACCGGTCTGACGGTGGTGCAGCTGTTCCTGCACGCCGACATCGACGGCGAGCTGAGCAGCGCCGGCAAGGGCGACACCGGGGGCATCGCCACCCTGCTCGTCCACCTCGGCAACGCCCTGCTGGAGACCCGGGCGGTCGAGCGAGTCGTGACGATCTCGCGCGGGCGCCTCGGCAGTGACGTCGTGCCCGACGACCTCTCGGCCCCCGGTCACCACTACGCCCAGGTGCCCCTGTCGGGACCTCCCGTCGGCATGGCCGACGCCTGGATGCACCGGGTGGCCGTGCGCCGCGGCGTACGTCGCATCCTGCGCGCCGCCGGTCACGTCGATGCGATCCACCTGAGGATGGCCGATGTCGGGTCGTTCGCCGCTGCCGAGGCGGCCCGCGAGCTCGGGGTGCCGGTCGTCTTCACCGTCGCGCCGGATCCGCACGCCCTGCTCGCATCGCGAGAGGCCTCGGGCGCGTTGACCCGAGAGACATTCGCAGCGGCAGATGCGTTGGAGCACCTGACATTCCGCGATCACCTGGTGCGTTCGCTGGCGCGGGACGCCGACCAGCTCGTGCTGTTCCCGCGGCCCGAGCTCGAGCGCGACAGCAGGGACCTGCTCGGCCTCGACCTGGCCGTGGACGGTCACCGTTCGAGCGTCGTCGCCGAGGGGATCGACTTCCGCGCCGTCGACCGGGCCGGTGCTGCCCAGAAGCGCGGCGCCGCCGCTGCCGACGACGTGACCGGTCAGGCCATGGCTGAGCTCGACACCCTGTTGTCCGCGCTCCCTGCCGAGCGCAGGCACCTGCCCCTCGCCATCACGGTCGGACGCCTCAACCGGGTCAAGGGCATGGCCACCCTCGTCGAGACCTGGCACGGGGACGCCGACCTCCACAGCCGGTGCAACCTCCTCGTCGTGGGCGGCGACCTCGACGACCCGTCCGGGGACGAGGCGGCCGAGCTGGCCCGCATCGACGCCGTGGTCCCACGCTCCACGGCCGCTGCGGCCGGTCTGCTGCTGCCCGGCCACCGCCCGCACTCGACGGTCGCGGCGTGGCTCGCTGCGACCCTGCGCGGGCGACGGGGTCTGGCCGGCTCGTCGGGCGTGTACGTCTCGGCCAGCCTCAAGGAGGAGTTCGGCCTGGCCATCCTCGAGGCGATGGCGGCCGGACTCGTCGTCGTGGCCCCCGACGGCGGTGGACCGGCGACGTACGTAGAGCCGGGCACCACCGGCGTCCTCACCGACACCTCGTCCCGCCCCGCGCTCGCCGACACCGTCCGCGAGGCGCTCGTCATGGCCGCGTCGCCCGCGACGGCGATGCGCCAGCGCCGGGAGCTGGCGACGCTGCGGGACCGTTTCAGCATCACCACGATGGCCGGCGCGCTCGCCGAGGTGTATGCCGCCGCGGCGCTGCCCGCGGGCGCCGGTTCTGTGGTCGTCGGATCCGGGTTTGCAGGATCCGCGTCCCTGGGAGCCGCCGGCGCCCCACCGGTGGGCCGACCCGCTGCCGGGCCGCCGCGCGGTGACGACCACGTGTCACCGGCCGGGGCTGCCTCGTGACGCTGCTGGTCATCAGCCCGGACTACGCCTCCCACCTCTACCCGCTCGCCACCCTGGCGACGGCGTGGGCGCAGGAGGGGGAACGCGTCGTCGTCGCGACGGGGCCGGCCACCGACGCGATCGTCACCGGCTTCGGGTTCGAACGGGTGCACCTCCAGCTCGGTCGCGGCTCCAACCCGGGCGTCATCCGGGCCGAGGAGCAACCCACCGGTGAGGACGACGCCCTCCGCGGGTTCTTCGACGCGACCCGGCGAGGAGCGTTGGAGACACTGGAGTTCCAGGCGAGGGCTCGGGCCGACGACCTGCTCTGGGAGCCGGTGCAGGTCGGCCGCGCGGTGCTCGACGTCGTCGATTGGGTGCGCCCCGACACGGTCATCGTCGACCACCTCGCCTTCTCGGCGAGGTTGGCCCTGACCGCTGCCGGGGTGCCGCACGGCGACGTCGTCCTGGGCCACCCGACGGCGCTCCCCGTGGGCGAGGAGGTCTACGGCTGCCCGCCCGCCTTCCCCGCAGCCTTCGACATCGACCCCGACGCGCTCGCCCACCTGCGCAGCCTCTGCGAGGACGTCCGGGACGCCTTCACCCGCGAGTGGAACGCCGCGTCCAGGGCGCTGTCACCGTCCGCGGTCGCGGTCGGCGACGCGTTCGCCGTGACCGGTGACGTCCTGCTGCTCAACTACCCCGGTGAGCTGCACGACCCCGCCCGCACCGCGCTCCTGCCACCGCACCGGTTCCTCGGCTCAGCCGTCCGCGGCGAACCCACCGATCCCGAGGTCTCGCAGTGGCTGGCGTCCAGCGACCAGCCGGTCGTCTACGTCAGCCTGGGCAGCTTCCTGTCCGTCCGCGGCGACGTCCTGGCTCGCGTCGCCGACGCGCTGAGGGGCCTCGACGTCCGGGTCGCCCTGGCCCACGGATCGACCCCGGCCGGCGAGCTCGGCGATCTGCCGACCGGCTGGCTCGTCCGTGAGGTCCTGCCGCAGGTGACCCTGCTGGAGTCGGCAGCCCTGGCCGTCACCCACGGTGGCAACAACAGCGTGACGGAGGCCCTGACGGCCGGTGTCCCCATGCTTGTCCTACCGCTGTCGACCGACCAGTTCGCGGGTGCTGCATCGCTGGAATCGGCAGGAATGGCAACGGTTCTGGCGCCAAACACGGCGACACCGGCTGAGCTGCGCGACGCCATACGGGACCTGCTCGAGTCCACCGACACCGCCGCGCGCCTGCGCGACCTGGCGAGGGCCCTCCACGCCCTGTCCGGGGCGCAACGTGCCCGTGCAGCCCTCGCCGCGGTGCAGGCTGCGGGCTCCTGACGGCCGTGGCAGGGTGGGACGGATCCCCGCGTCCCAGCGGCGTGGACCCACCCGTCGACCAAAGGAGCTCTCCTTGATCTTCATCACCGCCAAGTTCCCCGTGAAGTCCGAGCACGCCGACTCCTGGCCGGAGCTCAGTCGTGCCTTCACCGAGGCCTGCCGCGCCGAGGACGGCTGCCTGTGGTTCGACTGGTCACGCAGCGTGGACGACCCGAATGAGTACGTCCTCATCGAGGCCTTCCGCGACGACGAGGCCGGTGGCGCGCACGTGCAGTCCGACCACTTCAAGACCGCGACGCAGGAGCTCCCGCAGTACCTGTCGGCCACGCCCCGCATCGTCAACACGACGATCGAAGGGACCGGCTGGTCCGAGCTCGGCGAGATGGCCGTCAAGGACTGACCCACGACGCAGCGGGCCGCGGCGTCGTCACCACCGGTGGCGGCGCCGTCGTGCTGGGGTGCCGGACCTTGGCGCTTGGAGGGGTGCTGGCCTCAGCTGGTGAGCCAGGACTCCTCGGTGCCGAGGCCTTGGAGCTCGGCGTCGAGCTGGCCGATGGCGCGGACGGCGAGCAGGCGGTTGACCAGCAGGTCGGCGGAGGCGGCCACACGAGCCGTGTGCTCGGGGGTGCCGACGGCGGCAGGGGCGTCCTGGGGCTGCTGGGAGCTTGCGCGGTCGTTGTCCACGAGCAGGACGGTATTGAGCCCGCGACCGGGTCTGGATGCCAACGGCGATGTCCTAGGCCGAACGTATGAGCAACCTCCCCGAAAGGGACGAGCCGGGCTGGGGATAACTCGGAAGGGGCGGCTCCGAATCGCGGCACCATGCCGTCATGAGCTACCACGACCTGCCCCGGGACCTGCTTTCCGTCCCCTTGACCGACACCGAGCTGCAGGGGGACGTGGTCGACCTCGTCCTCGGCATCGAGGACTGCCGCAGCGGGGCGCTGGCCCTGATGCTGTGCGACGAGCAGGACCGCGGCGTCCAGCCGGTCGTCCTCACGGACCTGCCCGAGCTCGGTGCGGTCGAGGACCTGCGGCAGGTCCTCGACCTCCTCCTGCCGCTGGTGGGGGAGCGGCAGGGGGCGGTCCTCGTCGGGCGAGGACGCCGTCGTGGGCTGTTGCCCACCGACGTCGACCGCGCGTGGCACCAGGCCACCATCGAGTCCTGCGCCCGGCACGGCGTCCGCCTCCTCGGCTACCACCTCGCCTCCCCGGACGGCGTGGCCGCCCTCCCGGCACCCCTGCAGGAGGCCTCCTGACGTGCCACCGCGCACCCCTCGATCGAGGTGGCCGAACCCCTCCACCACGAGCCGTGGGCGAACTAGTCTGACGCCATGTACGAGTACAAGGTCGTCCAGGTCCGCGAAGGTCTCATCGGCGGGAAGATGTCCGCCGACAAGCTGGAGAAGGTGCTCAACGAGTGGGCCGCCAAGGGATGGCAGCTCAAGTCGATCACCGCGGTCGAGGTCAAGGGCCGGATCGGTCCCGGGTCGACCGAGGGCGTCCTGGTCACCTTCGAGCGCCCGACCCGCTGACCGTGGCAGCGAAGACCGCCGCCAAGACCGCCGCCGCGCACGTCGCCGATGCCCACGACGTCATCCGGGTCCAGGGCGCCCGGGAGAACAACCTCAAGGACGTCTCCGTCGAGATCCCGAAGCGACGCCTGACGGTCTTCACCGGGGTGTCGGGCTCGGGCAAGAGCTCACTGGTGTTCGGGACGATCGCCGCCGAGTCGCAGCGGATGATCAACGAGACGTACAGCACCTTCGTGCAGGGGTTCATGCCCAACCTCGCCCGTCCCGAGGTCGACCTGCTCGGTGGCCTCACCACCGCCATCATCGTCGACCAGGAGCGGATGGGCGCCAACCCGCGCTCGACCGTCGGGACCGCCACCGACGCCAACACCATGCTGCGGATCTTGTTCAGCCGCTTGGGAACTCCGCACATCGGCCCGCCCACGGCCTTCGCCTTCAACGTCCCCACCCGGGTCGCCAGCGGCGTCATGCGCACGGACAAGGGCGGTCGCGAGGAGAAGTCGGTCGTCCGCGACGCGGTCTACCAGGGCGGCATGTGCTCGCGCTGCGAGGGCATGGGCGCGGTCAACGACTTCGACCTCACCGCGATCTACGACGCGAGCAGGTCGCTGTCCGACGGGGCGCTGCTCGTCCCGGGCTACAGCATGGACGGCTGGTACGGCCGCATCTTCAGCGGTGCGGGCCTCCCCATGGACAAGCCGGTCGAGAAGTTCACGGCCAAGCAGCTCGACAAGCTCTTGTACGGCCAGCCGGAGAAGATCCGTGTCGACGGGGTCAACCTCACCTACGAGGGCGTCCTGACCAAGGTGCAGAAGTCGATGCTGTCCAAGGACCTCGAGGCGATGCAGCCGCACGTGCGCCGGTTCGTCGAGCGGGCGGTCACGTTCACCACCTGTCCGGACTGCAAGGGGACGCGTCTGTCCAGGGAGGCGCTCTCCTCGAAGATCAACGGCAAGAACATCGCCGAGCTCTGCCAGATGCAGATCAGCGACCTGGCGGTCTGGCTGCGGGACCTCGACGCCCCGTCGGTGGCCCCGCTCGTCGGTGGGCTGCAGCACCTGCTCGACTCCTTCGACGAGATCGGGCTCGGATACCTCTCCCTCGACCGGCCGGCCGGCACACTCTCCGGTGGTGAGGCCCAGCGCACCAAGATGATCCGGCACCTCGGGTCCTCGCTCACCGACGTCACGTACGTGTTCGACGAGCCGACGATCGGGCTGCACCCGCACGACATCGAGCGGATGAACCAGCTGCTGCTCCAGCTGCGGGACAAGGGCAACACCGTCCTCGTCGTCGAGCACAAGCCGGAGACGATCGCGATCGCCGACCACGTCATCGACCTCGGGCCCGGCGCCGGCACGGCGGGTGGGACGGTCTGCTTCGAGGGCACGATCGAGGGGCTGCGGGCCAGCGACACCACGACCGGTCACCACCTCGACGACCGCGTGAGCCTCAAGGAGTCGCTGCGGGCCCCGACCGGCGCCATGGAGGTCCGTGGCGCCTCGGCGCACAACCTCAAGGACGTCGACGTCGACCTCCCGCTCGGGGTCCTGTGCGTCGTCACCGGTGTCGCCGGGTCAGGCAAGAGCTCGCTGGTGCACGGCTCGGTGGCGGGCCGGGACGGCGTGGTGGTCGTGGACCAGGGCGCCATCCGCGGGTCCCGCCGCAGCAACCCCGCGACGTACACCGGGCTGCTGGAGCCGATCCGCAAGGCGTTCGCCAAGGCCAACGGAGTCAAGCCCGCGCTGTTCAGCTCCAACTCCGAGGGCGCCTGCCCCGCCTGCAACGGTGCCGGGGTCATCTACACCGAGCTCGGGGTGATGGCGACGGTCGAGTCCACCTGCGAGGAGTGCGAGGGCCGCCGGTTCCAGGCCGCGGTGCTCGAGTACCGGCTCGGCGGCCGCAACATCGCCGAGGTGCTGGCGATGCCGGTGGCCGAGGCGTTGGCGTTCTTCGGCGAGGGGGAGGCGCGCACGCCTGCCGCCCACACGATCCTCGAGCGGCTCGTCGACGTGGGGCTGGGCTACCTCACCCTCGGCCAACCACTCACCACCCTCTCGGGCGGCGAGCGGCAGCGCCTCAAGCTGGCCACCCAGATGGCGGAGAAGGGCGACGTCTACGTCCTCGACGAGCCCACGACCGGCCTGCACCTCGCCGATGTCGAGCAGCTGCTCGGCCTGCTGGACCGCCTCGTCGAGTCGGGCCGGTCCGTCATCGTCATCGAGCACCACCAGGCGGTCATGGCGCACGCCGACTGGATCATCGACCTCGGTCCCGGGGCCGGGCACGACGGCGGTCGGGTGGTGTTCGAGGGAACCCCCGCCGACCTGGTCGCCACGCGGGCGACGCTCACCGGCGAGCACCTCGCCGCCTACGTGGGCAGCTGACCGTGCTCTAGCGGCCGGACCGCGCTCTAGCAGCCGGACGGTGCGATGGCGGGGATCCGACGTGAACACGGCCGAACGGATGACCCCGGCAGCCGACGATCGGCCCGATACTGGTGACGTGCTGGGGAGCGCGTTCACGGGAACGTTCAGAGAAGCCCAAGCCGGGGACGAGCAGGCGTTCACCCGGCTCTGGCGCGACGCCAACCCCCTGATGGTCCGCTACCTGCGCGTCATCGACGCGGACGACCCGTACGACGCCGCCTGCGAGGGGTGGATCACCGCGGTCCGCGGCCTGGCCGGCTTCTCCGGCGACGAGTCGGCATGGCGCGTCTGGCTCCTCGCCTGTGCGCGCCAGCGCGCGGAGCAGGGGACCGAGCGCCAGCGCTGGGCGACCGTCACCCCCATCGACCGCCGAGCCTTCTCGGTCGCCTCCGCGGCGTCGTCCGCCGCCTCGGCGGCCAGCGCCGCGACGGCCGCGACGATGGCGAGCAGGTCGCGCACGGAGGACGACGAGCTCGACATCGACGCCCTCCTCGACTCGACTCCGGACATCGATCCCGAGCACCGGGGCCTCGGCGACACGGTCACCGCCCTGCGGGCGCTGCCCCTGGGGCAGGGCGAGATCCTCGTGCTGCGGCTCGCCGGACGGCTTCCCGTCCACCTCGTCTCCGACATCGTGGGCTCCGACGCCGAGACCGTCCGTCGCTCGGAAACCCGTGCCCTGGAACGGCTCGGCGCCGATGCAGAGCTCATCGCCTGGTCGCTCGACGCCCCCGCCACGCCCGCTGAGCTCGCCGACGAGCGGGTCGCGCTCGGTGCCTTCCGCAGCATCCCGAGGCCGCCGTCCTGGTCCGTACCCCGTACCCGTGTCGTCACCGTCGGCAACGCCCCCTCACGTCGTGGGGACGGTCGCCACCACCGGGGGATCGCCAACGCCGCCGGCCGCTCACGCACGGCGTTGCTCGGCATCGCCGCGGTCTCCGCATCGATCATGTCGCTCGGTGGCCTCAGCGCTGCGGCGTACGTCGGCGCGCTCCCCAGCGGGATCCAGCAGGTCATGTCCGACGCCATCGGGGCCCCGGCTCCGCCATCGACCACGTCGTCGGTCAAGAAGGCCCCGGGCTCGCCGACCGCGTCGGGCCGTGCGAGCGAGGGTGGCGCCGGCGTCGGCCCCAAGGCCGACTCGAGCTCCGACGCGGGGCAGTGCCGAGCCTGGAGCAGCGACCGTGCCAAGGGCCTGTCCCGCGACCGGTCGGTCGCCTTCCGCAACCTCGCCGCCGCCGCCGGGGGAGAAGGCAAGGTCGACTCCTACTGCGCCACCGTGGCCGGCAACCCTGCGGTCCAGCCCACCGCGCAGGTCCCCAAGCCGACCAAGAGTGTCGGGAAGCCGACGAAGACGCCGGCCGCGACGACGCCCACCAAGACGGGTTCGACCCCGAAGGGCACGGGCTCGCCGACGCGCACCCCGTCCTCCTCCACCGTCACCAAGGCGCCTGCCGCCCCGGCGCCCCAGGCGACCCGCACCAAGGCTCCGTCGACCAAGTCCACCCGCACCAAGGCCCCCGGCGGCGGGACGACGAAGACCAAGGCACCGACCGTCGACGAGGGGACGGCCACCACCACGACGGCGCCGGGCCCCACTTCGACGACCGACGTCACCCCCGTCGGCTGAGCCGTCGATCCGCCGGGGTCGTGCTCGCGTAGGCTTCCCGCGTGCTCTTCCCCCTGACCGTGGTCGTCCTCGTCACCGCGGTGGCCCTGCTCGCGGTCGCGGGCGTGTATGCCGCGCGCACGCGTCTGGTCGACGACCGCCTCCTGCTCGTTGCGGCGGTCCTCGAGCTCGGGCTGCTCGTCCAGGCCGGGGTGGCGCTCGCCCGCCTCGGCAGCGTGCCCGGCGACGACGCCGAGACGGCGACGTTCGCGGCCTACGCGATCACGTTGCCGTTCCTGCCCCCCGCGGCAGTGTTCCTCGCCCTCAAGGACAAGACCCGCTGGACCATGGGGGTCGTCGCCGTCGCGGCCTTCGCCGTCGCGGTCATGACCGCCCGCCTGCACCAGATCTGGAACCTCGATGGCTGACGCGCCCCGCTCGACCCGTTCGGGCCCGGGCATCGTCCTGGTCGCCGTGTACGGGCTGCTCGCCCTGGCTGCGACCGGTCGCTCCGTCCTGCAGATCACCGAGTACTTCTCACGGGCGCCGCTGGCCTACGTCCTGTCGGCCGTCGCCGCCGTGATCTACCTCGTCGCCACGGTGGCCCTGGCCCGGGGCGACCGCACCTCCCGGCGGGTGGCGACGGCCGCCATCACCGTCGAGCTCGTGGGCGTGCTCGTGGTCGGGCTCGCGTCCTTCGTCGCCGAGGAGGCCTTCCCGGACAAGACGGTGTGGTCGCACTTCGGGTCGGGGTACGGCTACGTGCCGCTGGTGCTGCCCGTGCTCGGCCTCTACTGGCTGCGTCGGACTGCGACGCAGCCAGTGAGCCGCAACACCACCGGACCGGCTCAGCCCTCGTAGGGCTCGAGCAGCAGCACGGGGATGAGGCGGTCGGTCTTGACCTGGTACTCGGCGTAGGGCGGGAAGGCTGCGACGCACCGCTCCCACCACTGCTCGCGCTCGGTGCCCTCGATCTCGCGGGCCCGGACGGTCCACGTGCGGTCGTCGTCCTGGAGGTCCAGGACAGGGTTCTTGCGCACGTTGGCGTACCACGCCGGGTGCTCGGGGGCCCCGCCCTTGCTGGCCACGGCGGCATACACACCGTCGTGCTCGACACGCATCAACGGCACCTTGCGGACCTTGCCGGACACCCCGAGCATCGTCAGCATGACCACCTCGCGGTCCTGCACGCTCACCGAGCGGGTCGTGCCGGTCTCCTCGATCTTCTCGACCTGCTCGCGGACCCACGCGGTGGGACTGGGGACGTACTCACCCTGAATCGTCATGGAGCCATGCAAGCACGCCGTCCCGACCGGCGCACGACCGGGACCTGTGGACAACGGGCGGGCAAGGTCCCGCACCCGTCCTAGCCTCGGAGCATGCCCACGGGTTCGAGCACATCACGGATCGAGGTGCAGCCCGGTGCGGTCGCCGCGCTCGGGGTGGCGCTGTCCCTCGTCGCCACCGACCTCCAGTGGCACGCCGCCGCCGCGGCCGACGCGTCGTGGTCACTGGGCCCCGGCCACAGCGCGGCAGCGCTCACGGAGGTGCTCGGGGACTTCGAGCACCAGCGGCTCGTGCTCGGTCGGGCGCTGGACGAGCTGGGGAAGGCTGCCCGCCACGCGGGGGCGCTGTACGTCGAGGTCGAGCAGCAGGTCGGGGGCAGGTTCGGCCCCGGAGCACCATCGTGAGCGCCGTCTCGTGAGCGCCGTCTCGTGAGCGACCTCGGGGGAGGCGTCGTGCTGGCGCCGATCAGCGGCGACCCCGGGGAGGTGCGGCGGGTCGCGGCGGGGCTCGGCGCCGAGGCGGACCTCCTCGCCTCCCTGGCGCGCACCGTCCGCGGGCTCGCCGACCCGTCGATCACGGTGTGGGCGAGCCCGTCGGGGCAGGCGTTAGCGCAGCGCGCAGGAGCCGTGCCTCAAGTCGTCGAGCGGGTGTCCCGCCGGTACGGCGTGGCCGCCGCCGCACTGCGCACGCTCGCCGAGGCCCTCCAGGAGGCGCAGGCCCAGGTGGCCTGGGCCCAGCGGGTGCACGAGCAGTCGTGGGGACCCTTCCTGGCGGCCGGGGAGCAGATGGGGATCGCCGAGGGCAGCGCCGACCCCGCGCAGCGAGCCCTCGCCGGTCGGCACCGCGCCGAGATGGTGGCCCACGGTGAGCGCGTCCAGCTGGCGGTGCGCAGGCACGCAGACGCCAGGGACGCGTTCGGCGTCGCCGATCGGGCCTGCGCGGCAGTGCTGCGCGGACTGCTCGACGACGGGCTCGCGGACAGCCGCGCGTACGACGTCCTGACGGGGACGGGCCGCGTCGCGGGCGAGGTGTCGGAGGCGGCGGGCTACGCGTCCCTGGTCCCGGCCCTGCGACCGCTGGGGGTGGTGTCAGGGGTGGCCGGAGGGGTCGGCGTCACGGCCGACGCCGTCGTGCTGGCGGCCTACGGCGACGGCGACGTCGTGAGCCTGGCCCTGGCGGCCGGCTCGGCGGCCACGGGCGGGCTGGGCTCGGTCCTCAAGGCCGGTGGGCGGGCGACGAACGCGCCTGCAGTGGCTGCGGCCACCTCCCGGTCCGCCCGCCGGGAGCTGCGGCTGACGGCGCGTGACCGGATCGCGACCGGAGTGCTGGGCAGCCGCGCCACGGCCGCGAAGCAGGTCCGGATCGTCGCCCTCCCGGCGAAGACGCCGGCGCCGCGGTGGACTCCGCCACCCCGGTCGGCGACGGCCCTGCGCCCGTGGGTGCGCGAGCAGACCGAGGTCCGCGCGGTCCAGTGGGCCCGAGCCCGGTGGGTCGATGACCTCGCCGTGGTCCTCGGCGCGAAGGGCGCCTCCGCACGCTGGTACGGCGCGGGGCTGGTCGCCGATGGCACGGCCGCCGGGCTGGACCAGACCGGGCGGGTGCGCGGGAGGCAGCTCGACGCGCGCGAGGAGGCCGACCTGCGCCAGAGTGGGGACCGGCACCGTTGACCTGTCCCGTATGCCGGAAATAGGCTCCGTGGTGCAGAAGCCGTTTTCCGCTATGTGGAATCGTGAGGCACCCCCATGGACACCGATGTCCTTGCTCGACGGCTGCGCGCCCTCGTGGGCGAGCACGCCGTCATCACCGACCGCCAGCAGCTGCGCACCTACGAGTGCGACGGGCTGACCCACTACAAGGTCGTCCCCGCCCTGGTGGTGCTGGCCGAGACCACCGTCCACGTGGCTGCCGCCGTCACCGAGTGCGCGCGTGAGGGCATCCCCTTCGTCGCCCGCGGCTCCGGCACCGGTCTGTCCGGTGGGGCCCTGCCGCACGCCGACGGGGTGCTCATCGTCCTCAGCCGGATGCGCCAGATCCTCGAGGTCGACCGCGCCAACCAGCGGGCGGTCGTCGAGCCCGGGGTGATCAACCTCCAGCTGAGCGACACCACCCGCTCCGAGGGCTACTACTACGCGCCGGACCCGTCCAGCCAGCAGGTCTGCTCGATCGGCGGCAACGTCGCGGAGAACTCCGGGGGAGCGCACTGCCTGAAGTACGGCTTCACCACCAACCACGTCACGGGGCTCGAGTTCGTCACCCCCCGGGGCGACGTCGTCGTCCTCGGCGGGAAGGCCCCCGACCCGACCGGCTACGACCTGCTCGGGGCGGTCGTCGGCTCCGAGGGAACTCTCGGCGTCGCCACCCAGGTCACCGTGCGGCTCACCCGCACCCCGGAGGACGTCAGCACCCTCCTCGCGGCGTTCGCGTCGACCGACCAGGCCGGGGCTGCCGTGTCGGCCATCATCGGCGCCGGGGTCATCCCGGCGGCGATCGAGATGATGGACGCACTCGCGATCGAGGCCGCGGAGGAAGCCGTCCACTGCGACTACCCCGCGGGCGCCGGCGCCGTCCTCATCGTCGAGATCGACGGCCCGGCCGCTGATGTCCAGCACGTCTTCGCCGAGGTCGAGCGGCACTGCCGGGAGGCCGACGCCTTCGAGATCCGCATCGCCGCCGACGACGCGGAGCGCGCGCTGTTCTGGAAGGGCCGCAAGTCCGCGTTCGCCGCCGTGGGCCGGATCAGCCCCGACTACATCGTCCAGGACGGCGTCATCCCACGGACCGCCCTGCCCGAGGTGCTGCGCCAGATCGCAGCGCTGTCAACAGATTCCGGCGTGCGCGTCGCCAACGTCTTCCACGCCGGCGACGGCAACCTGCACCCGCTCGTGCTGTTCGACGAGTCCAGGCCGGGCGAGGGGGAACGGGCCGAGGAGGTGTCCGGCGCCATCCTCGACCTGTGCATCGAGCACGGCGGCTCCATCACCGGCGAGCACGGGGTCGGCAGTGACAAGGCGAAGTTCATGCCGCGCATGTTCACCGACGACGACCTCGACACCATGCAGCTCGTGCGGTGCGCGTTCGACCCCGACTCGATCTCGAACCCCGGCAAGATCTTCCCGACGCCGCGCCTGTGCGGCGAACGCCCCGGCCGCCACCAGGGTGTCCACCCGCTCGCCGAGTCCGGCGTGGCGGAGGTGTTCTGATGGCCGCCGCACCCGAGGCGCTGCTGCGCGCCTGCGACGGGTACCTCACCGAGGCATCGGACGACGACGCCGTCCTCGGTATGGCGCCGCGCTGGGTCGCGTCGCCCGGCACCACCGCGCAGGTGTCGGCCGTCATGGCCGCGGCCACTGCCGACGGGCTGGCTGTCGTCCCTCGCGGCACCGGGAGCAAGCTGGGCTGGGGCAACCCCCCGCGCCGGCTCGACGTCGTCCTCGACACCACCCGCCTCGACACGCTCGTCGAGCACGCGGCCGGCGACCTCATCCTCGTCACCGGCGCCGGTCGCCGGCTGACCGCGTTGCAGGACGATGTCGCCGGCTCCGGCCAGCGCCTCGGCATCGACCCGACCCGCAGCGGCACCATCGGTGGCACCGTCGCCACCGGCACGAGCGGGCCGATGCGGTTGCGGCACGGGGCAGTTCGCGACCTCGTGATCGGCATGACGCTGGTCCGGGCTGACGGCGTCGTCGCCAAGAGCGGTGGCAAGGTCGTCAAGAACGTCGCGGGCTACGACCTCGCGAAGCTGCTCACGGGGTCCTTCGGCACCCTCGGCGTCATCACCGAGGTCGCGTTCCGCCTGCACCCGGTGCCCCCCGCCCGACGCTGGGTGACCCTCGCGGTCGACGGACCGGAGCAGGCCCAGGCCGCCGTGCAGGAGCTCGCCCACAGCCAGCAGGCGCCGGTCGCCGTCGAGGTGGACTGGGCCGAGGGCCGCGGCGAGGTGAGTGCCCTGCTCGAGGGGCACGCGGACGCCACGGAGGACTGCGCCGAGACCGTGGCGCGAGGTCTGGGGGACGGTGCCCGCGTCGACGACCACGCCCCCGACTGGTGGGGGACCGACCTCGGCGCTGCCGACCTCCATGCTGACGGCGCCGGACGCACCCTCGTCCGCACCACCCACGAGATCGCCGGGACCGGCCCGCTGCTCGGGTCGATCACGTCGCTGTCCGAGGCCCCCGGGGTCAGCGCCGCCTACCGCGGCTCGCCCGCCGTCGGTGTCGGCTGCGCCCTGCTCGTGGGTGAGGTCGATGCCGTCGTCGCGGCGACCGAGGGGCTGCGCGCCGCAGCCGCGGCGGTCGGTGGCGCGGCCGTGGTCCTCGAGGCGCCGGACGACGTCCGGGCCCGGGTCGACGTGTGGGGACCAGCCACGGCCCTCGACCTCATGCGCTCGGTCAAGGCGCGCTTCGACCCCGAAGGCACCCTCGCCCCCGGCCGCTTCGTAGGAGGCATCTGATGACCAGCACCGCACGCCCCGCCGGTGGCGGCGGCCCCGTCGACCCGCAGGCCCACGGGGCGTTCGACGCCCACCGTCCACCGTCCGCAGAGCTGCTCGCCGACTGCGTGCACTGTGGGTTCTGCCTGCCGAGCTGTCCCACCTACGTCCTGTGGGGGGAGGAGATGGACTCGCCGCGGGGCCGCATCCACCTCATGTCGCAGGTGCGCGAGGGTGAGCCGCTGACCCAAGAGGTGGCGGGGCACTTCGACGCCTGCCTCGGCTGCATGGGGTGCGTGACCGCCTGCCCTTCGGGCGTCCAGTACGACGAGCTCATCACCGCCACCCGTGCCCAGGTCGAGCGGAACACCAGCCGGCCGCCGGCTCAGCGCCTCCTGCGGTCGGCCATCTTCGCCTTCTTCCCCTACCCGCGTCGCCTGCGTGCCCTGCGGGGACCCTTGCGGCTGCACCAGCGCTCCGGCCTGTCCCGGCTGCTGCGCAAGAGCGGTGTGCTGCAACGGATCTCACCGCACCTGGCTGCGATGGAGTCGTTGGCGCCGCCGCTGGGTGCCGCCGAGCCCGTCCCCGAGGTCACGCGGGCCGCCGGGCCCAGGCGCGGCACCGTCGGCCTGCTGCTCGGGTGCGTGCAGCGTGAGTTCTTCCCCGGGGTCAACGCCGCCACCGCGCGGGTGCTGGCGGCCGAGGGTTTCGACGTGCTGGCCCCCGCGAGCCAGGGCTGCTGCGGCGCCCTCTCCGCGCACAACGGGCGCGAGCCCGAGGCGGCCCGCTTCGCCAGGCGCCTCATCGACACCTTCGAGTCAGCGGGGGTCGAGCACGTCGTGGTCAACTCGGCGGGGTGCGGCTCCTCCATGAAGGAGTATGCCGCGCTGCTGGCCGACGACCCCGCCTACGCCGCCCGCGCGGAGGCGTTCGAGGAGAAGGTGCGCGACGTCAGCGAGTTCCTCGCCGAGGTCGAGCCCGTCGCCACACGGCACCCGCTCGAGGTGAGCGTGGCCTACCACGACGCCTGCCACCTCGGCCACGCCCAGGGGATCCGCAGCCAGCCCCGTCAGCTGCTCGGCGCCATACCGGGGCTGGAGGTGCGGGAGGTCCCGGACGGGTCGCTGTGCTGCGGCAGCGCGGGGATCTACAACCTGCTCAACCCCGGCACGGCGCGCGAGCTCGGTGACCTCAAGGCGGCGAACGTGCAGCGCACCGGCGCCCAGCTCCTCGTCACCGCCAACCCCGGCTGCCTCATGCAGATCCACTCCTCCCTCGAGCGGGCCGGCACCCCCATGCCGCTGGCCCACACCATCGAGGTCCTCGACGCGTCCCTGCGGGGACGGCAGCCGTCCGACCTCGGGGTCCCCGGCGCCACGCGCAGCACCGGGGGGTCGCCGACGCCCTAGACGCACGAACTCCCGAATCCCGATGTCGCACAACGACATGTCTCACAACGAGGTGACCACGTGTACAGACCGGAACTCGATGCCGTCGCCGGCTCACTGACCATCACCGCCCTCGTGGCGATGCTGCCCCTGCTGACCCTGTTCGTCCTGCTCGGCGTGCTGCGCCTGGCCGCGTGGAAGGCCGCCCTGATCTCGCTGGCGGTCTCGCTCGTCGTGGCCCTGGCTGCCTACTCCATGCCGGTCGGACCGGCCCTGTCCGCGGGGGTGGAGGGCGCTGCGTTCGGCTTCTTCCCGATCCTGTGGATCGTCATCAACGCGATCTGGGTCTACAACATGACCGTCGAGACGGGGCACTTCGACGTGCTGCGGCGCTCGTTCGCCAAGGTGAGCGACGACCAGCGGATCCAGGCCGTGATCATCGCATTCTGCTTCGGTGCGCTGCTCGAGGCGCTGGCCGGGTTCGGCACCCCCGTCGCCATCACCAGCGTCATGCTCATCGCGCTGGGCTTCCGGCCGATGAAGGCTGCCGTCGTGGCCCTGGTCGCCAACACGGCGCCGGTTGCGTTCGGGGCGCTGGCCGTGCCGATCACCACGCTGGCCACCGTCAGCGGTGAGTCGGAGAAGGTGCTGTCGCAGATCGTCGGGCGCCAGACACCGCTGCTCGGGGTGTTCGTGCCGATGGCCCTGGTCTACATCGTCGACAAGGGCAAGGGCGTCCGCGCCACCCTGCCGGCGACCCTCACGTGCGGCATCGCCTTCGCCGTGGCGCAGTTTGCGACGAGCAACTACCTCTCGACCCAGCTGACCGACATCGTCGCCGCCCTCGTGGGTGCGCTCTCGGTCGTGATCCTGCTGCGCGTGTGGCAGCCGTCGGACACCTACGTCGAGACCGAGACCGACAAGGACGAGCTCGTCGGTGCCCGCAGCAGTGCGTCGTCCTCCGGTGGGTCCTCCCGCTCCACCGGCTCGGCGTCCACGCGCCGCGGTGAGTCCCGTCGGCACGACGAGCCCGTGCCCTCGACGACGGTCAACGACCTTGCGGCCCGCGACGCCGGGAAGGTCGACAGCACCGGCGAGGTGGTCAAGGCCTACGCGCCCTACCTCATCATCATCGCGCTGTTCATCGTCGCCCAGCTGCCCGGCATCAAGGGAGCGCTGGACGCCCCCACACGGTCGTTCGCGTGGCCCGGCCTCGACGGCCTCCAGACGGCTGCGGGCAAGGAGTCGACGCTGCCGACGTTTAAGCTCAACTGGCTCAGTGCCGCCGGCACCCTGATGCTCATCGCCGGACTGTTCACGATCCCGGCGATCGGCATCTCGCCGGCCAAGGCGCTCAAGGCCTACGGCGCGACGTACAGGCAGCTCGCGTCGGCGATCCTCACGGTGATGGCGGTCCTCGGCCTCGCCTACGTCATGAACGCCTCGGGTCAGACCGCGACGCTCGGCTCGTGGATGGCCGGTGCGGGAGCGGCGTTCGCGATCCTCTCGCCGATCCTCGGCTGGCTGGGGGTCGCGGTGACCGGGTCCGACACCTCGTCGAACTCCCTCTTCGGTGCCCTCCAGGTCTCGGCGGCCAAGGACGTCGGACTCAGCCCTGCGCTGATGGCCGCGGCGAACTCCTCCGGTGGTGTCCTCGGCAAGATGATCTCGCCGCAGAACCTCGCCATCGCCGCCGCCGCGGTCGGTCTGTCCGGCCGCGAGGGCGACCTGTTCCGCAAGGTCGTCGGGTGGAGCCTGGGCTTCCTCGCGTTCATGTGCGTCATCGTGTTCCTCCAGTCCACCTCGGTGCTCGGCTGGATGCTGCCCTGACCGGCGGTGGCCGCAGCCTGACCGCGGCCTGACCGCGGCCTGACCGTTGTCCGACGGCGGCAGGACCGGCGCGCTCCGGGAGGAGCGGACCGGGTCCGCGATGAGAGACGGGTATGCCGCGTCGGCGACGACGCGGCATACCCTTGTCCCGTAGGTCATGAGTGCCAGTGCCAAGCCCCGGCTCGCTGGCCGGCAACCCTCCTCCGCGGTGGGGTGCCCCGGGTGAGGACCAGGCGCACGGCACCTGTCGTGCGCAAGCGCGGGAGACCCACCACGTGTCCCGCACCGTCTCCGGCGGTGGCGACCTGCAGCACCCACCCTCGGTGACGGACCACATCGACGCCGCCTGCGGCACCCGAGAGTGAAGGTCACTGACATGAGCAACGCCAACTGGTCGTTCGAGACCCGCCAGGTCCACGTGGGGCAGGAGCCCGACTCGGCCACCGGGGCCCGCGCCCTGCCGATCTACCAGACGACGTCCTACGTCTTCAAGGACACCGAGCACGCGGCAAACCTGTTCGCGCTCAAGGAGTTCGGCAACATCTACACCCGCATCATGAACCCCACGCAGGATGCTGTGGAGCAGCGCGTCGCGTCCCTCGAGGGCGGTGTCGGCGCCCTGCTGGTCGCCTCCGGCCAGGCGGCCGAGACCCTCGCCATCCTCAACATCGCGGAGGCCGGAGACCACGTCGTCGCCAGCCCGTCGCTCTACGGCGGCACGTACAACCTGCTCAAGCACACGCTGCCGAAGTTCGGCATCCAGGTGAGCTTCGTCGCCGACCCCAACGACATCGAGTCGTGGAAGGCCGCCGTCCAGCCCAACACCAAGCTGTTCTTCGGCGAGACCATCGCCAACCCCAAGTCCGAGGTGCTCGACATCGAGGCCGTCGCCGCGGCCGCCCACGAGGCAGGGGTGCCGCTCGTCGTCGACAACACCATCGCGACGCCGTACCTCATCCGCCCGCTGGAGTGGGGCGCGGACATCGTCGTGCACTCGGCGACGAAGTACCTGGGCGGCCACGGCACGTCGATCGCCGGCGTGATCGTCGACGGTGGCACGTTCGACTACGCCGCCGACCCGGAGAAGTTCCCCAACTACAACACCCCAGAGGAGAGCTACCACGGGCTCGTCTTCGCCCGCGACCTCGGCGTCGGCAGCCCGCTCGGGGCCAACCTCGCCTTCATCCTCAAGGCGCGCGTGCAGCTGCTGCGCGACCTCGGCCCGTCGGTGGCGCCGTTCAACGCGTTCCTCATCGCCCAGGGCATCGAGACCCTCAGCCTCCGCATCGACCGGCACCTCGAGAACACCCACAAGGTGGCCGAGTTCCTCCAGGGGCACGAGCAGGTCGAGAAGGTCGTCTGGGCCTCGCTGCCGGACCACGAGTCCTACGAGAAGGCGAAGAAGTACACGCCGCGGGGCGCTGGTGCGGTGCTGGCGTTCGAGATCGCCGGCGGGGTCGAGGCCGGGCGCCGGTTCGTCGAGGCGCTGGAGCTGCACAGCCACGTCGCCAACATCGGTGACGTGCGGTCGCTGGCGATCCACCCGGCGTCCACGACCCACTCGCAGGGCCCGGACAGCGACCGCCTCGCCGCCGGGGTGACCCCCGGCCTGGTGCGCCTCGCCGTCGGCATCGAGCACATCGACGACATCGTCGCCGACCTCGAGCAGGGGTTCATCGCCGCCAAGGGCGCCTGACCGGAGCGCAGACCCCGGGTGCAGCAACCTCTGCCAGCAGGGGTTGCTGCACCCGGGGCAGGGAGCAACCTGGGTGCGGGGCAGCAACGTCTGCTGGGTGGCGGCCACCCGACCTCAGGCGAAGGCCGCGGAAGCGACGCCGCGAGGGGCAGGGACAGCACGGTGTGGGCTCGCGCGGCCTCCGTATGCTGGCCTGCATGCCCTCCGCCGACGCCACCGAGCCCGGTGCTGCCCGGACGGCGGACGCAGTGAGCGAGGGCGCCCCCCGTGGCGCACGCAGCCGTCGCGGTCGACGCCCCGCTCGGGCGAACCGTGGCGCGGACACGGCGGACATGACGCGGGGGAGCAGGAGACCACGGCCGGTACGGGTGCCGCCACCGGTCCCGGAGCTGACCTACCCCGAGAACCTCCCGGTCGTCGCACGCAAGGACGACATCGCCGCTGCCATCCGCGACCACCAGGTCGTCATCGTGGCGGGGGAGACGGGCTCGGGGAAGACGACCCAGCTCCCCAAGATCTGCCTCGAGGTCGGTCGTGGGCAGGCCGGTCTGGTAGGCCACACCCAGCCGCGGCGGATCGCGGCCAGGTCGGTGGCCGAGCGCATCGCCGACGAGCTCGAGGTCGAGCTCGGCACGGCCATCGGCTACCAGGTGCGGTTCACCGACCAGAGCAGCGACAGCACCCTGGTCAAGGTCATGACCGACGGCATCCTGCTCAACGAGATGCAGCGCGACAAGCTGCTGCGCAAGTACGACACGATCATCATCGACGAGGCCCACGAGCGCAGCCTCAACATCGACTTCATCCTCGGCTACCTCAAGCAGCTCCTGCCTCGTCGCCCCGACCTCAAGGTCGTCATCACCTCGGCGACCATCGACCCGCAGCGGTTCGCGGAGCACTTCGCCTCCGCTGACGGGACGCCCGCCCCGATCATCGAGGTCTCCGGTCGCACCTACCCCGTCGAGCTGCGCTACCGACCGCTTGTCGACCCCGACCGGCCCGACGACAGCGAGCGCGACCAGGTCACCGGTGTCTGCGAGGCCGTCGAGGAGCTGTGGACCGAGAACCGCGAGGGCGACATCCTCGTGTTCCTGTCCGGGGAGCGCGAGATCCGCGACACCGCCGACGCCCTGACGTCGATGAAGCTCCCGCAGACCGAGGTCCTCCCGCTCTACGCGCGGCTCTCGGCGGCCGAGCAGCACCGCGTGTTCGGCCGAGCGTCCGGACGACGGATCGTGTTGGCCACCAACGTCGCCGAGACGTCGCTGACGGTCCCCGGCATCCGGTATGTCGTCGACGCCGGCACGGCGCGCATCTCCCGCTACAGCCAGCGCACCAAGGTCCAGCGCCTCCCGATCGAGCCCGTCTCGCAGGCCAGCGCCAACCAGCGTGCCGGCCGGTGCGGGCGCGTGGCGGACGGCATCTGCATCCGGCTGTACTCGGAGGAGGACTACGACAGCCGTCCCGAGTTCACCGAGCCGGAGATCCAGCGCACCAGCCTCGCCTCGGTCATCCTCCAGATGACCTCGCTCGGGCTCGGCGACGTCGGGCGCTTCCCGTTCGTCGACGCCCCCGACCCGCGTCAGGTCGCCGACGGCGTCCGCCTGCTCGAGGAGCTCCAGGCCTTCGACCCCGAGGGTGAGGGGCGACGAAGTCGGCAGCTGACGCCATACGGGCGGTCGCTGGCCCGGCTCCCCGTGGACCCGCGGCTCGGGCGGATGCTCATCGAGGCCGGCAGGCTCGGCTGCACCCGTGAGGTGCTCGTCATCGTCGCCGCCCTGTCCATGCAGGACCCCCGCGAGCGTCCCGCCGACAAGCAGACGCAGGCCGACCAGTCGCACGCGCGCTTCAAGGACGAGCACTCCGACTTCATGTCGCTGCTCAACCTGTGGGCCTACCTCAAGGACCAGCAGAAGGCGTTGAGCCACAGCGCTTTCCGACGCATGTGCCGGAACGAGTTCCTGCACTACCTGCGTGTGCGCGAGTGGCAGGACCTGCACAGCCAGCTGCGCAAGGCCTGCCAGGACGTCGGCATCGACCCGAAGCAGGCGACCTCGGCGCCGGATGAGGACCCGAACGCCGACACCATCCACCAGGCGCTGCTGGCCGGGCTGCTCTCCCACGTCGGTCTGCGCGACGAGGCGAAGCGTGACTACCTCGGCGCCCGTGGTGCACGATTCGGCATCTCGCCGGGGTCGACGCTGTTCCGGCGGCAGCCCACGTTCGTCATGTCGGCCGAGCTCGTCGAGACCACCCGCCTGTGGGCGCGGACCAACGCCCGCATCGACCCCGTGTGGGCCGAGCGGCTCGCGCCGCACCTGGTCAAGCGCAGCTACTCCGAGCCCCGGTGGTCCCGCAAGCAGGGCGCGGCACAGGCGACCGAGCGCGTCACGCTCTACGGCGTGCCGCTGGTCGCGGCACGCACCGTCAGCTACGCCCGCATCAACCCCGAGGAGTCGCGCGAGCTGTTCATCCGGCACGCCCTCGTCGAGGGCGACTGGGAGACGCACCACGCCTTCTTCCGGGCGA
Organism: Pedococcus aerophilus; assembly: GCF_039532215.1. Taxonomy (NCBI): domain Bacteria; kingdom Bacillati; phylum Actinomycetota; class Actinomycetes; order Micrococcales; family Intrasporangiaceae; genus Pedococcus; species Pedococcus aerophilus. Next base: position 832,190 of record NZ_BAAARN010000001.1, on the reverse strand, counting down.
ACCAGGCTCTGCTGCAACGACTCTCGGAGCTCGAGGAGCGGGCCAGACGCCGCGACATCGTCGTGGACGACGAGGACCTCATCACGTTCTACGAGCAGCGGGTGCCCGCCGAGGTCGTCTCCCAGCGCCACTTCGACCGCTGGTGGAAGGATGCGCGCAAGCAGACGCCCGACCTGCTGACGTTCACCGAGGAATTCCTCACCCGTGACTCGGCCGATGGCGTCTCCGCCCAGGACTACCCGAGGACCTGGCGCCAGGGCGGGCTCGAGTTCCCGGTGACCTACCAGTTCGAGCCGGGTACCGCCGCCGACGGCGTCACCGTCCACCTGCCCGTCCAGGTCCTCAACCAGGTCGAGGACGAGGGCTTCGACTGGCAGGTCCCGGGACTGCGCGCCGACCTGGCCACCGCGCTGATCCGGGCCCTGCCGAAGGCCACCCGTCGTCACTTCGTCCCCGCGCCCGACCACGCCGCGGCCGCCCTGGCCGACGTGCAGCCAGGAGGGGGCCGTCGCCTGGACGAGGAGCTGGCCCGCGTCCTGCACGCACGGACCGGTGTGCGCATCCCCGCCGAGGACTGGGGGGCCGAGCGCGTCGCAGACCACCTGCGGATCACCTTCAGCGTCGAGGACGACCGGGGGAAGGTGCTGGGCAGTGGCAAGGACCTGCGGGCGCTCCAGGACGAGCTCGCCGGCCAGGTCCAGCGCCGGATGTCGCGTGCTGGAGCCTCGGTCGAGCGAAAAGGCCTGCAGCGGTGGGACTTCGGCGAGCTGCCGCAGACGTTCGAGACGCGCTCGGGAGGCCAGGTCGTCCAGGGCTACCCGGCGCTGGTCGACCGTGGCGAGTCCGTCGACCTCCAGGTGCTGGCGGGGGAGCGTGAGGCCCGGGCCGCCACGGCCCTCGGTGTGCGACGGCTGCTCCTGCTCAACACGACCGCCCCGTGGAAGCGGGTGCTCGCCCGGCTCTCCAACACCCAGAAGCTCACCCTCGGCGACAACCCGCACGGCTCGGTGCCTGCTCTCCTGGAGGACTGCCTCGCGTGCGCCGTCGACGCCCTCGTCGCCGAACGGGCAGGCGCCGCGTCAGGGGTGCGCAGTCCGGAGGCGTTCGAGGAGGTGCTGGCGAGCGTGCGGACCCACGTCGCCACCCGTGTCCTGCTCGTCGTCGACGAGGTGGAGCCGGTGCTCGGGGCGGCCCGCGAGGTGCGCGCAGCCCTGGACCGCCTCACGGCTCCCACCACCGCGGCCCTCGTCGCAGACGTCCGTGCCCAGCTCGACAGCCTCGTCTATGCAGGCTTCGTCGCAGACACGGGACTGGCACACCTGCCGCACCTGCGCCGCTACCTGCGCGCCATGGCGCAACGCCTCGAGAAGGCCCCATCCTCGCCTGCTGCCCTGGCCCGCGACGCCGCGAGCCAGGAGGTGGTGGACCGGATGGAGATCGCGTATGCCGACCTGCTGGACTCCCTGCCGCCCGTGGACCGCCGCTCGGAGCCCGTCCGCGCGGTGGGGTGGATGGTGGAGGAGCTGCGGGTGAGCCTGTTCGCGAACGGCATCGGCACGGCACACCCCGTCTCGGAGAAGCGGATCCGCGCCGCCATCAAGGCCCTCGACGCCTGAACGATCCGGGTTCGGGACCACCCGACGCGGTCACCACCTGCTCCTCAACGAGCTTGGGGGCGCCGGCGTGACTCGTGGTCACTCCGGCGCCCCCGAACCGTGGAGACGGTGCCCCCTCGGGGGCTGGTGGTGCGGTCAGGCGAGGTGGACGTTCTCGTGGCCCTCGGTCGAGAGCTTCTCGTGCTTGACGTTGAGGAACGCGAAGGTGATGGCGGCACCGACGAGGATCATGGCGGCACCCACGAGGTAGGCCTTGCCCGAACCGTAGGTCTGCGCCTGGAGTCCGATGAAGGCCTTGGCCTGGGCGAGCTGCTCCGGCGTCATGCCACCGGCGGTGGCCTTGGTCTGCAGCTCCGCGCCGAGCACGGCGGCCCGGTCGGTGAGGGCGCTGGCGAAGACGGTGCTCAGGGTCGCCAGGCCCAGGGAGCCACCGACCTGCTGCATCGTGTTGAGGACGGCGGACGCGACGCCCGAGTCCTCCTGCGCGACACCGGCCACGGCGGTGAGGGTCATGGGCACGAAGACCAGACCCATGCCGAACGCCATCACGATGATGAACGGCAGCAGGTGTCCGGCGTACGAGCTGTCGACCTCGAGGCGGGAGAACCCGAACATGGCACCCGACGCGAGCAGCGCACCGGTGCCGGCGATCCAGCGGGGGTCGACCCGGGTCATGAGGGCCGAGGCGACCTGGGCCGCGATGACGATGCCGAACGAGAACGGCAGGAACGCGAAGCCGGCCTTGAGCGGGGAGTACCCGAGCACCTGCTGGATGTAGAGGCCGAGGAAGTAGAACATCGAGAACATCGCGGCGCCGACGACGAGCATGACGACGAACGACGTGCCACGGGTGCGGTCCTGCAGGATGCGCATCGGCAGCAGCGGGTGCTCGGAGCGGATCTCGATGACCAGGAAGAGTGCGAGCAGCAGGACGCCGGCGACCAGGGTGCCGATGGTGACACCGTCGGTCCACGAGGTGGAGGCGGCGTGCGTCAGGCCGTAGACGAGGGAGACCAGGCCGGCCGTGCCCGTGATGCCACCGGGGACGTCGAGGCTGCCGCGACCGCGCTCGGACTCACGCAGGACGCGCGGGGCGAGGAAGAGGACGAGCAGGCCGATCGGCACGTTGATGAAGAAGGTCCAGCGCCAGGACGCCTCGGTGAGAGCGCCACCGAGGATGAGGCCGATGGCGGCACCCGCACCGGACATCGCGGCATACACGCCCATGGCGCGGTTGCGCGCCGGGCCTGCGGGGAAGGTCGTGGTGATCAGGGCCAGGGCGGTGGGTGAGGCGAGGGCCGCACCGACACCCTGGAGCGCCCGCGCGCCGAGGAGGATGCCCTCGGTCTGGGCGATGCCGCCGAGGAGGGAGGCGAACGCGAAGACGACGACACCGGTCATGAAGACCTTGCGTCGGCCGAAAAGGTCACCGAGGCGACCGCCGAGCAGCAGCAGGCCACCGAAGGCCAGGGTGTAGGCGTTGACGACCCACGAGAGGTTGCCCGGGGTGAACCCCAGGTCGGTCTGCAGGTGGGGGAGGGCGATGTTCACGATGGTGCCGTCGAGCACGACCATGAGCTGGGCCGCACTGATGACCGTCAGCGCGAGACCGAGGCGCTGCGGGGCCTTGGACGGCTCCGCACCCTCGGGCGTCGAGGTGTGCTCGACCGCAGAGGTGGATGACATGGGAGTCCTAGGTGGTGAGGTGGGCCCGCCGCCGTGTGCGGGTTCCGGTGTGGATGGAGGGTCAGGCGCGGTGCAGCGTCGCTGCGCAGGCTGGGAGGACGACGCTGTCCACCAGGAGGACGAGGCGGTCCTGCGAGGGGTGGGAACCCGTCAGCATCGCCTCGTGGATGGAGATCGCCGGCAGCAGTCGTGCCAACGTGTCGAGGTCGGCGTCGTCGCCGATCTCACCGCGCTGCTGGGCAGCACGGAAGGGTCGGACCGCGGCAGCCATCTTCGGCGCGATGAGGCGCGTGACGATGGCGTCGTGGAGCTCGGGGTCGCGCTGCATGGAGTTCATCAGCGAGCCGAACACCTTGATCGGGCGGTCGTCGGACAACCCGCCCTTGGCGCAGGCCTGGGCGATGAGGTCACCGCGGAGGCTGCCCGTGTCGGGGTGCCGGTCCGCCTCGACGCCCAGCATGAGCTGCATGGCGTCGAGGACGAGGTCGACCTTGGCCGGCCAGCGGCGGTACAGCGTCGCCTTCGACGCCTTGGCCGCTGTCGCGACCGCGTCGAAGCTCAGCTTGTCGTAGCCGTGCTCGACGAGGGCCTCGAGCGTCGCCTCGAGGATCTCGCGCTCGCGTTCGCCCTCGACCCGGGGCCGGGTGCGGACCGGCTCCTCGGTGCTGGGGGTCGCGCTGGTCGTGCTCACTGCTGCTATCCTCCGATGGTACGAAACTGTTTCGTTTCATCTGAACAGTAGGCCGTGGCGGTCCATTCCCGCAATCTGTTTCCGTGTGATGGTCGGTCTGTTCCGGCACCGTGATGCGTGTCCTGGACTGTCCTGGACTGTCCTGGACGGGCCGCGCGGAATCCCCTGCCATCCTGAGGTGTTGGCACTGACGTACCACCGACCACGGAGGTACGCACCGCAGGCGCACCACCCGAGAACCCCACCGCTGGAGTCATCGTGCAGAACCCATCCGAGCTCTACCACTTCGAGACCGACACCGACCCGCAGGAGCTGCGTGCCACCGTCATGGTCGTCGCGCTCGGCGGCTTCATGGACGCCGGCCACACCCAGCGGCTGCTGACCGACCACCTCCTCGCCACCTCCGAGTCGACGGTCGTGGCCGCCTTCGACACCGACCAGCTGATCGACTACCGCAGCCGTCGGCCCACGATGGTGTTCGACACCAACCGGTGGCTCAGCTACGAGGACCCCTGCCTCGCTCTGCACCGGCTGGCCGACCGCGACGGCACGCCGTACCTGCTGCTCACCGGGCCCGAGCCGGACTTCCAGTGGGAGCGCGTCACGGAGGCGGTCCGCCAGCTCGTCGTGCTGCTCGGCGTCGACCTCGTCGTCACCGCGCACGGCATCCCCATGGCCGTCCCGCACACCCGGCCGATCGGCCTGACGTCGCACGCGACCGACCCGCGCCTCGTCCCGCCGCAGGACAACCCCTTCGGTCGTATCGAGGTGCCGGGCAGCCTCTCGTCGCTGCTCGAGCTGCGGCTCGGCGAGTCCGGTCACGACGCGATCGGGTTCGCGGTCCACGTGCCGCACTACCTCGCCCAGGCGGAGTTCGCCGACGGTGCCGTGACCGCCCTCAACGCGATCACCGGTGCCACAGGCCTGTCCCTGCCCACCGACGACCTCATGGCGCAGGCCGGTCTCAACCGGGCGGAGATCGCCCGCGAGGTCGAGGGGTCCGAAGAGGTCACCCAGGTGATCGAGGCCCTCGAGCGCCAGTACGACACCTTCAGCGAAGGCCGCCAGAAGCCGAGTCTGCTCGCCACCGACGTGAGCGAGCTGCCGTCGGCCGACGAGATCGGTGCGGAGTTCGAGCAGTTCCTGCGCGACGTCTCGGACGACGGTCCGTCCCAGGACTGACCCGCGCTGCGACGCACCGCGCACGAGGCCCCCGGCGACTGCCGGGGGCCTCGTTCTCTGCGGGGGGTCGTGGGTCCGCCGTGGCGGACGGGTTTGGCGCGTCAGACCTTGGCGTACCGGGCGCGAGCGAAGCTGTAGACGCCGAAGGCTGCGAACCCGAGAGCCATGACGACGAGCAGTGTGGTCCCGAAGGACTCGTCCCGCAGCGACTTGAGCGCGCCGTCGAGGCCACTGGCCTCCTTGGCCTTCTTGTGGAACCCGGCGGCGGCGAAGAGGAACCCGACGATGACCAGGGCGACACCCTTGGCGATGTAGCCGACCTGTCCGGCCCGGGTCGCCCAGGTGCCGGGGTGTCCGGCGAGGTCCTCGAGGAACTTCTTCGTGGCGCCCTTGTAGACGTGGTAGATGCCGACGCCGATGACGGCGAGGCCGATGATGATGATCAGGACCCGGCCACCGGGCTTCTCCAGGAGGCTGGCGGTGAAGTCGACGCTCTGCTTGCGGCTGTTGCTCTCCTTGCCGCGCGCGAACCCCAGGGCCGACCAGGCGAGGACGAGGTAGAGGACGGCCTTGCCGCCGGCCTTGGCACGACCGCCCCAGGCGTCGGCGTCGTCGCCCGGGTGCCCGACGATCGCATCGGCCACCTGCCAGATCGCCAACCCGAAGAACCCCAGCACGCTGATCCACAGGGCCAGCTGGCCCGCGCCGTTGCCCGCCAGCGACGACAGGGCGCCGCTCTGGTCGGCGCGACCGGTCTTGCCGAGCGCGACCTGCAGCGCGATCCAGCCGATGAGGAGGTGGAGCAGCCCGCTGGTCGCGTAGCCCACCCGGGCCGCGGTCTCCAGCGCCGGGTGGTCGGACGCCTCGGAAGCCGCTCGCTTGACGTCGTGTTCATCCATGGGGGACACCTAACCACCAATGGGGGCGCCCCACGGGGACACCACCGGATTGTCCCGCTCGTCCTTCCCTACTCCTTGGCCTCGGACCAGCGGCGGATGACGGAGGCGTCGGCGACGAACCGCACCTGCGTCGACCCCGTCCACCGGCGGGCGCTGTCGTCGAGGGCCGCGACGACCCGCGCCCTGGCCTCTTCGGCGTGTTGCTCCGGCACGTGGACGAGTAGCTCGTCGTGCAGGCAGAGCACGATCTGGGCGCCGAGGTCGCGGGTCGTGGCACGCACGGTGGCCGCCCACGCCTTGAAGAGCTCCGCCGCGCTGCCCTGGATGACCGCGTTGCGGGCGAACCGGCCCCTCGCGGCGTCGTGGGCGGCAGCTCCCTCGACCGGGACGTCGGACAGCACCTGGTCGAGGCGGATGAGGCGTCCCCCGTAGGTGCGCAGCGGCTCGCGCCGCACCCCCGCGGCATACGCGCCGTCGAGGTAGCCCATCGCCACGGGGTAGGCGCGCTCGAGGCCCTTGAGGGCCTCACCGGCGGCGCCGCTGCGCTGGCCGTACATCGCGGCGAGGACGGCGATCTTGGCGACCGGCCGGTCCACGCCGAGCGTCGCGGCGACCGGCGCGTAGAGGTCGTCGGCCCGGGTCGCCGCGGCGAACGACGCGTCGCCGGCCACGACGGCCAGGACGCGCGGTTCGATCTGGCCGAGGTCGGCCCGGACGAAGACGTGGCCGGGGTGCGCCGCGACCGCAGGACGCAGCGCGGCGGGCAGGTTGTGCAGGCCGTTCTGCGCGGTCATCCGCCCCGCTGCGCCGTCGCACGCGGTCCACCCGCCCCGGAGCCGGTCGTCGGGGCCGACGTGGGTGTCGAGCCAGGTGTGGCCGTACGTCGTCGCGATCCGCTCGGCCTTGCGCCATTCCAGCAGCGCGCCGACGACGGAGTGCGTCTCCCGGAACGGCTCGAGCACCCACTTGCGGGTGTTGGGCACCACCACCCCCACCGAGGCCAGCAGCTCACGCACCTGCACGGGGTTGCGCAGGTCCGTGGACTCGCGACCGGGGGTGTGGGCCAGCACGGCGGCGTCGCGCCCGGCCCGGATCCTGCGGGCGTCGGCCTCGTCGGTGGGGCGTGCCCCGGCACTGGCCTCGATGAGCTCGCGAGCCACCTCCCGGTCGATGGGCAGGCCGTCGCGGGTGAGCTCCACGCAGAGGTATGCCGCGGCCGACTCGGAGTGGGCGGCGGCGACGCTGCGGGGGCCGAGCCGGTCGAGGGCCGCGGCCTGCGCGGTGGCGCAGTCCAGGGCGGCCCTGCCCCAGGCCACGAGGGCCTCGTCGGTGGGCCGCCACTGCGGCGAGCCCGCGTCGGGCACGAGGTAGCCGTCCGGCCGGACGACGACGTCGACCGGGTCGTCATCGGTCGCGTGGAAGTCGAAGAGGTCTCCTCGCGACGCCGGCGGGAGGCCGCCCCGGTCCAGGCCGTGGGCCGCGGCCCAGGCGACCTGGGGAGACGCGTCCCACCCGCCGAGGAGCAGTCGGTGGGCCTCGGCGACGTCCCAGCACCGGGCCACGGGCACGCGGGCGGCGACCAGGGGTGCTGCGTCGATCCCCGCAGCCCACCACGTGAACCGTGCCGCTCCCGCCTCGACGAGCTCGGCCACCCTGCGGACCGCCTCACCCAGTGGCAGCACCACGGCGGCGTCCACCGCGGGGTGCACGCCTGCGTCCACGGATCCCCCCGGACCGGCCGGCGGGCGGACTGCCGCGCCGTCCGCCGGGACGATGGCCGCCCGGGCGTCGGGGGAGGTCACGAACGCGACGAGGGGAGCAGCCATGGCGGTCGTCATCCTGTCAGGCCCCACCGACGGTCCGGCACGAGCACCGAGCGGCAGGGAGGTCCGGTGAACGATTGAAACGCTTCCAAAGCCCCATGTGTCGGACCTTTCGGGCACAGTGCCACAGTGCCCCGATCCGCAGGGCGCTTGCACGACACCCCCACACCAGGAGGATTCCCGATGTCCGTACGGACTCACCGACCCCACCGGTACGCCGGCGCGGCGTTCGCCGCCTCGGCCGCGCTGCTCGCCAGCGCGATGCTCGCGTCAGGGAGCGCCAGCGCGGCGACGACCGCCGAGGACGCCTCGACCCCGGTGCCCGTCGTCACCACCGACGGCAAGCTCATGAGCTACGTCGTGAACGCCAAGGTCGCCAACCCCGGCCAGACCGCGCTCGTCGAGAAGGCCGTCAAGGCCTCCGGCGGCGTCGTGGTCCAGTCGTGGCCGCAGATCGGCGTCGTCATCGCCCACTCCGACCGCGGCGCGTTCCGCACCGACGTCGTGAAGAACGGCGCCAACGCCGTCAAGTCCGTCGGCGCGAGCCGCACCGCTGCCGTGACCGAGGGCACCCCCACCGACCTCAGCGCCTCCTGGGGCAAGGGTGCGTCGGGGTACAAGCAGGGCCACGCCAAGCCGGCGAACGGCGACCTCTCCGGTGCCACCGAGAACACCACGGCTCCGGTCGCGGACCCGCGTGAGGGTGAGCAGTGGGACATGACCGCGATCAAGGCCGACCAGGCGCACCGGATCACCGACGGTGACCGCTCGGTCGTGGTCGGCGTGCTCGACAGCGGCATCGACCCCGACCACCCGGACCTGCAGGCCAACATCGACGTCGCCGACTCGGTCAGCTGCGTCGACGCCGGCCGCCCGGACACCACCCCCGGCGCCTGGGCCCCCACCACCTCCGACCACGGCACGCACGTCGCCGGCACGATCGGCGCCGCCCGCAACGGTGTCGGCATCGTCGGTGTCGCCCCCGGCGCCCGGATGGCCTCGGTCAAGGTCGTCAACGACGACGGCTTCATCTACCCCGAGTACGCCATCTGCGGCTTCGTCTGGGCCGGCCAGCACAAGATGGACGTCACCAACAACAGCTACTACATCGACCCGATGATGTACTGGTGCGGTGACCAGCCCGACCAGGCTGCGGTCCTCGAGGCCGTCGGCCGCGCGGTCGCCTGGTCGACCAAGCAGGGCGTCGTCCACGCCGCTGCCTCAGGCAACGCCGCCACCGACCTGTCGAACAACACCACCGACACGTCGAGCCCCAACGACACGACGCCGATCGCCCGCACCATCGACGAGGGCTGCCTCGACATCCCGGCCGAGCTGCCCGGCGTCGTGACGGTCTCGGCGACGACCAGGACGGGTCAGCTCGCATCGTTCAGCAACCGCGGGCTCGGCGTCATCGACGTCGCCGCCCCCGGCCGCACGATCCTGTCCACCGTCGTCGCCAACAACGGCTACGGCACCAAGAGCGGCACCTCGATGGCCTCCCCGCACGTCGCCGGTGTCCTCGCGCTGATGAAGTCGGCGCACCCGGACTGGACGCCCGCCCAGATGGTCGCCAAGCTGCGCGCCCAGGCCGTCGACCACGCCTGCGCCCCGGCCGAGAACAACGGTGGACCGGCGTGCGTCGGCCCCGAGGCCGACAACAGCTACTACGGCGAGGGCATCGTCGACGCCCTCGCCGCGGTGCGCTGACCGACCTCCGCGTCGGCACCACCCACCCGCAGCACCCGCACACCGCGAAGCCGCGGTCCCCGAGAGGGGGCCGCGGCTTCGCCGTGCACCACGCGCCATACGCAGTGGTGTGCCGGTGGTGACGGAAAGCGTTGCTAGGACTGCGACTTCAGCGCAACCTGGCGCTTGATCCGGCTGAGCATGCCCACCATCCCGCGCAACCTCAGCGGGGAGACCGCCTCACCGAGGGAGAACTGGTACGGCGCCACCTCCGGCACCGCGAGCACCTCCGCGACGCTGAGGCCGTCGAGGCCCTCGTGCAGGATCCCTGCGAAGCCGCGCGTCGTCGGCGCCTCCTGGGGGGCCGAGAAGAACAGGTGCACCGGCCGTTCACCCGGGGTGTCGCGGGGCTCGTCCCCGACCTCGACGGCGAGGAAGATCGGCGACTGGCACTCGTGCACCTGCTCCATGGAGTCCAGCGACCCGGCATACCGCTCGGGCAGCTCGGGCAAACCCTCGCTGAACTCGAGCAGCAGCTGGAGCCGTTCCGGAGCGGTGAGCTCGGCGAAGTCGTCGGCGATCTCGCGCATCGCCGACGGCAGGTCGACGCTGTCGGTCACTTCTGGGCGCCCTGCTCGACGGGGATACGCACCGAGTTGCCCCACTCGGTCCACGAGCCGTCGTAGTTGCGGACCTGGTCGAAGCCGAGCAGGTGGGTGAGGACGAACCAGGTGTGCGAGGAGCGTTCCCCGATGCGGCAGTAGGCGATCGTCGCGTCGGTCGGGGTCAGTCCCTGCTCGGTGAGGTAGATCGCCTCGAGCTCCTCGCGGGACTTGAAGGTGCCGTCCTCGTTGGCCGCACGGGCCCACGGCACCGACCGCGCGCCGGGGATGTGTCCGCCGCGCATCGCCCCCTCCTGCGGGTAGTCGGGCATGTGCAGCAGCTCGCCGCTGAACTCACCGGGGGAGCGGACGTCGACCAGCGCGCCACCGAGGTGGGCCAGGACGTCCTCCTTGAACGCGCGGACCGGCGCGTCGTCCCGCTCGACGACCGGGTATGCCGCGTCGCCGGTGAGTGGGGACACCTGCGGCACGTCCTTGGTCATCTCCCGGCCCTCGGCCACCCACTTGGCGCGGCCACCGTCGAGGAGGCGCACGTCCTCGTGGCCGAAGAGCGTCATCACCCACAGGGCGTAGGCGGCCCACCAGTTGTTCTTGTCTCCGTAGATGACGACGGTGGTGTCGCGGCCGACCCGGCGTGCGGACATCACGGCGGCGAACTGCTCGGCGTCGACGTAGTCGCGCATCACCGGGTCGTTGAGGTCCTGGTGCCAGTCGAGCTTGAGCGAACCGGGGATGTGGCCGGTGTCGTAGAGCAGCACGTCCTCGTCGGACTCGAGGACGACGATGCCGTCGGGTCCGCCGACGGCGCCGGCCCCGACCTGCTCGGCCAGCCACTGCGTGCTGACGAGTCGTTCGGGGTGGGCGTACGCGGCGAAGGTGGACTCGGTGGACGGTGCGGTGGGGTCAGCCATGCTCCCAAGGCTAAACCTGCTGGTCGCGGAGCCGCGTGGCAGGATGGCGAGAGAGCTTCGTACCGTAGCTGACGACGACATCAGGGAGTACAGCGTGGCGTTCCTCGGGTTGGGCAAGGACGAGCCGGAGGTCAAGACCTCCGCTCTCGAGCAGGCCAGGGCCGGCAAGGAGGACTCGGGGATGCTCACGAACGCCGTGACCGGGCTTGTCGAGAACCTCCTGGACGTGGGCATCGACGGCCGCGGGCGGTTCGACTCCGCGCAGAAGGTCGCCGACGTCAAGCGTGCCGAGCGCCCGGACGCCGAGGACGCGATCGACGCAGTCGTCCGTGGTCACCTCAAGCTCGCCGCCGCCGGTGGTTTCGTCACCGGGCTCGGTGGCTTCATCACGCTCCCCGTCGCGCTGCCCGCGAACGTCGTCGAGTTCTACGTCGTGGCCACCCGCATGGTCGCCTCGATCGCGTCGCTGCGCGGGTACGACATCAAGCAGCCCGAGATCCGTTCGGCCGTCCTGCTGACCCTGGTCGGGGCCGACGCCGACGACCTGCTCCAGAAGGCCGGGGTGATGGCGACCGGTCGGCTGTCCAACCTCGCCGCCCAGCGCCTGCCCGGACCGGCGCTCATGGTCGTCAACAAGGCCGTGGGCTTCCGCCTGCTGTCGACCGCAGGGAAGAAGACGCTGACGCGGTTCGGCAAGGGCGTGCCGGTCATCGGTGGTGTCGTCGGTGCCGGTCTCGACAGCTACCTCCTCAAGCGGATCGCCGTCCACGCCCGCCACGAGTTCCCCAAGAAGACCACCGGGACCTGAGGAGCAGACATGGCCGTGAACCGCCTGGGAGCCCTGCGCTCCATCGCCACCGCACTGCGCACCGCGCTCCGTCCCGGGTCGCCGGGGCTGGGCGAGCGCTTCGTCAGCTTCCCGCGGCTGGTCAGTGCGACCCTGCGGGGGGACTACCACGGCAGCACGCGCGGTCGGTTGTTCATGATGGCCGCTGCCGTCCTGTACATCGTGTCGCCGATCGACCTCGTTCCGGAGGCGTTCCTGTCCGTCCTCGGCCTCGCCGACGACGCCGTCGTCGTGTCGTGGCTGGCGGCGGCCTTCGTCAACGAGACCGAGAGCTACCTGCGCTGGGAGCGCACCGTCCGCGGCACCGCCCATCCCACCGGCAGTGGCGGCGCAGGGTATGGCGCCGGGCCGGCTCCCGACGCCGGCTCCACCTCGCCCGGGGGCACCACCGTCCCGGGTCACGTCGTCCGCTGACCCGGGACGGCGGCCGGGCCGTCGTCACGGGCGATCCGTCGTCACAGCCGATCCGTCGTCACAGCCGATCCGTTGTCACAGCCGATCCGTCATCACAGCCGGGGCGTCGTCCACAGTCGAGTGGATCCTTAAGCGGTGTCCACAGGCTGGTGACGGCGCCCTCGGCGTGGGCGATGACGCGCGGCAGCGTGGGCGCCATGGAACCCATCCGTCTCGCCGGACCCGCTGACGTCCTGGCCGTCCTTCCCTACCAGCTCGGCTACCACCCGAGCGACTCCCTCGTCGCGATCGCGTTGCGGGACCGCCAGATCGGGCTCGTCGAGCGCATCGACCTCCCGCCTGACGCGGCCGTCCCCGAGGCGTGCGCCGCCGTCGTCCCGCCCCTGGTGCGCGAGGACCCGGACGGGGTCCTGCTCGTCGGGTACGAGTCGAGTCCGGGCGCGGCCCTGCCGCTGGCCGACGCGGTCCGCGACGACCTCGTGGCCGCGGGCGTGCAGGTCCTCGACCGGCTCGTCGTCCGTGCCGGCCGGTGGTACGCCCCGGACTGCGACACCGGCTGCTGCCCGACCGAGGGACAGATGCAGGAGGTGCCTCGTGACGCACCGGCCGTGGCCCAGTTCGTGGCCCTGGAGGTGTCGCCACTGCCCGGGCGGGAGTCCTTGGCCACCCTCGTGGCCCTGGATCCCGAGCGCGCCGGACCGGTGGCGCAGGCGCTCGCGGGGCTCGGTGCCCGGTCCGACGGGCGGGCCTTCGGGCAGCGCGCCGTCGACGTGCACCGGCTGCGGTTCCTGGCCACCTGGGCGAAGCTGCTCGACGTCACCGACTCGGCGTGCGACGACACCTGCGACGCCACGGACGGCGACGCCACGGAGCACGTCGCCAAGGACGATGTCGCCACGGACCACGTCGGTGCCGGCCAAGGCGCCATCGGCGACGACGTCCTCGGTCCGGCCGGTGCCGACCGCGCGTGGAGCGGTCAGCTGCTCACCCCGGACGAGGTGGCGCTGCTCGTGGTGAGCCTGCGCGACGTCGAGCTCCGTGACGGCATCATCGCGTGGATCTGCCCGGGCACCCTGCCGCTCGACGTCGTCTCGCCCGACCTCGCCGACGCGCTGCACAGCTGCCTGCCGCAGCCCGCCTGGGAGCCGGTCGTCGGCTCCGTCGACCCCGCCACCCGGGAGCGAGGCGCGGCGCCGGACCTCGGTGGCTCGGGACGTTGGTCGGAGCCTCGCCCGACAACCCGCTCCGCACGTCGTCGGGCGCGGGCTCGACGTGCGGGCCGACGTGACGGCTCTCGTCCCGACAGCACCGAGCAGACCGTGGTGGCCGGTCGGCGCGTGCTCGCCAGGCTGCAGACAGCGGTCCGGGCGGTGCCCGACGAGGAGGCGGCCGCGTTGCTGACCGTGCTCGCGAACCTCGCGTGGTGGCTCGGCGACGGCGCCCTCACCAGGGTCGCCCTGGACAGGGCCCTGGAGCACACACCGGGGTACCGCCTCGCGGTCCTGCTCGAGCGCATGGTCGACCTCGGGGTCCGTCCGCGCGCCGAGCGGGGTCGCCCAGCATCGTCGGGGACCAGTGCGCTGGGTGGTGGGCTCTCGGCGTGACCGGCAGGGGGCCGCCCGGTGCGGGCACCCGATCGTTCTGGTCCAGTGTCCGGACGAGCCGGACAGGCGCGGGACCGGCTCGTATGATGGGCGTCAGGTGATGAGTCCCAGCGACAAGCCCCGGCTGGCTGGGCGGCAACCCTCCTCGCGGTGGGGTGCCCCGGGTGAGGACCGGGCCGACCCAGATCTGGGCGGCAAGCGCGATGCCACAGGAGCACTCTCATGACCACCACCTCCCGACCCCCGACGACCTCCGGGGCCTGGCGCGGCGGGGACCCGGTCGGCGACCGGAAGTTCATCGGCCTCGGAGCGGTCGAGCTCGAGCGTGGCGGTGTGCTGCCCGACGTCACCCTGGCCTACGAGACCTGGGGCGAGCTCAACCCGGCGCGCGACAACGCGATCCTCGTCGAGCACGCCCTCACGGGCGACAGCCACGTGACCGGCCCGTCCGGCCCCGGGCACCCGACCCCCGGATGGTGGCACGGCCTCATCGGGCCCGGCTGCCCCCTCGACACCGACCGCTTCCACGTGGTGGCTGCCAACGTGCTCGGCGGGTGCCAGGGCAGCACGGGGCCCGCGTCGCCCGGACCGGATGGTCAGCCGTGGGGGAGTCGTTTCCCGTTCGTCACGGTCCGCGACCAGGTCCGGGTCGAAGCCCTGCTCGCCGACCGGCTGGGGATCGACCGTTGGAGCCTGGTCCTCGGCGGATCGATGGGTGGCATGCGCGCCCTCGAGTGGGCAGTGACGCACCCGGAGCGAGTGGCGTCGGCACTCGTGCTGGCCAGCACCGCGTACGCGTCCGCGGAGCAGATCGCGTGGTGCCAGGCCCAGCTCCTCGCGATCCGCAGCGACCCCCACTTCCGCGGGGGCGACTACTACGACCAGGAGACCGGGCCCGACACAGGCCTGGGGATCGCCCGGCGGATCGCCCACGTGACCTACCGCAGCGAGGTCGAGCTGCACGAACGCTTCGGGCGCTCGCCGCAGGGCGAGGAGGACCCGTTGGGCGGTCGCGGCCGTTACGCCGTGGAGTCCTACCTCGACCACCACGCCGGCAAGCTCGCAGGCCGCTTCGACGCCAACTCCTACGTCGTGCTGACCGAGGCGATGAACTCCCACGACGTGGGCCGGGGTCGTGGCGGGGTGGAGTCTGCCCTGGCCCGGGTCACCGCGGACCTCACCGTCGTCGCGGTGGACTCCGACCGGCTCTACCCGCCGCGGCTGTCCCACGAGGTGGCTGCGGGAGTGCCGGGGGCCCGCCTGCACACCGTGCACTCGGACTACGGGCACGACGGCTTCCTCATCGAGCTCGAGCAGGTGGGCGCCGTGGTGCGGCGCGTCCTCGGAGACCCTGCCTGACCGGGGGATTTCCGATAGCGTCGGGCGGGCGGTCACTGCCGCAGCTGTCGACGAACGAGGAGGTTCCCGTGGCCATCGTTGTGGGGTATGTCCCGACGAAGGAAGGGCGAGCAGCGCTACGACGCGCTGCGGACGAGGCGCTGCTGCGCAAGTCCAAGCTCATTGTCATCAACTCCAACCGTGGAGGCCGGGACTACGACAGCGACGAGGCCCAGCGGTTCGAGACCGACCTGGTGCGCGTCCAGGGAGAGCTCGAGGAGCAGGGGCTGGAGCACGAGGTGCGCCAGCTCGTCCGAGGCAACGAGCCGGCCGAGGACCTCATCGCGGTCGCCGAGGCCGAGCAGGCCGAGTTCATCGTCATCGGGCTGCGCCGCCGCACGCCGGTGGGCAAACTGATCCTGGGGTCGAACGCCCAGCGCATCCTGCTCGACGCGTCGTGCCCCGTGCTGGCCGTCAAGGCCGACGCCTGACGGCTCGAGAGCTGGCGAACAGGGCCCTGCCGGGCCCGATTTCGTGCGGGAATGCGGGATTGCGGGCCTTGTCGTTTTACAATGTCCAGAACGAGGTCGCACCGAGTCCCCAGCGGGCTCATCCGGTCCGACCTCGGCAATACTTCCGCCCCCGCAGTTGTTGTCGTAGGCATGCCCCGCCATGCCCGTGATGGCGTGCGCCGTGCCGCGATCCCGCGACGAAAGGTAGTCCGTGTCGCCTGTGTCCAAGAAGGCTGCGAGCCCCGCACCATCTCTCCCCACCGAGTTCACCCACCCAGCCCTGCAGCAGCTGCTGATGCAGGGCCGGACCAACGGCTCGGTCGACAGCGCTGCCCTGCGTGAGGCGCTGGAGAGCGCCGAGGTGCCGCCGAAGCGGATGAAGGTCGTGCTGCGTTCACTGGACGAGCAGGGCATCACCGTGACCCTGGACGCCGTGACCGCCTCCCGTGCCGTCGCTGCGACGACGACCCGTCGCACCGCCACGGCCTCGGCGAAGAAGACCGCTGCCAAGAGCACCGCCACGAAGGCTGCCGCCAAGCCGGCCGCCTCCGAGGACAAGCCGACGGCCAAGACGGCCACCAAGGCTGCCGCGAAGACGGCGACCAAGGCCGCTGCCAAGGCGACGACGACCGCGAAGGCCGCCGCTGCTGCGGCCGAGCCGGCCAAGCCCGCCGCCAAGAAGACCGCGGCTGCGAAGAAGGCTGCTGCCAAGGCAGCTGCCGGTGACGCTCCCGCCGACGGCGAGGAGACCACGGACGCCGAGCCGACCGACGTGGTCGAGTCCGAGCTCGAGGACGTCGTCATCGAGGACGAGACCGACGACAAGAAGAAGGACGGCGAGGAGGAGGAGTCCTCCTCCGGCTTCGTCCTGCGCGACGACGACGAGGACGACGCCCCGGTCCAGCAGGTCGTGACCGCCGGCGCGACCGCCGACCCGGTCAAGGACTACCTCAAGCAGATCGGCAAGGTCGCCCTCCTCAACGCCGAGCAGGAGGTCGAGCTCGCCAAGCGCATCGAGGCCGGCCTGTTCGCCGAGGAGCGCCTCAACTCCGGCGACAAGATCGACATGAAGCTCAAGCGTGAGCTCTGGTGGATCGCCCAGGACGGCAAGAAGGCGAAGAACCACCTGCTCGAGGCCAACCTGCGCCTCGTGGTCTCGCTCGCCAAGCGCTACACCGGTCGCGGCATGCTCTTCCTGGACCTCATCCAGGAAGGCAACCTCGGTCTGATTCGTGCGGTCGAGAAGTTCGACTACACCAAGGGCTACAAGTTCTCGACCTATGCGACGTGGTGGATCCGTCAGGCCATCACCCGCGCCATGGCCGACCAGGCCCGCACCATCCGCATCCCGGTGCACATGGTCGAGGTCATCAACAAGCTGGCCCGCGTGCAGCGCCAGATGCTCCAGGACCTCGGGCGCGAGCCCACCCCGGAGGAGCTCGCCAAGGAGCTCGACATGACCCCGGAGAAGGTCGTCGAGGTCCAGAAGTACGGCCGCGAGCCCATCTCCCTGCACACGCCCCTCGGTGAGGACGGTGACAGCGAGTTCGGTGACCTCATCGAGGACTCCGAGGCCGTCGTCCCTGCGGATGCCGTGAGCTTCACGCTCCTGCAGGAGCAGCTGCACTCGGTCCTCGACACGCTCTCCGAGCGTGAGGCCGGTGTGGTCTCGATGCGCTTCGGCCTGACCGACGGCCAGCCGAAGACCCTCGACGAGATCGGCAAGGTGTACGGCGTGACGCGCGAGCGGATCCGCCAGATCGAGTCCAAGACGATGAGCAAGCTGCGGCACCCGAGCCGTTCGCAGGTCCTGCGCGACTACCTGGACTGACGTACGTGGACTGACGACGACGAGAAGGGGCCGTGGACGATGTCCACGGGCCCTTCTCGTCGTCCACGCGCCATACGGGGCGACGGGTGGTCAGCCGCGGTCGGCGCGCCGCTCCTGCCAGCGGTCCCAGGGGGAGCGCAGCACGCGGACAGCGTGGTCACGACGTTCGCGCCACTCGAGGAGCCCGTCGCTCGGCCACCAGACGGCCCGCATCCGGTCCTTGCGACGGCGCACCCCCGAGACCGCCTTGACGACGTGCTCGGTGTCGGGGCGGACGTCGGCGAGCGTCGTGCCGGGCGGGGCGTAGCGCGAGCGCTCCACCCCGTCGACGACCCTGCTGAGGGCCTGCGACTGCTCACCCTCGAGGTAGGCCTCACGCTGGTAGAAGCGGCCCGCCTGTCGTGGGGTGCTCCCGCGGGGAGGTATGACGCCCAGGTCACCGAGGCGCTCGACCATCGCCTGCCACTCGATCTCGACCCTGGTGGCCTCGTCCGGGGCCTCCTTGAGCCGTCGGCGCATCCGGGCGCGAGCGGCGAGCGGCACGGCCATCGACCCCAGCGCACCGACGACCAGTCCGAGCAGCACCCACAGCAGCACCGTGCGGGTCTGCGGTCCGAGGATCGAGGTGGTGTCGTCCTGCGTGCCCGAGGTCGTCGTCGGGTCCTCGGCGCCGGGGTCGTTGGCGCCGTCGGCCCGGGTGTTGGAGGAGGCCGAGCTGCTCGAGCTGGCCGTCGACGACGGGTCGTTCGACTCAGGGGTGGTCGGTGCCAGGGAGTAGGGCGGGGCCACGGTGTTCTGGGTGCCCGACGGGGTGGGCTCGAACCGCAGCCAGCCGACCCCCTCGAAGAAGAGCTCGGGCCAGGCGTGGGCGTCGGAGGCCCGCACGGTGTACGTGCCGCGGTCGGCCGTGCCGGGCAGGAAGCCGATGGCCATCCGGGCCGGGATTCCGCTCTCGCGAGCCATCATCACCATGGCGGTCGCGAACTGGACGCAGTAGCCGACCTTGGTCCGCAGGAACAACGAGATCGCGTCGGGGCGCTCGGACTGCCCGAACTCGTTGGTCACCGTCTCGGGCAGCTCGAGGGAGTAGCTGAACCCCCCGCTGGTGCGCAGGTAGGTCTGGATCGCCCGGGCGGCCTCGATGCGGCTGGCGCCGTCGGGGACGACCTGGTCGACGAGCTCACGGACCAGGGGCTCGGACGACGGGTCCACCTGCAGCTCGGGGGGCAGCAGCGCGCCGGTGGCACCCTGCACCGGCTGGTCGAGCGTCTCGGCGGCCGGGTTGAGCGCGAGGTAGTTGAAGCTGTACGAGCTCGCGGTCCGGTTGACGCTCGCCACCGACGTCTGGCGGTCCAGGCCCCACGCGACGCCGTCGAGGTCGCCGGAGACGAGCGGCGTCGGCGCCGCGATCTGGGGTGCCTCGATGCGTGACTCGTCGACCGAGAGGCGGTAGGTCTCGCGGGGGACGTCGTCGTCGAGCTCGGCGGGAAGCTGGAGGTCGGGGCGCCGGCTGAAGCTCACGTCCGCGTCGTCGGGTCGCCACTGGTCGTTGGCGTAGTTCTCGAGCACCCCCACGCGCAGCGGCGTGAGGATCGGGGCGTTCGTCGTGTAGGTCAGCACCGGTGCCGTCGAGGGACTCTGCAGGCTGCGGGTCAGGTCGAGGGTCGACTTGAGCCCGATCTGTCCGTCGCTGAACCCGGTCGCCTCGCTGGACCGCCCGAGGCCGTCGATGAGGTACCGCGTCGGCAGGTGCGGGATGACGACGGGCAGGGCGACAGCCGTGACGAGGCCGGCGACGGCGAGCGTGCGGCCCACCGCGGCATACCCGTAGGCGCCGTCGTGGTCGTCGGAGCCGCGCCGTCCCGTGGTGCTCATCGGGGTCGTGGTGCTCCACCGGCGCAGCGACGAGATGCCCTGCCGACCGAGCATGAGCAGCCAGATGCCGCCGGCGGCGACGAAGTACATGGGGTTGAGCGAGTCGCCGGAGTTGGAGGCGGAGATGAGGAACGCCGTGAGCAGGGGGAGTCCGGCCATGGCGGGGGAGCGGCGCATCACGGCGAGGTGGTCCACGACCACCGCCGCCACGCCGATGGCCAGGCCGATGCCGAGGATGACGCCCCGGTTCGTCGGTGCGGGGGCGGCGTAGTTCTGGATGGTGAGGCGTGCCTCGTAGAGCAGGTTGTTGAAGGCCAGCACCGTGTCGAGCGAGGGCAGCCCGAACCACAGGTGGCCGCGGCCGTGCATCCACCCGGCGACCAGCACGATGGCGACGAGCTGGGCCGCGGCGACGAGGGTCTTGGACGTCGTGAGCAGCCGTGCACCGATCCCGGCGGCGACCACGACGACCACCATGACGAGGGTCGGCCGCACCCAGGTGTTGGGGGTGAACAGCGTGGTGATCGGCCAGGCGACGACGGCGGAGGCCGCCCCGGCGAGCAGGGACTCGGGGATCCGGCCGCGGCTCATGCGACACCCACTCGCTGGGTGCCACCGGAGAGGACGCCCCAGACCGAGGCGAGGTCGTCACCGGACCCCACGACGGCCACGCCCCACCCGGCGCCGCGCAGGACGGGCACGCAGGGCAGCTCAGAGCTGGTGCCCGGCCGGCGCCGGGTCGCCCCGAAGCCGTGGGGGTCGAGGACGATCGCGAGCGCGGTCCCGCCCGGCTGGCGCAGGGAGGCGACCTGGCGGGCCACCTCCTCGTCGAGCTCGGTCACCACGGCGAGCACGAGGCCACCGGAGGAGGTCGCCGGGTGCGCGGCCTGGAGCACGTCGCCGAACTGGTCCTCCGAGCCCGGCTCGGCCATCGCGAGGACGTCGAGCAACGGGTCGAGCTCCATGGCGGCCGCCGCGCGGCTGTCGTCGGCGGTCTCGTCGGTGATCAGGTGCACGGCATACCCCTGGTCGAGGAGGTGCACCGCGATCGAGGCGCACGCGGTCACGGCCCACTCGAAGGAGCCGGAGCTGCCCGAGCCGTGGTGACCGCGCGAACGCGAGTCCAGGACGACGACGGCGCGGCGACGGGCCGGGCGGTCCTCCTGGCGGACCATGAGCTCGCCGGTCTTCGCGGTCGCGGGCCAGTGGATGCGGCGCAGGTCGTCGCCGTCGCGGTAGGAGCGGATGGACACGTCGTCCTCGCCGTGGAGGGCGACCATGTGGGGTATGGCGCCCTCGGCACCGACGCCGCTGCCCGGCGGGAGACCCCCACCGAGCGGCAGGATCCGGGGCAGCACGAGCACGTCGCTCGCCCCGGAGATGGCGGCCACCCGGGTGCTCAGGCCGAACGGGTCGCGCAGCCGGACCCCGAGGGGGCCGAGGCGGTGCCGGCCACGGACGTGCGAACGCACCGTGTAGTGGACCTCCTGGCGGTCACCCCTGCGCAGACGAGGCACGACGAAGCGGGGCCGGTCGCCGAGGGCGTAGTCGAGCTGCTCCTCGGCCATGAGCAACGGGCTGGCGGCGCCGCCGGCGTTCTCGATGCCGAGGGTCACGACGGACTGCTCGTCGACCTGGATGCGCCCGGGGACGGCGGTCCGCTCGAGGGAGAAGCGCAGGTCGTGTCGGCGCATGAGCAGGCCGCTGAGGAGGGGCAGGGCCACGAGCAGGACACCGATGCGCGTCAGGTCGGTGAAGCCGAGCCCGATCCCGCACAGCACCAACGTGGTCCCCGCGGCGACGAACGCCCGTCCGCGGGTGGTGAGGAGGTCGCGAAGTCTGCGCACGCCGGCGCCTCAGCGCCCGGCAGCCGGGACCGGCACCCGCCGCATCAGGTCCTGGAGGACCTCGCCGGTGCTCCGGCGGGCGAGCTGGGTCTCGCCGGTGGGGATGACGCGGTGGGCCAGGACGTGGACGACGATCGCCTGGACGTCGTCGGGCAGCACGTGGTCGCGGCCCTCGAGCGCGGCGTGGGCGCGGGCGGCGCGCAGCATGTGCAGCGTCGCGCGAGGGGAGGCACCCAGGCGCAGCGCCGAGCTGGACCGGGTGGCCGAGGACAGGTCGACGACGTACTGCTTGATGGCGTCGCTGGTGAAGACCGAGCGCACGGCCTTGACCATGGCCGTGATCGTCGCGGCGTCCGTCACAGGGCTGAGCGTCTCCAGCGGGGAGACCTGACCGTGCGTGTCGAGCATCGCCACCTCGGCCCGCGAGGACGGGTAGCCGAGGGAGATGCGTGCCATGAAGCGGTCACGCTGGGCCTCGGGGAGGGGGTAGGTGCCCTCCATCTCGATGGGGTTCTGGGTCGCCATGACGATGAACGGCTTCGGCAGGTCGTAGGTCTGACCGTCGACGGTGACCTGGCCCTCCTCCATCGACTCGAGCAGGGCCGACTGCGTCTTGGGCGAGGCGCGGTTGATCTCGTCACCCACGACGACGTTGGCGAAGATCGCGCCGGGGCGGAACTCGAAGTCCCGCACGTCCTGGTTGAACACGCTCACGCCCGTGATGTCGCTGGGCAGCAGGTCGGGCGTGAACTGCACGCGACGGACCGAGCAGTCGATGGTCTTGGCGAGCGTCTTGGCCAGCATCGTCTTGCCGACGCCGGGCACGTCCTCGAGCAGCAGGTGACCCTCGGCGAGCAACACCGTGATCGCGGTGTGCACGACGTCGGGCTTGCCCTCGATGACGGAGTTCATCGCGCGGGCGAGGCGCCCGGCCACCTCGGTCACCTGGCTGAGGGACGCGGGGGAGCCGGCAGGCAGGGAGAGCAGGCTCTCCGACGCCGATCCCTGGGCGGACCCCTGAGGACCTGCCTGACCGCCCATGGACCCTGTCATCGAACCCTGCATCGGGCCCCCGCCCTGGTTCTCGTACCCACCCTGCACCGGCTGTCCTTCCGTCGTATCCGTGGTCGCCACGCTGCGCCCTGCGGATGGTCTCGATCTTTCCCCACATCGCTCCACCGGGACAGCAGGTATGCCGTCTCGTGACCTGTCGGGACTGGTTCGGGAACGCCCGGGGCCCCGAATCGGTGCCCTCGACGCCCTGCGTGGGTCCATCCACTGGGCATTCGGTGCGGACGAGCTCGGCGGCGGGTGGATCGAGCCGTCGTCTCAGCGAAATCTGCACCACTTTGCACCACCATGCTGACCTGCAGAAACAGCCAAACAGATGAGGAAAACACGACGAACCGGGCCCACTCGGGGGTGGGTGTGGAGTAAAGTGGGGGAAACAAGAGGGCCGTGGGGTCCTGCAGTCGAGTCAGGGGGAGGTGGTCACCGTGTTCCTCGGGACGCACAGCCCCCGCCTCGACGAGAAGGGCCGCCTCTTCCTCCCCGCGAAGTTCCGCGAGCGGATGGCCGGCGGCCTGGTCGTCACCCGCGGCCAGGAGCGCTGCCTCTACGTCTTCCCGATGCAGGAGTTCGTCCGCGTCACCGAGCAGATGCAGTCGGCGCCGACCACGAGCAAGGCCGTCCGCGACTTCACCCGCGTCTTCCTGTCCGGCGCCTCCGACGAGGTCCCGGACAAGCAGGGCCGCGTGACCATCCCCGCCAACCTGCGCGCCTATGCCGGACTGACCCGCGATTGCACCGTCATCGGTGCCGGCTCGCGCGTCGAGGTCTGGGACACCGAGGCGTGGAACACCTACCTCGAGAGCACCGAGCAGGGCTTCGCCGACCAGTCCGAGGAGGTGATCCCGGGCCTGCTGTGACTTCCACGGGCACCGGCTCCACCGGTGCCCGCGGTCCCTGCCGCCAGGTCTCCAGCCGCTCCGCTTCCCGGGACGACTTCCCCCGTCCCGGGCCGCATCCCTTGGAGCGGATGGGGACCTGACCGCAGGGCCCACCCCAGCAGGGCCGGGCCACCACCCAGGACCACCAGCACCACCCCGCACCACCAGCACCACCACCCGCACCACCGAGCAGGAGCACCGCGATGAACTCACGAGGAATGGCCGCCGACCGGCACATTCCCGTGCTCCGCGACCGCATCGTCGAGCTGCTCGCCCCGGCGCTGACCGAGCCCGGCTCGGTCTACCTCGACGGCACCCTCGGCATGGGGGGCCACGCCGAGGCGATCCTCGAGAGCTGCCCGCAGGCCCGGGTCGTCGGCATCGACCGCGACCAGGAGGCCCTGGCGCTCGCGGCCGAACGGCTCGACCGGTACGCCGACCGCACCACCTTCGTCCACGCCGTCTACGACGAGGTGCCCCGGGCGCTCGCCGAGGCCGGGGTCACCCACGTGGACGCCAGCCTCTACGACCTCGGGGTCTCCTCCCTCCAGCTCGACGAGACCGACCGCGGCTTCTCCTACAGCCAGGACGCGCCGCTGGACATGCGGATGGACCAGTCCACCGGCATCACCGCCGCCGAGGTCCTCAACACCTACTCGGCGGCCGACCTCGAGGGCATCCTGCGCGAGTTCGGCGAGGAGCGGTTCGCCAAGAAGATCGCCGGAGCGGTGGTGCGCGAGCGGGAGACCGAGCCGTTCACCACCTCCGGCCGCCTCGTCGAGCTGCTCAAGAAGTCGGTCCCTGCGGCGTCGCAGAAGAGTGGGGGACACCCGGGCAAGCGGACCTTCCAGGCGCTGCGCATCGAGGTCAACGCCGAGCTGTCCGTCTGGGCCCGGGCCCTGCCGCGCGTCATCGACGCCCTCGGGGTCGGTGGCCGCGTCGCGGTCCTGTCCTACCACTCGCTCGAGGACCGCATCACCAAGCGCGTGCTGGCGCAGGGAGCCAAGGGGAGCAGCCCCGAGGGCCTGCCCGTCGAGCTCCCCGAGCACGCGCCATACCTGCGGCTGCTCACCCGCGGCGCCGAGGAGGCGTCCGCTGACGAGCAGGCCGCCAACCCCCGATCTGCCTCGGTGCGCCTGCGCGCCGCCGAGCGCACCCGACTTTCCACCGCAACGAAGGGAACCCACCGATGAGCCAGCAGACTGCGACGGCGAGGGTCGCATCTCGGGCACCACTGCGTCGGACCGCACCGCCCCAGCCGCTCCGGGTCGTGCCCGCGGCGATCGGGCAGCCGGGCAACGGCGTGTTCGCCACCCTGTGCATGGCCCTGCTCGGGGCCGGCCTGGTCGCCCTCCTCATGCTCAACACGGCCATGGCCGAGGGGTCCTTCACCCTGCACAACCTCCAGGCCACCTCCGGTGAGCTCACCGACACCCAGGACGCGCTCACGCAGGCGATCGACGCCCAGCGCAGCCCCGCCAACCTCGCGGCGCGCGCCGCCAAGCTGGGTATGGTGCCCGCCGACTCCGCGGCGTTCCTGCGCCTCAGCGACGGCAAGGTCCTCGGCGTGGCGAGCCCGGCCAAGAAGCAGGACGGCTTTACCGTGGTCACGGCTCCGCAGGCGACGTCAGCGTCGTCCGCCGCGAAGAAGGACACCGGGCCCAAGGCCACGGTCAGCACCAAGGGGGACGTGACGACGACGACCGTGAAGGTCACCAAGCCCGACGGGTCGGTCGTCACCACGGTCACCAGTGTGGACGCGAAGACGAAGGCCACGACCAGCACGAGCACCACCACGCCGGCGAAGACCACGGCCACCCCGGCCACCCAGGCCACCACGACGCCGACTCCCGCCACCCCGCAGCCCTGACGCAGACACGAGGTACCCAGTGACGCAGACCCGAGGCACCCGCCCCGGAGCCCCGCGCCCTCGTCCTGCGCACGGTGACGCACCCCGCCGCCGCCCGGCCGAGGGAGCATCCGCGGGCAAGGAGCGGATCGCCGCAGCCAAGGCCGGTCGCCCCGCCTCCGGCGCCCCCCGCACCCGGACGTCCGCGCCGCGCCCCACCCGGACCGCCGCACCCCGCGCCACGCGCCCGACGGCTCCGCCGCGGCGCCCCACCGGTCGCCGCGTGAGCCTGGACGGCTCCAATCCCCGTCGGCGGATGCGCACGATGACCGTCGCGATCCTCTTCGTCTTCAGCATCTTCGGCGCCCAGCTGCTACGGCTCCAGGGGTTCGACGCCTCGGCCGTCTCCGCGGACGCGCAGACCAACCGCACGGCCACCGTGCCGCTCCCGGCGATGCGGGGCAGCATCGTCGACCGCAACGGCACGATCCTCGCCTCGAGCATCGAGCGGCGGACCGTCACCGTGGACCAGACGGCGGTGCCGGAGTACATCAAGACCGTGGACGGCGTCCGGACCACCGTCGGTGTCGCCGGTGCCGCCCAGGACCTCTCGCCGCTGCTCGGGATCCCGGTCGACGACCTCGTCACCAAGCTCACCGGCACCTCGCGCTACCGCGTGCTGCAGAAGAACATCACGCCGCTCAACTGGCGCAAGATCTCCGAGCTCGGCATCAACGGCATCTACTCCGAGGCCACCTCGGACCGCAACTACCCGACGTCGACCGCGGCCGCCTCGCTCGTCGGCTTCGTGCAGTCCGACGGGTCCGCCGGCGGTGGGCTCGAGGTCCTGATGGACAAGACCCTCAAGGGCAAGGCCGGCCGGACCATCTTCGAGCAGTCCCAGGACGGCCGGGCCATCCCGAACGCCCGCCAGGAGACGATCTCGCCGGTCCCCGGCAAGGACGTCAAGCTCACCATCGACTCCGACCTGCAGTGGTTCGCCCAGAACGCCGTGGCGCAGAAGGTCATCGAGACCAAGGCCCTGTCCGGTTCGGTCGTCGTGCAGAGCGCCAAGACCGGCGAGCTGCTCGCCGTCGCGTCCTACCCGACCTTCGACCCCAACCAGCCCGGCCAGGCCACCGAGAACTGGACCAACAGCGCGTTCAACGACGTCTACGAGCCCGGCTCGACCGGCAAGGTCATCACCGCCGCGGCGGCCCTCGAGGAGAAGGTCGTCACCCCGTCCGAGGTCGTCGA
The DNA here is from genome assembly GCF_039532215.1 of Pedococcus aerophilus. Classification (NCBI taxonomy): domain Bacteria; kingdom Bacillati; phylum Actinomycetota; class Actinomycetes; order Micrococcales; family Intrasporangiaceae; genus Pedococcus; species Pedococcus aerophilus. The sequence goes on along the minus strand of NZ_BAAARN010000001.1, from coordinate 805,747 downwards.
GGTCCCCAACCGCATCCGCCGCTCCGGGACCGAGTTCAAGGACAGCCACGACCACCCGACGGAGTACCTCACCTTCGCCGGCGTGCTCGCCCAGTCGAGCAACATCGGCACCATCCTCGCCGGGGAGAAGGTCAAGGCCTCGACGATGTACGACTACTTCAAGCGGTTCGGGCTCGGCTCGACCTCCGGCATGGGCTTCCCCGGTGAGGGGCCCGGCCTCCTGACCGACTACCGGGACTGGAGCGGCTCCCAGCGGTACACCGTGCTCTTCGGGCAGGGCCTGTCCGTCAACGCCCTCCAGGCCGCGGGGGTCTTCCAGACGATCGCCAACGACGGTGTGCGCGTGCCGCCGCGGATCGTCTCCGCCACCAGTGACGGCCACGGCAACTACACCCCGGTGGAGAAGGCCAAGGGCGTGGAGGTCGTCTCCCCGGAGACGGCCAAGAAGGTGCGCGACATGCTCGAGGGCGTCGTCGGCAAGGAGGGCACCGCCCCCGAGGCGAAGATCCCTGGCTACCGCGTCGCCGGCAAGACCGGCACGGCCGACCGCTACGACGCGAAGGTGGGCGGCTACTCGGGCAAGACGTCGAGCTTCATCGGCTTCGCGCCCGCCGACGACCCCGAGATCGTCGTCGCGGTGACGCTCCAGCGCCCGATCAAGGGCTACTTCGGTGGCGTCGTCGCCGGACCGGTGTTCAAGGACGTCATGACCTACGCCCTCCAGGAGCTCCAGATCCCGCCGACCGGCACCAGGTCGCCGGTCGTCAAGGTCAAGGCCGACGAGACCCCTGACCCGTCCGACCCGACGATCCTGCGGGACAAGGCGTCGGCCGCATCCCGTCCCTGACGGTAGGCTCGTTGCCCGTGCCATCCCCCCGACCGGCGTCCCTGCACGCCACCCCGATCTCTGCCTTGGCCACCCTCGTGGGCGGCACCGTCCGGGGTGAGGACGTCCTGGTGAGCGGGGTCACCCTGGCCTCCCAGGACGTCGTGCCGGGAGACCTCTACGCCGCCCTCCCGGGGGCCAACGCCCACGGTGCCCGGTATGCCGCCGCCGCGCTGGAGGCGGGCGCCGTCGCCGTCCTGACGGACTCCGATGGCCTCGACCTCCTGGTCGCCGACGGGGTCACCGCGCCGACCGTCGTCGTCGAGGGCCCGCGCAGCGTCGTCGGTCCCGTGGCCCGCACCCTCTACGGCACCTCCGAGCTCGGCCTGCGGCTGTTCGGCGTGACGGGCACCAACGGCAAGACCACCACGGCCTATCTCATGGACTCGGCGCTGACCGCGCTCGGCCAGACCACGGGGCTGATCGGCACCGTCGAGACCCGCATCGGGGACGAGCGGCTGCGCAGCCTGCGCACCACGCCCGAGGCGACGGTCCTGCACGCGCTGCTCGCCGTCATGCAGGAACGCGGCGTCGACTCCTGCGTCATGGAGGTCTCCAGCCACGCGTTGACCCAGCACCGGGTCGACGGCGTCGTCTACGACGTGGCGCTGTTCACCAACCTGTCGCAGGACCACCTCGACTTCCACCCGACGATGCGCGACTACTTCCTCGCCAAGGCCTCGCTGTTCACGCCGCAACGATCACGTCGCGGGATCGTCTGCGTCGACGACGAGTGGGGCCGCGAGCTCGCGACCATCGCCGGCGTCCCGGTCACGACGATGACCTCGCTGGCCGACGTGGAGGCCGACTGGCACCTCGTGGCCGAGGCCGCGCCCCCGGCTGGCGGCTCAGACGATGCGTCGGACGGTGCGTCGGGCGGTGCCTCGAACCACGACCCGGCCGACTTCACGCTCTCCGACGGGTCCACCACCCTGCGGCTGCGCTCGGCGCTGCCCGGCGACTTCAACCGCGTCAACACCGCCATGGCGGCCCTGGCCCTGCTCGCCTCGGGCCTCGACGCGCCGACGGTCGAGCGGGCCCTGCGCAGCGACCCCCACGTGCCCGGACGGATGGAGAAGGTGTCCCTCGACCCGGCCACCGACGGAGGCGAGCATCCCTCGCTGCCGCTCGTCGTCGTGGACTACGCCCACACCGCCGACGCCGTGGCTGCCGCCCTCAAGGCGCTGCGACCGCAGACGACCGGGGCCCTCGTCGTCGTCCTCGGCGCGGGCGGTGACCGCGACCGGGGCAAGCGCGCCGCCATGGGGCGGGCCGCGGCTCTGGGCGCGGACGTCGTGGTCGTCACCGACGACAACCCGCGCTCCGAGGACCCCTCGGTGATCCGCGAGGCCGTGCTGGCCGGGGCGCGCGACGCCGCCGGTGAGGGCGGCACCACGGATCTGCACGACGTCGACGGCCGGGCCGCCGCCATCGACACCGCCGTCCGCGTGGCCCACGAACGCGGCCCCGGCAGCGTTGTCGCCGTCGTGGGCAAGGGCCACGAGACCGGCCAGGACGTGGCCGGCACCATCCACCCCTTCGACGACCGCGAGGAGGTGGCCCGCGCCCTGCGCGCGGTCGCCACCGGCACGAGAGGTTCGCTGTGATCCCGTTGTCCCTGGCGGAGATCGCCACCATCACCGGTGGGCGGCTCCACGGCACGACCGACGCCGAGGCGGCTCGACTGGTCGTCGACGGCCCCGTCGTCACCGACTCCCGCGAGGCGGGGCCCGGTGGCCTCTACATCGCCCGCGTCGGCGAGCAGATGGACGGCCACCAGTTCGTCGCCTCCGCCGCTGCCCTCGGCGCCGTGGCGGCGATGACCACGCGCGAGGTGCCCGAGCTGCCCTGTGTCGTCGTCGAGGACATCCAGGCGGGGCTGGCCTCGCTCGCCCGGGCCGTCGTCGACCGCCACCCCGACCTCACCGTCATCGGCATCACCGGCTCGTCCGGCAAGACGTCCACCAAGGACCTCCTGGCGAGCGTGCTGTCGTCCGCGGCGCCGACGGTCGCCCCCGTGGGGTCGCTCAACTCCGAGGTCGGCGTGCCGCTCACGGTCTTCCGGGTCACCCCGGACACCCGCTTCCTCGTCGTGGAGATGGGTGCCCGCGGCGTCGGGCACATCGAGTACCTCACGACGATCGCCCCACCGCGGATCGGTGTCGAGCTCAACGTCGGCACCGCCCACGTGGGGGAGTTCGGCTCCCGCGAGGCGATCGGCGTCGCCAAGGCCGAGCTCGTCGCAGCACTGCCCGCCGCCGGACTCGCGGTCCTCAACGCCGACGACACGGTCGTCCGGGCGATGGCCGCCCGCACCCCTGCCCGGACCGTGCTGGTCGGCACCGCCCCCGACGCCGCCGTGCGCGCCGCGGACATCGTCCTCGACGCCACCGGGCGACCGACCTTCCACCTGTTCACCCCGGCGGGGGAGGCCGAGGTGAGCCTGCCGCTGCACGGCGAGCACCACGTCGGCAACGCCCTGGCCGTCGTCGCCGTCGCCCTCGAGTGCGGCCTGGCCCTCGACGCGGTCGTCTCGGCACTGGCGTCGGCCACCCCCGCCTCGCGCTGGCGGATGGAGGTCGTCGAGCGGACCGACGGGGTCACCGTCGTCAACGACGCCTACAACGCCAACCCCGACTCGATGCGGGCTGCGCTCAAGGCCTTGGCCGCCATGGGCCGAGACGCCGACGGGAACGAGCGTCGGACCTGGGCCGTGCTCGGCTCGATGCTCGAGCTCGGTGGGGAGTCGACGACCGAGCACGACGCCATCGGCCGCCTCGCGGTGCGGCTCAACATCTCCCGCCTCGTCGTGGTCGGTGACGTCGCCCGGCCGATGGCCAGCGGCGCCCAGCACGAGGGGTCGTGGGGCGACGAGGCGGTCTGGGTGCCCGACGCCGATGCGGCCCAGGCCCTGCTGGAGGAGAATCTGCGCCCCGGTGACGTCGTGTTGTTCAAGTCGAGCCGCGATGCCGGACTACGGTGGCTCGGGGAGACGATCGCCGCGCAAGGCGGCCCCGACAGCGAGGAGGACGCGACGTGAAGGCGGTCCTGATCGCTGCCGTCGTGTCCCTCGTGGGCGCCCTGTTCGGCACGCCGATGTTCATCAAGTACCTCGTCAAGCAGGGCTACGGCCAGTTCATCCGCGACGACGGCCCCACCTCGCACCACACCAAGCGCGGCACGCCCACGATGGGTGGTGCGGTGATCATCGGCTCGGCCCTGGCCGCATACGCGGTCGCGCACATCGCGACCGGCACCCCGGTGACGTGGAGCGGCGTGCTCGTCCTCTTCCTCATGGCGGGGCTGGGGCTGGTCGGGTTCCTCGACGACTACATCAAGATCTCCAAGCAGCGCAGCCTCGGGCTGCGCTCGCGCGAGAAGCTCGCCGGCCAGACTCTCGTCGCGGTGATCTTCGCGGTGCTGGCGCTGCAGTTCCCCAACAGCAAGCACCGCACCCCGGCGTCGACGTACATCTCGTTCGTCCGTGACACCCCGGTCAACCTCGCGTTCGCGGGGACGCTGGTCGGGATGATCTTGTTCGTCATCTGGGCCAACATCATGATCGCGGGCACGTCCAACGGCGTGAACCTCACCGACGGCCTCGACGGCCTCGCGACCGGCGCGTCGGTGATGGTCTTCGCGGCGTACGTCCTCATCGGCATCTGGCAGGGCAACCAGAACTGCCAGATCACGCCGGGACTGAAGTGCTACGAGGTCCGCGACTCCCGTGACCTGGCGGTGGTGGCGGCAGCCTGCATGGGCGCCTGCTTCGGGTTCCTGTGGTGGAACGCCTCACCCGCCAAGATCTTCATGGGTGACACCGGCTCGCTGGCCCTCGGCGGCGCGCTCGCCGGCCTGGCCATCACGACGCGCACCGAGCTGCTCATCATCATCCTCGGTGGCCTGTTCGTGACGATCACCCTCTCGGTGATCATCCAGGTCGGGTCGTTCAAGATGACCGGCAAACGGGTGTTCCGGATGGCGCCGTTGCAGCACCACTTCGAGCTCCTCGGGTGGAACGAGGTCACCATCGTCATCCGGTTCTGGATCATCGCCGGACTCTTCGTCGCCCTCGGCCTCGGCCTCTTCTACGCCGAGTGGGTCGTCGGCGCGCAGTAGCCCGGCACCACCGCAGCAGCAGACAGCACCAGCAGTGAGGAAGCACCAGCAGTGAGCAGCACACCGGTCGGCGGACGACTCGACGGACTCACGAACGGCAGCGCCGACTGGAGCGGCCTGCGGGTCGTGGTCGCGGGCCTGGGGGTGAGCGGGTTCGCCGCCGCCGACGCGCTCCACGAGCGCGGAGCCCACGTCGTCGCGGTCGACGGCGGCGACCCGGACGTGAACGGGCCGCTCGGGGAGCGGGCCCGCATCCTCGACATCCTCGGCGCCGACGTCCGTCTCGGGCCCGAGCACGTGGCCGGGATGCCGCAGGGCTTCGCCGCCGACCTCGTCATCACCTCCCCGGGGTGGCGACCCGACCAGCCCCTCCTCGTCGAGGCCGCCGCGGCCGGCGTCCCGGTGTGGGGCGAGGTCGAGCTCGCGTGGCGGATGCGGGCCGCCGTCGGCCCGGCGCCGTGGCTGACGATCACCGGCACGAACGGCAAGACGACCACCGTGACCATGCTCGCCCACATGCTGCGGGCGGCCGGGCTGCGGGCGACGGCGGCCGGCAACGTCGGGACCCCGATCCTCGAGGCGGTGCTCCACCCCGAGCCCTACGACGTCATCGCCGTCGAGCTCTCGAGCTACCAGCTGCACTGGTCGGACTCGATCGCCCCCCACGCGTCCGTCTGCCTCAACGTCGCCCCGGACCACGTCGACTGGCACGGCTCCTTCGAGGAGTACGCCCGGGCCAAGGGCAAGGTCTACGCCAACACCAAGGTCGCCTGCGTCTACAACGTCCAGGACGGCGCCACCGAGCAGCTGGTCATGGACGCAGAGGTCCAGGAGGGCTGCCGCGCCATCGGTTTCACCCTCGGCATGCCCGGCCCCTCGATGGTCGGCGTCGTGGACGACATCCTGGCCGACCGGGCGTTCGTCGAGCAGCGCAAGACGTCTGCGGCCGAGCTCGCGACCCTGGACGACGTCCGAGGGGCCGCGCCCAGCCTCGCGCCGCACAACCTCGCCAACGCCCTGGCCGCCGCGGCGCTGGCCCGCGCCTACGGCGTCCCGCCCGTCGCGGTCCGCGACGGCCTGCGGGCGTTCCGCCCCGAGCCGCACCGCATCGCCGACGTCGCCGAGGTCGACGGGGTGCGCTGGGTCGACGACTCCAAGGCGACCAACCCGCACGCCGCGCTGGCGTCCCTGCTCTCCTTCGAGCACGTCGTCTGGGTCGCGGGCGGGCTGCTCAAGGGCGCCGACGTGGACGAGCTCGTCCGTGAGGCGGCACCGCGTCTACGGGCGGTCGTCCTCATCGGGGTCGACCGTTCGGCCATCGCTGAGGCGCTGGCCCGACACGCGCCGGATGTCCCCGTGGTCGACGTACCGAGCACGGACACTGGAGCCATGGATGTCGTCGTCGAGCACGCCGCCGGCCTCGCCCGGCCGGGTGACGTCGTGCTGCTCGCACCGGCGGCGGCCTCGATGGACATGTTCACCGACTACGGCGCACGCGGTGACGCCTTCGCCGCCGCGGTCGCCCGGCACGCCGGCGGGGGCACCGGTCCCACCGCTCCGTCCGACCAGCAGGGGGAGTAGGCGTGAGCAGCGTGACCGCAGCGCCCCCGTCGAAGCCGAGGGCCCGCGCCGCCGCGAAGACCGAGGAACCGACCCGGTTCGGCACGTGGCTGGCCCGCCTCGACTCACCGGTGACGAGCTACTACGTCCTGCTGTCGGTGGCGGTCGTCCTCGTCGTCATCGGCCTGATCATGGTGCTGTCCGCCTCGTCGGTGAAGTCGCTCGTGCAGACCGACAACGCGACGCCCTACGTCTTCTTCCGCAAGCAGCTCCAGTTCGCCGTCCTCGGCGGCATCGCGATGGCGGTCGCCGCGCACGTGCCCGTCCGCACGTGGAAGGCGCTGTCGGTGCCGATCCTCGTGGGCGCGCTGTTCCTGCAGGTGCTCGTCTTCACCCCGTTGGGGGTGTCCGTCAACGGCAACCGCAACTGGCTCGGGGTCGGCCCCGTGTCGCTCCAGCCCTCGGAGTTCGCCAAGGTCGGGCTCGTCCTGGTCGGCGCCGCGGTGCTGTCCGCGAAGCGCCGTTCGCTCGGGCGCCTGCGCCACGTCATCGTGCCGTTCCTCTTCCCGGTCGCCCTCGCGACCATCGGGCTGGTCCTGCTCGGCCACGACCTCGGCACGGTGATGGTCATGGGTGGCATCGTCGCCGCCCTCCTGTTCGCCGCCGGCGTGCCGCGGCGCCTGTTCATCTGGGGTGCGTCGGCCTTCACCACCCTTGCCGTGGTCATGGTCGTGACCAGCCCCAACCGGCTGGCCCGGTTCGACGTGTGGCTGGGCAAGGACACCGACCCGTACGGTGCCGCGCGCCAGCCGCTGCACGGCCGGTACGCCCTCGCCGACGGTGGCTGGTGGGGCGTCGGCCTCGGCGCCTCCCGCGAGAAGTGGTCCTGGCTGCCCGAGGCGCACAACGACTTCATCTTCGCCATCCTCGGCGAGGAGCTCGGCTTGCCGGGCACCCTCGTCATGCTCGGCCTCTTCTGCGCCCTGACCCTCGTCTGCTACCGGATCGTGCTGCGCAGCAAGGACATGTTCGTCCGCATCGCCACCGCCGGGGTCATGGCGTGGATCGTCTGCCAGGCGATCATCAACATCGGCGCGGTCATCGGGCTGCTCCCGGTGATCGGCGTCCCCCTCCCGCTCGTCTCCTACGGTGGTTCCTCCCTCATGACGACCATGTTCGCCCTCGGCATGCTGCTGTCGTTCGCCCGGCAGGAGCCGGGCTGCGCCGAGGCCCTGTCCGCCAAGCCCTCGGTGGTCAAGCGCTCCCTCGCAGTCCTTCCCGGGCGGCGGAATCGCTGATGACTGCTGACACCCCCACGTCGGTCCTGCTGGCCGGTGGCGGGACGGCCGGCCATGTCTCGCCGCTGCTCGCCCTCGCCGACTGCCTGCGCCGCCGCGACCCCGACATCACCGTCACCGCCCTCGGCACCGAGACCGGGCTGGAGAGCCGGCTCGTGCCCGAGCGCGGCTACCCCCTCCTCACCGTCCCCAAGGTCCCGCTGCCGCGGCGTCCCTCGGCCGACCTGTTCCGCCTGCCCACCAGCCTGCGGACCGCTGTCGCCGCGGCCGAGCGGGCCATCGACCAGACGCAGGCGCAGGTCGTCGTCGGCTTCGGCGGGTACGTCTCCACGCCTGCGTACATCGCCGCCCGGCGACGCGGCATACCCGTCGTCATCCACGAGCAGAATGCCCGTCCCGGGCTGGCGAACCGGCTCGGCGCGCGCATCACGCGCTACGTCGCCACGACGTTCGCGAGCACGTCGCTCCCGCACGCCACCCCGATCGGGATGCCGTTGCGCCGCGAGATCAGCCAGCTCGACCGGGCTGCCTCGCGCGCCGAGGGCCTGGCCCACTTCGGGCTCGAGGACCACTGGCCCACCGTGCTGGTCACCGGCGGGTCGCTCGGGGCGCAGCGGCTCAACTCCGCCTTCCAGGCCCGGGCCGGGGTCCTGCGCGCCGCCGGGGTCCAGGTCCTGCACCTCACCGGGGCGGGCAAGGAGTTCGTGCCCGAGGTCGAGGGACCGGGCGCGCCCTACGTCACCGTCCCCTACGCCGACCGGATGGACCTCGCCTATGCCGCGGCCGACCTCGTCGTCGCCCGGGCCGGCGCCAACACGGTGTGCGAGCTCACCGCGGTGGGCCTGCCGGCGGTGTACGTCCCGCTGCCCATCGGCAACGGCGAGCAGCGCTTCAACGCCGCCGACGTCGTCGCTGCCGGAGGTGGCGTGATCGTCGACGACGCCGCGCTCAGCCCCGACTGGATCGACACCACGCTGCTGCCGCTGGTCATCGACGGCGACCGCCTCGAGGCGATGGCCGCCGCGTCCGCGGCGTCGGGTGCGCGGGGTGCGGACGAGGCGCTGGCCGACCTCGTCGTGCGCGCCTGGCGCGAGTCCGGTGGCGGCTCCGGCGCGACGCCGGGTCGTGGGGCGCAGCGATGAACGGCGCGAACGAGCGCTTCGACTTCACCGAGCCGGTCCCCCCGCTCGAGGACCTCGGGGCGGTGCACTTCATCGCGATCGGTGGCGCCGGCATGTCCGGGGTCGCCCGGGTGATGCTCGCCCGTGGGTGCACCGTCTCCGGGTCCGACGCCAAGGAGTCGCCGGTCCTCACCGCGCTCGGCGCCGAGGGGGCCACGGTCCACGTCGGCCACGACGAGTCCCACCTCGACGGCGCCGGCACCGTCGTCATCTCCTCGGCCATCCGCGAGAGCAACCTCGAGCTCGCCGCCGCCCGGCGGCGCGGCCTGCGCGTCCTGCACCGCTCGCAGGCGCTGGCCAGCACGATGGCGGGCTCGCGCCGGGTCGCGGTGGCCGGGGCGAACGGCAAGACGACCACCACGTCGATGCTCACGGTCGCCTTGCAGCACTGCGGGATCGACCCGTCGTTCGCCGCCGGGGGAGAGCTGGCCAAGCACGGCACCAACGCGCACTGGGGGACCGGTGACGTCTTCGTCGCCGAGGCCGACGAGAGCGACGGCTCGTTCCTCGTCTACCGCCCCGAGGTCGGGGTCGTGACGAACGTCCAGCCCGACCACCTCGACTTCTACGGCACGTTCGAGCGGGTGCAGGCCGCCTACTCCGACTTCGCCGCCTCCATCGAGCCGGGCGGACTGCTCGTCGCCTGCCACGACGACGAGGGGTCCCGCGCCCTGGCCCTCGCTGCCCGTGCCGATGGGGTCCGGGTCCTCACCTACGGCTTCGACCCCGCCTCCGACGTGATCCTGCGGGACGAGGTCGCCCGCGGGCTGATGAGCCGGGTCACCCTGACCGGCCCGGACGGCGTGGACCGCGCGCTGCGGATCAACATCCCCGGTCGGCACAACCTGCTCAACGCCGCAGCGGCCTACACCGTCGCCGTCGAAGGGCTCGGGCAGGACCCGACCCGTGTCCTCGACGGGTTGTTCGGGTTCACCGGCACCCGGCGGCGCTTCGAGCTCAAGGGCTCCGCAGCAGGGGTCACCGTCGTCGACGACTACGCCCACAACCCCGGCAAGGTCGCTGCAGTCGTGAGCACCGCGGCCGAGCTCGTCGGGGACAGGGGCCGGCTCGTCGTGGTCTTCCAGCCCCACCTCTACTCGCGCACCCGCGACTTCGCCGAGGCCTTCGCCCGGGCCCTGGCCCCGGCCGACCTCGTCCTGCTCATGGAGATCTACGGCGCCCGCGAGGACCCCGTGCCGGGTGTCTCCTCGGCCCTGGTGGCCGACGCCGTCACCGCGGTCGACCCCGCGGCCGACGTCCGGGTGGTGCCCTCCTGGTCGGCGGTCGCCGACACCGTCGCCGGGCTCGTCACGCCGGGGGACCTGGTCCTCACCGTCGGCGCCGGCGACGTCACGATGATCGGCCCGGAGATCCTGCGGGCCCTCGGGCGACCGTGACCCCGCCGACCGAGGGCCCCGGTCCCGGGCGTCCGGCCCGGCCGCGAGCCACGGGCTCGCCGCGCCCCGCCCGCGCCCCACGCCCGGCGGGTGCCGACGGCTCGTCCCCACGCCCCCGTCCTGCCGCGCCCCGTGAGAAGCCCCGGCCGGCCGGGCCCCGGGTCTCCCGTCCAGCCGTGCCCACCGGGCTGGCCTCCTCGGCGGCGAGGTTCCAGCGCCGCGCCCAGGACGTCCGGCGACGCCCGGTGCGCCTGGTCGCGTATGCCGCCGGAGCCCTCCTCGTCGTCGGCCTGCTCGTCTGGGTGGTGGCCTTCAGCCCCCTGCTCGCGGTGCGCACCGTCGAGGTGGTCGGGGTGCCCAGCTCGGAGGTGGCGCCGATCCGCGCCCTGGCCCGCGTGCCCCTCGGGCAGCCGCTGGCCCGGGTCGACCAGGACCTCGTCGCCGCCCGCGTGGCCGAACGTGCGACGGTGGCCGATGTGTCCATCGAGCGCTCCTGGCCGGGCACGTTGGTCATCCACGCCAGCCCGCGGGTGCCCTTCCTCGTGGTCAAGAACCCTCAAGGTCAACTGAAGGTTGTGGATGCCGAGGGGGTCGCGTACGCCCAGGTGAGTGCTGCCCCGAAGGGGGTTCCGACCGTGAACGCCGCCAGCGAGGCCGCCCTGTCACGCGACGCCCTGGCGGCGGCCGTCAGTGTCGTCAAGGTGCTTCCGGTGGGTGTGCAGCACCGGGTCGGCAACGTCACGGTGAGCAGCGCCAACCTCGTCACCCTCAAGCTGGGGAAGACGACCGTGATCTGGGGCGGAGTGGGCGAACCGGAGCGCAAGCTGGCGATCATGACTGCCCTGCTGCGGTCCTCGCCGAAGGTCATCGACGTGAGTGCTCCCGACACCCCGGTCACCCGCTGATCCCTCGTCGGTTCCACGCTGGTTCCCCCGCTGGTTCCCCTCTCTTCCCCGCGTGCGACAGTGGTGCTCGTGGGGCAGTTGTGACTGCTGTGGCGACCGTCCCCCGACGTCGGCCGAGAATCCCCGGAATCGGACGAATCCGTGCTGCGACACGCGGGGCGAAACTTGGCCTGCCGCCCACCCAGCGCATAGCGTCGGCGGCACCGGAAAGTTGACATAAGTGTAACCCTCGACTTGACGTCCAGACATTCAGCAGCACATCCAGCACCGCACTCAGGCACCGCATTCAGGAGAGGCCCACCGCCGTGGCAGCACCACAGAACTACTTGGCCGTCATCAAGGTCGTCGGCATCGGCGGAGGTGGCGTCAACGCCATCAACCGCATGATCGAGGTCGGCCTCAAGGGCGTCGAGTTCATCGCCATCAACACCGACGCCCAGGCGTTGCTGATGAGCGACGCCGACGTCAAGCTCGACGTCGGCCGTGAGCTGACCCGTGGGCTCGGCGCCGGCGCCGACCCCGAGGTCGGCAAGAAGGCCGCGGAGGACCACGCGGAGGAGATCGAGGAGGTCCTCAAGGGGGCCGACATGGTCTTCGTCACCGCGGGCGAGGGCGGCGGCACGGGCACCGGTGGCGCCCCGGTCGTGGCCAAGATCGCCCGGGGCCTCGGCGCCCTGACGATCGGTGTCGTCACGCGTCCCTTCACCTTCGAGGGCCGTCGTCGCGCCAACCAGGCCGAGACCGGCATCAGCAACCTGCGCGAGGAGGTCGACACCCTCATCGTCATCCCGAACGACCGGCTCCTGTCGATCAGCGACCGCGCGGTGAGCATGCTCGACGCCTTCCGCTCCGCCGACCAGGTGCTGCTGTCCGGTGTCCAGGGCATCACCGACCTCATCACCACACCGGGTCTGATCAACCTCGACTTCGCCGACGTCAAGTCCGTCATGCAGGGCGCCGGTTCGGCCCTGATGGGCATCGGCTCCGCCCGCGGTGACGACCGCGCGGTGCAGGCCGCCGAGCTCGCGATCTCCAGCCCGCTGCTCGAGGCCAGCATCGACGGCGCCCACGGCGTCCTGCTGTCCATCCAGGGCGGTAGCGACCTCGGGCTCTTCGAGATCAACGAGGCAGCCCGACTGGTCCAGGAGGCTGCCCACCCCGAAGCCAACATCATCTTCGGTGCGGTCATAGACGACGCCCTCGGTGACGAGGTGCGGGTGACGGTCATCGCCGCCGGTTTCGACGGCGGCGCTCCGCTCAAGCGCGACAACGACCGCGCCATCGGTCAGGTGCAGGGCACCTCCCGCCCGGCTCCCCAGTCGGCACCCGCCCCGGCACCGCAGGCGGCCCAGCCCGCCCCGGTGCAGCAGCCGGCGCCGGCGGCCCAGCCCCAGGCGCAGCCGCACCGCGAGCAGCCGAACCCGATGTTCCAGCCGTCCCAGCCCGCGGCGCCGACCCAGGAGCCGGCCGCCCCGCGCGAGCCGGCCGGGCGTCCGCCCCGGACGGTCACCTTCGACGAGGGCGACGACCTCGACGTGCCGGACTTCCTCAAGTAGGACGCTCGGCTCGAGCCAGCAGCACGCCGACAGGGGCGCCCGGACCACGAGGTCCCGGCGCCCCTGTCGTGTGCCCCGACGGCCGCGGTCACGTCGGCGGCCAGGGGCGGGCGGCCGGACCGCCCGAGCCGGGCAGTAGGTTTGGGGGCGTGTTCTTCGCGCGTGGTCGGTCCGGTCCGGTGCAGTGGGGTTTCACCGATCGTCAGGGCGGCGTCAGCGCCGGCGACTTCGGGTCGCTCAACCTCGGCGGCCACGTCGGCGACGACCCCGACGCGGTCGAGGCCAACCGGTCCCGCGTGGCGCAGGCCGTCGGCGTCGAGCGCGACCACCTGCTCTTCCTCCAGCAGTGCCACGGCAACGACGTCCTGCTCGTCGACGGACCCTGGGGCCCGGAGGGCTCGCCGCCTGCGGACGGGGTCGTGACCACGACACCCGGCCTGGCGCTGGCTGCCCTGGTCGCCGACTGCACCCCGGTGCTGCTCGCGGACCCCGAGGCCGGGGTGGTCGCCGCCGTGCACGCAGGACGTCCGGGCATGACCGCACGCATCGTCGACGTCGCCGTCGACCGGATGCGCGACCTCGGTGCCAGGCGGCTCCTCGCAGTCGTGGGGCCGTCGGTGTGCGGGCGCTGCTACGAGGTGCCGCTGGAGATGCGTTCGGCGGCTGCCGACGTGGCGCCGGAGTCGGCCGCGGTGTCGTGGGTGGGCACCCCTGCGATCGACGTCGCCTCCGGCGTCGTGGCGCAGCTGCACGCGAAAGACGTTGCCGTGCAGTGGATCTCGGGATGTGCCCGGGAAGAGTCCTCCCTCTACTCGTACCGTCGGGACGGGCGGACCGGCCGGTTCGCCGGCGTCGTCGTGCTGGACGCGGCATGAGCGGCGAGCGGCGCGCCGAGCTGGCGGCCAACCTCGAGGTGGTGCGCGAGCGCATCGCCCGCGCCTGCGACGCTGCAGGGCGCGACCCCGCAGACCTCACCCTCATCGCGGTGACCAAGTTCTTCCCCGCCTCCGACGTGGACCTGCTCGCCGACCTGGGCATCACCGCCATCGGCGAGAACCGCGACCAGGAGGTGTCCGCGAAGCTGCTCGAGGTGCGCGACCGCGACCGCCTCGACGTCCACTTCATCGGGCAGGTCCAGTCCAAGAAGGCGGGTTCGGTCGTCGGGTATGCCGACGTCGTGCAGTCCGTCGACCGACCCAAGCTCGTCACGGCCCTCGACCGGGCGGCCGGGACCGCGGGGAAGGTCACCGACGTCCTGGTCCAGGTGAACCTCGACGAGGCGAGCGGTCGCGGGGGAGTGGCGCCCTCCGGCGCGCAGGGGCTGTCCGACCTCGTCGCTGCCACCGACCACCTGCGCCTGCGCGGGGTCATGGCCGTGGCGCCGCTCGGTGTCGACCCCGCGCCCGCCTTCGCGCGCCTGCAGGAGCTGGCCCGCGCCATACGGGAGGAGCACGCCGGGGCGGGCTGGGTCTCGGCGGGGATGAGCGGTGACCTCGAGGCTGCCGTCGCCCACGGTGCGACACACCTGCGTGTCGGGAGCGCAATCCTCGGAACTCGGCAGTCACACCGGTAACTTCGGTCGCGAGCACGGACGACTCCGTACGACCCGAACGAACCTGAAACCCTGAAGGAGCTCTCACATGGCTGGGGCACTGCGCAAGACCATGGTGTACCTCGGACTTGCCGAGGACGAGCGCTACGACGGGTACGACGAGTACGACTACGACGAGCAGCCGGCCCGCGCCGAGGCGCAGCCGCAGCAGCAGCCCGAGCGCTCCGCCGCCGTCACCCCGCTGCCGCAGCGCACCCCGGTCGCCCGGGTCGTGCGCGACGTCGAGGTCGGCGCCCTCAACCGCATCACGACGATCCACCCGCGGACGTACAACGAGGCCAAGAACATCGGCGAGAGCTTCCGCGACGGCACCCCCGTCATCATGAACCTCTCCGACATGGACGACTCCGACGCCAAGCGCCTGGTCGACTTCGCCGCGGGCCTCGTCTTCGGCCTGCACGGCCAGATCGAGCGCGTGACCTCCAAGGTCTTCCTGCTCTCGCCGGCCCACGTCGAGGTCTCCGCCGAGGAGGGTGCCCCGGCGCCCACCGCTCGCGGCCTGTTCAACCAGAGCTGACCCGCACAGTCCGCACCCAGCCGACCATGGCAGGGTGAGCCCATGCTTGGGACCAGTGTCTTCGCGGAGATCGTCCGCTTCGTGGTGTTCGTGTTCTTCGTCGTCCTCATCGGACGACTGGTCCTGGACTGGGTGCAGGTCTTCGCCCGCGACTGGCGCCCGCGAGGGGTGCTGCTCGTCATCGCCGAGGCCATCTACTCGATCACCGACCCGCCGCTCAAGGCCCTGCGCCGGGTCGTCCCGCCACTGCAGCTCGGCAGCATCCGTCTCGACCTGGCCTTCCTCATCCTGTTCTTCGCGACGAGCATCCTGAGCCAGATCCTGTAGCTCTCTCGCCTCCTCCTGCGAGTGCTTGCCGATCCTCTAGGCTGGCGACCGGCCCAGTCTCTGGGACGCTTGACCTGCTCTGTTCACGCCTGCCAACCGAGGTGACTACATGACGCTCACGCCCGAGGACGTCCTCAACAAGAACTTCACTCCGACCCAGTTCCGTCGTGGCTACGACGAGCGCGAGGTCGATGACTTCCTCGACGAGGTCGTGGCCGAGATGCGCCGGGTCGTCAAGGAGTCCGACGACCTGCGCGACCAGCTCAACGAGTGCCGCCAGAGCAAGGGCATGCCGGCCGTCGCCAAGTCCGACGGCAAGGCGCAGGCCCAGAAGGCCGCCGACGCCAAGGCCGCCCAGGAGGCCGAGGCCAAGGCCGCGCAGCAGGCGTCCGAGCGCATCGCCGCCCACGAGGCCAAGGTCAAGGAGGCCGAGGAGGCCGCCGAGAAGCGCATCGCGGCCGCCAACGCCAAGGCCGAGGAGGCCGAGCAGGTCGCTGCCGCCCGCGCTGCCGAGGCCGAGCAGTCCGCCCAGGCCCGCATCGGCGGCGCCCAGGAGCAGGTCGAGGCCCACGCCGGTGATGCGGAGGCCCGCGCCCAGGAGGCCGAGCAGCGCATCGCCGAGGCCCAGCGCCAGATCGACGAGGCCCGTGCCCGCGCCGAGGAGGCCGAGGCCCGCGCCAAGCAGGCCGAGGAGCAGGCGACCGTCGCGGCAGCAGCCCCGGCCGCGCCGGCCGACGGCAACGCTGCCCCGATCGCCGCGGCCGTCGGTGGTGGCGGCAGCGCCGCAGCGCTGCTCGAGATGGCCCAGCGCCTGCACGACGAGCACGTCGGCCAGGGTGAGTCGACCCGGGACCGCCTGATCTCCGAGGCGCAGACCCGTCACGACGAGCTGGTCTCCACCGGTCAGTCGCAGCACGACGAGCTGGTGTCCACGGGCCAGTCGAAGCACGACGAGCTGGTCACCACGGGCCAGACCCGGCACGACGAGCTCATCGCGGAGGCCACCTCGCGCCACGAGCAGCTCATCACCGAGGCGCGCGAGCGCTCCACCGGGATGGTGCACGAGGCCCAGCAGAAGAAGGCGCAGATCCTCGAGGAGCTCGGCCGCGAGCGGAGCCTGCTCGAGATGAAGATCGACGAGCTGCGCACCTTCGAGCGCGACTACCGCGCCCGCCTCAAGAGCTACATCGAGGAGCAGCTGGCCGACCTCGACCAGACCGGCCTCGCCCCCGAGAGTGGACCGGACGACGACGCCGAGGGTGAGCACCGCGGCGACGGCGACCAGGACGCGCAGGACGGCGCAGCGCAGGACGAGCGCCAGCAGTAGCACGCCCCCGCCGGGTGCCAGAGCAGCGCCCGGCNCCGCGGTGGGCGCCTGTCGTCGTCGGTGCACACTCGAGGTGGACACAGGGTGTTTTGCCGTTGAGTCGCCGCCCTCCAGCGCTTATCCTCACCGCACCTGACAGCGCTCCCCGCGATCGTGGTGAGCGCCCTGCGACCGAGGGGCCCGGCACACATGGTTCACAAGGCACACGCCGCGACGAAGTCTGCCGCGCGCAAGGCAACCGCCACCGTCGCCCCGGCGAAGAAGAGCGCCTCCGCCGCCACGACGTCGGCGAAGAAGGCCGCGCCCGCGAAGAAGGCTGCGCCCGCGAAGAAGGCTGCGCCCGCGAAGAAGGCCGCGCCCATGAAGAAGGCTGCACCCGCGAAGAAGGCCGCGCCCATGAAGAAGGCTGCGCCCGCGAAGAAGGCGACGACCAAGGCCGCCGCGAAGTCTGCCGCTGCCACCAAGGCCGCCCCGGTGAAGAAGGCTGCGCCCGCGAAGAAGGCAGCTCCCGCGACCAAGGCGGCTCCCGCGACCAAGGCGGCTCCCGCGACCAAGGCGGCTCCCGCGACCAAGGCGGCTCTCGCGACGAAGGCGACGACGAAGAAGGCGGCCCCCGCCTCCCTGCGGGTCCGCGACGACGAGTCCCCGTGGACCGCCAAGGAGCTGCGCGAGGTGCGTGCCGAGATCGAGGGCGATGTCGCCCACCTCCGCCAGGAGATCCGGGTGGCCGAGGCCGACCTCGTCGGCCTGATGCGCGACGCCGGTGACGGCGCGGGCGACGACCAGGCCGATGCCGGTGCCAAGACCTACGAGCGGGAGCAGGAGATCTCGCTGGCCAACAACGCCCGCGACATGCTCGACCAGAACCTGCACGCCATCGAGCGCCTGGACAACGGCACGTACGGCATCTGCGAGTCCTGCGGCAACCCGATCGGCAAACTTCGCCTTCAGGCCGCTCCTCGTGCGACCCTATGCATGACATGCAAGACGAAGCAGGAGCGCCGCTGACCGCGGCCGACGAGTCCACCCCCACGCCTACCTCGAAGCAGACCGCCGCGCCCCACCCCGACCGCAGGGGGCTGTTCCGACTCCTCGCGGTGACGGCCGTGGTCGTCTACGCCGCCGACCAGCTCACCAAGATCTGGGCCCTGCAGTCGCTGACCCCCGGCGAGCCCGTCGCCATGATCGGCGAGTTCATCCGGCTCAACCTCATCCGCAACCCCGGGGCGGCGTTCTCCATCGCGAACAGCGCGACCTGGGTGCTGACCCTCATCGCGTTCGGGGTGCTCGTCTTCATCATCCGCACGGCCCGCAGGATCGGCAGCCGCGGCTGGGCGTGGGCGCTGGGGCTGCTGCTCGGAGGCTCGGTCGGCAACCTCACCGACCGCATGACCCGTGAGCCCGGCCCCGGTCGCGGTCACGTCGTGGACTTCATCGACTACTTCGGCCTGTTCATCGGCAACGTCGCCGACATCGCGATCGTCAGTGCCGCGGTGCTCATCGGCATCCTGGCGTTGCGCGGCATCGGTGTCGACGGCGAGCGTCCCGGTCGCCACGAGGCCGGTCACGACACCAACCACGACACCAACCACGACACCAGCCACGACACCAACGACGACACGAAGCACCCCACCCACCACGAACGCGGCCACGCCGCCGGTCAGGACACCCCTCATGCCTGACGCCCGCACCCTGTACGTCCCCGACGGTCTCGAGGGCGAGCGCGTCGACGCCGCCCTGGCCCGCCTCTTCGGCGTCTCCCGCACCAAGGCCGCCGACCTCGCCCAGGCCGGCGACGTCCAGCTCAACCACGCGCCGGCCGGCAAGTCCGACCGCGTGACGGCCGGTGACCTCCTCGAGGTGCTCCTGCCGACCCCGGAGGACAGCCCGAGCCTCAAGGTCATCGCCGAGCCGGTCCCCGGCATGGGGATCATCCACGACGACGACGACATCGTCGTGGTCGACAAGCCCGTCGGCGTCGCGGCCCACCCGAGCGTGGGCTGGACCGGCCCGACCGTCGTCGGTGGTCTCGCCGCCGCCGGGTACCGCATCGCCACCAGCGGGGCGAGCGAGCGCCAGGGCATCGTGTCGCGCCTCGACGTCGGAACCAGTGGCTTGATGGTCGTGGCGAAGTCCGAGTACGCCTACAGCGTCCTCAAGCAGGCCTTCCGCAGCCGCACCGTCGACAAGAAGTACCACGCGCTCGTCCAGGGCCTGCCCGACCCGGTCGTCGGCACCATCGACGCCCCCATCGGCCGCCACCCCGGCCACGACTACAAGTTCGCGGTCATGGACAAGGGCAAGCCGAGCGTCACGCACTACGAGGTCATCGAGGCCTTCCGGGCGGCGTCGCTGCTCGACATCCACCTCGAGACCGGTCGCACCCACCAGATCAGGGTGCACTTCTCCGCGCTGCGGCACCCGTGCGCGGGCGACCTCACCTACGGCGCCGACCCGACCCTGGCCGCGCGCCTGGGCCTGGAGCGGCAGTGGCTGCACGCGGTCGGCCTCGGCTTCGAGCACCCCGGCACGGGCAAGCACGTCACCTTCGAGAGCCCCTACCCGGCGGACCTGCAGAGCGCGCTCGACCGCCTCTGAGGCACCACGCACGACGGTGGGGTATGGCGCGGACCCGGGTCTGCGCCATACCCCACCGGTCGTCATCCGGTCGCGCAGGGGTGTGTCGGGAACCCGTCGCGACACGGAGGGGCGACACGCCGGAGGGCAGTCGGTGGGGCGGCTTAGACTCGTCCCGATGTCCTCCCAGCCCGCCGCCCCCACCGCTCGTTCCGGGTCGAAATCCGACTCGTTCGTCCACCTGCACGTGCACACCGAGTACTCCATGCTCGACGGTGCGGCGCGCATCGGTGACCTGTTCACCCGGGCCGCCGAGATGGGGATGCCGGCCCTGGCCACGACCGACCACGGCTACGTGTTCGGGGCCTACGAGTTCTGGAAGAAGGCCCAGGGGACCGGCGTGAAGCCGATCATCGGCGTCGAGGCCTACGTCACGCCCGGCACGCACCGCACCGACAAGACCCGCGTGAAGTGGGGCGACGAGTCCCAGTCGCGCGACGACGTCTCCGGCTCGGGCGCCTACACGCACATGACGCTGCTGGCCAAGAACAACAACGGCCTGCACAACCTGTTCCGGCTCGACTCGCTCGCCAGCCTCGACCAGGTGTACGCCAAGTGGCCGCGCATGGACCGCGAGCTGCTCAGCACCTACGGCCAGGGCCTGATCGCCACCACCGGCTGCCCGTCGGGGGAGATCCAGACCCGCCTGCGGCTCGGCCAGTACAAGGAGGCCATGCAGGCGGCGAGCGACTTCCGCGACATCTTCGGCGCCGAGAACTACTTCTGCGAGCTGATGGACCACGGCCTCGACATCGAGCGCCGCGTCCAGAAGGACCTGCTCAAGCTGGCCCGCGAGCTCAAGCTGCCGCTCGTGGCGACCAACGACCTGCACTACTCCAGCCCCGAGGACGCCAAGGCCCACTCGGCGCTGCTGTGCGTGCAGTCCGGCTCGACGATGATGGACCCCAACCGGTTCAAGTTCGACGCCGACGACTTCTACCTCAAGAGCCCGGCCGAGATGCGCCACACCTGGCGCGAGCTGCCCGAGGCCTGCGACAACACGCTCCTCATCGCCGAGATGTGCGACATCTCCTTCACCGAGGGCGAGGGCCGCTTCATGCCGCGGTTCCCCTGCCCGCCCGGGGAGAACGAGGAGAGCTGGTTCGTCAAGGAGGTGCACACCGGCCTGATGGAGCGGTTCCCCGGTGGGGTGCCGGAGTACGCGACGAAGCAGGCCGAGTTCGAGATCGACGTCATCGCCTCCAAGGGGTACGCCGGCTACTTCCTCGTCGTCGCCGACTTCATCAACTGGGCCAAGAAGAACGGCATCCGCGTGGGTCCCGGTCGTGGTTCGGGTGCCGGCTCCATGTGCGCCTACGCCATGAAGATCACCGACCTCGACCCGATCCCGCACGGCCTGATCTTCGAGCGCTTCCTCAACCCCGAGCGCGCGTCGATGCCCGACTTCGACATCGACTTCGACGAGCGCCGACGCGGCGAGGTCATCAAGTACGTGACGGAGAAGTACGGCGCCGAGCGCGTCGCGCAGATCGTCACC
Source organism: Pedococcus aerophilus (assembly GCF_039532215.1). Taxonomy (NCBI): domain Bacteria; kingdom Bacillati; phylum Actinomycetota; class Actinomycetes; order Micrococcales; family Intrasporangiaceae; genus Pedococcus; species Pedococcus aerophilus. Next base: position 784,927 of record NZ_BAAARN010000001.1, on the reverse strand, counting down.
TACGGCACGATCAAGGCCAAGCAGGCGGTCAAGGACGCGTCCCGCGTGATGGGCCACCCCTTCGTCGTCGGCGAGCAGCTGACCAAGGCGATGCCCCCGGATGTCATGGGCAAGGGCGTCCCCCTGTCGGAGATCTACAACAAGGACCACAAGCGCTACAACGAGGGTGGCGACTTCCGGGCCCTGGTCGAGTCCGAGCCGCACTTCAAGGAGATCGTCGAGACCGCCAAGGGCCTCGAGGGGCTCAAGCGCCAGTGGGGCGTCCACGCCGCCGGCGTCATCATGTCCAGCGAGCCGCTGATCGACGTCATCCCGATCATGCGACGGCTCCAGGACGGCCAGGTCATCACCCAGTTCGACTACCCGAGCTGCGAGTCGCTCGGCCTGGTCAAGATGGACTTCCTCGGCCTGCGCAACCTCACGATCCTCGACGACGCCATCGAGAACATCAAGGCCAACCGCGACGAGGACATCGACCTCGACGCGCTGTCCAAGGACATGACCGACAAGGCGACGTACGACCTGCTCGCCCGCGGCGACACCCTCGGCGTCTTCCAGCTCGACGGCGGCGGCATGCGCACGCTGCTCAAGCTCATGCAGCCCGACAACTTCGAGGACATCTCCGCCGCCCTCGCGCTCTACCGCCCGGGGCCGATGGGCGTCAACGCGCACACCAACTTCGCGCTGCGCAAGAACGGCAAGCAGATCCTCACGCCGCTCGACCCCCAGCTCGAGGGCAAGCTCCAGCAGGAGATGATCGACGCCCTCGGGCCGATCCTCGGCACGACCTACGGCCTGGTGATCTACCAGGAGCAGGTCATGGAGATCGCCCAGAAGCTCGCCGGCTACACCCTCGGCAACGCCGACCTGCTGCGTCGCGCCATGGGCAAGAAGAAGAAGGAGGTGCTCGACGCCGAGTACGTCCCCTTCTCCGAGGGCATGAAGGCCAAGGGGTTCAACGAGGCCTCGATCGCCGCGCTGTGGGGCGTCCTCGTCCCGTTCTCCGACTACGCGTTCAACAAGGCGCACACCGCCGCCTACGGGTTGGTCTCCTACTGGACCGGCTACCTCAAGGCCAACTACCCGGCCGAGTACATGGCCGCGCTGCTCACCAGCGTCGGCGACGACAAGGACAAGTCCGCGCTCTACCTCGGCGAGTGCCGTCGGATGGGCATCAAGGTGCTGCCCCCGGACGTCAACGACTCGGTGGGGAGGTTCGCCGCCGTCGGCACCGACATCCGCTTCGGCCTCCAGGCCATCCGCAACGTCGGCCACAACGTCGTCGAGGGGATCATCGCCGCGCGCGAGGAGAAGGGGCGCTTCACCTCGTTCAAGGACTTCTTGTCCAAGTGCCCGGCCGTCGTGTGCAACAAGCGCACCATCGAGTCGCTGATCAAGGCCGGGGCCTTCGACGGGCTCGCCGAGTCGCGCCAGGGCCTGGTCCGGGTCCACGAGGACTACGTCGACAACTTCGTCGACATCAAGCGCCAGGAGGCCATCGGCCAGGACTCGCTGTTCGGGTCCTTCGGCGGCGACGACAGCGGCGCGGAGTCGGTGGACTTCTCCGTGCTGCCACCCATCCCGACGACGGAGTGGGACAAGAAGACGCTGCTGCAGTTCGAGCGCGAGATGCTCGGCCTCTACGTCTCCGACCACCCGTTGTTCGGCATCGAGCACGTGCTGAGCTCGCACGCCGACACCTCCATCGCGAGCCTCACGGGAGAGGACGGCAAGCCCGAGGGCTCCAACGTCACGATCGCCGGGCTCATCACCGGCCTGCAGGTCAAGCGCACCAAGAAGGGCGACCTCTGGGCGATCGTCACGGTGGAGGACCTCGAGGGTGCCATCGAGTGCCTGTTCTTCCCCTCGGCCTACCTCACGGTCCAGCACGCCCTGACCCACGACGCCGTCGTGGTCGTCAAGGGTCGGGTCAACCGGCGCGACGACACCCCGTCGATCTACGCCTCCGACCTCACGCTGCCCGACATCTCCGAGGGGCCCCGCGGGCCGGTCGTGGTCACGATGGACACCAACCGGGCCACGGCGGCCAAGGTCGAGGAGCTCAAGTCCGTGCTCTCGTCGCACCCGGGGTCGACCGAGGTGCACGTCCGGCTCAGCCAGCCCGGCCGGTCGGTGCTGATGAAGCTCGAGGACGCCTACCGCGTCAACGCCACCGAGGCGTTGTTCGGCGACCTCAAGGTGATCCTCGGGCCACGCTGCCTCGTCGGCTGAGGCACCCGTAGTGTTCGTGGCGTGAGCACGCCTTCGGTCACCCCGCTGACACCACCGCGTCCCGAGCACCGCGACACCATCCGTGAGCACCACGGCGATGTCGTCGTCGACCCGTACGAGTGGCTGCGCGACAAGTCCGACCGCGCCGTGGTGGCCCACCTCGAGGCCGAGAACGCGTATGCCGAGGCTGCCACCGCGCGGCTCCAGCCACTGCGGGACGAGATCTTCGAGGAGATCCGCTCGCGCACGCAGGAGACCGACCTCTCGGTGCCGGTGGCCAGCGGACCGTGGTGGTACTACTCGCGCAGCTACGAGGGGTCGCAGTACTCCGTCGAGTGCCGCGCGCCGCGGGTCGAGGGCGCGCCCCGGCCGAACCCCGGCGCAGGGGCCTCCATCGAGGGGGAGCAGGTCCTGCTCGACGGCAACATCGAGTCCAAGGGACACGACTTCTTCGCCCTCGGCGCGCTGAGCATCAGCCCAGACCACCGGCTGCTCGCCTACGCCATCGACACCGAGGGCGACGAGCGCTTCGCCCTGCGCATCAAGGACCTCGGCACGGGGGAGGTGGTCGACACCGCCGTGCAGGAGGTGGGCTACGGCTGCGTCTTCTCCTTCGACGGCCGCTACCTGTTCTACACGCGCGTCGACGAGACCTGGCGTCCGCACCAGACCTGGCGGCACGAGGTCGGCTCGCCCGCCGACACCGACGTGCTGGTCCACGAGGAGCCCGACGAGCGCTTCTGGATGGGGCTGGGCTCCTCGCGCGACGACCGCTGGATCATGATCGGCCTCGGCTCCAAGACGACCTCCGAGGTGCGCCTGCTGGACGCCACCGACCCGCTCGGTGAGTTCCGCGTCGTCGCGCCCCGCCGCGAGGGCGTCGAGTACGACGTCGAACCCGCGGCTGACCGGCTGCTCATCGTCCACAACGCCGACTCCATCGACTCCGACCTCGCCTGGGCGCCGCTCGACGCGACCTCGGCCGACCAGTGGCAGCCGCTCATGCGCTCCGCAGGGGGCGAGAGGTTCCAGGGCGTGGAGGCGTTCGACGACGTCGCCGTCCTCGCGCTGCGACGGGACGGGCTCACGGCCGTGCGGGTCCTCGAGCGCGACGCCTCCTCCCCGACGGGGTATGGCGCCTCGCACGACCTCGACTTCGACGAACCGGTCTACTCGGTGGGGCTGGGGGAGAACCCCGAGAGCGCCACGACCAGCCTGCAGGTCGTCTTCGAGTCCCTGGTCACCCCGCGCACGGTGCTGGACTACGACCTGGGCACCCGCGAGTACACCCTGCTCAAGCGACAGTCCGTGCTCGGTGGCTACGACCCGACGCAGTACGAGCAGCGGCGCGAGTGGGCCACCGCCGAGGACGGGACCAGGGTGCCGATCTCGCTGGTCTACCCCGCCGGCAGCGTGCCCGACGGCAGCCGTCCCGGCATGCTGACCGCCTACGGCTCCTACGAGATCTCCTCCGACCCGTACTTCTCCGTGGCCAGGCTGTCCCTGCTCCAGCGCGGGTTCGTCTACGCCATCGCGCACGTCCGCGGCGGCGGGGAGCTCGGCCGCTCGTGGTACGACCAGGGCAAGCTCACGCACAAGCGCTCGACCTTCACCGACTTCGTGGCCTGCGCCGACCACCTCGTCGAGACCGGCTGGGTCCACCCGGACCGGCTCGTGGCCGAGGGCGGGTCGGCGGGTGGTCTGCTCATCGGCGCCGCGATCAACCTCGCGCCGCAGCGGTTCAGGGCGGTGCACGCCGCGGTGCCCTTCGTCGACGCGCTCACGACCATCCTCGACCCGAGCCTGCCGCTCACCGTGGTCGAGTGGGAGGAGTGGGGCAACCCGCTCGAGGACCCCGAGGTCTACGCCTACATGAAGTCCTACTCGCCGTACGAGAACGTGCACCGCGCGCCATACCCCGCCGTGCTGGCGACCACGTCGCTCAACGACACGCGCGTGTACTTCACCGAGCCGGCCAAGTGGGTGGCCCGCCTGCGCGAGAACACCACCAGCGGTCCGGATGAGCGCCCTGTGCTGCTGCGCACCGAGATGGTGGCCGGCCACGGCGGCAAGAGCGGCCGGTACGACTCGTGGCGGCAGGTGGCGTGGGAGTGGGCCTTCCTCGTCGACCAGGCCGGGGCAGCGACGATCTCCCGGGAAGGCGTTGCCCCACACGCCTCATGAACCGGGCCGATCGGCCGATGGGAGGGTCAACAGACAGATGAGGCCCCACGGCACCAGGTGACCCTGCGCTGCGTGGAGGCGAAAGGTGGAGCAGGTGGTCGACGTCGGTACGCAGGGCACGCGCGCGCTCGCTGCCCACACCGACTGGGCCGCCACCGCGACCGGTGCCGCCGACCAGTGGCCCGCGGCCCTGCTCGCCGCCTGGGACCTCGCCCTCGACTCCCTCGTGCCCACCGCCCTGCTCGTGGGTCCGCGCCGGGTGCTGCTCTACAACGACGCCTTCGCGGAGCGGCTCGGGACCCGTCACCCGGCCGCGTTCGGCTGCCCGGCGCAGGAGGTGCTCCCGGAGCTGTGGAGCGAGTCGCACCTGGGCGGCCTGATCGACCGGGTCCTCACCGACGGTGACCCTTTCCTCGACGCAGACTCCCGCGTAGGGCACCTGCCCGTGGGGGCGCCCGAGACCTCCGGCGTCCCCCTGCTCGGCCACCACCTGCGCACGGCGTCCGCCGTCCGCGACGGAGCCGGTGCGGTGGTTGCAGCGCTGCACGTGGTCGTCGAGACCTCCTCGAGCCACGACCGGGCGCGGGCCGTCGCGGAGCTGGCGACTGCCCTCGGCACCGCCGTCACCGTGGACGACGTCTGCAAGGTGGTGCTCCGCGAGGCCGTGACGGCCTTCGGCGCGCGGACCGCCGGCATCTGCCTGCCCTCACCGGGACCGGGCGGCTGGCGCATCGCCCGGCGGCACCGGATCGAGGACCTCTCCCCGGACGAGGAACGTCTGCCGCTCATCTGGTCTGAGGTGCCCGACGACCTCGCCGAGACGGTCTCGTGGGCCGTCGACGAGGGGGAGGTGCACCGGTCGGGCTCCGGTGAGCTCGTCGTGGTCCCCCTCGAGGCCCGCGCGATCCGCGCCGCGGTCGTCGGCTTCAGGGAAGCCACCCCGTTGCCGCCCTCGCTGGGGACGGTGCTGTCCGCGTTCACCGACCTGGTCGCCGAGGCGCTCGGGCGCGCGGTCGTCTACGACGCCGAACGCTCCACCGCTGAGCTGCTCCAGCGGACCCTGCTGCCCCCGAACCTGCCCCAGTCCGACGCGGTGAGCGTCGCGGCCCGGTACGAGCCGGTCTCCGAGGGCACCGTCGCAGGTGGCGACTTCTACGACTCGTTCTTCCTGCCCGACGGGCGGCTCGCCCTCGTCATCGGTGACGTCGTCGGCCGTGGCGTGATGGCGGCCACGGTGATGGGCCAGGTGCGTGCCGCCGTCCGCGGTGCGGCGCTCGCGAACAGCCGTCCCGAGGCGGTCATGGGCGCCCTCGACCGCGTGGTGTGGGACCTCGACGCCCTCTGGCCGGCGTCGCTCCCGCTCGGCACGACTCGTGCCCGACCGGGGATGTCCTTCGGTGGCGAGCTCTTCGTCACCATGCTCTACGCGACCATCACACCCGACACCGGTGTCGTCGAGATCGCCAGCGCCGGGCACCCCCTGCCCGCCCTGCTCTCCGGCCGGGCGTCCCGCGACGACGGTGCGCCCCGCGGTCGACTGCTCAGCATGCCGGTGGGCCCGCCCCTGGGCATCGCCGGAGCGCGCCCGGCCACCGAGCTGGTCCTCGAGGTCGGCGACATGCTCGTGGCCTACACCGACGGGCTGCTCGAGCGTCGCGGCGAGGACCTGGTCCGCGGCGAGGAGCGGCTGCTCGCGGTGCTCGCCGACGTCCCGCCCAGCAGCCCGCGCCGGGTGGCGCAGGTCGTCATGGAGGCGATGGTGCCGCGGACCGGTCAGGAGGACGACTGCGCGGTGCTCACCGTCGGCCGCTCGCCGGCCGGGCACCGGCGGTGCTCGGTCGTCGTGCCGCCGATGCCGGAGTCGGTCAAGGCGGCCCGTGACTGGGCCCGCGCCCAGCTCACGCAGTGGCACGTCGACGACGCCGACCAGTACACGATCGTCACCGGGATCTCCGAGCTCATCACCAACGCCGTCCTGCACGCGGGCACCGAGTCGCACCTCACCATGGACCTGGACTCGGGCCAGGTGTCGGTCACCGTCGCCGACAGCGGGAACCGCGGGGAGCCGTTGCTCACCGGCGGCGAGTCGATGGCCGTCCGTGGGCGCGGGCTGTCACTCGTGCAGGCCATCAGCGACGCCTTCGGCTCGCACCGCACCTCAGCCGGCACGACCGTGTGGTTCGAGGTCGCGGTCACCCCGGCGGGAACGACGTCGACCCTCGACCTGCCCGCGGTGGGGGAGCCAGTGCGCTGAGTGGGCCTGTGGACGTCACGTGACGTCCTGACCCACCCAGCGCACCGACGACGGGGATGCCCCCCTCAGCGCATCCCCTTCGGCGTGCGTCAGGGACGCACGCTGTCCGTGGGGGCGTCCGGTGGTCGGCCGTCAGCCGACGACCGCCACCGTCCGCCCGTCAACGCACTCCGACGACCAGCTCCTCGGAGGACCAGTCGCCCCGGGAGACCTGCTGCCCGGAGCCGGCGGCGAAACCACCAGAACCGTTGCCGTAGTAGGCGAGCCAGCGACCATCGGCGGTGCGGCCGAGCACATCGGAGCGTCCGTCGCGGTTGAGGTCCCCACCGGCGACGAGGCTGGTGAGGTCCTGGAGGCCGGAGGCCACCCACTTCTTCGAGCCCGACCACAGGCCCTTGCCGTCACCCTTGTAGAGCCAGAGCGAGCCGTCAGGCCGACGGGCCAGGACGTCGGCGCGCCCGTCACCGCTGAAGTCACCGGGGGAGAAGACCTTGTCGAATCCCTGCCAGCCCCAACCGATCTGGGCGCTGCCGGAGAAGCCACCCCTGCCGTTGCCCTCGATGCGGTAGAGCGTGCCGTCGGGGCGCAGCCCGATCACGTCGGACCGCCCGTCACCCGTGAAGTCGCCGGGGGAGAAGACGGTGGAGTAGACGTTCCAGCCTTTGCCCCACGTCACGGCCGGCGCGAAGGTGGCGTTGCCGGTGCCGCGGTGCACCCGCAGGGCGCCCGCGGAGGTGCGGCTGAGCAGGTCGGGGTAGGCGTCTCCGGTGAAGTCGCCGGGTGCGACCACGGCCGTGACGTCAGACCACTGGGTAGTGAGCACCCGGCCGTAGGGATCGGCGACCGAGTCGCTGAGCTTGAGGCGTCCCTCGGTCAGGCTGAGGATGTCGGAGTCGATCGAGGCGTCGAGGCCCAGCGAGACCGGCTGGGCCGCGTGGAAGCGGATCAGGGCCCGCCACGTGGCGACGTCGGTGACCCCGGTGGCCGGGACCCCGTTGCGCTTCTGCCAGGCGATCAGGGCGTTGTAGGTGGTGGTCGAGAACGACCCCGTGGCGCTGGTGCCGATGGCCGTCTGCACCGAGGTCACCGCCGGGCCGAAGCTCCCCTTCTTCAGGTACATGCCCGAGATCGAGACCAGCCGCTTGCCCAGCGTGCTGGCCGAGGGGAGCGGGGTGACCGACGCGGGGACCTGGCATCGGGTGAGGTTGGCCGACGAGCGTGGGCTGGCCCAGTTGGTCTGCCAGGTGCGGCACGGCCCGTACTCCGGCGGCGCGACCTTCTTCGACCAGTAGGAGCTGCGCTTCATCGCCCCGGACCACGACAGCGAGACGTGGACGTGGTTGCGGTGGCAGGTGGTGTCGTAGGCGCTGCCGGCCTTCGACGACGAGAGGCAGCCGTTGTACTCGCGCCAGCCGTCGGACGGGCGGTACGCCGACCAGGACCGGTTGTTCCAGATGAGGTACATGACGCCGAGCCGGCGGGCCATCGCGTAGGGGTTGCCGGCCTTGTCCTTGGCGAGCATCCAGGCGACGGCAGCATTGCCTTGGGCCTTCTGCGTCGCGTTGCGGCTGTTGACCATCCAGTCGACGGCACGACCGTCGTAGTGCTCGGAGGTGGCCAGCGAGTCCGATGCGCAGGCGCGGGCGGTGCCGTAGCTGGTGCCCGGGTAGGTCTTGACGAGGAGGGCGCCGAGGGCGGCCGAGCCGGGTTTCGTCGCGGCGTCGCAGGAGTTGGCGCCGACGTAGGACGACAGCTCCTCGACACCGGCGGGGAGACCGGTCGGGGTGGGCGGCACGGGGGTCGCCGCGGAGGCGGCGGGAGCGGTGACGAGGACGCTGCTCAGCAGCGCCGCGATGGTCAGCAGGAGACCGGCAGACAGGCGGGGGTGCGGCGATCGGGACATGACAACTCCGGTGACAGGGTGCGTGTGGGGGGAGACGCGGGTGTCAGTTTGTGGCATTTGGACCGTCTCCAGCGCGGTTCGGTCCCGGATGCACCCGTTCGCTGGTTGCCGGGCCTCATACGAACGGGTGAGACTGTCCGCAGAATGGTTGAGGTGCCCCGCTGCGGCGAGGCGCCGCACCATCACGGGTTGCATGCTCGATGCTGCGCGGTAGACCCAGATCGGCGATGTCGCTGATCCCGCAGAAGGGTAGGTGTGGACATGTGGCAGCTTTTCCTGGAGCGCTTCGTCCCGGTGATGGAGGACGACACGTCCGTGCTCGACGCCCGCGACGGTGTGGGGTACCCCGCTTCTGCCCGGTCGACCAGCGGTGAGCCGGTCGCTGTCGCGGTCGGCGGCGACGCCTCCTCCCTCCCGTACGCCTGACCTGACCTCGCCGCGGCGCCCTCGTCGCGCCGTGGGGCTCGAGCCCTGAACGCTCGTCCCCCCTTTGCGTCCCGGTCGCCGCCGTTGCAGGCTGGAGGCACCGCGGGCACCGTGCGCCCCGCCGACCAGACGGAGTGCGTCATGGGATTCCTCGACCGACTGCTGGGCCGCGAGGCCCGCGAGACCTACCCGCCGCAGGGCACCGGGTCCACCTCATCTCCCAGCCCCGTCACCGCTCCCGCCCGGTATGGCGCCGGCCCCTCGGCCGGGGCCTCGACCACCGACCCGGGGGCGCAGCAGCGCGCGGTGGACGAGCGCGCGGTGGCGCGGTACCGCTACCTGCTGAGGACCGCCCCGCCGGAGTCGCTCGAGCAGGTGCACGCCGAGGCCTTCGCGCAGCTCGGCCCCGAGCAGCGGCGCCAGGTGCTCGCCGAGCTCTCGCGCGACCTCCCGCCGGGGGAGCAGGTGCCGAGCGACGACCCGCAGTCGATGGCGCGGTTCGCCACGCGTGCGGAGCTGCGCCGTCCCGGCTTCCTCGAGCAGGCCTTCGGGGGACGCGGCGGTGGTGGTCTGGGCAGGGGTGCCGGTGGACTGGGTCTGGGCGGGACGGTGATGGGTTCGATGATGGGCACCATCGCCGGTGTCGTCGTGGGATCGATGGTCGCGGACGCCCTGCTGACCGACTTCGACTCCTCGCCCGAGGCGACGGACGCGACGGATTCTGCTGGGACCACTGGTGACTCGGCGGATGCTGCGGACGACGGCACCGATGGCACCGACAGCGCCGCGGGCCCCGACGCCGGCAGCGACGTCGGCACCGAGGCCGGCGCCGACACCACCGGCGACGCGGGTGCTTTCGACTCCGCCGGCTACGACGCGGGGGGTTTCGGCAGCGGGGACTTCGGCGGTGGCAGCGACTTCGGTGGCGGTGGTTTCGGCGGGGGTGACTTCGGCGGGGGCGGCGACTTCGGTGGAGGATTCTGACCCCGGAACCGCTAGGTGTCGGCCTATCCTCTCGGCATGGCCACCGTCCTGATCAGCCCGCCCGCCCCGGACGTGCCGACCGAACCACCACTGCCTGCGGTCTGCCTCAAGACGGGTGTCCCCACCGGTGACCGGGTCCGCGTCCGCGGTCGGGCAGCACCCTCCTGGGCGGGCGCGACCATCGTGTTCGGGCTGGTCGCCTGGCTCTTCGTCAGCTCGGCGTCGTCGAGGTCGTACGACATCCTCGTGCCGTTCCGCGCCGAGGCGTGGCAGCGGTACCGGACCCTGCGCCGGGCCGCCTCGGTGACGTTCTGGGCCGGGATCGTCCTCGCCGGGGTCGTGGGCGTGGCCGGGGCCTCGGCCCCGTGGATGCTGTTGCTGCTCAGCGTCGTCGGGCTGGCCATGTTCGTCGTCAACGACTGGCGCAACAGCTTCGGGGTGCGCCTGGGTCGTGACGGCGCCCTGGTACTGACCCGCGTCCACCGCGACTTCGCGGCCGCCGCCGAGGGCCGACAGGACCAGTCGGCCCCGTCGGCGCGGTCCTCGAAGATCTCCTAGCCCTCCACGGCGTCGGCGAGCTCGCGCGAACCCGTCCGACCGGCGTCGGCCCCCGCAGCGCTGCCGGCTCCCCTCGCGGTCGTGTCGACCGGCGGGAGGGTCTCGCCCTCGATGTCGACGCGGGGCAGGACCCGGTCGAGCCAGCGGGGGAGCCACCAAGCGGCGTCGCCGAGGAACGACATGATCGCCGGGACCAGCGAGAGCCGGACGACGAACGCGTCCACGAGCACCCCGAACGCCAGGGCGAAGCCCATCGACTTGATGATCGGGTCGTCGACGAGCATGAAGCCGGCGAACACCGAGATCATGATGAGGGCTGCGGCCACCACGACCCGCGCCCCGTGGCCGACCCCGGAGACGACGGCGGCGCGCGCGCCCTGCCCGTGGACGAAGTCCTCACGCATGCGCGACACGAGGAACACCTCGTAGTCCATGGCCAGGCCGAAGAGGATTCCGATGAGCAGGATCGGCAGGAAGCTCACGAGCGGTCCGGGCGTCTGGAGCCCGACGAGGTCGGCCAGCCAACCCCACTGGAAGATCGCGACGGTGGCGCCGAAGGTCGCGCCGACGGTGAGTAGGAACCCGGCGGTGGCCTTGAGCGGGACGAGCAGCGAGCGGAAGACCAGGGTCAGCAGGACGAAGCTCAGCCCCACGACGACGAGCAGGTAGACCGGCAGGGCGTCGCTGAGCTTGTCGGAGACGTCCACGCCGGCGGCCGTCGCCCCGGTGAGGGCGATGTCGGTCCCGGTGGTGTCTGCGGTCGGAGCGACCCCCTCGCGCAGGTCCCGCACGAGGTCGAAGGTGGCTGCGTCGGAAGGGCCGGAGGCGGGGATGACCGCCACGAGCGCCGTACGTCCATCGGCGCTGACCCCACCCGGTGCGACGGCGACGACGTCCTTGGTCCTCGCCATGACGGCGCTCGCCTCGGTGACGGCCCGCTGGACCGTGGCCGGGTCGTCACCGTGGACGACCATGACGAGGCGGCCGTTGAAGCCGGGGCCGAAGCCCTCGGCGATGAGGTCGTAGGCCACGCGCTTGCTCGTGCCGACCGGGGCGGTGCCGTCGTCCGGCAGTGCCAGGCGCATGTCGGCGGCGGGCAGCGCGACGGCGCCGAGCAGGACGATCCCGCCGAGGATGACGGGGATGCGCAGCCGCACCATGGCCCGGCCCCAGCCGAAGCCGCGGCCTGCCCCGTCGGGGTCGGTCGCACTGGTCGCGGAGGCCGCCCCGGCCCTGCGCTGGGAGCGGGGCAGGACGCGGTCGCCGGCGAACCCGAGCAGCGCCGGGAGCAGCGTGATCGCCACAAGGACGGCCACAGCGACCGTGCCGGCGGCGGCGAGGCCCATGGCGGTGAGGAAGGGGATGCCGACGACGGACAGGCCGGCGAGGGCGATGACGACGGTGAGCCCGGCGAACACGACCGCGGACCCGGCGGTGCCGATGGCCCGGCCGGCTGCCTCCTCGCGGCCGAGGCCGGTCGCGAGGTTGTGGCGGTAGCGCGAGGTGATGAACAGCGAGTAGTCGATGCCGACGGCGAGGCCGAGCATGAGGGCCAGCACCGGCGTCACGCTCGTCATCTCGAACAGGTGCCCGGCGAGGAGTAGTCCGAGCAGCCCGACACCGACGCCGATGAGGGCGTTGACCATGGTCATGCCGGCGGCGACCAGGGAGCCGAACGTCATGAGCAGCACCACGAGGGCGACTGCGACACCGATCGCCTCGGTGGACCCGACCTCGGGTTCGGTCATGAGTGGCTCACCGCCCGCAGCGACGGTCCAGCCCGCCGGTGCGGACTCCCCGAGCTCCTCGTATGCGGTGCGCTGCTCGGGCGTGAGCGCGTCGGAGGTCTCCTTGAACTGCACCGTCACCAAGGCGTAGCGGCCGTCCTGGCTGATCGCCTTGGAGTCGTAGGGGCTCACCGCGCCGACGACCCCGGGCAGCTTCGCGGCCCGGGCCACGATGCCGGCGACGGTGGGCTGGTTGGCCTCGTCGGCGACGCTCTGGCCCTCGGGCGCCCGGACGACGACCGTGCCGGCCGCACCACTGGCCTGGGGGAACTCGCGAGCCAAGGAGTCCAGCGCCCGCTGCGACTCGGTGCCGGGGATGGCCACCCCGGCCGTCGGCGCGGTCCCGACCGAGACCACCGTCGCCACGAGGGCACCGAGCAGCACCAGCCAGACCGAGGCGACCACGCCACGACGGCGGAAGCCGAGGCGCCCGATCCGGTAGAGAAGATTGGCCATCGGTGAGCTCCCCGTGCGTGACGGTCGACCCGGGTGGTCGGCCACTCATCAAGTTAGTCGATCGGCAAGGCTGGAACAAGCCGATCGGCTAACTACGGTGCTACCGTGGCCGCCGTCACGGCCGACGAGCGGTCGCCGACGCCCGCGCCGGGCACGGTTCCGGCGCGCCATACGAACGAGGGGACACGATGGCCAGGCCGCAGGCACCACGGGGTCAGGGCCGCGCCAGGGTCCTCGCGGCGGCCCTCGAGCTGTTCGCCCTGCACGGGGTCAGCGGCACGTCGTTGCAGATGATCGGTGACCACCTCGGGGTGACCAAGGCAGCGGTCTACTACCAGTTCCACGCCAAGGAGGACATCGTCCTCGCGGTCGTCGAGAGCGCCGTCGAGCAGCTGCGCGGCCACATCGAGGCGGCCGAGGCGGCGCCGACCCCGGAGGAGTCGACCGTGGTGGCGCTCGACGGGCTCATCGACGTCGTGCTCGCCCACCGCCAGGTCGTGGCCTCGATGCTGAGCGACCCGGAGGTGACGCGGATCCTCGAGGCGCACGAGGACTTCAACGACCTCACCACGAGACTCGGCGAGCAGCTGCTCGGACCCGAGCCCAGCCAGCGTCGAGCCGTGGCGGTGCCGCTGCTCGCGCTCGGCATCGCGCACGCCGGCGCCGACCCGCATCTCGTCGACATGGACGACGACACCCTCCGTGCGGAGATGCGCCACCTGGGCAGGGTGCTCGTCGAGGCCTCGTCCCGCACGCCCTGACGCGTCTGCGGACCCACGCCGTCCGGGCCTAGCATCGTCAGGGTGACCGAGACGCTGCCGTACCTCGACCCCACCCGCCCCGTCGCCGAGCGCGTCGCCGATCTCCTCGGGCGGATGACCGTGCAGGAGAAGGTCGGGCAGATGATGCAGCTCGATGCGCGCGAAGGCCTCGACGACCACGTCCTGACGACGCATGTCGGTTCGATCCTGCACGCGTCGCCGGAGCGGCTGGCCCGGGCGCACGAGCTGGTGCCGCAGAGTCGGCTCGGCATCCCGCTGCTCGTGGGGGAGGACTGCATCCACGGGCACTCGTTCTTCAAGGGCGCCACGATCTTCCCGACCCAGCTCGGCATGGCCGCCTCGTGGGATCCCGAGCTGGTCGAGCGAGCCGCTCGGGCGACGGCCGTCGAGGTCGCCGCGACCGGGGTCCACTGGACCTTCTCTCCCGTGCTGTGCATCGCGAGGGACCTGCGGTGGGGGCGCGTCAACGAGACCTTCGGCGAGGACCCGCACCTGCTCGGTGAGCTCGCCTCGGCGATGGTGCGCGGCTACCAGGGGGACGGGCTCGACGACCCGACCGCGATCCTCGCGACGGCGAAGCACTTCGCGGGGTACTCCGAGACGCAGGGTGGCCGCGACGCGAGCGAGGCCGACATCTCGCGGCGCAAGCTGAGGTCGTGGTTCCTGCCGCCGTTCGAACGCGTTGCGGCAGAAGGCTGTCGGACGTTCATGCTCGGCTACCAGACGATGGACGGCGTCCCGATCACCATCAACGACTGGCTGCTGAGCGACGTGCTGCGCGGTGAGTGGGGGTACACCGGGACGCTCATCACCGACTGGGACAACGTCGGCCGGATGGTGTGGGAGCAGCAGGTGCAGCCGGACCACACCCACGCCGCTGCCGCTGCCGTGAAGGCTGGCAACGACATGGTCATGACCACGCCGCAGTTCTTCGACGGCGCCCTGGACGCCATCGAGCGTGGGCTCTTGGCCGAGACGGACCTGCACGCCGCGGTCAGCCGCATCCTGACGCTGAAGTTCGAGCTGGGGTTGTTCGAGGACCCGCGTCGTCCCGACGCAGACCGTCAGCGCGAGGTCATCGCGTCGGCGCCGCACACCGAGCTCAACCTCGAGGTGGCCCGCAGGTCGCTGGTCCTGTTGCGCAACACCGGGATCCTGCCGCTGCGCGACGCTTCGGGTGCAGCGGGTTCTGTGGCCGGTCCTGCCGGTGCCCCCCGCCGGGTCGCCGTCGTAGGACCGCTCGCCGACGACGCCCAGACGCAGCTGGGGGACTGGGCCGGGTCCTCCGGCCAGGCCGACTGGATCATGGAGGGGCACCCGCGCGACATGATCACCACGGTGCTCGATGGCCTGCGCGCAGCGGTGCCGGACGACTGGACGGTCAGCCACGCCCGCGGCGCCGACATCCTCACGCTGGCCGCAGACCCCGCTGGCGAGTTCTTCCCGGACGGCCAGCCACGCCCCCAGGTGGCCGCGCCGTGCGCCCCGGACGCAGCCCTCATCGAGGAGGCGGTGGTTGCCGCTGCGGAGGCCGATGTCGTGGTCGCGGTGGTGGGTGACCGCATCGAGCTCGTCGGCGAGGGGCGTTCCACCGCGACGCTCGAGCTGGTCGGTGGCCAGGTCGCGCTGCTGGATGCGCTCGCCGCGACCGGGACGCCGCTCGTCGTGGTGCTGCTCGCGTCCAAGCCGCTCGTCCTCCCGGGCTCCGCGCTCGACGCCGCTGCCGTGGTGTGGGTCGCGAACCCCGGCATGCAGGGTGGCCGGGCGGTCGCCGAGCTGCTCCTCGGCGAGATCGAGCCCAGCGGTCGGCTGCCGATCTCGTTCGCCCGTCACGTCGGCCAGCAGCCGACCTACTACAACCAGGTGCGGGGCCAGCACGGTGACCGGTATGCCGACCTGACGCAGCGGCCGGCGTACGCCTTCGGCGAGGGACTCTCCTACACAACGGTCGAGTACACCGACCTCGTCCTGGAGGGCGACGCGACGGGGGAGGGTGGCACGGCTGCATACCCCATCGATGGGGTGGTGCGTGCGCGAGTGACGTTGTCCAACAAGGGAACTCGACCATCCTTGGAGACGGTGCAGGTCTACGTGCGGGACCTCGTGACATCGGCGAGCTGGGCCGACAAGGAGCTGAAGTCGTTCACCCAGGTCGTCGTCGAGCCGGGACAGTCGGTCCCGGTCGCCGTGGCTGTGCCGGTGTCGGCGTGCTCGATCGTCGACGCGGCGGGCCGCAGGGTGGTCGAGCCGGGGCGGTTCGAGCTCCTGGTCGGGTCGTCGTCCTGCGACGAGGACCTCCTGGTGGTGCCGTTCGAGGTCTCGGTCGACGGCCGGGTCAGCTGAGGCAGAGGCAGAACGGGTGACCTGCGGGGTCGAGGAAGACCCTGAACGTCGTCCCGGGCTGGTGCTCGTGCTTGGTGGCGCCCAGCGCGATCACCTCGGCCTCGGCGGCGTCGAGGTCATCGACGACGACGTCGATGTGCATCTGCTGGGGCGAGTCCTGGCCGGGCCAGACCGGGGCGCGGTAGTCGTCGACCTTCTGGAAGCAGATGCACTGCCCGTAGTCAGCCCGGATCTCGTACCAGTCGTCCTCCTCGGTGACCTTCCAGTCGAGCATCGTGCCGTAGAAGGTCGCCAGGGCTGCGGGGTCGGGGCAGTCGAGGACGAAGCTGGGGAAGCGCGCGATAGCCATGCCAGCACCGTACCGACGGTTGCGGACGCTGCGCGTCCGAAATCGCGGGACGACGATGAGTCCACTGTCGTGGTGGTCGAGTACCGCCGAGGCCTCATTCCCAGGGAATGAGGCCTTCGGAGATGATGACGAGCCCGGCTCCGGAGGACGTGGTCCTGCGCTTGGTTGGGGTGCGGGGTGTGCGGGTGGGGCGGCCTGGTGGCCTGGTGCGGTCGAGTTCGGGGTGGTCGATCTCGTGGTCGGAGGGGAGCTCGATGTCGTTCCAGCTGGCGTTGCCGCCGGTGGGTGGTCGGTAGGTGCCGGCCGGGACGGGTGGGTCGCCGGCGGGTGGTGGGGCTGTCTCTGCGGGTCGGGGTGGGCGGATGGGTAGCCCGTACCGGTTGATCACGGTCAGGCCGTCGGGTCGGTCGGGGTCGCCGGTGATCTGGTAGTCGCCGCGGTCGATGCCGTCGTGGTGCTTGGTGCACAAGCTGATCTGGTTGGTGGTGTCGGTGGCACCGCCATCGGCCCAGGGGTGCAGGTGGTGGATCTCGACGAAGCCGGTGTTGGTGGTGGGGCAGCCGGGGAACCGGCAGCCTCGGTCGCGGTCGAGGACCAGGCGTCGGGAGCGTTCGGGCAGGATCCGCATCGACCGCCCGACCGAGACCGGTCGCCCTTGGGTTTCCCAGACGGGTTGGACCACGCCATCCGACACGAACCGCCCGAGCAGTCGCTTCGGGATCGCGTGCCCGCCGGTGGCCCAGGCACCGTTGGTGTCCAGGTGCAGGTACACCCGGTAGTGCGCCGCCCGTGATGTCGAGGTGATCGAGGCCAGGGAACGGTTGGCCATCTCCTCGAGCGCGTCGGCATACGTCGGCAACCCGGCGTGCGGGTCCTGGCTGTGGCCCAGCCCTGCGCCCGACTCGGCGCCATCGGCACGGCCATCGCTGGCGGCATCGCTCCCGGCTTCGCCAGATGCGGCCGTGTCGCGGCGGCGGGTGAACAACGCGTCCTTGGCCTCCTTGACGGCTTGTTCGACCAGCGCGCCGATGGTGGCTGGGGCGGAGTAGCGCAGCTGGAATCGACCATCAGCGTCATACGACATCGACAGGTCCGGCCTGGCACAAGCCCGATCCTCCGCCGCCGACGCACGGGCCGCCTCGTGGTCGGCCTGCACCTGCGCGCGAGCGTCTGGCGTGGCGGACGCTTCTGGTTCGGTGATAGTCGCTTCTGCTTCGGGGGCGGTCGAGGCTGGGACAGGGTCGGCGGGGAAGGCGTGCATCCGGACCGCACGGCGTAGCTGGGGCACGGTCGCTTCGCGCGCGAATCGGGTCAGTGACTTCTGGTGACTCGCGGGCACGTTGCGGGCCAGGACCGCGACCTGGTCCAGGGACAGCTCACCGGCAGACAGTGCAGTCCCGGCATCGGTCAGCTCGGTGCGGCGCCGTGCGACGGCGACGATGTCGGCGGCGTGGGCAGGGGCCAATCCGGCCCGGACGACGAGGTAGTGCTCGGGGGACTTGAACCCGCCCTCACCCCAGTGACCGCCGGTCATGACCTCGTCGATGATGTCGACCAGCTCGGCCTGCGCACGGTTCAACCGTCCTGCAACGGCGGCGGTCCGGTCCCACAGGTCCCGGTTCCGCACACCCCAGCTGCCCGGCGCAAGTGCGTCGGGGACGGTGCTAAGGGGAGCGGTCGACATACCCCAATCGTACAGGTGTTCGAACGATGACGAAAGAGTTGTCCACACCCGAACGTGGTGAATTCACCTACAGCTGAACATGATTCGTCGCGGGAGGTCCTGCAGCAGAGCGGGCACGAAGGCTATGGCGCGCCAGGCAGGTCTTCACAGGCGATGAGGTCGCCGTCCCTGTCCAGACGGAAGACGTCTCCATACGCGGGGTAGTACCGGTCGAAGACGGCCTGGGCCTCGGGCCACGTCGAGAAGTCGCCGCAGTCGTAGTCCACGGACGGCGGTGACGGCGGTGTGGGCGGGGGCGGGGGCGGTGTGGGTGCTACCGGCGTGCTTCCGCAGACGGTCCCGCTGGTCGTGACGACTCCAGTGCCGCCGACGAAGACACGCAGGCTCGGGCTGAGGGATGCGGATGCCGACGCCGTGGGGCTCGGCATGCAGGACTTCGAGGTCAGCAACAGGGGGGCCTTGTTCACCGCTGCGGACGGGGTCGCGGAGAGCCCGTCAGGGAACGACGTTCCGGAGGCATCGAAGACGGTTCGTGAACCGTTGGGCCACACCGCCTTCGCAACGGAGGCCGCTGTCGCATACCGATCCGCCCCGCTGTAGCGGGTGATCCTCGCACTGGGGACGGCGGCTTGGATCTGGCTCTGGACGCGGCTGGATACTGCGCCGTTGCCTCCAAGGATCTTCACCGCACTGGGCTGCAGGCGTGTCAGTTCGGCGCGGGTCGCCGCCGGCAAGGAGGTCGCGGACGTGAGCAGCATGGGGGCGGCCTGCTTGGCGGCCGCAGGTCCGCCAGCAAGGGCGTCGGCGAAACCCAGTCCTGAGGCGATGTACACCGTCGAGGCGCTGGTGAAGATGGCCTTGGAGGTATTTGCAGCCGTTGCATAACGATCGGCGCCACCGATGCGCTGCGTGGGGGCGATCCCGTTGAGAGCTACAGCAGTGGCGCCCGAGACTGCACCGGTGCCGCCGAGGATGTAGATCTTCGAGGGTCGTAGCCGCTTGAGCTCGTTCGATGTGGCCCCGCTCAAGCGGGAGCTCGACGTCAGCAGGAGGGGGCCGACCTGCTTCGCCGCTGCGGCGCCCCCCGCGAGGGCGTCAGGAAAGTTCTGCCCCGAGGCGACGAAGACGGCGCCCTGCGGAGAAGTGAACGACTTCGCCGACACCGCTGCCGATGTCGCGTACCGATCGGCTCCTGCAATTCGTTGTGTCCCCGTGGATGTCATCGGGGTCGGCGCCGCCGTCGCCAACGCTGTAGACAAACACAGCAGGGGTGCCGTAGCGCAGGCAGCCACCAGCAACCTCGAAGTCTTCACGGTCAGCCCCTCGTGTCACCGACCCCGGGTCGCTGATCGACCACGCAGCAATCGGTTCGTGCCGAGTATGGGGCGCAGGTGCGTGAGATGAAGCCATTTCGTCGCAAACGCCCACACAGTGGGATTCGTCATCGGTTGGCATCGGTCGCACCCCTTGCCCTACAACGAGCCCCGGCCAGGGAATCCCTGGCCGGGGCTCGTCCTCCCACAACTGAGCCGGGAGGAAGTTGGCAAGCTCGACTAGATGTCGAAGTACATCTCGAACTCGTGCGGGTGCGGGCGGAAACGGATCGGGTCGACCTCGTTCTTGCGCTTCCACTCGATCCAGGTCTCGATGAGGTCCTTGGTGAACACGTCACCCTCGAGCAGGAACTCGTGGTCGGCCTCCAGCGCATCCAGCACGGCCGGCAGCGAACCGGGGACCTGCTCGATGGCGTCGTGCTCCTCGGGCGGGAGCTCGTAGAGGTCCTTGTCCACCGGCTCCGGGGGCTCGATGCGGTTCTTGATGCCGTCGAGGCCGGCCATCAGCATCGCGGAGAACGCGAGGTACGGGTTGGCCGACGGGTCCGGCACGCGGAACTCGACGCGCTTGGCCTTCGGGTTGTCACCGGTGATCGGGATGCGGATGCAGGCCGAGCGGTTACGGGCCGAGTAGACCAGGTTGACCGGGGCCTCGTAGCCGGGGACCAGGCGGTGGTAGGAGTTCACCGTCGGGTTGGTGAAGGCGAGCAGCGCCGGGGCGTGCTTGAGCAGGCCACCGATGTACCAGCGGGCCAGGTCCGACAGGCCGCCGTAGCCGCGCTCGTCGTAGAAGAGCGGCTCGCCGTCCTTCCAGAGCGACTGGTGCGAGTGCATGCCTGAGCCGTTGTCACCGAAGATCGGCTTCGGCATGAAGGTGACGGTCTTGCCGCCCTCCCAGGCCACGTTCTTGACGATGTACTTGAACTTCAGCACGTCGTCGGCGGCCTGCTTCAGCGTGTTGAAGCGGTAGTTGATCTCCTGCTGACCGGCGGTGCCGACCTCGTGGTGCGCGCGCTCGACGGACAGGCCGGCCTCCTCGAGGGCGAGGGACATGTCGTCACGCATGTCGGCGAAGTGGTCGGTCGGGGGCACGGGGAAGTAGCCGCCCTTGTAGCGGGTCTTGTACCCCTTGTTGCCACCCTCCTCCTCGCGACCGGTGTTCCACGCGGCCTCGATGGAGTTGATGTAGTAGTAGCTGGCGTTCTGCTTGGTCTCGAAGCGCACGTCGTCGAAGACGTAGAACTCGGCCTCGGCACCGAAGTAGGCGGTGTCCGCGATGCCGGTCGACTTGAGGTAGGCCTCAGCCTTCGCAGCGATGTTGCGCGGGTCGCGGGAGTACTCCTCGCCGGTGAACGGGTCGACGATGGAGAAGTTGAGGATGAGCGTCTTTTCCTTGCGGAACGGGTCGAGGTACGCGCTCGTGGGGTCCGGCACCAGCTTCATGTCGGACTCGTGGATGGCCTGGAAGCCGCGGATCGAGGATCCGTCGAACATCTGGCCTTCCTTGAAGAAGTCCGCGTCCAGGCTCTTGGCGGGCACGTTGAAGTGCTGCATCACGCCGGGCAGGTCGCAGAAGCGCACGTCGACGAACTTGACGTCCTCGTCCTTGATGAACTTCAGGACCTCGTCAGCATTGCTGAACAAATTGGGGCCTCCTGTTGGTGGGACGGAGGGGATCCGCCCATGACTGAACTGCTGTCGACGTCGACCCTAACGGGTGGAGGTTGCCCGACCATGACCCGAATGTTTCGTGGGTGTTACACCGCCTGTGGCTTCGACAGGGCGGCGGCATAGGCTTCCGGGATGGTCGACCGCAGGGACATCGGGTCCTGGCTCGAAGGGCCGGGTTCGCGCTCGGGTGACCCCTCGGCATACCCGGGGGAGCGCCTCGGTATGCCGCGCGGTGGCGTGGGCTCGCTCGGCCGGTTCGGGCGCCGCCTCCTCGGCGTCGTCATCGACTGGACCGTCTGCCAGCTCATCGCCTTCGCCTTCTTCAGGGTCCCGCTCCCCTTCACGGACGTGGCGACCGGGCGCGACACGGCGATCCTGCTCGGACTCTTCGCGCTCGAGAACCTGCTCCTCGTCGGCACCGTCGGCGCCACCCTGGGTCACCGCGTCGTGGGCCTGCGCGTCCACTCGACCGACGGCCGCACGCCGCGGCCCTTCCAGACCCTGGTGCGGACCGTGCTGCTGTGCGCGTTCATCCCGGCGATGTTCTGGGACCGCGACGGCCGCGGCCTGCACGACAAGGCCGCCGGCACCGTCATCGTCCGGACCTGACCACCACCTCGCGGATCCGCGCCGAGGCGTCGCCGAGGATCTCGACGATCTCGCGGGTCTGCTCACTGGTCAGCCCGTGCCGCTTCCAGGCGTCGCGAGCCTCCTGGCGCAGCTGGTGGACGGCGCGTTCGAGGTCGCCCCCGCCGTTGCCCTCCCACGTGCTCCTGTCGCCCCACTGCTCGTGGCCACCGACCGGCGTGGCGGTGCGCCGGGCCTCCTGGGCCGCGGCCCGCAGCTCGGCGCGCAGGTCGCTGGTCTGCCCCCGCACCCGGGACCGCACCTCCTCGGCGAGGGAGCGCACCGACAGGTCGAGGTTCGACTCCAGGCTGGACAGGTCGTCCTGGCGGGCGGCAACCTCGGCGCGGCCGGCGTCGGTGATCCGGTAGACCGCCTTGCGGCCCTCGTCGGTGCGCTCGACCAGCCCTTCCTCCTCGAGCTTGGCCAGGCGCGGGTAGACCGTCCCGGCGCTGGGGGAGTACAGCCCGTTGAACCGCTGCTCGAGGTCCTGGATGACCTCGTACCCGTGCCTGGGCCCGTCGTTGAGCAGGGCCAGGACGTACAGCCGCAGCTGGCCGTGCGCGAAGACGGGGCTCATGCCGGGCTCCCGGAGACCGACTGGAGGACCACGACGTTGCCGGAGACGGCGTTCGCCTTGAGCCGCAGGCTGCCGGCGCCGTCGGCCAGCCGACCGTTCGCCGGGCGCGAGTACTTGTCGAACGTCCTGCCGTCGATGACGACCTGCCCCGAGGCAAGGCTGGCCTTCACGTCGTAGCCGTCGTGCGGCGAGCGCACCGTGACGTCGCCGGACACGGAGTTGGACCCGATCGTCGTGGTGCCGTTGAGCAGGTCCAGCGTCACGTCGCCGCTGACGGTGTGGATGCTCACCTCGGGGACGTCGCTGCGCTGGGCGGTCACCGACCCGGAGACCGAGTTGACCTTGAGTGGTCCACGCAGGCCACCGCACTCGACGTCGCCGCTGACGGTGTTAATGTCGACGGGTCCGGTGACGTCGTCGAGGGTGAGCGAGCCGGACACCGTGTTGGCCTTGACCCCGTTGCGCAGCCCGGCGATCAGGCCCGTGGCGCTCACGGTGCTCACCGTGGCCCGGGTGTCCTCGGGGACGGAGATGCTCAGGGCCACGCGGTTGTGCTCGAGGCCGTCGAAGGCCTGCCGCACCTTGTCGAGGATCCGCGACCCGTCGACGCCGTGGGTGATCTTGAGCTTGCTGCCGTCCCACACGACGCGCAGCGGCATGCCCTGGACATCGGCGACCTCGACCCGCGCCGTGGACGAGTCGGTGTGGGTCACGACGTCGACGCGTCCCCCGACGACGGCGACGCTGAGGGCGCCGACCTGCTCACCGTCACCGCCGATGTCGAGCACCCTGGGGGAGTCGATCGACCATTCCTGGCTCATGGGAGTTCCTCTCTGACCGTTCGTCGCTTCACGCTATATCGCGTTGTCGGACTTCACGTTATATCGCGTATCACGCGACGGCAAGACCCTTCATCCTGCGCCTTTGGCAGACTCGCGCCATGACGTCCCGCATCGCCCTCTGCACCTGGTCCGACCCGTCCTACGTCGACCCCGAGCCGCGGCAGGCGGCTGCCCTCCTGCAGGACCGCGGCCACCGGGCGGATGTCGTGATCTGGCACCATGACGTCGACTGGAGCGCCTACGACCTTGTGGTCATCCGGTCGACGTGGGACTACTTCGACCGGCTGGAGGAGTTCCTCGCCTGGGTCGACCGCGTCCATGTCGAGAGCCGGATCATCAACCCTCCCAACGTGATTCGCTGGAACGTGCACAAGGGGTACCTCGCGGAGCTCGGCGCGGCCGGCATCGCCGTGCTGCCCATGCTCGTCCTGCCGCGCGGGGCGTCGGACGTCGTTGCCCGACTGGCCGCCACCGGGTGGGACAGGGTCGTCGTCAAGCCTGCCGTCGACGGGGGAGCGCGCCGGGCGGCTCTGGGTGAGGTGGGATCGGCCGTCCTCGTCGAGCACCTCGACAACATCGTCGCCCTCGGTGACGTCGTCGTGCAGCCGTACGCCCCCGGCATCGAGGACGGTGAGGTCTCCCTCCTGCTCTTCGGCGGTGAGGTGTCGCACGCGGTGCGCAAGGTGCCGGCCGCCGGCGACTACCGGGTCCAGGCGCACCACGGTGGCTCCGAGCTCGCGCACGAGGTCACCGAGGCCGAGCTCGCCACGGCACGGGCGGCGCTGGCCCTGGTGCCCGACGGGGTCGTCTACGCCCGGGTGGACCTCGTCCAGCACGACGGGGTCCCCACCGTGATGGAGCTCGAGCTCATCGAGCCGGACCTGTTCCTCCGGGTCGACGACCGGGCCCTGGAGCGGTTCGTCGATTGCATCGTGGCGCAGTTGGCCGAGGGCGACGAGCCCGCATAGGTCACGGGAAGGTCACGAAATGGGAAGGCTCCCACGAGAGTCTTGACGCGCCGTACCCGCCGGACGCACTCTGTCCGGGAGCGCTCCCATGAGGGGGCCCGACGAAAGGTGCAACGGTGCACTCACGTTCTCGCTGGCTGGTGCCGGCCACCGTCCTGATCACCACGGCCTCCCTCACGGCAGCGTGCGGAGGTGGTGGATCCTCGCCCTCGTCCTCGGGGGAGAAGATCACCCTGCGGGTGAGCACGTTCGGGAAGTTCGGCTACACGGACCTCTACACGCAGTACATGAAGGACCACCCGAACATCACGGTCGTCGAGACCGCGGAGGGTGACCTCGGCAAGTACAACACCCAGCTGATCCAGCGGATCGCCGCCGGGTCCGGTGCAGGCGACGTCGTCGCGATCGAGGAGGGGCAGGTCGTCAACTTCCTCCAGAGTGCCGACAAGTTCGTCAACCTCCAGAAGTTCGGCAGCAACGAGCTCAAGGACGACTGGCTCCCCTGGAAGTACACGAACGCCACCACGGCCGATGGTGCGACGACGATCGGGCTCGGTACCGACGTCGGTGGCCTGGCCATGTGCTACCGCACGGACCTGTTCGAGAAGGCGGGCCTGCCCACCGACCGCGTCGAGGTCGGCAAGCTCTGGCCGACGTGGGACGACTACATCGCCACCGGCCAGAAGTACCAGGCGGGCATCAAGGACCCCAAGGCGAAGTTCGTCGACAGCGCCACGAACACCTACAACTCGATCCTCATGCAGTCCGGTGACCACACCTACTTCGACAAGAGCAACGCGCTCGTCATCGAGTCCAACCCGGCCGTGAAATCGGCGTGGGACGAGTCGCTCAAGATGGTCGACACCGGGCTTTCCGCCAAGCTCAAGGCGTTCTCGCCCGAGTGGAACGCCGGGTTCAAGAACGGCTCGTTCGCGACGCTCGCCTGCCCCGCGTGGATGACCGGCTACATCAAGGACCAGGCCGGCGAGGCCAACAGCGGCAAGTGGGACATCACCACCGTCCCCGGCGGCGGTGGCAACTGGGGTGGCTCGTGGCTCGGGGTCCCGACGCAGAGCAAGCACCAGAAGGAGGCCGTCGAGCTCGCGAAGTTCCTCACGACGGGCGACAGCCAGCTGACCGCCTTCAAGGCCGCGGGCAACCTCCCGTCCAACCCCAAGCTGTACGCCGACGCGGCGCTCAAGGACGCGAAGAACGAGTACTTCAACGACGCCCCCGTCGGCGAGCTCTTCGTCGCAGGTGCGGCCAACCTCAAGCCGGTCTACCTCGGGGCCAAGAACCAGCCGGTCCGCGACGCGGTGGAGAACGCCATGCGCAGCGTCGAGGGCGGCCAGCGCAGCGCCAGCGAGGGCTGGTCCGAGGCGGTCAAGGCTGCCACGAAGGCCGCGAAGTAGTCCCTCGTGACCACGACGACAGCAGTACCCCGCTCGGCGCCACCGGGTCAGCACCCGGCCCGGTGGCGCCAGCGGCTGCGCCGCGCGGACACGCGGTACACCCCGTACGCGATGGTCTCGCCGTTCTTCCTGCTCTTCGCCGTTTTCGGGCTCTTCCCGCTCGTCTACACGGCCTGGGTCTCGACGCACGACTGGAGCCTGCTCGCCGGGAACGAGGGCTACGTCGGCCTCGGCAACTACCGCGAGCTGATGGCGGACACCGACTTCTGGAACGCCATGCTCAACACCTTCACGATGTTCGTCATCGCGACCGTGCCGCAGCTGGTCCTGGCCATGGTCCTCGCGCAGCTGCTCAACTCCCGGCTGCGCGGAGCGACGTTGTGGCGCATGGGGATCCTGCTCCCGAACGTCACCTCGGTCGCCGCCGTCGGCATCATCTTCACGATGATGTTCAGCCGGGACTTCGGGTTGTTCAACTGGCTCCTCGGTCACGTCGGGGTCGACCCGATCGCCTGGCAGGACCACCGCTGGTCCTCCTGGCTCGCGATCTCCACGATGGTCGACTGGCGGTGGACCGGCTACAACGCGCTGATCCTGCTGGCGGCCCTGCAGTCCGTGCCGACCGAGATCTACGAAGCGGCCCGGATCGACGGGGCGAACGCCTGGCGGACGTTCTGGTCGATCACCGTCCCCATGCTGCGGCCCACCCTGATCTTCGTCTCCGTCGTGGCCACGATCGGCGGCACCCAGCTGTTCACCGAGCCGCTGCTGTTCAACCCCGGCGCCAACTCCATCGGTGGGGGGACGACGGCGCAGTTCCAGACCGCGGCGATGTACCTCATCCAGCAGGCCTTCACCGGCCAGCGCTTCGGGTACGCCGCCACCGTCGCCTGGGTGCTGTTCCTGTTCATCGCCGTGTTCTCGGCGGTCAACGTGCTGCTGCTGCGCCGGATCCGATCGGCCGAGTGAGGACACCGTGACCCAGACCCAGATCCCCGTCGTGCCCGCCGCGACCACCGTGCCGCCCCGAGCAGGCGGCGACCGATCACCGCAGGTGAGCAGGCGCCGTACCCGGTCGCTCGCGCGCGCCGCCGCGCGCAGCACCTCCGCCACGCCGGCGACCCCGCTGGTCTACCTCACCCTCGCGGTCTCGGTGCTGATCGCCGCCGGACCGCTCTACTACATGGTCGTCATGGCCTCGCGGCCCAACAGCGACATCACGTCGATCCCGCCGCCCCTGACACCCGGCGACCAGCTCGGCGCGAACATCTCGCGTGTCTTCGCCAACCAGGACGTCATGTTCGGCCAGGCGATGCTCAACTCGGTGCTCGTCGCCGGACTGGCCACGGTGTCGGTCGTCGTGCTCTCGGCGTTGGCCGGGTTCGCGTTCGCCAAGCTGCCGTTCAAGGGCCGAAATGCGTTGCTGCTCATCGTGATCGGCACGATGATGGTGCCGGTCCAGCTCGGCCTGGTGCCTCTCTACATGCTCATGGGCAAGCTCGGTCTCGCGGGCACCCTGCCCTCGGCGCTGCTGCCGTTCCTCGTCAGCGGGTTCGGGGTCTTCATGATGCGGCAGTACGCCGCGCAGGCGATCCCCAACGAGCTCATCGAGGCGGCTCGGGTGGACGGGGCGTCGACGACCCGGATCTTCTTCTCGATCGTCTTCCCCATCCTGCGACCCGCCGCGGCGGTCCTCGGGCTGCTGACGTTCATGGAGCGCTGGAACGACTTCCTGTGGCCCTACCTCACCCTCGACGCCGAGCACCCGACCGTGCAGGTCGCGCTGTCCCGGCTGTCCGGGGGCTACTACACCGACCAGGCGCTGGTCATGGCCGGCACGCTCCTCGGGACGCTGCCGCTCGTCGTGGTGTTCATCGTGTTCGGCCGCCAGATCATCGGCGGCATCATGCAGGGCGGAGTCAAAGGATGACCATGGACCTGTCGCGCAGCGACTTCCCGGCCGACTTCACGTGGGGCGTCGCCACGTCGAGCTACCAGATCGAGGGGGCGACCACCGAGGGTGGCCGCGGCCCGTCGATCTGGGACACCTTCTCGGCGACGCCGGGACGCGTGGTGGGTGGTGACAGCGGGGAAGTCGCCGTCGAGCACTTCCACCGCTACGCCCAGGACGTCGACCTCATGGCCGACCTCGGGGTCGATGCCTACCGGTTCTCGATCGCCTGGCCCCGGGTGCAACCGACCGGCTCCGGCGCGGTGAGCAGGGCCGGCCTGGCGTTCTACGACCGGCTCGTCGACACCTTGCTGGACAAGGGCATCACCCCCTGGGCGACGCTCTACCACTGGGACCTCCCGCAGCCGCTCGAGGACGCCGGCGGCTGGCCGGTGCGTGACACCGCGCACCGCTTCGCGGAGTATGCCGCGCACGTCGCCGACGCCCTCGGCGACCGGGTCGGGCACTTCATCACCCTCAACGAGCCGTGGTGCTCGGCCTTCCTCGGGTATGGCTCGGGCCGGCACGCGCCGGGTCGCTCCGACGCGGGAGCAGCCCTCGCGGCGTCGCACCACCTGCTGCTCGGTCACGGACTCGCGGTGCAGGCCCTGCGCGAGCGCGCCCCGCAGGCGCAGGTGGGCATCACGCTCAACCTCTACCCGGTGGCGCCGGCCCACGACGGCCACGGCACCCAGGACGTGGTCCGCCGCGTCGACGGCCTGTCGAACCGGTGGTTCCTCGACCCGGTCCTGCGTGGCAGCTACCCCCAGGACGTGGTCGACGACGTGGCGCACCTGACCGACCTGTCGTTCGTCCACGACGGCGACCTCGAGGTCACCAGTGCCTCCCTGGACTTCCTCGGGGTCAACTACTACACGCGGCACGTGGTGGCTCCGGGTGCGCTGCCTGGCACCGGCGAGGTCGACTTCGCCTCCCGCGGCCTGCCGACGACGGCGCTCGGCTGGGAGGTTGACCCCGAGGGGCTCAGCGACATCCTCCTGCGGGTCACCCGTGACTACGGAGACATCCCGCTGGTCATCACCGAGAACGGTGCCGCCTTCGACGACGAGCTCGTGGACGGCGCGGTGCACGACACCGAACGCGTCGACTTCCTGCGTGGGCACCTCGAGGCCGGGGCCAAGGCGATCGCCGGCGGCGTGCCGCTGCGCGGCTACTTCGCGTGGTCGCTGATGGACAACTTCGAGTGGGCCGAGGGCTACGCGAAGCGGTTCGGGATCGTCCACGTCGACTTCGACACCCAGGTCCGCACGATCAAGGACAGCGGGCACTGGTATGCCGCGTTCCTCGCGGGGGAGCGCACGCAATACTGACCCCATGACGAGAGGTGCCACGAACGGCATGACCCACGGTTCGGGTGCGCAGCCCACCCTCGAGGCGGTCGCCGCCCGCGCCGGTGTGGGCCGGGGGACGGTGTCGCGCGTCATCAACGGCTCGCCGCAGGTCTCCGAGCGCACCCGCGTCCGCGTGATGAAGGCGGTCGACGAGCTGGGGTACGTGCCCAACATGGCGGCCCGCGCGCTGGTCACCCGGCGCACCGGGGCCATCGCGCTGGTCATCTCCGAGTCCGAGGAGCGGATCTTCGGCGAGCCCTTCTTCGCCGGGGTGGTCCGCGGCATCACGACGGTCGTGGGGGAGGCCTCGCGCCAGCTCGTGCTCGCGCTGGTGCAGACCCGCGAGCAGGTCGACCGGCTGGACACCTACCTCACCCCGCAGCACGTCGACGGCGTCCTCATGCTCTCGGCGCACGACGCCGACACCCTGCCCGGCCTGATCCAGGGACGGGGGCTGCCCATCGTGTTCTGTGGCCGCCCCCACGGACTGGCCCACGCCAGCTACGTCGACGTGGACAACACCGGCGGGGCACGGGACGCAGTGGCGCACCTGTTCGCCGGCGGTCGGTCCGCGGTCGGCCACATCGCGGGCCCGCAGGACATGATCGCCGGCCGCGACCGCCTCGACGGCTACCGCGCCGCCGTGCAGGCGTCCGGGCGGGACGTCGACGACTCGCTCGTCGAGGTCGGGGACTTCAGCGAGGCCAGCGGCGCCGCGGCGATGCGTGCCCTGCTGGCGCGGCGCCCCGACGTGGACGCGGTCTTCGCAGCCAGCGACCCGATGGCCCTGGGGGCTCTGCGCGCATTGCGCGAGGCGGGTCGCTCGGTGCCCGGCGACGTCGCCCTGGTGGGTTTCGACGACGGTCCGCTGGCGGAGGTCGCCGAACCGCCGCTGACGACGGTGCACCAGCCGATGGAGCAGATCGGCCGCGAGATGGCCACGATGCTGCTCGCGCAGATCAGCTCGGGCGAGGGCCGGGTCGACCAGCAGCTCGTGCTGGACACCGAGCTGGTCGAGCGCGCCTCGGCCTGAACCGAGCGCCCTGCCCGATCAGCGGCCGCGCATCGCCTTGCGGTCGACGCGCTGGCGCTGCGGGTCCACGCCCGCCGGGATGGGGGGACGCATGCCGCCGAGGGACTTCAGCCGCTTGTTGACCGCGGAGACCTCCTCCTTGGTCAGCACCGGCTTCATGCGGGTCATCTTGCCGCTCAGCTTGCGCACCGGCACCTGGTCGGCGCCGTCACCGACGACGATCGCCGAGACCGGGACACCGGGGGCGACGCGCTCGATCTTCTTGCGCTCCTGGGCGATGAGCTTGGTGCGACGGGCGTCGGGGCCCTCGGCGACCAGGACGACACCGGGACGACCGATCGCCCGGTAGACGAAGGCTGCGCCGATCATGTCCTCGGGCCGGGTCCCGCGGGCGCCGTCGATGGCGACCGGCTCCTGCGAGTAGAACCAGCCGCGACGCAGGGCACCCAGGGCGGCACCGGCCGCACCCGGCTGGCCCGCGAGGCTCGCGTAGGCAGCACGCTCAGCGCGACGGCTCAGCACGAGGGTGGCGGCCAGCATGGCCATCGGGATGCTGAGGACGAGCGCGTAGATCCAGTGGCCCACGAGCACACCGATGCCCGTGCCCACCGCGAGCACCGCGACGAACGCGAGGAGCATCCACCACGGGATGGTGGGGTCTGCCTTGCGTGCCGCCGTGAACACCTGGCGGACCTGGGCGAGCCGACCCGGCTTCTTGGGCGTGTCGGACTCGGTCTTCTTGTTGCGGGCCATGGGGGTCAGGATACGGGTGTCAGGCGGGTGCACCCAACGCGGCCGGCGTGCGCGCGGCCACGAGGGAGGCGGCCTCCTGACGAGCGGGGTCGCCCGCGGCGTTGGCGAGGTGCTGGAGGTGCTCGGGGATGTCGCGGCCCCACTTCTTCATGGCCGTCGCCCACAGGCGACCGGCGCGGTAGGACGAGCGCACGAGCGGGCCGGCCATGACGCCCTTGAAGCCCATCTCCTGGGCCACGTCGGACCAGTGCACGAACTCCTCGGGCTTGACCCACCGGTCGATCGGATGGTGCAGCTTCGAGGGGCGCAGGTACTGGGTGATCGTCAGGATGTCGCAGCCGGCGTCGTGCAGGTCGCGGATCGCCTGCTCGACCTCGTGGTCCTCCTCGCCCATCCCGAGGATGAGGTTGGACTTGGTGACGAGCTCGGCCTCGCGGGCCATCGACAGCACCTTGAGCGACTTGTCGTAGGTGAAGGCGGGGCGGATCTGCTTGAAGATGCGCGGGACGGTCTCGAGGTTGTGCGCGAACACCTCGGGGCGGGCGTCGAAGACCTGGCCGACGAGCTCCGGCTTGGCGCCGAAGTCGGGGGGCAGGATCTCCACGCCGGTGGTGGGGTTCTTGGCGTGGATCTGGCGGATCGTCTCGGCGTAGAGCCACGCGGCACCGTCGGGCTGGTCGTCGCGGGCGACACCGGTGACGGTGGAGTAGCGCAGGCCCATCGAGGCGACCGACTCGGCCACGCGGCGGGGCTCGTCACGGTCGAGCGCCTCGGGGCGGCCGGTGGCGATGTCGCAGAAGTCGCAGCGGCGGGTGCAGACGTCACCGCCGATGAGGAAGGTCGCCTCGCGGTCCTCCCAGCACTCGAAGATGTTGGGGCACGCCGCCTCCTGGCAGACCGTGTGCAGTCCCTCGGTCTTCACCATCGAGTGCAGCTTGGTGTACTCCGGGCCCATCTTCGCGGTGGTCCGGATCCACTCGGGCTTGCGCTCGATCGGGGTCTCGGCGTTGCGCGCCTCGACGCGCAGCATGCGCCGTCCCTCGGGTGCCACGGTCACAGCAGACTCCCTCGCCTTTGCCTTCGGGTGCGCCGCCGGCGGCCGGTATGCCGCGGGGCACGGGTACGCCCGGAGGTCACCGGGCGTCGTCTAAGACTACGCCTGCCCCTGTCGAGGTATTCCGCCGCCGTCCTCGTGGTGGGTGGACACCGCGGTCGGGGGAAGCCCTCGTTCAGGACGAGGCGAGGACGTCCGCGAGGTGCTTCTCGGCATACGGGAGCACGTCCTGGACGGTGACCACGCGGCCGGCTTCGCGGCTCACCGAGCTGACCCCGGCGTCCTCGATGCCGCAGGCGATGATGTTGTCGGCCCACGAGAGGTCGGCGTCGCAGTTGAGCGCGAAGCCGTGCATGGTCACCTGGCGACTGACGCGCACGCCGATGGCCCCGAGCTTGCGATCAGGCCCCCGGTCGTCGGCGAGCACCCAGACGCCGCTGCGGCCCTCGACCCGGACGGTCTCGACACCGAACTCGCGGCAGGTCCGGATCATCACCTCCTCGAGCCGGCGCACATGCGCGACGACGTCGATCGGCACACCGTGGAGGCGGACGATGGGGTAGCCCACGAGCTGGCCGGGGCCGTGCCACGTGATGAGGCCTCCGCGGTCGACGTCGACCACTGGTGTGCCGTCGACCGGCCGCTGCTGGGGCTCGGTGCGCTTCCCGGCGGTGTAGACGGCGGCGTGCTCGAGCAGCAGCACGGTGTCCTCACCCCCGGCGACGACACCGGCGTGGACCTCGCGCTGGTGGGCCCAGGCCTGCTCGTAGTCGACGAGGTCAGGGGCGAAACCGACGTGCTCGAACCGCATGACCGTGACTTTACGCCCGCGTGGGCGGGGCCTTGAGGCGGACCGGCTCGAGCCGCTCCTCGACGGCGGTGTCGCCCTCACGGGTCACGAGGTAGGCGCCCTTGCCGTCGGCCTCCGACACGGCGCCGACGAGCTCGGTGCCGCGGTAGAGCAGGCCGACGCCGTCGTCGGTGCAGTGGGTCGTCGACAGGGTGCCGTCGGCGACGAGCTGGTGGACGAGCGGGCGGCGGCGCTCCTCGGAGTCGTAGTGGACGCCGTTGCCATAGGGGAGCAGTGCGAGACCGTTGGTGACGGCGCGCAGCTCCGGGCCGAAGGAGTCGGTGGTGCCACCCTGGTACCAGCAGATCGATCCGGCCGACACCCCGCCGAGGACGACCCCGGCCTGCCAGACGCGCGGGAAGATCTCGTCGAGTCCGTGCACCCGCCAGACGGCGAGGAGGTTCGCGACCGAGCCACCGTTGACCCAGACGACGTCCTGCTCGAGCAGGTGGCCCTCGATGTCGTCGACGCTCGGCATCGAGAACAGGTTGAGGTGGCTGAGCTCGAACCCGGCGACGCCGGCCGCCTCGCTCATCCAGCTGTTGAAGTAGGCCTGGTCGCCACCGGCCGTGCCGAGGTGGGTGATCCGCGGCGCGCGGCCCTGGACGCCCGAGAGCTCGACCGCGTGGTGCACGAGGGAGTTGAACTCCAGGCGCGTCCGGGAGCCGTAGCGGTAGCCACCCGAGGTGGCCAGGATCGTGGGCTGGTCTGCAGGCATGACCCGACCCTATGTGCCGGGGCCTGTGGACAACCCGACGGCCGGTGACGTCGTCGTGCCCAGACTGGGGTGGTGGACGAACGAGGACCGCATTCGCCCGACGACGGGTCGCAGGCACCGACCGTGCCCGGGTACGCGGTGGGCAGGCGGATCGGTGTCGGGGGCACCGCCGTCGTGTGGGCGGCGACGCGGGAGGCCGACGGGGCGCCGGTGGCCGTCAAGGTGGTGACGGTCGGTGCCGACGGCCCGGCGGGAGCCGCGGTGCGCGAGCTCGGCGTCCTCAGCCGGGTCCGCGTCGAAGGGCTGGTGCGGTTCCACGAGGCCGTGCCGCTGCCGGGTGAGGACCGGCGGGTCGCGCTCGTCCTCGACCTTGTCGCCGGCGGGTCGTTGGAGGCCGTGGTCCGGGCCCGCGGTCACCTCAGCGTGGGGGAGTCGGTGACGGTCCTCGCACCGGTGGCCAGGACCCTCGCCGGGCTGCACGAGGCAGGGGTGGTCCACGGGGACCTGACCCCCGGCAACGTCCTGCTCGAACGGTCCGGGCGCCCGCTGCTCGCCGACCTCGGGGTGGCCCGCCTCGTGGGCGAGGAGCCGGGCGACGCCTTCGGCACCGAGGGCTTCGTGGCCCCCGAGGTCATGGACGGCGGGGCAGTGACCACCGCCGCAGACGTGTATGCAGCCGGCGCCCTGGCCTGGTGGTGTGTCACCGGCCGGGCGCCCGGTCCCGCCTCCTGGCGCCCGGCCCTCGACGAGCTCGCGCCGGGCCTGCCGACCGCCTGGCGGGACACGACGGTGCAGGCCCTGTCGTCCGACCCCATGGCACGTCCGAGTGCGGCGGAGGTGGCGCTGGCGTGGTTCGACTCCGCGTCGTGCGAGCCGCTGCGGCTGGTCGTCGGCGCGGACGAGACCTCGCTGGTCACCCACCGACTGAGGCGCTCGGTGGCGCCGGCCCCCGTCACGGCGCCTCCCTCGACCAGGCGGGAGCGCCTGGCCCGGGTGGCCGGGTCGCGCCGGATCCATCGCCTGCCGCGGTGGCCCCGGGACCGCGTGGCGGCCGCCGTCGCCGGGCTCGGACTCGGGGTGCTGCTGCTCCTCGGGGGGTTGGTGGCGACCGACCGACTGCCCGCACCGTCGTGGCTCACCCCCGCGGCCGCTCCGGCCGCGACCGTCCCGGTGGCGACGCCTTCACCGGCCCCCGCGGGGGCGACAACGGGGACGGCGGCGGCGCCGCAGGCGACCGCGTCGTCGTCGGTCGTCCAGCGTGACCACGGTGCCGCGGCCCACCGCACCCGGGCGCTGATGCAGGAGCTCGCCGACCTGAGGGCCAGGGCGATGACCAGCGGCAAGTCCTCCGACCTCGCTGCCTTCGACGCCCCCGGGTCGGCAGCCCACGCGCGGGACACCTCGGACCTGCATCGGCTCGCCCGTGACCAGCTCAGCTACGAGGGTGTGCGCCTGGTCGTGCGGTCGGCGCGCCCGGTCACCGTCACGGCACGCGAGGTGACCGTGGATGCCGTCGTCGACACGGCGGCATACCGAGTGGTGTCGGGGTCGGCCGGGCAGCAGGTGACGCGCTCGGGGAAGGCCGTGCGCGGTCACGCGCTGCGTTTCGCCCTCGTGTGGTCCGCAGACCGCTGGCTCATCGAGGACGTGGCTGCCGTGGGTTAGCGCCTCGTCGTGGCGCGGCAGGTCGCCGCTCGGTCAGGACTGCTGGGCGAGGACCCAGCGCAGCGCAGAGGCCACGTCGGGGTCGCGGTGCACGAAGCCCGACGCCGTGAGGCGCTGGGCGACGACGCGCTTGCTCGTGAGGATCTCGTCGGAGAACCCACCGAGGATGAGCTTGATGCCGAACGCGGGCGCCGGGAAGATCGCCGGTCGGTGGATCTGGCGACCGAGCTCGCGGGCGATGTCGATCTGGCGGTCCGGCACCGGCGCGACGAGGTTCACGGGGCCTTCGACCTCGGGGTGGTCGACGAGGTGGGCAAGCCCGGACACGGTGTCGCGCAACGAGATCCAGGGCCACCACTGCTTGCCGTTGCCCAGCGGGCCGTTGATCCCGAGCCTGGCCAGCGGCAGCATCCTCGACAGGGCACCGCCCTCGGGGGACAGCACGATGCCGGTGCGCGGGTGGGCCACCGACAACCCGGCCTCGCGGGCGGGGTCGGCCGCAGCCTCCCAGGCGCGCACGACCTCACTGAGGAACCCGCCACCCGGCGTCGAGTCCTCGGTGAGGACCTCGTCGCCACGGTCGCCGTAGACGCCGACGGCGGAACCGCTGACGAGGCGGACCGGTTCGCCGAGGGCAGCCAGGGCGGTGGCGATCGTCGTGGTGCCGTCGACCCGGGAGCCGAGGATCTGCTGCTGGTAGGACGGCGTCCACCGGTGGTCCCCGACGCCGGCACCGGCGAGGTGGACGACAGCGGTCACCCCGGTCAGCGACGCAGGGTCGAGCAGACGGGACGCCGGGTCCCAGCGCACCTCGTCGGGCTGCTCGGGGGCACGCCGGACGAGGCGCACCACCTCGTCCCCGCGCTCGCGCAGGAATGCCGACAGCGCGCTGCCGATCAGTCCGGTGGAACCGGTGATGGCAACGCGCTGCGGCATGTCTGCTCCTACGAGGTGTGTGTGGGTCAGAGTCCGAGGTCGGACTCGAAGCCGCCCTCCTCGAGACGCGTCTTCATCGTGGTGAGGAAGCGCGCCGCGTCGGCACCGTCGACGACCCGGTGGTCGTAGGACAGGGCCAGGTAGACCATGGACCGGACCGCGATCGTCTCGCCACCGTCACCGTCGGACACGACGACGGGTCGCTTGACGACCGCGCCGGTGCCGAGGATGGCGACGTTGGGCTGGTTGATGATCGGGGTGTCGAACAGTGCGCCCCGGCTGCCCGTGTTGGTCAGCGTGAAGGTGCCGCCACCGAGCTCGTCCGGACCGATCTTGTTGGTGCGGGTGCGCTCGGCGAGGTCGGCGATCTTGCGGGACAGGCCGGCGATGTTGAGGTCGCCCGCGTCCTTGATCACCGGGACGAGCAGCCCGCGCTCGGTGTCGACGGCGATGCCGAGGTTCTCGGTGCCGTGGTAGGTCACCTCGGTGCCCTCGACGCTGGAGTTGACCGACGGGTGGGCCTTGAGGGCCTCGACGGCAGCCAGCGCGAAGAACGGCAGGAAGCTGAGCTTGGTGCCCTCGCGCTGCTCGAACTCGCTCTTGGCCTTCGCCCGCAGCCGGGCGATCTTGGTGACGTCCACCTCGACCACGGTGGTGAGCTGCGCCGACACCTGCAGCGACTCGACCATGCGCTTGGCGATGGTCTGGCGCAGGCGCGACATCTTCTCGGTGGTGCCGCGCTTCGGCGAGACGGATGCAGCAGCAGAGGGGCGCGACGAGCCACCAGGGGCCGCGGGAGCGGCGGCGGGCGCAGCAGCCGGAGCCGGGGCGGCAGCAGGCTTGCTGGCCTCCTCGGCGGCCTTGGCCGCGTCGAGGACGTCCTGCTTGCGGATGCGGCCACCGACGCCGGTGCCCTTGAGCGAGCCCAGGTCGACCTTGTTGTCCGCGGCGAGCTTGCGCACGAGCGGGGTGACGTAGGCCGAGGCGTCCTGGCTGTCGCCGGAGGACGCCTTCGGGGCGGGGGCGGACTCTGCGGCCGGTGCGGACTCGGCGGCGGGGGCCTGGGGGGCCTCCTGCTTCGGCTCCTCGGCCTTCGGCTCCTCGGCCTTGGGCTCCTCGGCCTTGGGCTCCTCGGCCTTCGGCTCCTCGGCCTTCGGCTCAGGGGCGGGCTCGGCCTTCGGCTCCTCCTTGGGCGCCTCGGCGGGGGCGCCGGCGGAACCACCGGACGACCCGCCGATGACCGCGAGCTCTCCACCGACCGGGACCGTGTCGTCCTCCTGGACGAGGATCTTCGTCAGGGTGCCGGCGAACGGCGAGGGGATCTCGGTGTCGACCTTGTCGGTGGACACCTCGAGCAGCGGCTCGTCGACCTCGACGGTGTCGCCCTCGGCCTTGAGCCAGCGGGTGACCGTGCCCTCGGTGACGGACTCGCCCAGGGCCGGCATGGTCACGGTCTCGCCGGAGCCGCCGTCCCCCGAACCATCCGCGGACGAACTGTCGTCGGATGACCCGCTCTCGGCAGAGGCGGCAGCCTCGGGCTCGGAGGTGGACTCCTGGGGGGCCTGCTCGGTCGAGGGGGCCTCGGCCGGTGGCTCGTCGGACCCGGCCGACGCCTGCTCGGTGGACTCCTGCTGACCGGCGTCCTGCTGACCGGCGTCACCGGACTGGTCGCCGGCGTCGCTGCTGCCGCTGTCGGTGCCGTCGCCGATGACTGCGAGGTCGGCGCCGACGGGGACGGTGTCGTCCTCCTGGGCGAGGATCTCCTGCAGCACCCCGGCCACGGGGGACGGGATCTCGGTGTCGACCTTGTCGGTGGACACCTCGAGCAGCGGCTCGTCGACCTCGATCGTGTCGCCGACGTTCTTCAGCCAGCGCGTCACGGTGCCTTCGGTGACCGACTCACCCAGGGCCGGCATGGTCACGCGTTCAGACATGTGCCTCTATCTCCTTGTTTCGTGTTCGCTGGCGGATCAGCAGTAGCTCTAGTTGTGGGCGTGCAGGGGCTTGCCGGCCAGGGCGAGGTGCGCCTCGCCGAGGGCCTCGTTCTGCGTCGGGTGGGCGTGGATCAGCCCGGCGACGTCGGAGGGCAGGGCCTCCCAGTTGTAGATCAGCTGCGCCTCACCGATCTGCTCACCCATGCGGGCGCCGATCATGTGCACGCCGACGACCGGGCCGTCCTTCTCGCGGACGAGCTTGACGAAGCCCTGAGTCTGGAGGATCTGGGACTTGCCGTTGCCCCCGAGGTTGTACTCATAGGTCTCGACCTCGCCGTACTTCTCGGTGGCCTGCTTCTCGGTGAGACCGACCGACGCGATCTCGGGGTCGCAGTAGGTGACGCGCGGGATGCCCATCTCGTCGATCACGGCGGGCGCGAGCCCGGCAATCTCCTCGGCGACGAAGATGCCCTGGGCGAACCCGCGGTGGGCGAGCTGGAGCCCGGGCACGATGTCGCCGACGGCGTAGACACCCTCGACTCCGGTGCGCAGTCGCTCGTCGGTCGTGACGAATCCACGGTCCAGGGTGACGCCTGCCTCGGCATACCCGAGGCCCTCGGTGACCGGACCGCGGCCGACGGCGACGAGCAGCAGGTCGGCCTCGATGGTGCCGCCGTCCTCGAGGGACACCGTCACGGTGTCACCGGACTGGGTGGCACCGGCGAACTTCACGCCCGTCCTGAACGCGATCTTGCGCTTGCGGAACGAGCGCTCGAGCGTCTTGGAGACCGCCTCGTCCTCCGCGGCCACGAGCCGGGGGAGCGCCTCGACGATGGTCACCTCGGACCCGAAGGAACGGAACACCGAGGCGAACTCGACCCCGATGACACCGCCACCGAGGACGACGACGCGCGGGGGGACGAAGTCGAGCGCCAGCGCCTGCTCGCTGGTCATGATGCGACCACCGATCTCCAGGCCGGGCAGCGACTTCGCGTAGGAACCGGTGGCGAGGACGACGTTGCGGCCGGTGACCCGGCGTCCGTCGACCTCGACGGTGGAGCGGTCGACGAGGCGTCCCGCACCCTCGACGAGCTCGATCTTGTGGGCCTTGGCCAGACCCTGGAGCCCCTTGTAGAGACGGGCGATCACACCGTCCTTGTAGGCGTTGACGCCGGACATGTCGACCGACTCGAAGGTCGTCTTCACGCCGAACTGCGCACCCTCGCGGGCGGTGTCGGCGACCTCGGCGGCGTGCAGGAGGGCCTTGGTCGGGATGCACCCGACGTGCAGGCAGGTGCCACCGAGCTTGTTCTTCTCGACGAGCGCGACGCTGAGCCCGAGCTCTGCGGCACGGAACGCGCAGGCGTAGCCGCCACTTCCTCCACCCAGGACGACGACATCGAAGGTGGTCTCGGCGTCAGCCGACATGCTCGCTCCCTTGCGTGGTGGGCACTGGACGGTCTCAGTCGTCCGTGAGGCAGTCAGGTCGTGACCACCCCGGAATCGACACAGTGCATCTTGTCACTGTTTGAGGCCCGGGGTGCAAGCAGGTCCACGCGGGCGCAATGGCCGACGGCGGGCAGCCCTGTCCCCGTATCGTTGTCGCATGGCGTGGTGGAAGCGGGGACGCAAGGGCTCCGGACGTGGTCCCTCCGACGGGCCCAACATGGCGGTGGACCAGCAGGCGGTGCGCAAGCACCTCGCCGAGTTCGCCGAGAGCCGGCGCGGGGTCGAGGCCTACGTCGAGCCACCCACCAACGTCACCGCCACGACGGTCATCCTCATCGCCCACGACGGTGAGTGGACGCGTCGCGCGGCCGGGTCGCGACAGGCGGCCTTCGAGCTGGCAGGCAGCCTCGGTGTCCCGGTCTACGACGTCCTCCAGACGGGGTACCCCGGACGCATGCGCGAGTGGAACTCCCGGCAGCGCAAGAAGGGCTGAAGCGCCATACGCCGCAGCGTGATCGGGCGTGGTGAACGGTGCCGGACGGGATATGCGGTGGTGCCCTGCCGAGCCGGGATGCGAAGGTTGACCCACGGCGGGTCCGCACGCGGCCCGCGCCGCACGAGCAGCAGGAGGGCACGATGGCCAAGTCCGACGGTGCGAAGTCCCAGGGGAGCACGGGACCCAGCGAGGAGATGAAGCGCAAGTTCCGCGAAGCGCTCGACAAGAAGCAGTCCCACGCCGGGCGTGACGTCTCCGACGACAGCGAGCACGGCAAGGTCGACCACGCGCAGGGTGCGGCGACGAGCGCGACGCAGCAGATGTTCCGTCGCAAGAGCGGCGGCTGACGACCAGCGCGCGAGCGTGCAGATATATCCACAGAGGGGCCCGTCCGATCCGGACGGGCCCCTCTGGCGTGGAGCAGCGGCGGTGCCGCGTATGGCGCGTGGCCGTCAGCCGGCGTAGCCCTCCACGAGCGAGAGCAGGGTGCCGACGCCGTAGCCGGTCGCGCCCTTGGGCGTGTAGCCGTAGGCCGAGCCCTCGTTGAAGGACGGGCCCGCGATGTCGACGTGCGCCCACGGGGTCGACTCGTCGACGAACTCGCTGAGGAACAGCCCGGCGGTGAGCATCCCGCCCCAGCGCTCACCCTTGTGGGACAGGTCGGCCACGGCCGACTCGAGCTGCGCGCGGAGGTCCTTCGGGAGCGGCATGGGCCAGGCGGCCTCGCCGGAGCCGTCGGCTGCCGCGCGGACTCGGTCGCGGAAGGCGTCGTCGTTGGCCATGATCCCGGCGACACGGCCACCGAGGGCGACCATCTGCGCGCCGGTGAGGGTGGCGATGTCGACGATGGCGTCGGGGTTGGACTCGCCCGCGAGGACGAGGCCGTCGCCGAGGACCATGCGGCCCTCTGCGTCGGTGTCGAGGATCTCGACCGTGGTGCCGTTGCGCATCGACACGACGTCGCCCGGGCGCTGCGCGGAGCCGCTCGGCATGTTCTCGGCGAGGCAGAGGTAGCCGGTGACCTTGACGGGCAGGCCGAGCCGGGCGGCGGCGAAGACCGTCGCGGCGACCGCGGCGGCGCCGGCCATGTCGGACTTCATCGTGAGCATCGAGGCCGGGGGCTTGATGCACAGGCCGCCCGAGTCGAAGGTGATGCCCTTGCCGACGAGGGCCACCGAGTGGGTCGCCTTCGCCGGGGCCCAGGTGAGGGTGACGATGCGCGGCGGGTTGACCGAGCCCTGCCCGACGCCGACGATGCCGCCGAAGCCGCCCTTCTCGAGCGCCTTCTCGTCCAGGACCTTGATGGTCACCTTGGCCTTGGCGGCGGTGTTGCGCGCCTTGACCGAGTCGGCGAACGACTGGGGGAAGAGCACGTTGGGCGGGGTGTTGACCAGGTCGCGGGCGTAGGCCTTGGCGTCGGCGAGGACGGCGGCGCGGGTGGCAGCGGCCTTGACGGCCTTGAGGCGCGCGTCGGCGGTCACCACCGTGATGGCCGTGACGCCCGCGTCCTTCGCGGCCGCCTTGGTGCCCTTGGCGGCCGAGCTCGTGCTCTTGTCGGTGCCCTGGGTCTTGGAGTAGCGGTAGGCGCCGAGTGCGGCACCCTCGGCCACGGCGGCCACGGACTCGACACCGGAGGTGGGCAGGGCCAGGACGACCTTGGGGGCCTTCTTCAGCGAGCGCACGGCAGCACCGGCAGCGCGGCGCAGGACCTCGGCGTCGAAGGACGTGGTGCGGGAGGTCGCGGAACCCAGGCCCGTGAGGACGACCCGCGCGGCGGCGACCGACGGGACGGCGGCGAGGGTCAGGACCTCCTCGGGCTTGCCGGTCGCGTGCAGGGCCGCGAGCTGCGCGGCCACGTGGGCGGCGGCGTCGCGGGGGAGCCCGTGGCCCGCGGCGAGGGCCGCGGAGCCCGAGTCGTCGACCGTGCCGAGCACGACGACGTCGGCCTTGAGGTCGTGGGCGGATCGGTCGGAAACGCTGACGGTGGTCACGTTCGCATCCTTTGCGTGGTGTGCGTGGGGTGGGTTTGGCCCTGCTCGCCGAGGATATCCGTGCCGGTGGGGGCCCGCCGGACGGGGCGGTAGCGTTCGGCCCATGAGCGACGCAGCCCTGAAGACCTCCCCCCTGCACGACCGGCACGTGGCGCTGGGCGCCAAGATGGCCGACTTCGGTGGCTGGGAGATGCCGATCGAGTACCCCGGTGGCGGAGTCGTCCGCGAGCACACGGCCGTCCGTTCGTCCGTCGGGATCTTCGACGTCTCGCACCTGGGCAAGGCACGGGTGTCGGGACCGGGGGCGCGTGAGTTCGTGAACTCCTGCCTCGCCAACGACCTCGGCCGGATCCACGAGGGCAAGGCGCAGTACACCCTGTGCTGCGACGAGAACGGTGGTGTCGTCGACGACCTCATCGCCTACCTGCGCTCCGACGAGGACGTCTTCCTCATCCCCAACGCCGCCAACACCGCCGAGGTGGTCCGTCGCCTCGCCGCCGCCGCGCCCGAGGGCATCGTCGTCGAGGACCTGCACGAGTCCTACGGCGTCATCGCCGTCCAGGGGACGAAGTCCGACGAGGTGCTCGACGCCCTCGGCCTGCCCACCGGGCACGAGTACATGTCGTTCGTCGAGACCGACTGGAACGGGCTGCCCGTCATCGTGTGCCGCACCGGCTACACCGGCGAGCGCGGCTACGAGCTCGTCCCCGCGTGGGACGTCGCCGCCCAGCTCTGGGACGCCCTGACCGAGGCAGCAGCCCCCTACGACGGCCTGCCCTGCGGGCTCGGCGCCCGCGACACCCTGCGCACCGAGATGGGCTACGCGCTGCACGGCCACGAGCTGTCCACCGAGATCACGCCGGTCCAGGCCCGCGTCGGCTGGGCGGTCGGCTGGAAGAAGGACGCCTTCTGGGGCAAGGACGCCCTCGTCGCCGAGAAGGCCGCAGGCCCCGAGCGGGTGGCGTGGGGCCTGCTTGCCACCGGCCGCGGCATACCCCGTGCGGGGTGCGCCGTGAAGGCGGACGGTGCGGTCGTCGGCGAGGTGACCTCGGGGACGTTCAGCCCGACCCTGAAGAACGGCATCGCGCTCGCGCTGCTCGCTCCGTCCGTCGCCGAGGGCGCCGAGGTCGTCATCGACGTCCGCGGCCGCGAGGTCACCGCCACCGTCGTCAAGCCCCCGTTCGTCACCGTGGACGTCCGCGAGGGCTGATCTGGAGACGGCGGCGAGGGGAGCAGGTATGGCGCCGCACGAGTACCGCGCGCAGGTCCGGTGGGACGGGTCCACCGGTGTCGGCTACCGCGACTACCCGCGGGCGCACTCGGCGTTCCTGCCGCCGGCGACGGACGGCCTCGACCTGTCGGCGGACCCGCACTTCCGCGGCGACGCCGACCTGCCGAACCCCGAGCAGCTGCTCGTCCTCGCCGCGTCGTCCTGCCAGCTGCTGTCGTTCCTCGCGGTAGCGGCGCGGGCAGAGGTCGACGTGGTGGCCTACGCGGACGACGTGACGGGCGAGATGCCGCAGGACGTGACCCCGGTGAGGATCACGCGGATCGTGCTCCGCCCGGTGGTCACGGTGACGGGCACCGTGTCGGACGAGGACGTCGTGCGGCTCCTGCACGAGGCGCACGACCAGTGCTACATCGCCAACTCGCTGACGACCGACGTGGTCCTCGAGCCGCTGGTGCGTCGCGCCTGAGTCATCCTCGCTCGGACGGTGACGGTGTCGGTGGCCGCGGGTAGCGTGCCGGCATGAAGTTCGGGTTCGTGGTCCCC
This sequence comes from Pedococcus aerophilus, assembly GCF_039532215.1. Classification (NCBI taxonomy): domain Bacteria; kingdom Bacillati; phylum Actinomycetota; class Actinomycetes; order Micrococcales; family Intrasporangiaceae; genus Pedococcus; species Pedococcus aerophilus. The sequence goes on along the minus strand of NZ_BAAARN010000001.1, from coordinate 741,598 downwards.
TTCGCCGACGCCCTCGAGTTCACCGAGCTCGCCGTGCTGGGGGAGCAGCACGGGTGGGACGGGGTCTTCACGTGGGAGACCCTCTGGGGCACCGAGGCGTGGGTCACGCTGGGGGCTGCCGCCATGGTCACCTCACGCATCCGCCTCGGGACCCTGCTGACCCCGGCGTCCCGGCACCGACCGTGGGACCTCGCCTCGCGCGTCGGCACCGTGGACCGCCTGAGCGGTGGGCGGACGATCATGTCGGTGGGGCTGGGGGCGCTGCACGAGGGGTGGACGGCGTTCGAGGCCGACGAGGGGCGCGGTGAGCGGGCGAAGAAGCTCGACGAGTGCCTCGCGGTCTACGCCGGCCTCTTCCACGGCCAGCCGTTCAGCCACGAGGGCCGGCACTACTCCGCGAAGCCCACCGAGTTCATGCTGCCGAAGCCGCCCGTGCACCAGCCGCACCCACCTGTGTGGGTCGTCGGCGCCCACGTCGTGGGGGCCGACAGGCAGCGTTCGCTGCAGCGGGCGGCACGGTGGGACGGCCTGCTGCCCACGGTCGTCGACGAGCACGCCAAGAAGGGTGCTCCTTCCTACGACCTAGAGTCGTTCGCCGAGGTCCTGCGCATCGTGCGCGGGATGCGCGAGGACGCCGGGTTGCCGTGGGAGGGCTACGACCGCGTGGTCGAGGCCGACAGCACGCGGGAGTTCGTCCAGCTCGACGGCACCCCCGCCGACTGGGAGCAGGCCGGGGCGACGTGGTGGGTGGAGAGCTGGTGGAGCGTGCAACCCGGGCCGGAGGGCCTGGCCGAGGTGCGCCGCCGGGTCGAGGCGGGTCCCCCCAGCGGCGGGTGATGCTCGGCCCAGGGCCGCTCGACGGCGGCTAGCGCTCTCGCCCGGGCAGGCCGGCGACGAGGGCGGCAACGGTCAGGTACGGCGCCGGGCGCACCACCTTGGCGACCTGTGGGGCGAAGGCGGGGGAGTCGAGCAGCACCGTCACCGCTGGTCCGTCGGCGACGACCTCGCCCTCGGCGAGCACGACCACCCGACCGGCGACCTCGGCAGCGAGCTCGACGTCGTGGGTCGCGACGAGGACCGCGCCGCCGTCCCGTGCCAGCTCGCGAAGGACGGTGACGAGGCGCGCCTTGGCCCCGTAGTCGAGCCCTCGGGTGGGCTCGTCGAGCAGGGTGAGCGGCGCTCGCCGGGCGAGGACGGTCGCCAGGGCGAGGGCCATCCGCTGGCCCTGGGAGAGCGCACCGACCGCACGGCCCGCGTCCACGCCGGGCGCCAGCCGCTCGAAGACCACCGCGGCGGTCCCGGGGTCGAGGTCGTGCGCCCGGTCCGCGGTGCGCAGGACCTCGGCCACCGAGCTGTCGGGTCCGGCACCCAGCGTCGCGCCCGGGTCCTGGGTCGACAGGGCAACCACGGTGCTGCCGTCCCGGTGGACCCGCCCCGCGGTCGGTGGCAGGTCACCGGCCAGGGCGTGCAGCAGGGTGGACTTGCCGGCCCCGTTGCGTCCCATGAGGGCGACGACCTCCCCGGGAGCCAGGGCGAGACCGACGTCCCGGAGGGCGACGGTGTCTCCCCGGACGACGCCCAGCCCGCGGGTGCGGACCACCGGGGCGCCGCGGTCGGCAGGCTCCGTCGTCGTTCTCGCCGCAGTCGTCGCCGGGCCGTCGAGGGTGTCCTGCAGGCCACGCGCCGCTCGGCGGGCGTCGCGCACGGACAGGGGCAGCGGGTCCCAGCCCAGGGCCCGACCGAGGTCGACGAGCGGCGGGTGGACCTGCGAGTGCGCCATCGCCTCCGCGGTCCCGAGCAGCGCGCTCACCACCCCGTCGCCGACCAGCAGGACGGAGTCGGCGTGGTGGACGACGCGTTCGAGCCGGTGCTCGGAGACCAGGACCGTGACGCCGACGTCGTGGACGAGCCGGTGCAGCGTGGCCAGGACCTCCTCGGCGGCGACCGGGTCCAGGGCCGAGGTCGGCTCGTCCAGGACCAGCACACGAGGGCCGGTGACGAGCGCCGCAGCGATGGCCACGCGTTGCTGCTCGCCGCCGGAGAGGTCGGTGAGCGGGCGGTCCCGGAGCAGGGCCAGCCCGAGCAGGTCGAGGGTCTCCTCGACACGACGCTGCCCGCCGTGCAGGTCGTGGTCGTGCGCCCGCACGTGGCGGGCCACCTCGGCCTCGACCGTCGGCGCGCCGAACCCGGTGGCCGGGTCCTGCGCCACCCACCCGACGAGGGCCGACAGCGTCGCCGGCTCAGCGGTGCGCGGGTCGGTCCCGTCGATGTCGAGCCGTCCCGCAGAGACGACCGACCGGGCGTGCCCGGAGTCGGCGAGGGCCCGCAGCAGCGTGGTCTTGCCCGACCCGGTCGGGCCGACGACGAGCACGAGCTCACCCTCGGGGACGCGGACCGTGACGTCCCGCAGCGCCGACTGCGCGCCATACGCCAGGCACACACCCTCGAGGACGATCACGGGCCCGACCGTTGCACCGGGGGCCGCAGGTGTCAAAGCCGCCGTCCGGGCGGACGACGGGGGTGCGGCCTACAGTGGCGGCCATGAGCGAAGCCTGGACCTGGACCTATCTCGACGCCGACGGCAAGGAGCTGTCCGGCGACGAGCTCGTGACTACGGCGTTCCCGTCGCAGTCGGACGCGGAGAACTGGTTCGGGGAGAGCTGGCACGAGCTCGGCGAGGCAGGCGTGGACGCCGTCGTGCTCCACCGCGAGGGTGTCGTCGTCTACGGCCCGATGAGCCTGCGCGCCGCGGAGTAGCGACGCCGCAGGGGCCGTCGGCCGGGTCAGGTGGGGAAGTCGCCGCGCTTGACGAGCGCGCGCGGCATGCGCGAGCGGCGCAGCTGGAAGCCGCGCATCACGGCGTACATGGCGAGGCCGCGACCGACTTTGTCGGCACCGAACTTGGCGACGAGCTTCGGCTTGAGGCGGCGCCACATCAGCCACGAGTCGATGGCGGCGGCGAAGAGCAGGCCGTAGACGCCGAGCGAGACGACGAGGAAGACCCAGGGGAGGCGGACGAATGACAGCGCCAGCACGACGATCATCACCGGCAGCATGAACTCGCCGAGGTTCCAGCGCGCGTCGACGTAGTCGCGGATGTAGCGACGGACCGGGCCCTTGTCACGGGCCGGCAGGTGGGCGTCGTCGCCGGTCGCCATGGCCTGGCGCTGGAGCAGCTGGGCCTCTCGGCGCTTGGCGCGGTCCTGGTTCTTGGCCACCTTGCGGTCCGCGACGACCAACGGGCGACGGTTGGCCGCCTCCTGGTCCTTGCGCTTGGGCGTGGGCCGGTTCTTGGCACCCTCGCGGTGCTCGCGCTCGATGGCTTCGGCCTGCTGCTCGTTGACAGTCTTGTTGCGTCCAAACACGAGGTCACTGTATGCCGTGGAGTGCCGTTCCCCGGAATCGCAACCGCGCGGGCGGTCCCGTTAGGCTCGCGGCCGTGACCGACGACGTTCTGAGCACCGACCAGGTTTCCGCCCTCAAGGCCACGGTGGCCGACCTCATGCCCGGCCTGCGCGCCGACCTCGAGGCGCTCACCCGCATCCCGAGCGTCAGCCTCGACGCCTTCGACCAGGCCCATGTCGAGGCCAGCGCCGAGGCGACCGCAGAGCTGCTGCGCGCCGAGGGCCTCGAGGTCGAGATCGTCCGCGAGGGCGGTCGCCCCGCGGTGATCGGGCACCTCGACGGGCCCGAGGGCGCGCCGACCGTGATGCTCTACGCGCACCACGACGTGCAGCCGCCCGGTGATGACAAGGACTGGGACAGCGCACCGTTCGAGCCGACCGAGCGCGACGGGCGGCTCTACGGCCGCGGCGCCGCCGACGACAAGGCCGGGATCATGGCCCACCTCGCGGCTCTTCGGGCCCACCATGGCCGGTTGCCGGTCGGGGTCACCGTCTTCGTCGAGGGCGAGGAGGAGATCGGCTCCGACTCGCTGCCCACCATCCTCGAGCGGCACGGCGAGAAGCTGCGGGCCGACGCCATCGTCCTGGCCGACTCGACCAACTGGGCCATCGGTGAGCCCGCCCTCACCACGACGCTGCGCGGGCTGATCCGCGTCGTCGTCACCGTCACCACCCTCGACCACGGCATCCACTCGGGCATGTTCGGTGGGGCGGTCCCCGACGCGATCACCGCCCTGGTGCGCCTGCTCGCGACGCTGCACGACGACGCCGGCGACGTCGCCATCGCCGGGCTGCGCTCCGGCACGGCCAGCAACCTCGACTTCGACGAGGCGCGCCTGCGCGAGGAGTCCGGCCTGCTCGACGGCGTCGACGTCATCGGCACCGGCTCGCTGCTCGACCGCATCTGGGCCAAGCCCACGGCGACCGTCATCGGCATCGACGCCCCCTCGGTGGCGAAGTCCTCCAACACCCTCGTGCCCACCGCGAGCGCCAAGGTGTCCATCCGCCTCGCCCCGGACGAGGACCCCCTGGACGCGTATGCCGCCGTGCAGCGCCACGTCGAGGCCAACATCCCGTGGGGCGCCAGGGTCGAGGTCCACCTCGACGACCAGGGCTCCGGCTTCGCCGCTGACGCGAACGGGCCGGTCTACGACCAGACGCGGGCCGCGTTCACCGACGCGTGGGGCGTGGAGCCGGTCGACATCGGCGTGGGCGGCTCGATCCCCTTCGTCGCGGCGTTCGCGGAGAAGTTCCCGCAGGCGGCCATCCTCGTCACGGGCGTCGAGGACCCGGACACCCGGGCGCACGGTGCCAACGAGTCGCTGCACCTCGGCGAGTTCGAGAAGGTCTGCGTCGCGGAGGCGATCCTGCTGGCCCGCCTCGGCGCCCTGCCGCGCTGAAGCGAGGCGGCGCCGTACCCGTCCCCTGCGGTGGCGCGCTCCTGCGGTTAGGTTCGTGACATGGCTGAGAGCAAGGGCAAGGGCTACGTCGAGCCGTCGTTCGAGCGCGACACGCGCTACATCAACGACCGCATCACCGTGGACGGCGAGGGCGAGGAGAACTGGCCGGTCGAGCCGGGGCGCTACCGCCTCGTCGCCGCACGCGCCTGCCCGTGGGCGAACCGGACGATCATCGTGCGACGACTGCTGGGCCTCGAGGACGTGATCTCGCTCGGCCTGTGCGGGCCGACCCACGACGAGGACAGCTGGACGTTCGACCTCGACCCCGGCGGGGTCGACCCGGTGCTGGGCATCCCGCGGCTCAAGGACGCCTACGAGCAGCGCCAGCCCGGCTACCCGCGGGGGATCACCGTGCCGGCGATCGTCGAGGTCGACAGCGGCAAGGTCGTCACCAACGACTTCGCCCAGATGACCCTGGACTTCTCGACGCAGTGGCGCGAGCACCACCGGGCGGGTGCGCCCGACCTCTACCCCGAGGCGCTCCGCGAGGAGATGGACGAGGTGATGAAGCGCGTCTACACCGAGGTCAACAACGGGGTCTACCGCTGCGGGTTCGCCGGGACGCAGGAGGCCTACGACCAGGCGTACGAACGGCTGTTCACGGCGCTGGACTGGCTGGAGAACCGGCTGGCCGACCGCCGCTACCTCATGGGCGACACCATCACCGAGGCCGATGTCCGGTTGTTCACGACGCTGGCGCGGTTCGACCCGGTCTACCACGGGCACTTCAAGTGCAACCGGCAGAAGCTGAGCGAGATGCCGGTGCTGTGGGCCTACGCGCGCGACCTGTTCCAGACGCCCGGGTTCGGCGACACCACGGACTTCGCACAGATCAAGGCGCACTACTACGTCGTCCACCACGACATCAACCCCACGGGGATCATCCCCGCCGGCCCCGACCTCTCGGGCTGGCTGACCGAGCACGGGCGGGAGTCGCTCGGCGGCAGCCCGTTCGGCAACGGGACACCGCCCGGGCCGGTTCGCGACGAGGAGGCCGTCCCGGCCGAGGGGCGCGCATGACCGACGCAGGACACGACGCGCGGCACGAAGTCCGAGACGCCGGGGACACCGAGCGGCGCACCCACGACGTGGTCGTCTACGGCGCCACCGGCTTCGTCGGCAGACTCCTCGCGGAGTACCTCGCCCGCAACGCCCCGTCAGGCACCCGTATCGCCCTCGCAGGACGCTCCCGCACCAAGCTCGAGGAGGTCCGCCGGGGCCTGCCGCGCGCAGCGCGCGACTGGCCGCTGGTCGTGGCGGACGCCGTCGACGAGGTCGCGCTGCGGTCCCTCGCCGCCTCCACCACCGTCGTCGCCACCACGGTCGGCCCGTACCTGCGCTACGGCCTGCCGCTCGCGCGGGCCTGCGCCGAGGCCGGCACGCACTACGCCGACCTGACTGGCGAGATCTTGTTCGTGCGCAAGGCGATCGACGAGTGCGACGCGCTGGCGAAGGCCAGCGGTGCCCGCATCGTCACCGCCTGCGGCTACGACTCCGTGCCGTCCGACCTCGCCGTCCACCTGCTGCACCAGCAGGCGCAGCACGATGCTGCCGGGGGACTGCTCGACACCACGTTGCACGCCAGGGCGAAGGGCGGCGTCAGCGGCGGCACGGTCGACTCCTCCCGCGCCCAGCTCGACGCCGTGTCGACCGACCGTCGTGCCGTGAAGACCCTCTTCGACCCCTACGGCCTGAGTCCCGACCGCAACGCCGAGCCCGACCTGGGCAAGGAGCGAGACCCCATGGCGGTCTTCCGCGACGCCGACACCGGCGACTGGGTCGGGCCGTTCGTCATGGCCAGCTTCAACACGCGGATCGTCAGGCGCAGCAACGCTCTTCGCGACCACGCCTACGGTCGCCGGTTCCGTTACCGCGAGCTGTCGGCCTACGGGCGCGGACCTGTCGCACGTGGTCGGGCCACCGCGTTCACGGTGGGCCTCGGCCTGGCGATGAAGGCGATGGGTGACGACCGCACCCGTCCCGTCTTCGACCGGATCGCGCCCTCGCCGGGCGAGGGCCCGAGCGAGAAGACCCGCCGCACCGGCTGGTTCTCGATGAAGGTCCGGACCACGACGGAGACCGGCCGCCGTTACCTCGCGACCGTGACGGCACAAGGGGATCCGGGGTATGCCGCGACCACGGTCATGCTCGGGGAGGCGGCTCTCGCGCTGGCCCTGGACGGCGACCGGCTGCCGCCTGCCGCAGGGGTGCTCACGCCTGCGACCGCCCTCGGGGACGTGCTCGTGGACAGGCTGCGCCGCCGGGACTTCACGCTCCGGGTCGAGGAGATCCCGAGCGCCTGAGCAGCACCGGGGGACCATGCGGTCGAGCGGGAGGGCCGCGGGGCGATAGGGTGGTGCCACCGGCCCGCACAGTTCTGCCTCGGGCCGTGGCACGTGATCAAGCTCTTGCGCTGCGAACCCACGTCGGTTTCGCGCCGGGCGGAACACCCCTTTGACTGCTCTGGAGTACCTCTGTGTCTGTCGACACCACCTTCCCGAGCCTCGGCGTCCCTGACGCCCTGGCTTCTGTCCTCGCCGCACGCGGCATCACCGTCCCGACCCCCATCCAGACCGCGACGCTGCCCGACTCGCTCGCCGGTCGGGACGTCCTCGGTCGGGGCCGCACCGGCTCCGGCAAGACCTACGCGTTCCTGCTGCCGATGCTGGCCAGGCTCTCCTCGTCCAAGGCTCCTCGCCAGTCGCGTCGCCCGCGTGCGCTGATCCTGGCCCCGACCCGCGAGCTCGTCACCCAGATCCAGGCCGCCATGGCTCCCATGGCCGAGCCGCTCGGGATCTCGTCGGTCACCATCTTCGGTGGCGTCGGCCAGAACCCGCAGGTCTCGGCGCTGCGCAAGGGCGTCGACGTCGTGCTGGCCTGCCCGGGTCGCCTCGAGGACCTGCTGCAGCAGGGCGCACTCACCCTCGACGGCATCGAGGTCACCATCCTCGACGAGGCCGACCACATGGCCGACCTGGGCTTCCTGCCCGGTGTGAAGCGCATCCTCGACAAGACCCCGCGAAACGGCCAGAAGCTGCTGTTCTCGGCGACGCTGGACGCCGGCATCGACGTCATCGTCAAGCGCTACCTGTCCAATCCCGTGACGCACCAGGCCGATTCGGCTCAGTCGCCGGTGTCGACGATGGCGCACCACGTCTTCCACGTGCACCGCGACGCGCGCCTCGACGTGCTCCTGGACCTCACCTCGGCCCCCGGTCGCAAGGTCGTCTTCACGCGCACCAAGCACGGTGCCAAGAAGCTGGCCAAGCAGCTCAACGCCTCGGGCGTGCCCGCCGTCGAGCTGCACGGCAACCTCGGCCAGGGCGCCCGTGACCGCAACATGGCGGCCTTCCACGAGGGCAAGGCGTCCACGCTGGTCGCCACCGACATCGCCGCCCGGGGGATCCACGTCGACGACGTCGCCCTCGTCATCCACGCAGACCCGCCGGTCGAGCACAAGGCCTACCTGCACCGCTCGGGACGCACCGCCCGCGCCGGCGCCGACGGCACCGTCATCACGCTGATGACCGACGACCAGGTCTCCGACGTGCGGGTGCTGACCAGCAAGGCCGGCATCAAGGCCAAGACCACGCGCCTCGGACTCGGCCACCCCATGCTGCTCGAGGTCGCCCCGGGGGAGCGCACCAAGACCGAGCCCCTCGTCCTCACCGCGCCCGCCCAGCCCTCCGGCCAGGGTCGGTCCGGTGGCGGGCAGTCCCGCCGAGGTGGGGCCGGCCGTACCGGGGGCGGTGCCCGTTCCGGCGAGGCCCGCACCGGCGAGGGCTCGCGCTCGGGTGGCGGCCGCCGCGGCGGTCGTCCGGCAGGCGCGCAGGACTCCTCCGGCGGTGCCCGTTCCGGCAGTGGTCGCTCCGGCGGTCGTGCGTCCGGTCAGGGTTCGACCGGTGGCCAGCGCTCGGGCGGTCAGCGCTCCGGCGGCCGTGCCGCCGGTGGCTCCACCACCGCCTACTCGACGTCGTCCGGTGGTGCCGCCGCGTTCTCGGCCGGCAGCCGTGGCGGTCGCGGCCGCTGAGCCACCCTCAGCACCATTGCGCGAGACCTCGCACCCAGCACGACACCCCGCCTGACCGGCGGGACCTGACGGGGACCAGCACACGGTGCTGGTCCCCGTCACGACGTCGCCCCTGCGAGGCCGTGACGGGGACCCTTCCCCCTCTAGTGGTCTCCGGTCCGGGATGAGTCGGACCGGGGCTCCCCCTGCGTGCGTCCCGGCGTCGCGCCCCACCCGCGCGGCGCCGGAGTCCTAGAGGCGGTACCTCCAGACCTCTCCGCCACCCGGGCACACCGAGCAGGTGGAGACGTAGGCCGAGCTGCCGCGGATGGCCACGCCGTACGGCGCCGCCAGGTCGTCGGCCACCACCGTGTGGGCGCCGGTGCGGGAGACCTTGACCAGCGAACCGGACGGGAGTTCCTCACCCGCGGCGAGCAGCCCCGTGTCGGCCAGCTGCACGGCGTACAGGTGGCCGCGTGAGTCGAAGCCCAGGCTGGTGACGTTCGTGAGGCCGGTGGCCCACACCGTCGGTGCCTGCCCCTTGACGACGCGGAAGATGCTCGCGCCGCCGGCGGGGAAGGGGAACCCGGTGAGCTGGCTGACGTACCACGCCCCGTCGGGGCCCTTGGTGACCGCGGTCGGCACCGCCTGCGAGGGGATCATCGTCCCGGGCGGCAGGCCGAGGAACGGGGGAGCCTCGGCGAGCTGGTCCTGGAACACGGCGGCGGTGCTCACCCTTCCGTGCTTCGTCGTGAGCAGGTCGTTGCCGCCGGCGTCGGTGACCACGAAGCCGGACCCGGAGCGCTCGACCGAGCTGGGGTTGCTGTCAGGGTCGTGGATCGGGTTGGCCGATGCCTCGTGCGCGGCGAGGTCGGCGATGGTCCAGGTGCGCTGACCGCCCTCGCGGGCGAGCTGGAGGGTGCCGAGCCGGGCCGCGGACTCCGGGAGCCCGTCGCGCACCTCGGGGGGCGCGCCCAGCCCCAGCAGGACGGCCATCACGCGGCCGCCGAGGGACTCGACGTCGGAGGGACCGCTGGCGGCCGAGCCGTCGGGGGCGGCCAGGGACGGGAGTCCGGTCACGACGCGCGACTGGTGTCCCCGGGCACTGACCTTGGTGACGGCACCGGTCGTGCCCAGGCACACCTCGCCCCCCTCGGGTCCGGGCATGCACGGGCCGGTACCCCCGCGGCCGGCCTCGGCGACGTAGACGTCACCGCGACCGGTGACGTCCAGCTGCCGTGGGTTGTCCAGGCCGGAGGCGATCTTCGTCGGTGCCCCCGAATGTGCCCCCGAATGTGTCCCCGAACCGGTGCCGCCGGCTCCGTGCGCTCCGGCCGGTGCAGCGGTCGCTGCGAGGGTGGCCGCGACCAGCGCGGCGCAGGCGCCACCGGTGAGGGCGACGCGTCGTGTCCGATGTCTTCCGAGAAGGGTGGTGCTGTCCATCCGGGTGCTCCTGCGGTCGAGACCCCTGCAAGTCACCCAGTGTGTTGACCCCGCTCGGCCTGTGCCTCCCGCGCGAGGACTAGTCCCGCGACCCACCCCGGACTAGTCCGGAGCAGCGGCCGCACTAGTCCTTGTGCGTCTCCCCGGGCAGGGCCAGCATCTGGTCCAGCGCCACGCGGGCGTGGTGCGCGACGTCGGGGTCGACGCGGATCGGGTTGACCACGCGTCCCTCGACGAGCGACTCGAGCGTCCAGACCAGGTGGGGCAGGTCGATGCGGTTCATCGTCGAGCAGTAGCAGACGTTCTTCTCGAGGAACGCGATGTGCTGCTCGGGGAACTGCGTCGCCAGCCGGCGGACGAGGTTGAGCTCGGTGCCGACCACCCAGGAGGTGCCGTCCGGGGCCGCCGCGATGGTCTTGATGATCTTCTCGGTCGAGCCGACCTCGTCGGCCGCCTCGACGACCTCGTGGCGGCACTCGGGGTGGACGATGACCTTGACGCCGGGGATGTCGCGTCGGGCCTGCTCGACGGCCTCCAGGCTGAACCGGCCGTGCACCGAGCAGTGCCCGCGCCACAGGATCATCGTCGCGTCCTGGAGCTCCTGGCGGGTCAGGCCGCCCATCGGCTGGTGCGGGTCGAAGACGACGCAGCCGTCGAGGGAGCCGCCGAGGTCGCGCACGAACGTGTTGCGCCCGAGGTGCTGGTCGGGCAGGAACAGCACCTTGCCGCCCTCGCCCTTCTCGGCCAGCGCCCACTGCAGCGCGGTCTTCGCGTTCGAGGACGTGCAGATGGTGCCGCCGTGCCGGCCGGTGAAGGCCTTGATCGCGGCAGAGGAGTTCATGTACGTCACCGGGACGGTCTGGTCGGCCACCCCGGCTTCGACGAGGTCCTCCCAGGCGTCCTCGACCTGGCGGATCGCGGCCATGTCGGCCATCGAGCAGCCGGCGGCGAGGTCGGGCAGGATCACCGTCTGGTCGTCGCTGGTGAGGATGTCGGCCGACTCGGCCATGAAGTGCACCCCGCAGAAGACGATGTACGGCGCGTCCGGGCGCGCCGCCGCGTCCTTGGCCAGCTTGAACGAGTCGCCGGTGACGTCGGCGAACTCGATGACCTCGTCACGCTGGTAGTGGTGGCCCAGCACGAAGACCCGGTCACCCAGGGCGGCCTTCGCTGCCCGGGCCCGCTCGACCAGACCGGGGTCGGAGGCGGCCGGGAGTTCGCCGGGGCACTCGACCCCACGCTCGCTGTGCAGGTCGCGGCCACGGCCCAGGACCAGCAGGGGCAGGGGGGTGGTGGGGGAGGCGTCCGTCGAGGTGCTCACGCGCCGATCGTATGCCGCCGCGCGGGCACCGCGTGCCACCCACCCGGGGACGTGGCTGGCCTAGGGTCCGGTCATGGACGACACCGACACCCTGAGGTCGCTGGACCGTGCCACGACGGCGATGGCCGCGACCGTGGCCGAGCTCGACCCGGGGGCGCCCGTGCCGACCTGCCCCGGCTGGGACGTCACCGACCTCGTCGACCACCTCGGGCGGGTCCACCGGTGGGCCGAGGTCGCGGTCCGGACGGGTGCGTCACCCGATCCCTATCCTCGCCGTGACACCGGGCGGGACCTCGCGGGGTGGTACGCCGAGAGCGCGGCGATGCTCGTCTCGACCCTCGCCGAGCGGCACCCGGACGACGCGGCCTGGAGCTTCTCGGCGCAACCGGGTCACGGGACGGTGCGGTTCTGGCGACGCCGCCAGCTGCACGAGACGACGGTCCACCACGTCGACGCCCTGGTGGCAGCAGGAGCCCTCGACGTGTCGCACGAGGTCGGCCCGGTGCCCGGCGTGTCAGTGGAGCAGTCCGCCGACGGGGTCGCCGAGGTGCTCGAGGTCTTCGTGCCGCGGATGCTCGTGCGACGGGTGGGCGAGCCACCCGAGGTCGTCGTCCCGGCAACGGCACCCGTGGCGTTCGTCTGCACCGACGTCGACGCTGCGTGGACCCTGGCCCTGGTCGACGGGGTGCCGGTGGTGCGGGCGGGGATCGCCGCCGACGCCGTGGCCACCGTCCGCGGACCGGCGACCCATCTCCACCTCGCGCTCTGGCACCGGGCCGACACCCGGCTGCTGGCCGTCGAGGGAGACGACCGCCTGGCGAGGCGCCTGCTGGACGCCTCGCTCGTTCCCTAGGCGGGGGTGGCGGTCTAGAGCGGGTGGATCTTGGTGCTGTTGAGGGCCACGCTCACGGTGCTCTGACCGAAGCGGACCTCCATGCGGTCACCGGTGATCCGCAGGACCGAGCCCAGGCCGTGGCGGTCGTGGGTCACCCGGTCGTCGACGGCGAAGTCGTGCAGCTCGGGTGCCGGTTTGGCCTGGAACGGGCTGTTCTTCAGGACGGGCTTCTTGGCGGGCTGTCGGGGGCGCATCAGTCCAGTGTCCTCCTTTTTGTGGCGTGCTGGGGACCGCCGAGCCGGTGCGACGGCGCCAGAAGGCGCCCCGACGACGTCCCGCGGGCCGGGCGCAGGCGCCTGACCTGCGGGAACGTCGTCACCGCCGTCCGGCCGGGCCGATCAGCACTTCTCCCAGTAACCGGGCGAGGACTGCTTGAGGGTCGCCGTGTAGAACGTGTTGTAGAGCCCGAGGTTCTGGTTGGAGCCGACGGCGAGGGCGTAGCCGCCGGACGTGTAGGCCCGCCCCGCCTGCACGTGGTCGTAGTTGCTCGAGGTGATGCACGCCGCGGTCGTCGTCGACGTCGGGGGCGTGGTCGTCGAGGTCGTGCTCGGAGGGGTGGACGTGCTCGACGTGGTCGTCGTCGACCCGCCGCCACCGAGGCCGAAGAACGCGGCGTCGTGGTAGGCGGAGCACACGGTGTCGAGGAAGTAGGCCCCGGCCGTGCCGCACTGCGTCGGACCGGTGCCGGGGTCGACCGGGGTCCCGTGGCCCATGCCGGTGATCTTGGTCAGGCGCACCGCACCGGCGCCGAACTCCTGCCACGTGGTGTTGGCGTCCAGCGAGCCGCTGGCGCTCGGCGTCTGCGTGACGCCCAGGACGTTGGTGAACTGGTCGCGCAGCTCCACGCCGTTGGCCGGGGCGACCGTCGTGTCGGACTGGCCCTGCCAGATCGCGACCCGCGGACGCGGGCCGGAGTACCCGGGGTAGGCGGCCCGGACGAGGTCGCCCCAGGCCTGCGGGGTCTTGTCCACGCCGGGGTTCATGCACGAGTAGGCGGAGCTGACGGTGGTGGCGCAGCGGTAGGCGATCCCGGCCACGACGGACCCGGCGGCGAACTTGTCGGGGTAGGCGGCCAGCATCACCGCGCTCATCGCGCCGCCCGCCGACAGGCCGGTGACGTAGACCTTCGAGGGGGCGGTCCCGTAGCTGGCCACGGCGTGGTCGACCATCGCCGCGATGGAGGCTGCCTCACCCGACCCACGTGCGGTGTCGGCGTTGTCGAACCAGGTGAAGCACTTGTTGGCGTTGTTGGCGGTGGACTGCTGCGGCAGGACGAGCGCGAACCCGCGCTGGTCCGCGAGCTGGCGCCAGCCGGAGTTGGTGAAGTAGGTGTTCGCGTCCTGCGTGCAGCCGTGCAGGGCCACCACGAGCGGGGCGCCGGAGGGGAGCCCGTCCGGGCGGTAGGAGTACATCGACAGGGCACCGGGGTTCGACCCGAACGAGGTGACCTGCTGCAGCGTCGCCGCCTGGGCGGGGCCGGCGGCGAGCACCACGAACGCGGTGGTGCAGGCGAGGACGACGGACGCCAGGCTCGCCAGCCAGCGGAGGGGAACGGACACGACCACGAGAGGACCTCCTGCTCGAGGGCGTCGCCGTTGACGCCCCGACCTTCGGAGGCTAGGCACCTCGCACCCGCCGTGGTGTGTCGCGCGCGCCCAGAATGTCGGGTTTGCCGGTGGCGCCCCGTCACACCCCGGTCGCGTCGCCCGGCGATGCTGCCGGTCACGTCGGCCCGGCGACGCTGCCACAATGACCGGGTGCACGTCGTCATCGCCCCGGACTGCTTCACCGGCACCCTCACGGCCCAGCAGGCCGCGGAGGCCATGGCCCGGGGCTGGCGGCAGACCGCACCCCACGACCTCCTCACCCTGGTGCCGCTCTCGGACGGGGGCCCCGGCTTCCTCGACGTCCTCGGTGGCGCGCTGCCGCAGGCCCGCACCCTCGCGGTGACGGTCGCGGACCCGCTCGGTCGTGACGTCCCCGCGGCGGTCCTCGTGGTCGAGGGCGACGCCGGCCGCACGGCATACCTCGAGTCCGCGCAGGCCGCGGGGCTGCACCTGCTGGCCGCCGACGAACGCAACCCCGCCGTGACGAGCACGTGGGGTGTCGGCCAGCTGCTCGACGCCGCCCTCGCCGAGGGGGCCACCCGCATCGTCGTCGGGCTCGGCGGCAGCGGCACCAACGACGGCGGGGCGGGGCTGCTCGCCGCACTGGGAGTGGGTGGGCCCGCCGAGCTCGCCCGCGGAGGGATGGCGCTCGCGGACCTCGCCGACGACGCCCTCACCGGCCTCGAGGACGTGCGTCGCAAGTTCTCCGGGGTCGAGCTGGTGCTGGCCAGCGACGTGGAGTCGCCGCTGCTCGGGCTTCAGGGCGCCTCGGCCGTGTTCGCACCCCAGAAGGGCGCCTCGCCGGAGCTCGCACAGGCCCTCGAGGGGGCGCTGGGCCGGTACGTCGAGGTGGTGCGGCGCACCCTGCCCGAGACGACCGACCTGATGACGGGCAAGCCGCTGCGCCTCGACAAGCAGCCGGGCGCGGGGGCCGCCGGGGGACTCGGCTACGCGCTCTACCTGCTCGGCGGGCGACGGGTCAGCGGTGTCACCGAGGTGCTGACCGCCGTGGGGCTGCGCGAGCTCGTGGCCGCGGCCGACCTCGTGGTCACCGGCGAGGGCAGCTTCGACTGGCAGAGCCTGCAGGGCAAGGTCGTCGCCGGGGTGGCCGGGCTGGCGCTGGAGACCGCGACGCCCAGCGTCGTCATCGCCGGCCAGACCCTCGTGGGACGCCGCGAGGCGATGACGCTCGGCCTGTCGGGGACCTACGCCGTGGCCGACTCGGCCGCCGAGGTCGAGGCCGCGATGGCCGACCCCGTGGGGACGTTGGCGGCCCGCGCTGCACGCGTCGCGGCCACCTGGTCCCCCCAGCGCTGACCACGACGTACAGTGGTGGGAGCGGGAGGGAACATATCCCGCAGACCGTGGGTTGGCAGAGATGGTCAGCCGACCCCCGACCACCGACATGAAGGACGCAACAGATGAGTGTTCAGGACCAGACCGCTCCGGCCACCACCGAGGCTCCTGCCGAGGCCGCCGAGGCGACCCACGGCGTCCTCCTCTCCGACGTCGCCGCTGCCAAGGTCAAGTCGCTGCTCGAGCAGGAGGGTCGTGACGACCTGCGCCTGCGCGTCGGCGTCCAGCCCGGCGGCTGCTCGGGCCTGATCTACCAGCTCTACTTCGACGAGCGCACCCTCGACGGTGACCTCGTCCGTGACTTCGACGGTGTCGAGGTCGTCGTCGACCGCATGAGCGCTCCGTACCTCGAGAACGCCAGCATCGACTTCGCGGACACCATCGAGAAGCAGGGCTTCACGATCGACAACCCCAACGCCGGCAGCTCCTGCGCCTGCGGCGACTCCTTCAGCTGATCGGCTGCTGAGTCACCGCGGCCACGCCGCGCACGACGAAGGGCCCCACCCGCACGGTGGGGCCCTTCGTCGTGTCCTGAGATCGTGGGCGAGCCGGCGCGGCCACGACGCGTGGTCGGGCTGCCGGGGGGAGTCAGGCGCGCTGGGGCGTCGAGGCGGCCGAGCGACGACGACCGCGGGTGAACGGGCGCCACGGCTGGGCGGCGAGGAGGAAGACGAGCAGCGTCACGACGACGATCACCCACGGAAAGGTGCCACCGACGCTGAAGGCGGTGTTGCCGGGCTCCACGGTGGCCGTGAGCTCGGTGCCCCAGGGGAAGGACGTCTGCGAGACCTCCCGACCGGTGACCCCGCTGGCGATCACGCCGTCGGAGAACCCGAACAGGGTGAACATCCAGGCGTACGACAGCGCCGCGAGGACGAGGCCCGCGACCCCGGCAGCGTAGGACCACCGGGGACGTCCCTCGTGCGCCTCGCCGGCGGCCTCGGCGAGGGCCCTGGGGGAGCCGATCGCGAGGACGGCTGCCCGGGAGCCCGCGTGCGCGGTGGCGTCCGTGAGGTTGGCGGTGAGCTCTTGGCGCAGCTCCTTGCGAGCTCGTCGCGGCACCCCCCGGCTGTCCATCCAGAAGTCGTAGCGGGACACGGCCCAGGCGATGCGTGACTGGTCGAGCAGGTTCATCGGGAGACCCCCTGTGGTGCGGACGTGGACGTGGTGGAGCGGACCGGCAGCGCGGGCGCCGTGACGACGTCCACGGCGGCGACCAGGGTGCGCCAGGAGTCGGCGCGGGTCACCAGCTCGGCGCGGCCGAGATCGGTCGTGCGGTAGTACTTGCGGGCCGGGCCCGAGGTCGAGCGCTCGAGCCGGGAGTCGAGCAGGCCGGCCGCCTCGAGCCGGGTGAGGGCGGGGTAGACCGTGCCCTCGGCGAGGTCGTCGAACCCGGCGTCCTGGAGCCGGGTGACGATGCTGTAGCCGTAGCCCTCCTCGTTGCTGAGCAGGCTGAGGAGCAGGAGGGCCAGGACCCCCTTCAGCATCTGTGCGTCGTGCGTCATGGATGGAGGCTATGCCCGGTACTAGGCATCGTCAAGTACCAGTGTTTCGTCCAGCACGGAGTCGGCCGGACACCCGAGGCCTGGGTGCCCGGGCGGGCTCAGCGGTACTCGGGGTTGGGGTGCTCCTCGTAGTCGAACCGGGCGCCCGCGTCCCACTCGGTGCGCTGGTTGCCCCCCACGGGGAACCCGCCGGCGGCCTTGAACATCGCCGCCAGGTGCATGAGGTTCCACGTCATGAAGGTGGTGTTCCGCTTCGTGAACTCGTTGTCCGGGCCGCCGCTCCCGGGGTCGAGGTAGGAGGGACCGGGACCGGCCTCACCGATCCAGCCGGCGTCGGCGCCCGGGGGGATCGCGTAACCGATGTGCTGGAGGCTGTAGAGGATGTTCGACGCGCAGTGCTTGATGCCGTCCTCGTTGCCGGTGATGATCGCGCCACCGACCTTGCCGTAGTAGACGTACTGGCCCGAGGCGTTGGTCATGGAGGAGCCGGCGTAGAGCCGTTCGATCACCTGCTTGGTGATGGAGGAGTTGTCACCGAGCCAGATCGGGCCGGCGATGACGAGGATGTCGGCGGCGATGATGCGCGAGAAGAGCAGTGGCCACTCGTCGTGCTCCCAGCCGTGCTCGGTCATGTCGAGGTAGACGCCCGTGGCGATGTCGTGGTCCACGGCGCGGACGAGCTCCACCTCCACGCCGTGGCGGCTCATGATGGCCGCGCTCGCATCGACGAGGCCCTGGGTGTGGCTCTGCTCGGGGGAGCGCTTGAGCGTGCAGTTGACGAACATGGCGCGCAGTCCCGAGAAGTCGTCCTTGAGGTTGCTCATGGGGGCATGCTCCTCCGGGCGCGGTCACCGGGGCAATGGTGCGCGGGCCACTGGCTGCCGCGGTGCCGGCGACCGGGTAGGTTTCCGAGCTGTGCAGATAGCCATCACCGGGTCCATCGCCACCGACCACCTCATGACCTTCAAGGGCAGGTTCCGCGACTCCCTCGTCGTCGAGCAGCTCGACAAGGTCTCGCTGTCCTTCCTCGCCGACGACCTCGAGGTCCGGCGCGGCGGTGTCGCGGCCAACATCGCGTTCGGGATGGCGGGCCTGGGCCAGCGCCCGATCCTCGTGGGGGCGGTCGGGGAGGACTTCGCCGACTACCGCAGCTGGCTGGAGCGGCACGGCGTCGACTGCCACTCGGTGCACGTCTCCGACTCCAAGCACACGGCGCGCTTCGTCTGCACGACCGACGAGGACATGGCGCAGATCGCCACCTTCTACGCCGGTGCCATGAGTGAGGCCCGGGCGATCGAGCTCGGTCCGATCGCCGACCGCGTGGGCGGGCTCGACCTCGTCGTCGTGGGTGCCAACGACCCCGAGGCGATGCTGCGCCACACCCGTGAGTGCCGGTCGCGGGGCATCCCGTTCGCCGCCGACCCCAGCCAGCAGCTCGCATTCGCCGACGGTGCCACGATCCGCCAGCTCATCGACGGCGCGGACTACCTGCTCACCAACGAGTACGAGGCCGCGCTCACCTCCCAGAAGACCGGCTGGAGCCCCGAGGAGATCGCCGACCGCGTCACGACGCGCGTCATCACCAAGGGCAAGGACGGCGTGACGATCGAGCGCCGGGGCGAGGAGCCGATCGAGGTGCACGTCGCCCGCGAGGTGCGCCGCGCCGACCCGACCGGTGTCGGCGACGCCTTCCGGGCGGGCTTCCTCACGGGCCTCGCGGTCGACCTCGACCTGAGGCACTCCGCCGAGCTCGGCTCGATGCTGGCGACCTACGTCATCGAGACGGTCGGGACCCAGGAGTACACCCTCGGGAAGCAGAGCTTCCTGCAGCGCCTCGCCGACGCCTACGGCCAGGACTCCGCCGACGCCATCGAGCCCCACATCGCCTGCATCGCCCCCTAGCGGTGAACGAGCCCATCGAACCGCTCCCGACGCCCTGGGAGTTCGACCTCGCAGAGGTCGACGACGGCGAGGACCTCGTCGCCGTCGGGGGAGACCTGCGCGCGGGCACCCTGCTCGAGGCCTACCGCAGCGGGCTCTTCCCGATGGGGCTCGGCGAGGACGGCGACCGCCCGCTGGGCTGGTGGTCGCCCGACCCCCGCGGTGTGCTGCTCCCCGGAGGGGTCCACGCGAGCCGGTCCTTGCGGAAGTCGTTGCGGCACTTCGAGATGCGGGTCGACACGGCTTTCGACGAGGTGGTCGCCGCGTGCGCTGACCCGTCCCGGGACGGCCGCTGGATCACGGACGAGATCGTCGACGCCTACACCGAGCTGCACGCCCTCGGCTGGGCCCACAGCATCGAGACGTGGCGCGACGGCGAGCTCGTCGGCGGCCTCTACGGCCTCGCCGTCGGGGGGCTGTTCGCCGGGGAGTCGATGTTCCACCGGGTCACCGACGCGTCCAAGGCCGCGGTGCTCGCCATGGCCGGGTACGTCTTCGCCGACGGCGACGACCGGCGCCTCATCGATGTGCAGTGGTCGACCGACCACCTCCAGACCCTCGGGGTGGTCACGGTGAGCCGCGAGGACTACCTCGCCCGGCTCGAGCGCGCCATGGAGCTCGACCCGCCGACCTTCGGCGCCTAGCCCGCCTCAGCGCGGCGCGACCACCCGGACGAGGTATGCCGCGTGCGCACCTCCCTCGCCCACCTCCCGCTCCTCGGCGGAGACGAGCTCCTGGCCCCGCATCCGGCACCAGGCCGGGACGTCCGCGGCTGCTGCCGGGTCCGTGGCCCACACCTCGACCAGCGTCCCGGGCGCGAGGTCACGGACCTGCTGGGCGAGCCGGATCACCGGCAGCGGGCAGCGCAGGCCGCGGGCGTCGACGACGACCACCTCGGGGCCTGCGTGCCCACCACCCCTGGTGGGGTCGACGTCCTCGCCGCTGCTCACAGGTGGTCGGCCCCGAGCTCGGCGCGGACCGAGGCGACGGCCGGGGCGACGTGGTCGGCGAAGGCTCGGACGTCGTCGGCGCGGGTGGGTGACACGGCAGCCAGGGGCAGGGTCACCCTGGTGTTGCCGTGGGTCAGCGCGCCCATGGCCGCCAGCACGTGGCTCGGCTCGAGGGTGCTCGACGTGCAGGCGGACCCCGACGAGACGGCGAAGCCCCGACGGTCGAACTCGCGCACGAGGGCCTCGCCGTCGGCGTACAGGGCCGAGAAGGTGACGACGTGGGGGAGCCGCTCGGTGGGGTCGCCGACCACCTCGACGTCCGCGACCCGCGCGGCGGCCGCGCGCAGCTCGTCGACGAGCCGGTGGGCCTCGGCCGCGTCAGCCGTGCGGGTGACCGCTGTCTGCTGCCACGCCTCGGCAGCGGCCAGCGCCAACGGCACCCACGGGGTGTGCCGGCTCGGGCCGTGCAGGGCGGCGTCGGGGTCCGCTGGGCCGGGAAGCAGCCAGCGAGTGCGTTCGGGGACGACGAGGACCCCGAGGCCGCCCGGTCCGCCCCAGGACTGGGCATCACCGGCGAGCACGTCGTATTCCTGCGGTGGTGCGACCCGCCCGAGCGAGGCCTGGGCGTCGACGCCGAGCGGCACCCCCGCCGATCGGCAGGCGTCCCGGGCAGCTGCCAGCGGTTGCACGGTGCCGACCTCGCCGTTGGCGTGCTGCAGCAGGGCCGCGACGGTCCCGTCGACGGACACCTCGCGGGACCACCGCTCGAGGTCGACCCGCCCCAGCCGGTCGACCGGGACGACGCCCGCGAGGGCCGGGTCCCCGGACAGGGCGGCCTCGTGCCGGGCCGGGAGCAGGACGGCGGAGTGCTCGACCGCCGAGGTGACCACGCGCGCACCACGGCGCCGCGCGGCATACGACAGGCCTCGGGCCATCCACCGAACCGCGGTGGGGCCGTCCGGAGCGAAGGTGACCTCCTCGGGCCGGACCCCGAGTCCGTCCGCGAGGACGGCGCGGGAGTCGTCGAGCAGCCGCCGCGCGGTCCGCCCCTCCCCGTGGAGCCGGCGCGGGTCCGCCCATCCCGCCTCGATCGCGGCGGCCAGCGTCTGCGCGGCGACCGGGTGGAGGGGGCCTGGAGCGGCGTCCAGCACCGCCCTGCGCAGGCCGTCGGGGGAGGGGTTCGCCACACCCCGACGTTAGCCGCCCCCTGACCGGAGGAGCGGTCCGGGCTGGAGTAGGGTTTGTGGTCGATGGCCCATCACTGTTTCGAAGAAGGTGCACCGTTGCGTCAGCTCGACGTCTCTGCGCCGCGCCCTAGCCGGCGGCGGTCTGTTAGCAGGAGATCAGCCACGGCCCTTGGCCTGGCGATCACCACGCTCGTCCTGTCCGGGTGCGCCGGTCGCGCCCAGGACGGCTTCCTGCCGCGTGCGGCCACCGAAGGTGGTGAGGTCGTCACCTCCCTCTGGAACGGTGCCTGGATCGCGGCGCTCGCGGTCGGTCTCATCACGTGGGGCCTGATCCTCTGGTGCGTCGTGGCCTACCGCCGCAAGAAGGACGACACCGAGCTCCCGGTGCAACTGCGCTACAACGTGCCGATGGAGATCCTCTACACCGTCGTCCCGGTGTTCATGATCGCGGTGCTCTTCTACTACACCGCCCGTGACGAGGCCACGCTCCTGGACACCTCCAAGCAGCCCGACGTGGTCGTCAACGTCGTCGGCAAGAAGTGGAGCTGGGACTTCAACTACGTCAACGAGCAGACCTACGAGACCGGCACGCAGGCCGAGCTCACCGGTGAGCCCGGGGCGGAGGAGAACCTCCCGACGCTGTACCTCCCCGTGGGCCAGCGCACCGAGTTCGTGCTCACCTCGCGCGACGTCATCCACTCGTTCTGGGTCCCGGCGTTCCTGCAGAAGCTCGACATGATCCCGGGCCGGGTCAACAAGTTCCAGGTCGTGCCGACCGAGGTCGGCACGTTCAAGGGCAAGTGCGCCGAGCTCTGCGGTGCGTACCACTCGCAGATGCTCTTCAACGTCAAGGTCGTTCCGCCGGCCGAGTACGAAGCCCACATCGCCGACCTCAAGGCGAAGGGCAACGAGGGCCAGCTGGACAACAGCCTCAACGTCAACAAGCTGATGAACGAGGACAAGAACCTCGTGCCTAGTGCAGGGAGCAACTGATGGCAGCCGCCACCGAGTCGACCGGGACGTACTTCCGCTCGACCGAGGCCACGGCGACGCGTCGGCTCACCAAGGGCCAGACCGTCGTGAAGTGGATGACGACGACCGACCACAAGGTCATCGGCAACCTCTACTTCATCACCTCGTTCGCGTTCTTCATGTTCGGTGGTGTGCTGGCGCTGCTCATCCGCGCCGAGCTCTTCCAGCCGGGCCTGCAGGTCGTCGACAACCCCGACCAGTTCAACCAGCTGTTCACGATGCACGGCACGATCATGCTGCTGCTGTTCGCGACGCCGCTGTTCGCCGGGTTCGCCAACGCGCTCATGCCGATCCAGATCGGTGCGCCTGACGTCGCCTTCCCGCGCCTGAACATGTTCGCCTACTGGCTCTACCTCTTCGGCGGGCTCATCGCCTCGGCGGGCTTCCTCACGCCGTCCGGCGCCGCCTCCTTCGGCTGGTTCGCCTACGCCCCGCTGTCCGACGCCTCCAACAGCCCCGGCCTCGGTGGCGACCTGTGGGTCTTCGGCCTGGCGCTCGGTGGTTTCGGAACCATCCTCGGTGCCGTCAACTTCATCACCACGATCATCTGCATGCGCGCGCCCGGCATGACGATGTTCCGGATGCCGATCTTCACCTGGACCATCCTCATCACCTCGCTGCTGGTGCTGATGGCCTTCCCGGTGCTCGCCTCCGCGCTGCTCGCGCTCGGCGCCGACCGCAAGTTCGGGGCGCACGTGTTCGACCCGGGGAACGGTGGGCCGATGCTCTGGCAGCACCTGTTCTGGTTCTTCGGGCACCCAGAGGTCTACATCATCGCCCTGCCCTTCTTCGGCATCATCTCCGAGATCCTGCCGGTCTTCTCGCGCAAGCCGATCTTCGGCTACAAGACCCTCGTCTTCGCGACGATCGGCATCGCGGCGCTGTCCGTCACGGTCTGGGCCCACCACATGTACGCCACGGGACAAGTGCTCCTGCCGTTCTTCGCGGTCATGACGATGCTCATCGCCGTGCCGACCGGGGTGAAGTTCTTCAACTGGATCGGCACCATGTGGGGCGGCAAGCTGTCGTTCGAGACGCCGATGCTCTGGTCGATCGGCTTCCTCGTGACGTTCCTGTTCGGTGGCCTGACGGGCATCATCCTGTCCAGCCCCGCCCTGGACTTCCACCTCTCGGACAGCTACTTCGTCGTGGCGCACTTCCACTACGTCGTCTTCGGGACCGTGGTGTTCGCGATGTTCGCCGGCTTCTACTTCTGGTGGCCGAAGTTCACCGGGCGCATGCTCGACGAGACCCTCGGCAAGATCCACTTCTGGATGCTGTTCTTCGGTTTCCACACGACCTTCCTCATCCAGCACGTGCTCGGCATCGACGGCATGCCCCGTCGCTACGCCGACTACCTGCCCGAGGACGGCTTCACCATCGAGAACCAGATCTCGACGTTCGGTGCCTTCCTGCTCGCGGCCTCGACCCTGCCGTTCCTCTACAACGTGTGGAAGACGTGGCGCACCGCGCCGCTCGTCGAGACCGACGACCCGTGGGGGTATGGCGCCTCGCTCGAGTGGGCGACCTCGTGCCCGCCGCCGCGGCACAACTTCGACACCATCCCGCGCATCCGCTCCGAGCGTCCGGCGTTCGACCTGCACCACCCCGAGGCGGCCCCCGCCGGTGGGTTGCAGGCCGACCCCGACACCCTGACGCGGATCATCGGGCCGGCCGAGGTCGGCGAGGGCGAGCACGCCCACGCCACCGGTGCGTACGACACGGACGTGAACCCCCGGTTCCACGAGGAGCGCGACTGACCATGAAGATCGAGTACAAGCTCTTCGTCATCCTCGCGGCGTTCTTCGCGCCCGTGGGCCTGGCCTACGGCATCTTCACGGAGTGGAAGGAGCCGGTCGGTCCCGCCGGGCTGTTCCTGTCCTCCGGTCTGGGCATCATGATCGCCTTCTACCTGTGGGCCACGGCTCGTCGCCTGCCCGAGCGTCCCGAGGACAACCCCAGCGGCGAGATCGCCGAGCAGGAGGGTGAGTACGGCTTCTTCAGCCCGCACTCCTGGTGGCCCCTGCCGCTGGCCGCTGCGGGCGCGGTCTGCTTCCTCGGCCTCGCGGTCGGCTGGTGGCTGTTCATCATCGGTGCCTCGTTCGGCGTGGTCGCCCTGGTCGGGTGGACGTTCGAGTACTTCAAGGGTCCGCACGCGGTCTGACCGCTGCCACCCACGACGGCGTCCCTTCCGCATGGCGGAGGGGGCGCCGTCGTCGTGCCGGGGGAAGGTACGATGGCGACGCGGCCAATGGGGTGGCCGTGGTGGGCCAGGGAAGGCTGCCGTTCTCCGAGAGGCCTGGGCGCACGCGCAGGCCCGGCGGATCAACGTTGCGCAGCCGTGCTCGGTTGTTCCAACATCGCGGCCGCATCAGGGCCGACCACAGACGGTGACAGACCGACGACAACCGTGAGCGGTCCTGCGGCGTCTGTCGACACGGGGGAGCGTGCAGCGGTCCCCCGAGGACCAGGCACGAGCAGGATGCGCTGCTGCTGCGGCGCAGGGACACAGGGAGTTCACACGTGGTGCGTACGACACACCGGTCACGGAGCCTGACGGCAGCGGCGGGAGCCCTGGCCGCGGTCGCGCTCCTCGCAGGATGCTCGGGCAGCTCCACCGGCCCGGCGACCGACCCGGTGGCCGGCAGCGCCTCGGATGGCTCCTCCGGCAGCTCGTCCTCGTCGAGCTCCCCGAGCCCCACCAGCACCCCCGCCGAGCTCGACGTCACGCCCGCGGACGGGACCAAGGGCGTCAAGCCCGACCAGCCCGTCGTCGTCAAGGCCGTCACCGGTTCGCTCGACACCGTCACCGTCACCGATGCCAAGGGCGCCGAGGTCAAGGGCGAGGTCGGCTCCGACGGTGCCTGGACCAGCACGGCACGGCTCGCCCCGAGCACCGGCTACACGGTCACGGCAGCGGCCAAGGGCGAGGACGGCACGCCGTCGACGACCACATCGACCTTCTCCACCCTCAAGCCCAAGGTCACTGCGACCTACGGCATCCTCAACTCCGGTGCCACGGTCGGTGTCGGCATGCCCGTCGCCATCCAGTTCGACTCCGCCGTCACGACGGCGAAGATGCGCGCCGAGGTCGAGAAGCGCGTCAAGGTCACCACGAACCCCAAGCAGCCCGGCGCCTGGGGCTGGCTCGACAGCCGCCAGCTCATGTGGCGCCCCTCGAGCTACTGGAAGCCCGGCACCACGGTCAGCGTCAGCGCACCGCTCACCGGGCTGCAGACCGGACCGGACAAGTGGATCGGCAACGACGACAGCGCGAGCTTCACGGTCGGTTCGGCCATGGTCTCCACCGTGGACATCAAGGCGCACACCATGACGGTGCGGCGCGGGGGAGAGGTCGTCAAGGTCATCCCCGTGAGCACCGGGCGGCCCGGCAAGCTCACCGAGACCCGCTCCGGCACCAAGGTCATCATCCGCAAGGAGGGCGAGGTCACCATGGACTCGACCACCATCGGGATCCCCAAGGGGAAGCCGGGCTACTACAAGATCGACACCAAGTGGAACCTGCGCGTCACCTGGACCGGTGAGTACCTGCACGCCGCGCCGTGGTCGGTCGGCGCCCAGGGCAGCGCCAACGTCAGCCACGGCTGCGTGAACATGTCGCTGGCGAACGCGCAGTGGATGTTCGAGAACTCCAAGGTCGGCGATGTCGTGAAGTTCACCGGCTCCAACCGACCGTTCCTGCCGACCGAGGGCATCGGCGTGTGGCAGTACTCGTACAAGGGCTGGAAGGCCCAGAGCGCCCTCGTCTGACCCCGACCCGTCCCCGACCCGTCCCCGAGCCACTTCGGGAAGCCGACGGGCTGTGAGGCTCCGGGAAGCCGACAGGCTGTGAGGCGCAGCGACAAGCCCTGAGGGGCTGTGTCAGCCCCATCCCAGGGCGTGCAGCCGCTCGTCGTCGATGCCGAAGTGGTGGGCGATCTCGTGGACCACGGTCACGGCGATCTCGTCGAGCAGCTCGTCGCGGTCCTCGCACATCCGGCACAGCGGGCCCCGGAAGATCGTGATGCGATCGGGGAGCGCGCCGGCCCAGGCGTCACCGCGCTCGGTCAGGGGCGTGCCGTCGTAGACCCCGAGCAGGTCCGGGTCCTCAGGTGGTGGTTCGTCCTCGATGAGGAACACCACGTTGTCGAGCAGGGCCATCAGCTCGGGCGGCACCTCGTCGAGGGCGTCACCGACCGCCTGCTCGAACTCGCGCGTCCCCATCTCCACCACGATCCCAGCCTGCCATGGAGGTCAGGCGCGGACGGCAGGCACCCCCGGAGCGGGCACCCCCAGACAGCGGTATGCCGCCTGCTCCGGGGGAGCAGGCGGCATACCTGGATGTCGATCTGGGTCGTGACCCGGGAACGCGTCAGGGGCGCTTGCCCGGCTCCCGGCGCGAGCTCTCGAGAGCCGGCCGCGAGGTCTCTTCCTGCGGGGCCGCCTCGATCGACTCCAGGGCGTGCCCGTCGTGGTGGGCCGCTGCGAGCTCGGCCGGAGTGACGGGGTCGATGCGGTCCTTGAAGTAGAACGAGGACAGCTTGGCGCGCAGCTTCTCCTTGCCCGCGGTGGGGGAGACGACACCGTGCTCGTCGGCACCAGCCGTGAGCTGCAGGGGCTCCTGCTTCTCGTGCTGCACCAGCAGCCAGCGGGTGTACTCGTCGAGCGGCTCGTGCTGCTCGAAGAACTTGCCGTCGGCGGTGCGGACGATGCGGCCGGTCTCGCGACCGTGCAGCACCAGGTCGCGGTCGCGGCGCTGCAGCGACAGGCAGATCCGCTTCGTGACCCAGAACGCGATGACCGGGAAGACGAAGAACCCGAGACGGAAGATGTGGGTCAGGTCGTTGATCGACAGGCCCAGCTTGATCGCCATGAGGTCGTTGGCGGAGGCGAACATCAGCACGCCGTACATCGTCAGCGCGCCCACCCCGAGACCGGTGCGCGTCGGGTTGTTCCGGGGACGGTCGAGCAGGTGGTGCTCGCGCTCGTCACCGGTGACCCAGCGCTCGAGGAACGGGTAGGCGGCCATCAGCCCGTACATGACGGGGATGAGCAGGATGGCACCGATCATGACGTTGAAGCTGAACGTGAACCCGAAGGCCTCGAACTCCAGCCACCCGGGCAGCAGGCGAAGCGCGCCGTCGGCGAAGCCCATGTACCAGTCGGGCTGGGCGCCGGCGGTCACCGCCGAGGGGTCGTACGGCCCGTACGCCCAGATGGGGTTGATCGTCACCAGGGCGGAGATGAGCACCGTGGCGCCGAAGACGATGAAGAAGAAGCCACCGGCCTTGGCCGCATAGACCGGCATGACGGGGAAGCCGACGACGTTGTCGTTGGTCTTGCCCGGTCCGGGGTACTGGGTGTGCTTGTGGATGAAGACCAGGCCGATGTGGGCGACGAAGAGGCCGACGAGGATCGCCGGGAGCAGCAGCACGTGGACCGAGTAGAGGCGGGGGATGATCGCCTCGCCGGGGAAGGCTCCGTCGAACAAGAAGTACGACAGGTACGAGCCGACCACGGGGACCGAGCGCATGAAGCCCTCTGCGGCCCGCAGGCCCGTGCCGGAGAGCAGGTCGTCCGGGAGGGAGTAGCCGGCGAAGCCCTCGACGAGGGCCAGCATCGACAGGATGCAGCCGATGACCCAGTTGATCTCACGCGGCTTGCGGAACGCACCGGTGAAGAAGACGCGCAGCATGTGCACGGAGATGGCGACGATGAACATCAGCGCGGCCCAGTGGTGGATCTGCCGGATCAGCAGCCCGCCACGGATGTCGAAGGAGATGTCGACCGTCGAGGCGTACGCCTCGGAGACCGTGACACCACGCAGCGGGAGGTAGGAGCCGTCGTAGACGATCTGCCCGGCGCTGGGGATGTACCAGAACGTCAGGAAGGTCCCGGTGATCAGGCAGATGATCATCGAGTACATGGCGACTTCGCCCAGCATGAAGGACCAGTGGTCGGGGAAGACCTTCTTCATGAGGTAGCCGATGGGCTTGGCGGCGCCCGTGCGGTCGTCGAGCCAGCCGGCGACGCCGCCGACGGCCTTGGCACCCGGGGAGGCAGGAGCCTCGGGCCGGTGGTCGTCGGCACGAAGCCGATCGGCGCTCGGTGCGGTGTGAGTGCTCATCCACGCTCCCAGAAGCTCGGGCCGACAGCCTCGCGGAAAGGCGAGTCGGCCACCAGGTAACCCTCGGAATCAACGGTGATCTTCAGCTGCGGCAGAGCTCGCTTGGCCGGGCCGAAGATGACCTTGCAGTCCTGCGTCACGTCGAACGTCGACTGGTGGCAGGGGCACAGCAGGTGGTGCGTCTGCTGCTCGTAGAGACCCACGGGGCAACCGACGTGGGTGCAGATCTTGGAGTACGCGACGATGCCCTCGTGGCCCCAGTCGCGCTCCTTCTGGGGCTTGATGTCCTCGGGGTTGAGGCGCATGACCAGGACGGCGGCCTTGGCCTTGTCCTCGAGCACGTGCTCGGACTCCTCGATGGACTCCGGCAGGACGTGGAAGACCGAGCCGATGGTGACCTGGTCGGCGCGGATCGGCGTGCGCTCGGGGTCGCGGACCAGCCGGTCGCCCTTCTTCCAGATGGTCGTGGAGAGCTCGTCCTTCGGCACCGGGCCGAGGCCGGCCACCAGCGGGACGACCAGCGTGATGGGCGGCAGCGCGAGCGCGCCGAGCAGGGAGTACTTGATCAACGGTCGACGGCCGAGCTGGGCCTTGTCGCCGCCGGCTGTGAGCTCGGAGACCACGCGCTGGCGGTCCTCGTCCTTGGCCCGCTGCGGGTGGCGGTACTCGACCGACTCGGCGTCAGGCATGAGCGTCTTGGCCCAGTGCACCGCACCCAGCCCCACGCCCAGGAGGGCGACGGCCATGGTGACGCCGATGACGACGTTGTAGAGGCTCGCCTCACCGATGCCGGGGATGAAGGCGGTGCTCTCCGGGTCGATGGCGAAGAAGGTGATGATGAAGACCACCGTCGCGAGGCTGGAGAGCCCGAACAGCGTGGCCACCTGCTTCTCGGCCCGCTTGGCGGCCTTCTCGTCGCGGTCGGCCATGCGGTCGACGTGCGGCGGGAGGCCGGGGTTCTCGAAGCGCTCGGGGAGACCCCCGGTGCCTTCGATGTGCCCCTGGTCCAGCCGGACCGCCGAAGCGCCGTACCCGTCGGAGGCCGTGCCGACGACCTCGCCGTGGGGCGTGCCGTTATCGCTCATCGTGAGATCGATCCTGTCGCGTTGCAGTCGTGAGTTCCATGGTGCGCCTCGGGCGCGGATGTGGCCACCTCGTGTGACATTCGCATCACGCGGCCTTCTTGCCCAGCCACACCGCGAAGGCGACCATCAGGCCGAGTCCGAAGACCCAGACGAACAGTCCCTCGGACACCGGGCCGAGGTTGCCGAGGTTCATGCCCCCGACGTTCTCCTGCTTGTCGACCGAGTGGAGGTAGGCGACGATGTCGTTCTTGGACTCCGGGGAGATGTTGGTGTCGCTGAAGACGGGCATGGACTGGGGTCCGGTGACCATGGCCTCGTAGATGTGCTTCCCTTCGATGTCGCGCAGGGCCGGGGCGTACTTGCCGCGGGTCAGCGCTCCACCGGAACCGGCGAAGTTGTGGCACATGGCGCAGTTGACGCGGAACAGCTCCGCGCCCTTGGCGACGTCGCCACCCTCGCCACTGGAGTACTCGGCGTCCGGAACGGCCGGGCCGGGAGCCAGGGAGGCGATGTACGCGGCCACGGCAGCGATCTCCTCCTCGCTGAAGCGGACCTCGTCGACCCGGGGAGCCTGCACGCCGGGGGCGGCGAGTGGCATACGACCGGTGCCCATCTGGAAGTCCACGGAAGCCGCGCCGACACCGGCGAGGCTCGGGCCCGCCTTGCTGCCCTGGGCCTGCATGCCGTGGCACGTGGAGCAGTTGGAGAGGAAGAGCTTCTTGCCCTCCTCCACCTGGCTCGCCGAGGCGGTGGCCGCGTCGGCCTGCTTCGGGGCGAAGGTGGAGTAGGCGACGCCGGTGACGACGAGGCCGAGGAGGATGAGCAGGGCGATCGCGGCAGGGTGTCGGCGGCGGGCGGCCAGGGCGTTCACGGTGCGGTCCTGTCGGTGGGTGCGGGCAGGGCGGTCAGGGGGCTGGCCTGGTGCGAGGTCATCGCGGTGCAGGTCACTTCAGCAGGTAGATCGTCGCGAACAGCGCGATCCACACCACGTCGACGAAGTGCCAGTAGTAGGAGGTCACGACCGCGCCAGCGGCCTGGGCGTGGCTGTAGTGCCGCGTCGTGAACGTGCGGCCGATGATGAGCAGGAAGGCGAGCAGCCCACCCGTCACGTGCAGCGCGTGGAAGCCGGTGGTCAGGTAGAAGACCGAGCCGTAGGCCTCGCTGGAGAGCGTGATGTTCTCGTGGACGAGCTCGGAGTACTCCAGCACCTGGCCCGACACGAAGATCGCGCCGAAGAGATAGGTGAGGACGTACCACTCGCGCATGCCCCACTCCTTGACGGACAGGAGGCTGGCGTTGCCGCGGTGCGGCTTGCCGTGCTCCGCGGCGTGGACGCCGAGCTGGCACCACACGGAGGAGATCACGAGGATGATCGTGTTGATCGTGGCGAAGGGGACGTTGAGGATCGCCGTCTTCTCCGCCCACAGGTCGGGCTCGACCGAGCGGATCGTGAAGTACATCGCGAACAGGCCCGCGAAGAACATCAGCTCGCTGGCGAGCCAGACGATGGTGCCGACCGACACCATGTTGGGTCGGGACACGGGCCCGTGACCGGGAATGCTCCCGGTCGGTCGGGGGACGTCGGAAGTCACGGATGCTGTCGCCACGAGCGCCATTATTGCCCATTCCCGGACGGGCACACCGCCGACCCCCCGGCGGATGCCCGACAGAGTCCTGACAGCGCCTCGACAGCCCCACGATCTGGCGTCGACAACGCCCGGACATCGTCCCGACAGCGCCTCGAGATCGCCTCGACAGCCACTCGACGGCGCCCGCACAGCAGGAGGTCGCTGCGCCGAGCCGGCGTCGCGCAGCGCTCCCGCGCCCACGGGTGAGGTGCGCCACGGCTCGACGGCGCGGCACGGGTAGCATCTGCGCCATGACCGCTTCGCACGCGACCGCCGCCGACCCGACCCCCTCCACGGGGTCCACGGCTCGCCAGATCTCGGTGCTCCTCTACAGCGACGACCGGACCACCCGTGACGCCGTGCGCGTCAACGTGGGTCGGCGCCCGGCCCGGGACGTCGAGGTGTCCTCGTGGCGCGAGTGCGCGACGGCCGCCGCCGTCATCGAGGCCGTCGAGTCGACGCAGTTCGACGTGCTGGTCCTCGACGGCGAGACCTCTCCCATCGGTGGCCTCGGACTGTGCCGTCAGCTGAAGAGCGAGATCTTCAACTGCCCCCCGGTCCTCGTGCTCACCGGCCGCCCGCAGGACGGCTGGCTCGCGACGTGGTCCCTCGCCGACCTGGCCGTGCCGCACCCGCTCGACCCGATCGCCCTGGCTGGTGCCGTGGCGGAGCTCGGTCGACGCGGGCGCCCGAGCGCGTCCTGAGTCCCGTGACCGTCCCGGTCGGGTCCGCCTACACCTGGCCAGACCTGCTCTCGCGGCTGCTCGCCGGCGAGCACCTCACCGGCGACCAGGCGTCCTGGGCGATGGACCAGGTGATGAGTGGCGAGGCGTCGGCCGTGCAGGTCGCCGGTTTCCTCATCGCGCTGCGCGCCAAGGGCGAGACCGTCGAGGAGCTGCGTGGCCTCGCCGACATGATGCTGGCGCACGCCAACCGGATCGTCGTCCCCGAGCCCAGCCTCGACATCGTCGGCACCGGCGGTGACCGTTCGCACACCGTCAACATCTCCACCATGGCGTCCGTCGTCATCGCGGCCAGCGGCATCCGGGTCGTCAAGCACGGGAACCGCGCCGCGTCGTCCTCGTCCGGCTCCGCCGACGTCCTCGAGGCGCTCGGGGTCAGCCTGACCCTGACGCCCGAGCGCGTGCAGCAGGTCGCCGGCGAGGCCGGCATCACCTTCTGCTTCGCCCAGACCTTCCACCCCGCCATGCGTCACGCCGCCGCGGCCCGCAGCGGACTCGGCGTCGGGACGACGTTCAACGCCCTCGGCCCGCTCACCAACCCGGCCCAGCCCACGTATGCAGCCGTCGGCGTCGCCGACCCGCGGCTCGCCACCCTGATGGCAGGTGTCTTCGCTGACCGCGGCAAGGACGCGGCAGTCTTCCGCGGCGACGACGGCCTCGACGAGCTCACGCTGAGCACCACCTCCACGGTGTGGTGGGTGCGCGGTGGCACGATCACCAAGCGCACGCTCGACCCGTCGGACCTCGGCCTGGAGCGACAGCCGATCGAGGCGCTCCGGGGGGCCGACGCGGCGCACAACGCCCAGGTCGCCAGGGACCTCTTCGACGGCAGCCGGGGTGCGGTGCGTGACGCCGTGGTCCTCAACGCCGGGATCGCGCTGGCCCTCACCGAACCCGACCGCGGCACCTCCGACGAGGACTTCGTCGCCGGGGTACGTGCCGGGATGGACCGCGCCGAGCAGGCGCTGGACTCCGGTGCGGCCGCCCAGAAGCTCACGGACTGGGCCGCGGCCACCCGGGCCTGACGGTCCTGACGTCCACGACGTCCCCGACGTCGCCGAGAACCCGGCTGGCCTCCGAATCCGGCGGTCCGTCCGGGACGACGCGGTCAGGACATCGAGCTCAGCCAGCTGACGGCGTTGCGGGCGCCGGCCCGGCTCTGCTCGTACCGCGCCCCGACCAGGAGCAGCGCGACGCCGACGGTGCCGAGGGTGAGGAACCGTGGGGCCCGCAGGGTCATCGGCCCGAGCTGGGTCACCGCGACGAGGGCTGCCGCGAGGGCGCCCAGCACCACCAGCGACTGCCAGCGCCGCCAGGCGCCGAGGGCCAGCAGCCCGGCTCCCAGGGTGACCGTGGCCAGCGCTCGTGGCAGGTCGTCCCCGACGGCCGTGGCCAGCGCCGACGGCAGCAGTGCCACGGCCAGGCCAGGTCCCGCCACGGTCCAGGACCGGTCGCCGAGCTCCCGGTGCGACCAGAGCCCGGCAGCGAGCAGGAGCAGCGCCAGCGGGACGGTGTACGCCTCCAGCCGCGTGACGTCGGCGTCGAGCAGCTCGATCCAGGTGGCTCCGGTGAGCCCGACCACCGCGGCGGTGACGACGGCGCGGCGGTGCGGCGGTGCGGCATACGCGACGGCGATGAGCCCGTATGCAGCCGCGGCGCCGGCTGCTGCGTGCGGCCACGAACGGTCGAGCGCCACGGCGACGGTGGCGATGGAGGTGAGCGCAGCACCGGTGCCGAGCACCACCTCGTCCAGGGTTCCGCGGCGCCAGCTCGCCAGCGCGACCAGCAGGGCCGCGACGAGGGCGAGCAGGATCCACTGGACGTCGGGGGAGCCCAGCCCGCCCGCGAGCCACAGGGCGCTCGTCCCGGTGACGGCCGCGACGGCTTCCGCCACGGGGCGGACGAGCTCGCGAAGGACGGCGGCGGCGATGGTGGCGACGGTCAGGGCCGTCAGCACGGTGGCGACGATGCCCTCGGACAGGCCGAGACCGACCGCCTGGAGAAGGGCCAGGGCGAAGGCCAGCCCCGCGACGGCGCCGAGCGGGAGCTCTTCGCTGCGGCCCGGCCGGGCGAGGGCGGCGGCCGCGAGGACGAGGGCGAGGGTCGTGACGGTCAGCACCTGGAGGGTGGGCGAGCCCAACCCGGACGCGAGGGTGACCGCACCGAGCAGGGCAAGGGCTGCCGTCCCGACCGCCGCTGCACGCCAGGACGGACGCAGGACGGCGGTCGCGGTCGCCACGGCGGAGACGACGAGCAGGGTGATCGTGGTCGGGACGTCCGAGCCGTGGGCGACGGCGACGCCGACGAGCAGCAGCACGGCGAGTCCGGCCTGGCCGAGGAGCCAGCGGTCACCGGTGGAGCGAGTGGCCGGACGCAGTACCAGCAGCGCGACCGCTGCCGCACCGGTGACGACGGCGAGGACGGCGGTGCCGACAGCGCCCACCTGGAGGCCCAGCGTCCCGACGGCCGCAGGAACCGCGAGGCTGGCGACGAGGGCGACGAGGCCGACGGCGCGCCAGTCACCCGTGAGCGCACGCTTGGCCCAGTCGGCGCGGACGGCGGCGCGGGAGCCGAGCTCCGTCGCGCGCCCATCGACGACCCGGCGCACGGTCAGGGCTCCGGCAGTGGCGAGGACTGCCAGCAGGGCGACGCACGCGAGGCCGGCGAAGGTCACGCGCGGACCCGGGTGCTGGCTGGCTGACGCGAGCGCACCGCCGGTGGCGGTCAGCAGCGCCACGGCCGCCCAGCCGGAGGCGGGTCCGGCCGCTGCTCGACGCGTCAGGCCCAGCGACTCCGGCAGGAGCACCCGGGCGGCGCCGAAGACGACTGCTCCGGCGAGCGCGATGGTGGCACCGGTCGCGGCGGCGTCGGCGAGGGCCACCAGTCCGGCCCAGCCGACGGAGGCGGAGGTGAGGGAGGCCAGTGCGAACGCCGCGATCCGACGGTCGCGCCGGTGCAGGGCCGCCAGGACCACGGCGACGAGGAGTCCGAGGACGGCGGTGTAGGCACGCGCGTCCAGGGAGTCCAGTCCCAGCAGTCCGAACCGTCGGGCCGCGGTCGCGTCGAGCAGCATCAGCCCGCCGGCGACGAGGGCGAGGGCCTCGGCGCTGCTCGAGAGCCCGCGGCGGGACAGCCGCAGGGAGGACCACGCGGCGAGGCTGGTGAGACCACCCATGACGATGACCTGGCCGTACCGACCGATGACGAACCAGGCGACCGCAAGCGCGATGGACGACGCGACGAGGACGAGCAGCACGCCGATGGCGAGCAGCGTCTGCTGGGTGCTCCAGCTGCGGCGGGCGGTCGGTGCCTGCGAGGACACGGGAGCCGGTGCAGCGGTGAACCCGTCAGCGGTGACGACCGTCGGTGAGGGGAAGGCTGCGGAGTGACCAGGGACGGTCGGGTGGGCGGTGGCAGTTCTTGAGGAGGAAGGGCTCGAGGAGGAAGGGCTCGCGGCGGGCTGGGTGCCGCGGGCGCGCAGGGCTGCGATGACCTCGAGGCGTTCGACCTGCAGCGCGGCGAGGCGCTGGTCGAGCTGCCACAGCAGGGCTGCCTCGGGGCCGGTCAGGGGCAGCTGGCAGCTGGGGCACCGGACGGGCTGGGCCGGCAGGGCCTGGCCGCAGGACGGGCAGGGGATCGGAGCCATCGGTCCTCGCATCGGTCGTTCCGGGGGGAGCAGCGCACACCGTGCGCGGTGGCACGAGTGTGGAGCGTTGGGCCCTGCGGTGGATGCGCTTTGGTACTCAGATCAGCCGGTCGGCCGCACGACCCGGCTGTGGTTCGGACGAGCCGTCGGGGCGTCCTGTCGAGTGCAGGTCAGTCGCCGTCGAGCCCCAGGCTGAAGGCTGCCTCGAGGTCGTGCTTGGAGTAGGTCCGGAACGCGATGTGCGTGTTGGTGCCAGTGACTCCTTCGACCTTGTTGAGCCGCCCGGCGATGACGTCGTGCAGCTCCTCGTGGGCGCGCACGCGGACCAGGGCGATGAGGTCAGCATCACCGGCCACGGAGTAGACCTCGCTGACCCCGTCCAACTCGGCGATCGCCTGGGCGACCTCGGGGATCCGGTCGACTTCGGCGTTGATGAGGACGATGGCGGAGATCACGAGCCCACTGTATCGGCGAGACACCTACGGTGAGACGTATGTCGTGGCCACCGTTCTCACCGACGGCTGCCGTCAGACGACGTCCAGCCGTGCGACTCAACCAGATGGGGTACCCCCGATGGGCACGAAAGGTCGCCACGGTCCTGTGCCTGGAGCAGGAGCCACAGGACTTCGTGGTCGAGGACCGCGATGGTCGTGAGGTCCTTGCCGGCATGACGCGTCCGTGGCCGGCTCGTCCGGAACCCACCTCGGGCTTCACCCTTCACCTCGTCGACTTCTCCACGGTGAAGGGTGAGGGGTCGGGCTACCGCGTCCGTGTGGGGGAGCTCGTCAGTCACGCGTTCCCCCTGGGTGCGAACCCGCACGCCGAGCTCGCCGACGAGGCGCTGCACGTGTTCCGGCTGATGCGATCCGGGGACGCGGTCCCGGAGGAGTTCGGTGCCCACGCTCGGCCGGCCGGCCACCTCGGGGTCGCCCCCAACACCGGCGACACCGCAGTCCCTGCCTGGACTGGTCCGGAGGCCTCAGCGCTCTACCCGGGATGGACCTGTCCGGGAACCTTCGACGTCTCCGGCGGTTGGTACGACGCTGGGGACCACGGCAAGTACGTGACCAGCGGCAGCACCGCCCTGTGGCAGCTGCTGATGACGCTCGACCTCCTCGGCGACCTGCTCCCGTCATCGACCCGGGAGGCGCTCGTGGAGGAGTGCCACTGGCAGCTCGAATGGGTCTGCCGGATGCAGGTGCCGACGGGATCGCCGCTGGCCGGCATGGCGTTCCACAAGGTCCATGGCACGACGTGGTCCCCCCTGCCGGGCCTGCCTCACGTCGACCCGACCGTCCGGGTGCTGCACCGGCCGTCGACCTCTGCCACGTGGCACCTCGCTGCCGTGGCCGCGCAAGGGGCCCGGGTCCTCAGGGCGTTCGATCGCAGCTGTGCCGTACCCCTCCTGGCTACGGCGCGCAGAGCAGCCGCAGCGGTGGCTGCCCACCCCCACCTCGCCGCCCCCGCGGGTGGATCACAGTTCGGTGGCGGTCCCTACGGTGACGCAGACACGACCGATGACGAGTACTGGGCGACTGTTGAGCTGTGGCTGGCGGGACGTTCGAGCGAGGACCTCACCCGGCTGCAACGGTCGCCATGGCACCACGCGGAGGTGTTCTCCCCGCTCGGGTTCGACTTCGATGCCATGGCTGCTCCGGCACGACTCGACCTGTCCCTGCACGGTACGAGTCTGGAGGAGAAGGAGAGCGTCGACGAGTCCGTTGTGGTGGCGGCCGAACGACTCGTGCGGCTGCAGGAGCAGCAGGCGTGGGGTCAGCCGTACGCGCCGGACGCGGGATGGACGTGGGGTTCGAATGGGCGGTTGCTCAACAACCTCGTCGTCATCGCCGTCGGCCACCACCTCGCTCCTGGTCGCGTGGCAGCGACTGCCGTGGCCGAAGGGCTCGACCACGTCCTGGGCCGCAATGCCTTGGGACAGTGCTACGTCACGGGGTTCGGCGTGGACGACAGCCGTCGGCAGCGCACCCGGTTGTTCGGGCAGGCGCTCGACCCTGCTCTGCCGCCGCCACCCCGTGGGGCCCTCGCGGGCGGCGCGAACTCGGTGCCCAGCCCCGGCTTTCACTACGACGACCGACTCCGGGGCCTGCCACCTCAGTGGTGCTACCTGGACGAGCCGACCTCTGAGGTGACCAACGACGTCTGCATCCGCTGGAACGCTGCTCTCGTGTTCGTGGCGGCGTGGCTCGCGGCGCAGACACGGGCTCGCAACGGCCCAGCCGCGCCGTCTACCTAGGACGCAGCGACGAAGGCCGAGCGCTGGGAGCGCTCGGAGGTCCCCTCGAGGGCGGCGCGGGCACCGGCAGCGCCCCCGACAGGGCAGGTCCACTCACCCTCCACGTCGACGACCCGGACGCCGGGCTGCTCCAGCCAGCGCAGGATCTTCTCGGTCTCCTCGGGGATCGCGGCCGGCGCCGGCCAGGGCGCCGGGAGGACGACCTCCGCGGCTTGGCGCATGGCCTCGACGTAGGGCATCGGGTCGGCTCCCCGGGGGGAGACGGTCGAGGCGGCGAGGCGACCGTGACGGACGACGACGAGCTCCCAGCCGCCGGTGGCCGCGCGCCGGGCCGCCACGATCTCGGGGCTCGCGGCGAGCGGCGCGATCCGCTGCGCGCGCGCCATACCGCGGACGAGCGCGAGGAGGCGGTCGCGCAGGGTGCCGGCGTCCTCGTAGCGCTCCTGCTCGGCGAGGGTGCCCATCCGACCGCGCAGGGCGGTCACCACCTCGCGGGAGTCGCCGACGAGCGCGTGCACGGCCTCCTGGACCACGACGTCGTACTGCTGCACGGACTGGGCCCCGGTGCAGGGGGCGCCGCAGCGGCCCATGTCGGCGAGGGCGCACGACCCGACGAAGCGGGTGGGGGACAGGCGCTGCACGCACTGCCGCAACGGGATCACCTCGTGCACGGCGGCCACGGCTGCCTCGGCGGAGGACCGGCTGCCGAAGGGCCCGATGTACTTGGCGCCGTCGGCCCGGACCTCGCGGACGATGGACAGCCGGGGGAAGGCCTCGACGGTGAGCTTGACCCAGGTGGCGCGCTCGGGCGTCTTGGAGCGCCGGTTGTAGCGCGGCTTGTGCTCGGCGATGAGACGCAGCTCGCGGACCTCTGCCTCCAGGGTGGTGGCGCAGACGACCGGGGTGACGCTCTCGGCGAGCCGCACCATCTCGGCCATCCGGGTGCGGTGCTCGGAGGCGGTGAAGTAGCTGCGCACCCGGGTGCGGATGTTGACCGAGGTGCCGACGTAGAGGACCCGGCCCGCACCGTCCTTGAACAGGTAGACGCCCGGCTGGTCGGGCAGGCCGTCGGCCAGCCAGCGCTTGCGTCGCTGGGCCGGGCTGACGCGCGAGGTGTAGCTCGACAGCTCCTCGAGGGTGTGGACGCCGAGGCTGCCCACGCGGCCGATCAGCGCGTGCAGGACGTCGACCGTGGCCCGCGCGTCGTGCAGTGCCCGGTGGTCCGGGGTCGTCCCGGCGCCGAAGAGGGCGGCCAGGGTGGACAGCTTGTGGTTGCGGGCCTCGTCGCGGGTGACGAGCTGACGGGCGAGGTGGACGGTGTCGAGGACGGTGTGGCGCGGCCACTCGATGCCCTGCACGGAGGCCGCCATCTTGAGGAACCCGATGTCGAAGCGCGCGTTGTGGGCGACCAGCACGGTGCCCTTCGCGAACTCCATGAACGCCGGCAGCGCCGACTCGATGCGCGGGGCGTCGGCGACCATCGCCGTCGTGATGCCGGTGAGGGCCTGGATGAACGGGGGGATGGGCAGGTGCGGGTTGACGAGGGTCTGGAACTCGCCGAGCACCTCGCCGCCGCGGACCTTCACCGCCCCGATCTCGGTGATCGCGGAGTCGGCAGGGCTGCCGCCGGTGGTCTCGAGGTCGACGACGACGAACGTGACATCGGCCAGAGCCGTGCCCAAGTCGTCGAACGTGCCCTGGACCATCTGCATGTCCCTGACGGTATGCCGGTGGTGTGACAGCCCCACGCAGGCGCGCGGCGGTCGGCTCCCGCACCCGTCGGAGACTGGTGCTGCGCATGGCGTCGGAGGGCGTTGTCGGTGGTGTCTCGTAGCGTCGTCGTCAGGTGGAAGTGGTCCACCGAGCTGCCGACGAGGAAGGGGTGATCGCGATGATCATCGACTGCCAGAGCTGCCCCGTGCGTGACCTGCACTGCGATGACTGCATGGTCACGGCGCTGCTCACCCCCACGAGCTCCGAGCTGGGCCTCGATGCCGCCGAGCGGCTGGCCGTGACGCGGTTCGCCGCGGCCGGCCTCGTGTCGGCGCAGGAGGCCGGGACCGTCACGGCTCGCCGTGAGCCCTGGGCCGCCCACGTCCGCGCCGTCGGCTGAGCCGACCCCACGGGCGGCCGCCTGCCTACGATGGGGCCGTGCGGACCAAGGCGGGGCAGCGACGAGGCGTGCGGCCCACGACCTTCGCGGCTCCCGTCGCAGCCTCCATCTGCCTGGTTCTGGGGCTCGCGGCATGTTCCGATCCCGAGACGCCGCCGTCGTCCTCCTCGTCCTCCTCGGCGGCGACCACCACGACGCAGCAGGGGTCGAGCACCCCGACCGTCGACCGCGAGGAGGCCCTCGCCACCCTGCTCGAGCGCCGTGCCGCAGCCGTCCGCGCCCGCGACGAGGCAGCCTTCCGGGCCACGCTCGACGACCCGACCTCAGGCTTCGGCCTGCGTCAGCTGGCCCAGTTCCAGGCCTTGGGGAAGCTGCCGATCGGCACCTTCCGGTACGGCACCCCCGAGCCGGCGCCGGAGCTGTCGGTCGAGCGCACGGCCCAGCTCGGACCTCAGGCGTGGGTGTCCCGGGTGGCCGGGCGCTACAGCTTCGCCGGGTTCGACACCGGCACCCGCGAGTTCGAGTCCTACTTCACCGTGGTGCGACGGTCCGACGGCTGGAAGCTCGCCGACGACACCGACGGAGGCACCCAGGTGCAGGTCTGGGACCTGCCCCGCCTCACCGTCAGCCGCAGCGCCACGACCCTGGTCATCGGCTCGGGTCCGGCGAGCAGGCTGCGGCCCTACCTGGCCCTGGGAGACCGGGCCGTCACCGCCGTCCGAGAGGTCTGGACCGCGCCCTGGAGGGCCCGGCTCGTCCTCGTGGTGCCGGCGACCGCGACCCAGATGGCCGAGCAGGTCGGTCAGGACCCGGCTGGTGTCGCCCAGGTCGCCGCGGTGACCGACGGTCCCTTCGACACCGCGGGTCGCGCCGGTGCCGACCGTGTCGTGGTCAACCCCGAGGCCTTCGCGACGCTCGAGCAGACGGGCAAGCAGGTGGTCGTCAGCCATGAGGCGACCCATGTGGCGATCCGTGCCACGACCACCAAACAGGTGCCGCTCTGGCTCTCCGAGGGGATGGCCGACTACGTGGGGTACCGCGACGTCGACGCCACCCGACAGCGCATCGCGGCCGCGTTGCTCCAGCAGGTGCGCGACGGCTCCGGTCCCACGGCGCTGCCCGGTGCGGGTGACTTCGACCCCGGTCGTTCGACGATCGCGCCCAGCTACAACGCCGCCTGGTTGGCGGTCTGCCGGATCGTCGACCGAAGGGGTCAGGCGAGCCTGGTGAGGTTCTACCTCGCCGCCGCGACGGCGCCGGGCTCGCCGGGCTCGGCCGGCACCGGGGCGGACGCCGACGCCGTCACGGCGGCGGCCTTCGGCACCGTCCTGAAGACCACCGAGGCCGCCTTCACGCGTGAGTGGCTGGCCTACCTGCGCCGGTTGGCCGCGTCGTGACCGGCTCGCGGACGGGCGAGAGCAGGGCAACCGCCGACGTCACCGCCCCGGACGTGCACCGGCGTGCCGCCCGTGTCGTGGTCGTCGACCCGGACGGTCACGTCCTGATGATCCAGGGCTTCGACCCGCACCGCCCCGAGGACGCCTACTGGTACACCATCGGTGGCGGTGTCGAGCCGGGCGAGGACGACCTCGGGGCCGCCGTCCGCGAGGTGTGGGAGGAGACCGGGGCCACGATCACGGCCGAGGACCTCCTCGGGCCGTTCCACCACGACCGGGGCAGCTTCTCCTTCGAGGGACGCACCATCCACCAGGAGCAGGTCTTCTACGGCTGGCTGACCGAGCGTTTCGAGGCGGAGCCGGCGGGGTTCGAGGACCTCGAGTCCCGTTCGACGATCAGGATCGACTGGATCGACCCGGCGGCGACGCGGGCAGCCGGCGAGGCGGTCTACCCCGCGTCGCTGGAACGACTCGTCGAGGACGTCCAGGACGCCGCGGCGACGCGCTCCTGACCTTCCAGACCTGCGGCACACGCGGCATACGTCGATCTGTCGGGCTCTGGCGAAGCCTTGACCCGGACATTTCGGGCACCGGACCTCCTGCCGGTTAGGAATGGAGCAGTGCCGCCGACACCGGTCGGCGGCACCGACCTGACACCGATCCCACAGGAGCCTGGACATGTCGAAGTACCGCCTCACCCTCGTCGCGGCCACCGCCGCACTCGCCTCCGGCGCGGC
Source organism: Pedococcus aerophilus (assembly GCF_039532215.1). Classification (NCBI taxonomy): domain Bacteria; kingdom Bacillati; phylum Actinomycetota; class Actinomycetes; order Micrococcales; family Intrasporangiaceae; genus Pedococcus; species Pedococcus aerophilus. Next base: position 699,758 of record NZ_BAAARN010000001.1, on the reverse strand, counting down.
GCTGGCCGCCGCACCGGCCTCGATCGGGGCGGCACCTGCCCCGGACGGCGCGAGCTCGGCCGCCCGCACGAGCAGCTATCTGCCGAACGAGCGCGAGAAGGCGCAGAACGAGCGGCTCCAGAGGAACCTCGACGCCGCGATCGCCAAGGCGGCCAAGGACAAGGCTGCCGGGCGCCAGTCCGCCGCCTCCGCGGTGACGACCGTCTACTACGACGACTCCAACGCCCCGTCGTTCGACTCGCTCATCGACCAGGGCGCCGCCATCTGGAACTCGCGGGTCAGCAACGTCCGACTCGTCGAGGGGACGGCATCGAACGCCAGCCTCAGCTACTACGAGGGCAGTGACCCCAGCGGCTCGTACTACTACGGCGACGGCCACGGCAGCGGCTACATCTTCATGGACTACGACCAGGCCAACACCTACGCGCCGCTGCGCATCGTCACGCACGAGACCGGTCACGCGCTCGGCCTGCCCGACCGCTACACCCAGCCCTGCTCGAAGCTGATGTCCGGCGGTGGCCCCGGCCCGTCGTGCACCAACCCCTACCCGGACTCCGTCGAGGCGTCCGAGGTGAACACCCTCTGGGCCAACGGATTCGCCGATGTGGGGGCGTTCGCGAAGATCCGCTGACCGAGGGCCGTCGCTGCTCAGCGCGGCGACCGGTCGCGCCCCCCACCCCCGTGGGCGGGCGCGCTCTGCCGTGTCCGGGCCACCACCGGGACGGCCAACGACACCACGACCAGGGCGCCCACGAGCCAGAACTGGTTGTAGAACGCCTGCTTGTTCACGAGGTTCGCCGCGAGCAGCACGACGGCCAGCCACCTCAGCAGCGAGCCGAGGTCGGGCTGGCGCCGCCACACGGTCCACACGACCGCGCCCAGCGTGCCGAGGACGACCACGCCGGTGACGTAGAACGGCAGCGTCACGCCAAAGGTGTTGAGCGCCAACAGGTAGAGCGTGTTCGCGAACTTGATCGGGTGGAACGACAGCAGGAGCGTGATGGTGTCGTGCAAGAAGTCCGGCGGGCTCGCGAGGAACCACGGCGCCAGCAGCGCACCGGTGAGCGCACCCGTGGCGATGGTCCGGCGCCAGCCGAACGGTCGCCACACCAGGAGGATCGGCAGGAGCAGCGCGAGGTGCTGCTTGCTCGCGCAGGCCAGCGCCAGCGGGATGACCGCCCACCATGCTTTTCCGCGTTGCACGAGGACGGCCCACCACACGAGGCCGGTGAGCAGCAACGGTTCGGTCCACGCCTGGTCGAGCTGGGTGAGGGTGCCGGGCGCGAGGAGCAGCAGGGCGGTGACCGCAGCCGCGGTCCACGTCCACGACGTCGTCGCCGGGGTGGTTGCGGAGGTCGCCCCGGTCGCTGAGCGCGACCGGCCTTCGCCGAGGGACGTATGGCGCGCCAGGAGCCAGACCCCCACGACGCCGACCAGGGTCCAGAAGGCCAGTGCCCACCGCACGTCGCCGAGGAGCCAGCGTCCCGGGGCGAGCAGCACCGCCGTCCACGGCAGGTAGGTGAACGCGTCCTGGATGCCGGGGGAGCCGGTCCAGTTCATCGCGTAGAAGTTCTCGCCGCGGCCCAGGCCGTCGCTGGCCTGCTGGAGCGTCACCCAGACGTCGATCTGCGGGCGGGGTGAGGAGATGACGGCAGTCGCGGCAGCGGCGGCATACGCGAGGACTGCGAGCCCACCGGCGGCGCGGGTGGACCGCGCCGCTCCGCGGCCGTTCGTCCAGAGCAGGGCCGCGCACGCGAGCGGACCGAGCACGAGCAAGCTCGAGGCGACGGCGAGACCGGTGGGGGCGAGGTAGCTGAACAACGGGACGGTCAGCGTGGCGAGGGCCGCACCGGTCAGCGCCAGGGCGACCGCGGGTCGGGTCAGCTGGACCTGCCACCCCCGCCACTGCCACAGCCCCAGCGCCACGGTGGCCAGCGTGAGCGTGGCCACGATGGGGATGCGGTAGCGGACCACGCTCCACTGCAGGACGGTGAAGAACACCAGCCAGGCCACCGCGAAGACGATGGCCTGGCTGGGGTGGGCGCTGCTCGGTGAGCTGGAGTGCGCGCGGGCACGGTGCGTGCTGGTGCCGTGGGGCATGCCTAGACCGTAGAGGTCACTCCTTCGCCCCGGAGTACAGGGCCTCCACCTGGTCGTGGAAGTCCTTCATCACGATGTTGCGCTTGAGCTTGAGGCTGGGCGTGAGGTAGCCGTTGTCCTCGGTGAAGTCGTCCTCGAGGACGGCGAACTTGCGGATCGACTCGGCCTTGGACACCGACTTGTTCGCGTCGTCGACGGCGTCCTGGAGCGCCTTGAGCACGGTCTCGTGGGTGTGCGCCTGCGCGAAGGTGACGCCCTCGATGCCGTTGTTCTTGGCCCAGGCGGGGTACATCTCCTCGTCGAGGGTGAGGAGGGCGGCGATGAACGGCTTCTGGTCACCGACGACGATGCACTGCGAGACCAGGGGGTGGGCGCGCAGGCGGTCCTCGAGCGCCGCGGGGGCGACGTTCTTGCCGCCGGCGGTGACGAGCAGCTCCTTCTTGCGTCCGGTGATCTTGAGGTAGCCGTCCTCGTCGAGCTCCCCGATGTCGCCGGTGTGGAACCAGCCGTCCTGCATCGCGCCGGCCGTCGCGTCGGGGTTGTTGTGGTAGCTGGCGAAGACGTTGTTGCCGCGGATGAGGATCTCGCCGTCGTCGGCGATGCGGATGCCGACGCCGGGCAGGGGTGCACCGACGGTGCCGATCTTGACGCGGTCGGGGACGTTGACCGTCGCCGGCGCGGTCGTCTCCGTGAGGCCGTAGCCCTCCAGGACAGTGACGCCGATGCCGCGGAAGAAGTGGCCGAGGCGGGTGCCGAGCGGTGCGCCGCCGGACACGGCATACATGACCTGCCCACCCATGGCGGCACGGAGCTTGGTGTAGACGAGCTTGTCGAAGACGCCGTGCTTGACCTTGAGGCCCAGGCCGGCGCCCCCGGTGTCCTGCGCCGCCGACCAGGCGATCGCGGTCTCGGCGGCGGTGGCGAAGATCTTGCCCTTGCCGTCGGCGGTGGCCTTGGCCTCGGCGGAGTTGTAGATCTTCTCGAAGACCCGGGGCACCGACAGGATGAAGGTCGGCTTGAAGTCGCCGAAGTCGGCCAGGAGGTTCTTGATGTCGGCGCTGTGGCCCATCTTCGCCTCACCCGTGACGCACAGGATCTGGATGAAGCGCGCGAACACGTGGGCCAGCGGCAGGAACAGCAGCGTCGAGGCGTTGTCGGCCTTGACGACCTCCTTGAGCTTGGTGATCGCGTTGTCGGCGAGCGCCATGAAGTTGTCGTGCGTCAGCTGGACACCCTTGGGGCGCCCGGTCGTGCCGGACGTGTAGATGATCGTGGCGGTGCTGGCGCGGTTCACCCCGGCCGTCGCCGCGGCGAGGTCCTCGTCGCTGACGGATGCCCCCGCCTGCTTCAGCTCGGTGATGGCGCCGGCGTCGACCTGCCACACGTGGTGCAGGCCGGGAAGCTCGGAGCGCACCTCCTCGAGAGTCGCCTGGTGGGACGGCGTCTCGAGCATGATCCCGCTGGCGCCGGAGTCGGCGAGGATCCAGGCCACCTGCTCCGCCGAGGAGGTCTCGTAGATCGGCACGGTGACGCCGCCGGCGGTCCAGACGGCGAAGTCGGTCAGGGTCCACTCGTAGCGCGTCTTGCACATGATGGCGACGCGGTCACCGGGGGAGATTCCTGCGACGAGCAGGCCCTTGGCCACCGCGCGGACGTCGTCGTTGAACTCGCCCGCGGTGACGTCGACCCACCGGGAGCCCTCCCGGCGGGAGAACGCGACGTTCCGGGGGTTGGTGGCCGCGTTGCGGGCGGGCAGGTCGGCGAGGCTGCCCTCTGTCTGCGGCTCGACGAGCGGGGGCGCGAGGTGTTCCTGCACGGAGTCTCCTTTGACGGCGGCGTCACTGGCCTGGAGGGGTGGGCCCTCGAGGACAGCCTACCGATGGGTAGCAGCGCTGGGGAGGGCGCGCCGCGACGAGTCGTGCACGGTGCGGAACACTGGCGGTCGTGAAGGACACGCGCATCGACGTCGTCGACGAGACCTTTGTCGACGCGGCCCCGGGGGTGATCCGCGCCCAGCTCGACGACCAGGCGTGGGCCGACCAGGTCTGGCCGCACGTCCGGCGCGAGGTCGTGCGCGACCGCGGGGTGAAGGGCATCCGGTGGACCGTGACGGGTCAGGTCGTCGGGGAGATGGAGGTCTGGATCGAGCCCTGGTGGGAGGGCGCTGTGGTGCACCACTACCTGCGCGGCCACCGCCAGCCCATGGCCCCGCGCGACGTGGCCACGCGGCACGTGCTCCGGTGGAAGCGGGCGGTGCACGGGCTGAAGGACAGGCTCGAAGACAACTCGTTGTAGCCTTCGGCGCATGGCCGACCGCACCGAGTCCAGCATCGACATCGCCGCCACCCCCGGCGAGGTCCTGGACGTCATCGCCGACTTCGAGAGCTACCCCGAGTGGGCCACCGAGGTGAAGAAGGTCAGCGTCCTGACCGAGGAGGGCGACGGCTGGGCGGACCAGGTCCAGTTCACGCTCGACGCCGGCGCCATCAAGGACACCTACGTCCTGGACTACGAGTGGGACGTCAAGAAGAACGGCACCGGGGTGGTGTCCTGGTCGCTCGTCGAAGCCAACGTCCTCAAGGCCATGAACGGCTCGTACACCCTTGCGGCGCAAGGGAAGACGGGCACCACGGTGACGTACCGCCTCGCGGTGGACGTGAAGATCCCCATGCTCGGCATGCTCAAGCGCAAGGCCGAGAAGGTCATCATCGACACCGCGCTCAAGGAGCTCAAGAAGCGCGTCGAGGGCTGACCCGGCGCCAGCCGGTCACACCACATGCGCGTCATCCTCTTCACCGGCAAGGGCGGGGTGGGCAAGACCACGACCGCCGCGGCGACCGCTGTCCGTGCTGCCCGCGGTGGCGTCAAGACGCTGGTCATGTCGACCGACGCGGCGCACTCCCTCGGCGACGCCCTGGGCGTCGAGCTCTGGGCCGCAGCAGGGCAGCCGGTCGAGGTCGAGCCGGGCCTGTCAGCGCTGCAGATCAGCCCGCCCCACCTGCTCGGGGAGTCCTGGCGCGTCGTCCAGGACTACCTCCTGTCGGTCCTCGGGACCCTCGGCATCGACACCGTCGTCGCCGAGGAGCTCACCCGACTGCCCGGGGCGGAGGAGGTCGCGGCGCTGCTCGAGATGCGGGCGCAGGTCGAGTCCGGGCCGTGGGACCTCGTCGTCGTGGACTGTGCGCCGACGGCCGAGACGTTGCGCCTGCTGGCTCTCCCGGAGGCACTGGCGTGGCACCTCGACCGGTTGCTCCCGGCGCAGCGCGGGCTGATCCGCACGTTGCGTCCTGCCGCCGCTGCCGCCGCGGGCGTGCCGCTGCCCGAGCCGGCGGTGATCGAGGCGGTCACCGGCTGGCAGCGGCAGATGCGCCAGGTCCACCGCATCCTCACCGGTGACGAGACGTCGGTGCGCCTGGTGCTGACGCCGGAGCGGGTCGTCATCGCCGAGTCCCGTCGGACGTGGACGTCCCTGTCGCTGTACGGGTTCGTCGTCGACGCGGTCGTCGTCAACCGCATCTTCCCCGGTGCCGCCGAGTCGTCCGACGCGGCGCAGCCGTCCGACGTGGCCGCAACGCCCGACCCTTGGCGCACCGGGTGGAACACCGCCCAGCAGGCCGGGCTGGTCGAGGTGCGCGAGTCCTTCGCCGGGCTGCCGGTCGTCGTCGCGCCCTACCTCGCCGCCGAACCGATCGGGGTCGAGGCGCTCGCAGAGCTGGGCCGGGCCCACGGTGGCGACGACGCGCAGGACCTGCTGGCGCCGGTCACCCACCGCGGCATGACCGTCGAGCGGACCGACGAGGGGTTCACCCTCACCCTGCCGTTGCCGCTGGCCCATGCCCGCGACCTCGGGCTGCAGCGCCGCGACGACGAGCTGCTCGTGGCGGTGGGCGAGCACCGTCGCGTCCTCACCCTCCCTGCTGCTCTGCAACGATGCGTGGTCGACGGGGCCTCGGTGCGCGAGGGCGTGCTCCAGGTCCGCTTCGTCCCCGACGAGGAGGTGTGGCCGCGTGGCTGACCAGGACGAGCCCCAGCCCCCGGTGGACCCGGTGAAGCCGGTGGGCTCGGTGGCCGAGGAGGCTGCCCGGCTGCTCGACGCCCTCGGGGGGTGGGTGAGCACGAGCGGGTATGGCGCCGCACCGGCTCATGCCCACGCCTCCGACCCGGACGTCCCCGACGTCCCGGACGCACCGGACGTCCCGGACGCACCGGACGTCCCGGATGCCCAGGAGGCGTCCGGCGAGTCGGGCACCGTGCCGCCGGGTGAGACGCGGTCGCACGGGCCCGGGCACTGCGACCAGTGTGGTGCCGCCAACGGCACCGGCCAGGCCGTCACCTGCCAGTGGTGCCCGTTGTGCCAGGGGATCGGGCTGCTCCGGTCCGTGCGACCCGAGACGGTCGACCGGCTCGCAGACCTGGCCGGTGCGCTGGCCACGGCCCTGCGTGACGTGGCGACGCAGACGCGCTCCGCCTCCGGGACCCCTCCGGGAACCCCCGGCGGGCCCACGGCACGGCACGACCCCAGGACCCGCGGACCGCGGGTGCAGGACATCACCATCGACGACGAGGACCAAGGGAGCGCAACCCGATGAGCGTGACGATCGGCGTGGACATCGGCGGCACGAAGATCGCCGCCGGTGTCGTCTCGGCGACCGGCGAGATCCTGGCCAGGACCCGTCGGGACACCCCGGCGCAGGACCCCGACCAGATCGCCCACGACGTGGCCGACCTGGTCAACGAGCTCGCCGAGCCGAGGTCCGACGTCGTGGCGGTCGGCGTGGCGTGCGCCGGGTTCGTCGACCGCACCGGCTCCACGGTCCTCTTCGCACCCAACCTCGCCTGGCGGGACGAGCCGCTCAAGCGTCGGCTCGAGGCGCTGGTCGACTTCCCCGTGATCATCGAGAACGACGCCAACGCCGCGGCGTGGGGCGAGTTCCGCTACGGCGCGGCGCACGAGGCCGACGACATGGTCCTCGTCACCGTCGGCACCGGCATCGGGGGCGGCGTCGTCGTCGACTCCCGGCTCCTTCGCGGCGCCTACGGCGTCGGCGGCGAGCTGGGTCACATGCGCGTCGTCCCCGACGGCATCCGCTGCGGCTGCGGCAACCGCGGCTGCTGGGAGGTCTACGCCTCGGGCAACGCGCTGGTGCGGGAGGCCCGGGAGCTCGTCGCGTCGGGCACCCCGCACGGTGCTGCGCTGTCCGAGGCGTGCGGCGGCGACCCCGCCGCCCTGCGCGGCCACATGGTCACCACCGTCGCCCAGTCCGGCGACGCCGCCGCGGTCGAGCTGCTCGCCGACCTGGGGCGCTGGCTCGGTGAGGGTGCGGCCTCCGTGTCGGCGATCCTCGACCCCGAGCTGATCGTCATCGGCGGCGGTGTGGTCGCGGCAGGTGACCTGCTCATCGAACCCGCCCGCGCGGCATACGCGAGGAACCTGACGGGCCGCGGGCACCGTCCGGTGGCAGAGTTCGTCCCGGCGGCGCTCGGCAACGACGCAGGCCTCATCGGCGCCGCGGCGCTCGCGGCGGAGGGGATCGGTTCATGAGCGAGCGGCTCGCGGTCGGCATCGACATCGGCGGCACCAAGGTGGCCGGAGGACTCGTCGCCGAGGACGGCACGATCATCGCCCGCGCGCGACGCGACACCCCGCACCGGTCGAAGAGCCCCGGGGTCGTCGAGAACACCATCGTCGAGGTGGTCACCGAGCTGTTGGAGACCGCGAAGGACGAGGTCGTCGCCGTCGGCATCGGCGCTGCCGGATTCGTCGCCGCGGACCGGGCCACCGTCGTCTTCGCCCCCCACCTGTCCTGGCGGGGAGAGCCCCTCGAGGCGAACCTCCAGCGCCGCGTGCCCGTCCCGATCTCGGTCGACAACGACGCCAACGCCGCAGCCTGGGCCGAGTGGCGCTTCGGTGCCGCGCAGGGCGAGACGCACCTGATGATGATCACGCTCGGCACGGGCATCGGCGGTGCGCTGCTGTTCGACGGCCAGGTCGTCCGTGGCAAGTACGGCATCGCCGGCGAGTTCGGCCACATGCAGGTCGTTCCCGGCGGCCAGCGCTGCGAGTGCGGCAACCGAGGGTGCTGGGAGCAGTACGCCTCCGGCAACGCCCTCGTCCGCGAGGCGCGCTCGCTCATGACCGCGAACAGCCCGGTCGCCTCCGACCTGCTGGCGCGGGTCGACGGTGACCCGATGGCCCTCACCGGCCCGCTCATCACCGAGGCGGCACAGGAGGGTGACCCCACGGCCACCGAGCTGCTCGGCGAGATCGGCACTTGGCTCGGCGTCGGGATCGCCAACCTGGCGGCGGCCTTCGACCCCGGCACGTTCGTCGTCGGCGGCGGCGTCAGCGCCGCGGGCGACCTGCTGCTCGACCCGGCGCGCACGACGTTCCGCCGCCACCTCACCGGTCGTGGCTACCGTCCCGAGGCGCGCATCGTCGCGGCCCAGCTCGGCAACGACGCCGGCCTCATCGGGGCGGCCGACCTGGCCCGTCGCGACGCATGAGCACCATGCGGGTGGCGTCCTACAACCTCAAGGACCTCACCCTGGACCGGCATGCGGCGGCCCGGGTCATCCGGGCGATCGACCCGGATGTGCTGTGCCTCCAGGAGGTGCCGCGCCGGCTGTTCGGGTCGTGGCAGGTCTCCGCCTTCGCTGCGGAGTGCGGGCTCTACTGGTCGGGTCGCCACCGCGGCAGCGGCGGCACCACCATCCTCACCTCGCTGCGCGTCGACGTGCGGGAGTCGCGTCACCACCGCCTGCGCGTGGCCACCCTGCAGCGCACCCGCGGGTATGCCGTCGCGCGCGTCGCGCCCGCCGGCCACGAACCGCTCGTGGTGGCCTCGGTCCACCTCAGCCTCGACGCCGCCGAGCGCGAGCGGCACGCCGGTCAGATCCTGCGAGGCGTGTCCGGTGGTGGGCCCGTGCTGCTCGCCGGCGACCTCAACGAGGTGGAGACGGGGCGCGCGTGGCAGGTCTTCGCCTCGCCGCTGCACCTGGTGTCGCCCACCACGCCGACCTACCCCGCAAGGGCGCCGCGGAAGGTGCTCGACGTCATCTTCGCCTCACGCGACCTCACCGTCCTGCCCCACCGCGAGGTGCCGCTCGACGCCGCCGACCTCGTCGCGGCCAGCGACCACCGACCCACCTGGGTCGATGTCGACCTCGACCCGCAGGCGGTTCCGTCCGCGGAGGTCGAGACCGGTCCGGACGAGGCCGCGAGCTAGACGTGCGCCGAGGCCTCGGGCCTCGGCGCACGACCCCGCTACCTCGCGGCCTCGGAGAGAACAGCTCGGGCCTTCGCCAGGCGTGCGTCGCGCCATGACCTCAAGGCGCTGAAGGCGCCCGGGTCGTCAGCGATCACCTGACGTTGGGCGCGGCTCTCGGCGTTGAGCCATGCGGCGACGAGCGACGTGGACTGCTTGCACCTGACGTCTGCGGTCGCGGTGCGCACCTCCTGCGCCGAGCCCCGAGGCTGTGGCCAGCGGTGGTTGGAGGGGTCGAAGGTGCGCGTGAAGGACAGGCCCTGTTCGGCGAGGCATCGACTCCACCGACGCTCGGCTGCCAGGACCTCCGGATCCGAGGCCGCCCTGTCGATCGTGGACAGTCCGGCCGCCTCGACATCGGCCATCGTGCTGTCAGGGAGCCCGAGGGTCGTCTCGGCCTGCCGAGCGCATCCCCCCTCTGGAACGTCGACCTGCGACCCCGGCACGGACTCGCCCGTGAGCACAGCCTTCTGGGTCGCACTGGGCCGCCACTCACCTGCTCTGACCGAGTCGAGGAAGAGCGTCTGTCCGAGGTACCCGTGGGTGCGGGCGCGCTCGGCGTCGAACAGGCCGTAACGACGGGCATTGGAGTCGACGGGGATCTCGGCGGGCGGCATCGTCAGGGCAACGCCATGGTCCGCAGCACAGCGGCGGACCAGTTCTCGGTAGGCGTCGTTCTCCAGGCGCTGTGCTTCCGGTGGGACCTGGTAGGCGTCGAAGGGCAGCACGATGTCCGCGGGCACCTTCGGATCGGCGACGGGGTCATCGACGGGCACTCGATCGGGAGCCGAGCAGCAGGAGACGCAGGCCAAGGTCACCGTCGTCACGGCGAGGAGGGACACCCCGCGGAGGGTGGTCCGGACGAGCCGGGCCACCCCCCGCGTCGTGATGGTGCTCAGTCCCACTTGATGGAGCTGGCGCGGTCGTTCCACCCGCTCAGGTTGTACGGGGAGCCGGGGCCGGCGTTGAAGTACGGGCTACCCGGGTCGGAGGTGTGCTCGCCCTCGAAGTTGTCGAACTGGTAGAGCGCCGTGTCGCAGTTGGCGTAGTCGTTGAGCGAGGACGTGCGGTTGTCGAAGTCCTCCTGCGACAGGGAGATCTCCGCGTAGTCGGCCGCCCCCGTGACCTCGGCGTCGCACTGGGCGCCGCCGTACCACTCGATCCGGGCGCCGTCCCCGTTGCTGTTCTGGTAGATCGTGCCGATCTTGTAGGTCATGCCGGCGGCGCCGCGGTCAGGGTGCAGCCGCTGCACCGGCGGGGGCGCTGCCTCGGCACTCGTGGCGGCGGCCCCTGCCAAGACGGTGGCGATGCCGACCACTGCTGCGCCACTGACGGCGCGCGAGAACTTCTTCATTCAGGTCTTTCCCCTCTGCTGGGTCGGGGAGACCCCAATGTCCCCCCGAACGCTGGGAAAGTTATCCACCGGCGAACGCGGTCCGGACCTCCGCTTGGTAAATATTCTCTACGCGAACCGCATGTTCGCCAATTATTTACCTGTGTGCCGAGCAAGCGGGCGTGGTGCAGCCCCGCGTCGGCGACGTCGTGCTCGAGCTAGACGCGAGCCCCGTTGTCGGGGTCGTTCTCGTCGCGGTCGCGGGGCTGGCGGAGCACCAGCAGCACGAACCCACCGATGGTCATGGCCAGGGCGCCCAGGGTCCACCAGTCGCTGACGTCGGGGCGGAACAGCACGAGCCAGAGCAGCACGATCGGGCCGACGACGAGACCGACGACGATGCCCCAGAACTGCACGTCCTCCTGCGGCGGCAGGGGAGCGGTCGGGCCGGGCTCGAAGTGCTCCTCCTCGTCGAGGTCCATGAGCTCGGCGGGTGCCTGCTCCTGCTCGTCCTCCTCGGCCTCGGGCTCCTGCTCGATCTCGGCACCGCGCCAGACGACGAACGGGCGCGTCGGCGGCGGGTTGACGTGGGTGTCGGGTTCCAGCGCGGGGTTCACCCCGGTGTGGTGCGGCTTGTCGGGAAGCGACTGGACCTCGTCCCAGTGCGCGACGATGTCCGCGAACTGCGCGTCCACGTCCTTGTCGCCCATGACAGACCTGCTTCCTGCTGAGGAGGGCTGCGCGATCAGCTGAGCCGCTCGATGAACTGCACCGACTCCTCAAAGATACGTGGCGCGTCGTGGTCGAGGGTAGCCACGTGGTAGCTGTCGTGCAGGACGTTCTCGGTGACGTCGGTGCTGGAGACCCGGGAGAGGAACAGCTCCGAGCTCGAGGTGGGCACGATGTGGTCCTCGACGCTGTGCCACAGGACGACCGGCTGGGTCACCTCGGGCAGGTCGCGGACGACCGTGGCCCACAGCCGGGTCTGGGAGAACAGCGCCTTGAGCGGGATGCGGTCGTAGCAGACCTCGTCCTCGCCAGCCTTCTTGATGTCGTTGCCGATGCCGGGCAAGGAGGGCAGGACGGTCTGCAGGACCGGCAGGGCGCGCAGGCGGATGTCGTCCACCTTGTACGCCGGGTTGACGAGCATCAGGCCCCTCACCCTCGGACCGTGCTCCTGCGCGAGCCGGGTCGCGAGGGCACCTCCCATCGAGAGCCCTGCGACGAACACCTGGTCGCACTGCTCGTGTAGCTCGCGGAACGCGCTGTCCACGGCGGCATACCAGTCCTGCCACCGGGTGCGGTTCATCTCCTGCCACGTCGTGCCGTGGCCGGGCAGACGGGGGACCCGCACGGTGTACCCGGCCTCGGCGAGGAACTGGCCCCACGGGCGCATGCTCGCAGGGCTGCCGGTGAAGCCGTGGGCGAGGACGATGCCGGTCCGGGCGTGGTCACCGGTGCCGTCGTGGGAGTAGGGCTCTGCACCGGGTCGGACGGACAAGAGGAGCGCTCCTTGGGCGGGCCGCGGACGGACGTTGGCGCGCATCCTGTCACGCACCGCGGCGGTCGTCGATAGTGCCGTAGAGTTCACCGCGTCACATGGAGGTGAACGGTTGTTCTACTGGGTTCTCAAGACGGTCGTGCTCGGCCCGATCCTCAAGCTGTTGTTCCGGCCGTGGGTCGAGGGCGAGGAGAACATCCCCGAGGACGGGGCCGTCATCTTCGCGAGCAACCACCTGTCGTTCTCCGACTCGATCTTCCTGCCGCTCGTCGTCCCACGGCGGATGACCTTCCTGGCGAAGTCGGACTACTTCACCGGTCGAGGGATCAAGGGCCGCCTCACGGCGGCCTTCTTCCGCGGTGTCGGCCAGCTGCCCGTCGACCGCTCCGGCGGCCGCGCCGGTGAGGCCGCGCTGCGCTCCGGCCTGCGCGTCCTGCGCCGCGGCGAGATGCTCGGCATCTACCCCGAGGGCACCCGCAGCCCCGACGGTCGTCTCTACCGAGGGCGTACCGGTGTCGCGCGGATGGCGCTCGAGGGTGGCGTCGTCGTCCTGCCCGTCGCGATGATCGGCACCGACAAGGCCCAGCCCACCGGCAAGAAGATCCCCAAGCTGATGCGCATCGGCGTGAAGATCGGCAAGCCGCTGGACTTCTCGCGCTACGAGGGCATGGAGGACGACCGGTTCGTCCTGCGCTCGATCACCGACGAGATCATGTACGAGCTGATGCTGCTGTCCGGCCAGGAGTACGTCGACATGTACGCCACGTCGATGAAGGACCGCATCCTGGCCGCTGCGAAGACCAAGGCCCGCGAGCTGCAGGAGGCCGCCCTGCCGGGTTCGGCCGCCAAGGAGCTCGAGGAGGCCTTGGACGCCCACGACGACGAGGCCATCCGCCGGGCCCGCCGACGGGTCGACGACGCCGCCGCCGACATCGACGAGAACACCGAGCGTGGTGGCGGGCTCGAAGCCGACGACGAGGACGACTCCCGCGGTCGGCGCCGCCGCCGCGAGGCCAGCTGAGCCCTTGACGCAGGGGGACGCGATGTCACGGGGGGACGGCGCAGCGCGGGGTGGCCACGGCACGCGCCTGCGCCTCGTGGCCGTGCCCGACTCCCAGCCCGAGGTCGTGTCGGCCTTCTGGAAGGGCATCGACGTCTTCCGCCCGATCGCGTTGGCGTATGCCGCGTACTCGCTGTGGGACCGCCCCCAGGACCTCGTCCGGCCGGCCCTGGGATGGGCCGTCCTCGCCGTCCTCGGCGTGTGGACGGTGTTTCTCGTCTTCTACCGCCGTCGCCGGCTGTCTCTCGTGGTCGTCGAGCTGGTGCTCGCCGCCGCAGCGATCCTCGCGACGCGGTTGGTCGACTCCGCCGAGGCCATCGAGGCCGGGTCGCGGACCCTGCCGACGTTCTGGCCCGCGGCAGGTGTGGTCTCGGCGGCGGTGCTGCTCGGCCGCAAGGGCGGGGTCGTCGCGTCGGTGTTCATCGGCGTCGTCGACCTCGTCGAGGTCGGGCGGGCCACCCCCAACACGATCAACAACATCGTCCTGCTGCTGCTCATCGGGACGCTGATCGGCTACGCCGTCGACCTCGCCCGCGAGGGGCACACCAAGCTGCGGGAGGCGCTCGCGCTCGAGGCGCAGGTGCGGGAGCGCGAGCGACTCGCCCGCACGGTCCACGACGGCGTGCTGCAGACCCTGGCGTTCATCAACCGGAGGGGCGCCCAGCTCGGCGGTGAAGCCATGCAGCTCGGTGGCATGGCGGCCGACCAGGAGCGGCTGCTGAGGGCACTGGTGAGCGGCACGACACCCGACGAGTCGGCCTCCGCGGTGCACGGCGACGTCGACCTGCGCCAGCAGCTCGCACGGTTCGCCGAGGGACGGGTCCACCTCGTCGCCCCCGCCGACCCCGTGCTCGTGCCACCGCGTGTCGCCGGCGAGCTCGTGGCTGCGGTGGGAGCGGCCCTGGACAATGTGCACCAGCACGCCGGGGAGGCCGCCGAGGCGTGGGTGCTGGTCGAGGACGAGGGGGAGGTCGTGGCCCTGACGGTGAGGGACAACGGCACCGGTATGGCGCCCGGGCGCCTCGACGAGGCGGCCGCCGCCGGGCGGTTGGGTGCCTCCTCGAGCATCCGGGGGCGCTTGTCGGACCTCGGGGGAGAAGCGGTGTACTCGGGCCGGGAGGGTTCCGGGACGACGGTGACGATGCGGGCGCCCAGGTCGGGCGCTCGCGGTGGAGGGGTGGCATGAACGTGCAGTCGCAGGGGCAGGTCGGGGCGCAGGGGGCGGACGGCGCGGCGCAGGAGTCCGTGCCGCTCAGGGTGGTCGTCGCAGACGACCACCCGCTCTGGCGGGACGCGGTCGCCCGCGACCTCGCCGAGGCGGGCATGACGGTCCTGGCCACGGCGGACGACGGCCCGTCGGCGGTGAACCGGACCAGGGCGACCCGCCCGGACGTGCTCGTCCTCGACCTCAACCTGCCGGGCATGCGGGGGCACGAGGTCTGCGCCGCCCTCGGCTCGCTGGAGACCCGGGTGCTGGTGCTGTCGGCGTCCGGTGAGCAGCAGGACGTCCTCGAGGCGGTCAAGGCCGGGGCGACCGGGTACCTCGTGAAGTCCGCGTCCCGCGAGGAGATCGTGGCGGCGGTCGAGGCCACCGCCCGCGGCGAGGCGGTGTTCACGCCGGGCCTGGCCGGGCTGGTCCTGGGCGAGTTCCGCAAGCTGTCGACCCAGCCGCAGGCCGACCCCTCGCGCCCCATCCCCGAGCTCACCGAGCGCGAGACCGAGGTGCTCAAGCTCGTCGCGACAGGCATGTCCTACAAGGAGATCGCGTCGGAGCTGTTCATCTCCCACCGCACCGTGCAGAACCACGTGCAGAACACCCTGGGCAAGCTGCAGATGCACAACCGCATCGAGCTGGTCCGGTTCGCCATCGCCAGGGGACTGGACACCCCCGAGGCCTGAGGCAGGCGCCATACCGGGGTTGCGCGGTGACCGGGATGCGGGCTGGCGGACGGAGCGGTCCGGCGCGCACCTATCCTTGACGGGTGAGCACCACGCAGCACCATGACGCCCTCGCCAGCCTCGCGGCCGGCGCCGACCTCCCGGCCGCCCAGCAGCCGGTCTGGCCCGACGCCGCCCGACTCTCCAGCGCTGTCGCCGAGCTCGCGTCGTATCCGCCGCTGGTGTTCGCGGGCGAGTGCGACGTCCTGAAGTCGCGGATGGCCGCTGCCGCGCGCGGCGAGGCCTTCGTCCTGCAGGGCGGCGACTGCGCCGAGACGTTCGCCGCGGCGACCGCCGACAACATCCGTGACCGCGTCAAGACGATCCTGCAGATGGCTGCCGTCCTCACCTACGGCGCCTCGGTGCCGGTGGTCAAGGTCGGTCGGATGGCGGGGCAGTACGCCAAGCCCCGCAGCAGCGGCGACGAGACCCGTGAGGGTGTGACCCTGCCGGCCTACCGCGGCGACATGGTCAACGACTTCGACTTCACCCTCGAGTCGCGCACCCCGGACCCGCAGCGCCTCGTCAAGGCGTACCACGCGAGCTCGGCGACGCTGAACCTCGTGCGCGCCTTCACCATGGGTGGCTTCGCCGACCTGCGCCACGTCCACGACTGGAACAAGGGCTTCGTCTCCAACTCGGCCAACAGCCGCTACGAGCGCCTGGCCAAGGACATCGACAAGGCGATGAAGTTCATGTCGGCCTGTGGCGCCGACTTCGACGCGATGCGCACGACCGAGTTCTTCTCGGCGCACGAGGCGCTGCTGCTCGACTAC
The DNA here is from genome assembly GCF_039532215.1 of Pedococcus aerophilus. Classification (NCBI taxonomy): domain Bacteria; kingdom Bacillati; phylum Actinomycetota; class Actinomycetes; order Micrococcales; family Intrasporangiaceae; genus Pedococcus; species Pedococcus aerophilus. Next base: position 683,785 of record NZ_BAAARN010000001.1, on the reverse strand, counting down.
GAGCGCCCGCTGACCCGCGTCGACAGCCGCACCGGTGAGCTCTACGACACCAGCGGCCACTTCATCTGGGTCGGCGAGCGCACCCGCGACCTCGACGGTGCGCACGTCGACTTCGTCTCCAAGGTCCTCAACCCCATCGGGGTGAAGCTGTCGGCCAAGGCCGAGGTCGACGACGTCCTGCGGCTCATCGACAAGGTCGACCCGGACCGTGAGCCCGGTCGCCTGACGTTCATCACCCGGATGGGTGCCAAGACCGTCCGGGAGGCGCTGCCCACCCTCGTCGAGAAGATCACCGCCTCGGGCGCGCAGGTCACTTGGATCTGCGACCCCATGCACGGCAACACCTTCGAGTCGGCCAGCGGCTACAAGACGCGCGACTTCGAGGACGTCGTCGAGGAGGTGCGCGGGTTCTTCGAGGTCCACCAGGGCCTCGGCACGGTCCCCGGCGGCATCCACGTCGAGCTCACCGGCAACGACGTCACCGAGTGCATCGGTGGCGCCGAGAAGATCCTCGACGCCGACCTCAACAAGCGCTACGAGACGGTCTGCGACCCCCGTCTCAACCACCAGCAGAGCCTGGAGCTGGCGTTCCTCGTCGCCGAGATGCTCTCCAAGGACTGACCGCCCTGATGACCACTGCCGTCGACGTCGACCTGCTGTCCGACACCCTGACGCGGCCGACGGAGGCGATGCGCCACGCCATGGCCACCGCCGCCGTCGGCGACGACGTGTTCGGGGAGGACCCGACCGTCCGGGAGCTCGAGGAGCGCGTGGCCGGGCTGCTCGGCCACGAGGACGCGCTGTTCACCCCGACCGGCTCGATGGCCAACCAGCTCGGGCTTCGGCTGCACGTCACCCCGGGTGAGGAGCTCATCGCCGACTCGCTGGCCCACGTCCTGCGTGCCGAGATGGGCGCTGCCGCAGCGCTTTCCGGTCTGTCGTCGCGGTCGTGGGTCGCCCAACGGGGACTGCTCGACGCCGCCCAGCCCTTGGCGCTGATGATCCCGGACGGTGGGACCTACCAGGTCAACACCCGGCTCGTGGTCGTGGAGAACACCCACAACTTCGGTGGCGGCACGGTGCAGCCGCTCGACCAGATCGCCGCGCTGCGGGCGGGGACCCAGCCTCGCGGCGTCGCGATGCACCTCGACGGTGCACGACTCTGGAACGCGCACGTGGCCACCGGGGTGGCGCTGTCGGACTACGGCCAGCACTTCGACACCGTCAGCGTCTGCCTCTCCAAGGGCCTCGGCGCTCCGGTGGGTTCGGTGCTGGTCGGGTCGCGCGACCGCATGGCGGCGGCCCGTGTCTGGCGCAAGCGCTTCGGCGGGGGCATGCGGCAGGTCGGCATCCTCGCTGCCGGCGGTCTGCACGCGCTCGACCACCACGTCGAGCGACTCGCCGACGACCACGCCCGTGCGCACCGGTTCGCGACCGCTGCCGCCGAGGCTGCCCCGGGGTCCATCGACCCGGCGACCGTGCAGACCAACATCGTCGTCCTCGACGTGTCGGTCACCGGGTGGACGTCGGCCGCCTTCGTCGAGGAGGCGGGCCGACGCGGCATACGCCTCTATCCGGTGAGCCCCACGGCGGTCCGCCTCGTCTGGCACCTGGACGTCGACGACGCCGGGACGTCCCGCGCGGTCGAGGCGCTCACGCCGCTGCTCGAGCAGGGCCCCTCCGCCGCCTGACCGTCCGTGGCAGGATCGCGGCGACGACACCCCGCCACGAGAGGCACGACCGTGCAGATGAAGCTGGAACTGATCCCCCTGCCGGTCTCGGACGTGGACCGGGCCATCAGCTTCTACGTCGACCGGCTCGGTTTCACCAAGGACTTCGACGTCACGCCGAGCGAGGGTGTCCGGGTCGTCCAGTTCACCCCCGAGGGGTCGAGCTGCTCGATCGGCGTCGGCACCGGGCTCGACGTCTACCGCGGTGTCCCGGGAAGCATCCGAGGCGTGCACCTGGCCGTCGAGGACGTGGCAGCGGCGCGCGCCGAGCTCATCGGTCGAGGGGTGGAGGTCGGTGAGGTCCACGACTTCGGTGGCGGCGTGCTGGGCGCGAACTTCGCCGACCCCGACGGCAACTCGTTCGAGCTCCAGGAGATGGCGTGGCGGAAGGGCGCCGCGTTCTGACCGCCTGCCCGTCGACAGAATGTCGCGACATCGTGTGATGGGTCGGACACGCGTCTGCACGACGAATCGTCAATCACCGCAGATGTTCTAGCGATGGTCATGGTGTCGGTGGAGGCGGCGTGCCGGGCCGGGGTCCTAGCGTCGACAGGAGCCGCGCTGGCTGCAGGGCGGCTGTCCACCACCGAAGGGAGCCACCCATGCGCCTCACGCGCCTGATCATCGTCCCGGCGGCCGCCGGGGTCATCGTTCTCGTCGGGATGTCGGCGGCGAGTGCCGGGGAGATCACCGGCAACGGCAAGCCTGCCCAGGGCCCTGCCCATGCCAACTCCATCTGCGCCTTCTCCGGCCTCGAGGACGGCGACGGGGCAGGGTTCCCCGGACCGGGGGGAGCGCCTCCGCAGAACTGGGGCCACGTGCAGCAGGCCGAGCGTGCAGCAGGGGCGACCCCTGCCGACCTCAAGGCGTCCGGCTTCCAGCCCGGCGACTCCTGCAACGGGCACAGCGGCTTCCTCGCAGGCGGCGGCGAGGAGCCGTAGACCGCCTCGACCTCGGGGCGGATCACAGTGCAGAGCCGCCGTCGACGGGTGCCAGGGGCGAAGAGTGCCGCGCCCCTGGCACCCCTGTGTCCTGGTGGTGGCCCGACCCGAGGGAAAAGTGTGCACCGCTGTCGATCTGGGAGGGTGTCGCTCGTCACCCTGGTGCAGACCACCACAGAAAGGACATGCGATGACCGAGTACGTCGTACTCTTCCCCGCCGACGACGAGGCGCAGTGGGAGGCCGCTTCGGAGGCCGAGCACCAGGCCACGTTCGACACCGACGCCGAGTTCGTGCAGCTGCTCAAGGCGAGTGGCGGTGCCGTGGTCGGGGGTGCCGGGCTCACCCACAGCAGCAGGGCCCGCACGATCCGCCGCGGGTCCGCCCCGACGGACACGGTGGTCACCGAGGGTCCGTTCGCGGAGACCGTCGAACAGCTCTCGGGCTTCTACATCGTGACGTGCGACGACCACGACGCGCTCACCGAGGCCGCCCGGGTGCTGACGCGGGCCCACCCGGTCGTCGAGATCCGCCCCGTCGACGAGTTCTGAGGGACCCGGACTGCTGCCGGCTGCCTCAGACCTCGTGGTGCAGCAGCTCCGCCGGTCTATCCTCCTCCGCGGTGGCGCCGGGGGACCGCCGCCCGAGGATCTCGACGACATACATCGCGGTGAGCACGAGGCCACCACCGAGCAGCATGCGCGCGGTCAGGGACTCACCACCGAGCAGGACGGCGAAGAACGCGGCGAACACCGGCTCCATGGTCATGACGATGGCGGCCCGGGTGGCCGGCATGTGCGACTGCGCCCACGTCTGCGACCAGAGGGCGACGGCTCCGGCGATGAGGGCCATGTAGAGCAGTGACGCCCACTGCCCGCCGTCCTGGGGGAGCGTGATGCCGTCCGGCACCGCGCCGACGAAGGTCACCGCCGTGATGACGAACGCCTGCACTGTGGCCAGGCCCGTCGCGGAAGCCGCCGTCGAGTACCGGCCCAGCCCGATGATGTGCAAGGCGTAGAGCACCGCCGCAGCCAGGGTCACCGCCTCCCCGAAACCCATCGTCATCCCGCGCAGGGAGAGGACTCCCAGCCCCACCGTCGCGAGCCCGACGGCCAACCAGGTGGAGCCGGGTATGCGGTCGCGGAGCAGCACCGCGCCGAGGACCGGGGTGAGCACGACGTAGGTCCCCGTCACGAAGCCGGACACCGATGCGTCGGTGTGCTCGAGGCCGACGGTCTGGAGCAGCTGGGCCAAGCCGTACAGCACCCCGAGCCCGACACCGATCAGCACCTCGCGCCGGGTCAGCGCCAGGGTCTGTCGACGGAAAACGACAGCCATGACGACCGCGGCGATGGCGAACCGCACGGCCAGGAAGTCGGCCGACGGCACGTGCTCGACGAGGTCGCGGATGAGGAAGAACGTCGAGCCCCACACCGCGGTGACGGCGATGAGGAGCAGGGTGGCGAGGCGACTCGCGGGCAGGGTCCGCACGGGTGGGCCGGTCAGCTCGTCTGTCGGTGGTCGTCGTTCGGTGGTCGTCAGACGACGACGAGGGTGACGGTGGTGTCCTTGGGCTGCTCGCTGCCGGCAGCGGGGTTCTGGCTGCGGACGGTGCCGAAGATCCCACCCATGAAGCGTTCGACGGCGACCTTGAAGCCGGCGTCCTCGAGGATCTTGCGGGCCTCGGCCTCCTGCTTGCCCTGCACGTCCGGGACCTTGATCAGGACCGGCCCCTTGGAGACGACGAGGGTGACCTTGTCTCCCTTGAACAGCGTGCCGCTCGACGGGCTCTGGGAGATGACGCTGCCCTTCGGGACGGTGTCGTCGTTCTCCTGCCTGGTGGCGTCGACCTCGAGGCCCTTGCCCGTCAGGTCCCGGACGGCGTCGTCGGCGGGCTTGCCGGTGAAGTCGGTGACCTCGATCGGCTGGCGCCCCTTGCTCACGACGAGGGAGACCTTGGTGCCCCGCTTGAGGGACGAGCCCTCCTTGGGGCTGACGCTGATGACCAGGCCCGCGTCGACCGTCTCGCTGAATGCCTGCTTGGTGTCGCCGAGGGTGAGTTTCTCCGCCTTGATCCGGGCCGTGGCCTCGTTGGCGCTGGCACCCACGACCTGGGGCACGGCATACCGCTCCGGGCCCTTGGACACGGTCACGGTGACGTCCTGGCTGCGACGCAGCTCGGTCCCGGCACCGGGATCGGTGGAGATGACCACACCCTTGGGGATCGTCTCGTCGAAGGCGTCGACCCGCTCGGGGGACAGGTGCGAGGTGGTGAGGGCGCTCTGGGCCTGCTCGTACGTCTGGCCGGTCACGCGGGGGACCGTGGTCGGCGACCCGGGCCCGGCGAGGAACCACCAGGCGGCGACGCCGGCGACCAGGGCGACGGCCAGCGCCGCGACGATCCAGCCCCACGGGCCACGACGGCGGTCATCGACGACCCGGCCCTCGAGCGCGCGGTGCCGGTCCTCGAGGTAGGGGTCGGGTCCGGGCGGTGCGGTGGGGGTGTGGTCCATCGGCAGCGCCACGGGTCCGATGGGACGCGACCGTCGCGGCTCGTGGCCGGCCTCGACCGGCAGGGCGCTGGTGCGCTCGACGGCGATGGTGCTCGCACCGGGACCGGCCGCGGACGGGCCCTCGGGCCGACGGTCGAGCTCGGTGGGGGTGAGCATGGACCGCGACTTGCGCACCTCCGCCAGGAAGTCGCCGGCGTCGGCCGGTCGCTGGTCGGGGTCGCGCGAGGTGGCCAGGGCCACGAGGGCGTCGAGCTCGGCGGGCACGGTCGTGACCCGCGAGGACGGGGCCGGCACCGAGCTGTGCACGTGCTGGTAGGCGATGTGGATCGGGGTGTCCCCGGTGAACGCCTTCGAGCCGGTGAGCATCTCGAAGAGGATCAGGCCGGCGGCATACACGTCGCTGCGGGCGTCGGCGATGCCGCGTTCGACCTGCTCGGGCGACAGGTAGGCCACGGTGCCCAGCAGGACGCCGGTCTGGGAGTGCGAGGTCTGGTTGCTCACGGCACGGGCGAGGCCGAAGTCGGCGACCTTCACCGTGCCGTCGTCCTCGCGCAGGATGATGTTCTCGGGCTTGACGTCGCGGTGGATGATCCCGGCACGGTGGGCGGCACCGAGCGCCTGCAGGACCGGCGCCATGATGTCCAGGGCCGCGCGGGGGGTGAGCGGTCCTTCCGCCTTCATCACCTCGCGCAGGGTCTGCCCGGGGACGTACTCCATCGCGAGGAACATGTGGCCGTCGTCGTCGCCCTGGTCGAAGACCGACACGACGTTGGGGTGCGACAACCGTGCTGCGGAGCGCGCCTCACGGCGGAACCGGCTGACGAACGCGTCGTCCCGGGCCAGGTCGCGGCGCAGCACCTTGAGGGCGACGTCGCGGTCCAGACGGGTGTCCAGGGCCAGGTAGACCGATGCCATTCCGCCGTCGGCGATGTGCGACTGGACGCGGTAGCGCCCGTCGAACACACGGCCGAGCAAGGACTCGGTGACACCTGAAGACACCCGCAAAGTGTAGGAGGTCATTCTGGCCAACTCATGCAGGCAGGTCCGGGGGAGGCGTCACGAACCCTCCTAGAACCGGCTGCGATGGGCCTTGATCGCCTTCACGTAGACCTTGGTGTCGGCGTACATCCCGTAGCGCTGCACCGAGTAGAGGCCCTGGTAGTAGCCGGCGATCGCCTGGTCGACGTTCTTCGCCGACCGGGTCAGCGACCGCAGGATGACGACCCCCGCGGTGATGTTGTCCTGGGTGCGCAGCAGGTTGATCTTCTGGCCGCTCATCTGCGAGGCCCACTCGCCCGAGGACGGGATGACCTGCATGACGCCGATGGCGTTCGCGACCGAGACCTGGCGCTGGTTCCAGCCGGACTCCTGCCACGCGACGGCCAGGGCCAGGCTCGGGTCCACGCCGTGGCGGCGGGCGGTGGCGACGATCATGTCGCGGGTCTGGCTGCGGCTGGGGACCGACGCCTGCGCCAGGGCGTCACGGTTGCGGTTCGCCGCCCCGACGACCGAGCTCGGGTAGGTGCGACCGGCGAAGGTGTTGGCGCTGCTCGCCGACGAGGCCTTCTTCCCGGGCACCCGGAGCTTCTGCCCGATGGACAGCTGGTTGGCGTTGGCGAGCCGGTTGGCCTTGAGCAGGGACGCCAGGGAGACGCCGTGGCGTGCTGCGATGCCGCTCAGGGTGTCGCCGCTGCGCACGGTGTAGCCGGACGTCGAGGCGCTGGCCACCGCCGTGGTGCCGCGGACCTTCAGTTTCTGCCCGGGGTGGATGACGCTGCGGCCGCTGAGGTGGTTGAGCGAGTAGAGCGTGGCCAGAGGGGTCCGGGTGCGGGTCGCGATGCCGCTCAGGGTGTCGCCGCTGCGCACCGTGTAGCGGGTGGTCGAGAGGCCACCGCTGCTCGAGGGGCGGCTCGCGCTCGCGGCCCCGGCGCCGGGGATGCGCACCTTCTGGCCGATCTGCAGCACCGAGCGGGCCGACAGGCCGTTGGTCTTGAGCAGCGACGCCAGCGAGACGCCCTTGCGAGCCGCGATGCCACCGAGGGTGTCGCCGGAGCGGACGACGTAGGTGCTGCGGGCGATGGCTGCGGCGCGTGCGGCGGAGGCTGCGCGGGCGCGGTGTGCGTCGACGCGGGCCTGGGCCGCGGACCTCGGCACCGACAGGTGCTGGCCGATCGAGAGGTGGTGCCCGCCGCCGGCCAGCTTGTTGCGTGCCACGAGGACACCGGTGGTGGTGCCGATCCGGCTGGCGATCGCGGCGAGCGTGTCGCCGTTGCGGACGGAGTACGAGGTCCAGCCGTGGGGGGCGGGCTTGGCCTTCTGGACGACCGCGGTGGGCGCGTGTGTCGAGGCCGAAGGGAGCGCCGCGGGAGCGATCACTGGGGACATCGTGGTGCCTTTCGGGACGTCCACCGCAGACAGGGCGGGGGACTGCAGAGGAAGAAGGTGCTCAAGTGAGGGGTGTGGCGACTGTGACGAGAGTGAAAGGTACACCACGCACCCGCACCCATATCGACTTACATCGATGTAATTTGCAATGCCCCCGCGTGCTGGCAGGCTGTCCTCGTGACCGACCAGACCCCCACCTCGCCCGAGCCGTCCCTGGAGGACCTCGTCGGGTCCTGGCTGACCGTCCCAGACATCGCCGAACGGCTCGGCATCCCCCTGTCCGGGGTGCGCCGGCTCATCGAGGAGCGAGAGCTGCTGAGCGCCCGCATCGGCGAGCGCCGGGTCGTGGCGGTGCCCGAGCAGTTCCTCCTCGATGAGGTCTACCCCTACCTGCGGGGCACCTTCACCGTGCTCGCCGACGGCGGGATGGGTGACGAGGAGATCCTCCAGTGGTTGTTCACCCCCGACCCGACCCTGCGCGTGCCCGGCACGCCGGTCGACAACCTCGCGGCCGGGTTCAAGACCGAGGTGCGTCGCCGCGCGATGGAGCAGGCCTTCTAGGTCGGCCTCGCCCCGTTCGTCCCTGCGGCGCTGGTCCCGGCGGTCGTGACGGTATGCCGCCCGGGACCGGCTCGCTGTCCCGTCACCCAGCGAGCGGTGTCAGTGCTCCCGCGTGGTGGCGCTGTCGATGAGCTGGTCGAGCACCGCGACGGCGTCGGGGTCCAGCGACCGCGTCGACTTCAGCGCCATACGGGCCGAGTCGGCCAGCCGGGCGATGTCGGCCTCCACCGCGTCGACCGCGCCGCTGGCGGTGATCACCTCGCGCAGCCGGTCCACCGTGTCCGTGTCGAGGGCGGGGTCGCCGAGCCGTGACTCCACCAGTTCTCGCCCAGCATCGTCGGCCCCGGCGAGGGCATGGGCGACGAGCACGGTCCGCTTGCCCTCGCGCAGGTCGTCGCCGGCTGGCTTGCCGGTCGCCACGGGGTCGCCGAACACCCCGAGCAGGTCGTCGCGCAGCTGGAACGCCTGGCCGAGGTCGAGCCCGTAGCGCGACAGGGCGGCGAGGTCGTCGGCGTCGACGCCGCCGGCGCTCGCGCCGATGAGCAGCGGGTGCTCGACGGTGTACTTCGCGCTCTTGAACCGGATGACCCGCTCGGCCCGCTCGATGCGCTCGGACGTCGGCATGCCGTCCCAGGACCGCACCGACTCGACGACGTCGAGGAACTGGCCGCCCATGAGCTGGGTGCGCATGAGGTCGAAGACCTTGCGGCCGCGGGCGAGGTGCTGGGCGTCCAGCCCCGAGGTGGCGTAGAGCTCCTCGGTCCAGTTGAGGCACAGGTTGCCGGCGAGGATCGCGCCCGCGACCCCGAACCGTCCGGCGTCGCCGGACCAGGACTCCTGCTCGTGCCGGGCCGCGAGGGACCGGTGCGCTGCGGGCATCCCGCGGCGGGTGTCGCTGTCGTCCATGACGTCGTCGTGGATCAGGGCCGCAGCCTGGAAGAACTCCATCGCCGTGGCCACCCGGACGACGGCGTCGGAGTCGGGCTGTCCGGCGCTGCGGTACCCCCAGTAGAGGAAGGCCGCACGCAGCCGCTTGCCGCCGGTGAGGAGACGGGCCACAGCGCCGAGCAGCTCCTGCGCGTCGGGGCCGACCTCGGCCAGGACGGTGGACTGGTGGACGAGGACGTCGTCGACGCACCGTTGCACGCGCTCACGCAGCTGCGCGGCATCGAGGGGGCTGACCACCACGCGCTCCTCCTGTTGCGGCCTGCTCGGTCATGGTTGGGCTTCGTCAGCACCCGCCGTCCCACCACGGCCGCGGCCGTGGTGTCTCACCGTGTGCTGGCTCCGAGCCTACGGCGTGGGGCCTCGACTAGTCTCACCGCCATGGCACTGGGGCAGCCCTCTCGTCTTGCTCGGCCGGCTCAGCTGACCCGGTCGATCCCCGGCATGCTCTCCTCGCCCGCCCCGTCGGTGAGCTTCGAGTTCTTCCCGCCCAAGGACGACGCGAGCGAGGCCCTGCTCTGGGACGCCATCCGTCGGCTCGAGTCCGCGCGCCCCGACTTCGTCTCCGTCACGTACGGCGCCGGTGGCTCGAACCAGGACCGCACCGTCCGCGTGACCGAGCGGATCGCCCGCGAGACCACCCTGACGCCCCTGGCCCACCTCACCTGCGTCGGTGCATCCGTCGGTGCGCTGCGCCAGGTCGTGGGCCTGTATGCCGCCTCGGGCGTCCGCAACATCCTCGCCCTGCGCGGCGACCCGCCGGGTGACCCCGGTGGCGAGTGGGTGTCGCACCCCGAAGGCCTCAACCACGCGACCGACCTCGTCGCGCTCGTGAAGTCGTTGGGGGACTTCACGATCGGTGTCGCGGCCTTCCCCGACGTCCACCCCGCCTCGCCGAGCTTCGAGCACGACGTCGAGATCATGGTCCGCAAGGCCGATGCCGGGGCCAGCTTCGCCATCACCCAGATGGTCTTCGACGCAGAGAGCTACCTGCGGCTGCGTGATGCCGTCGCGGCCCGCCGACCGGAGCTGCCGATCACCCCCGGCCTGATGCCGGTGACGAACTTCAAGCAGGTCGCCCGGATGTCCCAGCTCATGGGGACCCCGCTCCCCACGGCTGTCGTGTCGCGGCTCGAGGCCGTGGCGGACGACCCGGCCGCGACGCGCGAGGTCGGCGTGCAGATCGCCACGGAGCTCGCGACCCGGATGCTCGGCGAGGGTGCCCCGGGCCTGCACTTCATCACGATGAACCGCTCGACGGCGACGCTCGAGGTGCACCGCAACCTCGGCCTGGACTGAACCTCGTCCTGCGCCGACCGTCCGGTCCGGACCGACTGCGCAGGTGATGGTTCCACCACGGACGAGCGCGGGGCACGAGCCCGACGCGGCCTCCCCTCCTGACTGCGCCTGCGGTTCGTGCCCCGCGCCGTCGCATTCCCCCGACTGCGACGCGACGAGCCTGCCGGTGCCGAGCGGACGCCGGCATCCGTACCCGTACTCAGATCGGACCGGTGCCGACGGCGCTCAGTCGCGGGTGGTGAACCTGCGCAGCAGCGCTGCGGCGGCCGACAGGACCGCGACGGCGACGCCATACCCGGTCGCGGTGGCCTCCAGGCCGAGGTGAGGCACGACGAATCCCGCTGCGACAGCAGGCAGTCCGAAGGCGAGGTAGCTGACGACGAACACCGACGAGAACAGCTCGCCGCGCTGGTCCGGACCCACGGTCGGCGTCACGGAACGCATGATGCCCAGGAACGACGTCCCGAACCCGGACCCGGCGACCACCACGGCGAGCAGGAAGCCGACCAGCGACTCGAGGTTGAGCGCGACCAACGTCAGGGCGGTGCCGAGGGCGAGCATGGTCGTGCCGTACAGGGTGACGGTGCGGGCCGAGCGGCGGCGGGCGAGGTAGGAGCTGAGGCCACCGGCGCCCGTGAGGAGCGCGACCGCCGCGCCCTGGGCGACGTGGTCCCGGCCCCCGAGCGAGGCCACGAGAGGTGCGCCGAGGGACAGGTAGAGGCCACCGGTGGCCCACCCTGCGACGAGAGCAGGAGCGCTGAGGTTGAAGGCTTTTCGTGCGGTGACCGGGATGCCGACCTGGGGACGCAGCGAGCGCACCCAGCCGCCGTGGCGCGGCGACGTCTCCGGCAGCGCGAGGGTCACGAGGGCGAGGAGGAGGTAGGCCGCGGTGAGGGCCCCGAAGACGAGGGGCAGGGCATCGGGGGACCAGTCGATCGCCGCACCGGCAACCAGGGCGCCGACCGCGAGCCCCGCCATCGGGGTGACGCCGTTGACCGTCGCGGCCAGGCCGGGGCGGGTGGATGGCTCGAGGTCGACCGCCGCCGCTGACACCGTCGACATCAGCAGGCCCGCGGCGATGCCCTGGACGGCTCGCGACACCAGGAGGGTCGTCACGTCGTCGGCGTGCCAGAAGCCCAGCGTGCTCGCGGCCAGGACGACGAAGCCGGTGGCCAGCACCGGGCGGCGACCGATGTGGTCCGACAGCGAGCCGGTGACGAGCAGGGTCACGAGGAGCGTCATGGCGTAGACGCCGAAGATCGTCGTCATGGTGCCGGCCGAGAAGCCGATCTGCGACTGGAGCACCGGGTAGAACGGTGAGGGGGCACTGGCGCCGACCATGAGGGCGGCGAGGGCGCCGACGGCTGTCACGAAGGCCGGGCCGCGCGCCAACCGACGTGGCCGACGTCCCGACGCGGCGGTTGGGGCGGGCTCGGCTGAGGGGGTGGTGGTGGTGGTGGTGGTGGGCGTCGCTCGGGGCGGGAGCGTGCTGGGGGTGGTGCGCTCGGCCATGACGGCTACCTCTCGGGGGACGCTCGCGGACAATGGTTCGACATTTGTCGAACGGTGCCGAGAGGTGGGGCATTCCCGCTGGGGCGAATCAGTTCGAGTATTGTCGAACCATGAGTGGAACGCCGGAGCTCGTGCACCCCGACCTCGAGGACGTGGCCCTCACCGATGTCCTCTTCGCCCTGAGCGACCCGGCCCGGCTCCAGATCGTGCGGGACCTCGCTGACGGACCCCTCGAGATGGCCCAGTGCGGGGCGACCAACCCGGCGCTGCCCAAGTCGACCAAGTCGCACCTCATGAAGGTGCTGCGTGAGGCCGGGCTCATCCGCAACGAGCCGCACGGTCGCCAGCGGCTCGTGTCGCTGCGCCGCACCGAGGTGGACGCGGCGTTCCCAGGGCTGCTCGACAGCGTGCTCGGCCCGCGCTGAGGGCGGACGTCGCTGGGACGGTCTCTCGCTGGGACGGTCTCTCGCTGGGACGGTCCGTCGCTAGGACGGTCCGTCCAGCGGGCGCAGCTCGGCGACGAGCGGGACGATGTCGGCGACCGAGTCGACGACGCGCGTCGGCTGGTAGGGGAACTGGTCGACCTGGTGCGGTCGCGTCGAGCCCGTCATCACGAGGATGGTGCGCAACCCCGCCTCGAGGCCGCTGATGACGTCGGTGTCCATGCGGTCGCCGACCATCACCGTCGACTCCGAGTGCGCGTCGATCCGGTTGAGGGCGCTGCGCATCATCAACGGGTTGGGCTTGCCGATGTAGTACGGCTGACGACCCGTCGCGGCGGTGATGAGTGCCGCGACCGAGCCCGTCGCGGGCAGGGTGCCCTGCTGGCTGGGGCCGCTGACGTCGGGGTTCGTGGCGATGAAGCGCGCCCCGGCCTCGATGAGCCGGATCGCCTTGGTGATCGCCTCGAAGGAGTAGGTGCGGGTCTCGCCGAGGACGACGTAGTCGGGGTCCCGCTCGGTCATCGTGTAGCCGACCTCGTACAGCGCCGTGGTCAGGCCGGACTCGCCCACGACGAACGCGCTGCCGCGGGGCCGCTGGTCGTCGAGGAACTGCGCGGTGGCCAGCGCCGAGGTCCAGATCGACTCCTCCGGCACGTCGATCCCGCTCGCCAGCAGGCGGGCGCGCAGGTCCCGCGGCGTGAAGATCGAGTTGTTCGTCAGGACGAGGAACCGCCGCCCGTGCTCGGTGAGGGCGGCGAGGAACTCGGCGGCCCCTGGGATCGCGCTCTCCTCGTGGACGAGCACGCCGTCCATGTCGGTGAGCCAGCACTCGACGGGCCTGGGTCTGGTCATGTCGCCCATTCTGGCGCAGAGCGATCACCACTTTGGTGGATCGCCAGGGCGCGGACGGGGAGGAGGCTGGAGGGTGCCTGAAGGAGGTGCTGGTGATGTCACTGGCCATGAGTGCAGTAGCGACGATGCTCCCCGTGACGGACATCGATCGCGCGAAGGAGTTCTACTCCGACCGGCTGGGCCTGCCGTTCCAGGGGACGAACGCCGAGGGCAGTCTGATGTACGAGCTCAGCGGCGGGACGGTCCTCATGCTGCTGCCGAGGGAGGGTGGTTCACAGAACCCGAGCACCGCCCTGACCTGGGAGGTGCCGGACGTCGCCGCCGAGATCACCGAGCTCGAGGGGCGGGGTGTGGTCTTCGAGGACTACGACCTGCCGGGGTTGCAGACCGAGGGCCACATCGCGGACCTCGCGGGGGAGCGGGCCGCGTGGTTCGTCGACCCCGACGGGAACGTCCTGTGCATCCACGAGGCGCACCGGACCTGAGTCTCCGTCCCGAGTGCGCGGTCAGGCCACTTCGATGGCGTGCCCGGCAGTGACGCGCAGGAGCTCTTCGTAGGTGGTGCGGTAGACGGTGTGGCTGTGGCCTGCCGCGGCCCAGACGTGGCGGTAGCGGCTCAGTGAGACGTCGACGATGGTCCGGATCGGCTCGGGGTGGCCGACAGGGGCGACCCCGCCGATGGCGAAGCCGGTGGCGGCCCTGACGAAGTCGGCGTCGGCCCGGTCGACGTGGTCGACACCGTCGAGGAGGTCGGCGATCTTGACGAGGTCGACCTGGTGGGCGCCGGAGGTGAGGACGAGCAGCGGGGTGATCGTGCCCTGCTCGTCGTGCGCGCGGAAGATCAGGGAGTTGGCGATCTCGGCCGGGGTCACCCCGATCGCCGCAGCGGCGGCGGCAGCGGTGCGGACGGCGTCGGGCAGGCTGAGGAGCTCTGGCTCCACGCTGTGCACGGCGAGGGTGGCCAGCACGCGCTGGACGGCGGGGTGCCCGGTGAGGTCGCGACCGGGGCCGGTGGCGGGTGTGGTCGCAGAGGTCGCCGCCGGGGGTGCAGAGGTCGAAGCCGGGGTGGTCGCGGGGATGCTCGCGGAGATGCTCGCGGGTGTGGTTGCTGGTGTCGTCTCGGGCGTGATCGCAGGCATGGTCGCGGGGGTGTCCGCGGGGGTGGGAGCCACCGGCTCGAGCGGGCTCATGTCCGGAGCCTAGGGCGGGTGGCCGACAGCCACCAGCGCTGCGCCCGGTGCCGACGCGCCCGGGTGCGCCGACGCGCCGATCGGCCTTGACGCGCTGTCCGAGGCCGGGTGTACGGTTCTTCTATTCGAACATCTGTTCGAAGGTTCCATCGAAGGGTGGGGCGCAGCAGGGCGGACGACTCCCGCCACCTGCAGCCCGCGCCAAGGACCACCGTGGGGCTCTGGCCCGCAGCGGGCGCCTCGACCCCGCCCCTGCAGGGCCAGAGCCACACCATCTCATCCTGCCGTGACGAAGGAGGCCTGCTCGTGGTGCGCCAGTACGAAGAACCCATCGAGGTCCGCCAACAGGCAGTCGGTGCCGTTGGCATCGCTGCCACCCCGGGCGGTCCCGTCCAGGGCGGTGCCACCGCGGGGGATCCCGGCCAGGGTGGTCCCGCCGTCCCCGAGCCCGAGGCCTTCGTGTGGCGCGGTCGGCTCTATGTCGTGCGGGCCGTCCTCGACCGCTGGCAGGAGCGCCGACCCTGGTGGCGCGAAGCACGTGAGCAGGGCAGCGGCGACGTCCTCGCCGCCGCCCGGGAGCGCCAGGTGTGGCGGGTGGAGGCCAGTGCCGGACGCTGCGCCGCCGTCGGGGTCTACGACCTCGGCGCCGACCACCAGGACCTCGGCCTGCGCTGGCGCCTGCTGCGGGTGGCGGACTGACATGACTGCCATGACGATCACGTCCGCGGTCGGCACCACGCGCAGCGCCGGAGCGAGCCTCGACCTGCTCGACCGGTCCCGGCACTCCCTGCTCGAGGCCTGCCAGACCCAGGAGGTGTCCCAGCGCTACCTGCAGGCCCAGCTCGGTGCGCTGCGTGCTGCCGCCGCCCTGGTGGCGGCTCGGGCCACCCCCGACGGCCACTGCGGTCCGCGCTCGCTGTGGGAGCTGCTGCCGACGGTCGCTCCCGAGCTCGCGGAGTGGGCCGAGTTCTTCGAGCTCGTCGCGGCCCGCCGCAGCCTGCCCCACAGCGCCCGTGAGGCCGACGACCTGATCCGCCAGGCCGAGGTGTTCCTCGACCTGGTCTGCCGCAGCCTCGGGCTGCCCGTGCACCCCGGTGGGCACGACGAGGTGCTCGTGCCCACCGCGCTCGCCGGTGGACCCGTCCCGACCCGCGCCGCGCCATGAGCGCCGTCCCCGGTGCGGCGACGGAGTTCGTGCACCTGCACGTCGCCTCGGGGTTCTCGATGCGTTACGGCACCTCCACCCCGGAGGCCCTCGTCGAGCGCGCCGCCCAGCACCGGCAGCCGATCCTCGCACTGACCGACCGCGACGGTCTCTACGGCGCGGTCCGCTTCGTCCAGGCGGCAAGCGCGGCCGGGATCGCCCCGGTCCTCGGGGTCGACCTCGCCGTGGGGCCGGACGCCCCCGGCGACGATGACGGTGGACCTCGAGGTGGCTCCGGTGCCGTCCGGTCGCCGCGGATCCCGGCCCGGGGCGGCGCGGACCGCGATCCCCGCCACCCGCGGGTCACGGTGCTGGCCCGGGGGCGGGCGGCCGGCGTGCCGGACGGAGTCGGCTGGGCGGCGTTGTGCCGCTTGGTGACCGAGACCCACCTGCGCGGGGAGCGGGGCGTCCCGGTGACCTCGGCCGCCGTCGTCGCCGCCGGGTGCTGGCGCGGTGGCGACCGCAGGTCCAGCCGTGACCACGCCAGCCCGCTGGTCGTCCTGCTCGGACCCGACTCCGACGTGGGCCGGGCCCTGCTGGCCAAGCGCGTCGACCGCGCGCGGGTCCTGCTCGACGCCTGGCGCCGACGGCTGCCCGAGGGCGCGGTCGTCCTCGAGGTGGTCTGCCACGGCGGGCCCGAGGGCACCCCGGCCTCGCGTGGGCACGCCCGTCGGATGCTCGGCCTGGCCGACGAGCAGGGGGTGCCCGCGGTGCTCACCGCCGCGGTGCGCCACGTCGACCCGGGGGAGTCGGCCGTGGTCGACCTGCTCGACGCGGCCCGCCGCCTCGTCGCCCTCGACACCCGTCACCTCGACCGGGTCACCGATGCCGCCCACCTCGCCGCCACCCCGACGATGTACTCCATCGCGCTCGACGTCACCGGCGGCGAGCGCGGTCGCGCCGACGAGCTGCTCCGGCGCACCCTGGCGCTGGGGTTGGGCTGCGCGCAGAACGCCCGGCACGACCTGGGCATCGGTTCGGTGCAGCTCCCGGAGCCGCACACGCTGGGGATCGGGCCCGGGGAGAGCCCGCAGGCGAGGTTGGAGGAGCGCTGCCGCGCGGCTGTCGCGACCCGCTACCCGGGAGTGGGGGAGAAGGAGTTCGCTGCGGTCGAGCGCCGGCTCACCGAGGAGCTCAAGGTCATCGCCGAGCTGGGCTACCCCACCTACTTCCTCACCGTCGCCGAGGTCGTCGACCTCATCCGCGGGATGGGGGTCCGCGTCGCCGCGCGCGGGTCCGGCGCAGGGTCGCTGGTCAACTACCTGCTCGGCATCAGCGGGGTCGACCCGATCCGCTACAACCTGCTCATGGAGCGGTTCTGCTCGCCGCTGCGGGCCGAGCTGCCCGACATCGACATCGACGTGGAGTCCGCCCGTCGCACCGAGGTCTACGAACGCATCCTCGACCGGTTCGGTGGGGAGCGCGTCACCTGCGTCTCGATGATGGACACCTACAAGGTGCGCCACGCGATCCGCGACGTGGGGGCAGCCCTCGGCCTGCCGCCGAGCGAGATCGACGAGATCGCCAAGGCCTTCCCGCACATCAGGGCCAGGGACGCCCGCAGCGCCATCGCCGAGCTGCCCGAGCTGCGCTCGCGTGGGCTGGACAGCCCCCGGATGCGGGTCCTGTTCGACCTCGTCGAGCGACTCGACGGACTCCCGCGCCACATCGCGCTGCACCCGTGCGGCGTGGTGCTCTCCAACGGCCGGCTGCTCGACCGCACCCCGGTGGAGGCGAGCTGGCTGGGGTTCCCGATGAGCCAGTTCGACAAGGACGACGTCGAGGCCCTCGGCCTGCTCAAGCTCGACGTGCTGGGCATCCGCATGCAGTCGGCGATGGCGCACGCGGTACAGGAGGTGCAGCGGGTCGACGGGGTGGAGGTCGACCTCGACGACCAGCGACAGGTGCCGCTCGACGACGAGGCGACGTTCCGGCTGATCCGCACGGCCCACACCCTCGGCTGCTTCCAGATCGAGAGCCCCGGCCAGCGCGAGCTGATCGGCAAGTTCGGCCCGGAGCGCTTCGAGGACCTCGTCATCGACATCTCGCTGTTCCGGCCCGGCCCGGTCAAGTCCGACATGATCACGCCCTTCCTCGAGGCCCGGCACGGCTGGAAGGAGGTCAGCTACCTGCACCCCACGCTCATCGAGGCGCTCCGGGAGACCGAGGGGGTCGTGGTCTTCCACGAGCAGGTGCTGATGATCGTCGCCGAGACGACCGGGGTCTCGCTGGCCCAGGCCGACGAGGTCCGCCGCACCCTCGGCACCCCTCGAGGTCAGGTGGAGATCGAGGCCTGGTGGCGACCTGCCGCGCTGGCACGTGGCTACAGCCCGGCCGACGTGGACCGGATCTGGGCGGTGCTCAAGGCCTTCGCGTCGTTCGGGTTCTGCAAGGCCCACGCTGCGGCCTTCGCCCTGCCGACCTACCACTCGGCGTGGCTGAAGACCCACCACCCGGCGGCATTCCTGTCCGGGGTGCTCACCCACGACCCGGGCATGTACCCCAAGCGGCTGATCCTCGACGACGCCCGCTCGCTCGGCATCGCGGTGCTCGGGCTGGACGTCAACGCCTCGACCGGCGCCTACCGTGTCGAGCGCCTCGACGACCTCGCCACGGACCCGCAGGTGCAGGACTTCGACGAGCCGTCGTGGGGCTGGTCCGTTCCCGAGCCGGCCCACCCCGACCTCCCCGACGCCCGGGGCTACGGCATCCGGCTGTCCCTGGCCGACGTGCGGGGGATCAGCGACGCCGAGGTGGCCCGGATCGTCGCGGGCCAGCCCTACGCCGGTCTCGCCGACTTCTGGCACCGGGCGCACGTCTCGCGGCCGGTCGCCGAGCGCCTCGTGCTCGCCGGCGGGTTCGACTCCCTCTACGGCATGGGGTCGCTGGGTGGTCCGGGGGGAGCCCCGCGACCCGGAGGCAGCGGCTGGGGCACCAGACCCGGGGCGAGGTCGGGCGATGACTCCGGCGATGACTCCGGCGACGGCTCAGGCGACGGCTCGAACCATGGCTCCGGCGACCGGTCAGGCTCGGGGTCCAGCACCGGCTCCACCTCAGGGGGAGGTGTCCTGGGCTCACGGGGGATGGGCAGTGGCGGCCTCGGGCGCCGCGGCCGCACCACCCGTCGTGACCTCCTGCTGCACGTCGCCGAGCTCGACCGCTACGGCCGGGCCCTGGACCGGTCGGCCAAGCGTGCAGCGCCCCGGCGCGGCAGGGGTGGGCGCGGCATACCCGTCGGCGGACGGTCCCCGGACGCCGGCGTGAGTGACGGGTCAGGGGTGCGGGCGCTCGCGGCAGGGCAGTCGCAGGCCGCGCTGCCGGTGACGGCGGCGTCGGAGCAGCCGACCCAGCTCACCCTCGACCTCGGCGACCGGCCCGAGCTCACCTCGGGCACCGGCCTGCCGGAGCTCACCGGTCCCGAACGCGTCCGGGCCGAGCTCGACATCCTCGGCCTTGACGCCAGCGCCCACGTCGTCGACTTCTACGCCCCGCTGCTCGAGGCGCTCGGGGTGACCCGCAGCCGTGACCTGCTGCGTTCGCGCAGCCGGTCCACGGTCTGGGTCTGCGGGGTCAAGGTGGCGACCCAGACCCCGCCGATCCGTTCGGGGCGACGAGTCGTCTTCCTCACCCTCGACGACTCCACCGGTCCGGTCGACGCGACCTTCTTCGAGGACGTCCAGGGGCCCTACGCCGCCACGGTCTTCCACTCCTGGATGATGCTCGTGCGCGGGGTGGTCCGTCGCACCGGACCGCGGGGGATCTCCCTGCGGGCCACCGGGGCGTGGGAGCTCACCCCGTTGTGGGAGGCGTGGACCCGCGGCGGGATCGAGGCCGTGCACGCCGCCATGGAGGACAGCGAGCGCAGCGCCACCGAGCAGGCCGAGGCGGCCGAGGAGGTCCAGCGCGCCGCAGGTCCGGGAGGGCGCAGGGTGCTGGTGCACGCCTCGGGCTTCAAGCAGTCGCCGTACGCCGACATCAAGCCCGCCGGCGGCGACGTGCGCGGGTCGCGGGCGCTGGCCCAGGGTGCCGAGGTGCCCGACGATAGCGGCATGGGTCGGCTCGCTGCCCCCCGCAAGCTGTGGCACTCCAGCCCCGGCAGCTCCGGCCACTAGGGTGAGAGCGACGATCCAGACGGCAGCACAGGAGGTGGCCCCGGTGGCCGACGAGCAGTGGCGGACCCGACGCGGTGGCGTCGAGACAGCCTTGCGGACGTCTGCGGTCTGGACCGCGGTGACGGGTCTGCTCGCCGACAAGCAGGCGGCCCGGCCGACCGGTGACGACCGCCCGCTGCGTGTCCTCGACCTCGGTGGTGGCACCGGCGGCCTGGCCGTCCCCCTCGCCGAGCTCGGCCACGAGGTCGTCGTCGTCGACCCCAGCCCCGACGCCTTGGCATCGCTGTCCCGGCGCAGCGCCGAGCGCGGGGTGGCCGAACGGGTCACCGCCGTGCAGGGTGACGCCGACTCGCTCGCCGCCATCGTCGGCGACCGCCTCGTCGACCTCGTCTGCTGCCACGGCACCCTCGAGGTGGTCGACGACCCGCAGGCCACGCTCGTCGCCCTGGCCGGTGTCGTCGCTCCGGGCGGGCACCTGAGCATCGTCGCCGCCCAGCGCCTGGCCGTCGTCCTGGCGCGGGTGCTGGCCGGCCAGTTCACCCAGGCCAAGCAGGCGCTGGTCAGCGACGACGGCCGGTGGGGGGCAGCCGACCCGCTGCCCCGACGCTTCGACGCCAGCGCCCTCCGGGCGATGGTCGAGCAGACCGGGCTGGTGGTCGAGGACGTCCACGGGGTCCGCCTGTTCAGCGACCTCGTGCCGTCGGCCCTCATCGACTCCGACGCCGACCGCACCGCGCTGCTCGAGCTCGAGGCCGCCGCCAGCAGGCACCCCGAGTTCGCCTTCCTCGGCCAGCTCGGCGCTGCGGTCCACGTCCTCGCCCGCACGTGAGTCGTCGCCAGTTCACCCTGCCGTCACGCAGCGCGGACCGGCCACCTGACGACACCGGTTGCACGGTGCTGCATGTCGACATGGACGCCTTCTACGCCTCGGCGTCGCTGCTGAGCCGTCCCGAGCTCGTCGGCACGCCCGTGATCATCGGCGGCGGCAACCGCGGGGTGGTGCTGTCGGCGACCTACGAGGCCAGGCGGTTTGGGGTCGCCTCGGCGATGCCGATGTCCCGGGCCCGCCGGTTGTGCCCGCAGGCCACCGTGATCGCGCCCGACCACGCCCTCTACAGCCAGATCTCTGCCGGGGTGATGGCCACCTTCGACACCATCACGCCGAAGGTCGAGCCGTTGTCCCTCGACGAGGCCTTCCTCGACGTCGCCGGCTCGGTCCGCCGCCTGGGCAACCCCGCCCGCATCGGCCAGCTGATCCGCGACACCATCCACGACGAGCAGGGCATCACCTGCTCGGTCGGTGTGGCCCCCACGAAGTTCGTGGCCAAGCTGGCCTCCGGGCTGGCCAAGCCCGACGGCCTGGTGGTCGTGCCCCGGGACGAGGTGGTGAGCTTCGTCCAGCAGCTCCCGGTCGGGGCTCTGTGGGGAGTGGGCGACAAGACCGAGGAGACGCTGCTGCGGCTGGGGCTGCGCACCGTCGCCGACATCGCGCACACCCCGCTCGACACCCTTCGCCGGGCGCTGGGAGAGTCCGCCGGTCCGCACCTGCACGACCTGTCGTGGGGCCGCGACCCCCGTGGTGTCGAGCCGGTGCGCCGTGAGCGCAGCATCGGCTCGGACGAGACGTTCGAGTTCGACCTCGACGACCCGGTCCAGATCCACCGCCACCTGCTCAAGCTCAGCGACCGGACCGCCGCACGGGTCCGTTCCGCGGGGATGCTCGGGCGCACCGTCACGATCCGGGTGCGCTTCGCCGACTTCACGACGATCACGCGGAGCAAGACGCTGCGCGACCCCACCGACGTGAGCCGCGAGATCTACGAGACCGCCCGCGGCCTGTATGACGCGCTGGGCCTCCAGCGCGCCCGGATCCGCCTCGTCGGGGTGCGGATGGAAGGGCTCGTCGACAGCGAGGGCGCCCCCATCCAGGGCCTGCTCGACGAACCGGACCACGGCTGGCGCGAGGCCGACCGTGCCGTCGACCGGGCCAGTGCCCGCTTCGGCGCCGGCAGCGTCCGCCCCGCTGCGCTCATCAGCGACAAGGACCGTCACCACCGCGAGCCGGGAGGCCGTGGTCGCGATCGCGACGAACGCCCTCCGCGCGACCGCTGAGCAGGGCTTTCGTCCGTCGTCCAGATCACGGTGACGGGCTCTGGCGAACGGATGGTGCAACACCGCCCGGCGACATATCCTGAGGGAGTCAGCGCTTCGCCACTGACCGGCAAAGATGCTCCTTCGCAGGCGCAACGATTCGGCGGCGCGGCGCGTTGGAGCACATGCACGCCGAATGCCAGGAGGTCACCGTGCCGCTCTCAGAGCACGAACAGCAGCTGCTCGAGCAGATGGAGCAGGCTCTGTATGCCGAGGACCCCAAGTTCGCCTCGCAGATGCAGGGGGCCGGCGCTCGCGCGGCCGCCCGCCGCAGGGTGGCGATCGGTGTCGTCGGCGTGGTCGTGGGCCTCGCCCTCGTGCTCGTCGGGGTCAACACGACCATGTGGATCGGCGCCATCGGCTTCGCGGTGATGGTCGCCGCGGTGGCCTTCGCCCTCACCCCGCCCCGCCGCGGTGGCAAGGCCTCGCTCGGCGCGGTCCAGGCGGACGGCACGGTGCGTCGCGCCGGGTCGCGTTCGAAGGCCGGTCAGGCCAAGGGTCCCAAGCAGCGCCGCACGTCCGGGTCCTTCATGGACCGCATGGAGGAGCGCTGGGACCGCCGCAAGGACAGCGGCTACTGACCGCGTCGGCCCCTCAGCGGGTCACGAGCACGGCCACGACCCAGGTGGTCGCGATGGCCAACCCGGCCAGCAGCTCGATCCCGATCGACAGGAAGACCGCACCGAGCGCGGCCCTGGTCGAGGTCCACGCGGCATACCGGTCACGGGAGTGGCCCAGCTCGACGAGGTAGATCCCGCCGACGAAGCCCACCGCGGCCCCCACCACGGGGATCACGAAGAACCCGACCACGGCGAGCAGGACGGCGAGCAGCAGGGTGGAGCGGCGCACCCCGGCGGCGCGCATCCGTCGACCTGGCACGGCGTACTGCAGGCCCATGCCGGTGACGTAGAGGAGCGCGCAGAGGCCGAAGACCCACCAACCGGCGGACGTGCTCGTGTCGAACGCCCAGATGAACACGGCGGCGAGCACGAGCAGCAGCCCGGGCAGCACAGGAACGACGATCCCCACCAGCCCGATCAGGATCAGGACGGCGGGGACCCACAGGGTGGACTCCACGGCGGAGGGTGGAGCGGTCTGCCTACCGTTCCTCGTCCGGGACGGTCGACGGCGTCTCGTGGAGACGGTCGCTCTCGTCCTGGATGTCGGCGTGCTCGCGCAGCTTCGGCAGGTGCTCGCGTCCGTGGTGGGCGCAGAACAGCAGTTCCCCACCAGCGTGAAGGCGAGCGCGCACGTAGGCCTGGGCGCCGCAGCGGTCGCAGCGGTCGGCCGCGTTCAGAGAGGGTGCCAGTGCAGTGGTCACGTCAGCCTTCCTTCATTCGTCTGTCTCCATGAGACGTCCTCCACTGGTCCGGGGTTGTCACAGGGGTGGGACAACTTGCGGGTCCAGTGCCGGTTAGAACAGTCAAGCACGCCGCGTTCTTCCCGGCGCGTATTGGGTCACCATGTGGGTCATGTCATGTCGCAATGGGTGATTCGTAGGTCAGGTGTCCGGTGGATGGGTCTGTGGCCCCACCCGTGCTCGCGAGGGGTCCAACGCGTGCCGGGTGCCGGACGTGCCGCGTGCCTGCGCAGCGGTGTCCGGGCAGCGGGTTACCCTGCGGAGACCGGTCAGCGACCTGGCCGCCAGAGCACCGAGAAGGGAACCCCGTGGCTGAAGCCACCACCGCGAAGAAGGCCGCGACGACGAAGTCCACGTCGGACTACAGCGCCCACCACCTGCAGGTCCTCGAGGGCCTCGAGGCCGTCCGCAAGCGACCCGGCATGTACATCGGGTCGACCGACGGCCGCGGCCTCATGCACTGCCTGTGGGAGATCATCGACAACGCCGTCGACGAGGCCCTCGGTGGCCACTGCGACCGCATCGAGGTGATCCTCTACCGCGACGGGTCGGTCGAGGTCCGCGACAACGGCCGCGGCATCCCGGTCGACATCGAGCCGCGCACCGGCCTGACCGGTGTCGAGGTGGTCTTCACCAAGCTGCACGCCGGCGGCAAGTTCGGCGGCGGGTCCTACACCGCCTCCGGTGGCCTGCACGGCGTCGGCGCCTCGGTCGTCAACGCGCTGTCCGCGCGCCTCGACGTCGAGGTCGACCGCGCGAGCAAGACGTACGCGATGAGCTTCCGCCGTGGCGAGCCCGGCTACTTCCCGGACGTCGCGACCGCCGACAAGGCCCCCGACCACGAGTTCACGCCGTATGAGCGCTCCAGCGAGCTCGCGGTCGTCGGCAAGGCCAAGCGCGGCGTGACGGGCACCCGGGTGCGCTACTGGGCCGACGAGCAGATCTTCCTCAAGGACGCGGCCTTCGACTACCCGAGCCTGGTCTCGCGCGCTCGGCAGACGTCGTTCCTGGTCCCCGGTCTCACGCTGGTCATCCGCGACGAGCGCGGCCTCCCGGGCACCCCCGGCGAGCAGGGCCCGCACGAGGAGACCTTCGTCCACGACGGCGGCATCTCCGAGTTCGCCGAGTTCCTCGCCCCCGACACCGCGGTCACCGACGTGTGGCGGCTCCAGGGCACGGGCACGTTCACCGAGACGGTGCCGGTCCTGGACAGCAAGGGCCACATGACCCCCATGGCCGTGGAGCGCGAGTGCGGCGTCGACATCGCGGTCCGGTGGGGCACCGGGTACGACGCCAAGGTCAGCTCCTTCGTCAACATCATCGCGACGCCCAAGGGCGGCACCCACATCGCCGGGTTCGAGCAGGCGATGCTCAAGGTGTTCCGCAAGCAGCTCGAGGTGAACAGCCGCCGCCTCAAGGTGGGCAGCGACAAGCCCGAGAAGGACGACGTCCTCGCCGGCCTGACCGCCGTCGTGACCGTGCGCCTCGCGGAGCCGCAGTTCGAGGGCCAGACCAAGGAGGTCCTCGGCACCAACGCCGTCCGCGCCATCGTGTCCAAGGTCGTCGAGCAGGAGCTCACCGCGGCCCTGACCTCGACCAAGCGCGGCGAGAAGGCCCAGGCCGCCCTGCTGCTCGAGAAGGTCGTCTCCGAGATGAAGTCGCGCATCAGTGCGCGTCTGCACAAGGAGACCCAGCGCCGGAAGAACGCCCTGGAGTCCTCGACCCTGCCGGCCAAGCTCGCCGACTGCCGGTCGTCCGAGGTCGAGCGGTCCGAGCTGTTCATCGTCGAGGGTGACAGCGCCCTCGGCACCGCCAAGCTCGCGCGCTCCAGCGACTACCAGGCGCTGCTCCCGATCCGGGGCAAGATCCTCAACGTCCAGAAGGCCTCGGTCTCGGACATGCTCAAGAACGCCGAGTGCGCCGCGATCATCCAGGTCATCGGTGCGGGGTCGGGACGCTCGTTCGACCTCGACACCGCCCGCTACGGCAAGGTCATCATCATGACCGACGCCGATGTCGACGGCGCCCACATCCGCACGCTGCTGCTGACCCTGTTCTTCCGCTACATGCGTCCGTTGGTGGAGGCCGGGAGGGTGTATGCCGCCGTGCCCCCGCTGCACCGCATCGAGGTCGTCAACAACGGCGCCAAGAAGAACGACCTCATCTACACCTACTCCGAGAAGGAGATGCGGACGACGGTCGCCTCCCTCGGCAAGCGCGGCAAGAACATCAAGCAGCCGCTGCAGCGCTACAAGGGCCTGGGGGAGATGGACGCCGACCAGCTCGCCGAGACGACGATGGACCCCCGGCACCGCACGCTGCGCCGGGTGACCCTCGCAGACGCGGAGATGGCCGAGCACGTCTTCGACCTGCTCATGGGCAACGACGTCGGTCCCCGCAAGGACTTCATCGTCGAGTCCGCGGCCGAGCTCGACCGGGAGCGGATCGACGCCTGAGGGCGGGAGCAACACCACGCAAACGGCACGACACACGCGGTATGGCTGTGCGCCATACCGCGTGTGTCGTTGCCGCCGGTGCCGTTCTGCGCCACTGTGGGGCAGTGCAGGGGCCGCGTAGGGCGGCCTCCGCGACTGGAGGAGGAACGGCATGAGTGCGACGACTAACGTCGACACCGGGGAAGAGCAGACCGAGCTCAAGCGGGTGATGGGGCCCAAGCTGCTGCTGCTGTTCATCGTCGGTGACATCCTCGGCACCGGGGTCTACGCGCTCACCGGAGAGGTGGCCGCCGAGGTCGGCGGTGCCGCCTGGGCGCCGTTCATCGTGGCCTTCGGCATCGCCATGATCACGGCCTTCTCCTACCTCGAGCTGGTGACGAAGTACCCGCAGGCGGCAGGCGCGGCGCTCTACACGCACAAGGCATTCGGGGTGCACTTCCTCACCTTCATCGTGGCCTTCACGGTGATGTGCTCCGGGATCACCAGTGCCTCCACGGCCTCGCGTGCCTTCGCCTCGAACCTGGCCAAGGGGTTCGGTCTCGACAGCGACAACTCGAACCTGATCTTGTTCATCGCACTGGCCTTCATGGCCGTCATCGCCTTGGTGAACTTCCGGGGCGTCGGCGAGAGCGTCCGGGCCAACATCGTGCTCACCCTCGTCGAGCTGTCCGGTCTGCTGCTCGTCATCATGTGCGGCTTCTACGCCGTCACCGCAGGGAAGACCGATTTCAGCCGCACGATGATCTTCGACAGCCCCAGCGACAAGAACGCCTTCCTCGCGGTCACGGCGGCGACGTCGTTGGCGTTCTTCGCCATGGTGGGCTTCGAGGACTCGGTCAACATGGCCGAGGAGACCAAGGACCCGGTCAAGAACTTCCCGAAGATGATGATCGCGGGCATCAGCATCACCGGGGTCATCTACGTGCTCGTGGCCCTGCTGTCCGTGGCGGTCGTGCCGGTGGGCGAGCTGGCCGGGTCCGACACGCCTCTGGTGACCGTCGTCGAGCGAGCCGCCCCCGACGTGCCGATCGACACGCTGCTGCCCTTCATCTCCATGTTCGCCGTGGCCAACTCGGCACTGATCAACATGCTCATGGCGAGCCGCCTGCTCTACGGCATGGCCCGCCAGGAGGTGCTCCCGCCGTTCCTGGGCAAGGTGCACAAGACCCGCCAGACGCCGTGGGCCGCGATCATCTTCACCACGGCCATCGCCTTCGGCCTCATCACCCTGGTGACCCTCAACTCCGACGGCGAAGTGATCGGGGCCCTCGGTGGAACGACCGCCCTGCTGCTGCTCGGTGTCTTCACCATCGTCAACGTCTGCGTGCTCGTCCTGCGCAAGGACACCATCAACCGCAAGCACTTCGTCGCCCCGACGGTTCTACCGATCCTCGGCGCGATCCTGTGTGCCTACTTCGTCACGCCGCTCACCGGCCGCAAGCCGATCCAGTACGAGATCGCTGGGTGGCTGCTCGTCCTCGGCGTGGTGCTGTGGGCGATCACGTGGTTCGCCAACCGGGCGCTGCGGGCGAAGAAGACCTACATCCGCGACCCCGAGGAGCTCGGGGAGCGCGAGGGCGGCATGAACTAGCGCGGCAGCATCACGCGACTGCTCACGCGGTCGCCTGGACGGCACCGGAGGCTGAGGCCTTCGGTGCCGTTCGCGTTCGCGTCGGGCGCCCGGTCGTCTGCGAGGGACGAGCCTGCTTCTTCGGGGGAGCGGTCGAGCCACGGACCACCAGCTCCACGCCAAGGACCTCGTCGTGGCTGCTGCTGACCTCGTGGCCGTGCAGCGCGGCCAGCATGAGCGAACCAGCGTGCCGGCCCTGCGCCTCGACGTCCTGGCGGACCGTCGTGAGGTCGTGGATGCGGGAGTGGACGTGGTCGTCGATCCCGATGACCGACACATCGCCCGGCACGTCCAGGCCGTGGCGCCTCGCGGCGCTCATGACACCGAAGGCCATCTCGTCGGAGGCTGCCACGACGCAGGTCGGGCGGTCGGAGCCCGCGAACAGGCGGTCGGCGTGCTCGGCCGCACCGTCGGCGGTCCAGTCGCACCGCAGCGTCCACTCCGGTCGGTTGCGGATGCCGTGCGCGGCGAGCACCTCGTCGAAGGCGTGACGACGGTCGAAGGGCGTCTGGAGGTGGGACACCGACGACGGGACGGTGCCCGCATACGCGATGTCGCGGTGGCCCAGCCCCACGACGTACTCGACGGCCATCGACATCGCGGCCCGGTCGTCGATGCGCACCGACGGCCACCCCGGCTGGCGGTTGCCCACGGTGACGACCGGCAGGCCCATCCGGTCGAGGAGGTCGCGTTCCTGGGCGTCGGGGGGGACGTTGAGGATGATCACGCCATCGACCCGCTTCCAGAGCATGCTCTGGGTGATCGGCAGGCGGGTGTCGAAGGTGTGGCTCTCGAGGTCGCAGAGCAGGACGTGGTGCCCGTCGTCGCGCAGCGCCTTCTCGATGCCGGTGACGACGGTGGCGAAGAACCACCGGTTGAAGTACGGCGTGATGACGCCGATGCCGCGCGTGCGTCCCGACACGAGCGAGGTGGCGGCGGGGGAGGCCACGTAGTGGAGCTCGGTGGCCGCAGCGAGGACCCGCTCGCGGGTGCGCGGGCTCACACGGTCCACTCCGCGCAGCGCGCGGGAGACCGTCGCCACGGACACTCCCGCAGCCTTGGCAACGTCGCCGATGGTGGTCATGACACCTGTCCTGGAGGTCAGACTCCGGTGTTGCGCCTGGCCCGCCAGACGACGTACAGGACGCCGAGGAGGACCGCGAGGAGCGCGGCGGATGTTCCCGCCGGCTCCCCGCGAACCTCCAGGACGACCGTCTGGATCACGGCCATGAACGTGAAGAACCCGATGATGCCGAGCAGCATGTCCAGCCGTTGGGCCCTGGCCCGTTGACCGCCTGTGCCACTTCCGGGGTTGAACAGTCCCATGGGTGCTGAGGGGGAAGGCCGGGGCCTAGCCCTTCACACCTCCAGCCGTGAGGCCGGAGACGATGGCCCGCTGGAAGATGAGCACCATGATGATCAGCGGCACGGTGACGATGGTGCCGGCCGCCATGACCGCGGTGTAGGGCTCCTGGCGGGGCTGGGCGCCGGTGAACTGCGCGATGGCGACGGTCACCGTCTGCGTCTGCGGCGTCGAGAACTGGGCGGCGAGCAGGAACTCGTTCCAGCTCGCGATGAACGCCAGGATGGCCGTGGTGAACAGGCCGGGCGCTGCGAGGGGGAGCATGATCTTGCGGAACGCCTGACCCGGCGTGCAGCCGTCGATCCGTGCCGACTCCTCGAGCTCCCAGGGCATCTCCGCCAGGAACGCCGTGAGCGTGTAGATCGTCAGGGGGAGGGCGAACGAGATGTTCGGGATGATCAGCGCCTGGTAGTTGGCTCCGGTGAGCCAGCCCCAGTTGGAGAACATCTGGAACAGCGGCGACACGAGGGCGACACCGGGGAACATCGATGCGCCGAGGATGACGCCGAGGACGGCGTACTTGCCCGGGAACTGCAGGCGGGCCAGGGCGTAGGACGCGAAGACGCCGACGAGCATCGCGACGATGGTCGTGATGATGCCGATGATGATGGAGTGCACGAGGGCGTCACCGAAGTGGTTGCCTCGGGCCGTCGAGAACGCCGTGCGGAAGTTGTCCAGCGTGACGTGGGTGGGCCACGGGGTGCTGTCGAAGGTGTAGCCCACGTCGCGGAACGCCGTCACGACCATCCAGTAGAACGGGGCCAGGCCCCAGATGATGATCGCGGCGAGGCCGAAGTACATCCGCAGCTTGGCGTTGCGGTCGCTCTTGAAGTGGATCTCCTGCGCCTCGGTGCGCCCCGAGCTGGGGGGAGCCGTGGTCGTCGTAGCAGTCATCTCAGGCTCCCGTGGTGACGTTGGCGGCGACCGGGTTACCGGTGTCGGCGGACTTGGTGGGCTTGTCGTCGTCCTTCTTCTTGGCCGACTTGGGCGGACGCTGCACGACGTCGGCCCCACCGAACTTGATGAAGAGGAAGGCGGTGAACGCGACGAGGGCGAACACGATCGTCGACAGCGCAGAGGCGCTGTGGAAGCCCTGTCTGATCTGGTTGATCACGAGCATCGACAACGAGGTCGTCCCGCCGGCTCCTTGGGTGAGGATCGCCGGCAGGTCGTAGATGCGCAGCACGTCGAGGGTGCGGAACAGCACCGCCACCATGAGCGGCACCTTGACCAGGGGCAGGGTGATGCGGATGAACGTCTGGAACTTCGAGGCACCGTCGATCTGGGCGGCCTCGTAGACGTCGCCCGGGATGAGCTGGAGACCGGCGAGGATGAGCAGCGCCATGAACGGCGTCGTCTTCCAGACGTCGGCGATGACGATGGCGAACTTGGCGGCCCACGGGTCGCTGGTCCACAGCTGCGGCGAGATCCCGAAGAAGCCGAGCAGGACGTTCGCGATGCCGTCGTAGGCGAAGATGAAGAACCAGAGCTTCGCGGTGACGGCGGTGGGGATGGCCCACGGGATGAGGATGGCGGCGCGGACCAGGCCGCGGCCCTTGAAGTCGCGGTTCATGATCATCGCGAACCACATGCCGAGCAGGACCTCGATGACGACGCTGACGACGGTGAAGAACAGCGTCACCCACAGCGCGTCGTAGAACTGGGCGCCGAGCGTGCCCGGGGGGCAGTCGATGTCGCCACAGCGCTGGAGCAGCCAGTGGGTGTAGTTGGAGATGCCGGCGTTGCCACCCTCGACGAACAGGCCGGTCGCGGGGTCGAGGCCCTCGTCCTTGCCGAACGAGAGCTGGATCGCCTTGAACAGCGGGTAGATGATGATGACGGTCAGGAACGCGATCGTGGGGGCCACGAGCAGCAGCCCCTGCCGACCCTGTCCGGCGTTCAGCCCTTTTTGCTTCTTGGGCGGCGTGTTCTTCGTCGACCGCCCTGTCGACTGCGCGACTGCGCTCATACCTGCTCCTTGCCCGGAGAACGTGGTGAGAAAGCCCGTGGGGAGGGCCGAGGAGTCCGAAGCGGCTCGTCGACCCCCGGTTCCTGCTTGGGGGTGGTGCCGCGCACGTCGGGGCGTGCGGGTGGTGCGTCGTGCTGCCGGTGAGGGGGTGCGCCGTGGCGCACCCCCCACACCGACGGGACCGTCGGGTCCCGGGTGGCTGGATCAGCCGCCCGTGGAGGCCTGCATGGCGGCCTGCATGTCCTTCACGGCCTGCTCCGGGGTCTTCTGACCCTGGATCGCCGCGTAGGAGTTGTCCTGGATCGCCTTGGTCACGGCCGGGTAGAACGGGGTGACCGGGCGGGCCACGGCGTTCTGGATCGACTCGAGCAGGGTCGGCAGGTACGGGTACTTCGCGACCAGGGCCTGGTCGGTGTAGATCGACTCGATGACCGGGGCGAGCGAGCCCTTCTCCATGTTGGTCTTCTGCTCCTCGGGGCTGGTGAGGAACTTCAGGAAGTCCAGGGCCGTGGCCTTGTACTTGGAGTAGGCGCTGATCGCGGCCATGTGACCACCGAGGGTGGAGGTGCCGGGGCCACTCACACCGGGGAGCGGGGCGACCTTGAACTTGTCCTTGACCTTAGACGAGGCGTCGGTCGAGGCCAGGTTGTAGACGTAGGGCCAGTTGCGCAGGAACAGCAGCTTGCCGTTCTGGAACGCAGCGCGGCTCTGCTCCTCCTGGTAGGTGATGCCCTGCTTGGGGATGTCACCGTTCTTGTAGTGCTCGGCGAGGGCCTTGAGGCCGGCAGCGGCCTCGGGGGAGTCGACGGTGGGCTTGCCGGCCGAGTCGACGACCTTGGCGCCGTAGGCGTTCATCCACTCGGTGGCGTTGCAGGTGAGGCCCTCGTACTTGGCGAACTGGCCTGCGTAGCAGTCCATGCCGTTCTCCTTGGCGATGGAGCACATCGACCACATCTCGTCGAACGTCTTCGGAGGCGTCTTCACGAGGTCGCTGCGGTAGTACAGCATCGAGCCGTCCGAGGAGGTCGGGGCGGCGTACAGCGTGTTGTTGTACGTCGAGGCGTCGACGGTCGGCTTGAGGAAGCCCTCGGTCGGCAGCGCGAACTTGTCCTTGAGCGGCGTGAGCCAGCCCTTGGCCGCGAACTCGGCGGTCCAGACGACGTCCACGGAGACCACGTCGTAGCTCGGGTCCTTGGCCTGGAAGTGCTGCACGAGGTCGTCGTGCTGCTGGTCGGCCTGGTCCGACTGCTCCTTGATCGTGACCTTCTCGTTCGGGTGGGCAGCGTTCCAGCGCTCGGCCATCGGCCCGAGCAGACCGCTGTTGTCCTTGCCCTGGACGTAGGTGATGGGGCCGCGGGCGTCAGCCCCGGAGGCCGCGGCGTCACTGCCGCCGTCGTCGCCACCACCGCAGGCTGCTGCGACGAGCGCAACGGACACTGCACCGGCAAGCACCGAGAAGGTGCGCCGCTTGTTCATTCGGAGGGCCATGCGCCCGCCTCCATTTCTCGCGTCGTGCTGAGGCGGACGTGCCTCAGCGCTGAGGTAACGGCCCCATGTAAACGTTTGCGCTCCGCTGTGGCAATCGCTTCTGAGGTGGAAGGCGGTAACGATTCCGTAACTGCGACGCAATGCGTGCGTGGGTGATCGTTCGTCAGCGGATGAGCTGGGCGTCCCAGCTCGCGACGTGGACAGGCGCCTTGCCGCACGACTCAGGCAATTCACGTGCGGTGATACGCCTTTCGCATCGAACCGACCAGCTGCGACCGTCGCGGTGACTGACCACGAACGCTGCCGGGACCCCGTCGACGGCAGGAGTTCCCGGCGTTCCGGGCTCGTCGCGGCGGGTCATGTCCAGGGTCACGTCCGGGGTCACGTGCAGCGCCATGAGGTCCGTGACGCCCTCCACGTGGCGCACCAGGGACTCCGCGGCCTGGGCTCCGGGGGGCAGGGCGCTGCGGCCGCGGTCGTGGTCCGGCCCGAGGACCGACGGCGGCAGCTCGCCGTGGGCCGAAGCGGCCAGCACCTCGCCGGCCAGTGCGGCGTCGAGTCGGGCCAGGGTGGCTCCGTGGGGGAGCAGCACGCCGGTCGGGGCGTACCGGTGGCCACCGGTGTGCGAGGCCTCCCACACCCTTCCGGGTGCGGCCACTGCGGCGTCGAGCGCCACGGGGCGGCCACGGACCGCGCAGCACACGTCGCGCCGCCCGTTGGTGCACACGAGCAGCACGGGCGGGCACGGCGCCATACCGGGCAGGGATGCCGCGACCGCGTCGCGGTCACCGCGGGCGAGGGCGTCGAGGTCGACGTCGAGCAGGACGGCCGGGTCCGTGACCCGACCCGTGAGCAGCCACGGCTGCTCACCTGCCCAGGCGAGGTATGCCGTGTGGCCGGCCTGCGCCGCGTCGTGGGCGTCAGCGGGGTGCCGTCCGGGGCGACGGATGAGGCTGAGCCGACCTCCGCGGCGGCTGCACGCGTCGGCGAGGGCGGACCCGAGCTCCGGGGGGAGGTGCGACTCCGTGGCCGCGTCCCGACCCCACGGGCCGGGCTGCTCCAGGGCCACGAAGAAGCCCGCCTGCGCCGCTGTGCCAAAGGCGGAGACGCCCACGACGTCGAACCCGACCGAGCAGGCGTCGGGAGCAGGGACACCGTGCCCGGACGAGGGCACGGACGCACTCACTGCGGCGGCCCGGCGATCCGCGCGATGGCGGCCGGTGCAGGCATGCCGGAACCGTCTCGGCGCCCGGTGGGCTCGGGCAGCTCGAGCGCGACGCCGTTGGCGCCAGATGCCTTGGCGGGCAATGGTCCTGCCCACGCCAGGACCAGGGTGTCCTCGCCCTTGAGGAACCGGTGGCAGCGGACGCCGCCGGTGGCCCGACCCTTGGGCGGGTACTCGGAGTACGGGGTGGCCTTGATCGAACCCGGCTCGGTGCCGGGCAGGGCGCCGGAGGACCCGGACGAGGTCACCACGACCGCGTCGGCACCCTGCGGGACGGCGCCGAAGAAGGCGACGGTGGCCCCAGCAGCGAGCTTGATGCCGGCCATGCCGCCCGCGGCGCGACCCTGGGGCCGGACGACCCCGGCGCCGAAGCGCAGCAGCTGTGCGTCGGAGGTGATGAAGACGAGGTCCTCGTCGCCGGTGGCCAGGCCGACGGCGCCGACGACGTGGTCGCCGTCGCGCAGCGAGATGAGCTCGAAGTCGCTGCGGCCGGGGTAGTCGGTCGTGACGCGCTTGACGACGCCTTGGGCGGTCCCGAGGGCGATCCCGGGGGCTTCGGCGAGCAGGCTCACGATGGTCAGCGGCTCCTCGCCGCGGGGGAGGTCGACGTAGGCGGCCAGAGGGGCTCCGCCGGACAGCGACGGTGCCCCGTTCGTCGGGGGCAGCGTCGGCAGCTCGAGCGCGGAGAGCCGGATGAGGCGGCCACGGGACGTGACGAGGCCGACCTCCCCGCGGGCCGTGGTGCGCACGGCGCCGACCAGGGCGTCGTGCTTGCTCCGCGACGACTCGGTCGGGATGGGGTCGGCGCCGTTGGTGCGGGCCAGCAGTCCGGTGGAGGACAGCAGGACCCAGCACGGGTCGTCGGCCACCTCCAGCGGCGAGGCGGTCGTGGCGGGGACGCCGGCGGACTCCAGCAGGACGGTGCGCCGCGGGGTGCCGTGGCTCTTGGCGACGTCGGCCAGCTCGGTGGAGACGGTCTTGAGCAGCAGCTTCTCGTCGCCGAGGATCGCCTCGAGCTCCTCGATCTGGCGCTCCAGGTCCGACTTCTCGGTCTCGAGCTCGATGCGCGAGAACTTCGTCAGGCGACGCAGCTGGAGGTCGAGGATGTAGGTCGCCTGCGGGTCGGACAGGTCGAAGACGTCCATCAGGCGCGCCTTCGCCGTGGTGCCGTCGTCAGAGGTGCGGATGAGCTGGATGACCTCGTCGATGTCCAGGATCGCGACGAGCAGTCCCTCGACGAGGTGCAGGCGGTCCTTGCGCTTGCCGAGGCGGTACTCGGTGCGGCGGCGGACGACATCGGTGCGGAAGTCGACGTAGACCTTGAGGAGGTCCTTGAGCCCGAGGGTGCGCGGCTGCCCGCCGACCAGGGCGACGTTGTTGATGGAGAACGAGTCCTCCATCGGCGTCAGCTTGTAGAGCTGCTCCAGGACGGCGTCGGGGTTGAAGCCGTTCTTGACCTCGATGACCAGCTGGAGGCCGTGCTTGCGGTCGGTGAGGTCCTTGACGTCCGCGATGCCCTGGAGCTTCTTGGACTGGACGGCGTCCTTGATCTTCTCGATGACCTTCTCGGGCCCGACGAGGTAGGGCAGCTCGGTGACGACGATGCCCTGGCGGCGCGGCGAGGTCTTCTCGATCCGGGTGGTGGCGCGGGTCTTGAAGCTGCCGCGGCCGGTGAGGTACGCGTCACGGATCCCGTCGAGGCCGACGATGCGACCGCCGGCGGGCAGGTCGGGGCCGGGGACGAACTTCATCAGGTCGTCCAGCGAGCAGGTCGGGTTGCTGATGAGGTGGCGGGCCGCACCGATGACCTCGACGAGGTTGTGCGGCGCCATGTTGGTGGCCATGCCGACGGCGATCCCGCTGGCACCGTTGACGAGCAGGTTGGGGAACGCCGCGGGCAGGACCTCGGGCTGGAGCAGCTGGTCGTCGTAGTTGGGGACGAACTCGACGGTCTCCTCGTCGAGCCCGGTCGTCATGAGCATCGCGGCCGGGGCAGGGCGCGCCTCGGTGTACCGCGAGGCGGCCGGGCCGTCGTCGAGGGAGCCGAAGTTGCCGTGCCCGTCGACGAGGGGCAGGCGCATCGTGAACGGCTGGGCCATGCGCACGAGGGCGTCGTAGATGGCCGTGTCACCGTGCGGGTGGTACTTGCCCATGACGTCGCCCACGACGCGCGAGGACTTCACGTGGCCGCGCTCGGGACGCAGGCCCATCTCGTTCATGGAGTAGAGGATCCGTCGCTGCACCGGCTTGAGGCCGTCCCGGGCGTCGGGCAGGGCCCGGGAGTGGATGACGGAGACGGCGTACTCGAGGAACGCCCCCTGCATCTCCTCGCGGACGTCGATGTCGACGATCCGCTCGACGAAGGACTCGTCCTCGGGGGCTGACGGGGTCTTGCGGGCCATACCTGGGTGCCACTCCTAGCAGTCGTCCCGCAGGGTGCGGGGATCCACCCAATCTTGGACCACGGCTAGACGGGCTCGACGGGCGACTCGCCGGGGCCCGTCCCCGGACCGCCGTCGAAGCGGCCCCAGTGCACGACGTCCGCCTCGTCGCGACGGCCTCGCCGCAGGCTCGGGGACGTGGTCCGCTCGAGCTCGTGCCCGAGCGCCACGACCCCCACCAGCCGGCGGTCCCTCGGTATGCCGTGGGCTTCCAGCACGTCCGGGTGCCGGTCCGGGGGCACCCCGAAGAAGAGCGCACCGAGGCCCTCGTCGACCGCGGTGAGCAGCATGAGCATCGCGGCCATGCCGGTGTCGACGTCCCAGTAGGGGACCGGCCAACGGGCCGGGTCGCGGTCGGTCCAGCCCTTGTCGGGCTCGGCGTAGCGGTCGAGGTAGGCGCCCGGGTCGGACAGGCACAGCACCAGTGCCGGAGCCGCCGAGACGCCACGCAGCCAGGCGTCCGGCTGGCGCCCGCCGTCACGGGTGGCAGCCCAGAACGCCTCGGTCTGTCCACGGCCCTCGAGGACGACGAAGTCCCAGCCCTGGCTGAACCCGGCGCTGGGGGCCCGCTGCGCGGCATGCAGGATCCGCTCCAGGACCTCGCGCGGCACGGGGCGTTCGGGGTCGAAGCGGCGCACCATCCGGCGACGTCGGACCACCTGCGAGAGCTCCATGCCCCCATCCTGTCGCGAACTCCTCGTGAGCCGCTGACAGGATGGGACCAACCACGCGCGGGGGTGCGGCGTCCATCAGGGCATGACGACGATGACCGCCGTGGCACTCAGGGGAGGGGTGGCAGTGGCGACGCGGGACCGGGTCGACGTCGAGGCTGCCGTCCGCGAGGTCTACGACGTCCACTACGGCCGCCTCGCCGGCTGGACCGCGCGGCTGGTCAGCGACCCCGAGCTCGGACACGACATCGCCACCGAGGCGTTCCTCAAGCTCTTCCGGGAGTTCGCGAAGGTCGACGACCCGCGGGCCTGGCTCTACACGGTGGCCGCCAACCTCGTCCGGGACCACTGGCGCAAGCGCGGGCGCGAGGCCGCTGCCTACGAGCGCCACGAGGCGGGCCGCGACGACTTCACGCCGGCGCCCGACCTGGCCACGACGCTGACCGTGCGCGACGCGGTGCAGCAGCTGCCGGACCGGCTGCGCGTGGTCGTCCTGCTGCACTACTTCGCCGACCTCCCGGTAGCCACCGTGGCCCGACAGCTCGAGAAGTCGGAGGGCACGGTCAAGCGCG
This sequence comes from Pedococcus aerophilus, assembly GCF_039532215.1. Classification (NCBI taxonomy): domain Bacteria; kingdom Bacillati; phylum Actinomycetota; class Actinomycetes; order Micrococcales; family Intrasporangiaceae; genus Pedococcus; species Pedococcus aerophilus. The sequence continues at coordinate 646,773 of NZ_BAAARN010000001.1, read as the reverse complement.
ACCTGTTCGACGCCCGCCACCGCATGGCCGCGACCCTGGGAGGGACGAGATGAGCCGCGACCCCCTCGAGGACTTCTTCGCGCACGAGCGCGACGAGGTCCGCGAGCTGCCTGCCGGCGAGGAGCGCTGGGAGGCGATGCTGGCCGAGTCCAGGCGACCCCGCCGACACGGCGCCGTCGTCTGGTTGGGGGCCGCTGCTGCTGCCGCCGTGGTCGCCGCCTCGGTGGTCGTCGGGACCGGCAACGGACCTGGCCTCCAGTCGGCGTCGGACGCACCCAGCACCACGACCACCGCCAGCGCCACGACGACCGGTCCGCTGCCGACGGTCACGGTGACCCGGACCGTCCAGCCCGGTCCGCCGGCCACCGACAAGGCCACGACGACCACGCCCCCTCCCACCCGCAGCACGCCAGCGGCCGGGAGCCTCGCCGTCCCGGTCGGTTTCGGGCTGGCGTCGATGACCAACGCCGGCGGCGGCCGACTCTTCGCCCTCGGGTCGGCCGTGTGTCCCTCCGGCGAATGCACCGCTGTGGTGGGGTCCGACGACAACGGCCGGACGTGGTCGACGCGGGCCTCCTTCACCGACCTGACCACCCGCGGGCCGCTGGTGACGCCGGCCGGACCACGCCAGCTCGTCGGTGTGCGTTTCGCCAGCGCCGAGGTCGGCTACGTCTTCGGCACCGAGGTGCGCCGCACCACCGACGGTGGCCGCAGCTGGACCTCGGTCGACGTGGGTGGCCGCACCGTCCTCTCGCTCGAGACCGACGGCAGCCGGGTGTGGATGGCCACGGCCGGGACGTGCAGGCACACCGGCACCGCCTCGACGCCACGCGGTTGCTCCGACCTGCAGGTGCGCACCGGCGCCGTCACCTCGACCACCACCTCCACCGTCCCGCTCCCTGCTGCCGCGCCGGTGGTCGAGAACGCCTGGATCTCGCTGGACGGTCCGGACGCCTACCTCAACGCGACCGCCGCCGACCCCCAGCAGCCCGTACGCGCCATACGGGTCTCGGGGACCCCGACCACGCTCCCGGTGCCGGAAGGATGCGACCCCGAGCAGGGACTGACCCTCGCGGCCACCGCGAACACGAGGGGCACCCTCGTCGGCGTCTGCCCGTCCTCGGACGCGCCCGACAGCCGCTACACCGTGGTGACGTCCACGGACCGGGGCGCGACCTGGCGGCTGCGCCCCGCCCCCGGGCTGGGCACCCCCACCGCCGCAGGGGTCTGGCTCACGGCGACCGATGCCCAGCACCTCGTCGCCGTGCGGCAGGCCCTGCCGGCGAGCACGGGGGAGGTGCCGTCGCCGACCACGATGCTCGCGACCAGCACCGGAGGGGCCGCGTGGAAGGCGGTCGCCCCCGGCGGCGCGACCGACACGGCGTGGGCCGGCGCAGCCGGAGGCGGACTGGTCTACGCCTTCAGCGGCGGCGGGTCGTACTGGCAGAGCAACGACGCCGGCTCGACCTTCGAGACGGTCCCGCTGCGCCGCTGAGCCGGTCGACCCCGCGGGGTGCGGTCGTGCCATGCTTCCTCCATGAGCCGGGCCGTGAGCGAGGCCGCATGACCGAGGCCGCAGGGCGCCCCGAGGGGTACCCGGCGCAGTGGGAAGCCGATGTCGTCCTCCGTGACGGGTCGGTCGCCCACCTGCGGCCGATCACCCCGAGCGACGTCGAGGCGGTGCACCGCTTCCACGCGGGCCAGTCCGACGAGTCGATCTACATGCGGTTCTTCGCCCCGCTGCGCAAGCTCAGCGACCGCGACGTCACCCGGTTCACGAACGTCGACTACCACGACCGCGTCGCCCTGGTGGCGACCGTGCGGGGCGAGATCATCGGCATCGGCCGGTACGACAAGATCACCGCGACCAGCGCCGAGGTCGCCTTCAACATCTCCGACTCCTACCAGGGCCGGGGGATCGGCTCGGTCCTGCTCGAGCACCTTGCGGTCATCGCGTGGGAGGCCGGCGTCGAGGAGTTCACCGCAGAGGTGCTCCCGCAGAACCGCAAGATGATCTCGGTCTTCAGCGAGGCGGGCTACGAGGTCAGCCGGCGGTTCGAGGACGGCGTCGTCTCGGTGCGCTTCCAGATCCAGCCGACCGAGCGGTCCGAGGCGGTGCGGCTCTCCCGCGAGCACCGCGCCGAGTCGGTGAGCATGCACTCGGTGCTGTTCCCCGACACCATCGCCGTCGTCGGTGCGAGCCGGCGCAGCGACTCGATCGGCCACCACATCCTGGCCAACATCCAGGCCGCCGGGTTCAACGGCGCGGTCTACGCGGTCAACCGCGAGGCCATGGAGGTGCTCGGCCTGCACGCCCACGCCCGCGTCTCGGAGATCCCCGACGAGGTCGACCTCGCCGTGGTGGCGGTCCCGGCCGAGGAGGTCCTCGATGTCGTCGCGGACTGCGCGGAGGCCGGGGTCAAGACGCTGCTCGTGGTGTCCGCGGGCTTCGCCGAGGCCGGTGCGGCGGGGGAGGAGCTCCAGCGCGAGCTGCTCGCGACAGCGCGCACCGCAGGCATGCGCGTGCTCGGACCCAACTCCTTCGGCGTCATCAACAACCACCCCAGCGTGCGGCTCAACGCGTCGCTGGCGCCCGAGCTCCCGCCGACAGGTCGCCTCGGGTTGTTCGCCCAGAGCGGTGCCCTCGGCATCGCCGTCCTCGCGTCGGCCGCCCGTCGCGGCCTCGGGATCTCGGTGTTCGCGTCGGCCGGCAACCGCGTCGACGTCTCCGGCAACGACTTCATGCAGTACTGGATCGACGACGACGACACCGACGCGGTCGGCCTGTACCTGGAGTCCATGGGCAACCCGCGCAAGTTCTCCCGCATCGCGCGGCGGCTCGCGACGACCAAGCCGGTCATCGTGGTCAAGTCCGGTGTCTCGTCGTACGGCGTGCCGCCGGGTCACCGGGCACGGCCCACCCGGGTGCGCCCGGAGGCGTTCGACGCGATGCTGCGCCAGGCCGGCGTCATCCGCGTCGAGAACGTCCACCAGATGTTCGACGTGGCCCAGCTCGTCGTGCACCAGCCGCTGCCGCAGGGCAACCGGGTCGCGATCGTCGGCAACTCCGATGCCCTCGGCGCCCTCACGGCCGAGGCGTGCGTTAGCTGGGGGCTGGAGGTGGCGCACGGCCCGGTGTCGTTGCCGAGCGACGCCAAGGGGGAGCACTTCGCCCGTGCGCTCGCCGACGCGTTCGGCGACCCCGAGGTCGACAGCGTCCTCACCTGCTTCATCCCGCCGCTCGTGACCGAGGACGCCGAGGTGGCCACCGCGGTCCGCGACGCAGCCATCGCGTCCGAGAAACCTTGTCTCGCAACGTTCCTCGGCATGCGCGGAGTCCTCGAGCGGTTGTCGGACCAGGGTGGCGAGGGGCGGGTCGAGGTCGTGCCCGCCTACGCCATGCCCGAGGACGCGGTGCGCGCGCTCGCGGCGGCGACGCGCTACTCCGAGTGGCGCGCTCGCGACCGTGGCGTGCCGGTCCACCCCGTCGGGATCGACCGCGAGGCGGCCGAGGCCCTGGTCGAGCGGGTCCTGACCGACGCACCGGAGGGGCGCCGGCTCAGCCTCGCGGAGGTCACCGAGCTGCTGGCTGCGTACGGCGTCCGGCTGTGGGGGAGCGTCCCTGCCCGGACCGTCGAGGACGCCGTCGCCGCGGCTGAGTCCGTGGGGTACCCCGTGGTCATCAAGTCGGTCGCGCCGCTCATGCGCCACCAGCCCGGGCTCTCCGGGATCCGGGTCGACCTGCGCTCGGAGGCCCAGGTCCGGGAGGCCTTCGCCGGCCTCACCGAACGTCTCGCGCCGTTGTCGGCCAACTCCTTCGTCGTCCAGCGGATGGCGACCCCCGGTGTCTCGTGCGTCGTGCGCTCCGACGAGGACCCGCTCTTCGGACCCGTCGTGTCGTTCAGCATCGCGGGGCCGCCGACCGACCTGCTCGGCGACATCGGCCACCGCATCCCACCGCTCACCGACGTCGACGTCTCCGACCTCATCTCGTCGGTGAAATCCTCACCGATGCTGCACGGGCACCGCGGCTCGGCCCCGGTCCACCGCGCCGCTCTCGCCGACCTCATCGCCCGGGTGTCGGTGCTCGCCGACAACCTGCCGGAGATCGCCAGCCTCGTCCTCAACCCCGTCAACGCCCACACCTCCGGGGTGGACGTCCTCGGCGCGGAGGTCGTCGTCGCCCCGACGCCGCGGCGCAAGGACCCCGGCCGCCGCACCCTGACCTGACGCGAACCCACGCAAACCAAGGCCTTCGGACCTCGATCACCGGCTTCGTCGCAGGTCACCGTCGTCGGACTCGCGCAGGCCCGGTGCGCATCGGCGGGGGGAGCCCTACTAGGGCAAGATGGACAGCATGGGTCCAACCTCCTCCCACCCCGCGTCGACGCCACTGGCGTTGCCCGACGACCTCACCCGAGCGATCCAGCAGGCCGGCTACTACCCGGCCCTCGTGGGTGACGTCGTCCGCGCGGCACTCGGAGGGGACGAGGTCGTCTCGCACCTGGTGCACCAGGAGACGACCTTCGACCACGACGTGGTGCGCCGCCACATCACGGTCCTGGCACTCACGGCCAGCCGCCTCGTCATCGCGCACGCCGACGACCACACCGACGGTGGTCCCGGCCAGGAGGACGTCGCGACGGCCACCACCGAGAGCGTCCCGCTGAGCGCCGTCCGCGGGGTGATGGTCACCCACGTCGTGGCCCGCCCGCAGGACTACGTGCCCGGTTCGCTCGGCCGCGAGATCACCCTGACCCTGGGCTGGGGAGCGGTGAGCCGCATCGACCTCATGCCCGCGTCCTGCGCCGATCCCGACTGCGACGCCGACCACGGCTACGAGGGCAGCGTCGCCTCGGACGACATCTCGCTGCGCATCAGCGCCGACGCCGAGGGCGAGGTCGCCCTCCAGCAGGCTCTCGACTTCGCCCAGGCGCTGTCGACGAGCATCGGCACGTGACCCCGGTGCTCCCGACGTCGGTCCTGCGCCCGCCCCTGCCCCCTCCCCGGTCAGCTCCTTCCCCGACGGCGACGGCCTAGACCGTGCCGCACGAAGGTCTGCTCCACCCGCGCTACGACGCGGCCGGACTCGCGGGGGTCCTGCCCGCTGTGGCGGCGACGCTCGGGGTCGACCGGTTCGCCGCCGCGCTCGCCGGCAGCTCGCCCGAGCAGGCGGCCACCGCCCCGACCGGTCCTGACGGGATCGACCACGAGGGCAACGCAGGGCTGGCCTTCGGCCCGTCCCGACGCGCCATCGTCGTGCTCGTCGACGGACTGGGGTACGAGCTGATCCGCCGCCGCGGCGGACACGCACCGTTCCTGCGCTCGCTGCTGCCGGCTGCATACCGGATCACGGCGGGCTTCCCCTCGACCACGGCCACCTCCATGGGCACCTTCGGCACCGGCCTGCCCCCGGGCAGCCACGGCCTGCTCGGGTACGAGGTGCTCGTCCCCGGCGAGGACCGCCTCGTCAACGAGCTGTCGTGGGAGGACGGTCCCGACCCGCTCGCCTGGCAGCCGCAGGACACCGTCTTCGAGCACGCCGAGCGGGCCGGGGTCTCCGTCACCCGGGTCGGCCCCCGCTTCTTCGACGGCTCCGGGCTGACCCGGGCCGCGGTGCGCGGAGGCCGGTTCAAGGCCGCCGACACGCTCGCGAACCGGGTGGACGCCTCGATCGCCGCAGTCCGTGCGTCGAAGCGCTCGCTGGTCTACCTCTACTGGGGCGAGCTCGACAAGGTCGGGCACGTGCACGGCTGCCAGTCCTGGGAGTGGGGCGACGAGCTCGAGGCGATCGACTCCGAGCTGGCACGGCTGTGCCGGTCGGTCCCCTCCGACACCGCGGTCTACGTCACCGCCGACCACGGGATGGTCGACGCCCCGCACGCCCTGCGCATCGACCTCGCCCACGACCCCGAGCTCGCGGCCGGCGTCAGGCACGTCGGCGGGGAGCCTCGTGCCCTGCAGCTCTACTGCGAGGACGGTGCCGCGGCTGACGTCGAGCAGTGCTGGACCGAGCGGGTGGGGGAGCGTGCCTGGATCCGCTCGCGGGACGAGGCCGTGCGCGAGGGGTGGTTCGGCCCGGTCAGCGCCACCAACCTGCCCCGGATCGGCGACGTCGTCGTCGCCATGCGCGACAACTTCGCCATCGTGGACTCCCGCCGGGCGCGGCCACAGCTGCTGGCGCTCGTCGGACTGCACGGGTCACTCACCCCCGACGAGTCCGCCATACCCCTCTTCCACGTGCCGGCCCGGGACACCGCCTAGGGTGTTCCCTCGTGGCTGAGCTCGTCTTCTTCTCCGGGACCATGGACTGCGGCAAGTCGACCCTTGCCCTCCAGATGGACCACAACCACCAGGCGCGCGGCCGGTCCGGCCTGATCTACACCAAGATGGACCGTGCCGGCACGGACGTGCTGTCCTCGCGGCTGGGCCTGTCGACGGCGGCGCACGAGGTGGGCGACGACCTCGACTTCTGGGACGCCGTGGTCGAGCACGCCACCAACGGCCTGCGCGTCGACTACCTCATCTGCGACGAGGTGCAGTTCTACACTCCGCAGCAGGTCGAGCAGCTCGCCAAGCTCGTCGACGAGATGGGCGTCGACGTGTTCGCGTTCGGGATCACCGCGGACTTCCGCACCCAGCTGTTCCCCGGCTCCCGGCGGATGATCGAGCTGGCCGACAAGGTCCAGGTGCTCCAGGTTGAGGCCCTGTGCTGGTGTGGTCGTCGCGCCACGCACAACGCCCGCGTCGTCGACGGCCTCATGGTGGTCGAGGGCGAGCAGGTCGTGGTCGGCGACACGAAGCCGGGCAGCGAGGCGCTCGTGGAGTACGAGGTGCTCTGCCGCCGGCACTTCATGCGCCGGATGAACTCCGCCGCGGCACGGGCCGCCGCCGAGTCACCCGATGTGCTGCCGTTCGACCTTGATCTCTGCCCCGTCCCGCAGCAGTAGCCCGTGATCATCTGGCTCAACGGGACCCACGGCGCGGGCAAGACGACGATCGGCGCCCTGGTCGACACTACGGCCCTCACCCCGGAACAGGCGGCGCGGCGGATCGTGGCGATGGTCGGCGGCTGAGCAGCTGCGGACGATCCGCCGGCGCAGGACGGTTCGTCAGTCGCGGGACCTGGCCCCGAACATCACGTCGTCCCAGCTCGGGACGCTGCGCCGGCCGGACTTCTTCGCCGGGCGCGGTCGCTCGGGTGCCGCGATGGGCTCGTCACTCTCGGCGGCAGGGCCGACGTCCTCGTGGCGGTCGTCCGCCGCGTCGTCCTGCTCGTCCTGGACCTCGTTCGAGGCCGGAGTCGGGGCTGGGGCATGGGCAGGCGCGGGTTCGGTTGACGGGGCGACGGCGGTGAGGCGTTCGACCGTTGCGGTCGGCTCCTCGACCTCCTCCTCGGACTCCACCTCAGTCTCGACCTCCACCTCAGCCTGAGGGCGGGGCTCGGGCGGCGTGACGACGGCAGGTTCGTCGAGTGCGGCCTCGTCCCGCACGGACCCATCCCGCACGGACTCGTCAAGCACCGGCTCCTCCGCCTGCGCCTCGTCGACGACGAGCTCCTGCGCCTCGGGGCTCGGGCTCTCGTCTGTGGCCGGTGCGGGGTCGAGCGGGTGCGGCCCTCGCGCGGCGGGGGGCGGGGGCATGGTTTCGGGATCGTAGGCGAGGTCCTCGAGCGGGAGCGCGTCCTCGCGGGGAGCCTGGTCACCGGGGGTCTGGGTCGCGGACGCCTTGGCGCCGCGACGACGGGGGCGGCCGCGGTGCGACGCGCGCTCGCGCATCGCCGTCATGAGGTCGAGCGGCTCCTCGGCACGCGGCGGCGCCGTGCGGCGCGGGGTGGCCTGGACGCCGCCCTCCGCCTCGACGTCGTACACGGTCGTGGCGCGGGCCGGGGGCGTGGCCAGGTGGGGGGCAGGCAGGGGTGAGGCGCCCTGCGAGGAGTCCTCCTCGCTGAGCCAGCGCGCCTCGTCGTCGGCCGCCGTCACGGTGCGGGCGGGGACGTCGAAGTGCCAGTGCGCCTCTCGCTGACGGCCGCCGGCGGGGAAGGTCACGACGACGGTCCACTCACCGGCCTCGTTGCGGGCGGAGTCCCACAGGGCGGCAGCCGGGTCCACGCCACGACCGGAGAGCCGGGCGCTGACGCGGGCCGCGAGCGTGGGGGTGGTCGAGCCGCCACCGGCGCGGCCACGGAGGCGGACCCCGCGGGCCAGCCCGGCGACATACTCACGCTCGGCGAGGATCGGACCCTCGTAGCGGCGGACCTTCTCGACCGGCCAGCCGGAGCGGTCGGCGACGTCCTCGGCGCTCAGGCCGGCACGGATCATGGCCTGGACCTCACGTGGGCGCATGCCACCGTCGATCTCGATCTGGAGCTGGCCGAGGCGCGGGCGGTCGCGTCGGACCGCCGCTCGCAGGGGCTCGTCGAGGGGGACGCTGAACTGCTCGCCCCCGGAATCGGACAGCAGCAATCGCTGACCGTCCTCATGGACACCGATCAGCCGCAGGTCTCGCATTGCCTTCTCCCGTATCGCCACATCGTGGTCGACTCTGCCACCACGGGCCTCGCCGAGGAAGTGACCACGCCGCGAGGGTAGTTTTGACCTCGCGATGCTCACCTTCGACCCCCACCTCCAGCTGGCCCTCGACCTGGTCGGCGTCTTCGCGTTCGCGTTGTCCGGTGGACTGGTCGCGGTGAAGAAGCGGCTCGACCTCTTCGGTGTCCTCGTGCTGTCCGGCGCCGCGGCCCTGGGCGGCGGAGTCATGCGCGACGTCCTCATCGGCGACCTGCCCCCGGTCGGGATCTCCGACTGGCGGTTGCTGACGAGTGCGCTCATCGCCGGGCTCGTGACCTTCCTCTACCACCCGGGCGTTGAGCGCATCTCGCGCTTCGTCCGGGTGCTCGACGCGGCCGGTCTCGCCGTGTTCGCGATCGGTGGCTCGCTCAAGGCGCTCGGCGCCGGCATGGACCCGCTCACCTCCGTCATCGTCGGCGGCATCACCGCGGTCGGCGGCGGGATCGTCCGCGACGTCCTCGCCGGCCAGGTGCCCGAGGTCCTGCGCCGCGAGATGTATGCGTTGCCCGCCCTGCTCGGGTCCGCCCTGATCGTGACCGCCCACCACTTCGACGCCGTCAGCCCGCTCGTCATCTGGGGCTGTGTCGCCCTGGTGTTCGCGGTGAGGATGATTGCCGTCGTGCTCGATGTGCACGCCCCCAAGCCCCTGCGAACCGGAGAACTCACGTGAGCACCCCCAGCACCGACCCCACGCCCGAACCCACCGACGACGCCTCTCCGCTCGAGCCGTACGACGGCATCCTGCTGCTGTCCTTCGGTGGTCCGGAGAAGCCCGAGGACGTCCTGCCGTTCCTGCGGACGGTCACCGCCGGGAAGAACATCCCGGACGAGCGGCTGGAGGAGGTCGGCGAGCACTACTACGGATTCGGTGGACGCAGCCCGATCAACGACCAGAACCGCGCCCTGCTCGCCGCCCTGCGCTCCGAGCTGGACCGACGTGGGATCAGCACGCCGATCATCTGGGGCAACCGGAACTTCACCCCCTTCGTGCCCGAGGCGCTCCGCGAGGCCCACGACCAGGGCCTGTCCCGCCTCGTGACGGTGATGACCAGCGCCTACTCCTGCTACTCCTCCTGCCGTCAGTACCGCGAAGACCTCGCCGGGGCGCAGGCGGAGGTGGCGGAGGCCGGCATCGACATCGCCATCGACAAGATCCGCACCTACGCCAACCACCCCGGCTTCTCGCGCACGAACAGCCGCCTCGTGACGGAGTCCGTGCGCGAGGTGCTGCGCGGCGGCACCGACGCGAGCGACGTGCGCCTGCTGTTCGTCACGCACTCCATCCCCATCGCGATGGACGAGACCTCCGGCCCCGGCGACGAGGACGGCAGCGCCTACAGCCGCCAGCACATCGCGTTGGGTGCCGCGATCACCGACGAGGTCAACGCGACGCTCGACACCGACCTGTCCGGTGAGCTGGTCTTCTGCTCGCGGTCCGGTCCCCCGAGCCAGCCGTGGCTCGAGCCCGACGTCAACGACCGGCTCGAGGAGCTCGCCGCCGAGGGTGCGAAGGTCGTCGTCGTGTCGCCGATCGGGTTCGTCTCCGACCACATGGAGGTCGTGTACGACCTGGACACCGAGGCGGCCGCCACAGCGGAGAAGCTCGGCATCCGGCTGGTGCGCGTGCCCACCGTCGGCATCGACCCCGAGTTCGTCTCGGGCCTGGTCGACCTCGTCGAGGAGCGGGCCGCCGTGGCCCGCGGCGAGCAGCCGGCCCAGCCGTCGTGGCCGGGTCGGGAACCGTTGCGCTCGACCTGCGCCCCCGGCTGCTGCCCCAACCTGCGCGTCGCCAAGCCGGCGCTCTGCGGCCAGGACTGACGTGGACCAGCTCGCGGTCCCCGGCGACGACGTCCTTGCCGAGCTGGAGCGCCTGGCCGTCGAGGTCGCCCTCGAGGCCGGTCGCCTCATCGTCGACGACCGGCCCGCCGACCTCGGGGTCTCCAAGACCAAGAGCACGGCCACCGACGTGGTGACGGTCATGGACCAGCGGGCCCAGGACCTCCTGCGCTCGCGCCTGCAGGCGGCGCGGCCGGGCGACGGCTTCCTCGGCGAGGAGGAGGGCGGCACCGACCGCGAGTCCGAGATCACCTGGGTCGTCGACCCCATCGACGGCACGGTCAACTACCTCTACGGGATCCCTTCGTATGCCGTGTCCGTCGCCGCCGTCGTCGGCGACCCCACGACGCCCGGCGCGTGGCGCCCGGTGGCAGGTGCCGTGGTGAACCCGGTGACGGGGGAGCTGTTCCACGCCCACCTCGGCGCAGGGGCGTGGCTGCGTCGCGGTGACGGGCCGTCGCAGTCGCTGACCATCGGCACGGCACCCGGGCTCGGGCACGCGCTCGCCGGGACCGGGTTCGGCTACGACACCCGTCGTCGCCTGTGGCAGGCCAGGGTGCTCGTCGAGGTGCTGCCGCACCTGCGCGACATCCGCCGCATAGGCAGTGCGGCCCTGGACATCTGCGCGGTGGCCGCAGGCTCCCTGGACTGCTACTTCGAGCGTGGCCTCAACCCGTGGGACCTGGCAGCCGCCTGGCTCGTCCTCACCGAGGCCGGTGGCGAGTTCACCGGGTTGGAGGGCGCCGCCCCGGACCAGTGGATGGTCGTCGGCGCCGCACCGACGCTGCACGCCGAGCTCGAGGCGGTCGTCCGCCGGGCCGTGCAGGCCGCCGGCGACGAGTAGGTCTCCAGCGGCGAGCGGGTGAGGGCGGCGGGTGCCCCCTGCGCGCCATACGGTCCGGACACGACGACGGCGCGCCCCGCTGGTGGGGCGCGCCGTCGTGGAGCGGTGAGGGTCAGGCGGCGTTGAACCTGACGAGCTCGGGGATGCGCAGGCCGTGCTCGGTGGCGAGGCGGGCCAAGTTCTCCAGCTCGGCCTCACGGACGGAGGCGAGGTAGTCGTCGCCGGACTCCTGCGCCGTACGCAGGGACTGGACGGCGCGGCTGGCGCGCTCGGTGATCTCGGTGTGGAACTCGGTCATTCTGCACCCCTCTCTGGTCTGGTTCCGGAGCGGTCTCGCACCGGGGGATCCGGGTCAGGTGGAGACAGGACTCTAAGGGAACAGACGTTCCGGAGCCCACTTCGGGTTGCCCCGCTTGGATGAACTGTGGATGAACCCAGACCGCGTCTTGACGTCCCGGGCGGGGCGCTTGGTCCCGGTTGCCGACGGTCTGGGAGGCTGCCGCGGACGTCGTCGTGGACTCGATGGTGACGGCACCAGCCAGATAGGGCACAATCCCCGCCGGCGGTGGGCACAAAACCACGACGATCAGCGTTAACACCGGCGACTTGCCTTTCCCGATCATCGGGTGGGCACTGATGAGACTGAAGAGGGAGAGCGACAGCGACTATGGCGACTGACTACGACGCGCCGCGCAAGACCGATGACGAGCTGTCCGAGGACTCGATCGAAGAGCTGAAGTCCCGCCGGGTCGACAAGAGCGCCTCGAGCGTCGACGTCGACGAGACGGAGCAGGCCGAGGGCTTCGAGCTCCCCGGCGCCGACCTGTCCGGCGAGGAGCTGTCCGTCCGGGTCATCCCGCGGCAGTACGACGAGTTCACGTGCTCGCGCTGCTTCCTCGTGCACCACCGCAGCCAGCTGGCCAAGGAGGTCAACGGGCAGATGGTGTGCCGGGAGTGCGCGGCCTGACCGTGCAGCAACCACCGATAGGGTCAGTCCACGTGACTGGCCCTATCCGCGTCTCTCTGCCTGTCCGGCGGCTCGATCCCGACCTGCCGATGCCGTCCTACGCGCACCCCGGCGACGCCGGGGCAGACCTGCACGCGGCGAGGGACGCGACGCTGGCACCGGGGGAGCGGGTGCTCGTCCCGACCGGGATCGCCCTCGCCCTTCCCGACGGCTACGTCGGCCTCGTCCACCCGCGTTCGGGCCTCGCGGCCAGGCACGGCATCACGATCGTCAACGCGCCGGGGACCGTCGACGCGGGCTACCGCGGCGAGATCCTCGTCAACCTCGTGAACCTCGACCCACGCGAGGCGTTCACCGTCCGCCGCGGCGACCGGATCGCCCAGCTGGTCGTCCAGCAGGTGGCCGTCGCCGACTTCGTCGAGGTGGATTCGCTCGAGGACACCTCCCGGGGTGACACTGGACACGGTGCCAGTGGCGGCTTCGGCAACCACCCCCAGACAACGAAGGACTGAACACTCCAGTGGCCATCTTCCGACGCGGCAAGAAGTCCGAGCAGATCGACGAGGTCGACCCGACCCCCGACCCCACCACGGACGGGGCGTCCGACTCCGGACCCGGCTCCAGCGCGCTCGCCGACTCCGACGGTGACATCGCGGACAGCGGTGACTCCGACAGCGGAGCCCCGGACGGCACCCCGGGTGGCGACGTCTCGAAGGACGAGCAGGCGGCCAAGGCTGCCCCCGTCGACCGCGAGGCCAACGGCCCGCACGACAGCTCCGAGGTCGACGTCACCGACGACGGGCGGCTCGACCTCGGCGCCCTGCGCATCCGTGGGATCTCCGGCATGGAGCTGCGGCTCGAGGTGGACGAGGCCGCCGACCAGGTGGTCGGCGCCACGGCGGTCGTCGCCGACTCCGCCGTGCAGCTGCAGGCCTTCGCGGCCCCGCGCACGATGGGCATCTGGGACGAGATCCGCACCGAGATCGCCGAGTCGATCCTCGCCCAGGGCGGTACGGCCGACGAGGTCCAGGGTGCGCTCGGCACCGAGCTGCGCACCCGGATGCCGCAGGCCGGCCCCGACGGCCGCACCGTCTTCGCCCCGGCGCGCTTCGCCGGTGTCGACGGCCCGCGCTGGTTCCTCCGCGCGGTCTTCTCCGGCCGGGCAGCCATCGACGACGAGGCTGCGGCGCCCCTGCTCGAGGTCGTGCGCAGCGTGGTCGTCGTCCGCGGCGAGAACGCCATGGCCCCGCGCGAGATGCTCGCGCTGACCCTGCCGGTCCAGCCTGATGCCCAGGGCGAGGCCGACGCCGACGGCGAGGCCACCGACTCCGGCGACGCCGCCCCGGTCCACACCGACGACCTCAAGCCGTTCGAGCGTGGCCCCGAGATCACCGAGGTCCGCTGACCACCATGGCCACCAACGCGCAGACGGCCCCGCCCACGGGGAGCCAGGGCCCGCGGGGCCACCACAAGTCGGCCATCGCCCGTCTCGGCGAGCGCCTGACCAAGTCGGTCACCCAGATGGAGGCCGACGAGCTGCGGGAGGACGCGGCCCGGCTCGGCTGCACCCCGATGTGCGACCTGCTCGACCGGCAGCAGGCGACCGTGTCGGGCACCGTCCGAGCCGTGACCCTGCGCCCGCGCGTCAACGTGCCCGCGCTCGTCATCGACCTCTACGACGGCAGCCGCACGATCAACCTCGTATGGCTCGGTCGCCGGTCGATCGCCGGGATCGAGCCGGGCACCTACCTGCGCGCACAGGGTCGGGTCACCTACTACCGCGGCATCCCGACGATCTTCAACCCCTCCTACGAGATCGTGCCGCTGCGTGCCCACTGACCGTGTCGCCGCCGGTGCCGACGCGAGTGCCGGCACCGACCCCGCCGCCGATGCCGGGACCAGCGCGGCCGATCGCGTGGTCGGTCACGGTGCCGTGACCGACGTGACGACGCCGCCTGCCACGGTCGAGGAGGTCATCCGCCAGCGCCTGTCCAAGGCCCTCGGTGGGTGGCGCGGCTCGCTCGAGACCGCGCTGCCGACGGTGGCCTTCGTCATCGTGTGGACCGCCACCAAGGACGTGCGGACCGCGGTCATCGCCGCCGGCGGGGTCATCGTCGTCCTGGCGCTGGTGCGCATCGTGCAGCGACAGAGCCTGCAGTTCGTGCTCTCCGCCGCCCTGGCGACAGGCATCGCGGCGTTCTTCGCGCTGCGCAGCGGCCGGGCGCAGGACGCGTTCCTGCCGGGCATCCTCACCAGCGCCGGCTGGGGCGTCGCAGCCCTCGTGTCGGTCGTGAGCCGTTGGCCCCTCGTGGGTTTCATGGTCGGCGCCGGCGACCCCCGGGCGGCCGAGGACCCGTTCGCCTGGCGTCGGGACCGCGGTCTGGTGCGCGTCTGCCAGCGCCTCACCCTGGTGCTCGTCGTCATGTATGCCGTGCGCGTCGCCATCATGCTCCCGCTGTACTTCGCGGGTGAGGTGGCCTGGCTCGGCGTCGCCAAAGTGGCGCTCGGCTGGCCGTTGTGGCTGGCCGGCCTCGCCGTGATGGGGCTGATGCTCGTCCGCGGCCAGACACCGCAGGAGGTGCCGGCACCCGACGGTCACCACGTCGAGCACGGCGACAGGCACCACGACGGCCGCCAAGCCGAGCGGGAGCCCGACCCGACCTGAGGTCAGGCCTCGCCGCGGGGGTTGCGGTCGCCGGGGCTGAGCATCGCCTCGAGCTCGTCCTCGAACTCCGGCGTCGAGATGAAGAGCAGCTCGTCGTGCGGCTCGAGGGAGTCGTCGCGGCTCGGCGCGATCGGGTGGTCCTCGCGGATGATGCCGACCAGCACCGTCTCGCCGGGGAACTCGACGTCGCCGACGCGCTTGCCCGCGTAGGGGCTCTCCGGCGGCAGGGTCAGCTCGACCATCGTGGCCTTGCCCTGCTGGAACTGGAAGATGCGCACCAGGTCGCCGACGCTGACGGCCTCCTCGACGAGGGCGGTCATCAGGCGCGGCGTCGACACGGCGACGTCGACGCCCCAGGCCTCGTCGAACATCCACTCGTTCTTCGGGTTGTTCACGCGGGCCACGGTGCGCGGGACGCCGAACTCGGTCTTGGCCAGCAGCGAGACGACGAGGTTGACCTTGTCGTCACCGGTGGCGGCGACGACGACGTCGCACTCCGCCAGGCCCGCCTCGTGCAGGGCCGTGATCTCGCAGGCGTCGGCGAGCAGCCAGTTGGCCTCGGGGACGCGGCTGGACTGGATGTCCTTGCGGTCCTTGTCCATGAGCAGGACCTGGTGGCCGTTGTGCAGCAGCTCCCGGGCGATGGAGCGGCCGACGCTCCCGGCCCCGGCGATGACGACGCGCATGTGGATCCTTCTGCTCAGTGCCCGGACGGGGCGGGCGGGGCGTCGAGGGTGCGCTCTGCGGCCGCGAGCTCGGACGCGAGGGCGGCCAGGTGCAGCAGGTCACCCTCCTGGAAGACGGTCTCGGCGCCGGGGAGCATGCCGGAGCCAAGGCGCGTGAGGTACGCGGCGCGGGTCCCGGTGACGCCCTCGAGCTCGCTGACGAGCCGTCCGACCCAACCCGGGTTGACGGTGACCTCGGCGATGACGACCTTGCCGGACGGGTCGACGAGCTCGGGCACGTGGCCCTGTGGGAGCAGTCGGCGCAGCATCTGGTCGGAGGTCCACTTCACCGTGGCGACGGTGGGTATGCCGAGCCGCTGGTAGACCTCGGCGCGACCGGGGTCGTAGATGCGCGCGACGACGTGCTCGACGCCGAACGTCTCGCGCGCCACACGGGCCGCGAGGATGTTGGAGTTGTCACCACTGGACACGGCGGCGAAGGCGTAGGCGTCGGAGATGCCGGCCTCACCCAGGGTGTCGCGGTCGAAGCCGACCCCGGTGACCCGGCGCCCCTCGAACGCGGAGCCCAGGCGTCGGAACGCGGACTCCTCCTGGTCGATCACCGCGACGTCGTGGCCCTGGCTCTCGAGGCTCAGCGCGAGGGACGAGCCCACTCGGCCGCAGCCCATGATCACGAAGTGCACGACGCCGACGCTACACCGCGCCATACCTGCTCGTGCACGGTGCCGCGCAGGTCAGGGACGGGGTCTCGCGCAACGGCCACCTGCGCCGCCTAGAGTGTTCGCCGTGGCAACTCCCGGACGCGTCCTCAAGCGTGTGCTTGTCGGTCGCGCGATGCGCAGCGACCGCCTCGGCGACACCCTGCTCCCCAAGAAGCTCGCACTGCCCGTCTTCGCCAGCGACGCGCTCTCGTCCGTGGCGTACGCGCCGGACGAGATCTTCCTGACCCTCGGCCTCGCCGGCGGGGCGCTCGCGCTGACGAACTCGTGGATCATCGCGCTGTGCGTCGTCGTCGTCATGCTCGTCGTCGTCGCGTCCTACCGCCAGAACGTGCACGCCTACCCCTCCGGCGGCGGTGACTACGAGGTCGCCAGCACCAACCTGGGGCCCAAGGCCGGGCTGACGGTCGCCAGCGCCCTGCTCGTCGACTACGTCCTCACCGTCGCGGTGTCCATCTCGTCCGGTGTCCAGAACGCGGCTGCGGCCCTGCCGTTCGTGCGCGGCCACGAGGTCATCGTCGCCGTCGTCCTCATCGCCCTGCTCACCGCGATGAACCTGCGCGGCGTGCGCGAGTCGGGCTCGGCGTTCGCGATCCCGACCTACCTGTTCATGGTGAGCGTCCTCGGCATGGCGCTCGTGGGCTTCTACCGGCACTACTTCGGCGACCTGCCGCAGGCCGAGAGCGCCGGGCTCGAGCTGGCACCCGAGCCGGGGTACGAGGCCATCGGCGGCATCGCCATGGCGTTCCTGCTGCTGCGGGCGTTCTCGTCTGGCTGTGCGGCCCTGACGGGCGTCGAGGCGATCTCCAACGGTGTCCCGGCGTTCGAGAAGCCCAAGAGCCGCAACGCCGCGACGACCCTGCTCCTCATGGGGCTCATCGCCATCACGATGCTCATGTCGATGGTGACGCTGGCCCGCTGGACCGGCATCAAGTACGCCGAGGACCCCGCCCAGCAGCTCACCCGGGACGGTGTCCCGGTCGGTGACGGCTACGTGCAGGAGACGATCATGGGCCAGGTCGCCCACGCCGTCTTCGACAACTTCCCGCCCGGGGTCGTCCTGGTCTCGATCGTCACCGGCGTCATCCTCATCCTCGCGGCCAACACCGCGTTCAACGGCTTCCCGGTGCTCGGCTCGATCCTCGCCAAGGACGGCTACCTGCCGCGCCAGCTGCACACCCGCGGCGACCGCCTCGCCTTCTCCAACGGCATCCTCATCCTGGCCGGGGCGGCGATCGTGCTGATCATCATCTACGACGCCGAGGTCACCAAGCTGATCCAGCTCTACATCGTCGGGGTGTTCGTGTCCTTCACCCTGAGCCAGATCGGCATGATCCGGCACTGGAACCGCCACCTGCGCCTCGAGCGCGACGCGGCGGTGCGTTCGCAGATGATGCGCAGCCGCGTCATCAACGCCGTCGGTGCGGCGATGTCCGGCACCGTCCTGCTCGTCGTCCTGGCCACGAAGTTCCTCCACGGTGCGGGCTTCGCCATCGCCGCCATGGTCGTCCTGTTCTTCCTCATGCTCGGGATCAACAAGCACTACGAGCGGGTCCGCGCCGAGCTGCGCGTCTCCGACGACGACCTCGACGCGCAGATGCTGCCCAGCCGGGTGCACGCCATCGTGCTGGTGTCCAAGATCCACAAGCCGACGCTGCGGGCCCTGGCCTACGCGCGGGCCACCCGCCCCTCCAAGCTCGAGGCGATCACGGTCAACGTCGAGCCCGAGGAGACCAAGGCCCTCCAGGACGAGTGGGACCGCCGCGACATCCCCGTGCCGCTCAAGGCGCTCGACTCGCCCTACCGCGAGATCACCCGGCCGGTGGTCGACTACGTCAAGTCGCTGCGCTCCGGCCACCCCCGCGACGTCGTCGTGGTCTACATCCCTGAGTACGTCCTCGGAAAGTGGTACGAGCAGGTGTTGCACAACCAGAGTGCGTTGCGGCTCAAGGGCCGGCTGCTCTTCACCCCCGGTGTCATGGTCGCGAGCGTGCCCTGGCAGCTCGCCTCCTCCGAGGGCCAGGAGGAGCGGTTCGACGGACCGACCGCCGGCTCGGTCCGGCTCGGCCAGTGAGCGCCGACCGGTCCACCGAGGTGCAGGCCGACCTCCGGGTCGGCGACGAGGTCGAGGTCGAGGTCGGACCCATCGCGCACGGCGGTTTCTGCATCGCCCGCCACGAGGGACGCGTCGTCTTCGTCCGGCACGCCCTGCCCGGCGAGCGCGTCCGCGTACGGGTCACCGAGGCGCGGGAGGGCCAGCGATTCGTCCGCGCCGACTGCGTCGAGGTCCTCGAGGCCAGCGAGCACCGGGTCACCGCCCCGTGCCCGTATGCGGCGCCGGGACTGTGCGGCGGCTGCGACTTCCAGCACGTGGGCCTGCCGCACCAGCGCGAGCTCAAGGCCACCGTGGTGCGCGAGCAGTTCTCCCGCCTGGCCAGGCTCGACGTGGACGTCGCCGTGGAGCCGGTTCCCGGTGACCACGACGGCCTCGGTTGGAGGACGCGGGTCGAGTTCGCCGTCGACGAGGTGGGACGGGCCGGCCTGCGCCAGCACCGGTCGCACGACGTCGTCCCGGTCGACACCTGCCTCATCGCCGACGAGCGCATCCTCGCCACTGGTGTCCTGCGCGGCCACTGGGACGGTGAGGACGCGGTCGACGTCGTCGCCCCGTCGCAGGGCGAGGCAGTCGTCGTCCGCGTGCCGTCCGGCGAGGCCGAGGCCCCGACGGTCGTCGAGCACGTCGAGGGCAGCTCGTTCGTCGCCGACTTCGAGGTGGGTGCGCGGGGCTTCTGGCAGGTCCACCCCGGCGCGGCCGCGACGTTCGTCGACACCGTGCTCGGCATGCTCGCTCCCCGCGACGGCGAGACCGCCCTCGACCTCTACTCCGGTGTGGGCCTGTTCGCCGCGGCCCTGGGCCGGGCCGTCGGCCCGGACGGGAAGGTCGTCGCGGTCGAGTCCGACCCGGGCGCGGTCGCCGCAGCGGCAGGCAACCTCGCGAAATACCCCTCGGTCCTGGCGATCCGCGCCCGGGTCGACGACGCGTTCGGTGTGCCGCGGGCGTCGAAGTCGGGACCCAACGGCCGCCGCGCCCAACGCTCGCGCAAGCTGCGCCGGCACCCCCTGCTGCCGCTGTCGGCCGACGTCGTGGTGCTCGACCCGCCGCGCACCGGTGCCGGCAAGGACATCGTCGCCCAGCTCGTGCGGCTCTCACCGCGAGCCATCGCCTATGTCGCCTGCGACCCGGCCGCCCTCGCGCGCGACACCGCCTACCTGAAGGAGTCCGGCTACGAGCTGCGTGAGGTGCGCGCGTTCGACGCGTTCCCCATGACGCACCACGTCGAGTGCGTGGCCCTGTTCGAACGGTGAGCACGACCACTCCGGACGCCGCCACCGGGTCGGTGTGGCGGCTGCCCGGGATGCCTGCGCTGGGCCTGCTGTCCGCGTTCGGCTTCAGCGGCTACGCCGCGCTGCTGTCGGTGGCCCCGTTGTGGGCGGTCCGCGGTGGCGCCGACGAGGCAGGCTCCGGGCTGGTCAACGGGGTGCTGCTCGCGGCCACCGTGGTGACGCAGTTCGCCGTGCCCGCGCTGCTGCGCCGGTTCGGTCACGGGCCCGTGATCGCCGTCGGCGTCCT
Organism: Pedococcus aerophilus; assembly: GCF_039532215.1. Taxonomy (NCBI): domain Bacteria; kingdom Bacillati; phylum Actinomycetota; class Actinomycetes; order Micrococcales; family Intrasporangiaceae; genus Pedococcus; species Pedococcus aerophilus. Next base: position 626,855 of record NZ_BAAARN010000001.1, on the reverse strand, counting down.
CCTCATGGGCGCGGCCTCGCCGCTCTACCTCCTGTCCGATGCCCTCGGTCCGGTGCTCGCGCTGTCCGCGGTGCGGGGGATCGGGTTCGGGATCCTCACCGTCACCGGGTCGGCCGTGGCCGCCCACCTCGTCCCGGTGCACCGCCGCGGGGCAGCCATCGGCGCCTACGGCCTCGCGGTCGCCGTGCCCAACCTCGTCCTGCTCCCCGCCTCGGTGGCCGTCGCCGAACACTGGGGCTACGGCGCCGTTTTCGCCCTCGGCGCGCTGCCCGTCCTGGCCGCGCCCTTCGCCTTCGCCGTGGCCCGCGCCCTCGGACCGGCCGACCGGGTCACCGAGCGGACCCCACGGATCGACCGGGGCAGCGCGCTCGCCGTGGCCCGTCCCACCGCGATCCTGTTCGCGGTGACGATGGCCGGTGGCGGGCTGCTCACCTTCGTGCCCCAGATCGTCGGATCGGGCACCGCCTCGGCCGTCGTCCTGCTCGTGCTCGGGATCGGGACCGCCCTGTGCCGGTGGGGTGCCGGGCACCTGTCCGACCGGTATGGCGCCGAGCGCTTTCTCGCGCCCCTGCTCCTCACCGGGGTGGCAGGCCTCGCCACCTGTGCCTGGGGTGCGAGCCGCGACGGAGACCTGGGTCTGCTGCTCCTCGGCGCAGCCCTGGCCGGTGTCGCGTACGGAGCCCTGCAGAACCTCACGCTCGTGGTCGCCTTCGCCCGCGTCGACCCGGGGCACATCCCGGTCGCCAGCGCAGGCTGGAACATCGGGTTCGACGGCGGCACCGCGGCCGGTGCCGTGGTGGTGGGCGCGATCGCGACGGCCGCCGGCTTCCCCGCGGGACTGCTGTTCCTGGCAGCGGCCTGCGCCGCGGCGTTGGTGCTCACCGTCCCGTCCCGGCGGTGACGTGCCTCGATTCCGGACGGTGGGTCCTTTCCGTCCGCGGCGGGTGACGTGCCCGAGGGGCTGCCGGGGCGCCATACGGCAGGCGTGACCTAGGCTCGCTCGTCGTGCCGACGCAGCCTGACCACGAGCCCAGCCCCGCCCCCTTCACCCACCACGTCGAGGTCCACTTCTACGAGGTCGACCAGGTAGGGGTGGTGTTCAACGCGTGGTACCTGGCGTGGTGCGACGACGCCCGGCTGGCCTACCTCGCATCGCGTGGGTACGGCCTCGAGGACGCCAAGGAGGCGGACGCGCTGCCGCTGGTGCGGCACGCGGACATCGAGTGGCTGGCGAGCCTGGCGGCGGGGGACCGGGCCGACATCGTCGTGCGACCCGTCCGCGTGGGGACGACGAGCTTCACCCTGCGGCACGAGATCCACCGGCACTCGGACCAGCTGCTGTGCGCCGTGCTGACGATCACCTACGTCGCCGCGGGTCTCGCCGAGCGGACCAAACGAGAGCTGCCACTTTCGCTGCGCACCGCATTGGACGAGGATCGTGTCCAGACCTGACCACGCACGACCGACGTGATATCTTGACGTCAAGATAAATCGAGATCGACAGCAGAGTGCAACGACGCACACAACTGAGCATCGAAGGAGCAGGCAGTGGCCAGCACGAACAGCTTCAACGCCCACGGTGAACTCACGGTCGGCGACCAGTCCTACGAGGTCTACCGCCTGTCCGCGGTCGAGGGCAGCGAGACCCTCCCGTACAGCCTCAAGGTGCTGCTGGAGAACCTCCTGCGCACCGAGGACGGTGCCAACATCACGGCCGACCACATCCGGGCCCTCGGCGGCTGGGACGCCGAGTCCGAGCCCGACACCGAGATCCAGTTCACGCCCGCGCGCGTGCTCATGCAGGACTTCACCGGTGTCCCGTGCATCGTCGACCTCGCCACCATGCGCGAGGCCGTCAGCGACCTCGGTGGCGACCCGGCGAAGATCAACCCCCTCAGCCCCGCCGAGATGGTCATCGACCACTCCGTGATCATCGACGTGTTCGGGCGCAAGGACGCCTTCGAGCGCAACGTCGAGATCGAGTACCAGCGCAACGGTGAGCGCTACCAGTTCCTGCGCTGGGGCCAGACCGCGTTCGAGGACTTCAAGGTCGTGCCCCCGGGCACCGGCATCGTCCACCAGGTCAACATCGAGCACCTCGCCCGCACCGTCATGGTCCGCGACGGCGTCGCCTACCCCGACACCTGTGTCGGCACCGACTCGCACACGACGATGGTCAACGGCCTCGGCGTGCTCGGCTGGGGCGTCGGCGGCATCGAGGCCGAGGCGGCCATGCTCGGGCAGCCCGTGTCGATGCTCATCCCGCGCGTCGTCGGCTTCAAGCTGTCCGGGTCGATCCCGTCCGGCGCCACCGCGACCGATGTCGTCCTGACGATCACCGAGCAGCTGCGCAAGCACGGTGTCGTCGGCAAGTTCGTCGAGTTCTACGGCGAGGGCGTCGCCCAGGTGCCGCTGGCCAACCGCGCCACCATCGGCAACATGAGCCCGGAGTTCGGCTCGACCTGCGCCATCTTCCCGATCGACGACGTGACGCTGGAGTACCTGCGCCTCACCGGTCGCTCGGAGGAGTCCGTCGCGCTCGTCGAGGCGTACGCCAAGGAGCAGGGCATGTGGCTGCAGGCCGGCCCGGACCAGCCCGAGGCGCGCTACTCCGAGTACCTCGAGCTCGACCTGTCCACGGTCGTGCCGTCCATCGCCGGGCCGAAGCGCCCGCAGGACCGCATCGCGCTCACCGACGCCAAGACCTCGTTCCGCAAGGTCCTGCCGACCTACGTCTCCCACGACGAGGGCGACGCCGGTGTCGCCAGCAGCTTCCCCGCCAGCGACCCGTCGCCGCAGGGCGCGACCGACGGCACCAACGGTGGCGACAAGCCGGCCGACCAGGGCGACGGCGCGGGCCGTCCGTCGCGCAAGGTCTCGGTGACCTCGGCCGAGGGCACGACCTTCGAGATCGACCACGGCATCGTGTCGATCGCCTCGATCACCTCGTGCACCAACACCTCGAACCCGTCGGTGATGATGGCCGCCGCCATGTTGGCCAAGAACGCCGTCGACCGTGGCCTCACCGTCGCGCCGTGGGTGAAGACCTCCATGGCCCCCGGCTCCAAGGTCGTCACCGACTACTACGAGAAGGCCGGCATGTGGCCCTACCTCGAGAAGCTCGGCTTCCACCTCGTCGGCTACGGCTGCACCACCTGCATCGGCAACTCCGGTCCGCTGAGCGACGAGATCTCCAAGGCCATCAACGACAACGACCTCGCCGTCGTGTCGGTGCTGTCGGGCAACCGCAACTTCGAGGGGCGCATCAACCCCGACGTGAAGATGAACTACCTCGCGTCGCCGCCCCTGGTCATCGCCTACGCGCTGGCCGGCACGATGGACTTCGACTTCGAGACCCAGGCGCTGGGCACCGACACGTCGGGCAACGAGGTGTTCCTCAAGGACATCTGGCCCACCCCGGACGACGTCGAGCGCACCATCGCCTCGTCGATCAACCAGGAGATGTTCACCTCCGACTACGCCGACGTCTTCGCCGGTGATGAGCGCTGGCAGTCGCTGCCGACTCCCGAGGGCAAGACCTTCGACTGGGACGGCGAGTCGACCTACGTCCGCAAGCCCCCGTACTTCGACGGCATGTCCATGGACACCACGCCCGTCGAGGACATCACGGGTGCGCGCGTGCTGGCCAAGCTCGGTGACTCGGTCACGACCGACCACATCAGCCCGGCCGGCTCGATCAAGGCCGACAGCCCGGCGGGCAAGTACCTCGCCGAGCACGGTGTGGACCGCAAGGACTTCAACTCCTACGGCTCGCGCCGTGGCAACCACGAGGTCATGATCCGCGGCACGTTCGCCAACATCCGCCTCAAGAACCTGCTGCTCGACGGTGTCGAGGGTGGCTTCACGCGGAACTTCCTCGCGGACGGCGAGCAGACGACGATCTTCGAGGCCTCCGCGGCCTACCAGGACGCCGGTGTCCCGCTCGTCATCCTGTCGGGCAAGGAGTACGGCTCCGGGTCGTCGCGAGACTGGGCGGCCAAGGGCACGCGCCTGCTGGGGGTCAAGGCGGTCATCGCCGAGTCGTACGAGCGCATCCACCGCTCGAACCTCATCGGCATGGGCGTCATCCCGCTGCAGTACCCGGCCGGCCAGAACGCCGACTCGCTCGGCCTCGACGGCACCGAGACGTTCTCCGTCACCGGCATCGCCGCCCTCAACGAGGGCACGACGCCGAAGACGGTCAAGGTCACCGCGGTGAAGGACGGCGGTGACCCGGTCGAGTTCGACGCGGTCGTCCGCATCGATACCCCGGGTGAGGCGGACTACTACCGCAACGGCGGCATCCTCCAGTACGTCCTGAGGTCGCTCGTCAACAGCTGAGTTCGCTTCTCCCGCACCTGATTCGAGGGGTATGCCGCGTGGTCACCACGCGGCATACCCCTCGGTCGTGGGTGGCGCGCAGGGGAGTCGGGACGAGAAACGGAGGCTCGCCCGTCCGCATGCCGGTGACCCCGCCGACGGGCGGGGTGCGGGGCGAGGTCACGTTCGACGTCGGCCCAGCGGTCCGGACCGGGCGTCGCGCCCAGCTGCGGTCAGGCGGGAGTCGTACGAGCCCGGCGTGAGGTCCCAGACCACCGCCCGGCCGTCGTCCGCGTCGACGACGTCGCCGGCAAACCTCTCCCGGTGGACGACGGTGTGGTGGGCCCGGCAGAGCAGGGCGGCGTTGTCGACGTCCGTGCGCCCGCCGTCGGCCCAGTGCACCAGGTGGTGCGCGTCGGTCCAGCGCGCGGGCCTGCTGCAGCCGGGGAACGTGCAGTGGCCCCGGTCGCGCACCCAGAGGTGCCTGATCTGGGCGGTGGTGAACAGGCGGACCGCCGTGCCCTGGTCGAGCACCTCGCCGCGGCTGCCGAGGACGACGGGGACGACCTCGGCGTCGCAGGCCATCCGGCGAACCGTGTCGGTCGTGAGCACGCCACCGGTGAGGGTGAGGCCCGCGCCCCGGGCCCGTCGCTGAAGCACCTCGAGCGGCACGGTGACGAGCATGGTGGTCTTGGTCTGCCGGGGCAGGCCGTCGGGCGCCTCCACGGCGCGGGTGACCAGGTCCAGCAGGGCATCGGCACGTCGCGCGGCGGGCGTCCGGGTGTCGAGGTCGCCGGTGTCCTCGTCGCGACGGGGGCGGGCGAGGGCGTCGACCGCGGCATCGACGACCGCCGCACCGTCGTCGTCCAGCAGCAGGGTGTAGCGGGACAGCCCCACCGGGCCCCGGGCCTTGGTGAGGGACCGGTGGGCCCGGGCCACATCGGCGTCGTGCTCGACGGCGCGGTCGGGTCGGAGGAGGTCGCCGGTGCGGCGCAGGCAGATGGCCAGGTCGCGCTCGCTCAGGCCACCGGGGCCGGTGGCACCGTCCAGGAGCGTGGTAAGGGCCTCGTCCAGGTGTCCGGGGTCTGCCAGCCCGGCCACCGACTGGTGGAACCGCACGAGCTGCGCCGCCTTGCCGACCGGCAGCAGGTCTGCGGACGCCCCGTGGTGCCCCTCGGGCGACGGCGCACCGACGGTGGCCGCCTCGACCACCCCGGACAGCCGGGGGTCGCCGGCTGCACGTGCGACCGCCTGCGCATCGGTGACCGTGCGCAGCGGCAGCAGCGGCACGAGCGACCTCACCCAGTCCACCGGGCCCCAGCCCTCACCCGTGCCGAGCCCGCGCGAGCCGGCCTCTGCGAGGACGCTCACCAGGGTGGCGTCGACCCGCGCGGAGAGCTCGCCGAGGGCGCGGACAGCCTCCCTCAGCTCGGGCTCGGACAGGGCCCACACCCGGGTCGCCTGCGCGTCGGACATCGCGTCGACCGCCACCCCCACGGCTCCCAGCACAGGGCGGAGACGGGCGTTGCCGTCCTGCCCGGCGGGCTCCTGTGGTGTGATGGCCATGAGGAAACCCTAGGTGGGACCACCGACAGTGCTCGGCCCGCGCACAGGGGTCGAAACCATTGTGGCACAACGCAATTCGTGTGACTGGTGAGGCGGAGGATCCCGTCCGGCAAGAAGGATGTGCGGCGCTCAGCCCATCGTCTTCTGGCCGTCGAGGGACTCGCGGATGATGTCGGCGTGGCCGGCGTGCTGCGAGGTCTCGGCGAGCAGGTGCAGGACGGCGCGACGGACCGACCACTGGGCGCCGGGCTCGAACCACGGCGCCTTCGGCAGGTCGTACGCCGCGTCGAGGTCGAGGGTCCGCACGAGCTCGTCGGTGTGCTGGGCGATCTCGTCGTAGCGCTCCAGCTGCCCAGCGAGTGTCTCGTCGTCCCTGAGGCGGTGCGAGTCGGCGTAGGCGGCGACCTCGGCGGGCGGGTTGCTCCAGTCGATCGACTCCCAGTCGATGTCCGGTGCCGTCCCGGCGCCCTCCTGCATGAAGGTCGCCCACTGCGCCTCGGTGTCGGCCACGTGCTTGACGAGCCCGCCGAGGGTGAGCTCGCTGACCGTGGTGCGCTGGCGCGCCTGGTCGTCGGTGAGGTCGCGGACGGCGAACCGCAGGAAGTCTCGGTGTCGGCGCAGGGCCTGCACGAGGTCGGCGCGCTCACCGGTGGCGGGCGCTGCGTCGGGACTGGTGGGCTCAGGTGTGGTGGTCATGACTCCACGGTAGGGACCCAAGCGGTCAGTTCTTGACCGCTTGGTCGCTGGAGGTGGACTCGAGCCACACCCGCTCGGAGAACCCGCCGCGGACGACGCGCTTGAATGTGGCGGCCTGCTCGACCTCGTCCATGGTGAAGCCGAGGTCGGTCACGACGGTCGTCAGCACCTCCCAGACGTCGGCGAGCTCGTCGAGCTGCTCGCGGGTCGGGGCCATCCGCAGCTCGACGCTCTCCTCGACGAGCTTGTCGAGCAGCGCGGGGGTGAACTCCGCCGGCGCGAGCACCGTGGTCCTGGCCTTCTCGCCCCTGGAGCGGATGATGGTGGGGATCCGGTCTCGGACGAGCTTTCGGTGTCGCATCTCGGGCATGACGGACACCCTAGGTCGTGCCCGGCGCGCCCCGCCCATCCGGTCACCCGTAGCGTTGACCCATGGTCACGTCACTCAGTGGTGCCCTCGACTGGGCGATGGACAAGTCCCTGGTCCTCGGCTACACCCGCCTCGGTCCCCGCCTGCGCCGGTCGTGGTGGCCCGCGGACCCGCGCCCCGCCTGCCTCGCCGGGCGCCACGTCCTGGTGACCGGTGCGAGCGGCGGTCTCGGCCTGGCCACCGCGGAGCAGCTGGCAGCCCTCGGGGCGACCGTGCACCTGTTGGGGCGCAAGGCGTCCCGTCTGGAGAAGGCGCGCGCCGACCTGCTGGCCGCGGAGCCGTCGGCCCGGGTCGAGGTCGCCGAGTGCGACCTCAGCGACCTCGACGCGGTGCGGGAGTTCTGCGCCGACTTCTCGGCCCGCGTGCCGCACCTGCACGCCCTCGTCCACAACGCCGGTGTGCTGCCGCCCGAGCGCAGCACGTCTGCCCAGGGGCACGAGCTGACCCTGGCCACGCACGTCCTCGGGCCGCACCTCATGACCGCCCTGCTCGCCGACAGCCTCGAGGGTGGCCGCGTCGTCGTCGTGTCCTCCGGCGGCGCGTACGGGCAGAAGCTCGTCGTCGACGACATCGAGTACACCGAAGGCGACTACTCCGGTGTCACCGCCTACGCACGCACCAAGCGGATGCAGCTGGTCATCACCGAGCAGTGGGCCGAGCGCCTGCGGGGCCGGGTCTCCGTTCACAGCATGCACCCGGGGTGGGCCAACACCCCCGGCGTCACCGACTCGCTCCCCGGTTTCGACAAGGTCATGGGTCCGTTGCTGCGCACCCCGGCAGAGGGCGCCGACACGGTGAGCTGGCTCGTGGCGACTGACGACCCGATCGGCACCGGCGGGTTCTGGCACGACCGTCGGCGGCGCCCGACGCACTACGCCCCGGTCCGGATCGAGACGCCGCCCGAGCGCCAGCGCTTCTGGGAGTTCGTCACCGACGCCACCGGCGAGACCTTCGCCTGATCGTTCGACACAGGTATGCAGCGGGGCTGTCCGCGCGCGCCGTGGCCAGCCCCGCTGCATACCCAGTTTCGCGCGTCAGCGCGGGTGGTGCGACTCCTGAAGTCCGTAGACGGGGGTCTCGAGGCCCTCGTAGCGGGCCTTGAGCTGGAGCGCCAGGAACTGGCTGTAGTGGCGGGACTGGTGCAGGTTGCCGCCGTGGATCCAGAGGTGGTCGACGTTGGTGGGCTTCCACATGTTCCGCAGCTCGCCCTCCCACGGGCCGGGGTCCTTCGGTGTGTCGGAGCCGAAGCCCCACACCTTGCCGACGCGGTCGGCGACCTCGGGGGAGATGAGGGTCTCGAGCCAGCCGTTCATCGACTGGTAGCCCGTCGCGTAGACGACGACGTCCGCCGGGAGCTCGGTGCCGTCGGCGAGGACGACGGAGGTCTCGGTGAGGTGGTCGACCTGGCCGTTGACGACGGGGATCCGGCCGTCGATGACGAGCTGGGAGGCGCCGACGTCGATGTAGTAGCCGGAGCCGCGCCGCAGGTACTTCATGAACAACCCGGAGCCGTCGACACCGAAGTCGAGGTCGAACCCGGCCTCGCGCAACGCGTCGTAGTAGTCCTTGTCGCGCACCTGCATCTCGTCGTACGCCGGCTTCAGGACGCCGGGCATGATCCGGTAGGGGAGCGAGGCGAAGACGAGGTCGGCCTTCTCGGTCGTGACGCCGTTGGCCACCGCCCGCTCCGAGTAGAGGTCGCCGAGGGCGAGGTCCATGAGCGACTCGCTGCGCACGATGTGGGTGCTCGACCGTTGCACCATCGTGGGTCTCGCGCCAACCTCCCACAACGAGGCGCAGATGTCGTGCGCGCTGTTGTTGGACCCGATGACGACGACGTCCTTGCCGGCATACGCGTCGCCACCGGGGTGCTGGGAGGAGTGGTGCTGCTCTCCACGGAAGGTGTCCGCACCGGGGAAGGACGGGATGAACGGGTACCCGCTCACGCCGAGCGCGATGACGAGGTGCTTGGGTCGTAGCGTGATGTCCTTGCCGTCACGGTTGACCTTGACCTCCCACTCGCCGGCGGCCTCATCCCATTGCGCCCCAAGGCATTCCGACTTGGTCCAGTAGTTGAGCTCCATGAGCGCGGTGTAGTGCTCGAGCCAGTCACCGATCTTGTCCTTGGCCGCGAAGACGGGCCAGTGGTCGGGGAACTTGAGGTAGGGGAGGTGGTCGTACCAGACCGGGTCGTGCAGGTGCAGGGACTTGTAGCGCTTGCGCCACGAGTCGCCGGCCCGGTCGTTCTTCTCCAGGATCACGGTCGGTATGCCGTGCCTCTTCAGCCGGGCGCCGAGCCCGATGCCGCCCTGGCCGCCGCCGACCACGACCACGTACGGCTGCTCGGTGTCGCCGAGCGCGGCGTCGTCGGCGGTCTTCTTCTCCAGCCAGCTCTGCCGGCCCTGGTGGATTTCGTGCTCGACGCCCTTGATGCGTCGGGCACCTCCAGGCTCCTCGAACCCCTTGAGCTCGGTCATCGTCGTGAGCAGGGTGAACGCCTTGCCGTCGACCAGGCGCAGGTGGCCGTGGCCGCGGGCGTCGGCGGTCTCGAAGTCGATCCATGCCTCGACGGTGCCGTCTGCCTCGGTCGCAGGCTCGGCGAGGGCCCAGCCCTTCGGCTGCACGCGGCCCAGGGTGGCCTCGAGCATGTCGGCGATCTGGTCGCGGCCCTCCATGGTTTTGATGTTCCAGGTGAAGGCCACGAGGTCCCGCCAGTAGCACTCGTCCGCGAACAGGTCGGTGACCGCGGCGACGTCCTGGGACTGCAGGGCCTTGTCGAACGAGGTGAGCCACGCCTCGGCGGCGTCGCTGGGTGAGGTAGCCATGGTTGCTCCTTTGCATCCGGTGGGGCCAGTTGACGGCACGGGGCGTTGCACCGGCGTTGCATCGAACTTCGGCTCGGGGCTCCCGCTAGAGGTGCTCGCGTGCGAGAGTGCAGCCATGGGCCGACGCACCGTCGCGGGGCTCCGGGAGGCGCACGACCGCGTCCTCGCGGGGGAGGACGACGCGCGCGTCAGTGCCCAGATCGCGGCGTCCTGGCGGCGGGCCGTGGCGCAGGGCATCGACCCCGAACGGCAACGCCCGCGCCGGTTCCGTGAGGTCGACGACACGGTGCGGCTGCGCACCGAGCACCCGCTCGCGCCATACATCCCCGTCGTCACGGGCCTGCTCGGTGACTCCTCGATCAGCGACGACCACCTCGTCGTCGTCACCGACGTGTCGGGGGAGGTGCTCTGGCGGATCGGCTCGGCGGACGCGCTGCGGGTGGCGGAGTCGATCGAGTTCGTCGAGGGGGCGAACTGGTCGGAGGGCGGCATCGGCACCAACGCCATCAGCCAGTGTCTCGTGACCGGCACCCCCGTGGACCTCGTCGGCGGTCAGCACCTCGTGCACTCCCACCACGGGTGGCTGTGTTCGGCTGCCCCGATCACCGACCCTGGCACCGGGGACATGGTCGCGGTGCTCGACGTGTCGGCGCCGGTCGGTCTGGAGCCGGTCGCTGCGGGGGCGTTGGTGCGCACCGCCGCCCGGCTCATCGAGGAGATGATGCGCGGGGACGCGTTGCGGCGCCGCGCCCAGTCCCAGCCGGCGCTGCGGGCGGTGGCGCAGATCGCGGTGAGCCTGCTCGGGTCGCGGCCGAACGTCCGCGTCGGCGGGGTCGTCCACGACCTCACCCCGCGCCGGGCCGACATCCTCGCCCTGCTCACCTCGCGCGAGCAGGGCTGGAGCGCCGACGAGCTGGCGGGTGCGTTGTACGGCGACCGGGGTGTGCCCTCCTCCGTCCGTGCCGAGGTGCACCGGCTGCGCGAGGTGCTCGGGCCACGGCTGGACTCCTCGCCGTACCGCCTCGGGGGCGACGGGGTGTCGGTGGACGTCTGGAGCGTGCGACGGGCGCTAGCGGCCGGGGACCTGACCCGGGCGCTGGAGCGGTACGCCGGGCCGCTGCTGCCCGGATCGGGATCGCTGGAGGTCGCGCTGCTGCGCGCCGAGCTGCACGAGACCCTGCGGGGTGCGGTGCTGCGCTCCGGTGACCCTGGGCTGCTCGCTCGCTGGGTGGACGGCGGGGGAGCGGACGACATGGCGGCGCTCGAGGCGCTCGTCGCCGTGCTGCCCGTGGGCGGCCTCGCCAGCTCCCTGTATGCCGCGCGGCTGGCCAGGCTGGACGCCACCCTGCGCTGAGGGTGGGTCTGCTCCCTTGGCTGGGTGACCCTTGGTGGCGCGGGGGCATCCCCTGTTTTGCGGCCGCACGCTCAGGCGACCCTTCGTGGCCGTGGAGCCACGAACGGTCGCGGTCCGCCCGCTCGCACAACCCTTCGTGGTCAGGGCGCCACGGATGGTGGCGAGTGGCTGTCGGCTCTCCTCAGCATGGCCTAGAATCGAACACATGTTCGAACGCGGCGACTCTACTTGCTGGTCGTCCGTCTCGGTGTCCGGAGCCGGTCGTGCCGAGTCGCGCCCGCCGGGCTGAGGTCCTCGGCGCGGTCCCGCCCGGTTGGCCGCCGCTGGTGCCGCCGCCGGAGAGCCCGGGGTGGCAGGTGCCGGCGGTGTCCTGGCTGCTCGACCACTGCCCGTCGGACTACCGCTCGTACGCGGGGTGGCGCCGCCAGCCCGTCGCCCTCGCCTGGGTCGCGACCCGCCACATCGACGCCCAGCTGGTGGCCATGCGGCAGGCGTACCGCGAGGTGCGCGTCGAGCTCGGCGACCACCTGACGAGCGAGGGGCTGACCCAGGTCCTGGCAGATCTCGAGGCCGAAGGGGTCCGGTTGCTGGCCGCTCGGCGCAGCGCAGGCTTGGTCTACGACGCCCTGCAGGGCAAGCGATACATCCCTCGCTTGTGACCGGACGTCGAGATCGCGTCAGCCTTCGGGGGCTATCACTTCACCCTCCTACTGCTCGCGCAGCCACTGACTCTCGTGGCGCGCGCATTCAACGGCAGCGGGACACCCGTATGTCCTCTCATTCCAGTGAGAAGACGTTCCACACTTCGCCGCGATAGTCATCGAGCATTTGAGCTGCCTTAAAGGAGCTGCCGTCTTACCGCCGCGTGCCGGAGTAGGGGCGCCGGAGAGCGTTTTTACGGGAGAAGCTTGCTCCAGAACTGGTCTTCGACCCACTCTTCGGGGATGCCCATGCCGCGTAGGTTCATCGAGGGCCTGGAGTCCAGTAGGTCGTGAAGGCGGCGGGCCCAGCTGCTGCGCGGCGAGACGGTGTAGAGGACAGACTGGAGCGAAATGAGGACGGGGTAGAGCCGCTTTTTCGACCGGTCCGGCAGCGAGCCGGTACCAGCGAGCCACGGCACCGTCGGCGAGGTAGGGATCGCCGGGTATACGCCCAGACCGACATTCCACAGCCGGCCATGGTGGGCGCATATATTGCGCACGCGGACATATGTAGTCAGCCACGACTCGAGGACGGGAGCATTCAGTCCGACACTACTGGCGACCGCGGTCCTGTCGGCGCGCTGCTTCAGGTTTCGATACATGCTGGCGAGCTGACCGATGGTCAGCATTTCGCCCATGAGCCACGACGGAGGAAGTTCGGGGGACCCGTAGGTAGTCAGATAGTGCTCGAGTGCCGAGCGGTGAACCAGCCCGTCGTCGCCGGCGTCGGGGGTGCCGCGCAGCCGCGCCTCGCACGTGTCCCTAACGATCCTCACAAACCGGGCGTGCTTGCCGGAGTCGCGGAAGTGCGTGGACGCCACGTACCAAAACGGGTCGTCGTACGTCGTCGACATGTGGTCCGTCAGCGCGGCGCGAACGGCAACCTCCGCACGCTCGATGGCGTCCATGACGATCGAGCGGAGCGCGCGGTCGAAGACGTAGAGGTCGAGCAGGTCGTCGAATGAGGTGCCCTCTCGCAGCGCGTGGTCCGGGCCGCCCTGCTGGAATGGGATGGCATAAGGGGAGAGTCGGTAGTAGCCGATGTGGCGGAGATACCGATCGGCGCGTTCGCGGTCGGGCACCTCGAGCCCGCGTCCAATGAGACGGTCCGCCAGCTGGTCGAGGGTCAGCGGCGGCTTGTTGAAGCTGAGCGAGCCGCGTGGCCGCATCGACTGAGGCACCAAGGGCTCCTCCACTCCCGGGCAAAAAAATCCCCCAAGTGCGCATCGTGGAGAGGCGTGGGGGATGTAGTAAGGAGACAGTAGCACGAGTCGCAGGGCATGGCCGCTGGCTCGTACAAGTCGCGTCCACACGCGCCCGCCGGGCGCGCGTCATATCGCCGCGTGTATTTCGCCGACGCAGGGGTTCCTCCGAGATGAGCCTGGCGGCGCAGGTTTGCTGAACCTTCCGTCAACGGCGCTTGCCTAGACCGGGCGAGCCCGCGGGTGGCTCCCAGGACCGACGATTGGACAGCCACCAAGGGACATAGCGTCGGGTCCGCGCATAGGGGCTGGGCGCACTCTTGGCTGCCACTTGGAGGGTGCGATCCATCGCCTCCGTCGCACGACGATCCAGCGCCGCAAGACCCGAGTTCTCCAGTCGGTCGACAATGTCGTTTCGCGTGGCCGCGGAGTGACTGGGCAGTAGACGGCGAATCACGAGCACTAGGTAGGCGGCAGTCGGCTCGTCCCTTGCGCCGATCGCGGCTTCGGCCTGCTCCAACAACTTCCACACGTCCGTTTCAGCTGTCTTCCCCTGCTTGGGGAGCCGCCTTGCACTCTCGTCCGACATTCCGACCTCCCAAGATCCCGTCGAAACGAGCGTGGCCGAGTCGACGCGTGGCCGCCTGGCGATTGACGACAATTGACTCGAAGGGCTCGGTCATAGTCTGCCGCAGCCCAGGGCCTCGATGACCGCGATATGCCACGATGCGTCTTACCGCTGCCTTCGCTCTTTCGCGCCGTTACACATTTTGTCGCGGGTCGACTCATGGGCTCGGATCCTGGACGCCCAGTTGTGACGCCGTCGTCAACGCGGTCGACCCTGACGTCGAAAGGTCCTTCTCAGGAGTCTGTCGTAGCGCTGGGCGTCCTTGACGCATGACGCGGAGGGCGGCGGGATGGCCGCGTGTCCGAGCCTGAGGTCGAGTCCCTGACGGCATTCGATCGAAGAGCAGCAGCATCGCCGCGGTTGGTGTCGTGTGCCTTGCCGAGGTAGTAAGTCGACGGGACTGGGTGGGTCGCAGGTTCGGGATCTGCTATTCGGCTGCCGCCGAGGTGCTGTAGGGCGTTAGCAATTCTTTAAGTCCCTAACAACCCATGAGTTCAGCGAGCTGCTGTTGGTCCTGTGTGCGGGCAGTTGGTTCCATGTCACACGCCTCCTGCACGGAGTCTGTTGCGTTCTCGAGTTGGGCTTCAGCGGCCTGCAGCTTGTCCACCTGGTCGGGACAGACAAAGCGGAAGTTGATCCGCAGCACATCCATTGGTTCTCCTGCGTCCTTCTGCAGGCTGGCGAACGTCGTCAGCTCCTCTTGGCTGTCATCGCACATGTCCCTTGTGAGCGCCTCAACCTTGGACATATCTAGGTCAGTGACGCCGGCAATAGCTAGCTCTCGGATCCACGCCGCCGTGTCGACTCCAGTCGACCGGCTCACCGTCGGCGACTTGTCTTGGCTACCTGCGTTCACGTCCTGATCTTCCGCGCCTTCTCCGCATGCACCCATCAGCCCCACTAGCAGCACCGCGAAAACACCCCGTCGGCTTTGCACGTCCCCCACCCTTCAACAGTGCCGCGTTCGGTGCGACGTTGGGGCAAACCCTAGGTGACGAAGCGGTCATCTCGGGTTATGCCCGCGGTCGCCGATGGTTTCACGTCTTGGCGACGCCGGTCGCTGCCAACGTGGGACTGTCTCGCTTTCGGCAAAGGCAGCAGAACCGGCGAGTAACTGGCTCAGTTCTTAATGCTCCTCGCAGCGTGACGACACCCGGCTCTAACTTGATGCTCAGTTCTTGGGCGCTGGCGCAGCCGCCGGTCCTATTAGGGCCAGGCCACGCCCTGACGGAACGTCGGCTCGGACGCAGGTCTTGCGGCACGTCTTACCGCCGCGAGCTGGACGCTGTTGCAGTGTCCGATTGGGCGAGTTGTTTCAGACCCTTGGCCCGCTGGCACCGCGCGTTAAGAGGCTCGCAGGCTTCGATGCCGGCCGGCATTGAAGTCTCTAGGCCCCCGGCTTACCGCCGGTAGGCCAGTCGTGATTCAGGAAAGTTCCGAGGTCGTCGTTGCCCCACCAGCCAGTCCGCGCCTTCGTCATCGCTACGACCAATCGCCTCCGACGCCACCACCACGGCTCGGCCGACCATGCCGTCACAAAGTTGGCGAACGTTCGCGCATGGTTCCGCAGCTCGTCCAGTTCAGGGCCTCGGTGTATCAGGTGAAGGTCACCGCGTCCGTCCTCCATGTCTGCCGCGATTCTCAAGGCATCCTTCTGCAGTCGCACTCTCCATTGCAGCGCTTCCTGCACGAACGCCCGGCCTTCCTTTCGAAGCTGAGGCAGGATGCGCCTTCCGTCCTGGTGAAGTAGGTCGATGCTCCACGCTCGTAGGCTGGTGTCGAACTTAGAGTCATAGTCGCGCATTAGGTCGGCGTTGCGGTGGCAGTAGCGCACCACGTGGAAAGAGTTGATGATCACGTCCGACGCGGCTGTGATTTGACGCTGCTTGAAGCCCTCCTTTCGCTGGACGTGCACGGTCCATGCGACCGCGATGAGGGCGGCGATGAGGGCGCCTAGTGTCTGGACCCATGTGGCTCCCCAGGTAGTCCACCAGCTGGTGGCATCCACTGGGCTCTCCGCCACGGTCACATTGACTCCCTGCTGCCTTGTCGACAATCCATCTTGCACTGTAGCCGGGCGGTGGTCGAGGCGCGTTCGGTTCACCCGACGCATCCCCCGGCCCATTGGCGCCAAGCGTCGCGGCGTGCGCCTCCTTGCGGGATAGGTGTTTCGTATTCGACACTGGCAACCTCAAACGACCGGAGCTGATGTTCCGCTTCTCCCGGATCATCCCCCAGTAGCGCATCTGTTGGTGAGGCCAAGGGAATCACAACCCCAAAAAAGCGGACCGCCGCAGGGCCGCGTCTTTCCGCCGCCTGTCGGGCTACCGCAGACGTTGGATAATGCCGTTGTCCGTGCGAGTCGGGATGCCGTCGATGACGCCGTGGGGGACTTGCCCCGGTTGTCACCATCTCCTGAGGCCGTGACGCGAGTCGTGCTGCGTCGGGGACACTTGGGGTAACACCGACCGCAGTTTTTGACAAGGAGTCAGCCGTGACCGAGGGAACCGTCCGCTGGTTCGACACAGATCGAGGGTTCGGCTTCATCGCCCTCGGGCAGGGGGCAGACGACCTCTACGTCCATGCGTCCGAGATCGTCAGCAACGACGCGATGAAGGTGCTCCGGGAGGGGCAGGTGGTCGAGTTCGAGATCGGCGAGGGGGACCGTGGGCCGCAGGCGCGGCGCGTCAGGGTCACGGCCGACCAGGCTGCCGATGCACCGCTGGGCGTGCTCGGCACCGTGTCCTGGTACGAGCCTGCCAAGGGCTACGGCTTCGCCACCCCCGACGGCGGTGGCGCCGAGGTCTTCGTGCACAGCTCGGCCATCGTGGGCGGCGGTGTGGTCTCGGAGGGGCAGCGGGTGGCGTTCCTCGTCGTCGACGGCGAGAGGGGACCGCAGGCTGACCACCTCCTCCCCCTGGGAGCCCAGGCCGCCCAGCAGGCAGTGGCCTCGGACGGGGCTGACGGCACCGTGTCCTGGTACGACGGCGACAAGGGTTTCGGGTTCATCACCCCCGAGTCGGGTGACCCCGATGTCTTCGTCCACGTCCGGGAGCTGGCCGACGGCCTGCTCGGGTTGGACGAGGGTGACCGGGTGACCTACGACGTCGTCATGAGCGACAAGGGCCCGCAAGCTCGCGGTGTGCGCCTCGCGCGCAGCTCCGCGCAGCGGGGCCCCGCGTCGTCGACGACCCGCGCCCGGTCGGGGCACCGTGGGGCGTCCGACGTCCCGGCACGCGGTGGCGAGGGTGTGGTCGCGCGGTATGACGCGGAGCGGGGTTTCGGGTTCATCACCCCGGACGCCGGCGGCGCTGACCTGTTCATGCACGTGTCGGTGATCCGGGACGGCGAGGAGCTGTACCAGGGCGACCGGGTCAGGTACCAGGTGCGACAGAGCGATCGAGGACCGCAGGCCGACCGCGTCGAAAGGGTGTGAGCGGAACGCTGCACCGCGCACGAAGGCTTTGACCCGTCAGGGCGCCGACCTCGACCTCAACGGGGTCGGCGTACCCGGATCGGGCCCTTGAACTTGCTCGGGTCGACGACCTGTCCGCCCTGGGTGATCTCGGCGCGCCCCGCTGCCACCAGCCGTCGGGCGGCCATCCGTGCCGGCTCCATCAGGTCGGACCAGTCGTCCGCACCGACGGCGCGCGCCGCCTCCGACGGGCACACCGACGAGCTGGCCGACCGCCCGTCCAGCAGCGACTCCAGGGACGCCTCGAGCTTTCGATCGACGTCGCTCAGGCCGTGCTTGCGGCAGCTGTCCGAGCACCAGCGCACCGAGTCCCAGTCGCGAGCCCAAGCCTTGCGCCAGGTGATGGTTCGACCGCACCGGGCGCAGGGCTTGGACGGCAGGGGAGGTCGGGCCATGTCACCAGTCTGCCCGAGGAGCGGAGCAGGCACCCGGGCGGTGGCCGGGCACCTGCCGGGGGCAACGCTGGTCGGGCTGTGCGGCGCAGTGGCAGGCTGGGCGGGTGACCACCATCAAGATCAACGCCATCACCGTCCCTGCCGGATCCGGCGACGAGCTCGCCCACCGCTTCGCCGCACGGGCCGGAGCGGTCGACGGTGCCGACGGCTTCGAGGGTTTCGAGCTGCTGCGCCCGACCGATGACCGGGAGCAGTGGCTCGTCATCACCCGCTGGCGTGACGAGGAGTCGTTCCAGGGCTGGGTGAGCTCGCCCGGTTTCGCCGAGGGGCACCGGTCGGCCGTCGAGCGCGCCGGCGGAGAAGCACCGCGTCCGGTCTCGACCCACAGCGAGGTCTGGAACTACGAGGTGGCGGGCGGCTCCACGCCGACGAAGGACTGAGCCGGACCGATGCCGCCGAGCCAGCCAGACTTCGAGCTGACGATGGACGAGCTGCGGGCCGTGGCCGCCTACGCCGCCGCGTGCGCCGAGCCGGCGCTCGTCCTGTTCACCAAGGCCGTGCCGGACGACCCACGCCCGTCCGCTGCGCTGGACGCAGCGAGGGCTTTCGCCGAGGGAGCGCCGCGTTCCCGGTTGCAGCGCGCGACGGCGGCGGACGCCCACCGCGCGGCGAAGGACGCCCCCGACGAGCCCGCCCGGCACGCAGCGACGGCCGCGGGCGATGCTGCTGCCGCGGCATACCTGCACCCGCTCGCCAACCACACCCAGCTCCGGCACATCCTCGGTGCGGCGGTCCATGCGGCGCGCGCTGGGGAGCTCTCGCGCGGTGAGGACCCGGTGGTGGCCGAGTACCTCCTCGACGCGTCGGCGAAGCGCGCCACGCCCGTGGTGCTCGACGTGCTGTCGCGCTACCCGCGGGCACCGAAGGGCCGCAGCCGCACCGCTGTCCTCACCGCCCGGCTCGACAGCCTGCTGCGCGACCCGCGCCCGGTCCCGCGGGTCGTGGACGACCCCGGTCCGTTCTTCCATGGCACCAGGGCGGACGTGTCGGTCGGGGACCTTCTGACGCCCGGCTGGCGGTCGAACTACGGCTCGCAGCGCCCGTCGAAGCACGTCTACATCACGTCCTCGGCCGAGGGCGCCCCGCTCGCTGCCGCGCTCGCCCGTGGCGACGGACCCCCTCGCGTCTACCGCGTCGAACCGCTCGGCACCATCGAGGACGACCCGAACGTCACCGACAAGCGCTTCCCTGGCAACCCCACGCGCTCCTACCGCACGACGGAGGCGCTGCGCGTCGTCGAGGAGGTCACGGACTACCCGCCCGCCGACCCCGCGCTCGTCGAACGGCTGCGGTCGCGGATGGGCGAGCTGGACGAGCTCGGCATCGAGGCCATGGACGACTGAGTCCTCATCAGGGGAGAGTGTGGGCCGTGCCGACGCTGGGAGGCTCTTGGGGGACAGGGGAGAAACGTGGTCAGGGATCGTTCGAGCGGTGCTGTCGAGGGCACGCACGTGTTCGTCGGACGCGTATGGGTCGCGGTCGTGCTCCCCGCGGCGATCCTCGCCGTCGGGGTGGTCCTCGTCGCCGCCACCGACCTCGAGGCAGGCGCGCTGGTGGTCTCGTTGCTGTTCGCCGTCCCGATGGTGCTGAGCTGGTGGAACTGCACGGTCGTGTCGAATGACGGTGTGCGGCTTCGTCGTTGGCTGCGGTGGCGCACGTTGCCGTGGTCAGGGCTCGCTGAAGTCGCCGAACCCGGCCGGGCTCGGCGCGGCGCCGTCGTCGGCGTCGTCACGGCCCAGGGTGAGCCGGTCGCGCTGGACGTCCCGGGGGCGCTGCACGCCGAGTTCGTCGAGTACGCCCTGGCGCACGGCTTGCCCCAGAGGTCCCGGGGCCGCTGAGACGCTGCCTACCGGTCGACCGACAGGCTCATCGAGCAGGTCAGGACATCGACACCCGCTCGACCAGGCGACTGCGCTCGTCGTCCGACAACGGCACCTCGACCTCGGTCAGCCACTCCTCGAACTCGCCCGGGCGCAGCGGTCGGTGCTCGGTCGGTCGGCCGGGGGAGCGGAGGGTGACGACCTCGTGGGTGAGCGTCACGTGGCGAGCAGGCTGGTGCCGCGTGATGATCACGCCGCTGCGGAAGTGGGAGTCGGGGAAGGTGCTCGTGTAGTGGTGCCCGATGACGACGTCGACCGGGCGCACCTCGAGCTCATCGGTGGTGTGCATGATCTCCCAGCCCTCGTCGCGCCGTCGCCACAACGCCCAGCCCGTGTCCGACCGGTGCACCCGGTAGGCCCACCCGGGCGCCTGCTCCTCCTCGGCCCCGTCGCGCAGCGGTATGGGGCGCAGCAGGCTCATCCCGAACTCCGGGTCGCAGAGCAGCCGCTCGCCGTCGAGAGCGACCTCGACGACCATGTGCGTGCGTCCCTGCTGGGTGCCCGCCTCGGGGTCGCCGACCCGGCCAAGGTGACGTCGCACGGCATACCCCATGCGCTCCAGGGCTGCGGCGAAGATCGTGCTGTGCTCGAAGCAGTAACCGCCGCGACCACGACCGACGAACTTCGCCTGCACGGCCGCGATCCCGACACCGGGGTGCTGCCCGAGGACGACGTCGATGTTGTCGAAGGTGAAGGTGCGCACGTGCGCCTCGTGCAGCTGCGCCAACGCCTCCCAGCTGGGCGGCGAGGCAGCGACCCCCAGACGCGTGAGGTACCCGTCGAGGTCGAGCGCGTCGATGTGCCAGTCGTCGTGAGGCACAGGCCCAGTCAAGCGCAGCTCAGCGGTTGGCGGCAGGCCCGGACCACGCGCCGGCCGCGGCCTTCTCGCCCTCGCGGGCAGCGGCTTCCACCCTCGCGCGGTGCTCGGCCCAACGACGCTCGTCCTCCTCGGACGGCGCGGACACCGCTTCGGCGGGATCCGGTGCCCAGTCGCCCACCCGGCCGTCGAGCTGTTCGCGCAGGACGTCCGCATGGCCGGCGTGCCGCGCGGTCTCGACCACCACGTGGACGAGGACCGAGTGCAGCGTCACCTCGGGCCGGGGCCACCACGACACGTTGCCGGGGGAGTCGAGGTCCAGCGCCGCGATGGTCTCGTCGGCATGGGCTGTCACCGCACGGTACGTCGACAGGATCTCGGCGCTGCTCTCGTCCGCCGTCGCCCACAGGTCGCCGTCCGCGGGCTGGTCGTCGTCCCACCACGGCAGGTGCGGGGTGAACGGCCTGCCGAACGACTCACCGAAGTACCGGGACTCGACGATCGCCAGGTGCTTGACCAGCCCGAGCAGGTTGCTGCCCGTCACGGTGAGCGGGCGCCGCAGGTCGTACTCCGAAAGTCCCTCGACCTTCCACAGCACCGACGCGCGCGTCCGGACGAGGTACCGGTGGAGCTTGTCCTTGTGGGTGTCGGTCATGGCTCCCACTGTGCCGCAACGGGGTGCCCCGACGGGAGCTTGCGCGTATGCAGGGAGGTGAGCGGGCCGGGTACGTCCCCGCCGGCCCGCTCACCGTCTGTGGAGGCCCCGCCGGGCCGACCCCCTACTCCTTGACACCGCCCTCGAGCGACCCGGAGATGATGCGCTTCTGGAAGATGAAGAACATCACCGCGACCGGGATCGTCATGAGGACTGCTGCCGCCAGCTTGAGTGGGTACCGGTTGCCGGCACCGAGCGCCCCGGTGAGCAGACCGGCCACACCCGTGGTCAGGGTGTTGAGCTCGGGGGACTGCCGGGAGATCAGGAAGTGGCCGAGCTCGTTCCACGAGGACTGGAACGAGATGATCGTGATGGTGATGAGCGCGGGCTTGGCGATCGGCAGGACCACCGACCAGAACGTCCGGAACGGACCGCACCCGTCGAGGCGCGCGGCCTCCTCGAGGCTGACCGGGATCGACTCGAAGAACTGCTTCATGATGAAGATGCCGGCCGCATCCGCGAGCAGCGGCAGGATCATCGCGGCGAACGTGTCGTAGATGCCGATCTGCTTGAGCACCAAGAACTTCGGGATGAGCAGGACGACGCCCGGGACCGCCATCGTCGCGATCAGCGCGGTCGTGACCAGGCCGCGGCCACGGAACTTCATCCGTGCCAGGGCGTAGCCGGCGAGGCTGTCGAAGAAGACCCGACCCGCGGTGACGAACACGGTCACGATGACCGAGTTCCGGGCCCACAGGGCGAAGTCCTGCTCGAACAGCGCGCTGTAGGCGGCGGTCGAGAAGGTCGACGGGAAGGGGTTCAGCGGCGCCGCCGTCGCGTCCGGGTCGGTCTTGAAGCTCGTGCCGACCTGGATGACGAACGGGTAGAGGTAGAGCAGGGCGAAGACCGTCAGCAGCGTGTAGCCGAGCGCCTTGAGCACCGTGGCACGCGTGGCGTGCGCACTGCGCGGGGAGGCGCTGACGACGGTGCTGGTGTCCGCGTCGGAGCGGGGCGTGGTCTGGGTGCTCATGACATCGGTCCCGTCGTCGAGGTGGCGCTGGTGGTGCCGACCGTCGCCTGCCCGAGGGCCCGCTGCGGGCCGGGGTTGACCGGGCCGGGGGTGGCGGGGCCACCCCCTCGCTTCCACGGCTTGCGCCGCGGGGTGTCGCGATCTCGCAGCAGCAGCCACTGGATGCCGGTCATCACGAGGATGATCCCGAAGAGGATGAAGGACATCGCCGTGCCCTGGCCCCACTCGCCGTTGTTGATCGAGCTGTCGTAGGCGAGGAAGGCGGGCGTCAGCGTCGTCTTGCCGGGGTTGCCCTTGGACATGATGTAGATCTGGTCGAACACCTGCCAGGTGCCGATCAACCCCAGGGTCAGCACCGTGAACAGGGTCGGCTTGAGCTGCGGGATGACGACCGACCAGTTGGTGCGGATCGGGCCGGCGCCGTCGATCGACGCAGCCTCGTAGACGTCACCGGGGATGCTCTGGAGGGCGGCGAGGAACAAGAGCATGTAGCCACCGGCGGAGACCCAGATGACCAGGAAGATGATCGTGCACATCGCGATCGACGGCCCGGACACCCAGTCCCACCAGGTGAGGCTGAAGAAGCCGTTGTCCGTCATCGACGCCGGGCCCTGGCCGTCCTTGCCGATCCCGATCCCGTTGAGGACGAGGTGGCCGATGCCACGCGGGTCGGCGAACCAGTTCGGGCCCTTGATGCCGACGAACGACAGCAACGCGTTGACGGTGCCGGCCCCGGCGAACAGGAACAGGAACACCGACGCGATCGCGACCGAGCTCGTCACGGAGGGGAAGTAGTAGGCGGTGCGGAAGAAGCTCAGGCCCTTGAGCCGTCGCTGGTTGAGCAGCAGCGCGAGCGCGAGCGCGAGGACCGTCTGGATCGGCACCACGAGCAGCACGTAGTAGAAGTTGTTGCGGATCGAGGTCGCGAAGTCGCTGCGGGCCAGAGAGTCCTCGCCGATCAGCTGCTTGTAGTTGTCCGCGCCGACGAAGTTCACGGTCCCCGCCAGGGGAGAGCCGCGTCCAGCCCAGTCGCTGATGCTCACCCAGAAGGCGATGAGGATCGGGAACACGAGGAACAGTCCGAGGATCACGATCATCGGGGTGATGAACAACCACCCAGAGCGTGCCTCGGCGGCCTTGGCCGAGTTGGTACCGCGTCGCATGGGACCCCTTTTGGTCGCGTCGATGCCCCGTGGTGCCCACGGGAGAGGCGGTCGGCCCGCCCCGTGGTGCCGCGGGGCGAGCAGGGGCTCGCCCGGCGGCTGGGTGGAGACGGTGCCCGCGCGGAACGGGGGAGCCTCGCGCGGGCACCGGGTCTGGCTACTTCAGGACGGCTTCGCCGTTCTTCTGGAGGCGCTCGAGCATCCCCTTCGGGTCAGCGCCCGGCAGGCCGGCGAGCTGGGTGTCGAAGTCCTTGAGCACCGGGTCCATGCCGGCCACGGTGACCGGGCCCTGGGCGTACTCGGCGCCGGCGAGGAACGCCGCGTCGTCCGGGAACGCCTCCTTGTAGCCGGCCTCGGCGGACTTGATCGGCGGGATGACGCCCAGGCCCTTGGCCAGCGCCAGGGACGGCTCGGCCGTCGAGAGGTAGTTCACGAGGTCGATCGCAGCAGCCTGGTTCTTGCTGTCCGCGGCGATGCCGTAGCACTGGGTGAAGCTCAGCGTGCCCTTGCCGGCCGGGCCCTCCGGGAGCTCGGCAGCCATGTACTTGACGTTCGGGAAGTCGGCCTTGAGGGCGCCCTTGATCCAGTTGCCCTCGATGGTCATCGCGGTCGAGCCCTTGCCGAAGGCCTCACCGCCCCATCCTGCGTCGACACCCTTCGGGAAGGCGGTCGTCTTGCTCGCGAGGAGCTTCTGGACCTCCTTGAGGCCCGCGAGGTTCTCGGGGGAGTCCGCGGTGACCTGGGTCTGGTCCTCGTTGACGATCCAGCCGCC
This sequence comes from Pedococcus aerophilus, assembly GCF_039532215.1. Classification (NCBI taxonomy): domain Bacteria; kingdom Bacillati; phylum Actinomycetota; class Actinomycetes; order Micrococcales; family Intrasporangiaceae; genus Pedococcus; species Pedococcus aerophilus. Next base: position 602,886 of record NZ_BAAARN010000001.1, on the reverse strand, counting down.
GGCCTGCTTCATGAAGGCGCCCACGCGGTCACGGGTGTCGCCGATGACGAGGCCGACGTGCTTGTCGGTGGTGAGCTTCTTGGCGACGGCCTCGAGGTCCGCCCACGTCTTCGGGACGTCGGCCTCGGTGAGGCCGGCTTCCTTCCACATGTCGGTGTTGATGATCAGGGCGAGTGCGGAGAAGTCCTTCGGGGCGCAGTACAGCTTGTCCTCGTAGGTGAAGGTCTTGGTCAGGCCCTCGTAGAAGTCCTCCTTGTTGGCGAGCTTGTCGCCGTAGGGGAACAGGTTGCCGGCCTTCGCGTAGGTCGGGAACACGTTGGCGTCGGTGAAGAAGACGTCCGGCGGCGAACCGGCCGCGAAGCCCTGGCTCAGCTGCTGGTTCATGTCGGAGGCCGCGACGATCTCGACCTTGTTGCCGGACTTGGTCTCCCACGCCTTGACGGTGTCCTGCTGGAGCTTGACGTCAGCCGGGCCGTTGGACGTGATCATGAACTTCAGCGTCACGGGTCCGCTCTGGCTGCTCGGCGAGGCGCTGGAGCCCTCGTCGAAGCCGCCGCCGCCCGAGCAGGCGCCGAGGACCAGGGCCCCCGCGGTCAGGCAGACCGCGAAGGCGGTCCGGGTGGGGCGGTTCCTGTATGGCGTCATGGTGTGTCCTTTCGACGGCCGTGTGCCGTGCCAGTGGTGTCCGGATCGGTGGCCGTCCGGGGTGGGTGGGGGGTGCGGGTGCTGCTGGAACGAACCGTGAGCTCGGGAGTGAGCAGGACCGGTTCGGTGCTTCGGGGGGACAGGAGCATCTGCCAGGCGGTGCGGGCCGCCTCGGCGATGGGCTGTCGGATGCTGGTGACGGACAGGGCCTCGGCCACGTCGGTGTCGTCGAACCCGACCACCCCGACGTCCGGGCCCAGGGCCAGCCCGGCGTTGCGGGCAGCGCGGACGGCACCGAGGGCGAGCATGTCCGAGGCGCACACGACGGCGCTGCCGGGACCGAGGCGGGCGAGCAGCCGCTCGGCGGCGGCGGTCGCCTGGTCGAGGTCCTGGACGGACTCCTCGGCCTCGGCCTCGTCGGGGTCGCTGCGTCCGGCGTCCGCCAGGCCGGCGAGCCAACCGCTGCGGCGGTCGTCACCGACGGGGGAGCCCGACGGCCAGCCGAGGAAGCCGATCCGGTCGTAGCCGGCCTCGACGAGGTGGGCCACGCCCTGGCGCACACCGGCGCCGCCGTCGACGTCGACCCACTGGTGCAGGTCGGGCAGGTCCCACACGCGGCCGAAGGACACGAAAGGGACGTCGTGGTCGAGGAGCCACTGCGGTCGGGGGTCGCCGCGCCGGGTGTCGGCCAGCACGAACCCGTCGACGAGGCCGGTCGCCAGCGTCTGGCGGTATCCCTCGATGACGTCCTCGGCGTCCGGGGCGAACACCATGAGGTGCGAGCCGTGGTCGGGGGCGGCGACGGTGAGCTGGACGAGGAACTCGTCGAGGATGTGCCCCATCTTCCCGTGGCCCGAGGGGTTCACCTCGAAGCCGAAGGCGGCGGCCTTGCGGCGACGCAGCTGCTGGGCGGTGACGTGGGGGGTGAAGCCGAGCCGGGCGATCTCCGCACGCACCCGCTCGAGCGTGGGGGCGGCGACCTTGTCCGGGCGGTTGAGGACGTTGCTCACGGTCTGGCGGGACACCTGGGCGGCACGGGCGACGTCGACGATGGTGGCGCGCGTCGACGGCGTCGCGGCGACACCCGTCAGTCCCGTCATCGGCTCGCTCCCTTGCGATGTGATCGTTCAAATCCGAAGGGGTTTGAACGTTCCAATAAAAGCGAGCATGCTCTACGCACCCGGCGTCGTCAAGAGCATGATGGGATGGCACGCCGGAACCGACCGAGCCCCGGGACGTCGTTCCACGACACGGTCCACAGCTCGCTGACCTGCCCTGACGTCAACGGAGAGAAGGCCCACAGGTGTCCGACCACGAGTCGCCGGAGGTGTCCGACGCGGCCGTCCCGCCGCGCCAGCCCTGGCTCCACCAGCTCAACATCTGCGCCAACGGCAATGCCACGGCGTTGTCCGGGACCTGTGGCGACATCGAGCCCTCGACCTCGCACGGGCTCTACGTCGACGACGTCCGCGTGCTCGGCACCGCGACCGTCCGCATCGACGGGGAGGCCCCGGCGTTCGTGGCGCAGGGAGCCAGCGGTGCCCGCGCGGAGTTCGTGCTGTCGGCGCGCAACCTCGGCAACCCCGGCCCGGACCCGACGGTGGAGGTGCACCGCACCCGACTGCTCGAGGACGGGGCCATGGTCGAGCGCCTGGTCCTCACGTCCCGCGCCAGCGAGACCGTCACCGCCACGGTGGCCGTCGAGCTCGCGGGCGACGGCGCCCCGATCGGCTCGGTCAAGGCCGGCCACGTGGTCCACCCCGCCGTGGCGCCGTCCCGCGACGGGGACGCCCTGGTCTTCTCCTTCGAGCGGCACACCGGCCGGGTCGAGTTCGACCCCGCGCCTTCCGCCGTCGTCGTCACCGACGACCGGGCCGTGGTCGAGCTGGAGATGTCGGTCGAGCCCGGGGGCAGCACCGTCGCCACGATGCGGGTCGAGGCGACCCGCGACGCGGCGTCGGTCCTCGACGCCGACCCCGGCCACTCCGCCGTGTCCTGGGACTCGGTCGAGGTCGTCGCCGACGACCCGCGACTGCGCCACCTCGTGGAGCACGCGATGGACGACCTCCAGCACCTCCTGCTGCGCGACCCCGACGACGCCGCTGACGTCTTCGCCGCAGCCGGAACCCCTTGGTACCTCACGCTTTTCGGCCGCGACTCGATCTGGGCCGCCCGCATGATGCTGCCCTTCGGCACCGACCTCGCCGGCGGCACGCTGCGGGTGCTCGCACGCCGCCAGGGCAAGGTCGTCGACCCCCGCAGCGCCGAGGCGCCGGGCAAGATCCCCCACGAGCTGCGCCGCACGGCATACCTCGATCCCGAGAGCGGGCTGGCACTCCCGCCGGTCTACTACGGCACGGTCGACGCCACCGCGCTCTGGGTGACGCTGCTCGTCGAGGCGTGGCAGTGGGGGATGGCCGAGGACGAGGTCCGCGCCCTCCTGCCCAACCTGCGCGCCGCCCTCCAGTGGCTCACCACCGACGGGCGTCCCGACGACGATGGCCTCCTCAAGTACCTCGACACCTCGGGCACCGGCCTGGCAAACCAGGGGTGGAAGGACTCCGGGGACTCGATCCGCTGGCGCGACGGGCGCATCGCCGACGCCCCCATCGCCCTCGTCGAGGCGCAGGCGTATGCCGTCGAGGCGCTCTCCGGCGCGGCTCGCCTCCTGCGCGCCCTGGGCGAGGACGGCGGCGACGACGCGGAACGCCAGGCCAAGGAGCTCCGCGAGCGGATCGCCGACCGCTTCTGGGTGCAGACCGACGCCGGGCGCTACCTCGCCATCGCGCTCGACGGCCACGGCGACGCTGTCGACGGGCTCGGCTCCAACATGGGCCACGTGCTCGGCACCGGGGTGCTCACCGAGGCCGAGTCCGCCTCGGTCGCCGCCCAGCTGACCGGGGAGGAGCTCCTCGACGAGTTCGGCATCCGGACCATGGGCAGCGGGAACGGCGGGTTCAACCCCATCGGCTACCACACCGGGTCGATCTGGACCCATGACACCGCCATCGCGGCGCTGGGCCTGGCGCGAGAAGGACATCGGGCCGAGAGCGCCCTCGTCGCCAAGTCGCTCGTCGCCTCCGCCGAGGCCTTCGACTACCGCTGGCCCGAGCTCTACTCGGGCCTGCCCATGATGGGGCGGCCCTCGCCCTACCCGGCCTCCTGCCGTCCGCAGGCGTGGTCCGCGGCGTCCGCCGGCGCGCTGGTCACGGTGGCCCTCGGGCTGCGGGCCGACGTCCCGGCCGGGACCATCGACATCGACCCCGTCGTCCCGGCGCCGTTCGGGGCGCTGCGCGTCGAGGGCCTTCGGGTCGGGGACGCCACGGTCACCGTGAGCGTTGACCGGGACGGACAGGTCGACGTGACCGGGGTGCCCCAAAGCATCGAGGTCAGGGTGCGTGGCGGCAGGGCCTAGCGCCACCGCTTAGACTCAGTCGCTTGCCCGATGCGGTGACCCGTCCCATGGACCTCGGACGGTGGACCGGGCGAACCGACTGCGTGAAAGGACGGCCCCGCGTGGGACTGCTCGAGACGATCAAGAGCCCCGCCGACCTCAAGGCGCTGCCTGCGCCCGAGGTCACCGAGCTCGCCGAGGAGATCCGCTCGTTCCTCGTGGAGTCGGTGTCCAAGACCGGCGGGCACCTCGGGCCGAACCTCGGCGTCGTCGAGCTGACCATCGCGCTGCACCGGGTCTTCGACAGCCCCCGCGACACGATCGTCTTCGACACCGGTCACCAGTCCTACGTCCACAAGCTGCTCACCGGCCGCCACGACTTCAGCAAGCTCAAGAAGCAGGGAGGGCTCTCCGGCTACCCGAGCCGCGCCGAGTCCGAGCACGACGTCGTCGAGAACTCGCACGCCTCGACGGCCCTGTCCTGGGCCGACGGCATCGCCAAGGCGCGCCGCCTCAAGGGCGAGCGTGGGCGCCATACGGTCGCGGTGATCGGTGACGGGGCACTCACCGGAGGCATGGCGTGGGAGGCGATCAACAACATCGCCGCCGACAAGGACCTGCCGCTGACCATCATCGTCAACGACAACGAGCGCTCCTACGCCCCGACCATCGGGGGCCTCGCCGAGCACCTCGCCACGCTGCGCACGACGCGCGGGTACGAGCGTTTCCTCGACTGGGGCAAGAACACGCTGCACCGCACCCCCGTCGTGGGCGGCGCGATGTACGAGACGTTGCACGGCATGAAGAAGGGCATCAAGGACATCGTCGCCCCGCAGGGGATGTTCGAGGACCTCGGCCTGAAGTACCTCGGCCCCATCGACGGGCACGACGAGCCCGCGGTCGAGGCGGCGCTGCGCCGGGCGCGCGCCTTCGGCGGCCCCGTGCTCGTCCACGTGATCACGCAGAAGGGCCGCGGCTACGACCCGGCCATCAACGACGACGCCGACCAGTTCCACGGCGTCGGCAAGTTCAACCCCGAGACGGGGCTGCCGTTCGAGGTCAGCGGCCGCATCTGGACCGACGAGTTCAACGACGAGATGGTGGCCCTCGGTGCCGAGCGGCCCGACCTCGTCGCGCTCACCGCGGCCATGCTCATCCCCGTGGGCCTGGACGGGTTCGCCGCGGCCTACCCCGACCGCGTCTTCGACGTCGGCATCGCCGAGCAGCACGCGACGACCATGGCGAGCGGGCTCGCGTTCGCCGGGCTGCACCCCGTGGTGGCGGTCTACGCGACGTTCCTCAACCGGGCGTTCGACCAGCTGCTTATGGACGCGGCGCTGCACCACGCCGGGGTCACGTTCGTCCTCGACCGCGCCGGGGTCACCGGTAGCGACGGTGCGTCGCACAACGGCATGTGGGACATGGCGATCGCCTCCATCGTGCCCGGCCTGCGCCTCGCCGCCCCGCGCGACGGACAGCAGGTCCGTATGCAGCTGCGCGAGGCCGTGGACGTGGCCGACGCCCCGACCGTGATCCGGTTCCCGAAGGGCGACGTGGGGGAGCCGGTGCCGGCGGTGCGCCAGGTGGGTGCGCTCGACGTCCTGCACGAGACCTCGACGGACGGCTGCGACGTGCTCGTCGTCGGTGTCGGGGCGTTCGCCGCCCTGTCGGTCGAGGTGGCGCAGAAGCTCGAGGCCCAGGGCCTGCGGGTCACTGCCGTCGACCCGCGCTGGGTGCTGCCCGTGAGCGACGACCTGGTCGAGCTGGCGCGCTACGCCGGTGCCGTCGCGGTCGTCGAGGACAACCTCGTCACGAGCGGCGTGGGGGTGGCCGTCACGGTCGCCCTCCGCGCGGCGGGGCTCGAGCAGCCGGTGCACCTGCACGGCATACCGAAGTCGTTCCTGGACCACGCCTCGCGCGGTCAGCTCCTCGACGAGCTGGGGCTCACCGCCGACGCGGTGGCGACGTCGCTGGCGACGCGCCTGCACTGAGCCGCCGCAGCCGCAGCGCCAGCTGCAGCTCCAGGGCGGGATCCGGCTGCTGCCAGTGCGGTCCGAGCAGTGCCGCGATGCGTTCGAGGCGCTGGCTGACGGTGTTGACGTGCACGTGCAGCTGCGTCGCGGCGTGCCGCGGGCTGCCACCGGCGTCGAAGTAGGCCTGGAGCGTCTTGACCAGCTCGGACCCACGCTTGGCGTCGTAGTCGAGCAGCGGGCCGAGGTGGTCGGTGACGTACCCGTCGACGTCGGGGGCCGAGCCCACGACGAGACCGGCGAAGCCGAGGTGGGCCGAGCTCGCTCCGGTGCCGCCGAGCCCGAGGGACTCCAGCGCCTGCACGGTCCGCACCGCCTCGGCCCAGGTGGCGGGCACGTCGTCGGCGAGGCTGACCGGTCCGGCGGCTCCGACGCTGACCCGGCCCAGTCGCCCCAGGCGACGGGCGAGCTCACCGGCGGACTGGTGGGCGTCGTCGGAGGGCACGAGGGCCACGACACGTCCGTCGTGCTCGCCGACGACCGAGTCGGGACCGGCGGCGGCGTGGGCGGCGAGCAGCAGGGTGCGGCGCGGCACCGTGTCGTCCGCGTCTGCCACGAGCACGGCGTGGGGGACCGAGGGGTCCACGCCCTCGCCGCGCGCGCGGGACGCCAGGGCCTGCGGGTCGCCGCGGCCGCTGACGAGGTCGGTCACGAGGTCGGTGCGCACGCGCTGCTCGGCCTCGGCGGCGGTGCGCTCGAAGAGCAGGACCAGGGCAGACACGACCGAGGCGCGCTCGACGGTGCGCCGGTCGGCGTCGTCGAGGACCCCCACACCGCCCAGGACCAGCACGCCGAGGGGGGTCTGCGGTGCCTTGACGCCGATGGCCCACCGGTCGCCGGCCGGGTCGTGGGCGAGCCGCCCGGACGCCTGGGTCATCCGGACGACGGCCGAGTCGGTGAGCGAGCCGGCGCGGGCGTCGTCGGTCGAGGGTGCGTCGCCGTGGGTGCTCAGGCACTCACCCTCGGAGCCGAGCAGCACCACCCAGCCACCCAGCAGGTCGCCGAGGGCCTTGGTGATGTCGTCGACCCCGCCACCGGCCAGGACGAGCTCGGCGAAGCGGTCGTGAGCAGCGGCGGCCCGCTCCACACCGGCGGTGTGGCGCCGGACCTCGTCGGCGCTGCGGGTCTGGACGATCGAGACGGCGGCCAGGGCGGCCAGCGACCCGAGGAGGGCGACCTGGTCGGGGGAGAACGGCCGGGGTGAGCGGTTGGCCGCGAACAGCACCCCGACGAACTCGTCCTCGACGGTCAGGGGAGTCCCGCAGATGGACACCAGGCCCTCGTCGCCGACCGCGCTGTCGATGGTCCCCGTGTGCTGGAACCGGTGGTCGTTGAGGTAGTCCGCGCTCCAGTACGGCTTGTGGGTCGAGGCCACCAGCCCGCCGAGCCCGTCGCCGAGGGAGAGCCGCACCGTCTGGAACTCCACGGACACCGAGCCGTCGGTGGCCCGCATGAAGGTGTCGCCGGCCTCGGGGTCGTACAGCGTGAGGTAGGCGACGTCGGTGCCGATGAGGGTCCGGGCGCGGCGGACGATGGCCTCGAGGATCCCGCTGGGGTCGCGCAGGGCGGCGAGGTCGCGGGCGGTCTCGACGAGGGCGGTGAGCTCGGCCTCGCGGCGCCGACGCGAGTCGAACGCGGCACGCACCCGCAGCGCCAGCTCGCGGGCCTCGCCCCCGGGGTCCCGGACGCCACCGAGCTCCGACGCGGGAGCACCCTCGGCCAGCAGGCGCAGGAGGGTCATCGCTGAGTCGTCGTGGGCGTCCATCGAGTCGGATCCTATGGCGGCTGGTGCCGTCAGTGGGCCGTCCAGCCACCGTCCATCGCGAAGGACGAACCCGACACGGATGCGGCCGAGGGGCCGCAGAGGAACGCCACCAGCTCGGCGACCTCGTCGGCCTCCACGAGCCGCTTGACGGCCACCGGCTCGAGCATGATCTTGGCGACGACCTCGTCCTCGGTGATGCCGTGCGTCTTGGCCTGGTCGGCGATCTGCTTCTCCACCAGCGGGGTGCGGACGTAGGCGGGGTTGACGCAGTTGCTCGTCACCCCGTGCTCGGCACCCTCGAGGGCGGTGACCTTCGACAGGCCCTCGAGGCCGTGCTTGGCCGAGACGTAGGCCGCCTTGAAGGCGCTCGCCCGCAGGCCGTGGACGCTGGAGACGTTGATGATGCGCCCGAACCCCTGCGCGTACATGTGGGGGAGCACGCGGCGCGTGAGGCGGAACGGCGAGGTGAGCATGAGCCGGATGATCAGGTCCCAGGTCTCGACGGGGAACTCGTGGATCGGGCTCACGTGCTGGATGCCGGCGTTGTTGACCAGGATGTCGACATCGCCAGGCAGCTGGTCCACGGCGGCCAGGTCGGACAGGTCGGTCGGCAGCAGCTCGACCCCGGCGAGGGAGGAGAACCGGTCGAGGCCCTCCTTGTCGCGGTCCGCCGCGTGCACCCTGGCGCCGGCGGCCACGAGCCGCTCGACGCAGGAGGCGCCGATCCCGCTCGCCGCACCGGTCACGAGAGCGGTGCGTCCGGTCAGGTCGAGCAGCGCAGGCGTCGTCGGCATGCCGCGAGACTAGGACCGCGGGGGTGGGCCGAGCATGTGGCGACGAGCCACAGTTGAGGGTGGTTCTGTGTGGTGGGACGGGTCACGCGCCAGAGGCATCAGGACGGAAACCCGAGCACATGATCCGCAACCAGCCGATCCGGCCCTCGCCGTCGGTCTCGAACACCGCGTGCTGCTCGGTCACGCGGGGTTCGCCGTGGCAGCTCAGCCCCAGCCGGTAGGTCACCCGGTCCCGGTCGCCCACCGTGTCGACGGCGACCTCGCGCACCTCGACGATCTCGTCGTGGGGCTCGAACCACCGGCCCAGCAGCACCTCCAGCACCGCGTCGTGGCCGGTGCCCTGCCACGCCTGGTCGGGGGTGAGCCCGCGGAAGTCGACGTCCTCGGTGAGCAGCGCCCGCAGCCCGTCCTCGTCCTTGGCCGCCAGCGCGTTGACGAACGTGTCACCGGTCGTGGTCATGGCAGGCATGGTCCTCCGACGACGACGCCCCGACAAGGTGCTCGTCGGGGCGTCGTCGCGTATGGCGCGTGCGGACTACGCGGGGACGCTCGCCACCCCGGCGGGCAGGAAGCGCCTGCCGGTGACCTTCTCCGAGACGCCCTCGCGGTCGAGCAGCGGCGTGAGGCCACCGTTCCAGAACTGGAACCCGGCGCCGGTGATCATCGCGAGGTCGAGGTCCATCGGGGCCTGGGCGACACCCTCGTCGAGCATGCGCCGGGCCTCGTCGGCCAGGACGCCGAGGACGCGCTCGCGCACCTGTTCGGTCGTCAGCACCACGGGGTCGGCCGGCTTGTCGAACAGCGCCTCGACCTCGGGGTCGACGACCGGCTTGCCCTCGGGCCAGGTGTAGATGGCCGACTTCTTCGCGGCGACGACCTTGCGCAGGTTCTCCGAGACGTAGAAGCGGTCGGGGAACGCCCTGGCCAGGGTCTCGTTGTTGTGCAACGCGATGGCCGGTCCGACGAGGCCGAGCAGGATGAACGGCGGCATCGGCGCGAGGCCGGCGAACGCACGGTCGGCCACCTCGATAGGGGTGCCCTCGTCGACGACCTTGGCGACCTCGCCCATGAAGCGGCCGAGGAGCCGGTTGACGATGAACGACGGCGAGTCCTTGACGAGGATCGTGGTCTTCTTCAACGTCTTGCCGGTGGCGAAGGCCGTGGCGAGGGTGGCGTCGTCGGTCTGCTCTCCCTTGATGATCTCCAGCAGCGGCATGACGGCGACCGGGTTGAAGAAGTGGAAGCCCACGACCCGCTCGGGGTGCTGCAGCTCGGACGCCATCTCCGTGATGGACAGCGAGCTGGTGTTGGTCGCGAGGACGCACTCGCCCGACACGACCGCCTCGACCTCGGCCCAGACCTGCTTCTTGACCGACATCTCCTCGAACACGGCCTCGATGACGAAGTCGGCGTCGGCGAAACCGTCCTTGCTCGTCGACCCGGTCACGAGGCCCTTGATGCGGTTGGCCTTGTCCTGGTTGACCCGGCGCTTGCCGAGCAGCTTGTCGACCTCGGCGTGGACGTAGCCGACACCCTTGCCCACCCGCTCCTCGTCGAGGTCGGTCATGACGACCGGCACCTCGAGGCGCTGGGCGAACAGCAGCGCGAGCTGGCTGGCCATGAGACCGGCGCCGACGATGCCGACCTTGGTGACCTTGCGGGCCAGGGCCTTGTCGGGCGCCCCGGCCGGGCGCTTGGCCCGACGCTGGACGAGGTCGAACGAGTAGAGCCCCGCGCGCAGCTCGTCACCCATGACGAGGTCGGCAAGTGCCTCGTCCTCGGCGGCGAACGCCTCGTCGCGGGTCGCGGTGCGGGCCTCGGCGACGAGCTGGAGGGCGCGGTAGGGGGCGGGGGACTTCCCACCGGTCTTGAGGTCGACCAGGCCCTTGGCGGCCTTGATGGCGCCGGACCACTCCGCCTCGTCCCGGGACACCTCGGCACGCTCGACCTTCGTCTCGCCCGTGATGACCTTCGCGGCCCAGAGCAGCGACTCCTCGAGGAAGTCGGCAGGGGCGAACATCACGTCGGCCATGCCGAGCTCGAACGCCTGCGGGCCCTTGAGCATCCGGTTGGTGTTCATCGGGTTCTCGATGATGACCTTGAGCGCGTTCGCCGGTCCGACGAGGTTGGGCAGCAGGTAGCAGCCGCCCCACCCCGGGACGAGGCCCAGGAACGTCTCGGGCAGCGCGATCGCGGGCACGCCCGCGGAGATGCTGCGGTAGTCGGCGGACAGGGCGATCTCCACGCCACCACCCATCGCCGCACCGTTGACGAACGCGAACGTCGGGACCGGCAGGTCCATGATCGCCCCGAACGCGGCGTGGCCGGCCCGGGCGACCTCGAGGGCCTGGTCGCGGCTGGTCGCCTGGGCGACGGCCTTGAGGTCGGCTCCGACCGCGAAGATGAACGGCTTGCCGGTGATGCCGACGGCCTGGATCTCGCCGGCCTCGGCGCGGGCGCGCAGGCTCTGGACCACCGAGAGCAGTCCGGCGATGGTCTGCGGCCCGAACGTGTTGGGCTTGGTGTGGTCGAACCCGTTGTCGAGCGTGACGAGAGCGAGGACGCCGGCGTCGCCGGGGAGGGTGATGTCGCGGACCGGGGTGTGGGTCACGACCTCGTCGAACGTCTGCTGGTCGCTCATGCGGCGACCTCCTTGCCGTAGTCAGCGTGGTGGGGGTTCTCCCAGATGACGGCTCCACCCATGCCGATGCCGATGCACATGGCGGTCATGCCGTAGCGGACCTCCGGGTGCTCCTCGAACTGGCGGGCGAGCTGCGTCATCAGGCGCACGCCCGACGAGGCGAGCGGGTGACCGGTGGCGATGGCGCCGCCGTACTGGTTGACGCGCGGGTCGTCGTCGGCGATGTCGAAGTGCTCGAGGAACGCGAGCACCTGCACCGCGAACGCCTCGTTGAGCTCGAACAGGCCGATGTCCTCGATCGACAGCCCGGCCTTGCCGAGCGCCTTCTCGGCAGCCGGCACCGGTCCGATGCCCATGACCTCGGGCTCGACGCCGACGAAGGCGAAGTCCACGAGCCGCATACGGATCGGCAGACCGAGCTCCTGGGCCGCAGCCTCGGAGGCGAGGATGCACGCGGTCGCGCCGTCGTTGAGGCCGGCCGAGTTGCCGGCGGTGACGTTGCCGTGCGGGCGGAACGGCGTCTTCAGCTCGGCGAGGCTCTCCAGGGAGGTGCCGGGGCGCGGCGGCTCGTCCTGGATGGCCAGACCGTAGCCGAGGTCCTGGTGACGGGTGGCGACGGGCACGAGGTCGGGCTGGACCTGACCGTTGGCGTACGCCTTGGCGAGCTTCTCCTGGGAGGCGACGGCGTAGGCGTCGGAGCGCTCCTTGGTCAGCGTCGGGTAGCGGTCGTGCAGGTTCTCGGCGGTCGAGCCCATGACGAGCGCGCTGGGGTCGACGAGCTTCTCGGCGACGATGCGCGGGTTGGGGTCGACTCCCTCACCCATGGGGTGGCGGCCCATGTGCTCGACCCCGCCGGCGATGGCGATGTCGATGGAGCCGAACGCGATCGAGCTCGCGGTGGCGGTCACGGCGGTCATCGCGCCGGCGCACATGCGGTCGATGGAGTAGCCCGGCGTCGTCTTGGGGAGACCGGACAGGAGGGCGGCCATGCGGCCGAGGGTCAGGCCCTGGTCGCCGATCTGGGTGGTCGCCGCGATGGCGACCTCTTCGACGCGCTCCGGCGGCAGCTCGGGGTGGCGGCGCATGAGCTCACGGATGCAACGGATGACGAGGTCGTCGGCGCGGGTCTGGGCGTAGATGCCCTTCTCCCCGGCCTTGCCGAACGGCGTCCGGACGCCGTCGACGAAGACGACCTCCTGAAGGGTGCGGGGCACGGGTGGCCTCCTGGGTCGGTGGAGCAGGTGGGCGGTGCCGGACGGTCCGTCCATGCACCTGCCCACGATGCTACTTCCCGGTAACAAGACGGTCACCCGACCCCGCGAGTGAGAGCCGTCACGACGGTCCGCGGGTGCACGTCGGTATGGCGCGGCACCCCGTCCCTGCCGGGAGCGGGGCTACTCGTCGGGGTGCGCCTCGAAGGCCGCCGCGACCAGCGGGGCCACGACGTCCGTCTGCCAACGGCGGGCGCCGAGGGACTGGAGCGCCTCGGCGAAGCCCGCGGCGCTGCGGTCGGCGGGCGGCGTCCAGATGACGCGACGCAGGGGCTCCGGCGACAGCACGTTCTCCACCGGGATGGAGTGCTCGGTGGCGAACTCGGTCAGCGCCTCACGCGTGGCAGCCAGACGGGCCGCGGCGACCGGGTCGCGCTCGGGCCAGGCGCGCTGCGGCGGCGGGCCGTCCGAGCGCAGGGTCATCGGCGGCAGGTCGGCCTCGGGGATCGCGTTGGCCCGGGTCACCGCGTCGAGCCACTGGCGCTGGTAGCGGCGCACCGAGCGGTGGCCCGAGGGCAGCGCGGCCGGGCTCGTCGGTGCCGCCATGGCGATCTCGACGAGGACGGCGTCGGGCAGGACCCGACCGGGGGACACGTCGCGGTCCTGGGCGATGGCGTCGCGGGTCTCCCACAGCTCGCGGACGACGGCGGCGATCCGGCGCTGGCGCACCTTGTGCATGCCGGACGTGCGGCGCCACGGGTCGACGCGGGGCGCGGGGCCGGTGAAGTCGAGCAGCGCCTCGAACTCCTCGCGGGCCCAGCCGGCCTTGCCCTGCTTGGCGAGGTCGACGCCCATGAGGTTGCGGACGTCGACGAGCACCTCCACGTCGAGCGCGGCGTACCGCAGCCACGGCTCGGGAAGCGGACGCGTCGACCAGTCGACGGCCGAGTGCTCCTTGGCCAACGAAAGACCGAGGTAGTGCTCGACGACGGCGGCGAGCCCGACGCGGGGAAGTCCGAGCAGGCGGCCGGCGAGCTCGGTGTCGAACAGCTGGCGCGGGCGCAGCCCCACCTCGGCGAGGCAGGCGAGGTCCTGCGTGGCGGCGTGCAGGATCCACTCGGCGTTGCCGATGGCCTCGTCGAGCGGGGACAGGTCGGGGCAGGCGATCGGGTCGATCAGCCAGGTGCCGGAGCCCTCCCGGCGCAGCTGCACGAGGTAGGCCCGCTGGCCGTAGCGGTAGCCGCTGGCGCGCTCGGCGTCGAGGGCGACCGGGCCCTCACCGGCGGCGATGGCCGCGGCAGCCTCCATCAGCCCGCGCTCGGTCTCCACGACCGGCGGCACGCCGTCGGCGGGCATGTCGAGGGGGATGAGCTCGACGGTGTCCTCAGCCGTCTCCTGGGCCGCGTCCTCGGCGCCGGCCTTGGTGCCGACCGCGGTGGCGTCGGCGGTGGCGCCGGCGGACGGGTCGCCCGAGTCCTGGGGGCGGTCCGCGGCAGAGGTGGGGGGCGCCGTTCCCACTGCGGGGATCTCGGCGTCGGTGTCGGTCACCGGCCCAACCTACCCGGCTCGGTGCTCAGCGCCGCGGCCCAGGCAGCGCGATGACTCCCTCGGGCAGCGGCGGGAGACCGGCGATGGTGCACAGGAGGTCCGACCACGCGACCAGGTGCGCACCGACGTTGCCGGCTACCGGGGTCCACGATGCGCGGACCTCCATCTCGACGCTGGCAGGTCGGTCGGACAGCCCCGCGAAGCTCTCGGAGACGACCCGCGTGACGGTGCCGGCCTCCGCGGTGAAACCGAGGTGGTGCGACTCCAGCGCGTCGGTCAGCCACGACCAGCCCACGGCACCCAGCATCGGGTCGTTGGCCAGCTCGGGCTCGAGCTCGGCGCGGGCGAACGTCACCGCGCGCCAGGCACCGTCCCACGGGTCCGGCGCCGACGGGTCGTGCAGCAGGACGAACCGGCCCGACGCGAGCTCGTCCTCGTCCGCGGCGGCACCCACCACCTCGGCGGTGAGGGCCACGGCATACGGGGCGATGCGCTGGGGCGCGGGCACCTCGGTGAGCCGGATCTCGGGGCGCAACCGCGCGCCGCGCAGGTCGCTGAGCGCCTGCGTGAACTCGGGTGACTGGTCGCCGGGGACCGTTCTGCTGCCCACCGTCAGAGAGTATGTCGCGGGGTCGGATATCACAGGGAGGCTGAGTCCGCGTCGTGTCGCGCTGCGCGGGTACCGTGCGCGGGTGCTCTCCCTCCTCGCGCTGGCCTCGAGCGCGTGCTGGGGCACCTCCGACTTCTTCGCCGGGTTGTTCTCGAGGCGGCGCCCGGCGGTCGCGGTGGTCGGGTGGACGCAGGCGCTCGCATTCGTCGTGCTCACCGCCGTGGTGCTCACCCAGCTGGGTGACGTCGCCTGGTCGGGCTGGCCGCTGTGGTCGGCCGCCGCGGGCCTGTCGGGCCTCACTGGGTTGCTCTGCTTCTACACCGCCCTGTCCACCGGGACGATGGGTGTGGTCGCCCCGATCGCGGCCCTCGGGGTGGCTGTCCCGGTCCTGCTCGGCGTCGCCACCGGTGACGAGCCGTCGGCCTGGACCTGGGTCGGCATCCTCGTCGCCGTCGTCGGCGTGACCCTCGCCTCCGGACCCGAGCTGAGCGGCGACGTGTCGACCCGCCCGGTGGTGCTGGCGGGGATCGCCGCGGTCGGCTTCGGGCTGGCCCTGTTCTGCCTCGACCGCGGTGCGCGCTCGTCGACGCTGATGACGCTGTGGGGGATGCGGTGCACCTCGGTCGTGGTGTTCACCGTGGTCGCCCTCGTCGCCCGGTCGGTCGGGGGAGTGGTCGCGCGCGAGGTGCCGGCGCTGCTGCTGATCGGGTGCGGGGACGTGGCCGCCAACGCGCTCTTCGCCGTCGCGTCCTCCCGTGGCCAGGTGAGCGTCGCGAGCGTCCTCGGTTCGCTGTACCCCGTCGTGACGATCCTGCTCGCGCGGCTCGTCCTCAAGGAGCGGCTGCGCCCGATCCAGCAGGTGGGGGCGCTGCTGTCGCTGGTCGGCGCCGCGGTCATCGCGGTGTGAGCGGCGCTGCCGGCGCGACCTAGGATTGGGCGGGTGACCTCCCCCCTCGACAGCCCGCTCGACTCTGCCCTCGTCCGGGCCGCCCGCCGCCAGCCGGTGACCCACACCCCGGTGTGGTTCATGCGCCAGGCCGGGCGCTCGCTGCCCGAGTACCGCAAGGTCCGTGAGGGCGTCGGCATGCTGGAGTCCTGCCGCCGCCCCGACCTCGTCACCGAGATCACCCTCCAGCCGGTCCGCCGCCACGGCGTCGACGCGGCCATCTTCTTCTCCGACATCGTCGTCCCGCTCGCCGCGGTCGGGGTGGACCTCGACATCGTCGCCGGTGTCGGTCCCGTCGTCGCCGAGCCGTTCCGCACCCGCGCGGACCTCGACCGGCTGCCCGAGCTCACCCCCGACCTCGTCCCCGACATCACCGAGTCGGTGCAGCTGCTCGTCGCCGAGCTCGGCGCGACGCCGCTCATCGGGTTCGCCGGGGCGCCGTTCACCCTGGCGAGCTACCTCGTCGAGGGTGGGCCGAGCAAGAACCACGAGAACACCAAGGCCCTGATGTACGGAGACCCCGGGTTGTGGCACGACCTGTGCGCCCGCCTCGCGCAGATCTCCGGTGCGTTCCTCGACGTGCAGGCCGCGGCCGGGGCCTCGGTCGTCCAGCTCTTCGACTCCTGGGTCGGCAACCTCCCGCGGGCCGACTACGAGACCTACGTCCAGCCGCACTCGCGGGTGGCGCTCGCCGCGGTGGCGAAGCACGGCACCCCGACGATCCACTTCGGGGTCGGTACGGGCGAGCTGCTCCCCGCCATGGGCGCCGCCGGCGCCGACGTCGTCGGCGTGGACTACCGCGTGTCCCTCACCGACGCGCTCGCGCGCATCGGTGACGGGTATGCCGTGCAGGGCAACCTCGACCCCGCGCTCCTGTTCGCCCCGTGGCCGGCCCTCGAGGCCAGGGTCCGCGCGATCGTCGAGGAGGGTCGGGCCGCGCCCGGGCACATCTTCAACCTCGGCCACGGCGTCCTGCCGACCACCGACCCCGACGTCATCACGCGGGTCGTCGAGCTCGTCCACGAGGTCGGCGCCCGCTGACCCGAGGGCCGGATCGCCGCACAGTCGTCACGGCAGCACGGTCGGAACCGTCGGCGAGGTCGGCACGGGCCGACGACGGCGCCAGGCCAGCCACAGCGGCACCCCGACCAGGGCGAAGGCTGCCACGAACGGCACCAGCGCCCCGATGATCGTCAGGACGACCCGCACCGACGCCGTGAACGCGTCCCAGCCGCCGACCAGTCCGGCCATGAACCCGGTGCCGTCCTCCTCCTCGGGGGCCGCAATGACGTTGGACTCCGTCGTCAGGCTGATCTGGATGGGAGAGCGCGCCACGCTGCTCTTCAGTGCCGTCAGCTGCGACTCCAGCGCCTCGAGGTCGGCCTGGCGACGGCTGACCTCTGCCTCGAGGTTGACGATCTGGGTGAGGTCGGTGGCCTTGCTCATCAGGGCCCGCACGCGGTTGACGCTCTCGCGCATCGTCTTGAGCCGTGACTCGGTGTCGACGATCTGCTTGCCGACCTCCTCGCTGGAGGTCTCGGAACGGATGACGGTGCCGAGCTTGCCGAGCTCGGCCATGACCGTGTCGAGCTTGGTCGCCGGGACCGACAGCGTGATCTCGCCGTAGGTCGTCGCGCTGACCTTGGACCGGTCCTCCAGCGGCACGTACCCGCCACCGGTGCCGATGTTCTCGGCGAGGACGACGCCGTCCGAGGCGACCGACAGCGAGCGGACGGCGGCCACGGTCTGGGAGAGGTTCCTGACCTTGAGGGCGACGGTGGCCCGACGGGCCAGGGTCGAGCCCGGGGCGGTGAGGACGGCTGGGTCCACGGTGCCCGTACCGGCCGGGCTGCCGGTGGCGGTGTCGCCGGACCCGCGGAGGGCGGTGCCGGGCTGGGTGCCGGAGCCCTCCTTGCTCGCCGAGTCGGGGGCGCCGCCCGGGGCGGGCTCGGCGCCGATCGCCGATCCGTCGGCCGAGCCGGCGGACGAGGTGTTGGAGCTGCTGCCGCTGCACCCGGCGAGGGCGACGGCAGCGAGGAGGGCGGCCGAGAGGCCGACGAGGAGACGGTGCGGACGATCACGGAACATGGCGACCCCCAGGTCGACGTCGAGGTGGGCAGGTGGTGATGGCACTCGGACTCGGTGGACGTGGGGGCCGTTCCCACCCCGTGGTGTCGAAACAGTCACGATGTTGAAAGGGTGGGGTCATGGTCGGTTCCAGGGTCGTCGTCATCGGTGGAGGCATCAGCGGCCTCACCGCCGCGTGGCAGCTCCTGGAGTCGCTCCCGGGGGCCCAGGTCACGGTGGTCGACGCCGCCGACCGCCCGGGGGGCAAGCTGCGTCGCGAGCCGGTCGCCGGGGTCGCGCTGGACGTCGGTGCCGAGTCGGTGCTGGCTCGCCGCCCGGAGGCGCTCGCGCTGATGTCCGAGCTCGGGCTCGACGACCTCGTCGTCCACCCCGAGGCGACCACCGCGAGCATCTGGTCGCGCGGCCAGCTCCACCCGATGCCGCGGGGCACCCTCATGGGCATCCCCTCTCCTGCCGCCTCTGCCCGGGGTCTGCTGTCGGACGCCGAGGTGGCGCGTGCCGAGGGCGAGCAGCCATGGGTCGCAGGGGATTTCAATGACGTCTCGGTGGGGGACTACGTCGCGGCCCGCCTGGGTGACGCCGTCGTCGACCGCCTGGTCGAACCCCTGCTCGCCGGGGTGTACGCCGGACAGGCGCGCAGCCTGTCGCTGCGCGCCTGCCTGCCGCAGGTGCACGCCGCCGTGACCGCCGGAGCGTCGTTGACGCAGGCAGCCGCGACCTCTGCGCAGACCTCGGCCCTGTCGTCGGCCGGTTCGTCGGCTCCCGTCTTCGCCGGTCTGGACGGGGGAGTCGGACGGCTCACCGAGACCCTGTCCGAGCGGCTCCGGTCGCGGGGGGTCACCATCCTCAGCAGCACCATCGCCCGCGAGGTCCACCGCGAGGGCAGCGGCTGGACGGTGGTCACGGGTGCGCGCCCCACTCCGACGCGCCTCGCGGCCGATGCGGTCGTCGTCGCGGTCCCTGCGGCTGCCGCTGCTCGGCTCGTTGCACCGCACGCGGTCGAGGCGGCCACGGCGCTGCGCGAGATCGAGTACGCCTCCATGGCGATCGTCACCCTCGCCGTCGACGCGGCCGGTGGTCCGTTGCCGGGCTCGGGCTTCCTGGTCCCGGCCGTGGACGGTCGCACCATCAAGGCGAGCACCTTCTCCTCGACCAAGTGGCGCTGGACGGCCGATGCGGCCGACGACCTCGTGTTCCTGCGGGCCTCCGTCGGTCGCTGGGGGGAGACCTCCGACCTGCAGCGCCCGGACGAGGAGCTCGTCGCGATCGCGGTCGCCGAGGTGAGTGAGGCGCTCGGCCACCAGCTGCCCCGAGTTGTCGACGCGCACGTCCAGAGGTGGGGAGGCGCCCTGCCGCAGTACACCGTCGGACACGTCGACCGGGTCGCCCGGATCCGGGCGGCCGTGGACGGTGCGCCGGGGCTGGAGCTGGCCGGCGCGGCATACGAAGGGGTCGGCATCCCGGCCTGCATCGCGAGCGGGCGGGCCGCCGCACGGGCCGTGGCCACCCACCTGCGCGCCCGCGGCGGCGGCGCGGGAGAATGAACCCATGAGCAGCAAGCCCACCCCCTCCCGGATCCGCGAGATCAACGACTCCATCAGGTATGCCATGTGGTCGGTGTTCAGCGTCACGGCTCCGCTCGGCGACGACCGGGAGCAGATGGCCAAGGAGGTCGAGGCGCTCTTCGGCGAGCTCGAGGAGAAGGGCGTGCTGACCCGTGGGGTCTACGACCTCGGCGGCATGCGGGCCGACTGCGACTTCATGGTGTGGTGGCACGCGGAGAAGATCGAGGACGTCCAGGCGGCGTACCGCGCGTTCCTGCGCACCGACCTCGGGCACCTCCTCGAGCCGACCTGGTCGGCCGCCGCGCTGCACCGCCCGGCGGAGTTCAACAAGAGCCACATCCCGGCGTTCCTCGCCGACGAGGACCCCAAGGACTTCATCTGCGTCTACCCGTTCGTGCGCTCCTACGAGTGGTACCTGCTGGACGACAAGGAGCGCCGCGACATGCTCCGCGAGCACGGGCAGATGGCGCGCGACTACCCCGACGTGCGGGCCAACACGATCGCCTCGTTCGCGCTCAACGACTACGAGTGGGTCCTGGCGTTCGAGGCCGACGAGCTGCACCGCATTGTCGACCTGATGCGGGAGCTGCGCGCGTCGCGGGCCCGGATGCACGTCCGCGACGAGCTGCCGTTCCACACCGGCCGCCGCGTCGAGGTCGCCGACCTGCTGGCCTCGCTGCGCTGAGCCCCTCCTGCTCCCGGCAGGGGAGTGCTCCCCCTGTCGTCCCGCCGACATGTCGGGCAGGCTGTCCGCAGGTGCCTGCAGGGGGCACCGTTTCGGTGCTGGAGGGGTCATGAGGGTTCATGAGGGTTCATGAGGGGGGCGGGGGCAGCCCCGCTGGAAAGTTCTCGGTCGAGCTGCCCGTGCTGACAGACCTCGCGAACGCCCTGGAGGAGCTCCAGGGCCACGCGATCAGCGCGAAGTCCTACTCGTCGTACGCCGACGTGGACAGCTCGGGCGGTGGACTGATGGTCCGGCTCGCGGATGCGACGGTCCACGTCTCGGACGACCTGGAGCGCGCCTTCGAGCGGCTCAGCCAGATCACCGGACGCGGATCCGAGGAGATCCGCAACACCCGCGATCTCTACCGCACCCTCGACGAGGAGTCGGCGCAGCGGGTCGACTCCACCTACTGGAGCGCCTGATGGTCAACGCAGCCGAGGGTGGTGGCGGCTACAACCCCAGCGGGTGGCTGACGACGCCGGTGGCCGAGGACGCCATCCCCGACGAGTGGGAAGCCATCATGAACGCCCGGGACAAGATCCCGTCGTTCGGCTCGATGGCCTTGAAGGCGTGGGAGGAGATGGGCGGCGACAGCATCCCCGACGCCTGGAGCGAGATGCTCGCCGGTGACTGGAAGGACGTCAGCAAGGTCGCGGACGCGCTGCGGAACCTCGGCAAGTTCTGCGAGTCCTACGCCAGCAGCCTCGACAGCGCGGTGCTGCAGGCTCAGTCCGGGTGGACCGGTGAGGCGTCCAACGCCATGGTCACGTACTTCGCCGGGGTGAGCGCCCAGCTGGACGGGCTGAAGGCCAACTGCGACGAGATCGCCGACGCCTGCAACGGCGCGGCGTTCGGGGTCTACGAGTGCGGCCAGTCCGTCGAGGACGGCATCGAGGCGATCTTCGACCTCGTCATCACGGCAGCCATCGCCCTTGCCGCCGCAGCAGCGTCGTCCTGGACCGTGGTCGGAGGACTCACCGGCGCAGCAGCTGCCGGAGCCGCGATCATCGCGGCGATCTCCAAGGTCAAGCTGGTGCTCGACGCGATCGACCTGGCCTTCCAGATCGCCAACGGCACGCTCGGCGTGATCGCCACGTCGGCCTCGGCGATCGCCGAGTCGGTCGACGTGTCCCTGCCGGGCGACTACGACAACAAGGTGGTCTGATGTCCGAACCCACGAGCTCTCGGTCCACGGGCTCTCTGTCCTCGGGCTCTCCGTCATCGCCCTCCGAGCCCCTGCTGCCGACGCTGCGGGACAGCCCGTTCCTGGCGAAGAAGCTCCGCGAGTCCCTGGAGACGTTGCGCGACAGCGCGGACCCGCAGATGCGGGAGCGGCTCACCGCGGTCCTGGAGGACCGGGCCAGCCTGCGCGACCTGGCGCGGGACCCGTCGTTCGGCTCGTTCGTCGGGCCGCTCGCCGACCGCGGGTGGGAGAAGTTCGAGGCGATGTCGCCCGAGGAGCGCTCGGCCGCGATCGTCGCCGAGCAGGAGGCCGACGAGCGGACCGCGCAGGAGCGGTCCGCCGCCGACTTCGTGCGTGAGGTCCGGGAGGGGACCTCGGGGCCGAAGCCCTCGGCCGGCACCTGGTGACGCCGGGTGACCGGCGTCGGTGTCCCAGCCCTGTCCGGTGTCTTCGTCAGGCCTGGTCGGCCGGGCGCAGCGTCATCGAGATCGAGTTGATGCAGTAGCGCTGGTCGGTGGGGGTGCCGTACCCCTCGCCCTCGAAGACGTGCCCGAGGTGGCTGCCGCAGTTCGCGCAGCGCACCTCGACACGCTTCATCCCCATGCTCACGTCCTCGATGTACTCCACGCTGTCGCCCGCTAGGGGGGAGTAGAAGGACGGCCAGCCGCAGTGGCTGTCGAACTTCGTGCCCGAGGTGAACAGCTCGGCACCGCAGGCGCGGCAGGCATACACGCCCTCGGTCTTGGTGTCGGTGTACTCGCCGACGTACGGGCGCTCGGTGCCCGCCTGGCGCAGCACCTGGTACTCCGCCGGGCTGAGCTCGGCACGCCACTCGTCCTCGGTCTTGGACACGGCATACGTGCGGTCGGTCTTGTCCATGGTCATGTCGTGACTCCTTCGGAACAGTCTCACGTCGTGCTCAACGCCAGCGGGGCCGGAAATGGTCCCGCTCCGCCCACCCCGATTCTTACGGGTCCGTGACGGGCCCGCCGGATAGGGTCGGGCCATGGCGGCAGCGGCGACGACGGTGGAGGTCCCCGAGGGCCCGTGGGGCGACGCGCGGGAGGTGCGGATCTCGAGCCCGGACCGGTTGATCTGGCCGGGTGAGGGCATCACCAAGCTCGACCTGGCGCAGTACGCCATCGATGTCCGCACGGGGTTCATGAACGCCCTCGGGCACCGGCCGGTGACCCTGCAGCGGTTCCCCGAGGGGATCGACGGGGAGGAGTTCTGGACCAAGAACCCGCCCAAGGGGATGCCCGACTTCATCACCCCGGTGATGTGCACCTACCCCTCGGGGCGCAGGCACCTCCAGGTCGTCGTCGACGAGCCGGCCGCGGTCGTGTGGGCGATGCAGATGAACACGGTGACGTTCCACCCGTGGCCGGTGCGGACGGCGGACGTCGACAAGCCCGACGAGCTGCGCATCGACCTCGATCCTCAGCCGGGGCGCACCTTCGCCGACGCGGTCGAGGCCGCGGTCGCACTGCGCGAGCTGCTCACCGAGATCGGGCTCACCGGGTGGGTCAAGACCTCGGGCAACCGAGGCGTGCACGTGTTCGTCCGCATCGCGCCGACCCACGAGTTCCTCGACGTGCGGCACGGGGTGATCGGGATCGCGCGTGAGCTCGAGCGACGCCTGCCCGACCTCGTCACCGCCTCCTGGTGGAAGGAGGAGCGGGGCGAGCGCGTCTTCGTCGACTTCAACCAGGCCTGTCGTGACCGCACCATCGCCTCCGCCTACAGCCCGCGCCCGCTGCCCGGTGCGCCGGTGAGTATGCCGCTCGGCTGGGACCACCTCGTGGGCGTCGACCCGGGGGAGTTCACGCTCCGCACCGTGCCGGGGATCATCGCCGCGTCCGGTGATGCGTGGGCCGGGATGGACGAGGCGGTGGGTGACGTCACCGGCGCGATCGCGTTGTGGGACAGGGACATCAACGAGCGTGGACTGGGTGAGCTGAACTTCCCCCCGGACTATCCGAAGATGCCGGGGGAGCCGCCGCGGGTCCAGCCGAGCAAGCGCCGGGCCGACAAGACCGACGACGAGTACATGACCCCGAAGGCCGATCGGGACGCCGAGCTGCGCGCCCAGTGGGGTCCGGTGCCGCCACCCGTGGCGCCCATGCTGGCCAAGCCGGTCAAGGGGATCCCGACGGGCGACTACCTCTTCGAGCCGAAGTGGGACGGGTTCCGCTCGATCATCTTCCGGTCCGGTGACTCCGTCGAGATCGGCAGCCGCAACGAGAAGCCGATGACGCGCTACTTCCCCGAGGTGGTCGAGGCGGTGCTGGCGAACTTTCCGGACCAGGCGGTCGTCGACGGCGAGATCGTCGTCGTGGGGTCGTCGGGTGACCGGCTGGACTTCGAGGCGCTCCAGCAGCGGATCCACCCTGCGGCAAGCCGGGTGAAGAAGCTGGCGGCAGAGACGCCGGCGCAGTTCGTGGCGTTCGACCTGCTGTCGCTGGCGGGGGAGGACCTCACGGATCGGCCGTTCTCCGAGCGACGGTCCTTGCTGGAGAACGCTTTCGCCTCGGTGGAGGCGCCGATCCACCTGACCCGGGCGACCCGTGACCCGCAGGAGGCGCAGGAGTGGTTCGAGCAGTTCGAGGGGGCCGGGCTGGACGGGGTGATCGCCAAGCCGCTGTCCGGGACGTACGAGCAGGACAAGCGGACGATGCTCAAGATCAAGCACGTCCGGACCGCCGACTGCGTGGTCGCGGGGTACCGCACCCACAAGAGCGGGGATGACCTCGTCGGTTCGCTGATGCTCGGGCTCTACAACGACGACGGGTCGCTGATGAGCGTCGGGGTGATCGGCGCCTTCCCGATGGCGCGACGCAAGGAGCTGTTCGAGGAGCTGCAGCCCCTCGTGACGACGTTCGAGGACCACCCGTGGGCCTGGGCCGAGCAGGAGGCGGGGTCGCGGACGCCCACCAGCGGCGCCACGAGCCGGTGGAACGCGGGCAAGGACCTGTCGTTCACGCCGCTGCGGCCCGAGCGCGTCGTCGAGGTGAAGTACGACCACATGGAGGGAGTCCGCTTCCGCCACACCGCGCAGTTCGTGCGATGGCGCGAGGACCGGGATCCCCGGTCGTGCACCTACGAGCAGCTGGAGGAACCCGTGAGCTTCGACCTCGCCGACGTGCTGGGGCAGGTGAAGCGGTGAGGCCGTCGAGCCCGTCGATCGTGTCGCGCCCGAAGGTCCCGCCGCTGGCGCCCGACCGGCGGCCGCTGCGCACCGCCGCCACCGTGGCCGGGGTGACCGCTGGTTCCCTCGCGGCCACGGCTGCCGTCTCCTCCGTCGGGCTGGCCGCCTACCTCGCCCGCCGGGCCCTGACCCCTGATCGTCAACGTCCCGACGACACGCAGATCCTTGCCGTCGACGAGACCTCGGTGACCCTCGACGTGACGCCGGAGACCGTGGTGCCGGGACGGTACGGCCTGTGGCTGGACAAGTCGTCCGGGCATGTGCGGCTCGGGGACATCCTCGACGTCGACGAGGAGCGTGGCCGGGTTCGTCGCGAGGTGCTGGGGGTCGACTCGGGTCACCTGGCGCCGGGGTACGGCCGGTGGGACCAGTACTTCTACGCGGGCCCGCCGGACCGCGCGCTCGGGATGCGCACGGAGTACGTCGACGTCCTCACCGAGCTCGGGACGATGCCGGCGTGGGTGATCCGTGCCCCGAAGCCGTCGACCCGCTGGGCGGTGCTCGTGCACGGTCGTGGTGCTCGTCGTGACGAGGGTCTGCGTGCTGCGAAACCGTTGCACAACAGTGGGATCAACATCATCATCCCGTCCTACCGCAACGACCTCGGAGCGCGACGCGGTGCGGATGGGCGGTACAACCTGGGCCTGTCGGAGTGGCGTGACATCGAGGACGCAGCACTGTTCGCGGTGCAGCAGGGAGCGCGCGAGCTGCTCCTCGTCGGGTGGTCGATGGGCGGGGCCATCGTGCTCCAGACCCTGAGCCGCTCGTGGCTGGCCGACCACGTCAGCCACGTGGTGCTGGATGCCCCGGTGATCGACTGGACCGACGTCCTGATCCACCACGGTCGGCTGCACGGCATCCCCGACCCGATCGGTGGCCTGAGTCGGTTCATCATGGGCCGGCGACTCACCCGGCGGCTGGCGGGGGTCCACGATCCTGTCGACGTGGCGCAGACGAACTGGGTGGCCAAGGCCTCCGAGCTGCGGCACCGGACGCTGATCATCCACTCGGTCGACGACGAGTTCGTGCCCGTCGGGCCCTCGCAGCAGCTGGCTGCCGCCCGGCCGGATCTCGTGACGATGGAGCACTGGGACACCTCCCGCCACACGAAGGAGTGGAACGTCGACCCGGACCGGTGGGAGCGTTCGGTCGCCGACTTCGTCAGCAGCTAGCGAGTTCAGCCGGCCACGGCGTGGATCTGCCTGGGCGGTGGGGCTTCCGCGAACTATCGCGTGGGGGCGTCGAGGCTGAGTCGTCATTCCCAGGGAATGAGGCCTTCGGAGATGATGACGAGTCCGGCTCCGGAGGATGTGGTCCTGCGCCTGGTTGGGGTGCGGGGTGTGCGGGTGGGTTGTCCGGGTGGTCTGGTGCGGGCGAGTTCGGGGTGGTCGATCTCGAGGTCGGAGGGGAGCTCGATGTCGTTCCAGCTGGCGTTGCCGCCGGTGGGTGGTCGGTAGGTGCCGGCCGGGACGGTCGGGTCGCCGCCGGGTGGTGGTGCTGTCTCGTCGGGTCGGGGTGGGCGGATGGGTAGCCCGTACCGGTTGACCACGGTCAGTCCGTCGGGTCGGTCGGGGTCGCCGGTGATCTGGTAGTCGCCACGGTCGATGCCGTCGTGGTGCCTGGTGCACAACGAGATCTGGTTGGTCGTGTCGGTGGTGCCGCCGTCGGCCCAGGGGTGCAGGTGGTGGATCTCGACGAAGCCGGTGTTGGTGGTGGGGCAGCCGGGGAACCGGCAGCCTCGGTCGCGGTCGAGGACCAGGCGTCGGGAGCGTTCGGGCAGGATCCGCATCGACCGCCCGACCGAGACCGGTCGCCCTTGGGTTTCCCAGACGGGTTGGACCACGCCATCCGACACGAAGCGCCCGAGCAGCCGCTTGGGGATCGCGTGCCCGCCGGTGACCCAGGCACCATTGGTGTCCAGGTGCAGGTACACCCGGTAGTGCGCCGCCCGTGAGGTCGACGTCATTGAGGCCAGGGACCGGTTGGCCATCTCCTCGAGCGCGTCGGCATAGGTCGGCAGCCCAGCATGCTGGTCAAGGAGCTGGTCCCTGTCGGTCGGAGAGTCGCTGGTGCTGTTGTCGGTCTCACGGCGGCGGAGGGTGAACAACGCGTCCTTGGCCTCCTTCACGGCCTGTTCGACCAGCGCGCCGATGGTCGCGGGCGCGGAGTACCGCAGCTGGAACCGACCATCAGCGTCGTACGTCATGGTCAGCTCGGGCCGCGCACAGGCCCGCTGCTCCGCGACCGAGGCCTTCGCGGCGTCGTGCTCTTCCCTCACCAGGGCGCGGGCGTCTGGCGCGGTGATGGTCGCTGCTGGTCCGTCGTCGCCCGGTTCGGGTACTGGATCGGCAGGGAAGGCGTGCATCCGGACCGCACGACGTAGCTGGGGCACGGTTGCTTCGCGGGCGAATCGGGTCAGCGACTTCTGGTGACTCGTGGGCACATTGCGGGCCAGGACCGCGACCTGGTCCAGGGACAGCTCACCGGCAGACAGTGCAGTCCCGGCGTCGGTCAGCTCCGACCGGCGCCGAGCCACAGCGACGATGTCGGCGGCGTGGGCAGGGGCCAACCCGGCCCGGACCACCAGGTAGTGCTCGGGGGACTTGAACCCGCCCTCACCCCAGTGACCGCCGGTCATGACCTCGTCGATGATGTCGACCAGCTCCGCCTGCACCCGGTTCAACTGTCCTGCAACGGCGGCGGTCCGGTCCCACAGGGCCCGGTTCCGCACACCCCAGCTGCCCGGCGCGAGTGCGTCGGGGACGGTGCTGAGGGGAGCGGTCGACATACCTCAATCGTACAGGTGTTCGAACTCATCGGGAAGAGAAGTCCACAATTGAAGTACGCGAGTTCGCCCACAGCAGAACAGAATTGGGCACCGTCGGACAGCCGCGATCAGAGATCTAGCGGCCCACGCGCCATCGACCGAGGACCGTCCCGTCCTCCTCCAGGAGAAGCATGGGCGTCAGGGCCACGTCGAGGTCCGGCCCTCCGGCGATCCGGCCGTGGTCGCCGCCGACGAGGGTGGGTGCCCAGGTGAGGTCGACCTCGTCAACGACTCCGGCCTCGAGCATGGTGGCGAACAGCGACGGACCACCCTCGGACAGGATGCTCCGAAATCCCTTTTCCTCCAGCGCCTGACGAGCCGCCACGAGGTCGACGCGTTCACCGCCGGTGACGATCACGTTGCTCTCACCGAGGACCCCCTTGGCAGCCTCCACCTTCTCCGCAGCCGCGTGCTCGCAGGTGATCATCAGCGCTGCGCCCTGAGGAGACGTCATGGCGGCCACGGTCGGCGGCAGCTCTCCCCGGTTGCTGACCACGGCCAGGACCGGCGCGTCCGGGTCCTCGTCTTGGAGCGCTGGATACCCCTCTGCCCGAACGGTTCCCGCGCCGACGACCACGACGTCCGCGAGCTGACGCAGCACCGAGAAGACGCGGAAGTCCGCAGGCGTGTTGATGCTCCCGGAGCGGCCGTCGGCACCGGTGACGGCACCGTCGAGGGAAGCCACGAAGTTGACGCGCAGCCACGCTCGGTCGGCCGGCACGGCATACACCTCACGCAGGGCGGCCTCATCGAGGTCGCTGGAGCCGGCGTCCGCCGAGGACGACGAGGACGACGAGGACGACGAGGGCAGACCGGTCTCGTTGAGCAGCAGGCGCATGGCGCGAAGTCTGCCTCACCTAGGCTTCCTGCGTGCCCTCCTCGTTGACCGACCGCTCACCGAAGCTCGACCGCGAACGGTTGGTGCGCGACCTCGTGCCCCCGCCGAGGTTCGACGCCGAACGGTTCTCGACCTACCGCCCCGACCCCGCCGAGCCCAGCCAGTCCGCGGCCGTCGAGCGGCTCGAGGCGTATGCCGCGTCGCTGGGTGCCGCGCGCGGCGGCACCGGCCTCTTCGGGCGGCGCAAGAAGCGTCCGCAGGCGGGGCGCGGGATCTACCTCGACGGCGGGTTCGGTGTCGGCAAGACGCACCTGCTGGCGAGCCTGTGGCACGAGGCGGACGGGCCCAAGTCCTTCGGCACCTTCGTTGAGTACACGAACCTCGTCGGGGCACTGGGATTCGCGCAGACGGTCGAGGCGCTCAGCGGTCACACCCTCGTCTGCATCGACGAGTTCGAGCTCGACGACCCCGGTGACACCGTCCTCATGGCCACGCTGCTCGCCCGGCTGACCGAGGCAGGGGTGTCGCTGGCTGCCACGAGCAACACCCTGCCCGACGCGCTGGGGGAGGGACGGTTCGCGGCGGAGGACTTCCTGCGCGAGATCCAGGCCCTGGCCTCACGGTTCGACGTCCTCACGGTGGACGGACCCGACTACCGGCACCGCGACACGGTCGACAGCCCACCGCCGTTGACCGAGGACGAGGTCCGCGCAGCCGGTCAGCGCGAGGGTGCCGTCCTCGACCACTTCGTCGACGTGACGCGGCACCTGTCGACGGTCCACCCGAGTCGCTACCGCACGCTTCTCGACGGGGTCAGCGCGATCGCCTGGACCCACGTGCGGCCCGTCACTGACCAGGCGGTGGCCCTGCGCCTCGTCGTCCTCGCCGACCGCCTGTACGACGCGGACATCCCGGTGTTCGCCAGCGGCCAACCACTGGGCCAGGTGTTCTCCGAGGAGATGCTCGCCGGCGGGTACCGGAAGAAGTACTACCGGGCCATCTCCCGACTCACAGCCCTCGCGCGCGGTGACGACCGGTGACAGGATGCCGAGATGGCGAAGAAGGACAAGAAGTCCACCAAGTCCGGCAAGTCCACGAAGGCCGAGCTCAAGGCCGCCCTGGCCAAGGAGGTCTCGGCGAAGAAGGCCGTCAGGGCCACCAAGAACCCGAAGGCTGAGCCGGCCGAGGTCGCGCCCCTGTCCCCGGTGTCGTTCAGTGAGGCTCTCAGGGCCCGTGAGGGCTTCGTCCTCGCCGAGTGCGACCCGCGGTCGACTCCTGCCTTCGACGGCGACAAGGTCGCCGGGAAGCAGGCCCTCGACCTGAGGGCGGGGGAGATCGGCGAGTTCCAGGAACGGCTGTACGCCGAGGCCAAGATGAACGGCACCCGGTCCCTGCTGCTCGTCGTGCAGGGCATGGACACCTCCGGCAAGGGCGGCATCATGCGCCACGTCGTCGGCCACATGGACCCACAGGGCGTGCGCTACACAGCGTTCAAGGCACCGTCGCTGGAGGAGCGTCGCCACCCGTTCCTCTGGCGCATCCGCAACGCGTTGCCGAACCCCGGTCAGATCGGGGTCTTCGACCGCTCGCACTACGAGGACGTCCTCATCGTCCGCGTCCACGACCTCGTGCCCAAGGCGACGTGGTCGCGCCGGTACGCGCAGATCAACGCCTTCGAGGAGAAGGCCGTCGCCGAGGGGACCACGATCGTCAAGGTGATGCTGCACATCTCCTCGGACGAGCAGAAGGCGCGGCTGACCGAGCGCCTCGAGCGACCCGACAAGCAGTGGAAGTACAACCCCGGCGACGTCGACGAGCGCCTCGAGTGGCCGCACTACCAGGAGGCCTACCAGGCCGTCCTCGACCGCACGTCGACCGACGCCGCCCCGTGGCACGTCGTCCCCGCCGACCGGAAGTGGTACGCCCGGCTCGCCGTGCAGAGCCTGGTGCTGGAGCACCTCGAGGCGATGGATCCGCAGTGGCCCGCCGTCGACTACGACGTCGAGGCCGAGCAGGAGCGGTTGCGCATCACCTGACACCGCAGCGATGAGTTGGGAGGCGGCGGCGGGTCGGTATGTGTGGAGGCGGTAGCAACCCGCTGCTGCCACTGAGCGAAAGGAGCTGGGCATGCTCAGCGACTCGAAGGCATTCAGCGGATTCTCGGCCGACGACATCGAGGCGGCGCGTGCCTTCTACGGCGGCGTCCTCGGTCTCGAGGTGAGCGAGCAGATGGGCATCCTCACGCTGCACCTCGGCGGTGGACACCGCGCGACCATCTACCCGAAGCCCGACCACGTGCCCGCAGGCTTCACCGTCCTGAACTTCCCCGTCGCCGACATCGAGGCGGCCGTCGGCGCTCTCACCGACGCCGGCGTGCAGTTCGAGAAGTACGAGGGGACGCCGATGGCGACCGACGACAACGGGATCTTCCGCGGTGGCGGCCCGCTGATCGCGTGGTTCACCGACCCGGCCGGCAACGTCCTCTCGGTGATCCAGGACTAGCGGATCCAGGACCAACGGATCCAGGACCAACGGATCCAGGACCAACGGTTCAGAGCTGGCGCAGCCCTGGCGGCGCCGGGGCGTGGCCGAACCCCCAGAGCAGGACCCAGACGGCGATCGCGCAGATCGTCAGCAGCACGAAGCCGCCGGCCACCATGGCGGCAGGGCCGGGTTTGCGGATGGGGCGGATCCACACCTCGTGCTGTGGCCGCGGCGCCGGCGCGCCGAGCATGGCACCGCCGCACGCTGAGAGCACGACGATCGGGGCGCCGATGTAGAGCAGCGGGTCGAGGACGTCCATGTAGTTGAGGCCCTTCATCGCTGCAGGCAGCAGGACGACGAGCGCCGCAGTCACGGCACCGAGGAAGAGCCCGATCAAGGCTCCCCGTCCGGGTTGACCTCTCATGCTGCCGAGTATGCGGCCGCCGTGCGTCCGCGTCGATCATCCGTTCGTGGGTGGCGCGCCTCGGTCAAGTGGCGAACGCCCGCTCGACCAGGCCCACCGCTGCTGTCGAGCTGAGGCCCGCGTCGAGCGTCCCGAACGTCACGCCGTGGTCACCACCGAGACGGCTGGCGATGAAGGCGTCCGCGACGACCGCCGGGGCGTGCTGGGCCAGCAGGGCGGCCTGCAGCGTGAGGGCGAGCCGCTCGACCAACGTGCGGGCACTCGCCTGCGCGTCCGGGTCAGAGGCCCGGGCCAGGACGTCCGGCAGCGCGGCGATCGCCTGGTCCAGTGCCGGATGGTGACCGCGGGCGCGGCGGACCTCGTCGAGGTAGGCCTCGACCGATGCGGGTTCACGGCTGGCGGCCCGCAGGACGTCGAGGGCGTTGACGTTTCCCGAGCCTTCCCAGATCGAGTTGAGCGGCGCCTCGCGGTACAGCCGGGCAAGGCCGTTCTCCTCGACGTACCCGTTGCCGCCCAGGCACTCCAGGGCCTCGGCCACCATCACCGGCGTCCGCTTGCAGACCCAGTACTTGCCGAGCGCCACGCCGAGCCGGGAGAAGGCCGTGTCGCCCTCGTCGACCGCGTGCGCGAGCCGCAGCGCGAGCGTCGTCGCAGCCTCGGACTCCAGCGCCAGGTCCGCGAGGACGTTCTGCATGAGCGGCTGGTCGACGAGCAGGTCGCCGAAGGCGCGGCGGTGCCGTGCGTGGTGGACGGCACGGAGCAGGGCCGCCCGCATCGTGGCCGACGAGCCGAGGATGCAGTCGAGCCGGGTCGCGGCGACCATGTCGAGGATCGTGCGGATGCCGCGGCCCTCGTCGCCGACGCGCACGCCCCACGTGCCCTCGAGCTCGACCTCGGACGACGCGTTGGAACGGTTGCCCAGCTTGTCCTTGAGGCGCTGCAGCGCAAAGGGATTCCGCTCGCCGTCGTCGAGGACCCGTGGCACGAGGAAGCACCCGATGCCGGCCTCGGTCTGGGCCAGCACGAGGAACGCGTCACTCATCGGTGCCGAGCAGAACCACTTGTGACCGGTCAGGCGGTACGTGTCCCCGCCTGCGACGGGACCGTCCTTGGTGAGGACCGCCCGGGTGGTGTTGGCGCGGACGTCCGAGCCGCCCTGCTTCTCCGTCATGCCCATGCCCGCGATCGCCCCGGACTTGGCGTCGAGCGGACGGAGCCCGGAGTCGTAGCTGCGCGAGGCGAGCTGGGGGACCCAGCGCGCCGCGAGGGCGGGGTTCGCCGCGAGGGCCGGCGCGGCGGCATACGTCATGGAGACGGGGCACAGGTGTCCCTGCTCGACCTCGGACCACGTCGTGAACCCGGCCGCGCGACGCACGTGCGCCCCGCGTCCCCCGGGCTGCGTCCACGGCTCGGCCGTGAGTCCGCCGCTGACGGCGACGTCCATGAGCGCGTGCCACGCCGGGTGGAAGTCGACCTCGTCGAGGCGTTCGCCGGTGGGGGAGTGGGTGCGCAGGACGGGGTGGTGGGTGTTCGCCTGCTCGGCCCAGACGCGCGCCTGCGCCGACCCCGAGTGCGCTCCCAGCTGCTCCACCTCGTCGTGTGCCGCGTCATCGGCCCAGCGTCGAACAGCCTCGGAGAGCGCGGGATTGGCGGTCAGCGCGTTGTAGTCCGGGAGGGGCGGGACCTGGTTGGTGACGGCGTGGGTGGGCACGACGGCAGAGTATGCGGGATACCGTGGTCGGGTGAGTGTGAAGGCGCGGGTCCGACGCGAGCTGGTGCGCGTGCCCGGAGCCATGTCCGTGGCCCGGATGACGGTGGAGACGATCAGGGTCTGCCTGAAGTACCGGGTGACCGGTTTGGCGTCCGAGGCAGGCTTCTTCATGCTGCTCTCGCTGCCGCCGTTGGTGCTGGGGCTCTTCGGTGGCGTCGGCTACCTCGGCAAGTGGCTGGGGCAGAGCACCGTGCAGCAGATCATCGCCGGCATCCAGGAGTGGGCAGAGCGGTTCCTCACCCCTGGGCTGATCCAGGGCACGCTGCTACCGACGGTGCAGGACGTGTTCACCGACGGCCGGTTCGACCTCATCTCGGTCGGCTTCCTGCTGTCGGTCTGGTCCGGCTCGCGCGCGCTCAACGTCTTCGTCGACACCATCTCGATCATGTACGGGCAGTCGGGGGTGCGCGGCATCGTCCGGACCCGCGCCCTGTCGCTGACGCTGTACTTCCTCTCCCTCGTGGTCGGCGTCGTCGTCATCCCGCTGGTCGTGATCGGACCGACCTGGCTGCGTGACCTGCTGCCGAAGGAGACCGAGTTCCTCGCCTGGCTCTACTGGCCGGTCGTGACCGTCCTGGCCGTGGCGAGCATCGCGACGCTGTTCCACATCTCCACCCCGCGGCGCACCCCGTGGATGCGCGACGTGCCCGGGGCGGTGCTGACGCTCGTCCTGTGGTCGCTGTCGTCGTACGTGCTGCGCGGCACCATCGCGGCCTCGCTGGGTGGGACGTCGATCTACGGGCCGTTGTCGGCGCCGATCGCCCTGTTGATCTTCCTCTACGCCCTGGCCATCGCCGTCCTCATCGGGGCCGCCCTGAACGCCGCCATCCGGATGCTGTGGCCGGTCGAGGAGCGCGAGTCGCTGCGCGCCCAGCTCGTCACGTGGGTGAAGAAGCGGCTGGCCGAGCGCAAGGCTGGTCCCTCCGCGCCGGGTTCGTTGCGTCCTGCGCCCGTCCCGGCTGCTGCTGCGGCCTCCGGGGGCGTCGCCGGGCTGCTGGCTGCTCAGGAGGCCAGCACGCGGAACGGAGCGGTCCACGCAGGGGTGAGCACGCGCCATACGAGCTCCGACGAGGGCCGGTTGAGCACGGCTGAGGCGGAGCTGGCGGGGTCGTTGGAGGGTCTGAAGGAGGAGGCGCGCAAGCCGCTGACCCCCGTGCCCGACGACACGGACGACACCCAATTTGGAGAGGAAGCGCCTGATCCGATAAGTTTTCTACGCACGCGCAGCGGGTAGCCAAAAGCTTCTCGTTCGTCACCAACGCGCGTGTAATGCGGATGTAGCTCAGTTGGTAGAGCGCAACCTTGCCAAGGTTGAGGTCGCCGGTTCGAGCCCGGTCATCCGCTCGGAGGGTTTGACCGCCTTCACGGTGGAGTGGCCGAGAGGCGAGGCAGCGGCCTGCAAAGCCGCGTACACGGGTTCAAATCCCGTCTCCACCTCGACTACGTACGAACCCGAAATGCTCCACCTCGGGCGATTGGCGCAGTGGTAGCGCGCTTCCTTGACACGGAAGAGGTCACTGGTTCAAACCCAGTATCGCCCACCAGAACGAAACAGCCCCTGACCTGCGGAAACGCCGGTCAGGGGCTGTTGTTCGTAGGGCTTCGAATCGGCCCTCAAGGGCGATGCTTGACTAACTGCTTGACTAAGGATCCGTTTTTGGGTCCGGTTCCGGTGTCGAAACGGAGTCCGGACGCGGGCGGACGTCCTCCGGCACGAAGATGCGGTCCATGGCCTCCGCGCCCTCGGTCAGCACGGGTCTGAGCTGCTTTCGGTAAACCGCCTCGGTGACCGTGGTGCTCCGGTGGCCGACCAGCCGGGCGATCTCCTCCAGGGGGACTCCCGCCTCGGACAGGATCGAGACGAAGCTGTGCCGGAGCTCGCGGGGTGTCCACGTCCCGTCGACCAAGCCAGCTCGGCGCACGACGCTGCGGAAGGCACGGCGGACGTTCGCCGAGTCCAGGGCGAGCCCGGAATCGGTGCAGAAGACGAGGTCGTTGTCGGTCCAGTTGTCCCCGGCTGCCTCCCTGCGACGGTCCTGCTCCAGCTTGTGAAGCGTGAGCGCTTCGACGGCGACGGTAGGCAACCGAAGGGTCCGTCGTGACCGCTTGGTCTTGGTGTCGCCAGTTTCACGCACCGACCGCCAGACCTGAATGGTCGGCGGCCGCAGTGGTTTCGACGCGAGGTCGCCGGTCAGGTCCAGGTGAGCCCAGGTCAGGGCGCGCAGCTCCTCCGTCCTGGCGCCCGTGACGAGGCTGAGCGTGATGTAGGCATTCATGTCCGTTCCACGCGCAGCGGCCAGCACGGCCGCAGCTTGCTCGAAGGTCAGCGCCCTGGACGGGCGCCCCTTTCGTCCCTGCGGGACCTCGCAGTGCAACGCGACGTTTCGCCGGAGCCGGTCACGGGCCACCTGGCGAGACAGGGCTCGACGCAGGATGGAGAGGATGCGCTGCAGGGTGGCACGGCTGAGGTCAGGTGCCTTGCGCTTGAGCCATCGGTCCACGTCCTCGGCGGTGAGCTCCTGCACCTTTCTGGCGCCCAGGTCCGGGATGACATGTCCGTTGGCCAGGATCCGGCACGTGGTGATGGTCTTCGCGGACCGGCCGGCCAGACCGAACTCCAGCCAGTCCTCGATGGCCGACGCAACTGTCATGCGGGCTGCTACCGAAATGCCATCGCGGTGGTCGCGAATGAGCTTCTGGAGCTTGTCCTTGGCCTCGGTCTTGGTGCGACCGGTCCCAGTCTTGACGATGCGTTTGCCGTCTGGGTGGAAGCCCACCTGAGCGGTCGCGATCCAGCGCTGGCGTGACTCCGAGAAGTGGACACCACCTTCGCCGCGACTACGCCGTGTGGCCATCCGCCTCCGCCTCGGACTCGAGCAGGGCGACGTAACGTTCGATCGCCGACGCAGTGACGTAGCAGCGGCGCCCTTGGTGCACGGTCTGCAAGCGGCCTGCACGGATCTGCTCATAGACGACGGTGCGGCTCATGCTGAGCAGCTCCATTGTTTCCGTGATGCCGAGGAGTGCGCGTTCTGCCACTGCGGTCATGGTTTCTCCCTTGTCGTTCTCGACTGGACAACGGTGACGAGGGGGCACCATCCGCGCCAGGTCGCCGTTTGGCCCTGGCGTCAGCACATTCAGTTGACCTTGGAGTTGCGTGATCGTTGCCGGCGCTGCTGCTCAACCACGTGCAGTGAGTTCGAGACGAGAGTGGTGTGCTCTCGAGCCCCGAATCCGTTGATTATCCGGAGGGAGCGCGCGTCGTTACTCGTCCTACTTCATGAATAGTCTCTGACCTGCATAAATGTGCGGATGGAGCTTGTGAGGGTGCTCGTCATTTCCTGGCTCTTCTCGACCAAAGCCGGAGGGTAAACCGGACGGCGACAAGCCTTGCTCGCGTGGAGAGCCCTGTGGCTGGGTCAGAGCTCGAGCAGTCTCTGGACTGGCGAGGGACCGGGATGTAGGTCGGGCCGTGCCATGGAGTGCTTGACCTGCTGCGTCTGTCGATACGCCTCGTTCCACAGCATCTGGAGGTCGGGCACCTCGTGGCTGGAGACGGCGACGAACTTGCCCTGACTCTTGGCTGGCATCCGGGTCACGGAGACCGGCAGGGCTCGTGCGGGGGCGAAGACGAGTCCGGATCGGAGCAGTCGGTCTGGAAGCGTCTGACTCAGCTCCATGACTCGTCCAAGAGTCTCGACACCGTGGGTGAGGTCGCGTAGTCCTCGTGGCCTGTCCCAAACATCCGCTGGTTCGGATGCGTGCACACCGACTTCGTTGAGGGCGTTGAAGAGCTCACGACTGGCGGCGACGAACTCGGTGCTGCTGCGGCTTGCGGTGGTGAGCCGTGCCCAGGACTTGTCGGCGGACTGGAAGGCGCGTGCACCAGCTACCAGAGAGGTGCTGGCTCCGTCGAGCGCGTCCTCGAGGTTGCCATGGGGCGCGGTAAGTACCTGGTGCGTAACCGCGTACAGGTGGGCTCCCTGGTTGGCCAGCATGCGCAGGGTGTCTGCGCTCGGAACGAGCCGGAGGAGCTCCAGCTCGGCGGCTTTCGTCCAGTGTTCGACGGCTGCTTCGAGGCGCTCGTTGATTGTCGCTGGAGCCGGCTCCGGCGAGGTGGCGGTGAGCCGCTCGAGCGCGAGGGGACGCTGCGCACCTTCGCGGAGCGCGTCGATGGACCTTTCCGCGTATTGCGAGATGGCCAGCGGGCGGTCGGCGTCCACTACTGCGCCATGGGCTAGGGCGTGACGTGCTGCAGAGTAGGTGAGGGAAAGGATGTGGATGTAGGTGCCGGCCAGTTGTGCGTCGTCCATGAAGCGGGCCTGCTCGACCTGTCGCTGGGCCACGGCCAAGTCTGCGGCTGCGCCGAGCGTGCAGGAGATTCGTGCAAGCGGGTGCGGGTCGCCGAGCTCCGCCGGGGTGATGTCGGGGTCCACGTCCAGGTCACGGGTCTTGACCAGGTAAACGCCCGCGTCGTGGACCACGTGCAGGTTGCCGTGCTGCACCCTGCGACGGAAGTAGGCGGCCCTCTTGCCGGTGAGCGCGGCGGCCTGTTCGAGGCTGAGCTGGGTGTCGAAGGGATGCCGCAGCGGTTCGGGGTAGGAACGGAACACGGCAAGGGTGGGCGCGAGCGCCGTGCGCGTCGTGCCGGGTCTGTGCATCGCGTCTGGTCCTGCGAGCTCGAACATGAGCCGGTGCACGGTCACGTCGAAAGTGGCCCACTGTTCCCTGGTGATGGGGACTTCGCTGTCGCGCAGTTGCCGGGTGAAGAGATCGGCGTGGGCCAGAAGGTCAGCTGCGCTGGTGGTGCTCATCGCGCGTCCGTGTCCTTGGCGATTCGCACGAGGTCGGCGACGTGCCGCGCCCACAGCGGGAGGTCTGGCGGCCCTTCAAGCGGGTGGATCTCGTCGAGCGTGTTGAGTGCGGCCTGAAGCTGCTCCAGGATCGATCCGGCGGCCGGCGGGCCGGCTGTGGGCCACTGGTCGGGGCTGAGCCCGGCGGCGTTCAGGCGGATCTGGCCGGCGAACGCGCGCAACGACGGTGAGTCGTGCAGGCCCGCGAGATTGTCGACCCGTTCGGCTGCCGAATGCAGTTGGCTTGCTGCCCGGTCGAGCAGTTCGGTGGCGCTGGTCATGGCTTCCTCGCTTGGGTGTGCCGTGTGCTCGAGTGCCTTGTTAGAGGCTGGGGCCGGGGCTATCGACCGAGAGGGCAGCGGTTGGGTGCATGCTGGCTTCGACCGCGTGAGCCTCCATGGCCCGGCGGCGCAGTACGGGGATTGCGGTCGCGGCTGGGTCCCAGCCGTGCTGGGTCAGTTCAGCCTCGACTTGTGCCAACAGTTTGGCCGCCTCTCGGGGCGAGGCGGTCAGCAGGCTCAGCGGTACGACGGTGTCGATGGTCTCCTGCAGGGGGTCGCGGGACCGTGCTGCGATGGCCCGCACCAGTTCGTGCCCTGGCGGTTTGGGCGCCACGACGTTCCGCTTCCACTGGTGCTGCGGGTCGAAGGCCGACAGGCCCGGGTGACCCTGCGTCGCGATCCACTCGGCGGGGTCAAGCCCGCCCGGGAGTCGAGTGACCATCGCCGGGTGACCCATGCCGCGGCATACCGCGTCCACCCACCGCTGGGTGCCCTCGGCGCCGGCTTGGTCTCCGTCCAGGGCGACGACGATGCGCTTGGCGCATGAGGTGGCCACGCGCTCCGCCTGGGTGGAAGACACCGTCACCCCGTTGGTGGAACACGGCCAGAACTCGCCGAGACGATTTGCCTGTGCGGCTGAGGCCGCCACGGCCAATGCGTCGAGTGGGCCCTCCACGACCACCGCCGTCGCGTGGGCGACCGGAGGCTCGACGAGGGGCGTGTAGAGCACTTGGGACTTGTCGAAGGTCGCGGTGCGAGTGGGGTTTCGGTACTTCGGTCCCCGCTCGATGTCGTCGACCTTGCGACCGATGAAGCCCTCGATGTGTCCGGTGCCCGAACGGACTGGAACCATGAGGCGGTCGTGGAAGGTGTCGTACAGCAGGCCGGAGCTGCTGCGGTGCGCGAGGTCGACGGCCTGCAGCTCGTCGACCGATACCCCATCGCGCAGGAGGCGTTCGGTCAGCCAGGACCAGCTGCGCCCGCTGTGACCGATGACTGGCTGGGCGAGAGCCGACTCGAGCTCGCGGACGTCGATGCCGCGGTGGTGGTGCAGGTAGCTGATTGCGAACGCGTGCCGGACTTTCGATGTGAGGTGTTCCCATGCCAACTCGTGGATCGCGTGGGCGCGGTCGACGCTGATGAGCCTCCATGGTGGGGGCTCGGTCTGCGATGGCTGTCGTCCCAGCGCGGTTCGCGTCGACCGGTCGGTGTTCTCGAGGCGGGCGACTGCATCGCGAAAACCGACTCCCTCGTGGCGTTGGACGTAGTCGATGACGTCACCTGAGGCGCCGCACCCGAAGCAGTGGAACCGGTCCGGGTCCTTGCCCCCCACGGACAGGGAAGCGGTGGAGTCGTCGTGGAACGGGCAGCAGCCCATGAAGCCGTGCCCCGAACGGCGAAGCCTGACGCCGGATGCGGTGATCACGTCTTCGATCGGGTGATGGCGTCGGACCTCGGCGACGTCGACGGAGGCGGAGGTGGCTGTCACAGCTCGACTCCCCGCGATGGGTGGCGCTGCATCGCGCTGCTCCGTGCGAGGAGTTGGCCGGCGAAGAGCTCCGCGAACTGCGGGACAGTCATGTGCATGTCGACCTCGATGGCCTTGGCGAACGTCGACTCCACAGCATCGGCCGGGGCGTGGGTGCTGATGGCCGCGTACTCGTCCCAGGTGGGGTCGTAGGCATACAGAAGGCCCTCACTGGCGGCGGCGGTGCGGCGCAGCGAGATCCGCTGTTCGCGGCGTTCACCCCAACGCATGCCGTAGTCGCGGTCGATGCCAGGCAGGTGTCCGTATGCAGCCTTGAACGCTTGTGGCCCGGTCCAGGTCAGTGAGTTGGGCGTGGGGTCGCCGGGCGCGCGACCGGAGGCCGCCATCGTCAGTGCGCTCAGTTCGTGGACGCCGTCACTGAGCGCACCGGTGATCCGGTCAGCGACGGTGAAGGCGACATCGTCGACGCCGTTGCTGAGGGTGAGCCCGACAGCGTGGGCGTAGGCGTTGCGCTGCCCGAGGCGGTACCAGTAGTCCGCGGGGTCGTCCAGGTCAACGCCCTCATGTGCGTTGCGGGACAGTGCGATCAGTTGTTCGACAGCGCGGTTCTGGTCTGTCCCTTCCGAGGTGGCGCTCATGACGGCCTTCCCCGCGCGGGCCCTTCCCGCGCTCCCTCTGGACAACGGCGGCGTGGGGGCACTATGAAGTGGCAGCCCAACCGGCGATCAGAGCGCGGGTCGCTGTGGCGGGTCCCGGTGCTCTCGCATGGTGCACTGGGTCACCGCGTTGAGTTCCCTTAGGAGATGCGTCACGTCCTGCAGAGCGCGCAGCCAGTCGACGGCCGCGGTCGGTGCCGCAGATTGCGCGAAACAGGCCCGCTCATGGTCTTTCAGGGCAAGCAAGGCCTCGACCATGCCGCCGTGCTCCTCCCAGCAGGGCGGGATCGCCCGGGCGTCGACGCAGAAGCGTCGCACCAGCTCGGCAACCCACGCGCGTAGCTCCGCCTTCACCCGCTCACGGACGACACCTGACAGCGACGGCAGGTGCAGAGGTCCGGTCAGCTGACCAAAGGTCACCGCATGTTCGTCGTCGCCGAAGGCGAGAGCTGGTTGACCGCTCACGAAGCGTCCCGCTGGCTGGCGCCGCGACGTCGAAGGAGCGCAATGATCCCCAGGCTCGCCTGCCGTCTGCTCAGGTGCCGCCAGCCCGCGCTGCGCGCGAGAACGCGGTGCAGCTGCCTGTGGTCTCGGGCGCACAATGGTACGAGGTCGTCATCGTCCTCACGCCCGATACGGATGTAGGTGAGGTGATGCAAGTGCCCACTGCGGGGGCACCAGACCCGGTCGCAGACCAGGCACTGGGGTGGGGTTCCATGTGAGGTCAGCCAGGCGGCATACCAAGCGTGCCGTCGCGCCCGCCATCCGCCGGAGGTGAGGTAGGCGTCGTAGGCCGCCCTGCGGGCGATCTGGTCGACGCGGCGACGCCTATTCGTCGGACGCGTTCGCACGATGGATCGCCTCCTCCAGGAGTCGGCGGTCGGCGACGAGCTGTTTGGCATCCCTGCGGCTCGTCCATGGGGTCAGGGCGAGGTCGATGGGTTGGGCGGCGCGAAGAAGCATGACCGCCTTGCCGAACGGCAGGGTGCGCAGCTGGGCGGGTTCGAGGATGGGGACCCGTGTCGTCGTGGTGGAGTGGGTCCGTCGTCCGTCGGCACCACGGCTGGTGGAGGTCTGCCTCTCCTCGCGTTGACCGAGGAGCTTGGAGAGGTCCTCAAGGTCCCGTGCGTTCGAGCCCCCACCGAGGATCACCTTGACGATGGCGGCGTCCCAGATCGCGGAGGCGGCGTGCTCACCCCAGACCGCGCGCGCTTGGGCAAGCGACTGCAGCACCACGACGGTGGATATCCCTGTGCCTCCTCCATCGGACATCAGGGCGGGCAGGGACGGCAACGGATAGTTGGCAGCCTCATCCAGTACCAGCGTCAGGGGAGGGTCGAGCCGGGCGGCGGGGGAGCGCGCAGCGATGCGGCGACCGGCTTCGACGACGTCTTCGACGAATGCACCGACCAGCCCTGCCGTGGCTGCACTGCCAGTCGAGGTGCCCAGCAGGTAGACCGTGCCGTCGCTGCGGAGGAAATCGCCAGGGTCGAAGACCTCGTCAGGGGAGGGGGAGAGGGCATCCATGACGCGGGGGTCGGCCAACGCGGAGAAGACGATGGTGACCATGGCCCAGACCGAGTCTCGCTGGCGCGGGTCTGCGCTGATGATCGCGTCGAGTCCCTGATACCACCCCGCGGCGGCATCGGGGTGGCCGTTGAGGATCTGGACGGCTTCGCGGGCATGGACGGCGGACAGTGACCACCGGAACAGCTCCGAGCATGAGTAGCCGCCCAGGGCGGCGGCGTGGAGCAGGCATCGCACAGCCTGCTCGGCCGAGGCCTGCCAGAAGTTGGAGTCGGTGGTGCCAGCGGCAGTGCCGCTCGTCAGCGCCTTCGCGCGCACCATGGCCGTGTGCGGGTCCTCGCAGCCCCGGATGGGGGACCAGCGAGTGGCGGACGGTATGCCGGGTGCGCGTCCCTGTGGGTCAAACACCGCGACCGGTCCCCATGCCGCTCGCCGCCGCAGCGTTGCCGTGAGGTTGTCCGGCCGAGTGCTCGTCGTGAGCACGGCGCCCGGGGAGTCGAGGATCATGGGAATGGCCAGATGCAGCCCCTTGCCCGCACGCGGAGGACCCAGGACCACCACGGAGTCCTCGACCGAGCAGAAGCAGGCAACTCCGCAGGACTCCCCGAGGTGGTAACCGAGGTCCTGAGACGTCGCGGTTCGAGTCATGGACGGTCGTAGGGCGGCTGCTCTTTGATGCAGGCGACGTTGGCCGGCACTGCCTTGCACCTGGCGGCGCGCTGCCATCCCTGGCCTTCGAGGGATGCGCGTGCCTTGCCGGGCCGCCACGGCCAACAAGCACGCAGCCGAGGCTACAAGCAGTACTAGGACTGGCCAGCTGGACCACGCGGAGCCGATCGAGGCTCGAGCCTCTATCTGATCCCAGACGTGATGAAGGTACTCGTCCAGACCCGACTGGCCGGCGAAAAGGGATGCGTGGCCCAGCCAGGACGGAAGCCGCGCGCCCAACGCTGCGGTACCGCTCGTCACTCCGCGACGCGGCTGTCTCCGTGTAGGCAGTCCGACACGCATCAATACCCCTTACTTCGATCCCCTTTCATGGGGAGACGTGGCCAAGGGGGCACCATTCGCGCAGCCATCGGCCGCAGTGAACCTTCGCATGGGGAAGGGGAGAGGCGCGGGGCTGGCGCCCGTCCGTGCTGGCCCGTGCGCACAGCCCACGCTGGAGTTCGCCGAGACCTGCTGCCTTCCGCCGCGAAGTCACCGGTTCCAGAGTCCGTGTGGTCGCAGGAGTGGGACAAGCTCGCCTTCGAGGACTTTTGCGCTGGGGCCATCGGTGACGATGGTCCAGCTGACCTCAGGAGAGAGCCGCAAGATAGCGTCCGCCGCCCATTCCTTGGCCCGCCTTGGTCCCTCATTTTCGAGGCGGTCAAGCTGGACCCCGATCCAATGCGGATCGGCGAGTGCCCGATCAAGTGCGGCCTCACCGAAGCCGCTCACGGCGCCCTTACCAGTTCGGTAGACAGAAAGCCGACCGTGTAGTCCCATGGGGCGTCCGCTTCCGGCGCGCTCTCCTGCCATGCCTGCGTAGCGAATCACCTGGGATCCAGGCTCGCGGAAGAGGTACACGCCGGGCAGCCGCGGCGCAGAGGTCTGCCCCGTCAGGAACGGGGACCACGGAGACCAGTCGGCCGCGGCCTCGACGAGGGCATATGCCTGTCGAGTTCCTGAATCGAGTATCTGTTCACCCACCCATGCCACGAGGCCATCCTGCCGGATCGTTTCCGGAGGAAACGGCGTACGCAGTGCGTGACCGAAAGGACGGTCT
Source organism: Pedococcus aerophilus (assembly GCF_039532215.1). NCBI lineage: Bacteria > Bacillati > Actinomycetota > Actinomycetes > Micrococcales > Intrasporangiaceae > Pedococcus > Pedococcus aerophilus. The sequence goes on along the minus strand of NZ_BAAARN010000001.1, from coordinate 559,616 downwards.
TTTCGCCGCGTCAGTGGAACTCCGCAACAACCTCGATCAGCCCCACGATGTGGTTGTTGAACTCGCCAAGGTCATCGGCCGGGATCCAGTACTCGAGGATGGTCTGGCCTCCAGCCTGCTGAACGTCGTACCGGTCCAGGTAATCCTTCTCGACCTCAAATCGCGTCACATAGCCGACCCCGCTCGCCTTCACATTCCAGTCACGAGCGATTCGTGTGGCGTAGTCCTCGTTCAGCACCGGGTAGAAGATCGGCTGGTCTGGCAACCGTGGCGGCCACGCATGCCATCCGGTGGCCTCGACCAGTGCGAGCTCCTTTGGGCCCGTCGGTCGCCAAAGGGTCACTGTCTGCCTGCTCATCGCAGCAGGATGTCAGGGTCAGGCGTGGGAGACCCACCGATTTAGCAGCGTCTTTCCGCCGCCAGCCGGTCACGTGCCTCCACCGATCGAGTCACCTAGTGGTGCAGCAGACCCCAATCTTTCCCTCCTCAGTGCTTAGGCCCGGCGACGTATACCGCTTGCGCACCAGATGGACATTGAGCATCCTCAAATCAAGTCGCGAGAAACCGGTCGCCTGACCCGTTTGCGTTGTTCCCACTTGCGCCTCCGCGGGCGGAGGCTGCGCGCGGTCGTCTCGGGGCCGCGACGTCCGCGCTGCGAGGTCGCGCGTAATCGGGGGCACGGGGGTCCGACGGATGCTTGACTAGCTGCTTGACAACGGCGGCGTGTTTTGGCGCATTTCGAGGGACGTTGGGGGAACGGTCGTGCTCGGGTGGACGTGCCGGGACACCGGTGGACGTGCTGAAGGTGCATGGCATGGAAGGGGTCAGGGGTTCGAATCCCCTCAGCTCCACAAGAACACGAGATGGCCCCTGGCCAGCGGAAGCGCTGGTCGGGGGCCATCTCGCTTGAAGCCGCCCGTGACGACGTCCTTGGGCCGAAACCACCCAATGCTTGACTGACTGCTTGACTGACCTGTGGCCAACGGGCACGTTTTCACCCATCTCGCCAGTGCCAAGGGGTCCGCTGACGCGCTTGGACGTCCGAAGCTCTGCCTGTCACTTCCCATGCCGGGAAGGGGTCATCTCAGGTGGCTCGCGCCACAGAGGCCTGCAGCCCGAGCGCACCGCTCTGGCGTGGCGACGCACCGCGTTGTCGGTGGCGGTCCGTTCGCTCGCGAGATTTCGCGGCCCCACGTCAAGCGTTGCCGACAGCGGCGCACCGCCGCCGACAGGAAGAAGCATCACAACCCCAAGCGGGGCCACGCGTTCGTGAACACCGTCATCAACGACCACTCCCGGGTCCCCTACGCCGAGGTCCATGACGATGACACCGCGGTCAGCAGCTCATCGGCCTCAGCGGTCCCTGCGGATACGCGGGAGCCGGGGCACAGCGATTCAACGAATCTGGGTATGACGTTGGCGCGCCGCCGATTCAGACCGCCTGCGGTGTGGTCGACCTCCCGATGAGCGCGGTCTCAGCGAGGGGCAAAGCGCTTCAGACGTTCCAGCATCGCGTCGAGTACCGGACCGGCCAGATTCGTTGCGAAGATGTTCTGCGCGTGGGCCGAGCCCGCAAGGATCTTCACCACGTTGTCGTCACCTGGCGCAGACTCGGCCAGCTCTGTCGAGACGTGGGCCAGGGGCTCGTCCTTGCTCGCCACGAAGAGCTTGGGTTGGTCCCCGAGCCCGTCTACGGTTGCGTTGGGCGACAAAAGGATCAACTGATCGGCCAGGCGCGGGTCCCGGCTCGAGAGATCGAGAATGGCATCGGCGCCCGCGCTGGCCCCGATGAGAGCGACATCAGCGACTCCCTCGCCCTGCAGTTTCTCTACGGCGTCGCGGATCGCATCGGGGTCGATGTTCTCGACCGCGATCACGGTCGCTCCCTGGTGGGCTATCGCGACGGCCTGCTTCTCCCAGCTGGCAGCATCGAAGGCAGCGCCGTGCGCGAGTACGACTCCGTAGGCTCCGTCGCCCCATTGCAGCGCGGAGGAGCCTTCAATGGCGATCGCCTTACCTGAGGTGTCGCCGCCCGAGGCGGGGATGCTCGTCTCTGAAGGTTCTCCGCAACTGGTGAGAGCCATGACGACGGAAAGTGCCAGTGCTGTACGCGCCATGATTTGGAGCATGCCCACGAGACTAGATCCCCACGGCTTCAGCGGTTCTTTCAAGAGGGCAACGGCATGGGTTGCTGACCGTGGCTCGGCGGTTCACCGGCAGAGATCTGCGGCTCGGTCCAGCGCGAAGGTGGTGCGCAGGAACGCCTCGTGGCGCCGATGTCCGTTGGCTGGTGAGGGATGGGGAACGGCCAGGGTGGGCACGAGGACCGGGGTATCGGTGAGCGTGAGGTAGCGCATCCAACCCTCCAGAGCCGCTCCGCCGAAAGTCACCACCACCTTCAGAAAGGGCAGTCCGCTGACCAGCGTGGTCAGGGCCGGGCGGGCGTCTTCCAGGTCGTCGACGCGGGGGCTGCGGCGTCGACCGTCCGGTCCGAGCAGTGCCCAGGGGATGACGTTCCAGCGCAGGCAGTGTGCCGGGTCGAGCCGGGAAAGGGTCATCGCCCGACGGACCTTCTGGGTGGTGGGATCCTCGTTGTCAAGCGAACTGAAACCCAGATCGCCCACCGCGACCGTCTGGGGCCCTGGTGACTCCATCAGGAGCAGGACCTGGGCCTTGGTGCCCGCACCGGCCGGGTCGAACCAGGGCACGAACCTGGTCCCGTTCGCACCATCGAGCCGCCACTGCTCGACCAGCTCGTTCAGCGGGCCGACCGGATGGTCCCGGACGTGGGCCCGTTTGCCCGCAGGCTCAGGGTGCTCCCCTGGGTCGTGGTGCACGCGATCAGCCCCAGCCCACGATCGCGACGCCGGCGGCGGCGGCGGCGGCGAGGCGAAGGGTGCTGACCGCGGTCTTGTGGTCACCACGCCCCCGATCGGTGCTCGATCTGAGCGTGAGCCCGACGCGCGACCCCGGACCTTGGGGCGGCGTGGGCGAGCATGGGCAGGGCCACGTGTCCTTCGTCCGCCTTCCTGCTGTGTGTAGACCGTTCATGTTCCGCTGTCGGGGTCCGGCTGACATAGGTGGTGGATGCCAGCGAACGATGGCGATGGCGAGGGAGCCCGGCCAGCGCCCCACGGGCCAAGGTGTGGGCCTGGTTCCTGGTGATGTCGTCATTGGTCGGGGGCGGCGACCCCGACGGCTGAGGTTGTACCTGCCCAAGGACCCCTATGAGGCGTAGCCACCATGCTGGCGCGCGCATGGGGGCGATGCGTGTCGAGGGGGATGTCTGCTGCTGGAGCGTTCGGGCTCGCCGATTGCGATCAGGCGGGGTCTCCGTTGAGGTGGAAGGTGACGGTCTCGATGTTGGAGGCGACCCCGATGGCCTTGAGGTCGCGGCGGTCGATGCGTCGGTCGCCGTTCTGGTCGGTGATGACGTTGGGTGCGTCGTCGTAGATGCCGTTGTGGTTGAGGTCGGCGATGACGGCGACGGTCAGGGTGGTGTCGACGTTCTTCCCGGCGATCGGGGCGCCAACGATCCAGGTGTCCCAGAGTTCGGTGCCTTGGCTGTCGCGGTTGGTGACGCCGGTGAGGTTGAACAGGTTGGCCAGGTTGGTGCCGGGGCCGGAGAAGCCGGGCAGGGTGTTGTTGGTGGTGGAGGTCAGCACGACCAAGCCGGGCATCCGATCGTCGCGGCCGGTGGAGAAGGTGCCGGGGAAGGGAGCGATGTTGTTGTGCGCGGCGGGGCCGGTCAGCTGGAGGCCGGTGAAGCCGGTCTGGGCCAGGGTGCTGCCGTCGAAGTCGACGTCGAGGTCGACGAACCATCCGGCTCCACTGATGCCAGCGTTGTCGCCTTCCGAGGGGGCGAACACCTCGACGTGGACCGGCTTGTCTGATCCGGAGTTCGAGTCGGCGCTCGCACTGGTCAGGGTGGTGGTGGCATAGGTCGCCGCGAGTGCGGTGGCGACTGCGATGGCGGCCAGGGCTTGGGTCTTGGTCTTCATGGCTGTCCTTCCAGTTGGGATGTCATTGAGGCGTACGCCGGAACCTGGACAACGGTTCAGCGGCGACCTCAGATGTCGGTCGACAGCAGCAGCGTTCCGTCGGTGGTGGCGACGCGCACGGCCGCGACGTCGGTGCGGGCCAGGGCGCTGGCTCCGGTGACGTGGGCGATGCCGTCGGGTGTGGAAGCCCAGGTCGCCGCTTGTTCGCGGGTGCCGTCGGTGGCGATCACCCACACGATGAACCGTTGGTCCTTGGGCAACGCGGACAGGTCGAGATCGATCGAGGTGCCCCACGGTCGAGCGGAGAGGCTGGTCTGGCCGCGCGCTGGGCTGCCTTGGACAGCGACAAGATGCAGGGCTGCAGGGTTGGTCTGGGGGGTGTCCCTGTGCCCGGCAACCAGTCCCGCTGTCGTGGCGCCGAGGCCGAGCACCAGTACCGCAGCGGCCGCGGAACCGAGCAGCGAGCGGCGTCGTCGGCGGCGACGTCCCTGCCGGAGGGCCCCAACGGCGCGGGTCAGCGCACCGTCGTCCAGTTCGGCTGTAGTGCTCGAGTTGGGTCCGTGCCCGAGCCGCAGTAGCGATGGCAGGCCTGCGTAGGCGGCGACCTCGTTGCGACAGGTGGGGCAAGTGCTGAGGTGGCCGTCGAGCAGGGCTCGGTCGGCCGCATCGAGTCCACCCAGCACGTAGGGTCCCAGCAGTTCACGCACCCGGTCGTGTTCGGAGCTCATCGTGTCATTCCCATCTCTTCGAATGCGGCACGCAGCACACGGACTGCGTAGTAGGCACGCGACTTCACGGTGCCGGCCGGGATGCCAAGCAGTTGGGCGGTCTCGGTGACTGTCGAGCCGCCGTAGTAGAGGTGGTCGACCACGGCCCGGTGCTCGCTCGAGAGTCGTTCCAGTGCCTGGTCAACCATCCAGGCGTCGACCTGGGCATCGAGCCTGTCTTCGACCGGTTGCGCCGCAAGAACTTCCTCGTCGGTGACCAGTCGCGGGCGGCGCTGCTCGGCGCGCCAGATGTCGATGACCACGTTCTTGGCCACGGTGAACAGGTAGGACCGTGGGTCCCCTCGTCGCGGGTCGATCAGATCCAGGTTCCGCCAGGCCCGCAGCATCGTCTCCTGGACGACATCCTCGGCCTTCGCCCGGTCATCGACCAGCCGCAGCACGAATGCGAACAACACCCGCCCATGCAGCCGGTACAGCTCCGCCAGCAACTCCTCCTCGCTGGCGGGCGTCCCTGCCTTTCCCACCTTGGACCGGCGCGTGCGGGGTCGCCACGACTCGGTCGGACCATCGCTGCTCACAAAGAGGTGTACGCCTTTTCCTGATGAGCGGTTCACCCCTACTTTGCGCCGGTTCTCTGATGCCCTAGTCGTTGCTCGGCTGCGCGGGCGATCGAGACCAGTTCGCGGCCCGGCCCAGCGGGTGGCTGCCTGGTGCCTACCCACACGGCGCGGAAGACGCGCTTGAGGTCGAGATTTTCAGTCGGCACCACCACGAGATGGCCGGAGTCCAGATCACGTGAGACAAAGCGATGACTGAGGAAGGCCGGCGAGCTGCCAGCAAGGACCGCCTCGCGGATGGAAGTCGCCGTGGTCAGCTCGACAACCGCGTCGCCCATCGTCAACCCTTGCTGACCAAGGGCCACCTCCAGGACCTCGCGGGTCCCAGAGCCACGTTCGCGGCTGGTCAGCGGCAGCTCTGCGACCTCCGCCGGAGACAGGGGGGTGCGTCGCCGGCTGATCGGCGTGCCAGCCGCGGCCACCAGGACGAGCTCGTCGTGTCCGATCGAAGCACAGCGCACTCCCCTGGGTGCCTCGACGCCCTCGACGAAACCCAAATGCGCGGTTCCGTCACGAACCGCTTCGACTACATGCGAGCTGTTGGAGGCGTTCAGGCTCACCGCCGTCGGCAGGTGTCCCTCGCCCTGCTGACGCTGACGGAGGAGGACCAGCCAGCGGGGGATGAGGCTTTCGGCGATGGTCATGCTGGCCCAGACTGAGAGCTCGCGACTGCGATCGCCACGGAGCCCCTCGATCGCGGTGTCGATCTCGTCCGCGACCTCGATCAGCCGGGCAGCCCACTCGGCCACCACCACACCGGCAGGGGTGAGCTTCGATCCGCGGGCACCCCGATGCACCAGGGTCAGGCCGGTCTGAGCTTCCATCGCACGCAGGCGTTCTGAGGCTGCTTGCTGGCTGATGCCGTTGGCTCGAGCAGTGCCGCCGATGCTGGCATGCTGGGCGATTCCCACCAGCAGCCTCAGCCCGTCGAGTTCTGGCACATGAGGTGAGGGCACACACCCACCCTACAGCACCCACAAGCCAAGGTTGTGCATCCACAGTCGGCTGGGGACTACTGACGACTGTGGCCTGCTCGCAGACTGGATACGTGAACACTCTTCAAGCCGCAACCGGCAATGTCGACCAGCACGCTGAGGGCAATCGTTCCTTCCTGACAGCTCTCGAAGGGCAGCCCGCGTTCGGGTTCATTGGCCCTAACTGGTTCGCCTGCGTGATGGGCACCGGCATCGTCGCGAATGCTGCCGCAACCTTGCCCGTCAAGGTGCCAGGACTGCTGCTGTTCGCGCGGACCGTGTGGGTGCTGGACGGGGTCTTATTGGCAGTTATCGCTGTTGCGACGCTGATCCACTGGACGCGACACACGAGCACTGCCCGCGGACACCTCGCCAACCCGGTGATGTCCCACTTCTACGGCGCCCCGGCGATGGCGTTGATGACCGTGGGAGCAGGTGCCCTGCTGGTCGGTCAGCCGCTGGTGGGCCAAGGCACCGCCGTCGGCATCGACTTCGTGCTCTGGACCGCAGGCACCCTGCTGGGCCTCTGGACCGCGGCGGCGGTGCCGTACAAGGCCTTCACCACCCACGACGTGAAGCAGGACGCCGCCTTCGGCGGCTGGCTCATGCCGATCGTGCCACCCATGGTCAGCGCCGCCACCGGCCCGTTGCTGCTTCCCCACCTACCCGCCGGTCAGTGGCAGCTGTCCATGCAGCTGGCCTGCACCATGATGTTCGGATTGACGATCGTTGCGAGCCTCATCGTGATCACGATGATCTGGAGCCGGCTGGTGCATCACAAGGTCGGGCCCGCCGCGGCGGTTCCCACGCTGTGGATCGTGCTCGGTCCGCTGGGCCAGTCGGTCACCGCCGCGCACACCCTTGGTGCCACCGCCACGAGCGTCCTCCCAGCGCCCTACGGCTCCGCCCTCGAGGCGATGGGTCTGGTCTACGGGGCACCCATGTGGGGGTTCGCGATGCTCTGGCTCACCCTTGCGACCGCGATCACCGTGCGCACCGCTCGGCACGGGATGCCGTTCTCGCTGACCTGGTGGTCCTTCACCTTCCCCGTGGGCACCGTCGTCACCGGTACGTCGGGACTGGCTGCTGCCACCGGCGCGCGCTTCCTCGTGGTCGCCGCCGTCGTCTTCTACGTAGGGTTGCTGGTCGCCTGGGCGACAGTTGCGGTCCGCACCGGACGCGGAGTATTCCACGGACACCTGCTGCGCGTCCCTGCCCAATGACCCGGCCCCTGTTCTCCGCTGGATTCGGGCAGGCCGGCAGCCGACAGCCAGCATGCGTACGCCTCGTTGAGTTGAACGGTTCAGGCAGGGTGTCCGGGCGCCACCGGTGAACCGTTCGGCAGTTACGCGCGTACGCAAGAAGAGGAAGGCCGATCTTTCGCACCTCCGACGTGGGCTGGGGAGCCGAATCCCCGAACCACCAGTGTGTCCAACCGCGCGGCCCGACGACAACGCAAGAGGGTCGCCACGTCACTACAAGGAGCCTGATGCAACTCGTTCACCTTTCTTCCCGGCGCCGCCTGCTGGCGGCCGGTACGGTGCTGGCCCTGGCTGCCGGCGGGACCGCCGTTGCGCTGGGCGCCGGACCGACCCAGGCCAGCGCCTCTCACCCTGCGGATCCCATCCAAGCTCCCGCGCTGCCGGGTGCTCCGCCGATCGGCCGGGCCGATCGGGTTTATACCGCCGACCAGACCTCCAACACCGTCACCGTGATCGACCCCAGCACCCGCAAAGTTCTGGGCACGATCCCGTTCGGGGACCAGCGCCTGGGCGGCGATCTCGGACCCCAGTACCTCAAAGACGTCGATGTCCACGGCCTCGGGTTCTCCCGCGACGGCAGGTATCTCAACGTCGTGTCGGTGACGACCAACACCGTCACCGTGGTGCGGACGGTCGACAACACGGTGATGTCCAAAACGTATGTCGGCAGGGCCTCGCACGAGGGCTTCTTCGCTCCCGACGGCAAGACCGTCTGGGTGGCCGACCGGGCGCTCGCCCGCGTCGACATCGTCGACGCCCGTCACGGTGGCATCGTCGGGCACGTCGCCACCGGCGACGGACCGTCGAAGGTGCTGTTCAGCCCCGACGGCCGGTACGCCTACGTCAACCACCTCCGCTCCGCCACCATCGACGTGGTCAAGGTGTCCTCCCGCAAGGTGGTGCGGCGCATCAGCGGCCTCGCCGACGTGTTCTCCTCCGACATGGCGCTCTCACCCGACGGCACCGAGCTCTGGGCCGCACACAAGAAGGTCGGCAAGGTCACCGTGATCGACCTGCAGGCCGGTCGAATCACCAGCGTCCTAAAGACCGGCCCGGATACAAACCACCCGGCGTTCGTGACCACCCCGCGCGCGGGATTCGTCTACCTCACCGTGGGTGCTGAGAACACCACCAAGATCTACCGCCGACACACCGGCGCTGCACCCACCTTGGTCGGTGCGGTGCCTTCCAGCGGCGTGGAACCGCACGGCATCTGGCCCAGCCCCGACAACTCCACCGTGTACGTCGTCAACGAGCACTCCGACAGCGTCGACATCATCGACACCGCCACCCGCAAGCGAACCGATACCCTGCGGGTCGGTCAGGAGGGCCAGGCCCTGGTCTACGTCGCCGGCGCCGTCCCCTCGGGCCCGGGCACCCAGCACCTCACCCGGCAGGGTCTCGACCAGCCTGTCCGCAACGCTGACGCCGCCGTCGCCGGGCCGGGCAAGGTCGCCGTGACCGTCCGCGCAGTCGCGGGTCTCGACATGGTCCAGCTCCAGGGCAGTGGTCTGACCCCGAACACCACCTACACCGCGTCCGCCCGGCACGCTGACGACCTGATCCCGTTGCTCTCGTTCACCGCCGACGCCACCGGCGCCCTCCCGCAGGCATTGGCCTTCGTCAAGTTCCTCGGCGTCTACGACGTCACTAGCGTGCAGGTGCGACCGGCCGGCTGAATGCCTGTGCCAAAAGGTCGTTTCCGGTGCGAAGTTCCAGTCAGAGTTCGGGACCCATCCACTTCGTTGAATGGCTCCGAAGCGCCCAAACCCAATGCTCAGCCCACGGCAGCCGCTGGTTGCCCGACAAAGGAGTCACCTGAATGCGTACTACCACCAAGATTGCCACCGTTGCCCTCGGGTCTGCGGCGCTCCTTCCCTTCCTCGGTGCAGGCATCGCCCAGGCTGCTGACGGCAGCACCATGGCAACCCTGCGTCCCGTGGCGCTGAACGGCGTCGACGCCAGCGGCACCGCAATGGTGACCGTGAAGGGGACGAAGATCGACGTCACCATGGCCGCTACCGGCCTGCTGAAGGACAGCCCCCACGCTGCCCACATCCACTTCGGCGCCGACGCTCGCCACGAGTGCCCAAAGGCCTCTGACGACAAGAGTGGTGACGGCACCTTGACGACCACCGAGGGTGGTCCGGCCTACGGCCCGGTCGTCGTGTCGCTGACCAAGACCGGCGACACCTCGCCCAAGAGTGGCCTGGCCGTCGACCGTTTCGACACCGCCCCCGGCGGCAAGTTCAGCTATGAGCGTGGCAGCATCACTGTCTCCTCCGAGCTGGCCCAGGCGGTCACCGATGGCCAGGCTGTCGTGGTCGTCCACGGTGTGGACCACAACGGCAATGGCAAGTACGACGGGGCCACCAAGAGCGACCTCGACCCGAAGCTGCCGACCGAGGCGACCGACCCGGCCATCTGTGGCGTCCTCAACGCCGCGCCCGCCGGCGGCATGGACACCGGCGCCGGTGGCACCTCCACCCCGAACAACGAGGGCATGCTCCTGCTCGGTGGCGGCCTGCTCATCGCCGCCGTCGGCTCCGGTGCCTTCACCGCTCGCAAGGCTCGCAACCGCGTCTGATGTCCGCATCCTCGGAGTTCGGTGACCGCCGTGGCAGCATTGCCGCGGCGGTCACCGTCGTGCTCCTCGTCGTCGGAGGGGTGCTGGTCGCCAAGTCCTTGACGGGCAGCGACGCGCCTCCGCAACCGGACGCGTCACAGGCCGAGGCGACCACCTCGGCGCCCAGCACGCAGCCGCCGACGAGCACGCAGACGCCGACGTCGTCGGAGGCGGCCACGAAGTCGCAGGCGCCGGCCACGCCGCAGAGCAGCTCCGACTTCGGGCCCATCCTGGAGCCCAGCGCACCGACCTCGCTGACCATCCCGTCCATCGGGGTGCGCACCAGGGGCATCGTCGACCTGGGCCTGGACAAGAACGGCAGGCTCGAGGCGCCAACCGACTTCGACCGGGCGGGCTGGTACGCCAACGGCCCGACGCCCGGCGAGTTCGGGCCGGCAGTCATCGGCGCCCACGTCGACAGCAAGGCCGGTCCCGCCGTCTTCTACCGGTTGGGCTCGTTGAAGAAGGGCGCGACCCTGTCCGTGGGCCGCGAGGACGGGTCGACCGCGCGCTTCCTCGTCGACCGGGTGGCGCGCTACTCCAAGGCCGACTTCCCGACGTCGACCGTGTACGGCGACACCGGGGGCCGCGCCGAGCTGCGCCTCATCACCTGCGGCGGTGCCTTCGACCAAGCGACCGGGCACTACGTCGACAACATCGTCGCCTTCGCCCACCTCGTGAGGTAGGTCCGGGGCCGCCAGACGCCGCTTCTCTACGACGGCCGACTCGTCCGCGGCGGCTCGCCCATGGGTCTGCTGCACGAACAGGTGACACCTGATCTGCGTCGATTCGTGTCGGCGCTGGAAGGATGTGCACCATGCCCAAGGCGTTTCCCAAGGAGTTCCGTCAGGACGTGATCCGGGTCTACCGCGACTCGGACGCATCGATGGCCCAGGTCGCGAAAGACTTCGGCATCTCGGCGTCGTGTCTGAAGCGGTGGCTGACGATCGACGAGCGCAGCTCATCGGTCTCGTCTGGTTCGAGCCGGCGGGGCGATGAATCCGAGGCGTTGCGTGAGGCCACCAAGCGGATCAAGCTGCTCGAGCAAGAGAACGAGGTCCTGCGCCGCGCTGCGGCGTACCTGTCCCAGGCGGACCTGCCGGGAAAATGATGTACCCGCTCGTCCGCGAGCTAGCCGTCGACGGGATTCCCGTCACGGTGACGTGCCGGGTACTGAAGATCGCTCGCCAGCCCTACTATCGCTGGCTGGTGAACCCGGTCACGACCGCCGAACTGGTTGCGGCCTACCGCGCCAACGCCCTGTTCGACGCCCACCGTGACGACCCTGAGTTCGGCTACCGTTTCCTGGTCGACGAAGCCCGCGACGCCGGCCAGGTCATGGCGGAGCGGACCGCGTGGCGGCTCTGTTCGCAGCTGGGCTGGTGGTCCGCGTTCGGCAAGAAGCGTGGGCGCAACGGCAAAAAGGCCGGTCCACCGGTCCACGACGACCTCCTGGCGGTCACCGACGACAAGGGGCGGACCCGGCACGAGTTCACCGCCCACCGCCCGAACCAGTTGTGGCTGGCCGACATCACCGAGCACTGGACCGGTGAGGGGAAGCTGTACCTATGCGCGGTCAAGGACGTCTACTCCAACCGCATCATTGGGTACTCGATGGACTCACGAATGAAGTCACGCCTAGCCGTCGCCGCACTCGACAACGCCGTCGCCAGGCGCCGGGCCGAAGGCGCCGACGTGGCCGGTTGCATCCTGCACACCGATCGCGGATCGCAGGGCGGATTCAACTGGTCGTCGCAACACCCCGTCATGGAGGTGTTGAGTGGCTCGTCGTCAACAGGCAGCGGATCGGGCGATTCGACCAAAGCTGCGGTCGCCGGGTGCGCCGAGGTTCCAGCGTCATGTCCAAGTGGCGTTCTGGGAGCAGATCGCCGAAGGGTTGCTGCCTGAGGAGGCTGCCGGGGTGATCGGCGTGGCACAGGCGGTCGGTGCGCGCTGGTTCCATCACGCTGGCGGCATGCCGCCGTTCGACCTGAAGTTCACGCCCACGGGCCGGTACCTATCCTTCGCTGAACGGGAGGAGATCGCGCTGCTCAGGGCCCAGGACAGGGGCGTGCGCGAGATCGCGCGAGAGATCGGCCGTGACCCGGGCACGGTGTCACGCGAGCTGCGGCGCAACGCCGCCACCCGTGGTGGGAAGCTCGAGTACCGGGCGTCCGTCGCGCAATGGAAGGCCGACATGACCGCCAAACGCCCGAAGGCGGCGAAGCTGGTCACCAACCCGCGATTGAAGATATACGTCCAGCAGCGGCTGGCGGGGCAGATCAGCCTGCCGGACGGCACCCCATTCCTGGGTCCGACACCACCGCGGTTCACCGGCCGGAACAAGCCGCATCGCAAGGACCGCCCGTGGTCGTTGGCGTGGAGCCCGGAGCAGATCAGCCATCGGCTCAAGGTCGACTTCCCCGAAGATGAATCCATGCGCATCAGCCACGAGGCGATCTATCAGTCGCTGTACATCCAGGGCCGTGGGGCGCTCAAACGTGAGCTGGTCTGGTGCCTGCGGACCGGTCGCGCGTTGCGGGCCCCGCGGGAACGATCGCGGCGCAAGACCTGGGCACATGTCACTGCCGAGACTCTGATCAGCGAGCGGCCCTGCGAAGCAGAGGACCGCGCCATTCCGGGGCACTGGGAAGGCGACCTGCTGATCGGGCTGGAGCGCTCCGCGATCGGCACCGTGGTCGACCGCACGACCAGGTTCACGATGCTGGTCCACCTGCCGCGTGAGGAGGGCTACCGGCACAAACAGACCCCGAAGAACGGGCCGGCGCTGGCTGGCTACGGGGCGATCACGATGAAGAACGCGCTGGCAAACACGATGAAGACCTTGCCGACACAGCTGGCCCGGTCGCTGACGTGGGACCGCGGCAAGGAGATGTCCGCTCACGCCAAGTTCACCGTCGAGACCGGAATCCCGGTCTTCTTCGCCGATCCCCAGTCGCCGTGGCAGCGCGGCACGAACGAGAACACCAACGGCTTGCTACGCTAGTACTTCCCCAAAGGCACCGACCTCGCGCGCTGGTCCGCCGAGGAAATCCAGGCGGTCGCTCAGGCACTGAACACCAGGCCTCGTAAGACCCTCGGCTGGAGAACGCCAGCCGAGGCGTTCAATGAGCACCTACTGTTGCTCCAACAAGCCGGTGTTGCATCGACTGGTTGAACCTGGTCAGTTTCGAAGCCGGAAACTCGTCCGCACACTCAACCGCCACACCATGGTCGGATCCATGGGCCGCGTCGGCGCCGCCGGTGACAACGCGGCCATGGAGTCCTTCTTCAGCCTGCTGCAAAAGAACGTCCTCAACCGGCGCCGCTGGGCCACCCGCACCGAACTTCGGATCGCGATCGTGACCTGGATCGAGAGGACCTATCACCGCCGCCGACGGCAAGCCACACTCGGCCGATTGACCCCCGTCGAATACGAGCTGATCATGACTACACCCGCCGCCCAGGTGGCCTAACCAAAACTGTCACCTGTTCGTGCAGCAGACCCGTGTTCATGAAGAGCACCATCGCCGTGAACACCGCCGAGGGCACAGTGACGCTGCCCCTGCAGCAGGGACTGCACGACGGGGCAACCGTCTGGTACGTCGTCACGGAGTCCTCGAACCGCGACGACGCGCAGCGTCGGGGCGTGAACTATTCGCCGAAACTCGTGAACGCGCTCGGCACCGCCGCGGTCCAGTCGGCCCGCAGGATCGGATCGCAGCTGGCGTTCAGCGGCACGGTGGACTTCAGTCCCACGCGTGTCGTGGTGCCCGGCCCGACGGCCTTCCCACCCACCACCGTGCACGCCGGTGCCGTGGGCGACGCTGACTACAGCCCACTGGTGTCCGCAGACGGGCGTACGGTGATCAACGCGACGCAGGTCGCCAACGCTTCGGGCCTTCACGACGCCATCGTGGACATCAACTTCGACCGACGCCAAGTGACGCTGGACACCCTGAACGGCTTCTACGAGGGCAAGCGCGTGCAGTACCTCCACCAGGAAGCCTCCGTCGAGCTGGTGGCTGCTCTCGAGGGGTCGACGTGGGCTCCTAACCTCGATGCAGCCCCGGGGTTGGCTTCCTTCGACCGGAAGTCTTCGGCACGGGCGGCCATCATCCCCATCGTGAATGGCCCGCAAGGCGCGAACAACCCGCAGCGGCAGGGACTGCAGTCGGCCGTCGCCGGCCAAGGTGACCCGCTCAACATCACCCAGGTCGTGCCGGGCGACAACGACTACTCGCCCGTTTGGGACGTGACCCCGGCCGTTTGGACCGAGGCTGCGATCACGGCAGGTCAGCGAGTCCGGCTGACCGATCATGATGACGTCGCCAAGCTGTTCTCCGACGGACTGCTCGTCAGCGCTGGTGGTGGACCGGCCAACGCGAGCCTCGACGGTCTACGCGCACTGCCGGGCATCTCGAATTGCCCTGTGGTGGTCGAACTTGGCTGATGTAGCACTCGTCTGGAAGGGCTCGACTCGCGTCGGGCCCTTCCACAGCGCATCGCCTTGACGGACAACTACCCCAGCCCTTGAGGAATCAGCCTGGGTGCCGCCTCCAGCTAGTACCCCCAGAGGCCCGAAAGGCAGGCGACTGAAGAAGCCAGCACACCAGCGACCGGCCCAGCCCTGGACGATGGGGTAGGACCACCACCGCGAGCACCACACCACGGGGCCGGGCTCTACGCCCGCCGCCTTCCTGCTCATTGACAGGACTGTCGTTGAGCGCACCCGGAGGCGGAGGAGGACAATGAATCCTTGGAACGCGGGACCGGCAATGTTGGAAGCCTCGGGCCGGGTCTTTCTGCCGCAATATCTGTGTGCCCCACCGGGAGGTCCCATGGTCACCGACGACCAGCGCTCGTGCGAAGCATTGCCTGGACAGCCCCACAGGGCGCGCAACATGGTCGCCATGACCCGGCGCCGGGCGGTTGCGACGGCATTGTTGCTGCTGCTGACCCTTGTGGCGGTGGGTGGGTGCTCCGTTCCCACGCCGACCACGGGCGGCGGCGGCAGCACCGGTGCGGTGTCACCGTTCGCACACGTCGGCGCCATCCCGGACACGGTGTCCGGTGCCGCGTTCGATGCGGCGACCTTGACCGGCAGACCGGTCGTCCTCTGGTTCTGGGCTCCGTGGTGCACCATCTGCCGCAGCGAAGCACCAGCGGTCACCAAAGTCGCCGCCGAGTTCGCGGGGCAGGTCGACATCATCGGGGTTGCGGGTCAGGGGGGGGCAAGGGCACCATGGTCGACTTCGTCAAGCAGACCGGCACGTCCGCTCTGACCCATCTCGCTGACACCAACGGCACCGTCTGGCGCGAGTACGGAGTCACCGTCCAGCCCACCTTTGCGTTCATCACCGCCGATGGTCGAGCGGACCTGCGGGTGGGCAGCCTTGACGAGGCGACGTTGCGCGCTCGGGTGGCTGAGGTCGCCGCAGGAGCTGCGACGTCCACGGTGAGCCTGCCGCCGGGACCTACGTGCAGCAAGGCCGCTGACGGCACTCTCCTGTGTGGGTCAGCTGGCCCGGGCCAGCCCACGGGAGCCATCCCCGACCCGTCCTCGACGACGACATTGTGAGCCGTGCCGGGAGTGCCAAGGTGCCGGCGGTGGCTTGGTGACTGCCGCTGTCGTGTTGGCGGTCACGGCCGGCATGCTGGCCGCGTTCAACCCCTGCGGGTTCGCCCTCCTGCCCGGATACCTGGCCTTGTTCGTGGGACAGCCGCCCTCGAGGAGCGGGGTCGTGGCTCGCGCCCTGGTCGTCGGAGTGTCGGTGACCGTCGGTTTCGTGGCCGTGTTCGGGGCTGTGGGTGTGGGCATCTCAGCCCTGTCCCTGACGTTGGGCCCGTGGCTGTTCGTGGCGACGTTGGTCGCCGGCGCTGCGCTGCTGGTCGTCGGAGTGCTGCTTCTCCTCGGTCACGACGTGACCGTTCGGACGCCGCGTGCCCGGTCCCGGGTCGATGGTTCGGTGCGCGGCATGGTGGCCTACGGCGTGGTGTACGCGACGGTGTCACTGTCGTGCACGCTGCCGGTGTTCCTGTCGGCGGTGGCGTCGGTGTTCACCAGCGGCGCCGGGGCGTCGTTCGTGGTGGGCGTGTCTGCTGCGGTCGCGTACGCCCTGGCAATGGGACTGGTCATGACCGTGCTGGCAGTCGTCGTCGGACTCCTCGGGCGGGCTGCGATGGCGCGGGCCCGCCCGTGGACCCGCCATGTCGGGCGCGCCTCGGGGGTGGTCGTGACCGTCGCGGCCGGCTACGTCCTCTGGTACGGGTGGGTCGAGCTACAGCTCTACAACGGCAACACGGTCGCATCCGGACCGGTCACGGCTGTCGCCGAGGCTTCCGGTGCCGTGAGCCGAACCTTGACAGCGCTGGGTGCCGGGCGCTGGCTGATCGTTGTGGTGGTCGGGCTGGTCCTGTTCGTGGTGGCGTCCGTGGCGGTGCGGCGGCGCAGTGGGTTACCAGCCCGCTCTGCGGCGTCACGGCGCCGAACTCACTGAGGGTGGTGCGCGAGCAAGGCCTGGCTGTACCCGGCCGCTAGGTTCGCAGCACAGTGCACGTCCCTATCCGGTCCCGGGACTGCGGGCCAAGGTAGCCGATGCCTTCAAATTGGCTGTGAAATGTGACCGGTTCCCCACATCGGCGCTGTCTGCTCCCGACCAGCGCCGACGGCATGACTCGACCTCACGTCCGCTCATCGGCTACTTGTTTCATTGACGTCATGGCCGGGATCTGACGAGGCTCGGTCTAGGCGTTCGGGGTTGTCGCTCTCATTTCGGCTGCTCACCTCGGTGTGGCTCTCATTTGGCCTGCGCATCCCCGGACGTCGCCAGAGCGGAAGTGGCTCAAGAGGGGTTTGCCCTAGCTCGAAGTAGCGTTGCCCTCCCCGCTCGACAACCCCATCAGGTTCGAGTTCGGAGGACAACATGGAAGGCACGCCAGCACGAGTGGTCATAGGGATGGACGCGCACAAACGCTCGGTCACGATCGAAGTCATGACCGGTGGCGAATCCATCGTCGGGAAAGGACGACTCGCGACCGACCGTGACGGTCTTGCCGCGATGCGCCGGTACGTGCAGGCGTGGCCGGAGCATGTCTGGGCGACCGAGGGATGCCAAGGCATCGGCCGGCACGTGGCCAACCGGCTACTGGCCGAAGGTGAGCAGGTCCTCGACGTCCCGCCGAAGCTGTCCGCGCGGGCGCGGGTGTTCGCCACCGGTCAGGGCCGCAAGACCGATGCCACCGATGCGCACTCGGTGGCGCTGGTGGGCACCCGGATGAGTGGGCTGCGCCCGGTCGTCAACGACGAGCAGCTGGCGGTGCTGCGGATTCTGGTCGACCGGCGCCGATCCCTGGGCGAGGAGCACACCCGCAAGATGTCCCAGGTCCACCACCTGCTCCTGGAGTTGATCCCAGGCGGGGCGAAGAAGGAACTGTCCGCCGCACAGGCCAAGGCGCTGCTGGCAACCGTCCGCCCCCGTGACGCTGCGGGCAAGACCCGGCGTCGCGTCGCGGCCGAACTGGTCGCCGACCTCGAGCGGATCTATCAGCGCAAGAAGGCCGCGAACAAGGAACTGACCGCTCTGGTCGCCGCGACCGGCACCACCCTGATGGACCTGAACGGGATCGGCCCGTCCAGCGCGGCCCGGCTGCTGGTCGAGGTCGGTGACATCACCCGGTTCCCGGACAACAACCACTTCGGCTCCTGGACAGGCACCGCAGCCATCGATGCCTCCTCGGGGGACAACGTCCGCCACCGTTTGTCCCGAGGCGGCAACCGTCAGATCAACCGGGTGCTGCACATCATGGCTACCGTGCAGCTGCGTAATCCCACCGAGGGCCGCGCGTACTTCGACCGCTGCAAGGCTCGAGGGAAGACCTCGAACGAGTCGATGCGGCCGCTCAAACGCCGACTGTCCGACATCGTGTATCGGACCATGGTCAACGACGCTGCACGACACATGGCGACGGGCCCGGGAGGGCAACGAGGCAACGACTCTGACTCCAGCGCGGTCGGCTCACAACCTCACACCAACTCTTCGGACAAGCCACTTCCCGGACCCGCCACCACCCACCGTAGAACCCGACTTGCCGCCGCGTCTTGACACAGAGAGGAGCCAAAGTCGGACGGATCGTCGGCCGCAGGACCTGCGTCACATCGCCGCCTGGCGCTCACCTCGGTTGCGACTCCGGCCCTTGGCGGCAATGCCGGTGGCAGCGCAGCGTCCCTGTGTGATGCCGCCCCGGGCTCGGGCGGGTAGGGGCGCGCCTTGGCGTGACTTTCGCGGGACGTTGCCAGCGGCTTGGGAGCGCTCCGGAGGGTCCGTTGTTGATGCGCCGCGACGGATCAAGGGGGCCCCTGGAGGAGGGACGCACTGTTGCATTCAGTTAGTCGATCGCGGGCGAGGTGGTGCCGCTCTGCAAGCTGACGCGGACGGAATGTACGAGGAGCTCGCCGTGCCCTTCGTCAGAGCCGCGGGCAACGATTGCTACGCACAGCCGTCGCTCGGGCGGCGGCACGCGCCACCCCGATGCACGCTCAGCCGGACTTCCTCCACTGCTCGATGGCCGCGCGGCACTTGGCGGCCTGTTCTGGATCGTCGGGCAGGTGGAGGTTGATGGTCATGGAGTCTGGGACGGAGACCCATTCAGCGAACGTGAGCGTTGCGCCGTTGCGACGAAGCGCGTGGATGAGCGGCCCCAGGTCTCGGCCGGGCTCGGGTGCGAACTCTTCGACGGTCATGGTCGGGACGATAGCCCCGGGGTGCGCCTTGGAGCAGCGACGTAGACTCGGGAGTGATGAGCATCCAAGACCGGTCCGGGACCACGGCGCGACGCGCCTTGTGGTTCGGCGGGCTGCTCATCCTCCTCGCGGGGATCGTCGGAATGCATGGCCTGAACAGCCACAACGGTGGCATGGCCCATGACATGGAAGTGGTGTTCCACGAGCCGGTCGACGCGTCGATGCCTACGGCGCCGCTACCCGGGGCCCACGAGGCGATGGTTGCGGCCGCCCACGATGTCGGAGCTGTTGGTGCCACGGTGGTCGACGCCACGACCGGCTGGGACATGGACATGACGGCTATGTGCATGGCTGTGCTGACGATGGCTCTGCTCGTGCTGCTCCGCATGCTGAGTGGCGCCCCCGCGCTGCCCTTGTATCAGCGTGTGGCGGCCCCAGCGAGGGCACCCGGTCCGCACGGGCGTGACCCTGATCCTCCGTCTTTGATTGTTCTGTCGATTCGGCGCTGCTGACCGGCTGCGGAGCCCGTGTGTGACGCGTGGCCGATCCGCGGCTTCAGCATGCCCCCTCTACCCGACAGACCTGATTGGACGACCCGTGATGAAACGACTCTTCAGTGCCCTCGCGCTTGCCGTGGTGGCAGCGCTCGCCTTGACCGGTTGCGGCAACGCCGCAGACACCACCGCCAGTGGCAGCAACAACAGCAGTTCCAGCAGCTCAAAGGCCGACTTCAACGACGCGGACGTCAAGTTCACGCAGTCGATGATTCCTCACCATGAGCAGGCTGTGGTGATGGCGAAGATGGCCGCGACTCATGCTCAGTCAGCCCAGGTGAAGGATCTGGCCGCCAAGATCGAAGCAGCCCAGCGCCCCGAGATCGACACCATGTCCGGCTGGCTCAAGGCCTGGGGGCAGGAGCAGCCCTCCCGCGGCGGCATGGGTATGAGCGGCATGGACCACGGCTCAGATGGCATGGCAGGGATGATGAGCGACGACGACATGAGGTCGCTCGACTCGGCCAAGGGAACGAGCTTCGACCAGATGTTCCTGACGATGATGATCTCGCATCACGAGGGCGCGATCGAGATGGCCAAGACCCAACAGGCGGACGGCAAGAACGCCGACGCGGTCGCACTGGCGAAGAAGATCGAGGCCGACCAGACGGCCGAGCTCGCGCAGATGAAGGACATGTTGAAGTCATGACCCCGGCCGCCCAGGTCGACCGCACGGCCAAATCCACGTCGCGGTCGACCTGGGCCCCTCGGTAGCGCCCGCCTTGACTGGGCGTGCACCACTCTCCGAGTCGAATCCCGCCTGTCAACGCATGCAACGACCCTGTCGTTCGTTGGTTGACCAGATACCCCCAGGGGGTACACGATGAATGACATGAGCGAGCACAGCGAACACGCGCGGGTTGCGACCACGGTGAAGGACCCCGTCTGTGGGATGGACGTCGACCCCGCCTCCAGCGAGCACCACGCGTTGCACGACGGGCGCACTCATTGGTTCTGCTCCAGTCGGTGCCGTAGACGCTTCGAGGAGAACCCTGACGCCTTTCTGCATGCGGTGCCCGCTGACGCGAACGCTGATCACGGCCACGGCCCTATGGAAGGTGCGCCGGGGCAGGAAGCCAGCAGCGGTTCGGCCGGGGACTTACAGGAGTGGACGTGCCCCATGCACCCAGAGATCCGGCGCCCCGGCCCAGGCTCCTGCCCGATCTGTGGGATGGCCCTCGAACCCCTCATGGTGACCGCGGAGAGCGGACCCAGCCCGGAGCTGGCCGACATGACTCGCCGATTCTGGACCGGTGTGGCCCTATCCTTCCCTGTTGTCGTCCTTGGCATGGGCGGCGACTTGATCCCAGCGATCCACGACCTGATCTCTCCACGAGCGTCGACCTGGGTCCAGCTGGTCCTGGCCACCCCGGTGGTGCTGTGGGCGGGGGCCCCTTTCTTCCAGCGCGGCTGGACCTCGGTGCGGACCATGAAGCTGAACATGTTCACCCTCATCGCGATGGGCACGGGCGTCGCTTGGTTGTTCAGCGTGGTCGCCACCGTGGCGCCGGGTATCTTCCCGGAGGCGTTCCGGATGGACGGTGCGGTCGACGTCTACTTCGAAGCCGCCTCGGTCATCACCACACTCGTGCTGCTCGGGCAGGTCCTTGAGCTCCAGGCCCGGGAGCAGACGTCCGGCGCGATCCGGGCGCTGCTCGATCTGACCCCCGACACCGCGCGCCGGATCAACGCGGACGGCACCGAGCATGAGGTGACCCTGGACCAGGTCACGGTGGGTGACCGGTTCCGGGTCCGTCCGGGCGAGAAGGTCCCCGTCGACGGCGTGGTCGAGGATGGTCGTTCCACTCTCGACGAGTCCCTGGTTACCGGTGAGTCGATGCCGGTGACCAAGACCGTTGACGACTCGGTCATCGGCGGCACCATCAACCAGACCGGGTCGCTGGTCGTCCGCGCGGACAAGGTCGGCCGGGACACCATGCTGGCCCGGATCGTGCAGATGGTCGCCGAAGCTCAGCGTTCCCGTGCACCGATCCAGCGAGTGGCGGACAAGGTCGCCGCCTGGTTCGTGCCCATAGTCATCCTCATCGCGATCGTCGCGTTCGTGGTCTGGGCCGTTGCGGGACCAGACCCGCGCCTGGCTCACGCGCTCGTCGTGGCGGTTTCCGTCCTGATCATCGCCTGCCCCTGTGCGCTTGGTCTGGCCACACCGATGTCGATCATGGTCGGTGTCGGACGTGGCGCTGGGCTCGGCGTGCTGATCAAGAACGCCGAGGCCCTCGAACGGATGGAGAAGGTCGACACGGTCGTCGTGGACAAGACCGGGACGCTGACGGAGGGCAAGCCGTCCGTGACGCAGATCGTCACCGCGGCGGGGTTCGAGCAGGACGACCTGTTGCGGCTCGTGGCCGGGGTTGAACGTGCCTCCGAGCACCCACTGGCCACAGCCATCGTCAACGCCGCCACGGACGCTGGTCTGACCATCTCGGCCGCGACCGACTTCGACGCGCCGGTCGGCAAGGGCGTCATTGGCAGCGTCGATCAGCGCAAGGTCCGGGTGGGCAGCGCCTCATTCCTGACCGGTGAAGGACTCGACCCGAGCGCACTGACCGCGCAGGCCGACCGTTTGCGCGCCGACGGGGCCACCGTGATCTTCGCCGGTGTCGACGGCCAGGTCGCGGGGATCATCGCGATTGCCGACCAGGTCAAGGGAACAACCCCTGCGGCCGTGGTAGCCCTGCGCGCCGAAGGGGTTGAGGTTGTCATGCTCACCGGTGACGACCGCCTCACCGCAGAAGCCGTCGCTCGCCGACTTGGCATCGACCGGGTCGAGGCCGAGGTCATGCCGGACCACAAGGCCGACGTCGTCAAGCGACTACGCAGCGAGGGACGCGTCGTGGCAATGGCTGGCGACGGCGTGAACGACGCACCCGCCCTCGCTGCAGCCGACGTGGGCCTGGCCATGGGGTCGGGCACCGACGTCGCCATTGAAAGCGCGGGCATAACCCTCCTTGGCGGTGACCTGACCGGCATCTTGCGTGCACGGAAGCTCTCCGAGGCGACCATGTCGAACATCCGCCAGAACCTCGTGTTCGCGTTCGTGTACAACGTCGGGGGAATCCCCATCGCAGCCGGGGTGCTCTACCCGACCTTCGGGCTCCTGCTCTCTCCCGTCATCGCCGCAGCCGCCATGGCCCTGTCGTCCGTCAGCGTCATCGGCAACGCCCTGCGCCTGCGCGCCCGCCACATATGACCCGGACGGCACGAATGGCCGCATCAGGCCTTGACCTCGTAGGAGCCAACTTGTTCCGCCGCGCAATCACATTGGCAGCATCCTCGATGCTGGTCGCCGCCGTCGCAGCGTGCTCCTCTGGGTCGCCGGAAGGCGTGACCACTGCGCCTCCGGGATCTTCGGCACCCGCGCTGGGCCATGTCCACGGGCTAGGGGTAGACCCCGCCGACGGCACCCTGTACGTCGCCTCCCACACCGGGGTCTACCGGCTGGCAGCCAATGGCAGCGCCGACCGGGTCGCCGACCGGTACCAGGACACCATGGGGTTTGCTGTCGTCGGTCCCGGCAACTTCCTTGCCAGCGGTCACCCGGACCTGCGCGAAGACCTGCCGGGCCAACTGGGGCTGATCGAGTCCAAGGACAGCGCGAAGACGTGGACCGCGGTCTCCCTGCAGGGCAAGGCAGACTTCCACGCCATCGAACCTGCCGGGAGACGAACCTACGCATACGACTCCGTCAACGGAGCACTGATCACCTCAACCAACCGGCGGGACTGGACCGTGATGGAGAACCAAGAGCTGCTGGACCTCGCCGCCGACCCCTCCCACCCCCGCGTCCTGTTCGCCACCACGCCGGAGGGACAGGTACTCCGCTCCGAGGACGGGTCCAAACTGACGCCAGTGACTGGGGCGCCTAGGCTCGGACCGCTGGACTGGCAGACCGACGGGCCGCTCGTGGGCGTCGGTGCCGACGGGACCGTGAGCGTCAGCAGCGACGAAGGCGCCACATGGGCCAAGAAGGGCACGGTGGCGGGTCAGGTCGAGGCGCTTGACGTCATTCCGGGTCGGTGGCACGTGGCAACAGACCGCGGCATCTACGAGTCCACCGACGACGGTCAGACTTGGATGCCAGTGCTTGTGGCCACCACGAACCACTGACCCCGGCAAGCCAGATGATCGGGCTGACTCTCCCGTGCCGGTGGCGGCGGTGTCCTTGCTCCATCCCGGGTTCTACGCCCCGGGATTCCGGATTCTGGTACCTGCCGCAAGAGGTCCAACCGGGACGAAGAGGCCATCCGACCGTTTGACGCAGTGTCTTTGACCTGCTCGCGGACGGCAGCAGCGTTGCAAGCGAGGCGCATGACTTCCACATCAGCGACCAGGCGGGGTACCGGTGGCGTCGCCAGACCGGATCGACCCCGGCCTGCAGCGTGACCTGAACCCTAGAAGGCGAACCGCCACGTGAAGGAGCGGGTCGCGGAGCTGCAGCCTGAGCTTGAGCCTGAGATCGAATCGTCGCACGAGCAGTTTGCTCATACAGGCCAGCCTCGAAGGGCGGTAAGCGGCCGCCGAGGGTCACCGCACACCCTCCCTCTCGACGTCGCGTTCAGGGTTATCGTCTCTGAGTCGGGTACCACCAGCACATCAGGCGCCATCGGAGCGCTCCACTACGAGGGCTCACCCAATCGCGTTTGAACGCAAGGGCAGCAACACCTTGGTATGAGGATCGAACGAAACGCGACTCCTCCGAAACCGGGACAACTGTGGCCGATGACTGGTCCCGGGGCGCGGGATCTGCCATGGCTGGAAGACGATCATGCAACGCCAAAGGCGGCTAGCGGTCTTTCAGGTCCAGCGCGGGAGGCGCGATCCTGACCTGCGTCTTAACGCCGTGAAGATCGGCGGATCCGCCTGGTTCGGTGCCGATTACAGCCGCGTATGTCATGTTTCCGGGAATCCATTGAGCTGAACTGTCATGCGCGATGACGTGTCGAAGAGCCGGAGTTCGTTCTCGGTCGCGACGTGACGGACGACAAAGGCGCGATTGCCAACGCGCCAAAGTCCCTCTCCGACCTGCAGATCCGGGAGTTGTGCTTGCTCAGCACTCGAGAGCCCGAGTTCGAGCGCGGTCCGGGGGCCTTCGGAGATCTCCTGTTGGTAAATGATCTTGGTCGAGCAATCCGCGAGCAGTCCTCGGGCCAAGGCTCGGGCTTCGGAGTTGCTGTTGCCGACGGCGTCGAGGTCGGACAGACGGTGGACGATGAGCAAGTTGGCGATGCCCAGCCCTCGGCAGAGCTTCCACTGTGACTGCATGCGGGCGAGCAACGCCGGCTGCCGCATGAGTCTCCAGGCCTCGTCGTAGACGACCCAGCGTTGTCCACCGTCTGGTGCGGCGAGCGCTGCCTCCATCCAGGCGGAGGCGCAGGTCATGACCATGGCGATGAGCTGGTCGGCGCCTTGGATCTGGGAGAGGTCCAGCGACACCATGGGCAGTGAGGGGTCGAAGACAATCGTCGAGGGCCCGTCGAAGAGTCCTGCGAGGTCTCCGGAGACTAGGCGCCGCATGGCGTGGCCGAGGTCCCGCCCGTCTCGCGCGAGTTCGGCGCAGGTGGCCCCGGGACGTGACGACTTGGGCTCCAGGAGCGCGTCAACGACCGACGGCAGCGTGGGTGTGGGGGATTCGGCAATGGCCTCGTCCAGTGCGACGTCGAGAGCGGTGTGCTCCACCGAGCTGAGCGGGCGTCCGAGCGCCGACTCAGACAACGAGCCGAGCAGCGTCCGGCGACGGATGCGGACCAGGGTCGCCCACTGCAGGTCGTCCACGGTGCCGACTCGCGGACCGGGGTCCATGGGGTTGAGCCGGTTGGCGCTGCCACCCCCCAGCTGGATGGCCGCCCCACCGACAGCTCGTGCGACGGCGGACCATTCGCCCTTGGGGTCGCCGGGGACGTAGACCCGTCGTCCGAAGGCGATGGAGCGGGTCGCCAGCGACTTGGCCAGGCACGACTTGCCCTTACCGACGACGCCAGCGAGGAGGCAGTTCGGGTTGGTGATGACCCCCTGCCTGTAGAGGGCCCAGGGGTCGAAGCAGAAGCCGCCGCCGGACCAGGCGTCCTGCCCGACGTAAACGCCTTCGCCGCCGAGACCGGCCTCGGCCAGGAATGGGTAGGCGCCGGCCACCGTGTCCGAGGTGGCGCGGTGGGTGGGAACCCGTAGGTGACGGAGAGACCGCAGCGCCTCTGGTCCGATCTCGCCGGGTGCCGGTAGTAGCGTCGCCTGGTGCTCCTGCTCCTGCTCCTCGTGTCGCCCGACGGTTACGTCGTGTTGCAACGAGTTGGCCGATCGGCCTCGTCCCTGCGCGCGACGGCTGCTTCGCGATGCGTCGGCCTCAAGGTAGAACCCTGCTGGTGAGGCCTGTCGGCGGCGCCCTCTCATGCTGAGACCCGCCTGGCCAGGGGGAGTGAGGCTGCCGCGAAAGCTCGCGCCTGCCGACCGTACAGTCGCCTAGTCTCGCAGCCGCTCTGGATGGCGGCGCGCGAGATCTCAGCGACCGCGGCCTCCAACCCGTCGCGCGTGGCGGCCGTGATGGCAAGCATCCCGGTGAAGCGGATGTCGGCATGTCCGCTGATGAGCGCGCGTTCGCGTTCGAGGACGTCGTCGCGCTCCACCGAGTCGGAAAGGTCGGCGATGGTGCCCAGTTTGGCCTTCTGTGCGGCGTCGGTGGCGTACTCGACCTTGGCCTTGCGAATGTCTCGCAGTGCTGCCTCAGCCGACACCGGCTCGAGGGTGAGGGACAGCGTCTTGCGGATCCCCTGCTGGAACACCAGTGCGTGCAGGAAGAACGGCGGGACAGCGACACGTGGCCACTCGCTGACCCACAGCACTGCGGAGAACCCGGTGTCGTGTCGCAGGTAGTCCCAGTGCTCGTCGACGGCAACCGGGCCTGCCGTTGAGAGGGCGCAGGTGCCAAGATCTTCGCGGTCTACCACCGGGTCGTAGGCCGCCCGCAGCGTCGCAGCGAGTTCCGGCTCATCGAGCCACCCGGTCAGCTGCAAGTCGGCCGCGCGCAGGCCCGCCTCGAGCGAAGTCATCTCCTGACGCAGGAACGCGGCCGCACCGGCCATCCCACGCCCCGCCTGCCTGATGTGGCGTCTGGCCTTTCGGAGGTCGAGCGAGATAGCAATGAGCGTACGGTGGGTAGAGGCCGCCGGAGCACACGTGCGCATCAGCTCCTCGTACTCTCGCACCGCCCACTGACGTGGATCCTTGACCCCGTGGGCGTCCCACCACCCGGTGATTCCTCGACCGGAGTCCGGCAGGGACACCTCAAGCACCTGCACCCGCGCACAGGTACCGGTCGCGGAGAGTCCCGCGAGGGCGCGTCCCCAGCCGTGGACGCGACGCGCCTGCTCCTCCGGTGAGAGGAGCACGTATGCCGGGTGGCGAACGAGCGCCACGGCGGTCAGGGTCTGCGCGTGCGGGTCGTGGAGCATCGCAGCCCCGCTCTCTTCATCGATGTGGAGGCGCAGCGACGCGGCGTCCCCAGGGAGGGCCAGCGTGCCGGCCGGGCGCGGACGGTCTGGCCGCGCGCGGTACCTCGTTTGACCGCGCGCCTTCCGGAACAAGAAGTGGCCCGCCGTTGGTGCAAGCTCGGCGGCCGGTTGACCGCCCCAACGTGCAAAGGCGAGAACGAGGAAAGTGAGCCAGAGCGGCGACGAGGCCGCCGCGCCCGGGGCGCCCGCCACGAACATCATCGGGACGAAGGTCGCGGCCGCGCACGCGATGCAGGCGACTCGGAAGGCGGACAGCCCCAAGAGCAGGCCACGCCGGGGGCGTCGGCCGAAGCGGACGGTGAACTGGGACTGTGCGGCGTCAGTCATGGATGTGATCTCTCGGACTCATCAGGTGCTCCTGGGTGGCTGCGTCGGAACTGGTGGGTCGCCGCGCCCGACCGTCGCAGTGTCGAACGAGGGTGCGGCGGCCTCTACTGCGCCGATGGCCTTCTGCCCGGCGGCCTTCGTGGCTTGTGCCGTTGTGGCTGCGGCGACGACTGGAGCTGCGGCTGCTGAGACGGCTGCGGCGCCTCCGCTTCCTGCGGCAGCTCCCGCCGCCCCCCGACCGCCCGCGGCCGGGATCGCTGACGGTGCGGGTGTCGCCGGCCGGGAGGTGTTGATGAGCTCTGCCTCGCGGTCCTTCGACCAGGTCGGCGCCGAGGAACTGCGCGCTGGCGGCCTGGGCATGAGTGCGCGCGCTTGGTACTGCAGGGCGTTGACCTTCTGGGGTGCCCTGATGACGGTCCGGGCGCCTGCGGAGGCCTGCCCGGCAGTGGCGTGCGCGGCATACAGGGTGTCGCCCGCGAAGCTGAACATCTTGATCGCGACCCAGGGCGCGAACCCACCCATGAGCAGGATCAGCGCGCCGCCCGCGAGTTGCGTGCCGGTCTGCGTGGGGCCGCCGCCGTCCTGACCGGCACCGTTGAACACGGAGATTCCGATGCTCAGGATGATGACGAGCAGGAGCTTCGAGACGATCATTGCGCAGACGAACTCGACCCACTTGCGCACCCAGCCGCGGGTGATGTCGGCACTTGCGCCGGCGAACGCCAGCGGCGCCAGGACTGCGGCGATGAGCAGCATGACCTTGCGGATCATCATCGCGGCCCACACGACGACCACTGCCGCGAGGATGACGATTGAGAAGATGAGCGTGACCGCGGGGTTCTGCACGTTGGCGAGGCCGGTGAAGGCGAGTTTGGAGCCCAAGCCGTTGATGTTGGTGCCCATCGTGTACTGCACGAGGCCGGCACTGAGCGAGTCCACTGCTCCGAGGAGTACTCGTGTAGCGGTGAGCGCGAGTGCCGACCCGACGAAGCTGATTAGGAGTCCCTGCAAGCCACGTCCGAGTGCTGCCGGTTCGCGTCGCAGGACGGAGGCGATCATCTGGATGACGAACAGTCCCAGGCACAGGACCGCGGCGACGCTAGCGGTGGCGGCCATCTCTTTGGCCAGCTGGGGTGAGCTCAGGTCGAGGGTGGTGGCGGTGTCGATCTCCTTCCAGAGCCAACTCGTGGCGTTGGTCGCCGCAAGGCCGAAGTAGCCGGCCATGCGGCTGAAGGCGCTGTCGACCGCGCCGGTCGTCGCGCCCTGTGCGGCCTGCCCGGCCAGGCACATCGGGTTGAGGGCGAAGATGCCAGTGCAGCTCATGGCGCACCAATCGGGATGGATGCGTACGTCACCGCGGCGACGAACCCCCATATCGTCCGAGCGGGCGGGCCTTCGAGGTTGAGTGTCATGGCAACGCTGAACCTTTGCGTGTGGTCACCGCGAGAGCCCTTGGTATGCCGCGTCACCAGAGCGGCAACCTCGCGCCCGGTGATGCTCGGGTCCGTGATTCGACCGTCGGCCACGGCGTTGGTCCAAGCCAGTGGCTCCGTGACGTGCTGGATATGGACGGAGGTGTACGAACCGGCAACGGCTAGTTGCCTCCATTCCTGCTCGGTGGGAACGGGGGATGCTCCGTCGGCAGCGTCGCTGACCGAGTACACGGCGAGCCGATCGCGCAGTTCGGACGGCACCAGTCCGACCACCAGCGGTTCCTTCGTCGGTGCTGACTCGGTCTGCACCCACGCGAGGTGCGTCTGGCGTGGCGAGCGGTAGTCCTGGGTGAGCAACCGGCGGACGAACTCGGCGGCATACAGGTCGGGTTGTTGCGCTTGCTCGCCCGCGATCCGGCGCGGAGCGCCGCTGGCATACTCGGGCTCGACGGCGCGCAGGCGCTTCAAGTCCTGCTCTGCCGCAGGCGCGTCGGAGCCCCGAGCAATCGACGGGCGCGGTGACGTCCCCGCGGTGGCCGGAGCCCGCTGATGCGTCTGCACTCCTTCGCTGCCGACCGTCGTCGGTGAGGTGTGATTCAGAACTGTCCAGCCGGCAAGGACCAGCAGCCCGATGGCTGCGCAGACCGCGACGGTCACCCCGGTGCGGCCGCTGGCGTACAACCTGTTCATCGAAGCGAGGAGCCGGCGTTGTTGAAGAACGTGACCAACGTGTTGGCGGCCCCGATGAGCATCGCCGCAGCACCGGCGACGAGGACGCCGTTCTTGCCCTTGCCCGCGACGTGCGGGTTGGAGGAGTTGGCACCCACGGCCCAGGCGATCGATGAGATGGCGACACCGGCGACGGCGGCGATCAGACCGAACGTGAGCACCGCTCCGACGATGTTCTCGAGCGCGCCGATGCCGGGCAGGCCAGTGGTGTTGGGCTTGATGTCGATTGATGGTACGGACATGGTTGACCCCTTCGCAGCACGCGGGCCACTCCCGCGCATGTACTGGCTACGTCACGCTGGGGGCACCATGCGTCGCGTCGCAGATCAACCGATGTGCCGCAGGCCCGACACACCGCTGGTGGTGAAAGCGCTCAGGGTGGTCACCTTGACCACGTCGCCGGTCCTTGGTGCGTGGATGACGAGACCGTGCCCGAGGTACATGCCCATGTGCCCCGGCGCGGCAAGGCTGCCCTGGCTGCCAGGGATCAGGACCAGATCGCCGGGCACGAGGGCTGCCTCGATGGTCGGCGCACCGTCGCGCAGCTGGTCCCAGGTGGTTCGGCCGATTGGTATGCCGGCCCGCTGCCACGCCGCCTGGGTCAGGCCCGAACAGTCGAACTGATCTGGCCCGGTCCCTCCCCACAGGTACGGCTTGCCCAGTTGGGCCAGGGCAAAGGCGATCGCCGTCGCGGCCTGCTGGCTGGTGTCGGGCGGAAGCGCGTAGCCCTCGGGGAGGCCGTGCGATGCCGAATCGCCGCGAGGCATGACGTCGGACGCCCCGCAGTCCAGTCTCGATGCGTCGCGTTCGACGACCGCCAGGACTCCTGCGGCGCGGTCTGTCTGGCGTAGATAGTTCTCGCCGACCTCGGCCGAATAGCCGTTGGCGGATGTGGGTCGGCCGTCGAACGCGGACTTCTGCACCAGCTGTGCAGCACGCCAGGGCGGTTGCCCTGCCCAGTTGGGGATCGTCAGCAGGGCGTCGACGAAGAGTGTCGTGGATTCCGTGGCGCTCATCCGTTGCACTGCGCTGCCCCAGCTGCGCCGCTGCTGGAAGAGGCCGAGCGAGTCGTGGTCGTAGCCTGTGCCTTGCGAGGGCAGACCAGCGCCGCTGGGGTCGTTGGGGTTGGCGAGGATCCGCAGGTCCGACTCCGCCATGGCCGTCATCAACGCGATCAGCGCTGCTCCGTGGCCCCCGCGCCCTGAGGCTGTGCTCACCACGACTCTCGCGTTCTGGGCCTGGACAGCTGAAAGGCCGACCACGGGACCGGACGTCGTACAAGCCGGCATACGAGGCGCGCTGGGAGAGTCGATGGCAACCACGGTCGCCAACCCCAGCCCGCCGCAGCCCAACACGGTGGCAGCGACCGCCGTGGCGGCCATCCCGGTCAACCCCATGGTTGCCAGACGCGCAGCGGGGGGCACCATGCGTCACGCGCTTGCGCTGTCGGTGCCTGGGGCGACAGTGTGGTGATGAAGCGGCAGCTCAAGGAGAGAACCGTGAAGGTGAACAGTCGTCGTGCACCCCGGACCCTGACCCGTCCGGAAATCGCGGACGCCCGCGCCCTTGCGCTCGAGCTTGCCGGGATGCGTGAGGCTGCACCGATCGACGCAATGCTCCAAGGGCTCATACTTGAACCGGACGAGGTGGCCCGACGAGTTTCGGCGCTGTGGTTGCGAATCCGTGTTGATGGGCAATGGAGCCCGGCGAGCTGGTCACAGGTTCTCATCAGCGATCATCGGCTGTTGCTCCGACTCAGCGGCGGGGAGCTGGTGTCACTGTGGTGGGGGTCGCTCGTCGGATTCGAGGTGAACCTGGACGAGGAATACGTCATCCTGGATTTCGGCGACGGTCGCCCGCGGGCGCTATCCGGTCCAGGGGTGTCCCTGGTCGCCGTCGCTGGAGTGGCTCGGCTCTACGGTGTGGAGGCTCTGACGACGCATCCGGCGCTGGAGCCGTTGCGCGCCGGATGATGAGGAGCTGACGCCGGACGTAGAGGCGCTCGGCAGGGGTGAGGTCTCGGCCCTGCCCATAGATCGCGAACAGGCCGGCCCAGGTGGACGTGCCAGTCAGCAGTCGATGGACCGCTCGACGCTTGTTTGGGGGAAACCGCAGCTGGTCCAACATCCGCCGAGTCACGGTTCGGGAGTGCCCGCCTGCCTGCTTGCTCGACGCGGTCACCAAGGGTCGGGCGGCGCCGTACCGACTTGCCATCAGTGCCCTCGAGACCAAGAGATCCGCTGCGGCCGAAAGGCCCATCTCCTCGAACTCCTCGCAGGACAGCTCCAGACGTGCCGCAGCCCAGACTTCCCACGACATGACGGTCATGACGCCACCGGCTCCTCGGAGTCGAGCGCGCAGAACCGGAGCGGACCGCCGGCGGGCACATGCGTGAATCCGTGCAGGGCGTCGGCCAGGGCGGCTCTGCCAGATCCGTGCATGCCCTTGGTGGCAGCGCACCGCATCTGACGGTAGAGATCGGCCGGATTCATCGCCCGGGCGCACTCCTCGTGGTCGACGACCCACTCCATCGCCGCCAACAGCTCCTGGCTGGCGTAGTCGGCAGTGACGACCACCGGCGCCTTGGAACCCAGGGGAATGACGGTGCGCCGGGATCTCGTGCACAGGAGCGACTGCACCAGCAGCCAGAGCGCGTTTCGCTCCTCCGACGGCTCGGTGAGTGACGCACACCTGGCGAGCGCCTCGGCGATCTGCACTGCGTGGACTTCATCGGTCTTCATCGCTGCACCCCGGCTTCGTACCTTGCCGCGCCGACCCTCGCGGCGCTTCTGCGATCGAACGACGTGCCGTGTGGCACGGGAACCGTGCGGTCCGCATCTGTGGAGGTCCTGTTCGGCGTTCGAGCGCCGTCCACAGGTCGCGGGATCCTGCTCCCAGCCATTGGAGCGCCTTGCCCGTGGATGCGGTCTGAGTTATCCACAACCCCGCAGCGGATGGCGCACTCTTCCTCGTGTTTGGCCACTTGCTTCCCTGCCTTCGCGCGTCTCGTTCTGTTCCGATACGCACCAGTCAGCCCGCGGACTGTTGACGTTCACACCGCGTGTGAGTGACGCTTGGGACGTTTATGAACGACCAGTGAACGTCCCAACGTCCTGAAGTTGGCGCCGATGAGCAACGAGCGACTTGCCGCAGCGATCTCTCGCGGCCACAAGACGATTGAGCAGATCGCGCGCGAGGTCGACATCGATCCCAAGACGGTTCAGCGCTGGATGGCCGGTCGGACACCACACCCGCGGCATCGTTATGCGCTGGCTCACTTGCTGGGGGAGAGCGAGGAGTTCCTGTGGCCCGGAGTGCATCGCCGTCCGGCCGATGCACTCGGCGCGACGGCTGAGGTGGTTTCGGTCTACTCGCACCGTACGGACCTCAACCCTGACCGGTGGTGGGACCTCTTCCAAGGTGCTGATGCCCAGATCGACCTGCTCGGTTACACGCTCTACTTCCTGCCACACCAGCACCCCGAACTGGTCGAGCTCCTCCTCGAGAAGTGTGGGCAAGGGTGTCGTGTCCGCATCGCACTGGCCGATCCGGAATCCGAACACGTCCGGCGGCGGGACGAAGAGGAGCACGAAGCCATCACCTTGGTGCCGCGGATACGGTCGACACTGGGGGCGTTCGCGCCGCTGGTGGAGTGCGAGAACGCGGACCTGCGGTTCCAGGACGTCCCGCTCTACAACTCGGTCTTCCGGTTCGATGACCAGATGCTCGTGACCCCGCACCTCTACGGGATGCCGGGTCGCTCCGCACCATTGCTTCACCTGCGCAGGCTCGGACCGAGCGGGGTCTTCTCCCGGTTCTCGGCCCACTTCGAGGGGATATGGTCGGACAGCCGGGCGATCGACCAGGAGCGTCCCACTACACCGCTTCGATCCGGCACCTGATCCGAGGGGAGGAGCCATGGGCCGGCGCGACTTCTACGACGACCCTGCCGCACCGCCGGCCAACTCTTTGGTGCCTGCCGCCTCGGCCGTGGTCATCGACGACGACAACCGGATCGTGCTTCAGCGTAGGCGCGACAATGAGATGTGGGCACTGCCGGGCGGTGTGATGGAGCTCGGCGAGTCCGTGGCCGGGTGCGCGGTCCGTGAGACCCTCGAAGAGACGGGCCTCGAGGTCGAGGTCACGGGCATCGTCGGCGTCTACAGCGACCCCAAGCACGTCTTCGCATACGACGACGGTGAGGTCCGCCAAGAGTTTTCGATCTGCGTCCTGGCGCGGGTCCGAGGCGGGAACATCGAGGTCAGTGACGAGTCGCACGAGGTGCAGGCGTTCACAGCCGACGAGATCGCCGAGCTGCCGATGGTCCCATCGATCCGGCTGCGGATCAGCGACTACCTTGCTGGCGGAGCGCCGGCAGTTCGCTAGAGGGAGACCCCGGCTTCTGCGCAATGTCGTCGAACCCGTTCGCGACCGCGCTCGAACCCGGGCATGCCAGCGAGGACGGTGCGAGCCACCACGTGATCGGGGCCGTACCGCTCGACGATCTCCGCCAGACGGTCCTCGATGGTCACGAGCTGCCCATCGGGACTCGTGCTCAAGTCGCAGAACGTCAAAGCGTCGTCGAGGAGCGTTCCCCCAAAAGGAAACTCGTCTTCGTAGTCCTCGATCCCGCGCAGTCCCGCCTCATGCTTGGCGTTCGTGTGGTGGGCGACCAGACGCGCCAAGTCCTCCTCCCCAAACGAGCGAAGGTGTCGGGCGCCGTCGAGGGGATGGAAGCCAGTGGCCGCGAGCCCGGGGGCATAGCCGATGTCATGGAGGTATGCCGCCGCCACCAGTAGTTCCCGATCCCCGCCTTCGAACGGAAGAGACGCAGCTCGCGCTGCAACGGCTTGAACGTGCGCCCAACGTCGACCCAAGGTCGACATGAACTGCTCGGCCTGGGCACGCGCCCAATCGACTCGGTCGCCCCGCATCTGCCACACCATACGCAGGGGTGCGGTTTGGTGTGTAGCGGTCACGTCGTCGACGGATGTGCACCTGGCGACGTTCCGGTCCCGGCGGCCGGCCGGGCACCAGGGGGCTTGTCATCACCGGCGGCCTGGGCCGCCAGCTTCACGCGTCGCCTGAGCTCGCGAGGCTGCCTTTCGAGGAGCTGGGCGGCTCGAGACAGTCCGGAGACCGACACGAGGTCGGACTCGGCCATGGCGAGCTCGAGATCGATCGCGTCGAGGCGCCCGACCAGCGAGTCGAGGCGGCGCGCCACCTTGTCAACCTCGCGAAGGGCCTGCGTCTCGGCCCGTTGCGCCTCCAACAGGCGGAGCCGGGCTTGTTGGCCAACGGGATAGGGGCGACTCATGAGTTCCTCCTCGATTCGTGTGTCAGGTCAACGGCCGCCACGGGGCACCATTCGCATGAACCACCCGGACCTGACTGCCAGGCGCTGCCTAGGGCCCTACGAACCGTCCCCACCTACGCGGCACACGCCCTCGACCCCAGACCGCCACGCCCGGCACCTTCTGACCCATGTCACCGGTCTCGTCCCCACGGCCCTCCCGCCAGCCCGCGCTGGCTCCCTCCGCTCCACCCCGTCTGCGTCAGGCCCAACCTCGGATCCACACGTCTGGCACCAAGGTGGTCGGGTGGTCGCCGATGGTGCCCCCACGACACCGTTGTCCGACTATGACGATGTCGATCAGGCGCATGACTCTCGGGGCGGGATACCGCTACCTCATGTCCTCGGTCGCCAGGGCCGACGAGGCCACCAAGGTCGCTGGGCTGACTGGGTACTACGCGGCGACGGGTACCCCGCCGGGCTGGTTTCTGGGCGCCGGCCTCGCGGGTCTTGCCGGGGGAGTCGGCGTCGAGACAGGCTCGCAGGTCACCGAGAAGCAGCTGTGGAGGATGCTGGGGATGCTGCAGGACCCGGTCACCGGTGAGCAGCTCGGGCGACCGCCGACCGGTAAGGGAATGGTGTTCGTCGACCACCTCGGGAGGGTGCGGAAGGCGAAGTCGTCGGTGGCCGGTTTCGACCTGACCTTCTCCGTGCCGAAGAGCGTGTCGGTGGCGTGGGCGCTTGCGGACGAACCGACGCGAGCGCGGATCCACGCGGCGCACCAACGCGCCCTCAAGGCGGTGATCGCCTACGGGGAGTCCCAGGTGTTCGCCACCCGCACCGGCCACGCGGGGGCGATCACCGAGGACGTGCGCGGGGTGGTCGCCACCGCATTCGACCACTGGGACTCCCGCGCGGGGGACCCCCAGCTCCACACCCACGTGGTGGTCCTCAACCGGGTCCAGCCGGTGGTGGATGGCCGCTGGCGGACCCTGGACTCCAAGGGGTTGTTCCGGGCCGCGGTCGGCATGTCCGAGCTGTACAACGGTCTCTTGGCGGACGAGTTGACCCGTGACCTGGGGTGGGCGTGGTTGCCGCAGGAACGGGCTCGGTCGACGGAGCCGAAGTGGGAGGTCGACGGCGTCGGCAAGGAGCTGCGGGATGAGTTTGCGCAGCGTTCGAGTGTGATCGAGCGTGCCAAGGACGACCTGGTCGATGCGTTCGCGGCTTCCCACGGGCGGCAGCCTTCGGCGCGGGAGGTGATCGGGCTGCGGCAGCGGGCGACGCTGGCCACCCGTGAGGCCAAGCAAGTCAAACCGCTGACCGAGCTCATCCGCGGCTGGCGGGTGCGCGGTCGGGACTTCGTCGGCGACGACCAGCCAGCGTGGGTCGCAGCACTGGCCGGGCGGCACACCCAGAAGCTCGTCACCGCCGACGACCTGCGGCAGGGGATCCTCGCCGACGCCGCCACGCTGGTGGTGGCCAAGGTCGCGGACAAGCGGGCCACGTTCACCCGGGCGAACCTGCTGGCCGAGGCACACCGGCAGCTCCACGGGGTCCGGTTCGCCACCCAGGCCGACCGCATCGCGGCGGCTGAGCGTACCGCCACCCTGGCCACGGACCGCGCGGTCATGCTCACCCCCGCCGAGACCCTGAACGTCCCGGAGCACCTGCGCCGCGCGGACGGGTCCAGCATGCTTCGAGCCCGCAACAGCGAGGTCTACGCCACCCAGGAACTCCTCGACGCCGAAGCCCGACTCTTGGCCGCCGGACAGGCCACCGATGGCCCCACCGTAAGCACCCGCGTCACGGCCCGCCTGGGGCACATGATCGTACCCGGCAAGGAGCACGTCCTGTCCGCGGAGCAAGCCCACGCCGTCGCCGCTGTGGTCACCTCCGGCCGCCGACTCGACGTCCTCGTCGGTGCCGCCGGCACGGGGAAGTCGACCACCATGGCGGGAGTACGGGCAGCGTGGGAGGCCGAACACGGGCCAGGATCGGTGGTCGGATTGGCCCCATCGGCGGCATCCGCGGAGGTCCTGGCCGACGCGGTCGGGGTCCCTACCGAGAACACGGCAAAGTGGATCAGCGAGAACCAGCGCAGTCCGGAGCGCGAACAATGCCTGCGCGAGTACGCGGCGCGGCTTTCCGGCGCCTACCCCTGCGTTGCCACCCGCCAACTGCAGCAGCGTGCGGCCGCGGAACGCGCCGCATACGCCCGGTGGACCCTACGGCCTGAGCAGCTGGTCATCATCGACGAAGCGTCCATGACCGCCACCAAGGACCTGGACCACATCACCGCAGTCGCGACCCGGGCCGGTGCGAAAGTGCTGCTGGTGGGGGACTGGGCACAGCTGTCCCCGGTCCAGGCCGGGGGAGCGTTCAAGCTGCTCGCCGACGACCGCGGCGCCGATGTCGCGACCCTGCACGACGTCCGCCGGTTCCGCCACGAATGGGAACGCGACTCCACCCTCCAGCTGCGCACCGGCAACCCCGAGGCAGCCGACACGTACCTGGCGCACGGGCGGGTCGAGTCCGGTACGCGGGAGGACATGCTCGATCTCCTTTTCGACGCCTGGCTGACCGACACCCGCGCCGGGCGCCAGTCACTGATGATCGCCGCCGATGCCCAGACCGTCGCAGATCTCAACGCTCGAGCCCGAGCCCACAATGTCGCGGTGGGCGCAGTTGCTGACGGTGGTGTCACCACGGCTGACGGCACCACCATCGCGGTCGGAGACGTGGTCGTCACCCGGCGGAACGTCCGCGCATATTTCACAGGGCGCGGTTGGGTCAAGAACGGCGATGACTGGATCGTTCGCGAGACACGGGACGACGGATCGGTGCGCCTTTCCCGTCCAGACAATGGGGGCGTGGCGATCCTGCCTGCCACCTATGTCGCTGAGCATCTTGAACTCGGGTACGCCTCCACAGCCCACCGAGCCCAAGGCCGAACCGTCGACACCGCCCACGCCTACGTGACCCCGACTACGACACGCGAGCCGCTGTACGTCATGGCCACGCGGGGCAGGGAGTCGAACCGAATGTATGTCAACGTAGACCACGATCCCGACGACGGCACGAGGCACAACGAGCCGGAGCATGCCGAACCTGATGAAGTACTGCGCCACGCCATCGCCACGACGGGCGCGGACTCATCCGCCACCCAAACACGTCGTGACGAAGCTGCGGCGGCACGGGCGCCGTGGCGTGTCGACGGACACAGGGCGGCAGGAGTGGCCACACGCTACCTCTGAGTAGCTGTCCGTCCTGAAAGGGGTGGATTCAGGCGGCGGACGCAACAAGCTCCGTGAACCTCGCGCTCGGGCCCCACGCTCGGCGAACCTCGCGTTCGGGCCCCACGCTCCGCGTTCTGTCCTGAGTCGTGATAGCAGGCTGCTTCCCCACGTCGACGCTAGTCCGTTTGAGCCACCTCCGAAGTGTGTCTCCGTGGATCCCGAGCGGCTCTCCCGCGCATCGACACGCGCCATTGATGCTCGGCCCACCCTGTGCCTCGAGCACGTCCATCACCATCCAGCTCGAACGCTTGCGGAGGTTGTCCGGATACTTCCTCGGTGCTGCCGTGACTTCACCGCTTCGCGGGTTGGTAGACCCATCGATCCAGGGCCGGTTCAGAGCACGAACGAGCGGCCAAGAGCGCAGACCGTTGGCGTCCGCCGCGAACCGTTTCTCCACATCACATTGGACTCGGCCAGAGATAGGTCAAAAGGACTATCCGCTTCTTTTATAGGTAAAGAGTAGGCAAAGTGCGGGACGACGGATGCGTGTTGGCAGCAGAGTCCTTCCGTTCGCCCTCGAATAGGGCACTTGGGATCTGCAGGGTTAGGCATGTCAGAGTTGAAGTCGTCGCGTGTGTTGTCGTCAACGTTTAGCGGTGGGCGGCTGCGCCCGAGTTTCATGGCCACAGCGATGGCGGTCGCGTCGGCGTTGACGGTGACGTTGGGTATGGCGGCTGAGCCGGCGGCTGCGCTCGCGCCTGCTGCGACGAAGCCGAAGGCTGAGACCGTATCTGTGCGTCCGGATGTGGTGTCGGCGCGGCTGACGGCGCGGGCGCAGGGTGTGCGTGTTGAGGTTGAGTCTCTGCGTGATGAGACCTCGACGACGTGGGTGAACCCGGACGGCACGATGACGACGCAGGCCCATGCTGGTCAGATTCGGTTCCGTGACCCGTCCCTGAAGGATGAGCAGCACCCCGGTGGTGGTGCGTGGCGTGATGTGGACCTGACCCTGGGCGTGGCGCCGGACGGGACGGTGGCGCCGCAGGGACACCCGTCCGGGTTGTCGTTGGCGGGTGGGTCTAGGGCCGCTAGCGGTGCGGCGAAGTCTGCTTCGGAGACGGACATCGCGGGCGTGAGTGAGAAGAAGGGCAGGGCCAAGCAAGCCCGCGACGTGACCCTGGGGTGGTCAGGCAACCTCGGCACGCCGGTGCTGAAGGAGTCGACGGCGACCTATAAGGACGTCAAGCCCGGGGTCGACCTGGTGGTGGATGCGCGTCGGACCGGCTTTGAGCAGCACCTGGTGATCAACACCCCTGAGGCGTTGTCGGCTCTGGTTGCGCAGGCCGGGAAGGGCTCGGTGTCGTGGGACATCCCTGTCAAGACCAAGGGTCTGACTGCTCGCTCGGAGATGGACGGGTCGGTCTCGTTCGTCGACGCTGATGGAGCGGTGGCCTCGCGGATTTCCGCGCCGGTTGCTTGGGATGCGGTGAAGGATGAGAAGTCCGACGAATTCGTGAACCTGTCGCCGGTGAAGATGACGGTCGCCCAGAAGGGGTCCGGTCGCGCTGTTGTGACGTTGACTCCCGACCAAGAGTGGCTGACCAGCCCGGACCGCACGTTCCCGATCACCATCGATCCTACGTACGCCTCGGGCACCTCCACCGCCTCGTTCGACACCTACGTGTCATCGGCGTTCCCAACAGCGACCTACTCGACGTCTACCGAGCTGCGGGTGGGGACCTACGACGGGGGAGGGGACAAGTATCGGTCCTTCCTGACGTTCCCGATCAGCGGAGGCATCGGCGGCAAGGACATCATCTCAGGGTCCCTTTCCCTGTATGAGTTCCACTCTTACTCCTGCACCGCTAAGCCGTTCTATGTGTACTCGGCCCTGGGCGGGACGTCGTCGACGAACTGGAACAATCAGCCCAGTGGTGCCACCAGTTACGGGTCGCTCAACGTTGCTAAGGGCTTCTCGTCCTCGTGCGCGGGTGGACGGGTCAGTGTGCCGGTGACCTCAATGATCCAGTCGTGGGCGGCCAGTGGCTCCTCTGCTGGTGGCGTGCGTCTGTCGGCGTCGGAGACGGACTCCTACGGGTGGAAGAAGTTCTACTCGGTTGATTCCTCTCAGGACCCGTACATCACGTACACGTACAACCGGAAGCCCAACCTTGCGTCCGCACCGACTGTCGCGGGCGCTAACTCGTACACCGCGCCCGGTTCCTCGAACGCGATGCTGTTCACGAACCAGAAGCGGCCGACACTGAGCACGGTTGTCACCGACCCTGACAGCAATGGTGTGTACTCCAACATTCAGGTTCACTCCGACACGTCGGGCTCCGCCCTGGTGACGAACTGCGTGACGCCGCACCCGCCGTACACGGCCTCTGGGACTGCTGCGACGTGCACGCTCTCGACGGACCTACCGAACAACGACACGTACTACATCCGTGCGTCGGCTGGCGACGACCAAGGCCTGTCGAATGGCTACTGGTCACCCTGGACCACGTTGTACGTATCCCAGTCGACACCGCCGGCCCCGTCGATCAGCTGCACCAACGGGTATGCCAACAACACGTGGACCGACGCCGCCCCCACCACGGATGTCACGTGCACGATCAGCGCGCCCGGGGTAGCTGGCACGTACGTCGCGCCCGGATATATCGACCTGTACGTCGACGGTGCCACCACGGCAAAGCGTGTCGTCGTCACCGCCTCCAACGATCCGGCCGTCGCCAAAACGACGGTGTCGTTCACGAACGCCCAGAACGGGCCTCACACCATCAAGGCGATCGGACTATCCCGGTCGATGGTGCCTTCACCGGCGACGAACATCTCGTTCGGTTGGGGCGGCTCATCGATGACGTTGCCGAAGGTAGGGACCTCGACCTCGGGCACCATCAGCATCGCTGCCGCAGGACCGCCCAAGCGCAGCGCAAGCACCGTGACGGGCAAGCTCCAGTGGCGGGTCGCCGGTTCGGGCAACGAGACGACCGGGTGGAGCGACGGCCCGACGGTGGCCTTGAGCCCGGCGACGTCGAGCGACATCGTCAACGCGAACATCACGTGGGATACGCGGACCGCTGTGCGTGAGGCCGGTGCCAGCGCAGACCTCCCGTCGCGGACTCC
The DNA here is from genome assembly GCF_039532215.1 of Pedococcus aerophilus. Lineage (NCBI taxonomy): Bacteria > Bacillati > Actinomycetota > Actinomycetes > Micrococcales > Intrasporangiaceae > Pedococcus > Pedococcus aerophilus. The sequence continues at coordinate 518,438 of NZ_BAAARN010000001.1, read as the reverse complement.
AATCCTTTTGGATGTGCAGTACTGCTTCGTCTATGGCGGTGGAGCGACCCAGTGCACCTGGTCGCAGTCACCGCGGACCATTACCCGGCTGCCGCACGCCTTTGGCAACGGGTACCCCGTCGCTGATGCCGGCCCGGGCCAAGTTGCCCTGTACACCGGAGAGTTCAACACCTCCGCCACCGATGTGTCCGTACCTGGGTACAGCGGTGATCTGGCGATCTCACGCTCACACACCAGCTTCGACGGTGACGGCAGCACCGCCAGCTGGCCCAATGACCCGGTAACCGGTGTCTTCGGCCCCGGCTGGACAGCCTCCCTCGAAGGCCCGGACGCCGGCGCCGCAGGGATGAACGTCATCGACAACACCCGCCAAGACGGGTCCATCGTCCTGATCGACGAAGAAGGCAACCCGCTGGTCTTCGCCAACCCCGACGGCGCCCGGGTGTACAAGCCCAACACCAAATACCTGCGCGCTACCGACGACACCGTCGACTCCGGCGCACAACTGATGGTGGGTGGGACCGGGTCTGGGACGAGCTTCAAGGCCACCACCTTGACCCTTGTCGAAGAGGACGGCACAGTCACCACGTGGTCTCCGGTTAGCTACACCGCCAGCACCACCGCGTACGCCCCGACCGCGGACGTGTCGTGGAAACCAGTGTCGGTAAACGAAGCCGGCCAGGTTGGGTCCACCACCTACTCCCACGACGCTGCGGGCCGCGTCATCCGCATCATCGCGCCTGTTCCGCCTGCTGCCGACGGGACCTCCCCCGCTGTGACCTGCTCCCCGACAGGGACCTTGGTCAAGGGCTGCCGCGCCCTGAACATCACCTACGCCACGGTGACCGTTGGTGCCGGCACGGTCACCCGGGTTGCCTCAATCACGGCCACGCTGTGGGATCCTGAAGTTGCCGCCGGCGCCGGGGCGATGGCCACCACCACTGTGGCGTCCTACACCTACGACACCTCAGGACGCCTCGTAAAGGTCCTGGATCCCCGCACCAACTTGGGGACCGACTACACCTGGGATGGGACTTCCACCCGGCTGGCTTCGGTCAAGGCGACCGGACTCGCCGCTCAACGCCTCGCCTACGACACGACTCCCGGGGCCCCGCGGGTGACCACCGCCAGCCGCGACGACGCCACCGGTGGTTCCACCGCTGTGACCACCACAAGGATCCAGTACGGGATCGCTGTGACCGGATCCTCCAGTTTGCCTGACCTGAGCGCCAGCGCTGTGGAAATCTGGAACCAAGCCAGCGCACCAGTCACCGGGTACGCCGTGTTCGGTCTGGACGACACCGGTACTTGCTGCACCCGTGGTCAGCTGTACTACGCCGACGCCCAGGGCTACACCGTCAATACCGCGCAATACGGTGCTGGTGCATGGCAGGTCACCGCAACCGACTACGACGACAAGGGCAATACCGTCCGCGAGCTCGACGCCGGCGCCATCAACACCGCCAAGGCCGCCGTCGCCACCGGTGCCGCGCTCAACCCCGCCGAGATCGACGCCCTGTCCACCCAGACGGTCTACAACGACGACATCAGCGCCAGCGTCGACCCCGACGGCGCCGGGCCTCTGCCCGCCGCCACGAAGGTCGTCACCCCTGCCGGAACCTTGGTCACCGATGTGTACGGGCCGGCACGCGATGCCATGGTCAACGTCGTTGGCGAGGACGACATCCGACCCGTTCGTCCACACACCCACACCGACTACGACCAAGGCGCCCCGAACCGCGGCAACGGAACCGGGATCAACCCCGACACCCTCGAGCCGTGGCGGTTGCCCACCACCGTCACGACAGGGGCCGCCAGCAGCTTCGGCGCCCCAGAGGATCCTGACGTCAGCGTCTACTCCACCACAGTCAACAGCTACGCCAAGCTGTCCAGCGCCGACGCGACCGAGGGCGACCCCTGGAAGCTGGGATCCCCGACCAAGGTCACCACGGGAGGCATCGCGAGCACGACCAGGTTCGACGCTGAGGGGCGCACCACATCAGTACGCCAACCCTTGTCGACCGGAACCGATGCCGGCACCACCAACACGGTGTTCTACACCGCAGGGACAAACCCCGCCGACAGCGCCTGCGGTAACAAGGTCGAGTGGGCAGGCCTGACCTGCTGGACCGGACCTGCTGCCGCACCGACCACCGGAGCCGCAGGAGCCGCGACCCTCCCCGACAGCCGCACAACCAAGTACAACCAGTGGCTGTCGCCCCTACAAGAGGTTGAAACTTCCGGGACCGCGACGCGAACCACGGAAACCCGATACGACACCGCTGCCCGCACCACGAAGTCCTGGACCACCACCAGCGGTGTCACTGGGTCCACCGCACGAGCAGGTACCTACACGCACTACCGCACCGACAACGGCCTCGTCGACTACACGGGCAAGCTCAACACAGGCAAAACCGACGCAGACGCCACCGCACGCACCACGACCACGTTCGACGCGTGGGGACGAGCCGTGACCAGCACCAACGACCTCGGTGACACCACAACAACCACCTACGTCGCACCAGGCCAGCCCGGCGCCGGGTCAGCCGCCACCATCGACGAAGCACCTGCCAGCGGGGGAGGCGCGACCCAGCGGACCGCGTACTTCTACGACGGCACCGACGCCGACGGCAAGTCCGAGCGACGAAACCAAGTCACCCGGATGACCATCACCCGCTCAGGTACCGGCTCCAGCGTCCTGCAATACCAAGCCGCCTATGACGCAGACGGACAAATGGTCACCCAGAAACTGCCCGGAGCGATCACCCAACGCACAACACTCGACGCCGCCGGTGAACCCGTCGCGATGCAGTACACCGGACAGGTCACCCCCGTCACCGAGACAACCGACACCGACGGCAACGTCACCTACACCCCCGGTACCCCAGTTCAGAACCAGCCCTGGCTGGCCTGGAGCGTCACCAACGACACCCAAGGCCGTGTGCGAAGCGAAGCCACCGGACCCTCCGCAGGCTTCGACGGAGCCCCAGGTGTCAGCGACGTCACGGAGATCTCACCAGGAATTGGCGAAGCGGTTTCTTACGACCGCACTTACCAGTACGACTCCGCGGGCCGACTCCAATCCGTGATCGACCGCACAGCACCCACCCACCTCGAGACCCTCGACGCCGCACCCTGCGACGTGCGCAGCTACTACTACGACAACAACGGCCGACGCACCAAGTCCGCCACTACCTCCCACACCGACGGAGACTGCACCGGAACGTCGAACACCACTTCGTCTTCCTTGACGTGGGCCTACGACACCGCCGACCGACCCACCGCGGGGGCCAACGGCGTAGGCCAGTACACCTACGACGCAATGGGTCGCCAGACCACTATCCCGAGCTCCGATGCCCCAAGTAGTGCAGCCGGAAACATCACCTTGGGCTACTACGACGACGACCTCCCACGATCGGTGAGCCAGAACGGGACAACCACCACGTTCGTCCTTGACTCCGCCAACCGGCGCCTGCAGGCCGACACAACCACGGGAACGCAAACCACCCGGACCATCCGGCACTACACCGAAGGGGGCGACAACCCGTCCTGGATCGTCTCAACCGATGCCTTGGGGCAGCCCAGCACGATCAGGTACGCCGAATCCATCGGTGGAGACCTTGGGGCGTCGATATACGCAGACGGGTCGGCAGCACTGTCCCTGGCGAACCTGCACGGCGACGTCGTCACCACCGTCCCGATGGACGCAAGCCAGGCATACACCACGCCATCCGTCGTCATCAGTGGCTGGTCGGACTATGCCGAGTTCGGAACTCCCCGAGACCCGGCGGCCACTGCAGCCGTGGCCGGCGCAGTGGGATACGGGTGGCTTGGGGCCAAACAGCGTTCCACCACCGCCGAAACCGCCGGGCTGACCCTCATGGGTGACAGGCTCTACAACGGGATCACTGGGCGATTCACGGCGCTTGACCCCGAGCCAGGTGGTAACGCCAGTTCTTACGGCTATCCCAATGACCCCATCAATCAGACCGATCTGGATGGCCACCGAGCATTCTGGAAGAAGAGATCTTTCTGGAAGAAAGTCGGGACAGCGGCTCTTTGGGGCTCAATGTTTGTGCCTGGCCTTGGAATGGCGGGAATGGCTGTACGCGGAGCAATCTGGGGTGTCCGTGCCTATCGCACCTACCGTGCAGTCAGTGGCTACCGCAGTTTTCGGGCGGCGCTCTATGTCACCCGGAACAGCTCCCGGGCAAGGGCAGTCGGAGCCACCTTCTCGCGAGGCAGTTTTAGCAACTCTAGCCGCTCCTTCGTTTATCACTACGGCAAGCATGGACACCGCTACAGCAGTCCCCGCCACTACCATCAATCAGCCCGCCGGGCGCTAACGTGGTACCGCGGCTCGACAAAGGCGACCATTCGCCGAAGCCCTGGAGGCAAGCTCAACCATTCTCGCGACCGCTGGCATTCGTTCTGGTGATTAGGGGGGCAACGATGACTGCTAGACGCGACCGAGCAATCCTGCATGAAATTTGGAAAGTTGTTGATCGCTATTCCTACGATCCTGAGCTTGATGATCTTCAGGACGATAAAAACTTCAATCTTGCGGCGGAAGAACTGTCGGATTTACTCGCTGGTTGGATGGACAGATCGTCGCGATCTGCTGATTCTGGGAAACCAGATGCCCAGCGTCTGATCGCGATCCTGCGCCAGCACCACCTGCCTCCCCGCGACCTGGTGAAAGCCTTGGATCAGTTGGAGGCGCTCCTCAGAAGAGCGAATCCTCCGGCAAGTTTGAATCCGGACCTTTGACTTGGGCCCTCTGCCGGACCACGCGGGGGCACCCTGTATGGAGCCAACTTCTGCGCGAACGCCAGTCACGCCGCCCGCGCGATGGCCTGCTCCACCACCGCCGCCATCACGACCCGGGAGTGGTCATACACACCAGTCACGACCTTAGCCTCACGCACCTCACCAGAACCGGCGTCGACCAGCTGAACCCCGCTGATAATGTCGACGCCCCACAGTTGCGTCGGCCCAGGCCGCTCGAAGCGCACGAATGGGTCCGCGACCTTCTTCGTGGCCGTCCCTCGACCAGCCCTGCCCGCCGCAGGGTCCAGTTGATGGCCCTCGGGCGTATTGAGCGCTGTCTGCAGGACTTGGGCGTTCGGCCACTCGGGTGACACGTTCCCTTCCATCATGTCCAAGAACCAGACGGCGTCTAGGCCCTGCAGGAAGGCATCGCCAAACGCCGACGCGGCTATGGGTTCGAGGTGCTTCCCCGGGTCAGCCAGGCCCATTCCTCAAGCCCGCGCCTGAAGGTCTCGTTGTCGAATTGCCGGATCAACTCCACGGCCGCAACCTAGCGAAACAGAGAACACGAATGGCGCGGTTCCGATAGGTCGGGCGCAGAAGTCGGCCTTGGGGACGTCCGCTCATCGGCATTATGTGAGTGAATATGGCCGCTGACCTTGCGGGTCAAGTGGGCGTGCTCGCTGCGCGATGGTGCCCCGGCGAGTGCGTGGGCATGGCGAGTGCCGATGCAGGCCCTCGTTGGCGAGGAGATCGAGGGGGAGGGGGCTTGTTTGACTAACTGCTTGACAACCGGTGCGCGTCCGAGCGGATGCCGGCGGACGGCGGGGGACTGTTTCGTGCTCAGATGGACGTCTGGACACGTTGACGGATGGTCTGGGAATGCTTGACACGGAAGAGGTCACTGGTTCAAACCCAGTATCGCCCACCAGTACGAAACAGCCCCTGACCTGCGGAAACGCCGGTCAGGGGCTGATTCTTTGGGTCGCGTCGGGGGCGCCTGCTTGACCAACTGCTTGACTAAGTGGGCGCGTTTCGACCCTGGTGGCGGTCCCCGTACGTCCGCCGACGTGTGTGGACGTCCGAAGATGGGCCAGTCACTTCCCATGCGGGGAAGAAGTCACCGATCGAGGCGACCTTGCGACGTGAGACGCCCAGTCACGGAGTCGGTTACGTGGGTCGCGCTGACATCGAGGGCCACCACACCCCGTACGGCGCAGCCTGTGATCGTCTGCTGACGAATCGGTGCAAGCGTGACCTCTTCACCCTGGCCCGCAGCGAGGCGGTGTCGAGCTTACGCCATTCCAAGATTGCCGGTGAAAGATTGTAGACAATCTGCGGAACTTAGCCCTACCGTGAAGCCACCCCGCGGTTGGGCAATGGTGCCCCCGCCCTCGAATCTTGGAGGACCGCAATGCGGCGAAATCTCGGAGCGCACGCGCTGACGGCATCACTGGCGGTCGTCACCGCGCTGGGTCTGGCGGGTTGTTCGGAGGGCGCGAGCCCCAACGGTGCGGCCGCCGCAACCGCCTCCGGCCCGGCCGTCGACACCTCGGCCGCGAAGGCCGAGATCGACAAGGCCAAGGCCCTGGCGACCTTCACCGCGCCCGGCCCGGCGTTCGACGTGTCGAAGGCCCAGGGCAAGACGATCGTGAACGTCAGCCTGAACAGCACGGTGCCGTTCAACCAGATCGTCGATGCGGCGATGGGCGAGGCGGGGAAGGAGGCCGGCGTCAAGGTGGTGCAGTTCACCAACCAGGGCCAGGTCTCGCAGTGGATCCAGGGCGTCCAGAGCGGCATCGCCCAGAAGGCCGACGCCATCGTCCTCGAGGGTTCGCCCGACCCGAAGCTGCTCGGCCCCCAGCTGGCTGCCGCGAAGGCGGCGGGCATCCCGGTCATCAGCACCCACCTGTACGACGAGTCCTACGTCGAGACGGCCAAGAAGGAACAGCCGAACATCGCGGCCTTCGTGGACGCCCACCACTACCGGGCCGGGACCCTCATGGCCGACTACGCCATCATGAACTCCGGTGGCCACGTGAACGCCTACTTCGTGACGTCGAACGAGGTGCAACCTGCGGCAGGGATCGCCAAGGCTTTCAAGGACGAGCTCGCAGCCAAGTGCCCCGCCACGTGCAAGGCCGAGATCGTGAACATCCCCATCTCGGACTGGGCTACCAAGGTGGCGACCCAGGTGCAGACGGCGTTGCTGAAGGACCCCTCCATCAACTACGTGGTGCCGGTCTTCGACGGTATGACGTCCTTCCTCACCACCGGCATCACCCAGGCCGGCAAGACCGGGAGCGTCAAGATCGTGGCCTACAACGGCACCGCCTCGGTCATGAAGATGATCCAGGACAAGAACCTCGTCGTCGCCGAGGTCGGTGAGCCCCTCGAGTGGCTCGGCTGGGCCAACATGGACCAGGTCCTGCGGGTCCTGACCGGCACCGAACCCGTGGCCAGCGAGAAGACCCCGCTGCGCGTCTTCGACTCGACCAACGTCGACGAGGCCGGCAAGCCGGTCAACCAGAAGGATGGCTACGGCGACCCGAATCAGTTCAAGGACGGCTACCGGACCCTGTGGGGACTGAAGTAGATGCCCGACGTTCTCGAGATCGAGGGCCTGGCCAAGACGTTCGGCGGCGTCAAGGCACTGCAGGGCGTGGACCTCACGGTGAGAGCCGGTGAGATCCACGGCCTGCTCGGCCAGAACGGCTCCGGCAAGTCGACCCTGATCAAGGTCCTCGCCGGCTTCCACCAGCCCGATCCCGGCGGACGCCTGCGGGTCAACGGCCAAGAGGTCTCGCTGCCGCTCGCCCCGGGCGAGTACAAGTCGCTGGGCATGCGCTTCGTCCACCAGGACCTCGGCCTGATCCCCTCGCTCACCGTCCTGGAGAACCTCTTCCTCGACGAGCTCGCCACCGAGGCCTCGGTGGCGATCCCGTGGAAGCAGTGGCGGGGCCGGGCGCGCACGCTCATGCAGCGGTACGGCGTGGAGCTCAACCCCTCGAAGCTGGTCAGTGACCTGCGCCCGGTGGAGCGGGCCCTGCTCGCCATCGTGCGGGCCGTCGCGACAGCGCCGAGCAACGGGTTGCTGGTCCTCGACGAGCCGACCGTCTTCCTTCCCCAGGACGACACCCAGATGCTTTTCGACGTCACCCGCAACGTCGCAGGCACGGGAACCGGGGTGTTGTTCGTCTCGCACGACCTCGAGGAGGTCAAGCAGCTCACGGACCGGTTCACCGTCTTCCGGGACGGCCGCGTCGTCGGCAGCGGTGCCACTGCCGACCACACCCGCGAGCAGATCGTGCGCCTCATCGTCGGGCACGACCTGGAAGCCGTGAGTCACCGCAGCGCGGCCCAGCTCGCCGCCTCGCCGCCGGCGGCGACGGTGACTGGTGCGCGTGGCGGCCTGGTCGCCGAGGCGTCGCTCGTGGTGCACCGTGGCGAGGTCCTCGGCGTGACAGGCCTCTCCGGGTCGGGCTTCGAGGACCTGCCTTACCTCATGTTCGGCGCCTCGAGCGCCGAGGCCGGTCGCATCGAGATCGGTTCTGCGACAACGGAACTGCGGCGACAGAACCCGACCAAGGCGTTCAAGCAGGGCCTGGCCCTCGTGCCGGCGGACCGGCCGCGCGACGGAGCCATCCTCAGCCTCTCGGTGCTGGACAACGTCAGCATGCAGACGTTGCCCACCTACCAGCGCGGGCCCTTCCTGCGGCGCAGGAAGATGCAGGAGGAGACGCGCAAGGTGTTGTCCACGTTCGACGTGCGACCGAGCGACCCCACCCTGCCCTGCTCGAGCCTCTCGGGCGGCAACCAGCAGAAGGTCCTGATGGCGAAGTGGCTGCAGACGCGCCCGACCGTCCTGATGGTCCACGAACCAACGCAGGGCGTCGACGTCGGCGCCCGCGAAGAGATTTTCTCAGTCTTGCGGTCAGCGACCGCAGAAGGGATGGGCGTGCTATGCGCCAGCAGCGATCACGAACAGTTGGCCCTGATCTGCGACCGGGTGCTGATCTTCCGTCAGGGCCTCATCGTGGCGGAGTTGACGGGAGACCAGATCAGCAAGGAGCGGCTCTCGGAGCTGTCGTACGCGGTGCAGGACCCGTCGAAGGACCTCGCGTCATGAGCGCGCCCGACGACACCAAGGACAGCACGGCCACCAAGGACGTCAAGAACAGCAGGTCCTCGAAGGCCAACCGCCTGGACCTCGTCCAGCGCGTGGCCCTCCCGTTCGCCTGGTTGCTGCTCATCGTCGGGTTCGGTATTGCCAACCCCAGCGTCTTCCTCACGGCAGCGACCTTCCAGACGATGCTCGGGTCGCAGGCCGTGCTCCTCGTCCTGACGCTGGCTCTGATCGTGCCCCTGACGGCCGGCGACTACGACCTGTCGGTCGCCGGGGTGCTGACCCTGTCGGCGATGATGGTCGCCATCCTCAACGTCCAGCACGGCTGGCCGATCTGGGCGGCGGTGCTCGCAGCCCTGGCGATGGCGCTCGTAGTCGGTCTCGTGAACGGACTGATCATGGTCTACTTCGGCATCGAGTCGCTGATCGTCACCCTCGGCATGGGGACGCTCCTCACCGGAATCACGTTGTGGGCCAGCGACTCCGCCACGATCTCGGGCATTTCGCAGGGGCTGGTCGAGTACGTCATCGTCAAGCGATTCGCTGGCATCTCGCTGGCCTTCTTCTACGCGATCGCCCTGTGCGCAGTGCTCTGGTGGGTCCTCGAGTACACCTCGATCGGGCGCCGTCTGCTCTTCGTCGGCCGCGGCCGCAGCGTGTCCAAGCTCAGCGGGGTAAGGGTCGGACGCGTCCGGGTTGGTGCGCTCATGGGCTCCTCGGTCCTCGCCGCCCTGGCGGGGGTGCTGTACGCCGGGACGTCCGGTGGCGCAGACCCCAGCTCGGGCTCCAGCCTGCTGCTCCCGGCGTTCGCCGCTGCCTTCCTCGGCGCGACGAGCATCATGCCCGGACGCTTCAACCCGTGGGGCACCGCCATCGCGGTGTACTTCCTCGTCACCGGCATCACCGGGCTGCAGCTCATGGGTGTCCAGTCCTACGTCCAGCAGTTGTTCTACGGAGGCGCTCTTCTCGTCGCCGTCGCCCTGTCGCAGCTGGCCCGTGGCCGGGTCCCGCTGGACAACGGGTGATGGCCACGATGACCGAGCTCGCCGAGCTGGTCGCGATCCTACAGGCGCAGGCGCCGGACGAGACCGTCCAGGACATGATCGGGCTCGAGCTGGCCGGCCTCGGCAAGAACCGCCTGGTCGGCGTGGTCACCCTGAGCCGACCGGCGCAGCACAACGCCCTGACCCTCGCCGGGTGGAAGCGGCTCGGGGAGGTCTTCACCGAACTTGCCGACCACACGGCCCTGCGGGCGGTCGTCGTCCGTGGTGCCGGGACCAAGGCCTTCAGTGCTGGCGCAGACATCAGCGAGTTCCCGGCTCAACGGCTGACCCCGCTGGACGCCGACTCCTACAACGCCGCCATCGCCTCCGCGCTGCGCGCCGCCCAGGCACTTCCGGTGCCGGTCATCGCGATGGTCGACGGCCTTGCCGTCGGCGGCGGGTGTGAGCTGGCAGCAGCCTGCGACATCCGGATCGCCACCACCCGCTCCCGGTTCGGCATCCCGATCGGCCGACTCGGCGTCACCCTCGGGCTGACCGAGACCCGCGCAGTCGGGGGAGCCCTCGGCCGGGCGAACCTCATGTACCTCGTGGCCACAGGCAAGCTCATCGACGCGGATCAAGCGTCCTCGTGGGGGTTCGTCCAGCAGGTCGTCGCCCCCGAGGCCCTGCTCTCCGAGGTGAGCGCATTGGTCGCCAACATCGCGGCCAGCTCCGAGGTCACCATCCGTTCCACCAAGGTCACGACCCTCCTGGGACCGGACCCGACCGTCACCGACGACAACGCCACCCTGCGCGCGTTCCACGAGCAGGCCTACGGCGGCGCGGACCTGAAGGAAGGCGTCGCAGCCTTCCTCGCGGGCCGCTCGCCGGAGTTCACCACCGAAAGGACCTCTGGTCATGGCAGCGCTTGACGGACTCAAGGTCGTCGACCTCACCCGATACCTCTCAGGACCGACGCTCACGATGCTCCTCGCCGACCTCGGTGCCGACGTGGTGAAGGTCGAGACCCTTCCCACCGGTGATCCGGCCCGGCAGTCCGGTCCGTTCCACGAGGAGGAGAGCGTCTACTACCTCGCATCGAACCGGAACAAGCGCTCCCTCGCCGTCGACCTGCGCCAAGCCGAGGGGCGCGAGCTGCTCCTGCGGCTCATCGACGACGCGGACGTGTTCGTCCAGAACTACCGTCCCGGCACCGCCAACGCCATGGGGCTCGGGGCGGACGAGCTGCGGGCGCGCAACCCCCGGCTAATCTACGTCAACATCAGCGGCTTCGGCACGCGACCGCCCGGGGACGCCCTGCCGGGCTTCGACCAGACCGCCCAGGCAATGTCGGGGCTGATGAGTGTGACGGGCACCGAGGACACCGGAGCGCTCCGCGTGGGGATCGCCGTCAGCGACTCCTCGACCGGGGTCTTCGCCGCGGTCGGCGTGCTGGCCGCCCTGCACGAGCGCGACCGCACCGGCCAGGGAGCGGTCGTGGAGGCCTCGCTCATGGAGTCCACCCTGACCCTGATGTCGTACCAGGCCCAGAAGTACCTCAGCCTCGGGATCGTCCCCGGCCGTGACGGCAACGACCACCCGATCATGTTTCCCCAGGGCACGTTCAAGACCGGCGAGGGCTCGATCACCCTGGCGTCGGGGAACGAGAAGATGTGGCGCCGCCTGTGCGCCGCCCTCGGGCTCGACCACCTGGCCGAGGACCCTCGCTACCTCGACAACGCGGCCCGGATGGTCAACCGCGGGGAGCTGCGGCAGTCCATCGAGGACGTGCTGGCGCACCAGTCGGCCGAGGAGTGGATCCCGCAGATCAACGCGGCTGGTGTCCCGTGCGGCCCGGTGCTCGACCTGGAGCAGGCCCTGAACCACCCCATCACCCGGGCCCTGGACATGGTGGAGACCGTCGAGCACCGCGAGCTCGGCCCGATGAAGGTGCTTGGCCAGGCCGTCAAGGTCGAGGGCAGCGAGAAGGGCTGGCTGCGTCGCCCCGCACCGATGTTCGGGGAGCACTCGATCGAGGTGGCGAGGGAGTCGGGCGTTGGGGAGGCCGAGATCCACAGTCTCCTCGCGACCGGAGTGATCGCCGACCTGCAGCACGTGCCGCACGACCCGGAGTCGACCATCGATGCAGCACAATGAGCCGAACCGGGGATACAGGGAGGACTTCATGATGTCGGCCGAGGCATTCCAGACCGACCAAGGCAAGGTCGAGATTCCGTCCATCGTGGAGGCGGTGGTCCTGCGGCTACGGGCGCTGATCGTCTCGGGCGACGTGCGGCCGGGGGACCGGCTCGTCGAGGAGCGGCTCACCGAAATGTTCGGCGTGAGCCGGCCACCGTTGCGTGAGGCGCTTCGCGTCCTGCAGCGCGACGGCCTCGTCCAGAGCCTTCCGCGTCGCGGCTACATCGTCACCCCCATCACGGCCCAGGACGTGCGTGAGATCTACTCGCTGCGCTTCGCCCTCGAGCGGCTTGCCATCGAGCTCGGTGTCCCCGTCAAGGATCCTGCCAGCCTCGAGCCCATGCGCGCTGCCCTGGCGGACATGAAGGCGGCGGCGGACAGCGGCGACGACAACGCGGTGCTCGCCGCCAACAGCAGGTTCCACATGGGACTGGTGTCGTTGGCCGGGCACAGCCGGCTCATCACGGCCTACGAGGGCCTGCGTCTGCAGCTCGAGCTGTGCATGGCCTACAACCTCAAGTTCCGTGAGCGTCTCTATGGCGACCGGGGCGACGTGCACCCCCGTCACGCGCTGCTGCTGGAGAGCATCGAGCGCGGGGACCGGAAGGCCGTCCTGCACGAGATCGCCAACCACGGCAACAGCTCCATCCTCGACAACCTCGACGAGCTGATCGGGCCCGCCACGTGAGTCCTGCCACTCCCATCACCATCCCCTTCGCCACCCCCTTCGCCTCGGCCGTTGCCGAGATCCGTGCCGGGTCCGCGGATCCGGCTTCCCTCGTCCGGGCCGGCGTGGCCCGGATCAGGCAGGAGAACCCTCGCTTCAACGCCATCGTCGCCGAGCGCGGGGACCAGGCGGTCGACGAGGCCGCCGGACTGACCTCGACCGGACGCACCGGGGGAGTGCTCGCGGGAGTTCCGTTCACCGCCAAGGACATGCTCGCCACGGCCGACCTCCCCACGACCTGCGGGTCGCGGGCGCTCGAGGGCAACACCACGGGTGAGGACGCGACGGTCGTCGCGCGGATGCGTGCGGCCGGTGCGGTGCTGGTGGGCAAGACCAACTGCCCGGAGTTCGCGCTCGGCGTAGACACGGACAACGACCTGTTCGGCCCCACCCGGAACCCCTTGGGGCCGTGGACCGCCGGCGGTTCGAGTGGCGGCGAAGCCGCTGCCGTGGCCTCCGGGATGTCCATGGTCGGGCTCGGCAGCGACTACGGCGGCTCGCTGCGCTGGCCGGCCCAGTGCGCCGGCCTGGTCGGCCTGCGTCCCACGGTGGGTCGCGTCCCCCGCAGCGGCGAGCAGCCGGGCGGTCCTGTCCACGACGGACCGTTGCGTGACTTCCAGGACACGGTGCAGGTCGTCGGCCCCATCGGTCGCAGCGCCCAGGACGTGTTCACGGTCCTCCAAGTCATCGCAGGTCCCGACGGCCGGGATCCCCTGGCCGAGGACCAGCCCCTGCGTGACTACCGAGACGTCGGGCTCGAGGACCTCGAGATCGCCTGGGCGCCCACCGTCGGTGAAGTCGTCGTCGACCGCGAGGTCGCCGCGGCGGTCGAGACGGCCGCAGCGGCCCTCGCCCTGTCCGGCGCACGGGTCTCCATGGGAGTGCCGACCGAGGTGGACCGCGCGGCCACGGTCTACGACCGCCTGCGATCCGCCGAGCCGATGAGCGCCGTCGCTCGCCTGGCCGAGGCGCACCCGCACCTCGTCGGTGCAGGGATCAAGGCCATGCTCGACGCCCGCGTCCGGCTCACGGAGGACGCGCTGGCCGAGCTCTGGGCCGAGCGCGACGCCCTGGTCGCCGGACTCGGCGCGTGGCTGCGTGGCGACCGTGTCCTGCTGCTCCCGGTCAGCACCGAGGCCCCGCACGACCTCACGGGTCGGGTCGCCGACTTTCACCTCCTCGCACCCAGCAGGGCCATCAGCCTGTTCGGGATCCCTGCGGTCTCGGTCCCTGTGTCCACGTCGAGCACGGGGTCGCCCATCTCCGTCCAGGTCGTCGGCGCCGCCTTCCGGGAGGATGTCGTTCTGGCTGTCTGCGACTACCTTGCCCGGGGCGAGCGGGCCGTCAGCCCCGCCCCCGAGGAGGTGCACCGTGCGCGTTGACGTCCACGTGTGCGAGATGCGGACTCCCGGTGATGTCAGCGCGATCGCGCGCCTCTTCGACGACGGCGTGGTCGCTCCCGAGAGCGTCATGGCAGTCGTCGGCAAGTCCGAGGGAACCGGCCTCGGGAAGGACGTCGGTCGTGAGGCGGCCGACCGCGCCATCAAGGAGTTGCTCGCCGCCCGGCTGGGCACCTCGGCGGACGACGTCGCAGACCGATTGTGCATAGTCCTCTCGGGCGGCAGCCCTGGAGTCATCACGCCCCACGTCGCGGTCTTCGCACGTACGGATGACCCGGCCGGGATATCCCTCGGCGGGCCGAGACTCGTTGCCGGCCTTGCGCATTCGGCAGCCATCCTTCCCGAGGAGATCGGCCGGATGGGGCAGATCGCCAAGGTGCGCGCGGCGGTCGAGCTCGCTCTGGCGGATGCCGGGGTGGACGATCCGAGCGACGTCCACGCCGTCCTCGTCAAGGCCCCGTCGTTAAGTCCGGAGAGCATCGCCGACGCGAGGTCGCGGGGCCGCGACACGGTCACGCAGGACATGTCGATCGGGCCGGAGGGCGCCATCTGCTACTCCAACGACGCGTCGGCGTTGGGGGTCGCGCTGGCCCTGGGCGAGGCTGACGAGGACGAGGTCCACGACGGCATGGTTCGGCGCGACTACTCGGTCTTCTCCGACGTGGCCCTCACGTCCTCGGGCGGGGAGAAGACGCATGCCGAGGTCCTGCTGCTCGGCAACACAACCGACTCGACGAGCGACCTACGCATCGGCCACCGTTCGATGGCGAGCATCATCGACGGTTCGGCCGTGCGCGGTGCGCTGGAGTCGGCAGGGGTCGAAGTCGTCGACGGAGACACCCGGGCGGCATCACGGGGCCTCGTCTACGCCCTGGCCAAGATGATCATGCCAGCCACCGGTGAGGTCGACGGGCGACGGATCACCCTCCTCGAGGACCAGGTCGGCTACCACGTCGCGAAGGCGATGGGCGGCTTCCTCCTCGCGTCGGGAACCGGTCACACGGAGGTGTTCGTCAGCGGCGGCGAACAGAACTCACACCAGGGACCGCCCGACGGCAACCCCTTGGCGGTCATCGTGAGGCCGGCGCTGTGAAAGTCGCGCTGTTCGTCACGTGCCTGGCCGACGGGCTGTTCCCCGAGGTGGGGCGAGCGACGGTGACGTTGCTCGAACGCCTCGGTCACGAGGTCGTCTTCCCGAAGGCCCAGACGTGCTGCGGGCAGATGCACACCAACACCGGGTACGGCCGCCAGGCCGTCCCGCTCGTCCGGCACCACGTCGAGACATTCGAAGAGTTCGATGCCATCGTGGCCCCGTCGGGGTCCTGCGTGGGAGCCGTTCGGCACCAGCACGCGATGCTGGCGCGGAAGGCCGGCGACGACGACCTGGCGGTGCGGGCTGAAGCCACCGCGAGCCATACGTGGGAGCTGTCGGAGTTCCTCGTCGACGTCCTCGGGGTCGAGGACGTCGGGGCGCACTACCCGCACCGGGTCACGTACCACCCCACCTGCCACTCGCTACGCCTGCTGCGGGTGCAGGACAAGCCGCTGCGGCTCCTTCGTGCGGTGAGGGGGCTCCACCTCGTGGAGCTGCCCGATGCCGACCAGTGCTGCGGGTTCGGAGGCACCTTCGCCGTCAAGAACGCCGACACGTCCACGGCGATGCTGGCCGACAAGATGAAGAACATCATGTCCACCAGAGCCGAGAGCGTCACGGCCGGCGACTCGTCCTGCCTCATGCACATCGGTGGTGGGCTGTCGCGTCTACGGGTGGGGACGCGCACCGTCCACCTCGCGGAGATCCTAGCCTCGACCGAGAACTCGGTGGGGCGATGAGCACCTTCCTGGGCATGCCGGCGATCCACGCGCCCCGGGGGGTCGGGGGACTGCGCGGCGACGAGTCCTTCCCCAAGGCCGCCAAGGCCGCACTTGGGGACACCCAGCTCCGGGCCAACATCGGTCGGGCCACCCGGACCATCCGTGAGAAGCGTGCGGCGGTCGTCGAGGAGGTGCCCGACTGGGAGGAGCTGCGGCTCGCAGGGCAGCAGGTCAAGGCCGCCACGATGGCCCGCCTCGACGACCACCTGCGCACCCTCGAGGAGGCAGTCACCCGTCGTGGCGGTGTCGTCCACTGGGCGCGAGATGCCAACGAGGCCAACGCGATCATCGCCGACCTCATCCTGGCCACGGGCGAGACCGAGGTCGTCAAGGTCAAGTCGATGGTTACCCAGGAGATCGGGCTCAACGAGGCCCTGGAGGCCCAGGGGATCACCGCCACGGAGACCGACCTAGCCGAGCTGATCGTGCAGCTCGGCCACGACAAGCCCTCGCACATCCTCGTGCCGGCTATCCACCGCAACCGCGCCGAAGTGCGCGAAATCTTCCTGCGCGAGATGCCGGGCGTGCCACCGGACCTCACCGACGACCCACGCCAGCTGGCGATGGCTGCGCGGGCCCACCTGAGGCAGAAGTTCCTCACGGCCAAGGTCGCCGTCAGCGGAGCCAACTTCGCGGTGGCCGACTCGGGCACGCTGCTCGTGGTGGAGTCCGAGGGCAACGGACGGATGTGCCTGACCCTCCCCGAGACGCTGATCACCGTGATGGGCATCGAGAAGGTCGTGCCGACATGGCAGGACCTCGAGGTCTTCCTCCAGCTGCTGCCGCGCTCGTCGACCGGTGAGCGGATGAACCCCTACACGTCGGCGTGGACCGGGGTCACCCCCGGGGATGGGCCGCAAGCCTTCCACCTCGTGCTGCTCGACAACGGACGGACCGCGACGCTCGGGGACCACGTGGGCCGAGAGGTGTTGCACTGCATCAAGTGCAGCGCATGCATGAACGTCTGCCCAGTCTACGAACGCACCGGGGGCCACGCCTACGGGTCGGTCTATCCCGGCCCGATTGGTGCGGTGCTTACCCCTCAGCTCACGGGCATCGAAGACAACTCGTCGCTGCCGTTCGCGTCGTCCCTGTGTGGCGCGTGCTTCGACGCCTGCCCGGTCCGCATCGACATCCCGTCCCTGCTCGTCCACCTGCGCGAGCGCCACACGGAGGAGCAGGCCAAGGAGCATCGACTGCCGACGCCAGAGGCTGCGGCACTGTCCCTCGTGGGGTGGGTGATGCAGAGTCCGCGTCGGTTCCGCATGGCCGAGACCGCATTGCGTATGGCGCGTCCTTTCGCCAGGAGTGGACGCTTCCGGTCCCTGCCGTTCCCGCTCTCCGCGTGGACCACCAGCAGAGACGCCCCCGCACCACCTCCCGAGACCTTCCGCGAATGGTGGGAAAGGACCAGGGACCAGTGATGGGCGCCCGTGAAGACATCCTCCAGCGGATCAAGGAGGCCAACACCGGCATCGAGGTCCGTGCCGTCCAGCGCGACTACCGACGAGGGCCGTTGACGACCACTGCCGGTGAGCTCCCGGACCTGGTCACCCTCCTCGAGGAACGGTTGGTCGACTACCGCGCCACCGTCGTGCGGTGCCGACCGGACGGTTTGGCCTCTGCGGTGGAGAGGCTCGTGGCCGCGGCCTCGCCCGTGCTGCGCGCACCAGGAGTGCCGCATGAATGGTGCCCGGCTGCGGAGCCCGACCACGAGGGCCTCGCAGCCCAGGATCTCGACGCGTATGCCGCGGTGCTCACCGCCGCCACGGTGGCGTGCGCCGAGACGGGGACCATCGCCCTCGACGCCTCGCCCGATCAGGGCCGTCGCGCGATCACCCTGATCCCCGACCTGCACGTGTGCATCGTGCGCGCCGACCAGGTCGTCGCGTCCGTGCCCGAAATGTTGTCCCGGCTCGAGGGCGACCGCCCGATCACCTTCATCAGCGGCCCGTCGGCGACCAGTGATATCGAGCTCGACCGTGTCGAGGGGGTGCACGGCCCCCGGACCCTGTGCGTCGTGCTCGTCGAAACCGATGAGGGAGACCGATGAGGAAGCTCCGGTGCTGATCCCCCTTGGGGAGAGGACTCCCCGAATCCATCCGTCGGCCTGGATCGCCGACAATGCCACCGTCGTCGGTGCCACCACGATGGCGGAGGACAGCAGCGTGTGGTTCTCGGCCGTGGTCCGCGCCGATGGGGACTGCATCACCATCGGACCGCGAAGCAACGTCCAGGACGGATGCGTGCTGCACGCCGACCGCGGGATCCCGCTGCGACTGGGCGCTGGCGTCACCGTCGGCCACGGTGCCGTTCTCCACGGGTGTCTCATCGACGACGACGTGCTGGTCGGCATGGGGGCGATCGTCCTCAACGGTGCGAGCATCGGTTCAGGCTCGATCATCGGCGCCGGGGCGATGATCCCGGAGGGCACGCAGATCCCGCCGAACTCCATGGTGCTTGGCCTGCCCGGCAAGGTCCGCCGAGAAACGACCGACGCAGAACATGAAGGCATCCGCGCCAACGCGCAGTTCTACGTTGAACGAATCGCTGAGTACACAACCGAAATCTCATAGGCAGAAAATCGAGCACCGCCCTTATCCCGTGGCCTGGGGCAGAGCCAACGCACCGTGCAACGGCTGCTTGACTAACTGCTGACAACGGGGGCGTGTTCGGGTGGATGCGGGCGGACGTTGGGGGACTCGTTTCGTGCTCATATGGACGGCGACGGACGTCCAAGGACAGGGTGGGAACGCTTGACAGGGAAGAGGTCACTGGTTCAAACCCAGTATCGCCCACCAGTACGAGACAGCCCCTGACCTGCGGAGACGCTGGTCAGGGGCTGTTCTCATGCCGGTGGCGATGGGTGCCTCTTGACCAACTGCTTGACTAAATGGGCGGGTTTCGACCGTGGTGCCGGTCCCTGTACGCCCGCTGACGTGCGTGGACGTCCGAAGCAGGGCCAGCTACTTCCCATGCAGGGAAGAGGTCAGGTCATCGCTGCAGGAACGTAGGTGTCGGGAATCCTGCGACTAGTGGACGCGGTCCCGTCCGATGCCCTCGTTGCTGCGGGGAAGATGCAGAGCGGATCCCAACTGCGGTGCGGCTGGTCGCGGTTGGCCCAAACCTGCTGCACAACAAGGTAGTCAGGCCGGCTGGACCCGCCGTGGTGATGTGTCGCATGCGACCGACTCATGCAGGGTGCGCCCGGCGTTCCTGTGATCACGCCACCAGGATGGTCGCCAGAGGGACATTCGAAGCGAATTATCCAGAATGTCTTGTTTCGGGGCGCCGGGGCTCGTAGCACCAACTGGCGAAATGACCCTCCGCCAAGCTCCCAGCATCCCTTTGGAAGTCATGCCCCTGGCGCCATCACACAGCAAGCACGACGAGCAAACGGCGCCGCACGCCCCAAGGACGTCGCGCAGTTCTTGAGCCGTACTTCGCATCTCGCCCAGACAAGCGGCAGCTGGGCCATGCGTCGAAGCACACCTGCCGGAGCAGCCGATCCCAACGAAAAGAGGCAACCGAAAGCATTTGCCGGTCCGCCGAACGCTGGTGCGAATAGCCCGAAAGGACTACACGGTGACTATTTCCGGACGAAGTACTTACGGAAGTTTGACTATTTCGTTACCTTCGCGGCATTGGGGGTCCGCACCTCACCACGTAGTAGAGCCCGTTGGAGGCCACCTTGTCCCGAACAGCTACTCGCGCGTCAGCGCTCGCCGCGAGCTGTTTGCTCGTTCTCTTCGCCGGATCCGCTCCGGCTTGGGCAGACGACATCGTCAACAACCTCGACGCCACCATCGACTCAGCCGCGGAGGTGATGAGCCTGACCGTCGGAGGCGCCTCCGGGTCCACCGTCCTTCGTGTGGTCACCACCGACAGCGACGGCAAGAACGGCTGCAACCTTACGGGCCAGACCACTGCCACCTTCACGGTGAGGTCGTCGTCCCCGGCCGTGGCGACGGTGTCCCCCTCGACTGTCACGTTCACGACGTGTGGTGAGACCAAGGCCCTGACGCTGAGCGCCGTGGCTGCTGGTTCCACCTCCGTCAGCCTCGTCCAGACTCAGAACAACAGCCAGGGGACGTTCAACGTCGCCCCGGCGACGTTCACCGTCAACGTCGCCTCAGCCGCTCCGAGCAACACCGCTCCGACGGTCAACGTCGTCGGCGCAGTCTCGGGACAGCACTACACCTGGGGCACGCAACCGTCCCCGACCTGCTCGGTCAACGACAAGGAGGACGGCGCCACAACGTTCGCTGCCACCCTCAACCACCCAGAGAGCACCTGGATCGGCCCGCAGACCGCGACCTGCTCCTACACCGACGCCGGCGGGCTGACCGCCTCCTCGAGCGTCACGTACACCGTGGACAAGGCCCAGGCCGTGATCACGCTCGACTGCCCGACCAGCGTCACGTTCTCCGGCTCGGCGCAGACGCCGTGCACCGCAACGGTGACCGGCACCGGTGGCCTGGATCAGCCCCTGACGGTCACCTACGCGAACAACATCAACGCAGGCACAGCCACAGCCAGTGCCTCCTACGCCGGTGACGCCACGCACACCGCCGTCGGCACACAGTCGACCAGCTTCGCGATCAACAAGGCCGCGTCGCAGACGAAGCTGGACTGCCTGACCGGTGTCGTGTTCTCCGGCACGGCCCAGGACATCTGCACGGCACACGTCACCGGCGTCGCCGGACTCGACCAGTCGGTCCCTGTGGTCTACGCACCGGACAACACCAACGCCACGTCCGCCGGCACCGCGACCGCCACCTTCACCGGCGACGCCAACCACACCGGAAGCAACGCCCAGGCCACCTTCGAGATCGGCAAGGCCACGTCGGTCATCACCATCAGCTGCACCGCCGGTTCGGTGTTCGACACCACCGCCAAGACGCCTTGCACCGCGGTCGTCACCGGCGCCGGCGGCCTCGACCGGCCGGTCGCAGTGAACTACACCGACAACGTCCACGCCGGCCAGGCCACCGTCACCGCCAGCTACGCCGGCGACGACAACCACGGCAGCACCGACGCGACGGACCACTTCGACATCGCGAAGGCTGCGACCACCACCACCCTGACCTGCCCGGAGCAGGTCACCTACGACGGCACCTCACAAACGCCGTGCACAGCACACGTCACCGGTCCCGGCCTTGACTCGGCTCTCGCACCGACCTACTCCGAGGACACCGTCAACGCGGGTGTCGTCCCGGTCACGGCGGACTACGCAGGCGGCAGTGACTACCTGGCCAGCTCCGACGCCGCACAGTTCACCATCGCTCAGGCACCATCCTCGGTCACCGTCAACTGCCCGACCTCGCTGACCTACACCGCAAGCGCGCTCACTCCGTGCACCTCCACCGTCAGCGGAGCCGGGACGTTCGAGACCACCTCCACCACACTGGAGTACGCGAACAACGTCGCCGCCGGCACCGCCACGGTCACCGCCACCTACGGCGGGGACCGCAACCACAGCAGCAGCAACGGCTCAGGCACCTTCACGATCGACAAGGCACCGACCACGACCAAGGTCACCTGCACGCTCCCGGCGACCTACACCGGCAGTCCGCTGACTCCCTGCTCGGCAAAGGTCACCGGTGCAGGCACCCTCGACCAGGCCATGGACGTCAGCTACGTCAACAACATCAACGCTGGAACTGGGACAGCGTCGGCCAGCTACGCAGGCGACGCCAACCACACCGCAAGCATGGACACGGCCACGTTCACCATCGACAGGGCTGCATCAGCGGTCGCAGTCAGCTGCCCCACCTCCGTGGACGCAACCGGCAGCGCCATCACCCCCTGCACCGCCCAAGTGACCGGACCCGGCGCCCTGAACCAGACGTTGCCGGTGTCCTACACCGGCAACACGTTGGCTGGAACAGCCATGGCGACCGCCACCTGGGCCGGCGACGCGAACCACACGGGCTCCACCGGTTCGGCGACCTTCAAGATCAACCCGTTCCGCCTCGGTGGCTTCTACCAACCGGTCGACATGAACGGAGTGCTCAACACGGTCAAGGCCGGGTCGACTGTCCCGCTGAAGTTCGAGCTGTTCTCCGGCTCAACTGAACTCACCAGCACCACCGCGGTCAAGAGCTTCAGCGCGGTGTCGGTGAACTGCTCCACCACGGCAACAGTGGACGACGTGGAGGTCACCACGACCGGCGGCACGAGCCTGCGGTACGACACGACCGGTGGCCAGTTCATCCAGAACTGGCAAACGCCGAAGACGGTCGGCGCCTGCATCAAGGTCACCATGACCGCAGCCGACGGCAGCGCCTTGAATGCACTTTTCAAGCTGAAGTGAGGTCCTGACCGACCGCACGCCCAGAGGTCCGCCCCCACCGGCTACCCGCCGACGGGGGCGGACCTGCTCATTCCAAGGCCTGAGCGTGACCACGCGGGGAGCCCCTACCAGAGCCGCGTGACCTGAGCGCCACGAGCGGGCGCGGTGAGCTCCTCAGCAGCGCGCGAATCCAACCACCCAAACATGTTCGCCCAACGATGCGAGCGGACGGCCGGCGGCAGGGTTCACGCTTGTAGCACTGGGGGATACCAGCCGTGCCGCACGGGACGACGTGGGACTTGGTGGGTGCTCGTCGCTGCGGGCGGCGCGTTCGTGTTCCGCGAAAGGCAGCGGGGCCAAGCTGGCCCGGACCAGCCCCGACTCCACGCGGGGTGGTCTGCCAGCTGTTGGGTGTGGCGTGGTCACGGTCTATGGCAACCGCTGTCGGCGGGAGGGGCAGCTCGATGGTGAAGGTGGAACCACCCCCGGGGGTCGCGGAATGGTGTGCCTGGCCGTCGTGGCGCCAGACCTTCGACCATCAGGCGAAGGGCCTCCGGCAACCTACGACTGAATGACCCGCTCTGCTTCGCCCCTTACACCGCCACCAACCCGGCGGTGCGCGCATATCGCCCCATGCTCAAGGCCATCGGGATGACGTAGGACCGGCGACGGCGACGGCGACGCTGCATGCGACTCACGCGACTGCGTGTGGACAACGGCACGCGATCCGGCGCGACGTGAGTCGCGCACTCGTTACCGGTCAGCGAGGCTGATGACAGCGTCATCGGGTGCGCCGGGAACGTCACATGCTTGGCTCAGCGGTGCCGTCGGCGACAGTTCTTGTCAGCGCATGCGGACGGTGTACGTCGCCACCGTGGTGAAGGACCGGTTGCCGACCGGGTCGACTGCTTCGAACCGGAGCCGCAGCGTCTCGCGTTGTCCGGTGACGACGCCTTGCGCCGCGAGGTAGGCGCGGTCCAGCGTCATCGACCATGTCCCGTCGGCTGCTACGGGTGCTGTCAGCACGACGTCGCCCCGTGTGGTGACGAGCTCGACGTTCGCCCCGGATTCTGCGGTGCCTGTCACCGTCACCGGGGCCGAGCGGATCGTCGCCCCTGACGCTGGGGATAGGACCGTTGGCGGGGCTGGTGCGAGGGTGTCCACGACGACGGATGCACTCACGGACGCGATGGGCGACCCGTCCCACGACATGGTCACGCTGACGACGTGTGGCCCGTCAGCGACGTAGGGGATGGATCCGCCGAAGTGGTCGTAGTAGCAGGTGTCGTCTTGGTACAGGGCGCCGTCGAGTTCGATGCGTAGCTGGGTCCCGGTGAAGCAGCTGCCTTCGTAGTAGATGAAGGTGCCTGATGCGCCGCCGTCGGTGGGTCGGGTGAGTGTCAGCGTGGTGGGGTCGATGGCGAACCTGATGGTGACGCAGTCCCGGTCGCTGGTGCCGTAGATGTCGTTGGAGGTGGCGCAGATGATGTTGTCGCCGTATGTCAGTGGTGCGCCGCCGGACCAGGTGCCGTCTGCGTCGAAGTACGTCTCTCGTGGGTCGCCGCCATTCACCGTCAGCACCACGGGGGTGCTGGGGCTGTTCGACGTCCCGGCGACGTACACGAAGCTCGACGACACCGTCGACGCATCCGCCGGTGTCGTGATGTTCACGTCCACTGCCGGTGGTGCCTTCGTTGAGAACGACCGGGTCACCGTCGACAGCACTCTGCCTTGGTAGGCCAGCGACACCACCACGGAATGGGTTCCTTCGCTGGTCAGGTACTGGCTGTAGTACGAGCCGCCCGAGCAGGACTCCGTGCGCGTCGCGCCGCCGTCCAGCGACACCAGCACGTCCGTGCCGTCCTGGCAGGAACCCTGTACCTGGAACAGCGTTGCCGTCGTGCCACCGGCCAGCGGCCAGTCCACGTCGAACGCTGAGGGGTCGGGCACGACCGTGTAGGTCACGCAGTCCACCGCGAGCTGCACGTCGACGTCGGAGCGGACCTCGGCGCAGATCTGGTGGGTTCCCAACGACAGGTAGAACACGGCCGTGGACCACGTGCCCCGTGAGCCGACTGTGGCCGGGAAGTCTGTCTGGGTTCCGTCCACGCTCAGCAGCACCTGGCCTGTGGGTGCAGTGGCTTTGCCACTGACCGTCGGGGACATCTGCGTCCCGGACGAACCGTCGGCCGGCGACACGATGTCGACGGTGCCGCGGGCTGGTCGCGCAGCTTGGGCCGGCGACGCCGCACCCAACGCCAGGACGAGAGTCACGGCGACACCCAGGGCGCGCCAGAGCGGACGAACTGCGGACATGATGGCCCCCTGCTTGACCGTTGCGAGCAGCCCCTTCGCTGCGCGCTGACGCGAATCATGCACCCGCGCGCCCCACCTGACAAGACCCGTGCAGCCTCCTGACCTGCGCAATCACGCGGGACGGGATGCTTGCGCCAAGTGGTGCGCTGCCGATCGACAGCGTGCAAGATGTCTGTTCGTGCCCGATGAGTCCTTCCCGACGCTGGAGTCCCGTCTGGCGGCGATGGGCTCGGTCGAGCAACGTCGGACGGCGACCCAGCTCGCGTTCGTCGTACTTCCCCTTGGGGAGCTGGGTTCGCTCGCACTTCCCTCGGGCGGGCTTGGTCCTGTCGCGGAGGTGATTGCGGCGAGGACCAGCATCACGTCAGTTGACGAGCCAGGCACGCTCTGTTGGCCATGCCGGAGATGGGCTGGGACGAGGAGCCGCAAGACGTTCCCTCCTGGTATGCGTTCGGAGCGGTCGTCGCGTGGGTCTACGCGGCCGATGCGAACACGACCTCACCGTCGGACGGGGTCGTCCACACCTTCAACCGTGTGTCCGAACTGCTGGACGAGATCGACAACAACCTTGGAGACACCCAGCTGCTGAACGAGCTGCTGGGTGTGATGAACGGCCTGAGCGGTGCAACCAACCCGTGGGCCGCGTTGACCCAGGGCGTGCGGGATGCCGCCGAGCGGCTGCGCGCGTTCGAGGTTGGCCACTCCTTGGAGTGAGGGCGCGAAGCTACTTGGCTGTTTCCGAGTTCTGAGGCGCTCGACCTTCGGGAGCCCCGCAGTCACCCTTCGTGCATCCAAGGCGTGAAGCAGACGCCGACCAGGAGGCCATCAGCAGACTGAAATCGAGCGACTACCTGCTGCCAAGGCTCGGTTCGCGTCTCATGGACGAGGCGGAATCCGCGGTCAACCAGTTCCTGGGCGGCACTCTCGACATCGTCAACCTCGAACTCGATGGTCGCCTGAGGCACCAGATGCGTGTCCGGCCACGTCTGCTGGCCGAAGCACGTCTGTGCCGCCTCGTTGAGGGGCCAGACTCCGAAGTGCTTTGCTCCCGCCACATTCTCCGAATAGACGTACTCGGAGTCCGGGACGCTGACCGGAGGTTGCAGCGGCAAACCGAGGGTCTTGACGAAGAGGTTCTTGTCGAGCGCTGGGTCGGTGGTGATGACGGCAAAGCCCGCGACGAATCGGACGTCCATGCCGCCAGTATCGGCCCACGCTGCCACTGCGGATGGTTTGGCCCGCCGCGCGGAGACCGTCCGGCCTTTCTTGACACGAAGACCCGAAGTGCTGGCATCTGGGCCGTCGGCGCGTGACAAGTGCCATACCGCAGCAGCGAGCGGTGTTCAAGGATGGAAGGCGATTGCTGCGAGACGTCCTGTCCTCCTCTGCCGTAATGCACCGACGCAGCTTGCGACAGCCTTGGGTGCCGGGTTCAGCGTCGGGGGTCGGACACCCGTCGGGTCAGGGCAATCAGCGCGTCGTACAGCGGTGCTGCCGACGGCAGGGCTGCTGTTGCCCGACGGGCCGCTGGAGCCCATCGGTGTGCTGTGTTGGTTGCTGTGACGAACGACGAACGCTCAACGCCAGCGACCTTGCCAAGCTGAACCCCTTGGTCGAGTCCGGGCGTGTTCCCATGCAGGTCGCCGAACCACCAGCCGGTGGCGTCAGGCCGCACGCCATCTCCGGCCGCCCCCGAATTCGCCTTCTTCATGCACACGTCGCAAACATCGCACACGCGCCTGCTCGCTCCGGCGCGAACAAGCGCGCTCTCAGCCAGACGGACAGACTTGCGCGAAACCCGGCCGCGCCTGCCGCCGTTGAAACGCTCAAGTGCGGACCCGTCCCGCCGATGAGGTGGGTGTCGCACCAGCACTCGGAACGCTCGCACCCCCTGCAACGTGAGCCGACCCCGGCTGAGGTGACTCCACCCCAGCCAACGTCGGCGTGGCCGTGTTCAACGGGCCCGGCCCGGCCGGCACAGGTTGCGGGTGCACCATGGGGTAGCAGCGCGCCACCTCCCCGACCCCCTCGGGTTGAGGAGGCGCGCTGCACCTTCGTGCTTGCGAGCCTATGCGTCGATGCTCTCGGGTTACGCGATGGCGGCGAAGGATGGGCACCATGCCCAAGGCATATTCCCAAGAAGTGCCGTCAGTGCGCGATCCGGGTCTACCGCCACTCCGTTTCTTCGGTGGCCCAAGTCGCGAAGGACTTCGGCACCTCGGCGTCGTGTTGGAAGCGGTGGCTGACGATCGATGAGCGCAGAAGCTGGGTCGACGGAGTGGTTATTCCATACTGGCTGCTTGCGCGCAGGGGGCCGAGGGCGCCGGCTGGCGGCATGGGCTAGTCACACGACAGGCAAGAGCGCGGACGCGTCGAGCGTCTTGGCGGGCGAAGTGGCTGCTTGACTAACTGTTTGACAACGAGAGCAAGTCTGGGTGCATGCCGACGCACGTCGGGGACTGGTGT
Organism: Pedococcus aerophilus; assembly: GCF_039532215.1. Lineage (NCBI taxonomy): Bacteria > Bacillati > Actinomycetota > Actinomycetes > Micrococcales > Intrasporangiaceae > Pedococcus > Pedococcus aerophilus. The sequence continues at coordinate 491,281 of NZ_BAAARN010000001.1, read as the reverse complement.
CGAACTCAGATGGACGTCTGGGCGCGCCCGCGGATGGCATGAGAATGCTTGACACGGAAGAGGTCACTGGTTCAAACCCAGTATCGCCCACCAATACGAAACAGCCCCTGACCTGCGGAGACGCAGGTCAGGGGCTGTTTCGTCGTCCCGGTCCGAATGGCCGATCCCGACAATCTCCGTTCAGGGGTCCGGCAACGGTCGGCGGGGAGTCCACTCGTGGGGCAGGTCAAGGAGAACCCGTGACGCCCCCCGGGAGGGGGCCACGAGTGTGTTAGACAGTGGACCCACTCGAAGGGGTACTCGTGCAGCAGCTCAGGCTTGGAATCGTCTCCCGCTCACGCAAGGAGAACGAACGCCGACTTCCCATCCACCCGCGGCACCTCGAACGCCTCGACCCGGAACTGAGGGGTCGGGTCTTCCTCGAGCAGGGGTATGGCGAGAGCTTCGGGATCTCGGACGAGCAGCTGCTCCCGTTCGTCGGCGGGATCCTCTCCCGCCGGCAGCTGGTGGACGAGTGCGAGGTCGTCATGCTGCCCAAGCCGCTCGCGGCCGACGTCGCAGAGCTGCGGGAGGGCCAGGTCCTCTGGGGGTGGCCACACTGCGTCCAAGACGCCGAGATCACCCAGCTGGCCATCGACAAGCGGCTGACGCTCATCGCGTTCGAGGCCATGAACCACTGGCGCCCGGACGGCAGCTTCGGCCTGCACGTGCTGCACAAGAACAACGAGCTCGCCGGCTATGCGTCCGTGCTCCACGCCCTCTCGCTGGTGGGATCGACAGGTGACTACGGGCGTCGACTGAGTGCCGCCGTCATCGGCTTCGGTGCCACGGCTCGTGGCGCAGTGACCGCCCTCAGTGCGCTGGGCCTCAACCAGGTGGACGTCCTCAGCCTGCGCGAGGTCACCGAGATCGCGTCGCCCATCCACTCGGCGAACATCGTCAACTTCGACCGGCCCGACGGTGGGAGCGGCAGCGTCGCCTACACCGAGGACGGACCGGTGCCGTTGGCGGCCTACCTGGCCGAGCACGACATCATCGTCAACTGCGTGCTGCAGGACCCGAACGCGCCGATGGTGTTCCTCCACGAGACGGACCTGCCGACCTTGGCACCCGGCACGCTGGTCATCGACGTCTCGTGCGACGTGGGCATGGGTTTCAGCTGGGCCGTTCCGACGACGTTCGAGGAGCCGATGTTCACCGTGGGCGAGCACGTCCGCTACTACGCCGTCGACCACAGCCCGTCCTACCTCTGGGACTCCGCGACGTGGGAGATCAGCGAGGCGCTCCTTCCCCACGTGGCGACGGTGTTGGCGGGGCCCGGCGCCTGGGACTCGGACGAGACCATCAAGCGCGCCATCGAGATCCGGGATGGCGTGGTACGCAACCCCGCGATCCTCGCCTTCCAGTCCCGCGACGAGGAGTATCCGCACGTCAGGGCCCCGGAGCGGACCTGAGTCACCGTCCCCTTGCGCAACAGGTCACGATTCGGGGTTGCCTGAAGCCAAGGCGGTGCATGCCGCCCACCGCTGGGTACTGTCGGCGGCAGTCAGACGTGGGTCGACCACGTTCACTACCGCCTAGGAGTACCCCGGTGACCACCTCACGCACCCGCCGCGCCAGCGCCCTCGCTGTCGTCGCGCTCACGTCCACCCTGGCCCTCGCTGCGTGCGGTTCCGGTGATGATGCTGCCCCGGCTGCCACGAACTCCAACGGCGTCGCGCTGATCACGGACGGCAAGCTCAAGGCCTGCACCCACCTGTCCTACAAGCCGTTCGAGTTCAAGGAAGGGTCGAAGGTCGTCGGCTTCGACGTCGACCTCATGGACCTCGTCGCCAAGAAGCTGGGCGTCGAGCAGGAGGTCGTCGACATCGAGTTCGCGACCATCACCTCGGGTGCGGCCTTCGCGGCCAAGAAGTGCGACGCAGGCTTCGGCGCGACCACGATCAACGACAAGCGCAAGCAGGCCATCAGCTTCTCGGACCCGTACTTCGACTCGACCGCGGCGCTCATCACCAAGAAGGACTCCGGCGTCACCGACCTCGCCAGCCTCAAGGGCAAGAAGATCGGCGTGCAGACCGACACCACCGGCCAGGAGTTCGCCGAGAAGGAGAAGGCAGCCAACGGCTTCACGCCGGTGGTCTTCGACGACCTGCCGACCCAGCTCGCGGCCGTCCTCGCCGGTCGCGTCGACGCTGCGATCAACGACAACGGTCCCCTCCTGGACTACGTGAAGGACAACCCGACGACCGCGGTCGTCAAGGAGTTCGACACCGGCGAGCAGTACGGCCTGATGTTCAAGAAGGACGCCAACGGCCAGAAGCTGACGGACCTGACGAACGAGGTCCTCAAGGCTGCGGTCGCAGACGGCACCTACAACACGATCTACAAGAAGTGGTTCGGAGTCGACGCCCCGAAGTGATCTTCCGCGTCGTTCGAGGGCGGCGGTACGGTTTCGACCGGCCGCCGCCCCTCGGCGTGGTGACCCTTGACCCCGCAGGTCGGCAGGAGAGCTGATGAGCGACACCACCACCGAAGCCCCACCGAAGAAGAAGCTGTCCCCGCGCAGGCGCGCCCAGCGGATCCGGTGGGTTCAGTACGCAGTCCTTGCCGTCGTGGCACTGGTCGTCGCACTCGTCGCGGACTGGGGCCAGATCCAGCAGCAGTTCTTCCGCAGCGACCTGATCAAGACCACCCTCACCGAGGGAGTCGGGGGTGCCCTCAGGAACACGGTCGTCTACACGGCCGGAGCCTTCGTCATCGGCCTCCTGCTGGGGACGGTGCTGGCCCTCATGCGGCTGTCGTCGGTGGCCCCCTACCGGTGGATCGCGACGGTCTGGATCGAGTTCTTCCGAGGCCTGCCGGCGATCATCGTCTTCATCGCCTTCGGCCTCATGTCACTGGCCTTCGAGGGTTTCGTCATCCCCTACGACCCCTACGGAACGGTGTGGGTCGCCCTCGGCCTCGTCGCCTCCGCCTACATGGCCGAGACGATCCGGGCCGGAATCCAGGCCGTGCCGCCGGGCCAGGTCGAAGCTGCTCGTTCGCTCGGTATGCCGTCCGGCGTCGCCACGCGGAAGATCGTCCTGCCGCAGGCCTTCCGGGTCATCACCCCACCGTTGACGAACGAGCTCATCCTCCTGGTCAAGGACTCCTCGCTCGTCTACGTCCTGGGGCTCTCGGCCTCGGGCTACGAGCTGACCAAGTACGGGCGCCAGCTGTCCAGCGACAACGCCAGCCTGACACCCCTCGTGGTCGCCGGTTTCTGCTACCTGATCATCACCCTCCCGCTGTCCATCGTCGTGCGCCGCATGGAGGCCCGACAGAAGAAGGAGCGCTGAGCCTTGACCGCCCCCACCACGGCCGCTCCCGTCGTCGAGGTCACTGACCTCCACAAGTCGTTCGGTGCCAACCACGTCCTGCAGGGCCTCGACGCCACCATCCACCAGGGCGAGGTCGTCTGCGTCATCGGTCCATCAGGTTCCGGCAAGTCGACGTTCCTGCGCTGCATCAACCTCCTCGAGCAGCCGACGAGCGGGTCGATCAAGGTGGGAGGGGACGAGGTCAACGACCCGGACTGCGACATCGACGCCATCCGTCGCAACATGGGCATGGTCTTCCAGCAGTTCAACCTCTTCCCGCACCTGTCCGTGCTCGAGAACTGCACGATCGCCCAGACCACGGTGCTCAAGCGGAGCAAGGACGAGGCGCGGGCCAAGGCCCGCGAGAACCTCGAGAAGGTCGGCCTCTCCGAGAAGGAGGATGCCTTCCCGGCGCAGCTCTCGGGTGGTCAGCAGCAACGCGTCGCCATCGCCCGGGCGCTGTCGATGGACCCGAAGCTCATGCTGTTCGACGAGCCGACCTCCGCGCTGGACCCCGAGCTGGTGGGGGACGTCCTCTCGGTCATGCGCCGGCTCGCCACCGAGGGGATGACGATGTTCGTCGTGACCCACGAGATGGCCTTCGCACGCGATGTCGCCGATCGCGTGATCTTCATGGACGGGGGCGTCATCGTCGAGGAAGGTGTGCCCGAGCAGGTCATCGGAGCGCCCACCGAGGAGCGGACCAAGGTCTTCCTGCAGCGCGTGCTCGACCCGACGCACGTCGAAGCGGGTGCCGAGGACGCGGCATACGCCAGGCGTCACGTCGGCGAGGCGGCGACGGGCCACGCCGATGAGCGACACGGGAGCACGCACGGTCGTGGCGAGGGCAGCACCGGGCCGGCAAGCTCGTAGACGTCCGTGTCGATGCGGTCCTGCGACCCACCCGCAGGAAGGAGGGTCGCAGGGTGCCCGGACCCCCCACGTCGAGGGGCAGGATGGGCCCATGACCCGACTCCTCGACACGACCTCCCCCCTCGACCTGGAGCCCCTGCCGGACGCCGACGTGCTCCACGGCGCGCCACGGGCAGGGGCGCGGGCGCTCGCGACGTTCGGCACCGTCGAGGTCGGGGTGTGGGAGATGACGGACGGGACGGCGACCGACACCGAGGTCGACGAGGTGTTCGTCGTCATCAGCGGATCGGGGAGCGTCACCTTCGACGACGGCGAGGTCGTCGAGCTCGGCCCCGGGGTCACCGTGCGGCTGCACGCCGGCGACCGCACCACGTGGACGGTCCGTGAGCCGCTGCGCAAGGTCTACGTCGCCGACGCCTGAGACCCCGGACCCGGCCACGACGAGGTATGGGGCGGGCTCCAGGACGGTGCCCGGCGACCCCGTGCCAGTGGCGAAGGCGTGGCCCCGGACGCCCTCCTGTGGTAGCCATCACCCATGAGCCACAACGCCGTGGACACCCTCAGCGATCGCAGGCCGGTCGTCCTCGTCGTGGACGACGACGCCGCGATCCGGACCGTGGTGCGCTGGCAGCTCGACGACGCCGGCTACCGCGTGGTGGAGGCCGACGACGGGGACTCGGCACTGCGACGCATCCGCGACGACCACCCGACGCTCGTGGTCCTCGACCTGTCGCTTCCGCGACTGGGGGGACTCGAGGTCCTTCGCGCCGTCCGCGGTGGCCGGGCCGGGCGGTCCGACACCCCGGTGATCGTTCTGTCCGGACGCAACGGGGAGTCCGACCGGATCGTCGGGCTGGACCTCGGCGCCGACGACTACCTCGTCAAGCCCTTCTCGCCCGGTGAGCTGGCGGCCCGTGTGCGGTCCGTCCTGCGGCGCAGCTCGCCCGAGCTGTCGGTGGAGGCGGTCGTCGTGGGGGACCTGCGGATCGAGCCGGGCAGCCGGCGGGTGCGGCTCGGCGACGGCGACGTCGACCTCACCCCGAAGGAGTTCGACCTGCTGCTCTACCTGGCCACCCACCCCAACCACGTCCACAGCCGCAGCCAGCTCGTGGACAAGGTCTGGAACACCTCCTCGGAGTGGCTCGGTGAGGCGACCGTCACCGAGCACGTCCACCGGTTGCGGCTCAAGCTCGAGCAGGACCCGTCCAGACCCCGGCTGCTGCGCACCGTGCGGGGCGTGGGCTACCAGCTCGTGGACGAGTCATGAGCCTCGACCAGGAGGTCCCGCTCGACGATGCACCGGTGCTGCTGGACCGGCAGGCGGAGGTGCTGGAGCTGATCGCCCGGGCGGCGCCGCTGCCGGAGGTGCTGGCCGAGATCCTCAGCTCCCTCGAGCACCTCATGCCCGGGGCGCATTGCTCGGTGCTGCTGCTCGACCGCGAGCACCGCACCCTGCACCACGGTGCTGCGCCCAGCCTCCCCCAGAGCTACGTCGCCGCGATCGACGGCATGGCGATCGGGGAGCGGGCCGGGTCCTGCGGCACAGCCGCATCGATCAATGCCGCGGTCGTCGCCATGGATGTGCTGACCGACCACCGCTGGGTCGACTTCCGGGACATCGCCGCGGCGGCGGGGGTGCGCAGCTGCTGGTCCACCCCGATCGAGGGGCGCGACGGCCTCCCGGTCGGGACGTTCGCCGTCTACCACCAGGAGCCGCACCGCCCGACACCCCGCGAGCAGCGCCTGGTCGACCGGTTCACCCACCTCACCTCGGTCGCGATCGACCACGCCGGCCTGGTCGCCGACCTCGTGGAGAGCGAGGAGCGCTTCCGTAGGTCCTTCGACGACAACTCGCTCGGCATGGCCATCCTCGGCCCGGACCGCACCATCGCCACCAGCAACACCGCGCTGACCGCCCTGTGCAGCCGCGAGCTCGGCGGCGCCCGCCTCGCGGACGTCCTGCGGCCCAAGGGGCGCTCGCTCGATTCGTGGCTCGACGACCTCAGCCGCAACAGGGCGCGCACCGTGGCGTTCGAGGCGCACGTGCGGCGTGCGGACCACCCGGACGTGGAGGTGGAGGTGACCGTCTCGCTGCTGCGGAGTCGCGACGGTGCCCCCGCGCAGTACGTCGTCAACGTCCTCGACCTCACCGAGCGTCGCGCCGTCGAGCAGGAGCGCCGCACCGTGGAGCGGGAGCGTCGGGCGCGGTCGGAGGCGGAGGCGGCACAGCGCACCGCCGAGGAGCTCTCGCACGCCAAGTCCGAGCTGCTCGCGGCCGTCGGGCACGAGGCACGGACACCCATCCAGGCCATCGTCGGGTTCGCGGAGCTGCTGGGCACGATGGACCTGGGGGAGGACCGCCGTCGCGAGGCGCTCGCCCACATCGACGCCGCTGCAAACCACGTCATGGACCTGCTCGCCGACGTCCTCGACCTGAGCCGGCTCGAGGCCAACGCCCTGCCCCTGGCCCTCGAACCGGTCCGGCTGCGTGACGTGGTGGAGGAGGCGCTGGCGATGCTGGCTGGTGCCGCGAGCCGTCGTGAGGTGGGGCTCGGCCACGACCTGGCGGACGAGGTGGTGCGGGTCGACCGGCGGCGCCTGCGCCAGGTGTTCGTCAACCTCGTCACCAATGCCATCCGGCACGGCTCGGCCGGCGGCCACGTCCGGGTCTGCACCGAACCTGCACCTCGCGAAGGCCAGCCGCAGGAACCCCGGGTGCTGGTGTCCGTGGTCGACGACGGCCCGGGGATACCGGCGGACCTGCTGCCGAGGATCTTCACACCGTTCGCGCGGGCCGACCCCGGGTCACCCACCCTCGACGCGCGGACGGAGGCCGGTCCACCGCACGGCACCTACGACGAGAGCATCGGTCTCGGTCTTGGTCTGGCGCACGGACTGATGCGTGCCATGGGTGGTGACCTCACCGTCGGCGAGTCGGGGCCATCGGGAACCTCGATGCGCCTGATGCTGCCTGCGCCGATCTCGTTGCAGGACAACGAGCTCCGCCCCTGATCGGCACGACCACCGGGAGGGGCGTGGAGGTCAGTCCTCGCTCGCCGCCCACCCGGTGACCGCGACGATGCGGCAGACGAGCACGCGGTGGAAGGGCTTGTCGGCGTACTGCGGCACCGTGCCCGCGAGGCGGTCCGCCAGCTCATCGGTCAGTGACGCGGGTGGGTCCGGCACGTGCTCGAGCTGGGCGCGCACCCACCACAACCTCGACCAGTCCTCGGCGTCCCACCGTTCGATGAGCAGTGAGCCCCGCGGGTCGGCGTCGAGGTTGTCCTCGCGCTGCAGCCGTGAGGACGTCTTGGGCTTGACCTTGTCGATCGGCACACCGACGTGCCCGTCCCCGCTCACGGCATACACGACTGGTTGGGGGTCGGGGCCGCGCCGCGGGTGCAGGGTGCACAGCACCCCGTGGACGTGCTCGCCCAGCCGTGCTCGTGCGGTGTCCTCGTCCAGCTTCATGGCTCAGGCTCCTCCGGGGTGCTCTCGGGCGCGGGGTGCTTGCGTGCGTGCCCTGCCAGCCTCACCCATCCCGGCCGCGCGAACAATCACGCCTTCCTCAACGCTGCCGGGAGGACCTTGACGCACCGACGACCGCCGGAGAGGTTGTCAGCATGAACCTCGCCAGCTGGGTGGAGCGGCACGGACGCGACCTGCGGGACCGACCGGCGATCGCCGTGGGCGACCGGACCCACGCGACGTGGGCAGAGTTCGCCGCCACCGTCGCCGCCGTCGCGACGGGGTTCCGCGAGCAGCTCGGCCTGGAGCCGGGGGACCGGGTCGCCATCGTCATGGCGAACCGTCCGGAGTACCTCGAGGCGATGTATGGGGCGTGGCGCGCCGGGCTGGTCGCCGTGCCCGTCAACGCGCGCCTGCACCGCGACGAGATCGCCTACATCCTCGAGCACAGCGGGACCAGGGCCGTGATCACGGACGAGGCGCACGCCGGTGACGTCGAGTCCCTCGTCTCGCAGGTCGACCGCGTCGAGACCTCGGTGCGGGTCCCCGGCCCGCAGTGGGACGAGCTCACCGGTATGGCGCCGTCGGCGCAGGTGGACCGTGCGCCGGACGACGCGGCGTGGCTCTTCTACACGAGCGGCACCACCGGGCGCCCCAAGGGAGCGACACTCACGCACCGCAACCTCCTCATGGCGTCGTTGAGCTACTTCGCCGACATCGACCCGGTGTCGTCCCGGGACAGCGTCCTGCTCGCGGCGCCCCTGTCGCACGGCGCGGGCCTCTACGGACTGCCGCACGTCGCCCGCGGTGCGGTCAGCGTCTTCCCGACGGAGAGCACCCTCGACGGCGCAGAGCTGGTGTCCCTGCTGACGCGCTGGCCGGGGATGTCCTTCTTCGCCGCGCCCATCATGGTGCGACGGCTCGCGGGCGACCCCTCGGTGGTGGGCGCCGACCTGTCGGGCCTCAAGACCATCGTCTACGGCGGCGCGCCGATGTACCTCACCGACCTCGAGGACGCCCTGACGACCTTCGGGCCGCGCCTGGCCCAGATCTACGGGCAGGGCGAGACCCCGATGACCATCACCGGGCTGTCCAAGGCCGACCACGCCGACCGAGCCCATCCCCGGTGGCACGAACGCCTGCAGAGCGTGGGCTTCCCGCGCACCGACGTGGAGGTGCGCGTCGTGGACGCGGACGACCGCGAGGTGCCGGCGGGGGAGGTGGGCGAGGTGCTCGTCCGGGGCGACGTGGTGATGTCGGGCTACTGGAACCAGCCCGACGAGACCGCCGAGACGCTGCGCGGCGGCTGGCTGCACACCGGTGACATGGGCAGCTTCGACGACGACGGCTACCTCACGCTGCGCGACCGCTCCAAGGACCTCATCATCAGCGGTGGCCTGAACATCTACCCCCGTGAGGTGGAGGAGGCCCTGCTCACCCACCCCGGCGTCCAGGCCGTCGCCGTCGTCGGACGCCAGGACCCGGACTGGGGGGAGGCGGTGGTGGCGTTCGTCGTCGTCGATGGTGACCAGCCGCCGACCGAGGAGCTCGACCGGGCGTGCCTGGACCGCATCGCCAGGTTCAAGCGGCCCAAGGAGTACCACTTCGTCGAGTCGTTGCCGACGAACAACTACGGCAAGGTGCTCAAGCGCGAGCTCCGCTCGCGACTCGCGGAGGACGTCGCCGGGCAGCGTTGAGCAAACCATGAGCAGCGTTGGCCTTGTGGGTCGTTCGGCAGATTCGGTTAGGTCGACACAAGGGCCAGGCCGGGCGTGTCGCCCACTCCCGGTCGCCGCCGGCCGTGACCGCACCCGAGGAGATGTGTGACCGATGAAGCTCGCCCTCTACCTGCCCACCTTCCGCGACCACGTGACGGTCAAGGAGCTCGCCGACCTCACCGACCTGGCCGAGGAGCTCGAGTTCGACTCCGTCTGGACCCTGGACCGGGTCATCGTGCCCGAGGCCTCGGACCGCGGTGAGCTGCAGTACCCGTTCGGGATGATGGAGCAGTTCCCCCTGCAGATGCCGGTGCAGTCCAAGGGCAAGTGGTTCCAGGGCTGGCCGCTGCTGCCATGGCTCGCCGCCCGCACCGAGAAGGTGCGCATCGGCATGAGCATCACGGACACGCCCTACCGGTCCCCGGGCGTCTTCGCCGCGGAGTGCGCGACCATCGACCACCTCTCCAACGGCCGGCTCAACGTCGGGGTGGGTGCGGGGTGGATGCCCGAGGAGTTCGCCGCCGCCAGCGCCACCCACCTGTTCCCGCGCCGGCACGCCCACGTGCGCGAGACGATCGAGATCTGCCAGGGCATCTGGCAGAACGAGATCTTCGAGTACCACGGTGAGTTCGCCGACTTCGGACCGTCCGGCTTCGGCCACCAGCCCGTGCAGAAGCCCGGGCCGCCGATCTTCTTCAGCGGACTCAAGGACCCCAAGCGGTCAGCGCGACGCGTGGCGAAGTACGGCCTGGCCGGCTGGATCGGCATCCAGGACACGCCCCGCGAGCTCGCCGAGTGGCGCGCAGCCATCGCCGAGGAGCTCGAGGCGCTCGGCAAGTCCATCGACGACCTCGAGATGAGCAGCATGATCTGGTTCACCATCACCGACACCGAGGTCGACCAGACCGACAACCGCAAGCTCACCAACATCCTCGTCGGCACCGAGCAGCAGATCACCGACCGGCTCAAGAGCTACAAGGAGGCCGGCCTCACGATGCCGCTCATCTGGCCGCCGTTCGCCGACGTGCCGGTGTCGAAGACGCTCGACGACCTCAAGCGGCTGAAGAACGACATCATGCCCAAGGTCGAGGCCTCCTGAGGCCCACCAGACCCGTCACCAGGTGGCCGGGGCCAGCGCGTCCATGACGCGATCGGCCTCGGCCACCGCCGTGCCTGCGTCGACGTCCGGCGAGCCGACCCGGGGCGAGAAGTTCAGGTCGACGAAGACCTCGGTGACGCCCCGGCCCCGCAGCGCGGCGAGGTCCTCGAGGACCTGGTCCCGCGTGCCGTGGAACGGTCTGCGTCCCGGGCCGGGGTCGACGTCGACGAGGTCCACGAGGGCCCGCACGAGGACCCGCACCGCGTCGGCGTCACGGCCTGCGTCACGGGCGCCCTCGCGCACGAGCTCGATCGACCGGGACACCTGGTCGAGGTCCTGGCGACTGCTGCTGATCCACCCCTGCGCCAGGCGTCCCGCGCGGCGCAGGGCCGCCGGTGCGGAGCCGCCCAGGAGCACGGGCGGATGGGGACTCTGGAGCGGTCTGGGGCCGAACCGCGAACGAGGCACCGTGTAGAACTCGCCGTCGAACTCGACGGGGTCCTGGGTCCACAGTGCGTGCAGGCAGCCCAGGTACTCCTCCATCCGCGGGCCGCGCCGCTCCCGCGGCACTCCCGCGGCGGCATACTCCTCCGGCATCCAGCCGATGCCGAGACCGACGGTGAGCCGCCCACCGGCGAGGTGGTCGAGCGTGGCCATCGCCTTGGCGAGCACCGCCGGCGGGGTGAACGGTGCGCACACCGTCGCCGTGCCGAGCCCGATCCGTGCGGTGTGGCCCGCGACGAGGGCGAGGGGGAGGAGCGGGTCGTGCACGGACCGGTATGCCGCGTCGTCGGCCGGGCGCGCCCCCGGGTTGTTCGCGGCATCGAATGACGGGTCGTGCGGAGCGACCGGTGACAGGACCCGCTGGAACGTCCACAGCGACGCGTAGCCGAGCTCCTCCGCCCGGCGGGCGACGTGCAGCATCGTCGTCGGGGCGGCCCAGCTGCCCGACACCGGCAGCCCGAACCCGAGCAGCGGCATACCCTCGTCCACGCCCTCACCCTGCCACCAGCCGGGTCACCGCGCCCGTGGTTGGATCGCAGCATGCGGATCTTCTTCACCGGCGGCAGCGGCAAGGCCGGTCGGCACGTGGCACCCTTCCTCGCGGCCCAGGGGCACGAGGTCACCAACGCCGACCTCGTCCCGCTCGGTGACCCGACGGTCGCGGACCTCCAGGTCGACCTCACCGACCTCGGCGAGACGTACTCCGCCATGGCGGGCCTCGCGACGATGGACGAGCTGGAGCACCGGGGGACCCCGCGCTACGACGCCGTCGTCCACTTCGCTGCGGTGCCGCGGATCCTGCTCACCTCGGACGCGAAGACCTACGCCACCAACGTGCTCAGCACCTACAACGTCATCGAGGCCGCGACCCGCCTCGGCATCGGCAAGGTCGTGTTCGCGTCGTCCGAGACGACCTACGGCATCTGCTTCGCCCAGGGGGAGCGGCGGCCCGAGTACCTGCCGGTGGACGAGGAGCACCCGACGGTGCCCGAGGACTCGTACGCCATGTCGAAGGTGGCGGGCGAGGTCACGGCGCGGTCGTTCCAGGCCCGCACCGGGGCGGACGTGTACGGCCTGCGGATCAACAACGTCATCGAGCCGCACGAGTACGCCGAGCTGTTCCCCGACTTCCTCGCCGACCCGGCGCTGCGACGACGGAACATCTTCGCCTACATCGATGCCCGTGACCTCGGCCAGATGGTGCAGCGGTGCCTCGAGGTCGACGGGCTGGGGTACGAGGTGTTCAACGTCGCGAACGCCGACCTCTCCGTCGCCGCGACGACCGATGACGTCCGCGCACAGTTCTACGACGGGGTGCCGGTGCGCCGCGAGCTCGGCCGGGACGAGACGTTCTACTCGATCCAAAAGGCCCGGGCGCTGCTCGGCTTCGAGCCCGCGCACTCCTGGCGCGACGTGCTGCCCGACCCGGGACGGGCGTAGCGGTCGAGCCGCGAGCGAGGGGTCGGTGAGCGCGCGGCGGTCGCGGCTCGGCGCGATGAGACGCCTGCTGCCCGAGTTGCCGCCCCTGCCGGCGCCACCAAGGATGGAGCCATGTGGGTTCTCATCAGCCGTCGGCTGCGTCTCTGGGTCATTGCGACCATCGCCGTTCCCGTGATCGGCTGGGCCCTCGGCACCGCCGGTCGCCAGCTCGAGCATCGGCGCGGTCAGTCCCGTGCCTCGCGGCTGCTCCTCAGCGGGAGCGAGCGGCTGCGTCGGCACCGCCGCCGCTGACCCAACTGGGTCTGGACACGCGGCCGGGGACGTCGCACGCTTGAGCCATGAGCTGGTGGATGGTGCTGGCGTGGGTGGCGGTCCTCGTGGGCGTCGTGGGTTTCGCCCTCGGGCTGCGGGACAGTCGTCGCAACGACGACGTCGAACGTGGTCTGGTCGTCTGGATGGCACTCGCGTGGCTCGGGGTCGCCGCTCTCGTGGGGACCGAGATCGCCTGACCCCGCCTGCGCGGCAGGCTCAGGCGGAGACCGGGGTCCGACGGGTCCGTGGTCGGGTCGGCTCGGCGATCACCGGGAGCGAGCGGAGCCGGTCGGTGCTGGCCCGCTGCACGAGGAGCGGGACGTAGTCGCGGACAGGCCCGTCGAACGTCTGGTGGACCTCGTCGACGACCGCGCGCACCATCGCCGGGTCGATGGAGGGGAACTTCGCCAGGAGGCTGTCGATGACCTGCTCGAGCGCGTGTGCCTCGTCGATGGTGGACATGACAGAAGCGTGCTCCTGGGTGGTGCCCTCCGCAAGGGTGGGGAGAGGGATCTCGCCAGTCGGCGCCACCCGGTCCGCGGACCGCGACCCCGCGGGCCGGTAGGCAGGTCAGGCTCCGTCGCTCAGTGGTGGGCGCCGCGGTGCCGGGCCAGCACGTCGAGACCGAAGTCGGACGCGGGGTCGCGCCACACCGAGTGGGCGTGGTTGGCGTCCCGCTGGGTGTTGTCCCACTCGATGAGCAGGCGGGGGCCCTGCACCCGGTAGTAGTGCGGCCGTCCCGGCTCTGTCGGCCCCGCCCACGCGAAGTGCACCTCGTCGAGGGCTGCGTCGTCGTAGTCGGACAGCGGCGAGGCGCTCTCCGGCACGCGGTCGAAGTAGGTGCCGAGCAGCGCGGTCAGCAGCTCGCGCTGCCCGTGGTCGAGGTCGCGCCCGGAGACACCCTTGGGCGCGGTCGTGTACTCCACGGTGCGGTGGTCGTCCGGCGTCAGCCCGGCTGCGTCGTCGATGCGGTCGCTCAGTGCCTGCAGTTTGGCCTGCTCGGTCTCGTCGGAGAAGCGTTCGTCGCGCCAGACACTGGCGAGTGGGATGACCTGGTCACCCTCGGCGACGGTGCTGCGGTTGGCCGTGACGAAGTCCGACGGTGCCTTGTCGAGCAGGACGGCCCGAGCCCGCAGCTCTGCCGGCAGGGAGCGGACCAGCTCGCGGCCGAGGTCCTCCACCCGAGCGAGCGGTCGGGCCACGGCGCCACCGAGCAGCGGTGCGGACGCCGGGTCGGCGCCCATGAAGCACGGGGTGGTCGCGACGAGCTCACCGTCCACGACGAGGTTGTTGAGCGAGACGTGGTGGCCCCCGAATCGCCACCCCCACGGTGCGTCGCCGTCGGGCTCGCCGAAGACGCGCAGGTAGTACAGGCCGGGATCGCGCCCGCGCTCCCGGTCGAACCGGGTCACGAAACCCTCGACCCGGTCGAGGATGTTCTCCAGCCCCATCGTCGTCGCGATGGTGACGTAGCCGGCCATCGAGAGCCCGGTCGCGACCAGCGCCATGGCCGCGCGCTGCTGCGCGGGACGCTGCTCGTGGACCGTGAGGCCACCGTGGTCGGTGGGGGTGTAGAACCAGCGCCGCCGCTCGGCGTCGACCTGGTCGTCGTCGTCCGGGGCGGCCCACTGGGCGACGGCTCGCTGCTCAGAAGTCAATGACCCCAACCAGTTAGACGCGGCCTCGGCCATCTCGGCGGCTGTCTGGTGGCGAGGACCCATAGGACTTATCGTGACTGAACCACCGACCCTCGTCCACCGGGAGAGACCATGACCACGCCCACCGATGACAACCGCGACCTGCTGACGGTCGTCGCGTACATGAGGGCCGCGGAGGGGAAGACCGAGGAGCTCCGAGCGGCGCTGGAGGCCCTGGTCGAGCCGACCAGCAAGGAGGAGGGCTACGTCAACTACGACCTCCACCAAGGGGTCGAGGACCCGAGCTTCTTCACCTTCTACGAGAACTGGCACTCCGGTGAGCACCTCGACGCCCACCTCGGGGCACCCCACCTCGTCGACTTCGCCGGCCGGATGGGCGACCTCCTCGACGAGAACGGCCTGACCGTCAACCGCGTGCGCCGGATTGCCTGAGCCGGTCTCCCGGACCGGTCCCCGCGCAGCGGCGACCGGTCCGGCGGACCTGGTCCTGCGCGACGCACCCCTCTACCGCCGGGGTGCCTGGGACGGCGACCGGGTCGCCGTCCGAGACGGCGTCATCGTCGGTGTGGGCGACGAACGCAGCATCGAGCACCTCGTCGGACCCCGCACCGAGGTGCGGAGCCTGGCGGGTCGCTGGCTGCTGCCCGCCTTCCACGACGCCCACGTCCACCCGGTCGCCGGTGGGCTGGAGATGGGGCAGTGCAACCTCACCGAGGTCACCACCCTCGCCGACTACCAACGGCTCGTCGGGGCGTATGCGGCCGAGCACCCGGACCTCGAGTGGGTCACCGGTGGTGGGTGGTCCATGACGTCGTTCCCGGGCGGGGTGCCACGGGCGGCGGACCTCGACGCGGTCGTCGCCGACCGCCCGGTGTACCTCCCCAACCGCGACCACCACTCGGCGTGGGTCAACAGCCGCGCCCTCGAGCTCGCGGGGATCGACGAGCACACCCCCGATCCCGGCGACGGCCGCATCGAACGTGACGCGCGGGGGCGGCCCACCGGTGCGCTCCACGAGGGAGCCATGGCCCTGGTCGGTCGGCTGGTCCCCGCCCCGACCTCGCACGAGCTGCGCGAGGGCCTGCGCACCGCTCAGCGCCACCTCGCGTCGCTCGGCATCGTCGGCTGGCAGGACGCGCTCGTGGGCGAGGCGCTGGGCATGCAGGACACCCTCGACACCTACGTCGACGCGGTGGCCCGGGGAGAGCTGCACGCCAAGGTGGTGCTGGCGCTGTGGTGGGACCGGTCGCGTGGCCTCGAACAGCTCCCCGACCTGCTGCACCGACGTGAGCTCGCTGCGTCCGCCGGCTTGCGTGCCACGAGCATCAAGATCATGCAGGACGGTGTCTGCGAGACGCACACGGCGGCCTTGCTCGAGTCCTACCTCGGCACCGACGGCCGTCCCACGGGCAACCACGGGCTGTCCTTCATCGACCGCGGTGACCTCGCGGCATACGTCACGGCCTTGGATGCGCAGGACTTCCAGGTGCACCTGCACGCGCTCGGGGACCGGGCCGTCCGGGACAGCCTCGACGCGATCGCCCACGCCGCAGACGTCAACGGACGCAGGGGCAACCGCCACCACCTCGCCCACCTCCAGGTCGTCCACGAGGACGACGTGCCGCGCTTCGCGGACCTCGACGTCACCGCCAACGCCCAGCCGTTGTGGGCCTGCCGCGACGAGGCCGTCGAGGAGCTCACCCTGCCGTTCCTCCCGACGTCGATGTGGGACCGGCAGTACGTCTTCGGCTCGCTGCTGCGGGCCGGTGCCCGGCTGGCCTGCGGCAGCGACTGGCCGATCAGCTCGGCCGACCCGCTCGAGGGGATGCACGTGGCCGTCAACCGCCGTGAGCCCGGCGATCCCGGTGCCGATACGCTCCTGCCAGCGGAGGCACTGACGATCCAGCAGGCCATCGCCGGCTACACCACGGGGGCCGCCCGCGTGAACGGGCTCGAGGACGTGACGGGTCGGATCGAGGTGGGGTACGCCGCAGACCTCGTTGCCCTGGACGGTGACATCCTCGGTGGGGACGGGAGCGCGATCGCGGACCTGAGCGTCACCCACACCTTCGCGGACGGCCGCGAGGTCCACCCAGGGTGACGCCCTGCTCACGATCCGCACCGGCACGGCATGATGGGCGCGCAACGGTGCACGGCGCGGTCAGGACCTCGCCGGAAAGGAGCGCAATGGAGCGTGGACCGATCCCGGTGTTCTTCCTGTCCGACAGCACGGGGATCAGCGCGGAGACGATGGGCAACGCCCTGCTCATCCAGTTCCCCGACCTGATCTTCGAGCGCCGGCTCATCCCCTTCATCGCCACCGCCGAGGAGGCGCGCAAGGTCGTCGCCGTCCTCGACGAGGCCATGGACGGACCGGTGACCCCGCTGGCCTTCACGACCGCCGCGACCGACGAAGTCCGGGAGGTCCTGCGCACGTCGCGGGTCCCGATCATCGACTTCTTCGAGATGCACATGGAGAAGGTCGAGTCGATCCTCGGCGCCTCGGGCGCCCGGGTCGCCGCCCGGCTGCACGGCGTCGGCGACATCAAGCGCTACAACTCCCGCATGCAGGCCATCGAGTTCGCCATCGAGCACGACGACGGCCAGAGCCTGCGTGCGCTCGACCGCGCCGAGGTGATCCTCGTGGCGCCCTCGCGGTGCGGCAAGACCCCGACGACGATGTACCTCGCGCTCCAGCACGGTGTCTTCGTCGCCAACTACCCGCTGCTCGACGAGGACCTCGAGACGACCAACCTGCCCCGGCCCATCGCCGAGCTCGGCGACCGCTGCTTCGGCCTGATCGCCACCCCCGCGCGGCTGAGCGAGGTCCGCCAGCAGCGCCGTCCGAACTCGCCGTACGCGTCGCTCGAGCAGTGCACCAAAGAGCTCCGGCGAGCCGACGCGCTCTACAAGGCGAACGGCATACCCGTCATCAACTCCACCACCCGCTCGGTGGAGGAGATGTCCACCCTCATCCTGCAGACCCTCGGATCTCGCCCCTCCCTCGAAGGAAGTCGCCCATGACCAACGTGCTGTGGTTCTCCACCCTCGGAATGAAGGACATCGACCAGGTGGGCGGCAAGAACGCCTCGCTCGGAGAGATGGTGAGCAACCTGTCGGAGGCAGGCGTGCGCGTGCCGGACGGCTTCGCGACGACCGCGGACGCGTACCGGCGCTTCATCGAGCAGAAGGGCCTCGCGCAGACCATCGTCGGGCTGATGAAGGACCTCGACAGCGAGGACGTCATCGCGCTGTCCGACGTGGGTCGGAAGGTCCGCGAGGCGATCATCGAGCAGGCGCTGCCGGAGGACGTGGAGGCCGACATCCGGGCGGCGTACGACCAGCTCGTGGCCGACAACGACGAGGCGTCCTTCGCCGTGCGCTCGAGCGCCACCGCCGAGGACCTGCCCGACGCGTCGTTCGCCGGCCAGCAGGAGACCTTCCTCAACATCCGCGGGATCGACGCCGTCCTCCAGGCGGTCAAGGAGGTGTATGCGTCGCTGTACAACGACCGCGCCATCGCCTACCGCGTGCACCACGGTTTCGAGCACGAGGACGTGGCCCTGTCTGCCGGTGTGCAGCGCATGGTGCGCTCCGACGTCGGTGCCTCGGGCGTGATGTTCACCATGGACACCGAGTCCGGCTTCGACGACGCCGTCTTCATCACCTCGTCCTACGGTCTCGGTGAGGCCGTCGTCCAGGGCGCGGTCAACCCCGACGAGTTCTACGTCTACAAGCCCGGACTGCGCGCCGGTCGCCCGGCCATCCTCAAACGCGGCGTCGGCGGTAAGGCGACCAAGATGGTCTACACCTCCGACGCGGCGGTGGGGCGCACGACGGAGTTCGTCGACGTGGACCCGGCCGATCAGCCGCTGCTCAGCCTCACCGACGCCGAGGTCGAGGAGCTGGCCCGGCACGCGCTGGTCATCGAGGACCACTACGGCCGGCCCATGGACATCGAGTGGGGCAAGGACGGCACCGACGGCCAGCTCTACATCCTCCAGGCACGCCCGGAGACGGTGAAGTCGCGGCAGTCGGCCACGACGATCTCGCGCTACCGCATCAACGAGAAGGGACCGCTGCTCGTCGAGGGCAGGGCGATCGGGCAGAAGGTCGGCGCCGGGGCCGTGCGAGTGCTCAAGTCGGCGGACCAGATGCGCGACTTCAACGCCGGTGAGGTCCTCGTCGCCGACATGACCGACCCCGACTGGGAGCCGATCATGAAGCGGGCCAGCGCGATCGTCACGAACCGCGGTGGCCGCACCTGCCACGCGGCGATCATCGCGCGTGAGCTCGGGATCCCCGCCGTCGTCGGTGCCGGCAACGCCACCAAGGAGCTCGCCGACGGCCGCGAGGTCACCGTGTCCTGCGCCGAGGGCGACACCGGGTACGTCTACGAGGGCCTGCTCGACTTCGCCGTCGAGGAGACCGACATGCAGGCCATGCCCGAGGTGCCGGTCGGGATCATGATGAACGTCGGGACGCCGGACCAGGCGTTCTCCTTCTCGCGCCTGCCGAACGAGGGCGTCGGCCTGGCCCGGCTGGAGTTCATCATCAACCGCCAGATCGGCATCCACCCCAAGGCGCTGCTCGACCACGAGAAGCTGACGGGTGAGGTGCGCGAGAAGGTCGACGCCGCCGTGGCGCCGTACGCGTCGCCGCGGGAGTACTTCGTCCAGCGGGTCGCCGAGGGCGTGGCCACCATCGCCGCGGCGTTCGCGCCCAAGCCGGTCATCGTGCGCATGTCCGACTTCAAGTCGAACGAGTACGCGAACCTCATCGGGGGCGAGCTCTACGAGCCGCACGAGGAGAACCCGATGATCGGGTACCGCGGTGCCTCGCGGTACCTCTCGGAGGAGTTCCGCGAGTGCTTCGCCATGGAGTGCGAGGCGCTGCGCTTCGTCCGCGACGACATGGGCCTCTCCAACGTCAAGGTGATGATCCCGTTCGTCCGCACCGTCACCGAGGCCGAGGGCGTCATCAACCTGCTGGGGGAGAACGGCCTGGTCCGCGGGGAGAACGACCTGTCGGTGATCATGATGTGCGAGCTGCCGTCCAACGCCGTCATCGCCGACCAGTTCCTCGACCACTTCGACGGGTTCTCCATCGGCTCCAACGACATGACGCAGCTGACCCTCGGCCTGGACCGGGACTCGAGCCTCGTGGCTGCCGGCTTCGACGAACGCGACCCTGCCGTGAAGTTCATGCTCGGCACCGCGATCGCGGCCTGCAAGGCGCGGGGCAAGTACGTCGGCATCTGCGGCCAGGGCCCGAGCGACCACCCCGACCTCGCCGACTGGTTGCTCGAGCAGGGGATCGACACGATGTCGCTCAACCCGGACACCGTCGTCGAGACCTGGACCCGTCTCGGGAAGCTGGCCAAGGAGCGGGCATGAGTCGGATCTTCGGGGTCAGCGTCGCCTCGGTGTACCCCCACTACGTCGCCAAGGCGGAGCGCAAGGGCCGCACCAGGGCGGAGGTGGACCAGGTGATCGAGTGGCTCACGGGCTTCGACGGGTCGTCGCTGCAGCACCACCTCGACTCCGGGACGACCTTCGAGGACTTCTTCGCCCAGGCGCGGCTGAACCCGAACGCCTCGCTGATCACGGGGTCGGTCTGCGGCGTGCGCGTGCAGGACGTCGAGGACCCGCTCATGCAGAAGATCCGCTACCTCGACAAGCTCGTCGACGAGCTGGCCAAGGGGAAGGCGATGGACAAGGTCCTGAGATCCAGCTGAACACTCACCAGAGGAGCAGACATGGCCGGCAAGACCACGGAGACCGACGGCTTCACGGCGCAGGAGCGTGCCGCGATGAAGGAGCGGGCCGCCGAGCTGCGCGCGGAGGGCAGGAAGGGGGCCAAGAAGGCAGACGGGTTGCAGGACCTGCTCGAGAAGATCGCGGCGATGGCCCCGGCGGACCGCGCCCTGGCCGAGCGGGTCCACGTCACGGTGAGCGCCACGGCACCAGAGCTGTCGCCGAAGACCTGGTACGGCATGCCCGCGTACGCCAACGACGAGGGGAAGGTCGTGCTGTTCTTCCAGGACTCCGGGAAGTTCAACTACCGGTACTCCACGTTGGGTTTCCAGGACGCTGCGCACCTCGACGACGGCGACATGTGGGCCGCGTCCTTCGCCCTGCTGCGGTGGAGCCCGGCCGTGGAGGAGAAGGTGGTCGAGCTGGTCCGCGCTGCGGTGTCGTGACGCCGTACCCGTAGGTTGTTCCCCTCGGGGCAGACCGCCCCAGGAGAGGACGGGGTCATGAGGAGTCGGCTGGCCAGGGTGGTGCTGCGGCTCGCGCGGTGGACCGCCGTGGGCGACGTGCCCAGGAGCGGGATCCTCGTGGGCGCGCCGCACACCTCCAACTGGGACTTCGTGATGATGCTGCTCATCATGTGGCGCGGCGGGGTCACCCCACGGGTGCTCATCAAGCACTCCCTCTTCAAGGGCCCCTTCGGGTGGCTGCTCACCCGGCTCGGCGGAGTGTCGCTCGACCGCGACAACCCCGGCGCGGTGGTCCGCGACCTCGTGCGCGAGGCGCGCAGCGGCGAGCCCTTCCTGCTGATCCTCGCCGCCGAGGGCACGCGCACCAAGGGTGAGTACTGGAAGTCCGGGTTCTGGCGGATCGCCCGCGAGGCCCACCTCCCGATCGCCCTCGCGTTCATCGACGGTCCGTCGCGCACCGCCGGCTTCGGTCCGACCATCGAGGCGAGCGCCGACGTCGTGGCCGTCATGGACCAGGTGCGCGACTTCTACCGGGACAAAAGGGGCATCCACCCCGAACGGCGCACCGAGCCCAGGCTGCGCGAGGAACGCCGGTCGGGCGGCGGGACGCCTGCCGTCTGAGGGCCGCACCGGGACCCTCCCCACGGCTCCCTCTTGGTCAGGTCGGGAGTCGTCAAGGAGATGGCAAAGGTCCGGCACAACCGCAGGTGGGAGTGCCTGTGGATGTGCCACCGTCGGTCCATGGAGCTGAGAGTCATGGCCGACTGGGACGCCGACCCGGTCTGGAGCAAGCACGGCATGGTCGACCTCGAGACGCTGCCTCTCTCGCCGCGGCTGACGGCCGACCTGCTGGCCTGGGCGCGGCGCTGGGAACACCTGCACGACAAGGGCTTCCGCATCCGTGAGCAGGACTCGTACGCCGCGTGGGTCACCTCGGGTCGTCGACTGTCCCGCGACCTCCAGCTCGAGCTCGGACCGGCCTACGACGTGGAGTACGCCCACGACCACGAGGGCTGACCTCAGACCTGCGCGGCGACCTCGCCGGCGGTGTCGAGGAAGGTCGTGGCCTCGTCCGGGTACCCGTGCCAAGCGAGGTAGAGCCCGGTGGTGACGCGCTCGACGTAGCCCCAGCGCCAGATCCGTTCGGCGTCGGTCCCGGTCACCTCAGCGAGGAAGGTGCAGGCGTCGCGCAGGAGATCGGCACCGGAGCCGACACCCCCGACCTGGTGCTCGTCCTCGGCCGCGCGGTACTCCCGGCAGGCGTCCCGCACGACCACGCCGAGGTCGTAGGCCCGCTCGCCCACGAACCCGTCGGGGTCGATGAGGGCCCACCCCGGACCACGGCGCAGGACATTGCCGGCGTGCGGGTCGCCGTGACAGACCACCTCGGGCTGTTCGGTCGACGCCAGGTCCTGCGCGTAGGACCGGGCCAGGCGCAGGGCGTCCTCATGGCCCTCCCCGTAGCGAGGGCCGAGTTCGTCGAGGATCGCCACGAGGCCGGATGCCTTGCGCGCCAACGGCTTCCCCGACCCGAGCGGAACCTGCCACGCGTCCCGGAGGAGCGGCGCCACCACCGCGGCCTGCTGGCGGAGGCCGGGGTGCTCGCTCCACAGGTCCCCACCGAGCCGCTCGGTCAGCAGCGCACCGACAGACGGGTCCCACGCGAGGACCTCCGCGTACCCGTGACCCGATGCCGCCACCATGACGCCTGCGGCGGCCTCGAGGCCCGGGGGGAGCGGCGACCTTGAGGACGGCGGCACTGCCGTCCGCGCGCACGACGTCGACCGTCGGCATACCGGCTCCGCCGTCGAACCACCCGCGTGGGGTGAGGCCCCAGGCTTCGCACACCGGGCCCAGGTGGGCGGCGAAGTGGGCCACGTCCCCCGACAGGTCCCGGTCGGACAGCTGCCCGCGTCGTCGCGCCTCGTCGAGGGCGTCAGCGACCACGAGGGCGGGGGTCCGGTCGGTGGTCACGGCGTCAGGCTACTGAGCGACACCGTGCCGACCGCCGCGGCGGCTGGTTGGATGAGCAGATGCCTCCCGTCGTGAAGACCACCGGTGGACTCGTGCGCGGCGCCGCCCGCGACGGTGTCGACGCCTACCTCGGAGTCCCGTATGCCGCGCCGGCCGTCGGCGCCGCGCGGTACCGCCTGCCCGAGCCCGTCGTGCCGTGGGAGGGGGAGCGTGACGCGAGCGTCCACGGACCGACGGCGGCCCAGTCGGCCTACCCCAGCCCCATGGACCAGTTCCTGCCGAGCTCGGTCGACCCAGGCGACGACTACCTCAACGTCAGCATCTGGACCCCGTCCGACCGCGGTGAGGCGCTCCCGGTCATGGTCTGGATCCATGGAGGAGCGTTCGTCCGTGGTGCGAACAGCGTTGCCACGTATGACGGTTCGGGGTTTGCCCGGGACGGGGTGGTCCTGGTCTCGGTCAACTACCGGCTCGGGGCGCCGGGGTTCGCGGCGCTCGACGGCGCCCCGACCAACCTCGGGCTGCGGGACCAGGTCGCCGCGCTGGAGTGGGTGCGCGACAACATCGCGGCCTTCGGTGGCCACCCCAAGGACGTGACGATCTTCGGGGAGTCGGCTGGCGGGATGAGCGTCGCGACGCTCATGGCGTCCCCCGCCGCAACCGGTCTGTTCCACCGCGCCATCGTCCAGTCCGGCGGTGGCACGGCTGTGTGCAGCCTGGAGGACGCGCGCCGCGTGGCAGCCGAGCTCGCCGAGCTCCTCGGCGTGCCTCCCACCGCGGAGGCGTTCTCCGCCCTCGACCCGCAGGTCGTGGCTGCGGCGCAGGGGGCCCTCACCCTCGCTGTCCAGTCCGACCCGGACCCGCAGCGCTGGGGACCCTCGGTGCTGCGCGGCGGGCTGGGGATCATGAGCCTGTTCCCGGTCGTCGACGGCGACCTCGTCCCCGGCGTGCCGGCAGACCGTCTTGCGGACGGGGCCGCCGCCGGGGTGCCACTGCTCATCGGTACGACGACCGAGGAGATGCGTCTGTTCATGGTGCCGACGGGGGTCGCCGCGAAGATCACCGCACCGGCGCTGCCATTCCTCGCGACCCGCTACGGCTGGCCCGCCGGTGTCGTCGAGACATACTCCGCGAACCGCCCGGGTGACGCCGCCGGGGACGTCGCCGCAGCCATCCTCACGGACGCAGGCTTTCGCGCCCCCACAGCGCAGGTCGCCTCGGCTCAGCACGCGCAGGGGGCCAGGGTCCACGTGTACGAGTTCGGTTGGCAGACACGGGTGGCCGATCTCGGCGCGTGTCACGCCCTCGAGCTGCCGTTCGTCTTCGACACCCTCGGCGGCGGGTCCGGCATGGTGGGTGAAGGGGCACCGCAGGACGTGGCCGACACGATGCACCGGGCCTGGGTCGACTTCGCCACCACGGGTGACCCGGGCTGGTCGGCCTGGACGCCGGACGAGCCGGTGGTGATGACCTTCGGGGGTTCGTCCAGAGCCTCGTCCTCGGTGGACGGGTGGCCTCGTCAGGACGAGCTCGCGCTCTGGGGGTGACCTGCTGAGACGGTGTCGTGGAGCGCTGCGGCAGCTCCGGCGGAAGCGGGAGTGGTGTCCGGCGCGGGGCTGCCGGCGGCGACGAGGCGCTGGCCGACCGCCCTGGCGACCTCCTGGAGCTCGGTGCAGCCGACGATCGAGAACGGCACCCGCAGGACGGCGAGCTGCTCGGCATACCACCACGGGTTGCTCGTGCTCCCGACCAGACGGGTGGTGTGGCCGTCGACCTCCTCGAGTCGTCCGAGGGCGCGGGGGAGCCAGTGCTCGGCGGTGGCGAGCGGTGCCTCGATGAGGACGTCGGCGGCATACTCCCAACCGGTCGCGAGGTTCTCCTCGAGGAGGGCCACCGCGTCGAGGTCTGCTGGTGGGGTGAAGGCGGCGTCCAGGACCTCGACGCGGGACACCCGGTCCACGCGGTAGGTCCGCACCGCGGACTCTGCGGTCTCGGGGCGGGCCCGGCACAGGAGGTACCAGCGACCGTGCCGCACCACGACGGCCCACGGGTCCACCTCCACGTCCCAGGTTCTCCCCGACTCCGAGTGGTAGGTCACGCGCACCCGTCGGCGGTCGGCGCTGGCGTTCACCAGGGTCGCAGCGGTGGAGGGGTCGGGTCGAGCCGCTGCCCGGTCCGGCGCGGAAGATGCAGTACGTCGTACCGAATCAGCCTGCGCTGCAACCGACTCGGGAAGCGCGCGCACGATCTTGGCCAAGGCGCTGCCCACGGGGTCCGCAGCGTTGCCGGCGTCGTGGTGACCGTCGAGCACCGCCATGACCAGACCAAGGGCCTCGGCCGAGCTGAACGTCAGGGGAGGCAGCCGCAGCCCTCGTCCGACCCGGTAGCCGCCGTACGGACCCCTCGTGGACTCGACGGGGATGCCGGCCTCGCGCAGGGTGCCCACGTACCGGCGGGCTGCGCGTGAGGTGACGCCGAGCCGTTCCCCGAGGCGATCGGCGGTGATGCCGGGGGAGTCGTGCAGCAGCTCGAGGCACAACAGGGCGCGGGCCGTCGGGTTGGTGGTGTCCACCGGCCCAGATTGGCACACGATGCGGAAGTGATCCGTCCGGAACCGTCCCTACCCTCGACACCATGAGCACCGAAGACAGCACCGGGCAGCCGCCGTTGGAGCGGCCATTGGAGTCGGCCGACTGGGAGCCGCCCGCTTGGGAGCCGCCCGCCTGGGAGCCTCCGATGGCCGGGACCGAGGTCGAGCACCTCACCGGGGCGCTCGAGAGACTCCGGACGACGTTCCGGTGGAAGGCGGGCGGTCTCGACGCCGCCGGCCTCGACACCCGCGTGGGGGCGTCGTCGCTCACCCTGGGCGCGCTCCTCAAGCACCTCGCCGCGTGCGAGGACCACATCTTCTCGACCAAGATGAAGGGCGAGCCGATGGGGTCGCCGTGGACCGAGATGGAGCGCAGCGGCGAGGGGTGGGACTTCACCTCGGCGGCCGACGACTCGCCGCAGGAGCTGTACGCCCTGTGGGACGGGGCGGTCGCCCGGTCGCGGGCGACCCTCGCGGCGGCGGTGGCGGAGGGCGGCCTCGAGCAGGAGGTGCACGTGACAGCGCCGGATGGTCGGCACGCCAGTCTCCGTCGCCTCGTCTTCGACCTCGTGGAGGAGTACGGCCGGCACACCGGCCACGCGGACCTGATCCGCGAGTCCGTGGACGGCCTCGTGGGAGAGGACCCGCCGGACGACTGGCGCCCCTGAGCATGGTGATCGTCGACGGTGCCCATCCTGCTGCGATGGAGCTCGAGCTCACCGGCCCGGTGTGGTTCTGGAGAGGACCTTCGCCGTGGCACTTCGTCACCGTGCCCGAGGAGGAGTGCGGGGCGCTGGAGGCGGTGGCCCCACAGGTGAGCTACGGCTGGGGCATGATCCCCGTGCGCGCCCGGATCGGGCCGACGGCCTGGACCACCTCGCTGTTCCCCAAGGATGGTGCGTATGCGGTGCCGTTGAAGTTCGCGGTCCTGCGCGCCGAGGAGATCGAGGTCGGAGACGTCGTGACGATCCACATCGCCGTCGGGGCGTGAGCAGAGCTCTCCTGACCTGGCAGCGATGACTTCCGGCCCCGGCGGCGGTCTACGCCCGTGAGACCGCCACCGATGGCGTGCCATCCCCACAGCAAGGAGCACCAGATGACCAGCACCACCACCGCAGCAGACACTGCGGCGAACACGGCGACGCACAGCGCTGGGTCGAAGGGCGCCGGCACCATCGCCGAGGTCAACGGGCTGCAGATGTACTACGAGCTGCACGGCGAGGGGTCCCCGGTGGTGCTGCTGCACGGCGGGCTGGGTTCGGGGGAGATGTTCGGACCCGTCCTCACCCTGCTCGCCGAGCAGCACCGCGTCGTGCTCGTGGACCTCCAGGGCCACGGCCGCACCGCTGACATCGACCGACCGCTGGACCTGCACGCGATGGCCGACGACGTCGCGGCTCTGATCGACCACCTCGGGATCGTCGGAGCCGATGTGGTGGGCTACTCGCTGGGTGGGGGTGTGGCGCTCCAGACGGCGGTGCGGCACCCGGAGAAGTTCGGCCGCCTCGTCATGGCCAGCGCCAACATCAACTCCCGGGCCATCTACCCCGAGATGCGCGAGCAGCAGCGGCAGGTCAGCTCGGCCGCGCTGCCGTTCATGAAGGACACCCCGATGTTCGAGCTGTACCAGCGGGTGGCCCCGCGGCCGGAGGACTTCGGGCGGCTGCTCGACAAGGTCGGCGAGGCGATGCTTCCCGAGTTCGACTTCACCGAGCAGGTGCGCGGGCTGCAGGTCCCCACCCTGGTCGTGTGCGCCGACGCCGACATGGCGCCGCCGAGCCACTACGTCGAGGTGTTCACGCTCCTCGACGGAGGACAGCGCGACGGTGGGTGGATGGGCGAGGGGCGCCCGTCCGGCGGTCACGCGCTGGCGATCCTGCCGGGGCTGACGCACTACTCCCTGTGCAGCTCACCGTTGTTCGCGGCCGCCACCCTGGCATTCCTGGGCGACGACCGAGAGCCCGGACAGCCCGGCTGACCCGAGGAGGTCGTTGCGAGGGCCGAGGTCAGACCTCCGGGGTCAGACCTCCGAGGTCAGACCCCGGTGGAGATCTCGGCCCAGACGACCTTGCCGTCGGAGACGGCGTCGCAGCCCCAGCGCTCGGCGACCGCCTCGACGATGCTGACCCCACGCCCGTTCACCTCGGCGTCGGTGGGGCGGCCCTGCTCGAACCACCCGCGCTGGGCGTCGCGCACCGAGAGGTGCAGGACGCCGGGGGAGTGGTGGATGAAGACGCGGAACGGTGAGCCGGCGTGCAGGACCGCGTTGGTCGCCATCTCGGAGACGACGAGCAGGGCGTCGGCGGCGATGTGGTCGAGCTCCCAGTGCTCGAGGGTGGCGCCGACGAAACGGCGTGCTGCGGTGACCGCGGCCGTCGTCGGCACGAACACCTCGGTGCGCTGAGCCGTGGCGAGGTCGGCGACGTGCTCGCCGGGGTCGGCCGGGAGCGGCCGCGTCGACCCGTAGGTCGTGGGCGCCAGCACCTCCGAGTGCAGGGCGCAGGTCTCACGGATCTCGGCGAGCCCGGCGGAGGCGAGCAACGCCGTGGGGTAGCTGCACAGCAGGCCGACGTCGTGGTCGGCGATGACGTCGTTCCAGATGGTCTCGAGGTGCACGGCACCACCGACGTCTCCCTCCTGCCAGAGCAGGGTGACCATCTCGCCGAAGAGGCGCACGCGGCGGCCTCCGCCGGTCGCTGCGCCGACCTCGGTCCGCATCTCGTCCTCGAACCGTTCGAGGTCGAGCCGGCCCTCAGGACGGAAGTCGTCGAGCACGGTCTGGGCGTCCCGCAGGTCCAGCCGACCGCTCTCGACGAGGGCCGCGACGTCGGTGCCCAGGTCCTCGAGCGCGGCACTGATCGCGCTGCGGTGCGCCGGGGTGGCGACGAGCAGGACACCGTCCCCAGCCTGCAGACCCTCGTGCGCGTATGCGGCCACCGCCGAGACGATCTCGGAGTCGTGGTCGTAGAAGATCACCGCGTGGTCATGGGGTGCGGCCACCGGGGTCGCTGGCACTTCTGCACTGTACGCCGGAATGCACGGGCGACGGCAGGTTTCGGACGACTTGTCTCGGCGGTCGGCGAGGTGGACGCCCCACCGCCGACGGCACCAGAATGAGGCGGCGCCGAGCGAGGCGAACCGGCCCACGCCGCGCACGGTCCGGCGCCCGGCGCGCACCTCGTGCGACCAGTCCCGTTCCGTCCCACCGAGAGGCCTTTCCTCGTGCTGCAGACCGACCACTTCATCCGCTTCGAGAAGGTCGGGACGGTCACGGGGACCGACCGCGGGCTGCTGGCCGAGGTGGAGTCGGAGCAGCTGCGCGTCGACCTGGTCAGCGACGACGTGGTGCGCGTCAAGATGAGTCGCGGAGGGGTCTTCGACGAGTCCCCGACGTTCGCGGTCTGCGTCGACCCGATGGCAGGACCGGTCGAGTTCGCGCTGGCCCGGGACGAGGAACGGGTGACGCTCACGACGTCGGCCATGGTCGTGTCGCTGTGGCTCGCACCGTTCCGGCTCGACGTGCACCGCACCGACGGCAGCGCCGTCGTGGAGACCGCCGCCGACGAGCAGGGCCGCTACTGGGCCTACGCCACGCTCAACGACACGTTCACCGTGCGCCGTCGGTGCCGCCAGGAGGACGCGGTCTTCGGCCTCGGCGAGAAGTCGGGGAGGCACAACCGCAAGGGCCGCGACTTCACCATGTGGAACACCGACGTCCTCAGCCCCGACGCCGCCGGCGAGTTCACCGCGGGCAAGGCGGAGGGCGACCCCCGCGGCGACCGGACGAGCGTCGAGTTCGACCCGTTCTACGTGACGATCCCGTTCTTCTACCACCAGACCTACCCCGCCGGTTCGATGGCGGCCTCGTTCATGGACAACGGCTACCGGGGCGAGTACGAGTTCTCGGCGCACGACGAGTACCGCGTGACGTTCCGCGGTGGACAGTGGACCGAGTACATCTTCGCCGGGCCGGACATGCCGCAGATCCTGACGCGGTACACCGCCCTCACCGGGCGAACCCAGCTGCCGCCGCTCTGGTCGTTGGGCTACCACCAGTGCCGCTGGTTCGACTACACCGAGGACGCGGTCGAGGCGCTGGGCAGGCGCCACCGCGACGACGAGATCCCCTGCGACGCACTGTGGCTCGACATCGACTACATGGACGGCTACCGCGTCTTCACCTGGGACACCGAGAAGTTCCCCGATGCCCCGGGGATGCTCGAGCGGCTCTCCGACCAGGGGTTCAAGGTCATCACGATCATCGACCCCGGCGTGAAGTGGGACCCCGGCTACGCCGTCTTCGACGAGGGTGTGGAGCGCGACGTCTTCTGCCGCACCGCCGGGGGCGACACCTACATCGGCCAGGTCTGGCCGGGCAACACCGCGTTCCCGGACTTCGTCACCGAGGAGGCGCGCGAGTGGTGGGGCGGGCTCAACGCCAAGCACGTGCAGTCCGGGATCGCAGGCATCTGGAACGACATGAACGAGCCGGCCACCGGCTCCATCGCCCCCGACGGGATGCGTTTCGGCAGAGGCGAGTTCGCCCATGAGCGCTACCGCAACCAGTACGCCCTGCTCATGGCGATGGGCACGACGCAGGGGCTCCAGGACGCCATGCCGGAGCTGCGGACCTTCATCTTGTCGCGCGCCGGGTTCGCCGGGATCCAGCGGTACGCCGCGAACTGGATGGGGGACAACCTCTCCCGTTGGGACCACCTGTGGCTGAGCATCGCGATGGGTTCGGGCTTCGGGGTGTCCGGGCAGGCCTTCGTCGGCGCCGACGTGGGCGGCTTCGCGGGCAGCTCCGACCCGGAGCTGTTCACGCGGTGGATGCAGTACGGGGTGCTCACGCCGTTCTGCCGCAACCACTCGATGATCGGCAACGTCGACCAGTACGCCTGGGCGTTCGGGCCGGTCGTGGAGGACATCGTCCGCGACGCGATCCGGCTGCGTTACCGACTGATGCCGTACATCTACAGCGCGTTCGTGCGGGCGTCCCTGACCGGGGAGCCGGTGCAGCGGCCGATGGTCTTCGACCACCAGTACGACGGAACGGTCCGCGACATCGACGACCAGTACCTCTTCGGGACCGACCTCCTCGTCGCCCCGGTGACCGAGGCCGGGACGACCTCGCGGCAGGTCCACCTGCCCGACGGTGACTGGTACGACTGGCACTCCGCCGAGCTGCACCGCGGTCGGTCCTTCGTCGTGGCGTCGACCCCGATGGACCGGATCCCGGTGTACGCCCGTGGTGGGGCGGTCATCCCGATGTGGGAGACAGCGCCTGCCTCGACCGACGGGTTCCACCCGGACGCGATCGAGCTGCACGTGTTCGTCCCGCACTCGGACGGTGCGCACACGTCGAGGTTGGTGGAGGACGACGGCCTCACCACCGCCTCCGTCGACGGGGCTGCCTGGCGCACGACCTTCACCCTGACGCGCTCGGGGTCGCAGGTCACGGTCGCGGCACAGGTCGAGGGTGACGGCTACCCGCAGTTCCGTCGGGAGGTCTTCCACCTCGTCGTGCACGGGGCGCAGCCGACCGCGGTGGACCTCGGCGACGTCAGCGTGGCGCCCGGCCCGCAGGCGGGTGGGGCCACCTTCGTGCTGCCCGTCGCCGCAGAGGACTTCACCGCCACCTTCCACGTCTGAGCCAGAGCGCGGCGGGCCAGCGTTGGGCCTCAGTGGGGGCGGAGTCAGGTCTGCGCGTCGCGGTCCCACGTCGCTGCCGTGACCGCCCGGGTGCGCAGCTCCTGCTTGCGCACCTTGGCGGTCGGCGTCCTCGGCAGCTCGGCGAGGATCTCGACGTACCGCGGTCGGGCGAACCGCGGCAGCACCCGGTCGGCATGCCCTGCAACGGCTTCCGGCGTGAGGCAGATCCCGTCCTCGGGGACGACGGCGAGCATCACCTCGTCCTCGGTGCCCTCGGCACCGGCCGGCACGGCATACGCGGCGACCTCGGCGACACCGGCGAGATCGGCGACGGCCGACTCCACCTCGTAGGAGGAGATGTTCTCGCCGCGGCGACGGATGCAGTCCTTGGTGCGGTCCACGAATGTCACCCAACCGTCCTCGTCCATCGTCCCGGAGTCCCCGGTGTGGAACCAGAAGCTGCGCCACGCGGCCACGGTTGCCTCCGGCTGGCCGAGGTAGCCGGACATGAAGCCGGAAGGAATCCGTGGGCGGACCATGATCTCGCCGACATCACCAGTGGCGACGGGGAGGTCGGTGTCGGGCTCGCGGACCGACACCTCGAAGAAGCGGTCGAGGGCGACGCCGGCGGTGCCGGGTCGAGTGGTGCCGAGCCGTCCGTAGAGCGGGATGTTGACCTCGGTCATGCCGTACGCCGTCACGACCTCGGCGACGCCGAACCGCTCGCGCCAGGCGGCCTCGTGGGCGGGTGGGTTGGGGACGGGGCAGATGACGCGCAGGGCGTGGTCGGTGTCGGTGTCCGCGGGCGGTTGGGCGATGACGAACTGCGACATCGCCCCGAGGGTGTTGGTCACCGTGCAGCGGTGCTCGCGGATGTCGGCCAGCCAGGCGCTGGCGCTGAAGCGGGGACGCAGGACCGCGTGCGCCCCGGCGATGAGGGTCGCGTAGAGCTGCATGAACAAGCCGTTGGCGTGGAACAGCGGCATCGTGACGTAGTAGCGGTCCGCGCTCGTGAGCCCCAGCCCTTCGATCGTGCCGCGTCCGAACAGGTAGCAGTGCGCGTGCGGCATCAGGACGCCCTTGGAGGGTCCGGTAGTGCCGGACGTGAAGATGACGCACGCGGTGTCGGACGCCGTCGGCAGCGGCCCGTCCCAGCCCTCCTCGTCACCAGGCTCGTCACCCGGCTCGTCACCCGACTCGTCGAACCCCTCGTGCGTCACCAGCCGGACGCCCGGCAGGTCCGGGAGGACCTCCCGCACGGCCGCCAGTGCGTCGCCGCCGGCGACGACCACGCGGGCCCCGGACTGTCGCAGCTGGTGGGCCAGGAAGTCGCCGGTCAGCGCGGTGTTGACCGGGACGAGGACCGCGCCGAGCCGCCCCAACCCGAGCCACAGCCGGACGAAGTCCAGACCGCTCGGGAGGAGGACGGCCACGGCGTCACCGGGGCGCACGCCGAGGGCGGACCAGCGCGCGGCGACGGATCGCGCCTCACGGGCGGCCGCGGCATACGTGAGCTCGCCCTCACCCAGCACCGTGAGGAAGGTGTCCTCGCCGCGCGCGGCGGCCTGGGCGTCCACCACCTCGGGGAGGGTCCAGTGACGCGGGTCGTCGAGGTGCTCGTACACAGCCGCTACCCCACCACGGCACGGCCGTCGGCTCCGTGTGCGCTACCGCCACTTCCGTGGGCGAGAGGGGTGGGCCACCACCATGGCTCGTCAGCAGGGCGCGGCTAACCTGCTGGACATGAGCCTGCAGGAGAAGTTCGGAACCGATGTCCTGCTCACCGGATGGGGGCACACGCCGTTCGGCCGCCTGGAGGGGGAGAGCGTCGAGTCGCTCGTGGTGACCGCGGCGACGCAGGCCCTCGAGGCCGCCGGCGTGGAGCCGGGCGCGGTGGACGAGATCTACCTGGGCCAGTTCAACTCGGGGATGGTGCCGCTCGGCTTCCCGTCGTCCTTGGCCCTGCAGGTCTCGCCGGACCTCGCCAACACCCCGTCGACCCGGGTCGAGAACGCCTGCGCCTCGGGGTCGGCCGCGTTCCAGCAGGGCGTCAAGGCGCTGCTCGCGGGGACGGCCCGGACCGTGCTGGTCGTCGGGGCCGAGAAGATGACGCACGCCACCCCGGACGTCGTGGGGGCTGCGCTGCTCGGCGCCGACTACGAGCTCGCGGGGACGGCATCCTCGACGGGGTTCGCCGGCATCTTCGCCGAGGTCGCCCGGCACTACGAGAAGCAGTACGGCCCCGTCTCGGACACCCTCGGCCTCATCGCGGCCAAGAACCACCGCAACGGCGTCCGCAACCCCTGGGCGCAGCTGCGCAAGGACCTCGGCGAGGAGTTCTGCCAGACCACGTCCGAGCGCAACCCCGTCGTGGCCGAGCCGTTGCGGCGCACCGACTGCTCGCCGATCTCCGACGGTGCTGCGGCGGTCGTGCTCAGCACCTCGCCGACGGACGGCGCCGCCACAGATCCGGTGCGGCTCAAGGGGTTCGGCCACGCCAACGACTTCCTCCCCACGACCTCACGCGACCCGCTGGAGCTCGCGGGCAGCGTCGCGGCCTGGGCCCGAGCGCTGGAGATGGCCGGGGTCGGGCTGGACGACCTCGACCTCGCCGAGGTGCACGACTGCTTCACCATCGCCGAGCTCGTGCTCTACGAGGTGATGGGGCTGACGCCGCGCGGCGAGGGCCGCCGCGCGCTGGACGAGGGGTGGGTCGTCCCCGGGGGCCGGCTCCCGGTGAACGTCTCCGGTGGGCTCAAGTCCAAGGGCCACCCCGTGGGGGCCACCGGGGTGTCGCAGCACGTGCTTGCCGCGATGCAACTGACCGGCACCGCGGGTGACATGCAGCTGGACTCCCCGCGCATCGCCGCCGTCCACAACATGGGTGGGTTGGCCGTCGCCAACTATGTGAGCGTGCTCGCCGCCGTCTGACGTCAGCGCCATCCCGGGGTGTGCACGGGGCACCGGCCCTCGGTGTGCGTGCTGCGACGGCGTACCGCGGTGCGCACGGCCCAGCGGATCCGCCGACGCGCCAGCACGAGCAGCACCCCCGCCCACAGGGCGATCGCCCACCCCCGCGGCCCGACAGGAGGGTCCGGCACGGGCGGGTAGCCGCCCTCGTCCAGCCCGGCGGACTGCTCGAAGTGGTTCTCGGACACCGGGAACAACGTCTCGTCCACGAGGTAGGCCAGGGGCAGCAGTGCCACGCCGCCGACCAGCGTCAGCACCGCCCACTGGTCGACGTGGCGCGACTCGTGCCGGGCGAGCAGCTCGGCGCGGATCGGGTTCATCCGCGGGGTCGGCGAGGCGAGGAACACCTCCCCGACGACCCCACCGTTGAGGTCCTTGGCCGCCGGGATGAAGACCAGCGTGATCTGGGGGTCGCCCACGCTGCACAGGCCACGCCCCTGGAGCTCGGCGAAGCCGAGAGCGAGACCGCTGGCGGGGGCGGTCAGCAGCGACCGCACCCTGGAGCGCAGTGGGGCCGGTGCAGGCATGAGCGGGTCGGTGACGCTGCGCCCCTCGGCGATGGACGTGGGGGCGAGGCAGGCGGGCAGGGCGCGGGCCCGCTGGGAGACGCGCAGGCCGACGCCGACGACGGAGAGCAGCGCCAGCACGACCATGGCGGCGAGGAGGCGTCGGTGACGGCGCTGGCACAGGTCGCACGCCAGCACCCGTCGAGGCCGCAGGTGTCGGGACCGGGGGAGGACGAGCAGGAGGCCGAGGACGCCGGCGCCCGCGAACGCGACCAGCGCCCACACGACCCGCATCGGGCCGGAGGTGGGCCGTCGTCGCGGTCCTGCGCCGTCGTCCACGAGGCCATTCTGCGGCTCGCGGAGCGGGGTGCGCCAGCGAGTGGAGGGCATCGGGATCCGCTTGTCCCGGTTCGCGCTCAGAAGGCCGATTCGTTCTGGCTCAAGTAGTTTCGAGACATGGCAACCACCGCTGACAAGGCCCGCGAACTCCTCCGACTCCACACCGACCCCGAGCTCCTGCTCGTCGTCAACGTCTGGGACGTCATCACGGCGACGGTCGTCGCGGACACCCCCGGCACCAAGGCGCTGGCCACGGCCAGCCACTCCATCGCCGCCTCCCACGGGTACCCCGACGGCGAGCAGATCCCGCGCGACCTCATGATCGAGGCCGTCGGCCGGATCGCCGCAGCGGTCGACCTCCCCGTGACCGCAGACCTCGAGGGGGGCTACGGCGACGCCGGCGAGACGATCAGCCGGGCGATCGACGTCGGCATCGTCGGGGCGAACCTCGAGGACCAGATGAAGCCGCTCGCCGACTCGGTGAAGGCCGTCGAGGCCGCGGTGGCCGCGGGCGAGAAGGCCGGGATCCCGTTCGTCCTCAACGCCCGCACGGACGCCTACGTCAAGGCCGGTGACCGCGACCCGCAGGACGTCCTGGCCGACGCCATCGAGCGCGGCCGGGCCTACCTCGACGCCGGTGCCTCGACGTTCTTCGTCCCCGGAAAGCTCGACGAGGCTGCCGTCACCGCCCTCGTCGACGCCCTCGGCCCCCAGAAGGTCAACCTCATCGGTGTCCCCGGCTCGCTGCCCCTCGCCAAGCTCCAGGAGCTCGGCGTCGCCCGCGTCTCCTACGGCCCGTGGAGCCAGAACGTCGCGCTCACGGCCCTGGCCACCCTCGCCGAGGACGTCTACGCCGGTGGTGGGCTCCCGGAGGGGACCCGCAAGCTCAACTGATCCCGCGCAGGGTCACCCGCGCCGTACGGCGTCGTGCCCGAGGGAGGCGTGCACGCCCCAGGTCTGGTTGGCGACCTGGGTGACGTGCAGGTCGACCGCGGCGCTCGCCAGGGCCAGCGCCTCGGCGCGGGTGACCTCCAGCAGGACCTCCATCCACGTGACCATGGCATCCAGCGCCGCAGCGGTGGCGGTGTTGAGATCGGGGTCGAACCCCAGGGTGAGCCGGGCCGTCGGCGTGACGGCGTGCACCGAGCGCAGCGGCGGGTCGCTGACGAGGTCGAGGACCATGGTCGTCGTCATCGGGCACTCGATGGCGGTGCCGCCCACCTCGCCGTGGCCCTGCGCCGCGTGGCCGTCCCCGGCGGTGAGCAGGGCGCCGGGGACGTTCACCGGCAGGAACAGCGTCGACCCGGCGACGAGGTCACGGCAGTCGATGTTGCCGCCGCTCTCGGGCCGTGGCGGGACGGTCGACAGCTCCTCGTCGACGTCGCACGCCACCCCGACGACGCCGAGGAACGGAGCCAGCGGCACGGCATACCCGAGGTGGCTGCGGGCGAGGCCCGCAGCGGGGTCGACCTCCCACAGCAGGTGACCACCACGGCCCTCCCCGAGACCGAGCTGGTGGTTGAGCCAGGAGTCGGCGCCACCCGAGGCGGTCCACCCCCACGGGCCGGGCTCGATCGCCGTGAAGTGGACGGACAGCACGTCACCGGGCTCCGCGCCCCGAACGGCCACCGGGCCGGTGAGGCAGTGCCCGCGGCGGGGGCTGAACATCCGGGGTCGCTCCTCGCCGGGCACCTGCTGCCGCTCGAGGTGGCCACCCGAGTCCAACGACTCGAGGACCACCGTGTCGCCGGGCTGCACCGTGAGCACGGGAGTGCTGTCGCGGGAGATCGTCTCGACGACGGTGTGGGGGCTGACGGCCAGCTGGTGGATCACGAGGTTCCTTGGGGTGGCGGGGGACGCACGACGAGGTGACGATGGGGACGAACCCAGCCACCCTCGCACGTGAGGGTGGTCCCTGCAGAGAGGACCCCATGGAGTACGTGAAGCTCGGAGCGACAGGACTGGACGTCTCGCGGATCGTGCTGGGGTGCATGAGCTTCGGGGGGCCGGACCGGGGCAACCACGCCTGGACGCTCGACGAGGACGCCAGCCGGCCGCTGCTCCGGCAGGCCGTCGACGCCGGCATCACGTTCTTCGACACGGCGAACGTGTACTCCGCCGGGAGCAGCGAGGAGATCGTCGGTCGGGCCCTCGCGGAGCACGGGCGGCGGGACGAGTTCGTCATCGCGACCAAGGTGCACGGACGGATGCACGACGGTCCGAACGGGGCGGGCCTGTCCCGCAAGGCGATCCTCGCCGCCATCGATGCGAGCCTGACCCGCCTCGGGACCGACTTCGTCGACCTCTACCAGATCCACCGGTGGGACCCGCACACGCCGATCGAGGAGACGATGGAGGCGCTGCACGACGTCGTCCGCTCCGGCAAGGTCCGCTACCTCGGCGCGTCCTCGATGTGGGCGTGGCAGTTCGCCAAGGCGCAGGAGACCGCGCGGGCGAACGGCTGGACGCCGTTCGTGTCGATGCAGGACCACTACAACCTCCTCAACCGCGAGGAGGAACGCGAGATGCTGCCGCTCTGCGCCGACCAGGGGGTCGGGGTCATCCCGTGGAGCCCGCTCGCGCGGGGCCTGCTCACCCGTGAGTGGGGTGAGCAGACCAGCCGCAGCCAGACCGACGAGTTCGGCGCCACCCTGTACGGCGACGCCGACCGTGCCGTCGTCGACGCCGTCGGTGAGGTGGCCGCGGCCCGGGGGATCCCCCGCGCGCAGGTCGCCCTCGCGTGGGTGCTGCGCAACCCGGCGGTCACCGCGCCGATCGTGGGCGCGACCCGGGCCGGCCACCTCGAGGACGCCGTGGCCGCGCTGGACGTCGAGCTCACCGACGACGAGGTGGCTGCGCTCGAGGCGCCGTACGTGCCGCACGCCCCCGCCGGCTTCTAGTCGCGCGACCCGGCGGGCCCTCGGTCAGGCGGGTACCGGCGACGCGTCGGGCTCGGGCATCAGGCGCTGGAGGATGTCCGGGACGCCGACCACCCCGAGCGCCGGTCCACCGGGCTCGGCGACGACGACGAGCTGGGTGCTCGTCTGCTTCATCCGGGTGAGCGCCTGGTGCACCAGGGCGGCCGGCGGCATGGTCTCGGGTCGACGCATCAGCTCGGTGACCGGTTGCTCCGGCGCGCTGGTGAGGGCGTCACGGACGTGGACCACGCCGCGTACGTGCCGTCCCTCCCGCACGAGCACGCGGAGGTGACCGGTGCGTCGCGAGGTCTCCCACAGGTCGGCTGCG
This sequence comes from Pedococcus aerophilus, assembly GCF_039532215.1. Classification (NCBI taxonomy): domain Bacteria; kingdom Bacillati; phylum Actinomycetota; class Actinomycetes; order Micrococcales; family Intrasporangiaceae; genus Pedococcus; species Pedococcus aerophilus. The sequence continues at coordinate 453,350 of NZ_BAAARN010000001.1, read as the reverse complement.
GTCGCGTCGACCCCCACCTCCGTGAGCGTGCGGTCGTCCTCGACGAGGTCGGCCAGCGTCAGGGTCTGCAGGTCGAGGGCGCCGGCGAGCTGTGAGGAGTAGGACGTGTCGAGCGCGCCGACGTTCGTCGAGTGCTCGAGCAGCGAACGAAGGTCCTCCGGGCTGCGACCGGAGGCGACCTGGTCGGTCGGCTCGACACCCACGCGGTGCAGGCACCAGTTCGCCGCAGCGTTGAGCGAGCGCAGCAGCGGCCGGGTCAGGAACATGAAGCCGCGCATCGGCAGGGCCAGCATCGTCGCCGAGCGCTCGGGGTGCGCGATCGCCCACGACTTGGGGGCCATCTCGCCGACCACGAGGTGCAGGAACGTCACGATGACCAGCGCGAGGACGAAGGCGACCACGTCGGCGCCCCACGTCGGCAGGCCGGCGGCCTCGAGCGGGGGCATCAGCCAGTGGTGCACCGCGGGCTTGGTGATCGCACCGAGGGCCAGCGTGCAGACGGTGATGCCGAGCTGGGACCCGGCCAGCAGCAGGGTCAGCTCGTGCGAGCTCCGCAGGGCCGCCCGGGCGGCGCGGCTGGTGTGCGCGGCGTCCTGGAGGCGGTGCCGCTTGGCCGACATGAGCGCGAACTCGATGGCGACGAAGAAGGCGGAGAGCCCGATGATGGCGATGGTGGCAACGATGACCACCCAGGGGCTGCTCACGACTGCTCCTCAAGCTGGTGGCCCGCGGACCGTTCCGCAGGGACCGGGGGTTCGGCCTGGTCGACCCGCAGCCGGACGCTGGCGGGGACGTAGCGTTCGACCTCGAGCACCTCGACGGTCATGACGTACGGCGTGGGCTCACCGTCCTCGGCCAGCTCGGCCGGGTCGATGGGCAGCTCCACGGTGACGACGTCACCGGGGTCGGGCAGGGCGCCGTGGTGGGCGATGACGAACCCGGACACCGTCTCGTAGTCGCCGATCGGCAGCGTGTGGCCCAGCACCCGCTCGGCCTCGTCGAGGGGCAGGTCGCCCGACATCACCCACGAGCCGTCGGCGGCAGGTTCGTGGACGGGTTCGACGACATCGCCGTCGTGCTCGTCGGTGAGCTCGCCGACGAGCTCCTCGGCCATGTCCTCCAGCGTCAGGATGCCGGCGAAGGAGCCGTACTCGTCGATGACGCAGGCGAGCTCGCGCCGGCGGCCGACGAGCTCGCGGACCGCGTCGGGCAGCGCCATCGTCGTCGGCACGACGACCGGCTCCTGCATGAGCTCGGTGACCGACCGGGCCCCGAGACCGGAGGTGGCGAGCACGTCGTAGAGCTCGACGACGCCGAGGACGCTGTTGCCGTCGTCGGCGAGCACGGGGTAGCGCGAGTGGCCGCCGGCCATCAGGGCGCGGACATCGTCGACGGTCTGGCGCGGGTCCACGGTGTCGACCCGCGGACGGGGCACCATCGCGTGCTCCACGTCGCGGCGCGGGAAGTCGAGGATGCGCTCGAGCAGCAGCGAGAGCTCGGGGGAGAGGTCACCGCTGTCGCGGGACTCGGCGACGATGTGCTCGAGGTCGCGGGCGCTCGCCGAGTGCTCGACGTCGTGCACGGGCTCGATGCCCAGGGCCTTGAGCAGGAGGTTGGACGCCCGGTCGAAGACCTGGATCAGCCAGCCGAAGACCTTGAGGTAGATCGTCGTCGAGCGGGACAGCCAGCGGGCGATCGGCTCGGGGCGGGCGATGGCGAGGTTCTTCGGGAAGAGCTCGCCGAACAGCATCTGCACCACCGTCGAGAAGCCGAGGGCGATGACGGTGCCGACGGCCAGGCCCACCCCGGTCGGCACGGGGGTGCCCCCGAGCAGGTCGGAGATCGACTCACCGATGAGGGGCTCGGCGACATAGCCGACGACGAGGCCGGTCACGGTGATGCCGAGCTGGGCGCCGGAGAGCATGAAGGAGGTGCGCCGGGTGACGGCCAGGGCGCGGGCGGCGACGGGGTCGCCGGCCTCGGCGCGGGCGGCGAGGCGGGACCGGTCGACCGCCATGTAGGCGAACTCCTGGGCCACGAAGTAGCCGGTCAGGCCGGTGATGAGCAGGACGACGAGGATTCCGAGCAGGAGGGACAGGACCGCGGTCACGCGTCAGCTCCACCGTGGGTTCGGGTGCGGACGGGCGCGCCGGGCTGTCCCGGCGTACTGGGGGGTTCCATGGTTCTCCGTGGTCGGGTGCTCTGGTGCGGGCAGGATCACTCGTGGTGCGCAACGACGTCGGGGCCCGTGGGGTTCCGACGTCGGCGCACACCATGGTGCCGCACACCGGGCCCAGGCACCCACTCGCGACGAGCCGGAGGTGCCGGGGCGGAACCATCGACGCGAAGCCCTCCGCGGTCGTACCGTGGTCGGGTGCGCCTCACCGACGGCGGCCTCGAGACCTCCCTGATCTTCGGCCAGGGCCTCGACCTGCCGGACTTCGCCGCCTTCCCGCTGCTCGACAACGAGCAGGGCAGGACCGCGATCCGGACCTACTGGGCGCCCTACCTCGAGACGGCCCGCGCCCACGGGGTGCCCTTCCTCGTGGACACCGTCACGTGGCGGGCGAACCCGGACTGGGGCCGGCGGCTGGGTTACGACGCCGCCGCGCTGCGCGACGTCCACACCGAGTCGGTGCAGCTGGCGCGCGAGATCGCGGGCGAGCTGCCTGACGCGACCGTCAACGGTGTGCTGGGCCCTCGCGGCGACGGCTACGTCGTGGGTCACGAGATGACGGCCGCCGAGGCGGCGCAGTACCACCGGCCCCAGGTGGCGGCGCTCGCCGAGGCGGGTGCCGACCAGGTGTCGCTGCTGACCATCACCTATGTCGCCGAGGCGGTCGGGTTCGTCCGCGCTGCGGCCGAGGTCGGGGTCCCGTGCGTGGTGTCGTTCACCGTGGAGACCGACGGCCGGGTGCCGAGCGGGGTCACCCTGCGCGACGCCGTGGAGGTCGTCGACCACGAGACGGACGGGTCGGCTGCCGGGTTCATGGTCAACTGCGCCCATCCCGACCACGTGGCCCCGGCGTTCGACGACGGGGCGTGGGTGCAGCGCGTGGTGGGCTTCCGTGGCAACGCGTCCCGGATGAGCCATGCCGAGCTGGACGCGGCGGAGGAGCTCGACGCCGGTGACCCGGACGAGCTCGCGCAGGGGTATGCCGCGCTGCTGGGTCGGCTGCCCGCCCTCGACGTGGTGGGTGGGTGCTGCGGCACCGACGACCGGCACGTGCGGGCCATCGCGGCTACCGTGCTGGAGCATGGGCGCACCGACCACTGACTTCTACGGGCTCGAGGGCCTCCTCGACGACGACGAGCGGCAGATCCTGCTCGGGATGCGGGAGTTCCTCGCCCGCGAGGTGGCGCCGATCATCACCGACCACTGGGTGCGGGCGACCTTCCCGTTCGAGATCGTCCCCGGGCTGGCCGCGCTGGGCACCGCCGGACTCGCCTTCGACGGACCCGGCGGGGGCAGGCGTCGGTTCCTGCTCGACGGCATGCTCGCCATGGAGATGGCCCGCGTCGACCCGTCCATCGCCACCTTCCACGGCGTGCACAGCGGACTCGCGATGGGTTCGATCCAGCTCTGCGGCTCCGAGGAGCAGAAGGAGCGCTGGCTCCCCGCGATGGCACGGTGGGAGAAGATCGGCGCGTTCGGGCTCACCGAGCCCGACGCCGGGTCCGGGGCGGCCGGGGGACTGACCACCACCGCCACGCGGGACGGGGACGAGTGGGTGCTCGACGGCGAGAAGAAGTGGATCGGCAACGCCACCTTCGCCGATCTCACCATCATCTGGGCCCGCGACACCGCGAGCGACGAGGTTCTCGGCTTCGTCGTGGAGAAGGACACGCCGGGCTTCAGCACCGAGCCCATCGGCGACAAGATCGCGCTGCGCGTCGTCCAGAACGCCCACATCACCCTCGACGGGGTCCGGGTGCCCGAGGCCAACCGCCTCCAGGGCGCCAACTCCTTCGAGGACACCGGCCGGGTGCTGCTCATGACACGCGCCGGGGTGGCGTGGATGGCGGTCGGCTGTGCGCTCGGGGCCTACGAGCACGCGCTCGCGTACGCCACCGAGCGGGAGCAGTTCGGCCAGAAGATCGCCGGGTTCCAGCTCATCCAGGACCTGCTCGTCCAGATGCTCGGCAACACCACGGCCTCTGCCACCCTCTGCGTCCAGCTCAGCCAGCTCCAGGACGCCGGGAAGGCCACCGACGCGCAGGCCTCGCTGGCCAAGGCGTTCTGCACCGTGCGGATGCGCGAGACGGTCGGCTACGCGCGGGAGCTGTTGGGCGGCAACGGGATCCTGCTCGACCACCAGGTCGGGCGGTTCGTCGCGGACGCCGAGGCGATCTACTCCTACGAGGGCACGCGGGAGATCAACACCCTCATCGTGGGCAGGGACATCACCGGCATCGGGGCGTTCGTCTAGGGGCCGGTGAGGCCGACCCCGGCAGACCAGGTGCGACTCGTCAGGAGGTGGCGCCGTCGCCGCCGGCAGGGACGGGGACGCCATGGGTCTGCAGGAGGGGCAGGGTGAGGGTGAACACCGACCCACCCCCGCTGCGTGGGGCGTAGCCGACGTCCCCGTGGTGCGCGTGCGCGATGGAGCTGACGATGGTCAGCCCGAGCCCGGTGCCCTGGATCGCCTCGGCCTGGGCGGTGCTGGAGCGGAAGAAGCGTTCGAAGAGGCGGTGCGCCTCGGCCTCAGGCACTCCCATCCCGCTGTCCTCCACCGCGATCCGGACGACGTCATCCGCGGCGACGGTGACCCGCACCGTCACCCGGCCACCGGCCGGCGTGAACTTCAGCGCGTTCGACCCGAGGTTGAGCAGGGCGCGCTCGAGCTGGGCGAAGTCGCCCGCGACGAGCACCGGGTCGTGCGGAGCGACGACCGTGAGGGTCACCTCGGCGTCGCTGGACATCTTCTCCAAGGCCTCGGCCGCCTGCCACGCGCAGTGCACGACATCGACCTCCGACGCGGTGAACGAGAAGCTGCCGGCGTCCACGCGCGAGACCGCCAGCACGTCCTCGATGAGCGCCAGCAGGCGCTCGGCGTTGCGCTCGACCTTCTCCACCATGCCGCGCTGGAGCCGGTTGAGGTCACCGGCGTCTCCCTCGGTCAGCATCTCGGCGTAGCCGATGACACTGGTGATGGGGGTGCGCAGCTCGTGGCTGATGTTGGAGACGAAGTCGTCCTTGGCCTGGTCGAGCTCGGTCAGCCGCTCGACGGCGCGACGTTCCTTCTCCAGCGCCGACCTCAGCTGGGCCTCGGCCTCGCGGCGCTCGGTGATGTCGACGAGCTGCGCGGTGTAGAGGTCGCCGCCGTACTCCTCCAAGGGGGACAGCGTCACCTCGAGCCAGGCGCGGGAGGGCCGGGCCACCTGGACCTCGCCCTGCCACCCCTGGGCCGGGTCGTCCTCGCGGACGGCCGAGACGGGGGACCCCGGCACCACCCCGTCGACGTCGAGGGCGCTGAGGGGGTCGAGCAGGCCGGACCAGCTCTGGCCGAGCACGTCGCGCTCGGTGCGGCCGTCGCCCCCGGTGAGCAGGCGCAGCGCGACACCGTTGAGCTCGACGATCCGCAGCGCCCCGTGGTCGCGCTGGAGGAGCAGCATCCCGACCCGGGCGCCGTTGAAGCCGTGGCGGAACAACGCCTCGCTGCGCTGGAGCTCGGTCATCGCCTCCTGGCGCTGGCGGATCGCGACCGACAAGGGGAGGACCAGGAGGGCGGAGCAGACGACGAAGGTCTGGACGAGCGCGATGACGACCTCGGGTGGGTACCCGGCCGAGACGTGCGCGAACGGTCCACCCCCGATGGCGCTCAGGAGGGTGACGATCACCCCGGACAGGACGAGCTGGGCGTAGACGGTCCGCTGGCCCATGCGGACCGCACCCCACATGAGCGCCACGAAGGGGACGAACGACAGGGGGAGGCTCTGCCGCGGGCCGAACACCGCAGCCACGACGACGAGCAGGGTCAACCACTGGGCCACCCGCTCGCTAGGTCGCCGTTGCGGCGGTGCCGAGGCGCCGAGGAACCACGGCAGGACGAGCAGGAGTGCTGCGCCGTGCGAGGCCCCGACCGCACGGGCCACGGCCACGAAGTCACCGGTGCCCGTGAGCTGGACGGTGGCCCCCGCACCGACGGCGATCACGACGGCGCCCACGCCACAGGCGCGCAGGAACGCGCCGAGTCCGGCCATGCTCGACAGGGCCGACCGGGCGCCACCGGAGCGCAGCAGCAGGAGGGTGACGACCACCGTCTCGGCGAGGTTCGCCAGGGCGAAGCCCACGGACACGGCGAGCGGACGGTCGCCGACGAGGTTGCCCAGGACCGAGACGGCGAACAGCCCTGCACCGAGGACCCAGCGGTTGCGCCCGCGCATCCACAGCAGCGCCGCGACGGACACCCCGGCGGCCGGCCACCACGCCGCGACGCTCGAGCCGGGCGGTGCGAGGACGACCGACGTCAAGGTCAGCGCGAGCACGGTGAGCAGGACGCCCACGATCGCCACGACCGGTCGCGTCGAGCGGGGCAGCTGCTCGAACCATGCGCGGAGCGCCCCGTCGGGTCCCACCCGCGACGGCGCCGGCTCGGTGTGCGTGCGGGTCGCCCCCGCGCGTGGGTGCCCGTCGGCGGACCGTCGCGGCAGCGGGTCCCGGTGCCTGCCCGTCATGGCGTGGGCAGCCCTGAGGGCAGGCTTCGACCTTCGCGCGCAACGGACACGCGGACACCTGACTCTCGGGCGGGGGGAGGGACGGGGCAATTCTGCACGACGGGGGCCCCGGGTCCGGTCAGCGCGCGCCGACGAACCCCGATCGCCGGTGGGGGACAGGGGTATGGCGCCGGCGCCATACCCCTGTCCGCGGGGGTGCCGCGCCCACTAGGTTCGGTCCCGCACGCGCGGCGTCCGCGCCACCGTCCGTCCACCGTCGCCTTCCAGGAGCATCCCCATGAGCAGCGTCACGGACCACACCGACGGCCCCGGGTCGCCCGACGGGACGGGGCCGGAGGCTGGGGAGGCGACCACGTGGTGGCGCAGCGCCGTGATGTACCAGGTGTACCCGCGCAGCTTCGCCGACGGGAACGGCGACGGCGAGGGTGACCTCCCAGGTCTGCGCACCCGCCTGCCGTACCTCGCCGACCTCGGTGTCGACGGTCTGTGGATCTCGCCGTGGTTCCCGTCGCCGATGGCCGACGGCGGCTACGACGTCAGCGACTTCACCGACATCCACCCGATGTTCGGGACCCTCGAGGACGCCGACGCGGTGCTGCGCGAGGCGCGCGCTCTCGGCCTGCGCGTGATCATCGACCTCGTCCCCAACCACACCTCCGACCAGCACCCGTGGTTCCTCGCGGCGCTCGCAGGCGGCCCGCAGGCGCCGGAGCGGGCGCGGTACTTCTTCCGCGACGGTCGCGGGGAGGGTGGGGACGAACCGCCGAACAACTGGATCAGCGCCTTCGGCGGCCCGGCGTGGAGCCGCGTCACCGAGCCGGACGGGACCCCGGGCCAGTGGTACCTGCACCTCTTCGCCCCGGAGCAGCCGGACCTCGACTGGGGCAACCCCGACGTCCTCGACGACTTCGACGACGTCCTGCGGTTCTGGTTCGACCGCGGGGTCGACGGCCTGCGCATCGACGCCGCTCCGGCCATGGCGAAGAAGGCGGGCCTGCCGGACGCCGACTACGGCGGGGTGCTCCAGTTCCGCACCGTCGACTGGGACGACAACCCGCACTGGGACGTCGAGGCCGTGCACGACATCTTCCGCCGGTGGCGGGCGATCGCCGACACCTACGAGGGGGAGCGGGTCTTCGTGGCCGAGGCGGTGGTGAGCACCCCGGAGCGGCTCAGCAAGTACCTGCGTCCCGACGAGATGCACACCGCGTTCAACTTCCCCTACCTCAAGGGGCCGTGGGAGGCGGGCGCGCTGCGTGCCGTCATCGACGACACCCTGGCGTCCTTCGCCCCGACCGGCACCCCGTCCACGTGGGTGCTCACGAGCCACGACGAGATCCGTCCGGTGACCCGCTACGGCCGGACGACCACCAGCTCGTACTTCATCACCGACGGCGAGGGCGAGGTCCCCGACCTCGAGCTCGGCACCCGACGGGCCCGCGCCGCGGCGATGCTCATGCTGGCGCTGCCCGGGGGTGCGTACATCTACCAGGGCGAGGAGCTCGGGCTGCCCAACGTCGACGACCTGCCCGACGAGGTGCTCCAGGACCCGATGTTCCTGCGCAGCGGCGGGCAGATGCGGGGCCGCGACGGCTGCCGGGTGCCCCTGCCGTGGTCGGGGACCGTGCCGCCGTTCGGCTTCTCGCCGGACGGGGTGCAGCCGTGGCTGCCCCAGCCGTCGACGTGGCGCGACCTCACCGTCGAGGCCGAGCTCGCCGACCCCGACTCGATGCTGTCGCTGCACCGGACGGTCCTGCGCCTGCGCCGGCAGACCCCTGGTCTCGCCGAGGCCGGGCTGGCGTGGCGCAAGTCGGCCGAGTCCGTCCTCGACTTCGACCGCGGGCAGGCGCTGCGCTGCGTCGTGAACCTGTCCGACAACCCGGTGCCGCTCGAGGGTGCGACCGTCCTGGTGTCCAGCGTGCCGCTGGAGGACGGTGCCCTGCCGCCGGACGCCGCGGTGTGGCTCGACCCGCGGTGACCACGGACGGGTGGTGGTCGATAGGGCGCAATACCGGACGGTGCGTCCGCAAATGCCTCCCGGACATCCTGGGACCAGTTCACCGTCGGCTGCTCCGCCGAGGTACTGTCGCCCCGTGGATGCACGCACGGACCATGTAAGCGCAGGTCAGGACCTTGGACTGGCTGTCACCGACGACAGCGCCGAGGACACCGCCGACGTGGCCGCCGTCCCCGCCGTCGATGCTGCCGCCGATGCTGCGGTCGGGTCGCTGGCGACCGTCCGCGACGTGTTCGACCAGCTGAACGTCATGGTCGTCGCCTGGGAGGGGCCGGACCACATCGCCGTCGCCGCCAACGAGGAGTACCGCCGCTACGTCGGTCGTGACGCCTTCATCGGCCAGCCGTGGAACGAGGTGATGCCCGAGATCAAGGGGCAGCAGTTCCTCGAGATCCTCGACCGGGTCTACGCCTCGGGGGAGACCCATGTGGGCACCGAGTGGCGGTTCCAGATCCGTCGCGACGAGACCGACCAGCTCCACGAGATCTTCGTCGACTTCACCGTCACCCCGCGCCGGGACGCCGACGGGGCGACCATCGGGGCGGTCTGCTCCGTCGTCGACGTGACCGACCGCGTGCACGAGCGCCACGAGGCGGCGCTGCGCACCGCGCACGTGCAGGAGAGGTACGAGGCCGTGCACGACGTGGTCGTGGAGCTCCAGCGTGCCCTGCTGTCCATGTCCCTGCCCGTGCTGCCGACCGCGACGGTCGCCGCCCGCTACCTCGTCGCCGCCCACGACCAGGCCGCCGGTGGCGACTGGTTCGACGCCTTCGTCCTCGACGACGGCCGGCTCGCCCTCGTCGTCGGCGACGTGGTCGGCCACGGGGTCGTCGCCTCGGCGGCGATGGGCCAGCTGCGCGCCGTCCTCGAGGAGCTGCTGCGCACCGAACGTGAGCTCGAGACCGTGCTCGCCCGCCTCGACACGTATGCCGCCCACAGCCCGAGCATGCGTGCTGCGACGGTGGTCGTGGTCCTGCTCGACCCCGACACCGGGCAGGTCGTCTACGGCCGCTGCGGCCACCCCGCCCCCTTGGTGCTGTCCGAGGACGGCACCAGCCGCCTGCTCGACGCCGGCGTCGGCGGACCGCTCGGCACCGGCGCGGTCCAGTCCCTCGCCCACACGACCCTCGCCCCCGGCGAGGTCGTCCTGCTCTACAGCGACGGCCTGGTCGAGCGCAGTGGGCACTCCCTCGACGAGGGCGTCCGGGAGCTGGCCAGGGTGGCTGGTGACGCCGTGGCCAACCGCGCTCTCCCCGTCGGTGCAGCGGCCTCTGCCGCAGACCGGGTGGCCGAGCTCACCATGGAGCTCATGACCCGTGCGGGGCACGAGGACGACGTGACGGTGCTGGTCGCCCAGCGGCTGCGCCAGCGGGTCGAGGACCTCGACCTGCGGCTGACCGCGACCCGCGAGAGCCTGCACCAGGTCAATGCGTCCTTCGGTGCCTGGCTGGCTGGTCTGGGTCCGTCGGCCGCAGACCGGTTCGCCCTCGAGCTCGCCGTGACGGAGGCGGTGACCAACGTGATCGAGCACGCCTACCCCGTCGGTCGCCCCGGGGTCCTCAACGTGGTCGCGTCCGTCCTGCCCACCGGGGGCATCTCGGTGCGCATCGGTGACGAGGGGCGCTGGCGGGCACCGGTGCCCGCTGCGACCACCGGTGGCCGCGGCCTTCTGCTGATGTCTCAGGTCGTCGACGAGGCCGAGGTCCTGCACCCGCCGCAGTCGGCGAACGCCCCGGAGGGCGACCGGGGGACCACGGTCGTCCTGCGCCACCGGGCGCACCGCGACGCCGTGATGGCCTCCGGTCGCAGTCTCCTGCACGACGAGACGAAGGAGGGCGACATCCCGGACGCCGACTTCGACGTCTCCGTCGAGGACGACGACTCAGGTCCGCTGGTGCTGCTCACCGGCACCGTCGACCTCGACAGCGCCGAGCGGGCCCGGGCCGCCCTGCTCGGCGCGGCACGCGGTGGTGTCCGGTCCCTCACCATCGACCTCACCGGTGTCACCCAGCTGGCCAGTGCCGGGGTGCGGGCGCTGTTCGAGGTGCGCGAGCAGCTCGTCGCCAACCGCAAGCAGCTCGTTCTCGTGGCCGAGCCGGGCAGCCCGGCGGCGGTGGTGCTCGAGCTGGTCTCGTTGACCTACCACCACCCGGTCGTCGAGCCGCCACCCATCGCCTGACGGCACCGCGCCTGCAGGGCTCCGGCCGTCCCTGCGGTGGTGGCCCGCTGTCCCTGCGGTGGTGGCCCGGCTCGGGTGGTGTGTTCCTGAGCCGGTGGGCCGGGGTCAGGGGGTGCGCTGCGCCAGCAGGACCGTCGCCATCTGGTCCGCCAGCAGCACCGCGGTGCGGCGCTGGTCCCGCGTGGGTCGGGTGACCCTGGAGGCGCTCGTCAGCAGGAACGACCCGAGCACCTCACCCGACACCCTCACCTCGATCGCGACCTCGGTGTCGACCGGGAGGCCGTCGCGGTCGACGTCGTGGCTGCTGCCGCGCCCGACCAGTGCGCCGGCACGGGTCAGCCGGGGCAGCCCGGAGCCGACCGGACCGGCCGCGAAGCGGCAGCGGTCGAGCCCGAGCACCTCCGTGATGCGACGGCAGGTGTCCTCGACGAGCTCCTGCGGCGAGCGGTCGGGACCTTGGGCGGCGTCGGCACTGAGGACGAGGCCGTCGAGGAAGCCCGAGGCGCGGCTGGCCCGGGCCTGCTGGCGTCGCCCCCACAGGGACAGCTCGGTGACCGCCACCCCCACGACCACGAGCAGCGCCATCGCCTCGAGGTCCTCGGGGTCGTGGATCGCGAGCTGCCCGTACGGCGCGGTGAGGACGACGTCGAACCAGACGGCTGACGAGGCCGCCGTGACCAGACCTGCCGAGCGCGACCCGCTGGACGCCGCCGCCACGACGAGGACGACGAGGACGAGGACGGCAGGGGCGTTGCCCACCTCGTCGCGCAGGCCGGACAGGGCCAGGCAGGTCAGCAGGGGCAGCGCCGCAGCACCACACAGGACGACCGGGCGGCGGTGGAGCACGGTGGTGAGGGACATGCCTCCATCACGCCGCGTCGTGGCGCGGCGGTCAAGGTGCCTTGACGCGATCCATACGACGAACTCGCGTGCAGGTGTGCTGGGAGCCGTCGGCGTGGGCTCCTTCCCCGCGTTGCAGGCACCACCAGCGCGTGTGAGTGTGGGGAGATGCCACTAGCCGTCGAAGGATTCGCCCATGTCCGCCTCACCGTCACCGACATCGCCCGCTCCCGGGAGTTCTACGACTCCGTCTTCGGGTGGGACGTCGCCTTCGAGGTCCCCGAGGGAGCCGACGAGCAGACCCGCGAACAGCTCGGGTTCCTCTTCGGTGGCGTGATCTACAAGTTCGGCGGGGGCCTGTTCGGGCTCCGCCCGGTCGCGCCGGGGTCCGACGAGTTCTCGGAGGACCGGGTCGGCCTGGACCACGTGTCCTTCGCGGTCGCGTCGGTGGATGCGCTGACCGCCGCTGCGGCGACGCTGGACTCGCTCGGCGTCGCGCACGAGGAGATCAAGGACCTCGGGGAGATGGCCATCCTGGAGTTCCGTGACCCCGACGGGGTCGCCCTCGAGCTCACCGCACCGACCTCCTGAGGCTCGGCAGCGCCACCTGAGGCTCCCCACGGTCCCGCCGTGGGGAGCCTCCTCATCGGTGGGGCTCAGAGCCGTTCGCGCACCGGTGGCACCGGCAGGTGGAAGCCCTTGTGGTCACGACCTCGACGTGGGTGGTGCTCCGCAGGATCGGGCTCGGGAGGGTGGACCACCGCCACGGGACAGTGCGCCGCCCGGACGATGGCCTGGGACACCGAGCCCTTGACCCAGCCGGAGACGACGCCGCGGCCACGGGTCCCGACGACGAGCAGACAGGCGTTCTCGCTCTGGCGGGCGAGTTCCTCGACGGGGTGTCCCTGCGCCACGTCGCGCCGGACGTCGACCGTCGGGTACTGCTCGCCGAACCCGGCGAGTGCCTCGGCGACGACCGAGCGCTCCTGCTCGCCCACCTGCTCCCAGTCGACGGTCCAGGCCATGGAGGCCGCGGTCCCGTCCACGGCGTCGAGCTGCCAGGTGTGCACCACGGTGAGGCCCACGCCGCGCGACGACGCCTGCTCGAACGCGAAGGCGAGCGCCTCGGTCGAGGTCTGCGTGCCGTCGACGCCGACGACGACGCGCGCACCGGCGACCGAGCGCGTCGGGGCCTCGTGCACCACGACGACCGGGCAGTGGGCGTGGGCGCAGACGTGGGTCGACACCGACCCCAGCAGCATCCCTCGGAACGCGCCGAGACCGCGCGCCCCGACGACGACGAGGGCGGCCTCGCGCGAGGCCCGCACCAGCGCCTCGGCAGGGGAGCCGGCGCCGGTCTGCATCCGCACGTCGAGCTCGGGGTGCGAGGCGCGGACCCGGCCCACGGCCGCGGTGGTCGCCTGGACCGACGACTCACGCACGGAGTCGTCGAGGTCGGTCACGACGGTGCCTCCGGGGACGCCGGCACGGACGGCGGGGTACGTCGGCAGCGAGTAGGTGTGCACGACCAGGAGGTGGCAGCGGCGTCGTGCCGCTTCCTGCGCTGCCCACTCCAGGGCGAGGTCGCTGGTGTCCGACAGGTCGATGCCGACGACGACGGTGCGGGTGCTGGTGTCCATGGTGTGCTCCTGGTGGCTCGGTGCTGTCCACCTCCACGGTTGCCGCGAGATCGCTTCAGGCACAGGGCACTTGGTCCCTGTGCCCCGTGTCGTGCCGCGGCGAGGGTGGGTCCAGGACGTCCGCGACACCGAGGAGTTGCCATGCTGGTCCGCGAGATCATGACGGTGCCTGCCTACAGCCTCCCCACCGGGAGCACCCTCGAGGTCGCCATCCAGCTCCTGGCGAGGGCCAGGCTGTCGGCCCTCCCGGTGGTCGACGCGGACCACCACGTCGTCGGCATCGTCAGCGAGGCGGACGTCCTGCGCCTGCACCTCACCCCCGACCCGAGGGCGCACCTGCGTCCCGTCGAACCGTCGGAGTCGTCGGAGGCGTCGTGGCCTCGGCTCGTCGACGAGGTGATGACCCCGGACCCGGTGACCGTGCTGGAGTCGGCGGACGTCGCCGAGCTCGGTCAGATGCTGGCCGACACCGGGTGGAAGAGCGTGCCGGTGACCCGGGATCGGGTCCTGGTCGGCATCGTCAGCCGCAGCGACATCCTGCGGGCGATGACGACCTCCGACAGCGCCATCCGCCGCCACCTGACGCACGAGTTCGCCTCGCTCGGGCGGGCTGGCTGGTCGGTGAGCGTCACCGAGGGCGAGGTCACCGTCGCTGGGACACGCGGGGGTCGCGAGGCACGCCTCGCCCAGGTGATGGCCTCCGCCGTCCCGGGGGTACGGCGTGTGGTGCTCGCAGGCGCGACGGTGCCGGACGGGGACCCCTCGGTCGTGTCGGTGCCGAGCGAGGCCGTCGACGCGTCCGACTGAGGCGTCGTCAGGAGCTGACCGGCAGCACGCAGAACTCGTTGCCGGACGGGTCGGCGTAGAGGCGCCACGGCAACCCCTCGGCCAGGGGAGGGAGGGCTCGTCCGCCGTGCTCGACGACCTGGGCGCCGACCACGTCGGGGTCGTCACCGGTCTCGAGCCTGACGTCGAGGTGGAGCCGGTTCTTCGGCGAGCCCTTCGCGGCTGCCTCGGGACAGAGCTCGAGGAGGGGGCCCTTGCCGGACGGGTGCCGTAGGACGGTCGGGGAGTCCCCGGGGACCACGGTCCACCCCGTGAGCCAGGCCCAGAACCGAGCATCCCTCCCAGGGTCTGCCGAGTCGAGGGGCAGCGCCGCGATCGGTCCGGTGTCGGAGTAGGCCGCCCGGTCCTCCATCACGCAGAAGGCGTTGCCCTCCGGGTCGGCGAGCACCACCCACGGGACGTCGTCCTGACCGATGTCGAGGTGGCGTGCACCCAGACCGAGGAGCCGCTCGACCACCTCGGCCTGGCGTTCCCCACCCCGGAGGTCGAGGTGGAGCCGCAGCGGGTCGGTCGGGGCGTCTGGGACGCGCTGGAGGCACAGGTCGAGGACGGGTCCACCCTCGAGGCCGAGCCGGGTCTCGAAGCCGTCGGGCTCGTCGGTCAGGCGTTCGCCGCCGAGCGCCGCCTCCCAGAACCGGCCCAGCTCCTGGGGGCGGACGGCATCCAGCACGAGGTTCTCCAGGTACATGTCCCCACCGTAGAGCCGTCTGCCGACACCGAGGGGTGGCCCACGCGAGCCCGTCCCCACCGGATGGTGGGGACGGGCTCGCGTGGGCCACCCGACCGACGGCTACCGGAGCCAGTGGTGGTGGCGCACGACGGACAGACGCTCCCACGTGCTGCCCAGACCGAGGTGGTGGCCGGCACCGGCTCCGAGCAGGACCGCCAGGGCCAGCGCGTAGACGATGTGGTCGTCCATGAAGGGGTTGTTCGCCGGGGGCAGGGCCGCGCTCCACATCATGACCAGCAGGGCAGCGCCGGCCACGGTGGCGATCCGCATCCCGATGCCGAGCATGAGGGCCACACCGATTCCGAGGAGGCCGATCATGAACAGCCAGTCGGCCCAGGCCTGCCCGGCCATGCTGCCGTAGAAGTCCTTGAGCGGGCCGTCGGTGCCGAAGGACAGGAAGCCCTTGGTGGGCGACCCGCCGTTGACCCACGCGGCATCACCGAAGCGGTCCACCACGCCGGTCTCGGCGTCACGGCCGGTGGCGAAGCCCAGGGCGAAGGACTTGTCGAGGAAGGCCCAGAGGAAGACCCACCCCAGCGAGAGGCGCAGGAGTCCGAGAGCCGTGCCGAAACCGTGCGGCCTCGTCGCCTCGAGGGGCGCATCGGAGGTGGTGTCGGCCGATCCGCGGTGGCGCGAGATGGTGGTCATCGTCTTCTCCTTGTCATGCGGTGGTGAGCTCCGGGTCAGGTGGCCCGTTCCCTCAGTGCGATGTCGTCACCGGGGGCTCGACTGCAACGCTAGGCGCGGATTCCTCTGTGCCCCAGTGGCTTTGGTCCCTACTTGCCTGATCATTGCTGGCGCCGGTCCCGTCGCGCGGCACGATGTGGACCGGGCACCGGGCGTGGGCGCTGCAGTAGGCGCCGACCTCGCGGTCGCCTGTCGCGGCCTCGACCCGGTCGCGATCCTCGCCGACGACGAGACCGACGGCCTTGGCGCTGCGGGCGACGAGGACCGCGGCGGGGTCCCCGCCCGGGGACTCGAACGTCGCGCCGCGGTGCCTGCCGTGGCGCAGGGCCCTGAGCCCCGCAGCGAACGTCGCACTCTCCGCCTCGGCCCGCTCGCCCGGGTCGAGGCCCGACGGGACCACCTGCACGAAGTGGACCGAGGCCCCGAGGCTGCCCGCGAGCTCGACACCACGGAGGGCGACGCCCAGCGCCATACCGTCGTTGACCAGGCCCACGACCACCTCCCGGCCGGGGGCGTCGAGGGGGTGGGACCGTGCCGAGTGCGTCATGCACCCCAGTGTCCGCAGGCCGCCGCGTCCCGGCCACGGGCGAAGGTCCCGACCGAGGTCCTGTCGGTCGGCGGCGTCGGGCCCCTATCCTCGGCCCATGGAGCCCGGTGCAGGTCCCGAAGTGCACGTCCGGTCGTCACCCCAGACGGAGGGCCTCCTCGACGCGGTGCTGGCGGTCAGTGCGGGCCTGGAGCTGTCCGAGGTGCTGGCGCGCATCGTCCGCTCCGCCTGCACCCTCGTCGGCGCGCGGTACGGCGCCCTCGGGGTGCTGGCGCCGGACCGCGACCACCTCATGGAGTTCATCACCCACGGCCTGAGCGCCGAGCAGCGGGCGGCGATCGGCGACCCGCCCCGAGGACACGGCGTGCTCGGCCTGCTGATCCGGGACCCGCGCCCCCGGCGCATCGCCGACATCAACGCCCACCCGGACTCGTACGGGTTCCCCCCGAACCACCCGCCGATGACCAGCTTCCTGGGTGCTCCGGTGCGGGTGCGTGACGAGGTGTTCGGCAACCTCTACCTGGCGGTGAAGGAGGGCGCGGCGGAGTTCTCGGACGAGGACCAGGAGCTCGTCGTCGCGCTGGCCGCCGCGGCAGGTGTGGCCATCGAGAACGCGCGCCTGTACGAGCGAAGCCAGGTGCAGCGCCGCTGGGCGCAGGCCGTTGCCGACGTCACCCAGGCGCTGCTCGAAGGCGAGACCGAGGTCGCCGCCCTCGGGGTGATGGCCGAGCAGGTGTGCCGCGTCTCCGGTGCACGGGCCTGCGCGGTCGCCCTGGAGCGCGAGGGGCAGCCTCCCGTCGTCGACGTGGTGCACCGGCGGGACGGCGGCGCCGCGGTGCCGTGGCCGGGGCAGGACGGGTTCGGCGAGCTTGCGGGGCCGCACTGGGAGAGCGTCCGGGACGTGCGCCAACCCCTGCTCCTGATCCCGGGGGAGCAAGAGGGCGCAGTGGCCGAGATCGTCGACGACGTCGTGGCCATCACCGGGGTCGAGAGCTCGGGACCGACGGCGCTCGTGCCGATCGTCGCCGGTGCCACCGCCGTCGGGGCGCTGCTGGTCTGCTGGGAGTCGGCTGACGAGGACGTCGCCTCCGGCGTGCTGGGGCCGCTCCACGAGTTCGCGCAGCACGTGGGTCTGGCTCTGGTCGCCGCCAGCGCCCAGCAGGACCGGGCGGTCGTGGCCCTGCTCGAGGACCGCGAACGCATCGCCCGCGACATGCACGACCACGTGATCCAGCGCCTGTTCGCGACCGGGTTGTCCCTGCAGGCCAGCGGCCGGCTGGCCCAGCACCCGGTCGTGCGTTCGCGGATCGAGGAGGCGGTGGTCGAGCTCGACCTCGCCATCAAGGACATCCGGCAGGCGATCTACCAGCTCACACCGTTGCAGGCGCCGAGCGGCCTGCGCAGCCGGGTCGAGGAGCTCGTCGAGAGCTACTCCGACGTCCTGGGCTTCACCGCGACCCTCGAGCTCTTCGGCGAGGCGACCGGCATCACGGCCGAGCAGGAGCAGGACGTGTTCGCCGTGGTCCGCGAAGGCCTCGCGAACGTCGCCCGGCACGCCCGGGCGACCTCGGCGTCGGTCCGGGTCTCCATGGGACCGCGGATCGAGGTGGTGATCGTCGACGACGGGGTCGGCGCGCCGTCGACGGGTCGCCGCAGCGGCCTGACCAACCTCGCCGAACGAGCTGCTGCCAGGGGTGGTCAGTGCGAGGTCGCGGCGGCGCACCCGAAGGGGACCCGGCTCACGTGGACGGTCCCGACGGGCGGCGGTGCTGCCCCGGCCGGACGAGCGGGGCGGGCGGCGGGACCATGGTCCTCGGACTGAGCCCGCGGTCGTGCCATCGTGGAGCGGCGAGCGTCACCGCCGCCCGGCCCGGAGCCACACCCGAAGGAGCACCATGACGACGATCTTCCTCCTCGACGACCACGAGATCGTCCGACGCGGACTGCGCGAGCTGCTCGAGGGCACACCGGGATTCAGCGTCATCGGGGAGTCCGGGTCCGCGCAGGAGGCCGCCCGCCGCATACCGGCCCTGCGCCCCGACGTCGCGATCTTCGACGCGCGGCTCCCGGACGGGTCCGGCATCGAGGCGTGCCGACAAGTGAGGTCGGTCGACCCCTCCATCGCCGGGCTCATCCTCACCTCCTTCGACGACGACACGGCCCTCACCGCCGCGATCCTCGCGGGGGCGGCCGGGTACCTCCTCAAGGACATCCGCGGCAACGGCCTCGTCGAGGCCATCGCCCGCGTCGCCCGCGGTGAGAACCTGCTGGACCCCGAGCGGGCCCGACGGGTGCGCTCGGACTGGGCCGACGACCGTGACGCCGACCCGCGGATGCGGTCGCTGAGCCCCCAGGAACGCCGGATCCTCGACCACATCGCTGCCGGCCTGACGAACCGGCAGATCGGGGAGGCGATGTCGTTGGCCGAGAAGACCGTGAAGAACTACGTCACCTCGGTCCTGGCCAAGATGGGTATGGAGCGGCGCACCCAGGCGGCGGTGTACGTCGCCACCCACGGCGGGGACGGTCGGGCCGGACGTCCGGTCCCGTAGGCAGCAGGCAGGCTCCGGTCCCCCTCGGCGAGTGGGTCGTCCGACGCTGGGGCCGGGTGGTCGCCGGAGCCGGGTCCGGGTGTCCCGGACCGTGTCCCCGAGGCTCACCGGTCAGCGCGGGAGGATCGCGCGGCCCGTCACCTGGCGGGTCGAGACGCGCACCCACCTCGCGTCCGCGTCCAGCGGCACCCAGGGGCGGCGGGCGGTACCCACGAGGCGGGCCACCTCGTCCTCGTCGGTGACGACCGAGGCGGTCCCGTGGACCAGCACCGACCAACCCGTGCGCGACTCGGCATCCCAGTCGTCGACCTGGAACGACACCGCGTCGCCGTCGACCGCAGCCTGGACCTTCGAGCCACCCGAGGTGCGGAAGCAGACGTCGACCCCGTCGAGGACGTGGTTGACCGGGAGGACGGCGATCTCGCCGTCGAGCGGGAAGGCGAGGCGGCCCACCGGTGCCTCGCCCAGCCGCAGCAGGGACTCGTCCAGACCCATGACGCGCAACCCTGTGTGGTCGGTGGCCGGGACCGGTTCGGTCCTGGCGGTGTCGAGGTCGGGCATGGCGAGCTCCTGGGTGCTGGGTCGGGCGTCGGATCCGGTGCTGGGTGGGGTGCTGGGTTCTGGGTTCTGGTGGTGGTTCTCGGCGGTGGCCGAGGGTGTCGGCTCAGTCGACGGGGCGGTGCGTGGAGGGGACGACCGTCAGGGGGCACCGGGTGTGCGTGATGAGCGAGGCGCTGACCGACCCGAGCAGCAGGCCGGTGAAGCCACCCCGGCCGCGGCTGCCGACGACGAGCAGCTGCCCGTCGCGCGACTCCTCGGCCAGGACCGTCGCGGCGTGACCGCGGACGAGGGTCGTCGAGACCTGCACGTCGGGGTACTTCTCCTGCCACCCGGCGAGCATCTCGGCCACCTCCAGCCGTTGGGTCTCGGCGACGTCGCGCCAGGCACCCTCCCAGTCGCGTCCGGAGAGGAACGGGTCCGGCTCCTCCCACCACCAGGTGTGCACGGCGAGGAGGGCGGTGCCCCGGGCCGAGGCCTCGGCGAACGCCCAGGCGACGGCCGGGACGGAGTGCTCGGACGCGTCGACGCCCACGACCACCGGGCCGTGGGTGCTCCAGTCGCCCGCATGGGGCGTCAGCAGGACGGGGCAGCCGGCGTGGGCCGCCACCGCCCGGCTCGTCGAGCCGAGCAGGATGCCGCTGGCCCGGCCGAGCCCTCCCGCGTCGACCACCACGAGGTCCGCGGTCCGGCTGGCTGCCACGAGGGCTGCCGCAGGGTCGGCGACGACGGTCTCCCGGGTCACCTCGAGATCCGGCGCCGCCTCCCGGGCGCGCTGGGCGGCGGCCTCGGAGACGAGGTCCTGGACCCCGAGCCGTTCGGTGGTCCACGGCACGATCCCCACGCCGGTGGCGTGCAGCACGTGCAGCGGACGGTGCAGTCGACGCGCCTCGTCCACCGCGACGTCCAGGGCCCGGTGCGCCGCCGCCGAACCGTCGACGCCGACAACCACAGCGTGCCGCGGCTGCGTGTCCAACCTCGTCATGACCTGCTCCTCTCGCTGGGTGCTCTCCACCACGGTCGCGCCGGCCGGGCGGGCCGGGGAGGGGCGAAGGTCCCGTCGCCGCGCACCACCCGGGCCGTGCGGACGGGGACGGGACCTTGGCCCCATACGGGGGGCGCACTCAGGGGGGACGCTGCTTCCATGACCACCAGCACGGAACAAGGCACGCACGAGATCCCCCTGCACGAGTGCTGGGCACTCCTGCGGGACGCCGTCGTCGGACGGCTGGCGACGGCCATCGACGGGCATCCGGAGATCTTCCCGGTCAACCACGTGGTCGACCACGCGACGATCGTCATCCGCACCGCCGCCGGGACCAAGCTCGAGAGCGCCGCTGGCCAGCCGGTCGCCTTCGAGGTCGACGGGTACGACGTCGGGTCCGCCTCGGCCTGGAGCGTGGTCGTCAAGGGCCGCGCCACCGAGGTGTCTCAGCTGCACGACGTCCTCGACGCGATGTCCCTGCCGCTCTTCCCCTGGCACGACTCGGTCAAGCCGCACTTCCTGCGCGTCGGCGCGGACGAGGTCACCGGTCGTCGATTCTCCGTCAGCGGAGGAGCCCATCGCCCGCCCATCGACCACGCGCCGACGTCATGAACCGCGAGGACGGCGAGGAGGGACAGGACCGGCCCGCCGCGACGCCCCTCGTGCTCGTGGGGTGCGACGGCTCGTGGGAGTCGATGGAGGCGGTCGACGTCGCCGTCGAGGAGGCGCGGTGGCACGCAGCGCCCCTCGTGCTCGTGACCGTCCAGGACGAGACCGGGCACGGGGCCCGGACCCTCGGTGACTGGACGAGGAACACCGCCGCCGTGGCGGACGAGGCACGGTCGATCGGGGAGCGGTCCCTCGAACGCGTCGGTGGGCGCGTCCCCGACGTCACGGTCCTGTCCGTCCCGTCGACGGCGGCTGCCGAACTTCGCGAGATCGCCTGCAGGGCAACGGTTCTCGTGCTGGGTCGACACGGTGCGTCGGGCCGGGTCGCCTTCACCTCCGGCTCCACGAGCGACCAGCTGACCCGCTTGGTGCGGTGTCCCGTCCTCGTCACCGGATCCCGCGGCTCCTCCGTCCGGGAGCCGGTGCACCTGGCCGCCGGACACCACCGCCCCGCGGTCGTGGTCGGTGTCGACGACTCGCCGGCGGCAGAGGTCGTCCTCTCCGTGGCGGTGCGTGAGGCGCAGCACCGCGGGTGGCCCCTCACCGTCATCCACTCCCTCGGCCACCGGGCGCAGGAGGTGCACGTCGAGGCGGCGGCGATCTGGGCGCGGCACGGCGACCTGCTGCTGGCCGGACGCAGCCCCGACCACTCCCTCGCGCGGGTCGTGGTGGAGGCGGGGCCGCCGGTGGGCGCCCTGCTCGACCACGCCGAGTCGGGCGACCTGCTCGTCGTCGGCACCCGCGGCGAGGGACGGCTGGCTGGTTTCACCCCCGGGTCCGTCGCGCACGGGGTGCTCGAGGCGATGCGGTGCGACGTCCTGGTCGTGCCCCCAGCCGCAGTGACGGTCGCGGTGACGGCCGCTGGCGACCCCGACCGCAGCGACCCCTGGCCGGGGCGGTGACGGACGGGACCTCGCCCTGAGGTGCTCCGGTCGCCCTAGGGCCGGTCGATCTCGGCGAAGACCGGTCGACCGAGGGTCGGCTCGGCCAGCAGGCGGCCGAAGTCGGTGGTGTTGCGTGAGATCGAGATGAGCAGCCTGCCGTCGGCGAGGCGGATGCCGGGGTGGGCCAGGGGGGCGTAGCGCAGCTGGCCCGACGGGTCCCGGAACTGCGCCCGCACCCCGCGCCTCGGCGTCCAGGGCCCGGTGGGGGAGTCGGAGGTCCACGAGTAGACGGTGCTGCCGAGGTCGCCGTCGCGCTTGGAGACGACGACGAACCGTCCGTCCACGACGTCCACCGACAGGGTCTGCGACACCCCGCCCTGCGCGGGGAGCACGGGAGCGGCAGCCTCTGGGGTGCTCGTCCACCGCGAGCCGTCCCAGAACTCCCACGTCCTGCGGTCGCGAGCCTCCGCGGCGGGGGCGCGGGCGACGTGCAGGGACCGTCCGAAGGAGTCGGGGGAGGGCAGCCGGGTGCCGTAGACGTAGATCCACGGCCCGGCCACGGTCATCGCCGAACCCCAGTTGACCTGGGTCGGATCGGGGTCGTCCGGGGTGATGTCCAGCTGGCTGTCCAGACGGGGCGCACCGTCACCCGTCGCGTCGAAAACTGTTGCGCTGCTTCCGAGATAGGTGAAGTCGAACGCTCCCGAGGTCCCGCGTCGGATGCGCGCCGAGATGACGACGAGCACCGTCTGCCCACCCCGCTCGAGGGTGGCCACGGACATCGGCCAGTGCACGGTCCCGTCCGCCCGGTCGGGGATGACCGGTCCGCTGTCCCGGGTCTGCACCTGCGAGGTGCACAACCCGGTCGTGACGAGCATCGAGTTGGCCACCACGCGCGGACGCACGCCGTCCGCGCGGACCGTGTCGCCGAAAACCCAGACGATGCGACCGTCGGGAAGCCTCGTGCTGGCCCCGATGTCGCCGGCCTGCCACAGGGGCAGGTCGAGACCGGCGACGACGCGGTTGAGCTCGGCCACCGTGACGGTCCGGTTCGACGCGACGGCGGGCATGGTCGGGCAGGCCGGGGTGAGCAACGGGTATGCCGCCGCACCGGCCGGTGTGCCCGGCTCCACCGTGGTGCGGCGCTGCGCGCCGGGCCCCGCGCCCTCCCGGGCCGGGCTGCACCCGGCTGCCGCGCCGAGGGCGGTGGTCGCCGCCAGAGCCCAGGCCGCGACGACGCGGCGCGCGCGGCGGGTGGCGACGACGCGGGTCAAGCTGCCGGGGCGCTGGGACAGGGGCACGGGTGAATCGTAGGGACGCGACACGCGGACCCCACATGTGGTGCTGTGCATCCCTGCCACTGCCCGCATATGGTGTGTCTCGCTGGTCCGGGATCTGTGCACACGGGTTCCGGGGCAAGAGGGAACCCGGTGCGATTCCGGGACTGCCCCGCAGCGGTAAGCGGAAACGACAGCCGTCACCAAGCACTGCACGCCTCGGCGTGTGGGAAGCGACGGCCAGTAGGTGTCACCCCGGAGCCACGGCCCGTCCCCGGACGGTCCGCCGGTAGGGACGGGTCCGCGAGTCCGAAGACCTGCCAGCGGCCGCGCACACCGTGCGCGGTTGAGTCGTGGCCTCGAGGGTGGGTCACCCGGCTTCTGCAGTCCCGTGACGGTGCGCCGGCACGGCTGCGTCGTCGTCCCCTCCTTGCGCCCACGGCACCGAATCGCTCGCGAGGAGAGAGCAGGATGACCCAGACCCCCGTGGCCGAACCCTCGGCCACCAGCACCACCACACCGCCCCGTCGCACCACCATGGCCGTGCGGAAGCGCAACGGCGACAGCGAGCCCGTCGACGTGATGAAGATCGTGCGAGCCGTCGAGCGCTGGTGCGACGACCTCGGCGAGGTCGACCCGATGGCGATCGCCACCCGGACCATCAGCGGCCTCTACGACGGGGCGACGACGGCCGAGCTCGACCGCCTGTCGATCCAGACCGCCGCCGAGATGACCGCGGCCGAGCCGGAGTACTCCCGGCTCGCGGCGCGCCTGCTGTCGAACTACATCGACAAGGAGGTGCGCGGTCAGCAGATCGCGTCGTTCAGCCAGGCCGTGCGGCTGGGCCACCTCGAGGGTCTCATCGGTGACGAGACGGCGGCGTTCGTCGAGGCGAACGCCCGCAAGCTCGACCACGCCGTCGACGTGACCAACGACCGGCGCTTCGAGTACTTCGGCCTCCGGACCGTCTACGACCGCTACCTGCTGCGCCACCCCGAGACCCGCAGCGTCATCGAGACCCCGCAGTACTTCCTGCTGCGCGTCGCCTGCGGCCTGTCGCGGACCCCGCAGGAGGCGATCGCCTTCTACCGCCTGATGGCCTCGCTGGCCTACCTGCCCAGCTCGCCGACCCTGTTCAACTCCGGCACGCGGCACACCCAGATGTCGTCGTGCTACCTCGTGGACTCCCCGCAGGACCAGCTCGAGTCGATCTACGACCGCTACGCACAGGTGGCCAAGCTGTCGAAGTTCGCTGGTGGCATCGGCATCTCGTGGTCGCGGGTGCGATCGCGCGGTGCCCTGATCCGTGGCACGAACGGCCACTCCAACGGCATCGTCCCGTGGCTGCGCACCCTCGACTCCTCGGTGTCCGCGGTCAACCAGGGCGGCCGCCGCAAGGGTGCCGCCTGCGTCTACCTCGAGCCGTGGCACCCCGACATCGAGGAGTTCCTCGAGCTGCGCGACAACACCGGCGAGGACGCCCGTCGCACCCACAACCTCAACCTCGCCAACTGGATCCCCGACGAGTTCATGCGACGGGTGGAGGCCGACGAGCAGTGGAGCCTCATCGACCCGGACCAGGTGCCCGAGCTCCCGGACCTGTGGGGCCCCGCGTTCGAGGAGGCGTATGCCGCCGCGGAGCGGGACGGGCGCGTCGTGCGCACCGTCGGTGCGCGTGAGCTCTACGGCAAGATGATGCGGACCCTGGCCCAGACCGGCAACGGCTGGATGACGTTCAAGGACGCCAGCAACCGCACCTGCAACCAGACCAGCGACGAGCAGCGTCCGGGGGCCCCGGTCGTGCACCTGTCGAACCTGTGCACCGAGATCATCGAGGTCTCCAGCAACGACGAGACGGCTGTCTGCAACCTCGGCTCGGTCAACCTCGCCCAGCACCTCACGCCCGGCCGCGACGCCGTCGACTGGGAGAAGCTGCGGGCAACCGTGCGCACCGCCGTGACCTACCTCGACCGGGTCATCGACATCAACTACTACCCGAGCGAGGAGTCGGCAGCCTCCAACCCGCGCTGGCGTCCCGTCGGCCTCGGCGTGATGGGCCTGCAGGACGTCTTCTTCGCGCTGCACCTGCCGTTCGACTCCGACGAGGCCAAGGAGCTGTCGACGCGGATCGCGGAGGAGGTCTACCTCTCGGCCCTGGAGCGGTCGACCGAGCTGGCGTCCGAGCACGGCCCGCACCCGGCATACGAGCAGACCCGGGCCGCGCGCGGCCACCTGCAGCCCGACCTCTGGGACGTCACGCCGACCCAGACCGAGCGTTGGGAGAGCCTCCGGAAGGCCATCGAGGAGAACGGACTCCGCAACTCCCTGCTCATCGCCATCGCGCCGACGGCGACGATCGCCTCGATCGCCGGGGTGTACGAGTGCATCGAGCCGCAGGTGTCGACGCTGTTCAAGCGCGAGACGCTGTCGGGGGAGTTCCTCCAGGTCAACACGGCGCTGGTCCGCGAGCTCAAGGCTCGCGGGCTCTGGACGCCGGAGGTGCGTGAGTCGATCAAGCGCAGCGAGGGCTCGGTGCAGGGGATCGCGGCGATCCCGGCCGACCTGCGGCACCTGTTCCGAACGGCCTGGGAGCTGCCGCAGAAGGCGCTCATCGAGCTGGCTGCAGCGCGACAGCCCTACATCGACCAGAGCCAGTCGCTCAACCTGTTCCTCGCCTCGCCGACCATCGGGAAGCTCAGCTCGATGTACCTCTACGCGTGGAAGGCCGGGCTCAAGACGACGTACTACCTGCGGTCCAGGCCGGCCACCCGCATCCAGCAGGCGACGATCGGCCTGACCGCCGCGACGCCCGCGGCTCCTGACACGATCCCCACCCCCACCGTGACCGACGAGGCCGCCATCGCGTGCTCCCTCGAGAACCCCGAGACCTGCGAGGCCTGCGAATGACGACCACGACCGACACCACCCACACCACCGCGGACGCCGTGCCGACCGCCGAGAAGATGCTGCTCGACCCGGGCATGAACCTCACGCTGCGGCCGATGCGCTACCCGCACTTCTACGAGCGGTACCGCGATGCCATCAAGAACACCTGGACCGTCGAGGAGGTCGACCTGCACAGCGACCTCAAGGACCTCCAGCGGCTGACGGCCGCCGAGCGGCACCTCGTCAGCCGGCTCGTCGCGTTCTTCGCGACCGGCGACACGATCGTCGCGAACAACCTGGTGCTCAACCTCTACCAGCACGTGAACTCCCCGGAGGGGCGGCTCTACCTCAGTCGGCAGCTGTTCGAGGAGGCCGTGCACGTCCAGTTCTACCTGACTCTGCTCGACACCTACGTGCCCGACGAGAAGGAGCGGCACGAGGCCTTCGCCGCCGTCGACAACATCCCGTCGATCAAGGCCAAGGCGGACTTCTGCTTCGAGTGGATCGACTCGGTCTTCGAGCTCGACCGGCTCGAGACCCGTGAGCACCGACGCGCCTTCCTGCTCAACCTGATCTGCTTCGCGGCGTGCATCGAGGGGCTGTTCTTCTACGGCGCCTTCGCCTACGTGTACTTCCTGCGGTCGCGAGGGCTGCTCAACGGCTTGGCCAGTGGCACCAACTGGGTGTTCCGGGACGAGTCGATGCACATGGCGTTCGCCTTCGACGTCGTGGAGACGGTTCGGGCGGAGGAGCCGGACCTGTTCGACGACGAGCTCGCTGCCCAGGTGCGCGCGATGATGCGTGCCGCCGTCGACGCCGAGGCGCTGTTCGCCGAGGACCTGCTGGGCGGGGGAGTCGCGGGCCTGTCCACCGCCGACATGAGGACGTACCTCGAGTCGGTGGCCGACCGCCGGCTCGAGCAGCTCGGTCTCGAGCCGGAGTACGGCTCGAAGAACCCCCTCGCGTTCATGGAGCTCCAGGACGTGCAGGAGCTGTCGAACTTCTTCGAGCGGCGGGTGTCGGCCTACCAGATGGGCGTCAGCGGGGCCGTGGGCTTCGACGAGGACTTCTGAGCCTCGCCCGGCGCAGCGACGGGTCCCCTCCCACGAGGGAGGGGACCCGTCGTGCGTGCCCGGGACGTCAGTCGCCGTAGGGGTTCTGGATCGACACGTGCACGTGGTCGTAGTGACCGCCGGTCACACCCGACCCTCCGGTGTACGTGCGCCAGCCCTCCGAGGACCGGGCGACGCTCCAGATCTTGCCGTCCCAGATCACGTACCGGACCTGGAGGCGGACGGCGTACTGCCGCAGCCAGTTCGCCAGCTTCCACCCCTGGTCCCGCTGGGCCGCGGAGGGGTAGGACCCGATCGCGTTCGAGATGGTGCAGTCCAGCGCGTTGCCGGTGTTGTGGTTGCTCGTCGACGGCTGGTAGTCGCGGTAGCCGCCGACGTAGCACTCACGTTCCCCGGTGAGGCGGGCGATCTCGTCGTCGACGAACTTGGTCCGCGCTGTCGCGTTGGGGGCCACCGTCGTCGCCGAGGGGTACGGGTTGGTGTTCGGCGCGCCATACGTGCCACCCGTGCCGCCACCGGAACCGAACCGGTGCGAAGCATTCTCGTTCTTGAGAGCGGCCTTGAGGTTCACCTTGGCGCCGGCGGCGAAGGTCTGGCTGTCGCCGGCGTACCCGCTGTTGTAGAACACCGTGACCGAGCCGCCCGTGCGGTTCCAGACCGACGCCGCGTTGTTCTTGACGCACTGGCCCTGGCCGGCGCCCGCGCCCTTGAACTCGTAGCACTCGGGCTGAGTGGCACCGTAGTCGTCGATGGAGCCGGCGAAGTCGGACACCGACCCGGCGTGGTCGCTGTTGTAGTAGAGGCAGAACTCCCCGGACTGACAGACGCCGTCGCGGGCGGCGGCCTGCGCCGGTGGCGCCGTGACCAGCAGCGCCGCGGTGATGCCGACGGCGGCCAGCAGGGCCTGGCCGGGGCGCCCAGTGGACCGGATTCGCGTGGTGAGGGTGCTCATCGGACGTTGTACCCCCGGGCCTGCCAGAACGAGTTCGGGTTCGGGTTGTCGAGCACCGGGTCGTTGACGCTCTTGGCCGCCAGCGTCTTGCGGCCCAGGCGCATCTCGACGTGGGTGTGCGTCGCCGAGGTGCCACGGGCGGCCTCGGTCGCGATCTGCTGGCCCTTGCTGATGCTGTCGCCGGTGTCCACGCTGTCGAGCGGGTTGGTGTGCAGGTAGATGATCGTCTTGTCGAAGGTCGCGTTGTAGACGGCGATGGTGGACAAGCTGCTGCCGCCCTCGACGACGTTCGTCACGGTGCCTCCGAGCAGGGCCTTGACCCCCGAGCCGCTGCCCTTGGCGAAGTCGATGCCCTCGTGGCGGCCGGGAGTGCTCTCGTAGCCGTCGAAGCCGGTGGTGAGCCGTCCGCCGCCGCCGGTGTAGAGCGCGTCGGACATGTCGACCTTGGTCGTCGTGCCGCCGCCACCGAGCTGGTGGGAGGCGTTCTCGTTCTTCAGCGTCGCGTTGAGGTTGACCTTGGCGCCGGAGGCGAAGGTCTGGCTGTCGCCGGAGTAGCCGCTGTTGTAGTAGACGGTCACCGAGCCGCTGGTGCGGTTCCAGACCGACGCGGCGTTGTTCTTGACGCACTGGCCCTGGCCGGCGCCCGCGCCCTTGAACTCGTAGCACTCCGGCTGCGTCGCGCCGTAGTCGCTGATCGACCCGGTGAAGTCGGAGACCGACCCGGCGTGGTCGCTGTTGTAATAGAGGCAGAACTCCCCGGACTGACAGATGCCGTCCCGGGCGGCCGCCTGCGCCGTGGGCGCAGCCAGCAGGACGGTGGCACCGAGCACGGCACCGGTGAGCGTGGCGTGGACGAGTTTCCTGGACAAGACAGATCTCCTGATCTCCTGTGGCAGCCCGCCGTCTTCCCCGACGGGCCGTCCCCCTGCGAACGTGTCCGCGCCGTACGGCCCGCCCCCGCGGGTCCTGTGGACATGTCCACCGGCTCGGCCAGTTCGATCTGTCCTGATAGTTCTTGGTCTGAGGTGGTTTGTCCATCTGCGAATGGTCAAGAACTGCACCGGGATTCGTCGGCGCCCCGGTAGGTGGCTCCGTGTTGCACGGTTCGCCGCCGAACGTTCAGTGCGCGTTCATCCGGGTTAGGGTCGATCCATGAAGCCTGTGCGCGTGGCCCTGGGTGCCTTCCTCGTCCTGATCGGGGTGGTCTGGTTCCTCCAGGGCATCGACGTGCTCGGGGGCAGCGTGATGAGCGGGGTGACCCTGTGGGCCGTCATCGGCCCCCTCGTCGCGGTCGTCGGGGCGGTCCTCGCCGCGAGCGGGCTGCGCGGTGGACGCCACCGCCCGCTGGACCAGGACTGACCGACTGACTGACCGACTGACCGACCGACCGACCGACCGGCTCGCGGAGCCGGTCGGCCTGGTGGCGGTTCAGCCCTCGAAGGTGACCTCGAGCGTGATCGGCACCGCCGAGAGTGCCTGGCTCACCGGGCACCCGGCCTTGGCCGCCTGGGCGGCCTCGTCGAACTGCTCGGCGGACAGGCCCGGCACCACGCCGTTGACGGACAGGGCGATCCCCGTGATGCCGGTGCCGGGCTGGAACGTCACCGCTGCCTTGGTGTCGATGGACGTGGCCGGGGTGCCCGCCTGGGCCAGCCCGTGGGACAGCGCCATCGAGAAGCAGGTCGAGTGGGCGGCGGCGATGAGCTCCTCGGGGCTCGTGCGCCCGTTGGCCTCCTCGGCCCGGGAGGGCCAGGTGACGTCGTAGGTCCCGAGGCCCGAGGAGTCGAAGGTGACCTGGCCGGCACCCTCCATGAGGGAGCCTTCCCAGTGGGCAGAGGCGTTGCGGGTGGTGGCCATGGTTTCTCCTGGTGGTGGTGGGGGTGGTGGACGCGGTGGGTGGGGACCGTGGTTCAGAACGCGGTGTAGCCGCCGTCGGCGACCAGGACCGACCCGGTGACGAAGGACGAGGCGTCGCTGGCGAGGAAGACCACGGCGGGGGCGAGCTCCTCGACCGTGCCGTAGCGCTGCATCGGGGCGTCCTCGATCCAGTGCTGGCGGAACTGCGGGTCGTCGACGGGGGACATGTCGGTCTTGATGTAGCCGGGGGCGAGGGCGTTCACGCGCACCCCGTGCGGCGCCCACTCCGCGGCGAGGCTGCGGGTCAGGTGGTGCACCGCAGCCTTCGAGGCGTTGTAGGCGGGCTGCCACTGCGGCCGGTTGACGATGAAGCCCGACATCGAGCCGATGTTGACGATGGACCCCGACCGCTCGGCCACGAAGTGCCGGCCGAAGGTCTGTGAACACGTCCAGACCGCGTCGACGTTCACCGCCATCACCGCACGCCAGTCCTCGGGGGTGACGTCGAGGGCCGGGGCGTGGACGCAGGCACCTGCGTTGTTCACGAGGATGTCGACCTGCCCGAACGTGGACAGGGTCGTGTCGAGGACGCGTTGGACGTCGTCGGCCACGGTGACGTCCGCGGCGATGAACTCGGTCCGGATCCCCTTGGACCGCAGCGTGTCCAGCACACCCTGTGCGGCGTCGACATCACGCCCGACGAGGACGACCGAGGCGCCGGCGTCCCCGAGCGCCTCGGCGAACCCCGCCCCCAGTCCCCGGGTCCCTCCCGTCACGACAGCGACGCGGCCAGCGAGGGAGAAACGCTCCAGTGCACCCATGCGAGCCAATCTAGGGCGCGACGTGCGGCGGGGCGAGGGCTGGCGGGGCCGAAACCTGCGCGACAGCGCCGCGCGGGCGCCATACCCTCGCGGCATGGCGGGACGACCGGAGGGGTTCGCGTTCGAGCAGCGGGGCGAGGACGTGGTGGTGACGCACCACGGCCGCCCGGCCACGGTGCTGCGCGGGCGCCGCGCGGCCGAGTTCCTCGAGGACGTGGAACGCACCGACCCCCAGGAGGTGATGGCGAGGGTGACCGGCAACTACCGACGGGGCAACGAGCGCCAGGCGCGTCAGCACCCCCGGAACCGCGGTCGCTGAGCCACTTCACGCAGGGTTCAGGGCGCGAGGAACTGGACGCGTGTGGCGTCGTTCCACCGCACGACGAGGGTCGCGCTGCCACTGCGGTGCGGGCACGGCGAGAGCTTCTCGGTGCAGGGGACGAGGAACATGCGGTCGCCGTTCTGCACGAGCAGGCGCAGGCCGCGGTACCGGTACCGGAAGGTCTGGCCCTCCTCGAACGGCAGGGCCGTCTCGGTGACGTCCGGGCTGCGCAGGTAGAGCCGCTCCCGGGTGTCGACCACGACGCGGGGCAGGTCCTCGAGGTGGCCGGCCTGCTCCTGGGCCAGCCCGGTGCCGGACCACTGGGCCAAGGTGGCGTTGGCCCAGAACACCGCGGCCGCCACCGTGATCCAGAGCGCGGCGCGCAGGCGCACCGAGGCGGCACGCAACCCGAGTGTGTATGCCGTGAGGCTGCCTCCCAGCGCCATCAGGGATGGCGTGACCAACGGGTAGTAGGTCCAGCCGCCGACCACCGCGTACCCGAGCAGCAGGACGAGCCCGGCGGCCAGCAGGCCGAGCCCGACGCCGAGCGCGACGGCGGCGTGCCGCGTGAGGCGGGGCGCCAGCCAGCGGTGGACCGCGAGGGCGGCGGCGACGAGCAGGACGAGCACGAGCAGGGGCACGAGCAGCGGACCGGGACTGCGCATGACGAAGCCCTGGGTCGACAGGCCGATCGAGTCCACGTCGAGGCCGAAGTAGAGGTACTGCGCCCGCGTCGAGACGTAGCCGAAGTAGAAGAGCAGGGTGGACAGGGCGGTGGCGGGGGCGACGATGTTGCCGGCGACGCTGTAGACGCGGTCCCACGACACCCCGGGTCCCGCGCGCTCCTGCGCCATCACCCGCCTTCGGTGGGCACGGTCGGCGGGTCGGAAGTGGGCTCGGTGGCGGGGTCCGTCGTCGGCTCGGTGGTCGGCTCGGTGGCGGGTTCGGGCGGCGCGGGAACCTCGAGGGTCACCTGTTGCTGCTCCTGGTCCCCGAGGGCCTCGACGAACCGGCGGCACGACTCGGACTGGTCGTCCGGGCAGAACACCAGGCCGCTGAACCCGACCGTGGGCCGGGTGTCCGGCGGCACGTCACCGGTGACGCGGACGGCGAGGTCGCACTGGAGCGCAGACGCCCGGAAGACGTAGCCGAGGCAGCTCGGTCGCTCGGACCCGCAGCCGTCGCCCGAGGTCTCGAAGACCGCGGGGTCGAAGGCGACGCCGATCAGCTCGACACCGGTGCCCTGCGGGATCTCGCCGCCGTTGCTCCCGACCCAGTTCACCTGCGCGCACTGGAGGGTGGGGTCGCCCGGGTCGAGCACGGAGCCGCCGCCGACCGGCAGCCTCGCGACCTGGATGGCGGGGTTGTCGTCGGTGCTCTCGCCCTCGGGCACGTCTGGGGTGGTGGGTTCGGGCTCCGGGTCGGCGAACGTCTCGGTGTCACCGGACGACGACGAGATCGCGGTGTCGCCGTCGCCGCTCGTCGGGGTGCCGTCGCTGGCAGCGCACGCCGTGAGCAGCGACGTGGCGAGCAGCAGCACGAGCAGCAGCCTGCGCACCTCCACCACCTCCGTCGCCCTACGTCACCGGGGCGGTCCAGAGCGCGGACCAGGTCTTGGGTCCCACCTCGCCGTCCACCTCGAGGCCCTTGTCCGCCTGGAACCCGCGCACGACCTTGTCCGTGGCCGGTCCGAAGTCGCCGTCGATGTCGATCGTCCAACCGCGCTCGGCGAGCCGGCGTTGCAGGAGGAGCACCCCGGCCCCGGTGGACCCCTTCTGCAGCTGGCCGGGGAAGGGCGGGGGAGGGCCGACGGCGGCGCGGACCGTGGAGCGGGAGGCCTTCCCGTCCCGGCCACGATCGCGAGCGACGGGCTTGACCGACGGGACGCCACCCGCATAGGTCGGGTAGCCGTACCCGACGATGAACTTCGTGGCGCGCTCGTGGACCCAGACGCCGTCGCTCCTGCCCGGGATCGCGGCGTTGCCCTCGATGGTGCGGACCCGGCCGTTGCCCAGGGGTTCGAGAACGAGCCCGATGTGGTCGATCGCGTCGATGCCGCGACCGCCGTTCCAGTCGAAGAACACCGCGGCACCCGGACGTGGCTCCCGGCCGAACCGTCCTCGTCCCTCCCACCACCGGGCGCAGGCGATGGTCGAGGCGAACTTGCCCAGCAGGTCGTAGTCACCGGCGACCGCGAACCCCACGCGGGACACGAAGATGTTGCACCAGGCGACGCCGTTCCAGCCGTACTGCTCGCCGAACTTCTGCCGGTTGCTCCCCACCGGGTCCTCGATGGTGCCCCGGTGCCGCAGGGCCTCCGCCAGGACCGCGCCGAGCAGACCGGCCCCCTCGTGCGAGCCGGGGGAGGGCGGCTCGACGGCGTCCTGGTCGAGGACCTCGCCGTCACCCTCCTTCGGCCCGTTGTCGGTCTGCGCCGGCTCGGCCTCCGGCTCCCCGAGGCTGTTGGTGTGCGTGTCCCGCCCGTCGTCGGTGGTGGTCATCGAGGTCACCCCGCGTCGGCCCGCAGCGCGTCGATCACGGCGGCTGCGACGTCGGGGTCGGAGAGATAGTCCTGGATGGAGTGTGGGTCGGACGGGTTCTGGGCCCGCTCGTCGCGCATCGCGTCGTCACCGGGGGCGAACAACGGTCCGAGCGGGTGGACGAGCGCGACGACATCGTGCTCGTCATAGGTGTTCAGCCACTTCAGCGAGTCGTGGGCCGGTTCGATCACCCCCGGTATGCCGCGGTTGCCGTCCCCCTCGGGACCGCCCCAAAGGTTCCGCTTCACCACGGCATACCCGTCGGGAGAGCCGGCGGTGACGAGGAGGCGCACGCGCGGGCCGGGTGAGTAGCGCTGCAACGCGTCGTAGGCCACGCAGCTGCCGAGGCTGTGCCCCACGACGACCAGGTCGCTGTGGCCGTCGGCGGCAGCCCGCGCGACGGAGGCGGAGACGACCTCTTGGACCGCGTCCCGCATGGCGTCGTCCTCGAGGTAGTAGGCGACGTCGGCGAGGAACCGCGTGATGATCGCCTCGGGTGCCCCCGTCTTGTCACTGAGGAACCGCAGGGCCGCTCGGACGACCTTGGGCTTGAGGAGGTCGCCCCACGACGCCTCCTCGCCGCTGGCTCGCGCCTTCTCGACGTCGCGCGCGGCGCCGGCCAGCTCGGGGTCGGTCTGCTCGAGCCGGCGCGACGCCACGAAACCGATCTCGGCCGCACCGTCCAGCAGGATGTCGTCGCTGGTGGCGGCGGACTGTGCAGCGACGTCCAGCCCCTCGAGCTGCGGCGCCCTTCCCCCGGCCCGCTCGTGGGCCGCGATCCGGTCGGCGAGGAGGTTCCCGTAGTAGGGCAGGTAGACGGCGTCCGGGTCAGGGGCGGGCCGCCCGGCGAGGACGGCTCCCTTGGCGAGACCGGCCAGCCACTCGCGCTTCTTGCGGGCGACGTAGTCGGCCACGGCGCTCTCGCCGTGGTCGGTCCCCGCGGGCATCTGCTGGCTGCGTCCGTGGATGAGGAGCAGGGCTGTGCTCATATGTTTCCTCCGAGTCCGAGCAGCTGGCCGACGAGGTCCTTGGCCTCGCTGCCGTTGCTCTCGTCGAGGGCCCGCGCACGCAGGTCGGCGACCAGGGCCGAGACGCGGATTCCCTTGTTGGCGACCCAGACCCGTTTCGACTCCGGTGTCTCGTCGGTGGCGAGGTTGCCCTCGGCGTCGACGTACTGGTGCTGCTCGTTGCGCTTCTGCTCGCTCGCGTGGTGCAGGGCGACCAGCTCCCAGGTGTCACTGAGGACGGGGGAGCCGGAGGACCCCGGTTCGGTGTCGGCGCCGTAGAGGACGAACGTCTCGTCGACCACCTCGAGGAGCAGGTTGTTGCGGACGCAGATCTCACGCGTCCGGCCGGAGGGGTGCTGGATGACGTTGACGTTCTGGCCGACGACGATCTTCCCCACGCCGCCGTGCAGGGGGATGGTCCCGAACTCGTCGCCGGGAGCCTTGTCCTCCAAGGGCGCCACGGCCACGACGGTGTAGTCCAGCGCCTCCCGGGGACTGGTCACGAAGCAGCGTTCGGGCTGCAGGGTGAGCTTGCGCGGGCTGATGTTGCCGTCGGCGTCCTCGACGTACCTGAACCAGGCGACGGCCCCGCTGGCCGTGTCGGGGCTGTCGATGACGTGGTTGTTGGTCATGAGCAGCCACGGGGAGACGAGGAACCCGGTGCCGAGCTCGCTCGTGGTGTTGATCCTCGCGACCGCGTCGGCGCGCTGGGCGCCCGTGCTCAGCCAGGCACCGGCGAGGAAGTCGGCGTTCTGGAAGATCCGCTCCAGGGCTGCATCGACGACGGGGGCCGCGGCGTCCTTGGGCATGGGTTCACCCCTGCGGCGGGCGAAGGCCTTCTTCCGGGCGAGCGGCTCGGCCCGCCAGGCCTGGCCCGGGCGGGCGGCGACCGCGCTGATGCGTGCCAGGGTGTCGGCTCCGAGCCGGAGCTCGGGTTCGCTGCGCGCTCCCTGCCGGTCGCCCTCGTTCGGCTCCGGCAGCGCACTGACGACGGCCATTGTTGCCCACCTCCGTTGGTGACCCGGTCCACGGCACGAGTCGGAGGAAATTCGCTGCGGATGATTCAGGGTGCGCCCGGTAGCAGCGCCGGGGCATCAGCAATCTGACGTATCGGAAAGGGCGCGATCGCTGTGCTAGCAGGGCAAAGCGGACGGTCCGGGGCAACCAGCGGACCGTCCGGGGGCGGTGCCGGTCAGCGCGAGACGGTGACCAGCGCGTCGATGAAGGACTGTGCGCCTGCCTTGACTCGTTCGGTGTGCCGGGCCTGGTTCCAGGCGTCCCAACCGATGCGGGCCGTGGCGGTGCCGCCGGCACCGGCGTCGACGACGACACCGATGTCCTGCACCTTCACCCCGACGGGCTCACCGTTCCTGGGCACCACCGCGGTCTTCGAGGAGGGGTCGCCGAGCCCGAGCATGGCCCACGGCAGGCGGAGGGTGAGCGTGCTGCCGTCGAGCTGCCACGTCGACCGGTCGTCGAACGCAGGGGAGGCGGGGTCCCACGAACCGCGCCTGAGCTTCCCGATCTCCAGGAACTCCGCCGGCGTGCGCTGCTGGGTGAGCGGCAGGAGGTAGGAGCGGTTCGTCGTGAGGCGCTGCACGGACCATCCGTCGGGGCCGGCCTCCGGGACGTAGGCCTTGAGGCGATCGAGCTTCACCGGGTCGATCGCACCGTCGACGACCATGGTCGCGGTCTGCTTCGAGGGGTCGACGGTGAGGGCGTAGTCGTTGACGCCACCGGCCTTGCCCGCGCCGGCGGGGAGCGCGAGCCCACCGGGGACGACGTCGAAGCCGACCCGCACCGGCGCCACGGGTGCCCGGTCGAGCGCGATCGTGAGGTGCACCCAGGACTCGTCGTGGTCGACGGTGACCCGCTGCACCCCGGTCCGGCTCTCCCAGGCCACACGCGCACCCGTCCTCGTCGGGTCCTGCGCGACGAGGCCGAAGTGCTGCTCGTTCGTCAGGGCATCGTGCCACAGCGACCGGCGCTCACCGTCGACGACGGCGTGGCGCGGCAGGGTGTTCCAGGTGAACTTGAACCACTCGTCGACCCAGGAGAACAGCAGCCCGCCGGCGAGGCCGATCTCCTTGAACTGCTCGAGCATGGCGGCGTCCATGGCCAGCGCCTCCTGCTCGCTGTGGTCGCCCTGGTCGCGGCCCTTGGTGCCGAGGTGGGCGGAGCCGAGCGAGGAGGGCACACCGAACTCGGTGACCATGAGCGGCATGTGCGGGGCGAAGTGCTTCTTCAGGTCGAGCAGGTAGGCGAGGTAGGGGTCGGCGGCCTTCTTGTAGGAGGGCTGGTGCCGCAGGAAGTCGGGGTAGTACGGGTAGGCGTGGAAGCTCGCGAAGGTGCCGCCGGGCCAGGCCTTGGTCGGCAGGACGTGGTTGGCGTCGACACCGGCGAGGTCCTCGAGGTCCAGCGGCTCGGCCGGATGGCGCAGCGGGTCGGCCGTGGGCCAGTTGACGAACGCGACGGGAGCGCTGAGCCCGCGTCGGGCCTCAGCGCCAGCGAGCTCGTCCATGCGGGCCGCGACCCACCGCTCCGTGGGGCTGGCGTCCGCGGTGTTCGCGAAGTGCTTCCCGCGGTGCAGGGGCTGGTCCGCGTTGCGGGCGTCGGAGGCCTTGACGGCCTCGCCGTCCCACTCGACACCCACGATCCACGCAGCGACCCACTGCGAGACGTCGGCGGTCCAAGTGCCGCTGGAGCGTCCCGTCCTCGGCGCGCGAGTCAGGTCCCCGTGGACGGCGGCGGAGGCGTCCCTGACCTCCTCGACCATGGCCTTGGTCGATTCCGCCTCGAACAGGTCGTGCGTCTCGATGTACGACTCGTCGGGCAGGTAGATGCCCTGGACGAGGTAGATGGGGGCGTCGGGGTGGGCCTCGTTGTGGGCCTTGAGCTCCTCGTACATCACGGGCGAGTGGATCGTGTAGATCCGTAGCGTGTGGATGCCCATCTGGCCCATCTGGGTGAACCAGCGGCGGTACTCCTCACGGCTGATCGCGAGCTCACCCGGGCTGTGGCCCGGCGTGGTGCTGCCGAGGTTGACCCCCGACCAGAAGTCCACGTCGCCGTGCTCGGTGTGCAGGACGAGCTTGCCGTCCTTCTGCTCGGCGATCGTCGACAGCCCGTTGCGCGTCGTCGGCGCCGGCGCCCAGGACCGTGGGTCGGCGGGTGCGGGCTTCCACGACGCGACTGCGGCGCTGCTCGCCGCCGACGCCGCTGCGGGAGTGGCGTCGCCACCGTCGCTGGTGCAGGCGGCCAGGGCGCCGACGGCGACCGCCACCACGAGGGCGAGGGACCGGGACTGCGAACGTCGCAGGGCGGGCGTCATGGTGCGGTTTCCTTCGTGCCGGCAGAAGTGACCCTCAGGCTATGCCGCCCCTGGTGCCGGAACGGTCCGGTCGCCGCCGGGTGCCCCCGTTTCGACCCGTTCGGCTGAGGCTGGGTCCGCGCTCAGCGGGCCAGCAGGTCCTCGAACGGCACGGGGTCGGCCAGCTCGTCGAGCACGGCTCGGGGCGCGGCCGTCGCCACCCGCCCCGTCACCAGGTCGGCCAGCTCGTCGGCAGCGACCTCGATGCGGCTGGACAGACCCTGGGCCGGGTCGCCGCCGCCCCAGTCCTCGGACGCCGCGAAGACCCCCGTCGGGACGGTGACCGCCTTGAGGTAGGCGAACATCGGACGCATCGCGTGCTCGAGGACCAGCGAGTGCCGGGCGGTGCCGGCGGTCGCCGCCATCAGCACGGGCGTCCCGCGCAGGGCGCCCTCGTCGAGGACGTCGAAGAACATCTTGAACAGCCCGCTGTACGACGCCTGGAACACCGGGGTGACCACGACGACGCCGTCCGCCGCGGCGACGGTGTCGACGGCGTCGCGGAGCCCTCCGCTGGGGAATCCGGTGAGCAGCGCGTTGGCCAGCTCGTGGGCGTGCTCACGCAGGTCCACGACCTCGACGGTGGCCTCCTGCCCGCGCTCGAGGAGCGCGTCACGCGTGGCGGCGGCGATGCGGTCGCCGAGCAGCCGGCTCGACGAGGGCTGTCCCAACCCGGCCTGCACGACGACGACCCGTCGCGAATCCCGCTGTCCTGCGGTGTCGTTCGTCATCGGGCCACCTCCAGGGTGCGGGCCGCGGCGAGGCGGCTGGCGTGCGTCGGGGCGTCCGGCACGTGGGCCGGCTTGCGAGCGGCGGCGATCTTGCGCAGCTCCGGCACGACCTGCGTGCCGAGGATCTCGACCTGCTCCATCACGGTCCGGTGGGGGAGGCCTGCGTGGTCGATGAGGAAGAGCTGGCGCTGGTAGTCGCCGACGGAGTCGGCCATGGCGGCATACCGCTCGATGACCTGCTGGGGCGATCCCACGGTGAGCGGGGTCTCCCGGCTGAAGTCCTCCAGCGACGGGCCGTGGCCGTACACGGGCGCGTTGTCGAAGTAGGGCCGGAACTCGCGCACCGCGTCCTGGCTGTTGGCCCGCATGAAGACCTGGCCACCGAGGCCGACGATGGCCTGGTCGGCCGAGCCGTGGCCGTAGTGCTCGAAGCGGCGGCGGTAGAGCGCGACCATCTGCCGGGTGTGGGTCATGGGCCAGAAGATGTTGTTGTGGAAGAAGCCGTCGCCGTAGTAGGCCGCCTGCTCGGCGATCTCGGGGCTGCGGATCGAGCCGTGCCAGACGAACGGCGCGATGCCGTCGAGCGGGCGCGGGGTCGAGGTGAAGGCCTGCAGCGGTGTGCGGTGCTTGCCCTCCCACGTCACGACGTCCTCGGTCCACAGGCGACGCAGCAGGGCGTAGTTCTCGACGGCGAGCGAGATGCCGTCGCGGATGTCCTTGCCGAACCACGGGTAGACCGGGCCGGTGTTGCCGCGACCCATCATCAGGTCGACGCGACCTCCGGAGAGGTGCTGAAGCGTCGCGTAGTCCTCGGCGATCTTCACGGGGTCGTTGGTGGTGATGAGCGTGGTCGACGTCGACAGCAGGAGCTTCGAGGTCTGGGCGGCGATGAAGCCGAGGGTCGTCGTCGGGGACGAGGCCACGAACGGCGGGTTGTGGTGCTCTCCCAGGGCCACGACGTCGAGACCGACCTGCTCGGCGTGCTTCGCCAGCTCGACGGTGTTCGTGATGCGCTCGTGCTCGCTGACGGTGGTGCCCGTGGTGGGGTCGGTGGTCAGGTCGCCGACGGTGAAGATCCCGAACTGCATCAGTCTCGCCTCTCGTGTAGTTAGTTGCGAATTCAACTACATCAACCGGCGGCCTGTCACATCCATTCCCGGAGCAGGCGCGGGGATCAGCTGGGTGCGGCTTCGAGGCCGGTGCAGGCACCCGCCTGCTCCCACAGTCCGGTGAGCCGCTTCGTGTCGGCAGCTCCCGGGCGGCGGGGTATGCCGTCGGTCCCGATGAGCATCGGCGTCCAGGCCGCGGTGCGCACCACGCTGTGGCCGTCGGACCCGGTGCCCCTGGCCTTCTCCACGTCGAGGGAGAGGGTGAGCACCCCGGAGCGCGAGTCCGGCTCCTTGCTGCGCCACCAGACGAAGTTGCCCAGGCCGTAGGCGACGTACGACTTCCCGAGCCACCCGGCGCCGTTGACCCGGTGGGAGTGGCCGCCGACGATGACGTCGGCACCTGCCTCCTCCAGCACCTGGGCCGTCTCGGCCGACAGCGGGTCGGGGCACTTCTGGTAGTCCAGCCCCCAGTGGAGGAAGACCACGACGACGTCGTACTTCTTGGAGGCGGCCGAGACCGCCTTGCGCAGGCGGGTGACGGGGGCCGCGCTGGCGATGCCACCCTTCTCCGGTCCTGCGGAGTAGCGCGACAACGTCATCTCGAAGACCTCGGACGCCCCGAAGACCGCCACCTCGAGCCCCTTGGCGGACAGGATGGCCGGGGCGTAGGCCTCGTCCTCGTCGGCGCCGATGCCCACGATGGGGATCGGGCTGTCCTTCTTGGCGGCGAGGGTGTCCTTGAGCCCGACGGGGCCGTAGTCGACGCCGTGGTTGTTGGCCATGCTCACCACGTCGACACCGGCGCCCTGCACCGTCCTCAGCGCCGAGGCGGGCGCGCGGAAGTGGAACTCCTTGCCGATCTTCGTGCCGCGGGTGGTGATGGCCGTCTCGAGGTTGACCATGGCCAGGTCGGCCGCCCCGAGCGAGTCCTGGAGCTCGGCGAGGCCGTCGGGTCGTGAGGCCAGCGGTGCGAGGTACTCCTCGAAGTGGACGTCGCCGGCGAACGCCATCGTCAGGGTTCCAGGGTCGCTGGGGGCCGCAGTGGCGGTGGTCGACGCCGTCCCCGACGTGGTCGACGGCGCAGGGGTCGTGGAAGGAGTCGATGCGGTCGACGAGGAGGAGCTGGTGGCAGAGGCCGTCGCGGAGGTCGTGCCGCCCTCACCGCTCGCCGTGGCGTCCTCGTCCCGAGCGCCCGCGGAGCAGGAGGCCGTGAGGGTGACGGCGAGGGCGGCGGCGGTGACCGCTGCGAGTGGGCGCATGAGCGCCGAGTGTAGGTCGCCCTAGGATCGCCATCGTGGAGGCGGCCGCATCGGGACACGGGCGGTTCGGGTCGCTCGTCGCGGCCGGGCCCGTCGAGGTGCGCCACGACCTGACCGGGCTCGACGAGCTGGACGGGCTGGGGTCGGGTTTCTGGGCCGTCGTCGCCGACTTCGAGGGCGCTGTGACCGCGGTGCGTTTCGCCCACGTCGAGCGCGACACCGCCCCTGCGCCCGCCGTGGGCTGGACCCCGCTCGACGGGGAGTGGGCCACGAGCCTGGACGAACCGGCCTACCTGGCAGGCGTCCGGGAGATCCGGGAACGCATCGCCGCAGGCACGGTCTACCAGGTGAACCTCTGTCGGGTGCTGTCGCACGAGCTGACCGAGGAGGCCGACCTCGACGGGTTGGCGCAGCTGCTGGCGCGGGGCAATCCCGCGCCGTACGCCTCGCGCATCCAGGTGCCCGACGCCGGACTCGACGTCGTGTGCGCGAGCCCGGAGGCGTTCCTCCTGCGCGCGGCCGGCCGGCTCGAGTCCCGGCCGATCAAGGGCACGGCGACGCACCTCGACGCGATACTCCCCAAGGACTACGCAGAGAACGTCATGATCGTCGACCTCGTCCGCAACGACCTGTCGCACGTCAGCGTCCCCGGCACCGTGCGCGTCGACCACCTCTGCGCGCCGGAGGAGCACCCCGGTCTCGTGCACCTGGTGTCGACGGTGTCCGGGGAGCTGCGGCCGGGGGCCCGCTGGGGCGAGATCATGGCGGCGACGTTCCCGCCCGGCTCGGTGTCAGGTGCGCCGAAACACACTGCCCTGCAAGCGATCTCAGACCTCGAACCCGTGCCACGCGGTCCCTACTGCGGGGCCATCGGCTGGGTCGACGTCGACGCGGGCACCGCAGAGCTGGCCGTGGGCATCCGGACGTTCTGGGCGGAGCGGGGCACCGACGGGCGGCGATGGTTGCGCTTCGGCACCGGGGCCGGCATCACTTGGGGGTCCGACCCCCACGGTGAGTGGGAGGAGACACGGGTCAAGGCTGCCCGGCTGGTCGGGCTCGCATCTGGGAAGGTGGATGCATGAGCAGCGTGAAGGTGTGGGTCAACGGTCGGCTGACAGGGGTGGACGAGCCGTCCATCGCGGCGCTCGACCACGGGGTGACCGTCGGGGACGGGGCCTTCGAGACGGCGAAGGTCGACCGCGGCCAGGTCTTCGCGGCCACGCGCCACGCGCGCCGTCTCGACCGGACCATGGAGGGGCTGGGGCTGCCGCAGGCCGACCACGACTACCTCGCCGAGGGCATCAAGGCGGTCCTGGCGGCGGGTGACCCCATCGAGTTCGGGCGGCTGCGCTACTCGGTGACCGGGGGAGCCGGACCGCTGGGATCGGACCGCGACGACAGCCCGCTCACGTACATCGTCACGGCCGGCGCCCAGCCGCGGCCGCCGGCGAGCGCGTCCGTCGCCGTCACCCCCTGGACGCGCAACGAGCGCTCCGCCGTGGCCGGCCTGAAGACGACCTCGTATGCGGAGAACGTCGTGGCGCTGGCGTACGCCAAGGAGCGCGGGGCGATCGAGGCGGTCTTCGCCAACACCCGGGGCGAGCTGTGCGAGTGCACGGGCTCCAACATCTTCGTCGTCACCGACGGGGTGCTGCGCACGCCGCCGCTGGACTCGGGCTGCCTCGCCGGCATCACCCGCGAGGTCACCCTCGAGTGGTGCCGTGAGGACGGCATGGAGGTCGTCGAGGAGGCGCTGCCGCTCGACGTCCTGCAGTCGGCCGACGAGGTGTTCATCACGAGCAGCACCAAGGACGTCCTGCCGATCCACGCCGTCGACGACCGCACCCTCGAGGTCGGACCGGTGACCCGTCGCGCCGCCGAGGTGTTCGCGCGGCTGTGTCAGGAGAGGATGGACCCGTGACCGACCAGACGCGGGGCCGCACCCCCCAGGCCAGCCAGGACCAGCAGCACGCCCAGACCGGTGCCCAGTCCGACTCGAGGACCGACACGCAGGGTGGACGTCGTCGCGAGGGCGAGAAGGACTGGGAGTGGCGCCGCAAGATCCGCTCGAACCCCCACAGCCACCGGATCTACAAGTGGGTCGTCGGCATCGTCGGCACCATCGTCACGGTCGGGGGTCTCGTGGCCGTGCCGGCCCCCGGGCCGGGCTGGCTCATCGTGTTCGTCGGCATCGGCATCCTCGCCTCGGAGTTCGAGTGGGCCCAACGGCTGCTCGACTGGGGCAAGGCGCGGCTCGAGGACTGGAACGACTGGATCGGCCCGAAGCCACTGTGGGTCAAGGGCCTGGTCGGGCTGGCGACCGCGGCGCTCGTCGCACTGCTGTTCTACGGCCTGTTCCTGCTGACCGGCGTCCCCGGTTTCCTGCCCGACGTCGTC
This sequence comes from Pedococcus aerophilus, assembly GCF_039532215.1. Classification (NCBI taxonomy): domain Bacteria; kingdom Bacillati; phylum Actinomycetota; class Actinomycetes; order Micrococcales; family Intrasporangiaceae; genus Pedococcus; species Pedococcus aerophilus. Next base: position 409,937 of record NZ_BAAARN010000001.1, on the reverse strand, counting down.
GAGGACTGGCTGGCCACCCTGCCCGGTCTCTGACGGGCGACGGGCGCACCGGCAGACCCCCGGATTTCGCCCATCGCACCCCGTCCCGCTATTCTTCGGCAGGCCCGCAAGGGCACCTGGACGTGTAGCTCAGTTGGTTAGAGCGTTCGCTTCACACGCGAGAGGCCATGGGTTCGAGTCCCTTCACGTCCACCAGGTCGGCCACGGCCGCACAGCGAAGCCCCTCCCCGGAGGGGCTTTCGGCGTTTGGGGGACCGCCCGCGGTGGGCGCGCGCCATACTCGTCCGCACCGCACACGGCGGCGCACGAGTCACGGGGGGAACCATGTCCGAGCCAGGCACGCCCGAAGCCCAGCCCACGCAACCCCAGCAGTCCGAGCCGCCGGTGCGGACGATGGACCTCGGGTCGCCGAAGTCCCCGACGCTGCGCCTCCCGGTCTGGGTGGTGGTCGCGCTCATCCTCATCCTGTTCTCCTCGTGCTCGGCCGCGAACGACGCCAGGAACGCCGCAGACGCCGCTGAGCGGGCGACCGGGGGGAGCGGGTCCGTCGCCTCGGCGGAGGAGGTGCAGGCCATGTGCCGGCTCCTCGGCGCAGTGGCCACCAAGGAGGGGATCGACGTCTCCACGGTCTTCGCGGACGGGAGCTCCAGCGGGACGCAGTGCCAGGAGGAGGCGCTGGCGGCCGCCCGCCCCTGAGCCGTCCCGGGGCATAGCATCGGAAGGGTGAGCGACTCCCCCGACCAGACCGCCCGCCCCGTGCCGGCCACCGTGCAGGGGCTGCACGTCTACCCGGTCAAGGGAGAGCCCGGACGAGACCTCACCGACGTCCTGGTCGAGGCGGAGGGCCTCGAGGGCGACCGCCGCAAGAAGGCCCCGGTCCAGGTGGTCGCTGCGCAGGACGTCCGGGACGACACCCGCGCCAACCTCGTCGTCACCTTGACCTCCGAGGCGCTGGCCCGGTCGGTCGGCGCCGTGCTGCGGGTGGGCGATGTCGAGCTCGACGTCACCGGCCCCGCGGGTGGCTGTCCGGGGGTGTATGCCGCGGTGCGACGACCGGGGACCGTGCGGCTGGGTGACCCGGTCGCGACCGAGACCGATCCCGACTGACGCCGGGACGCCACCGGCCGTACGCCGTCGAGCCCGGCCGCCCGGTCAGGCGTCGGTGCTCTCCTCGCCGATCCGGTGCAGCCACTCCTCGAGGAGCCGGCGCTCGGCCGCGGACAGGGCACTCGAGCGGGGCAGCAGGGCCAGGAGCTGGGTGACGGTCCGAGTCAGGGCAAGGCCATGACCGGCGTCGGGGACCCCACCCGTGTCCACGCCCGTGACCTTCCCGGCTGCTGCGTCTGTCCCGACCAGGGCGACGACGACGGCCTCCCGCGCCAGCACGGAGAGCCCGAGGTCGCGCTCGTCCTCGGGGGTGTGGAGCAGGGACAGGGTCACGCCGCGCCCGGTGGCGAGCACGAGCTGGACCGCGCGGTGCTCGGGGACCCGGAGGAGACCGTGCTCGGCCAGGCGGTGGACGCGGGCAGCGAGGAGGGCGACGGCCTCGGTGGCGGGCTGCGGCGGTGCGGCGTTCGTGCCCTCGCCCTGGGCCAAGGTGTAGAGGCGGGGGTCCGACAGCCCGAACCGCACGTGCGCGTCCCATCCTGCGCGAAGGTCGTCGACCGGGTCGGTGCTGGGTGCCACCGACTGCTGGACCCTCAGGTGGTCGCGGTGCCAGTCGTGGACGACGGCGTCGACGAGCCCCTGCTTGTCCCCGAACAACCGGTAGAGGGTCGGGGTCTGGAGCCCGGCGCGCTGCGCGACCATCCGGGTGGACAGTCCGTGCAGCCCGTCGCGGCTGAGGATCTCGCTCGCCACGGACACGGCACGGGAACGGCGCGGATCGTCCTCCGAGGGCTCATCACTGGTCACCGTAGCGATGTTAACGCTTCGATGTTACCGATGTCCCACCCCGGTGTTAGCGTCGTCGTGCTGCCGGCTCGGGCAGCAGTGGCGCGGGGACTGAGCTGCGGTGATGCCCCGTCATCGACGAATCGGGGACCACGATGCAGATCGACCGACGACAGTTCCTCGGGGGCGTGGCCGCGCTCTCCACCCCGCTGATCCTCGGGGCGTGCAGCGGCTTCTCGACCTCCTCCGGGACGGCGGCCTCCACCGCCTCGGGCACCCTCTCGTTCACGACGTGGGGCACCGACAGCGAGCTCGCCGGCTTCCGTGCGGCCATCGCCGGCTTCGAGAAGGCCAACCCCGGTGCGAAGATCGCGCTCAACGCCGTCCCGTACGAGCAGATGTTCACCAACATCGACGCCCAGATCCAGGCGGGCAACCCCCCGGACGTCTTCCGTGTCCCGTACTACACGTTCGGTGGGTACGCCGGTCGTGGACAGCTCCTCGACCTCACCCCCCACCTCGATGCCGGGTTCGGTGACCGCTTCTCCCCGCAGGCGTGGAAGGCGGTGCAGAACGCGGGCAAGCCGTTCGGCGTCCCGCACCACACCGACACCTCCGTCATCCTCTACAACCGCAAGGTCCTCGAGGACGCCGGTGTCGGCGCGGTCCCCACGCGGCTCGAGGACGCCTGGACCTGGCAGGAGTTCGAGCAGGTCGCCCAGAAGCTGCGGTCCGCCCTGCCGTCCAGCAAGTACCCGTTCGCCTACAACTGGCAGGGCAACGGAGTGACGCGTTGGCTCAGCTGGCTGTTCGAGGCCGACGGCCGGTTCCTCGCCGAGGACCTGACCACACCCGCCATCGACTCGCCCGCAGGCGCCAGGGCCGTCGACTTCACGTCCGGCTTCTTCGACCGCAAGTTCGTCCCGCCGAACAGCTCGGTCAAGTCCACGACGTACGCGAGCGACCTCTGGTACTCCCAGACCGTCGCCATGACCTTCGGGGGAGCGTTCCTCATCCCGGACGCCGACGCCACGCTCGACTTCGAGTGGGGTGCCACGTTCTCGCCACGCCTCGAGCGGTCGGCGGGCGACTTCGGGGGCAACGCCCTCGTCGCGACGGCGGGGACGAAGCAGCCCGAGCTCGCGGCGCGCTTCCTCGACTTCGTCACCGGCGCGCAGCCCATGCGCGAGTTCTGCGCCGGCTCCTCGCTGCTGCCCACCCGGGCGGACCTCATCGACAGCGGCATCGAGTTCAAGGTGCGACCCGAGCTGTCGCCGGTGTTCCTCGGTCAGGCGAGCTCGGTGCTGCCGCAGGACTCCGGGCAGGTCGCCTCACCTGACATGAGCACGATCATCACCGTCCTCAAGGACGAGCTGGAGAAGGCGTTCGTCGGCACGCAGGACACGGCGACGACCCTCGCCGCCCTGGCCAAGGGCATCAAGGCGGCGACCGGTTGACCGCGCTCACCGGGACGGACCGGCAGCAGCCACCACGGTCCGCGCCCGACGGCACGGCCAGGAGGCTGCGACGTCCGAAACCGGGACGGCGGGGTGAGGCGCGCACCGCCTACGGCTTCCTCACCCCCAACCTGCTCCTGCTCTCCGTCTTCGTCTTCCTGCCCCTCGCCGGCGCCGTCGTCATCTCCCTCCAGGAGACCAACGGGTTCGGTGACGGTCGTTTCGTCGGCCTCGACAACTACGCGCGCCTCGTCGCGGACGGCGTGTTCTGGAGGTCGGCGCTCAACACCGCCCTGTTCACCCTGATCGTCACCCCGGTGTCGATGGCCCTGGGCCTCGGCGTCGCGGTCCTGCTCAACTCGGTGCTCCCTGCGCGGGGGGTGTTCAGGTCCATCCTCATCCTCCCGATGGCGGTGTCCGGTGTGGCCACGGCCCTCATCGGCACCCTCGTCTTCGACGAGAACAGCGGCATCCTCGACAAGCTGCTGCGCTTCGTCGGGCTGCCGGCGATCCAGTGGCAGTCCGGCGGGGCCGAGGCGTTCGCGTCGGTCGTCCTCGTCACGCTCTGGTGGCGTGTGGGCTTCAACATGCTCATCTACCTGGCCGGGCTGCAGGGGATCAACCCTCTCCTGCACGAGGCGGCGCGGCTCGACGGGGCGAACGGCTGGCAGCGGTTCCGTCACGTCACCGTGCCGATGCTCGGACCCTCGTCGTTCTTCCTCCTCGTCATGAACGTCATCTACTCGTTCCAGGTCTTCGACATCGTCTTCGTCCTCACCGGGGGCGGTCCCCAGAACGCGACCTCGGTGCTCGTGACCTACGCGTACGACACGGGGTTCGTCACGCGCGACCAGGGGTATGCCGCCGCCATCGGCGTGGTGCTCCTGCTCGTCACCCTGCTCTTCACCGCCGTCCAGTGGCGGGCGAGCCGTTCGAGGGACCTCGTCGAATGAGGGCCTCGAGGACCGCTCGGCTGGCACGCACCGCTGCCGCCACCGTGATCGCCCTGGTGATGCTGGCGCCGCTCTACTGGATGGTCGTGGTCGCCTTCTCCTCGCGGCGCGAGCTGCTCGGTGGCGACCTGAGGGTCTGGCCGCGCGAGCTGACGACGGAGAACTTCGACCGCGTGCTGTCGGCGTTCCCGGTGGTGACGTGGTTCGGCAACTCCTTGGCGATCGCCCTGGTCGCGTCATTGATCACCGTCGTGGTCAGCCTCCTCGGCGGGTATGCCTTCGCGCACCTGCGTTTCCGCGGCTCCACGTTCGTGTTCATCCTGTCGCTGGCCACGCTGATGATCCCGGTGCAGGTGATCATGGTGCCGTTATTCAAGATCGTGACCTCGCTGGGGATCTACGGCAGCTACTGGGCGGTGATCCTGCCCACCGCGGCGTCGGCCTTCGGCGTCTTCCTCGCGCGCCAGTTCATCCTCGCCATCCCGCGCGAGCTCATCGAGGCCGCCCAGATCGACGGGGCGGGCCACCTGCGCACCTTCCTGCAGGTGGTGCTCCCGTTGTGCCGACCCCTGGTCGCCGTGCTCTTCTTCATGAGCCTGCTCCAGACGTGGAACGACTTCGCCTGGCCGCTGATCGCCCTCAAGGACAACGCGCTGTTCACGCTGCCGATCGGGCTGCTGTACCTCCAGGGCCAGTTCGGCTCCGACTACGGCGGCACCATGGCCTTCGCCCTGATCAGCGTGACGCCGATGGTGGTGCTGTTCCTCGTGTTCCAGCGCTACTTCGTCCAGGGTCTGTCGCGCAGCGGGATGCGCTGACCCGCCCCTTCGACGGTCGTCCACACCCGTCGTGACCACGACGTGGTAACCCGCGTGACGGCTGTCCGAGGCGCGGCATAAGGTCGGAACGTGCCTGGGTTCGTGACGGCAGCAGGGCAGGGACGGTCCACACCGCCCCGGTTCGCCGCTGCCGGTCGGGCGAGGACGCCGGGGTCCTGGACGCCGGTCTCGTGGGCCGACCACGAGGCCGCGGTGGCGCGCCTCGAGGCGAGCTACCGCGCCATACCTGACGGGTCGCCGGTGCGCCTGGCCAAGAAGACGTCCAACCTCTTCCGCGCACGGGCCCGGACCGACGTGCCCGGTCTCGACGTCTCGGGCCTCGCCGGCGTGCTGTCCGTGGACCCCGTGGCCCGCACCGCCGACGTGCAGGGCATGTGCACCTACGCCGACGTGGTCGACGCCACCCTGGCGCACGGGCTCGTGCCGTTGGTCGTGCCGCAGCTGCGGACGATCACATTGGGTGGGGCGGTGACGGGCCTGGGCATCGAGTCGACGTCGTTCCGCAACGGCTTGCCGCACGAGTCGGTCGTGGAGATGGACATCCTCACCGGCAGCGGCGAGATCGTCACGGCCCGTCCCGAGGGCGAGCACGCCGACCTGTTCCACGGCTTCCCCAACTCCTACGGCACGCTCGGGTACGCGACCCGGCTGCGCATCACGCTCGAGGAGGTGGACGCTGCCGTGGCGCTGCGACACGTCCGGTTCCACGACGTGCAGTCGCTCGTCGAGGTGATCGGCCGCATCGTCGACACCGGTGAGCACGACGGCGAGGTGGTCGAGCAGCTCGACGGTGTCGTGTTCTCGGCGACCGAGGCGTACCTCACGCTCGGACACCGGGCTCCGCTGACCGGGCCACCGAGCGACTACACCGGCAGCGAGATCTACTACCGCTCCATCCAGCACGATCGCAGCCGTCCCCGGACCGACCTGCTGACCACCCACGACTACCTCTGGCGCTGGGACACCGACTGGTTCTGGTGCAGCAGGGCCTTCGGGGCGCAGCAACCGCTCGTGCGCCGGCTGTGGCCGAAGCGCCTGCGCAACAGCGCCTTCTACTGGAAGCTCATCGCCCTCGACCACCGCTTCGACGTGGCCGACCGGCTCGAGGTCCGGCACGGGCGTCCGCCTCGCGAGCGGGTGGTCCAGGACATCGAGGTGCCGCTGGACCGCACGACCGAGTTCGTCGGGTGGTTCCTGCGCGAGGTGCCGATCGAGCCGATCTGGCTGTGCCCCGTGCGCAGCAGCGGCACCTGGCCGCTCTACCCGCTCCGCCCGGGGGAGACCTACGTCAACGTCGGCTTCTGGTCCAGCGTCCCGCGTGACCCGGGCGACCCCGGCGCGACCAACCGCCTCATCGAGGCCAAGGTCACCGAGCTCGAAGGCCACAAGTCCCTCTACTCCGACTCCTTCTACGACGAGGGTGAGTTCTGGCAGCACTACGGCGGCGACGCGTACGCCGCCCTCAAGGCCAGGTACGACCCCGGATCCCGACTGCTCGATCTCTACTCCAAGGCGGTGCGACGCACGTGACGATCCTCAAGAACCACCGGAACGACTCCGGCCCCCACCACGACCACTCCCCGAAGCTCACGATGGCCCAGATCCTCGACGCCGTCACGACGGGGGAGATGCCGCTGCGCTTCGAGGCGTACGACGGCTCGCGGACGGGTCCGGACGACGCGCAGTTCGGGCTCGACCTGCGGACCCCGCGCGGCGCGAGCTACCTCGCGACGGCTCCCGGCGACCTCGGTATGGCACGCGCCTACGTCGCGGGCGACCTCGACCTGCTGGGCGTGCACCCCGGCGACCCGTACCCCCTGCTCGCGGCGATGGGTGAGGTGCACTTCCAGATGCCTGCGCCGAAAACTGCTGCCACCATTGCGCGTTCGCTCGGCGTCGAGTTGCTCAAGCCGCCGCCACCCCCGCCGCAGGAGTCGCTGCCGCGCTGGCGCCGGGTGGCCGAGGGGCTGCGGCACACCCGCACCCGCGACGCCGAGGCGATCCACCACCACTACGACGTCTCCAACGCCTTCTACGAGCGGGTCCTCGGGCCGTCGATGACCTACACCTGCGCGGCCTACCCCGAGCCGACCTCGACGCTGGAGGAGGCGCAGGAGAACAAGTACCGCCTCGTCTTCGACAAGCTGCGGCTCGAGCCGGGTGACCGGCTGCTCGACATCGGCTGTGGCTGGGGCGGCATGGTCCGGTATGCCGCGCGGCGAGGGGTCCGTGTCATCGGTGCCACCCTGTCGGCCGAGCAGGCGCAGTGGGCCCAGGAGGCGATCGAGCGTGAGGGTCTCGGCCACCTCGCCGAGGTCCGACACACGGACTACCGCGACGTCACAGAAACCGGCTTCGACGCGATCTCGTCGATCGGCCTGACCGAGCACATCGGCGTGCGCAACTACCCGTCCTACTTCCGGTTCATGGAGGACCGGCTGCGCCCCGGCGGGCTGCTGCTCAACCACTGCATCACCCGCCCGGACAACAAGCGGACGTCGACCGGCGCCTTCATCGACCGCTACGTCTTCCCCGACGGCGAGCTCACGGGGTCCGGCACGATCATCGCCGCGATCCAGGACGTCGGTGGGCTCGAGGTGCGCCACGAGGAGAACCTCCGCGAGCACTACGCGCGCACGCTCGCCGGGTGGTGCGTCAACCTCCGCGACAACTGGGACGCCTGCGTCGCCGAGGTCGGTGAGGCGACGGCGAGGGTGTGGGGGCTCTACATGGCGGGGTCGCGACTCGGGTTCGAGCGCAACGTCGTCCAGCTCCACCAGGTGCTCGCGGTCAAGCTGGGCGACAAGGGTGACGCGGGCCTGCCGCTGCGCCCGTGGTGGCAGGGCTGATGGACCAGCGGGTCTCGTTGGTCACCCTCGGCGTGGGCGACCTCGCCCGGGCCGAGGCGTTCTACACCGCCCTCGGCTGGCGTCGTGGCAACGCCGAGGACGAGGTGGCGTTCTTCCAGTGCGGCGGCCTGGTCGTCGCCCTGTGGGACCGTGGACTGCTGGCCGAGGACTCGGCTGTCACCGACTCCGGGGGGTGGGGTGGCGTGACGCTGGCCCTCAACGTCGCCGGCCCTGCCGAGGTCGACGCCGTGCTCGACGAGGCCCGGGCGGCCGGAGCGGTGATCGGTCGCGAGGGGGCCGAGACCGCCTGAGGCGGGTACTCGGGGATCTTCGTCGACCCCGACGGCCGTCCCTGGGAGGTCGCGCACAACCCGTTCTGGTCGGTGACCGAGGACGGTCGCACCCTGCTGCGCAGTCCCTGAGGACGTTCCGCTCAGTCGAGGGGCGCGAGCAGCTCGGTCCCGAGCCACGCCTTCGGGATGCCGAACGCGTCGACGAGGTCCTGGGCGTGCGGTCGCAGCGAGGCGCACAGGTCGTTGACCGCGGCGGTCACCTGCTTGCTGCGGGCCGGCGTGATGCGGCCGTGCTCGAGGTACCAGCCCTTGTCGGCCTCGATCGTGCTCAGCGCGTAGAGGTCGCACACGCTGGAGAGCATCGCGGCCGCAGCGCGGTCCTCGCACGCATCGATCGCCGCGACGAAGGCCTCGAGGATGGTCCGGTCCACGTGGGCCCGGGCAGCGTCGACGACGTGGTCCTGTGCGAGGTTGAACACCTCGAAGAGATCGGCGCCGGGCTTGCCCGCCTTGCGCAGCCGCAGGGCCAGGGTCTCCAGGAGGTGCCGCTCGTGGTCCTCGAACAGCGACAGCTGCCAACCGCGGTCGGTCGGACCCTTCTCGCTGTCGCGTCCCGGTGCCGCCGCGACGAGCCGCTCGATGAGCCCCCGGGCCGCGGTCCGCTCGACGACGGCACCGGCGAGCTGGCGGGCGCCGAAGCGCACCATGCCGAGCGTGTCGAGGTTGCCGAAGCTGTCGCGGTAGTCGGTGAGCAGTCCCTTGGCGACGAGCTGGAGCAGCACCGTGTTGTCGCCCTCGAACGTCGTGAAGACGTCGGTGTCGGCCTTGAGGGCCGGCAGCCGGTTGACCGCGAGGTACCCCGCGCCACCACAGGCTTCCCGGCACATCTGGATCGTCGCGGTGGCGTGCGCCGTCGAGACGGCCTTGATGCCGGCGGCGCGGGCCTCGAGCTCGCGCTGGCGGTGCTCGTCCACCTCGTCACCGGCGCTCTGGATGTCGTGCATGAGCGAGACGAGCTGGTTCTGCGCGAGCTGCAGGGCGTAGGACCTCGCCAGGGCAGGCAGCAGCTTGCGTTGGTGGGCGCGGTAGTCGAGCAGGACGACCTCGTCCTTCGCCCCCGGCGGCGTGAACTGGCGACGGTGGCCGGCGTACGTCACCGCGAGGGTGAGGGCGGTCCGGGTGGCCGCACCCGCGGCGCCCGCCACGCTGACGCGACCACGGACGAGCGTGCCGAGCATGGTGAAGAACCGACGCGTCGAGTTCTCGATGGGCGAGGTGTAGCGCCCCTGCTCGTCGATGTCGCCGTACCGGTTCAGCAGGTTGGTCCGAGGCACGCGGACGTGGTCGAAGGACAGGCGACCGTTGTCCACGCCGGCGAGCCCGGCCTTCGGGCCGCAGTCGCCGATCGTGACGCCGGGCACGGGCGCGCCGTCCTCGTCGCGAATCGGCACGAGGACGCAGTGCACTCCGTGGCTCTCGCCGTCGGTGACCAGCTGCGCGAAGACGGCCGCCAGCCGTCCGTCACGCGCGGCGCCGCCGATGTAGTCCTTGCGGCTTCGGAGGTCGGGCGTGTGCACGACCAGCTCGTCGGTGTCGGGGTCGTAGGTCGCCGTGGTGCCGAGGGACTGCACGTCGGAGCCGTGTCCGGTCTCGGTCATCGCGAAGCAGCCCGGGAGCGTCGCGTCGATGATGCGCGGCAGGTATGTGGCGTGGTGGGCTGCGGTGCCGAGGTTGGCCACCGCGCCGCCGAACAGGCCCCAGTGGACGCCCGCCTTGACCATGACGGACAGGTCGGCGTGACCGAGCATCTCGAACGCGGTGACCGAGCCACCGAGGTCGCCGTTCCCGCCGGCCTCCTTCGGGAAGCCGCGCGCCGGGTGCCCGGTGGCAGCGATCTTGAGGACGGCGTCGGCCACGTGGGCGCGGTACTCCTCCATGGTCAGCTCGGTCTCGGGCGCGGCGAAGTCGCTCGGGGAGAGGTCGGTGCGGGCCTCGTCCTTGATGTGGGCCCAGCGTCCGTCGAGGGTGCGGCGCAGCTCGGTGGCGAGGTCGGTCATGGTGGCTCCCTGTCGGTGGGGCGAGGTGTCAGGACGGGTCCGGCCACGCGGCGGACAGACCGCCCCAGGCCAGGTCGGTGAGATGGGTCGTGAGCTCCGATCGGGTCATCGAGGGGGCGGCCAGCCACTGGTCGGCGGCGGCGCGGACCATGCCCACCACCCCGGCACCCCAGACCGGGGCTGCGGACGGGTTCCGGCCCACCGACGTCAGTGCGGCACCGATGAGGGCCGACATCTGGTCGCCGATGTGGCTCGTGACCGCGAGGGCCGGGTCCCCACCGGACGGGCTGTCCAGCAGGGGAGCGTTGACGACGAACCGGTAGACCTCGGGATCCCGCTCGACCAGCGCGAGGTAGGAGTCGATCGCCGCGGCGATGATCGCCCGGGGCGACCCGCCGGCGGATGCGAGGTCCGGCGCTCCGTCACCCATGGCGGCGGCGAGGTCGCGCAGGATGCGCGCGTCCACGCTCTCCGACACTGCTGCATACAGGCCGGACCGGTCGGTGAAGTGGCGGTAGAACACGGTCTTGCTCGTGCCCGCTGCGGCGGCGATGTCGTCCATGCCGACCCCGGCGCCGTGCTCGCGGATCGCCCGCAGCGTGGCCTCGACGAGCTCCCTGCGCCGGGTGGCGCGGTGCTCGTCCCAGCGCGTGCTGCGCCCGTCGGTGGTGGTGCTCACGTTCTCGACGGTAGCAGGTACCAGGCGTACCTGCTACCGTCAGTATCAGTAACCCTCGACCTCCAGGAGCATCCCGTGGCCGCACCAGCGAAGCCCCGTCGCGCCGCCGTCATCGGCGGCAACCGCATCCCGTTCGCGCGGGCCAACAGCACCTATGCCAAGGCCTCCAACCAGGACATGCTCACCGCGTCGCTCGAGGGCCTCGTGGCCCGGTTCGGCCTCGCGGGCGAGCCGGTCGGTGAGGTCGCCGCGGGGGCGGTCCTCAAGCACAGCCGCGACTTCAACCTCACCCGTGAGGCGGTGCTCGGCTCCAGCCTGGCGCCGACGACGCCGGCCTACGACGTGCAGCAGGCCTGCGGCACCGGTCTCGAGGCGACGATCCTCGTCGCCAACAAGATCGCCCTCGGCCAGGTCGAGTCCGGCATCGCCGGTGGCACCGACACGGCGTCCGACGCCCCCATCGCGGTCAACGAGGGGTTGCGCGATGCGCTGCTCGCGCTCAACCGTGCCAAGACCCCCGGCCAGCGGCTCAAGGCGGTCGCCCGCCTGCGGCCCGGACAGGTCGTGCCCGAGATCCCCCGCAACGTCGAGCCGCGCACCGGCCTGTCGATGGGGGAGCACATGGCCCAGACGGCTGCCCAGTGGGGCATCACCCGCGAGGCCCAGGACGAGCTCGCGGTCAACAGCCACCGCAACCTCGCGGCCGCCTACGACCGGGGCTTCTTCGACGACCTGCTCACCCCCTACCTTGGGCTCACCCGCGACCAGAACCTGCGCGCCGACTCCTCGGTCGACAAGCTCGCCAAGCTCAAGCCGGTCTTCGGTCGCGGCAACGACGCGACCATGACGGCAGCCAACTCGACCCCGCTGACCGACGGCGCGTCGGTCGTGCTGCTCGGGAGCGACGCGTGGGCGGCCGAGCGCGGCCTGCCCGTGCTGGCCCACCTCGTCGACGCCCAGACCGCTGCGGTCGACTACGTCACCGGCAACGAGGGGCTGCTGATGGCGCCGGCGTACGCGTTGCCGCGGCTGCTCGAGCGCCACGGCATGAAGCTCCAGGACTTCGACCTCGTCGAGATCCACGAGGCGTTCGCGGCCACCGTGCTCTGCACGCTTGCGGCGTGGGAGAGCGAGTCGTTCTGCCGCGACCGGCTCGGCCTCGACGCGCCGATCGGGGCGCTGGACCGCAGCAAGCTCAACGTCAACGGTTCGTCGCTCGCAGCGGGTCACCCGTTCGCCGCCACCGGTGGGCGCATCGTGGCCTCTCTTGCCAAGTCGTTGCAGGAGAAGGGATCTGGCGCACGCGGCCTGATCTCCATCTGCGCGGCCGGCGGCCAGGGCGTCATGGCCATCCTCGAGGCGGCCTGACATGGCCGGCGCGTACGCAGGATTCGTCAACAGTGCCGTCGGCACCAGGCTGGCCAGGCAGCTGGGCCTCCCGCGGCCCGTCCGCCTGCGCCGGTATGCCGCGGACGCACCTCTCGTCGAAGGTCCCGTCCTCGTCGCCGGGCTCGCCGACGCACCGGTCGCTGCCCACGTGCGGAGGCTGTTGGCCGGCGAGGACATCGACGTGGTGGACGCGGTGGCGGACGGGACGAGGATCGGTGCGGTCGTGCTCGACCTCACCGCTGTCGCCGAGCCGGGTGACCTGGACCTGGTGCGGGTGGTGCTCGCGCCCGCGGTCAAGGCCCTGCGGGCCTCCGGTCGCGTCATCATCATCGGCGCCGATCCGTCGTCGGCGACCACGGTCGCGCAGTCGGCGGCGCGTCGCGCCCTCGAGGGGATCGCGCGCTCGGTCGGCAAGGAACTGCGTGCCGGAGCCACCGCGAACCTCGTGCTCGTCGCGGACGGCGCGGAGGCCAACGCCGACGCGGCGGTGCGTTTCCTGCTGTCCGGCCGCTCGGCATACGTCGACGGTCAGGTGGTCCGGGTGGGGGCCGGTGCCCCGAGCGAGCCTGCCGACTGGGCCCGCCCGCTGGACGGCAAGGTCGCCGTCGTGACCGGTGCCGCACGCGGCATCGGTGCGGCCATCGCCGAGGTGCTCGCCCGTGACGGGGCCCACGTGGTCTGCGTGGACATCCCGGCCGCGGGGGAGTCCTTGGCCCGCACCGCGAACAGGATCGGGGGCACGGCCGTGCAGGTCGACGTCACGGCAGCCGACGCCGGGCAGCGCATCCTCGACGCCGCCGCTCGACACGGTGGCCTAGACATCGTCGTGCACAACGCGGGGATCACCCGCGACAAGCTGCTGGCCAACATGGACGAGTCGCGCTGGACGTCCGTCCTGGACGTGAACCTCGGGTCGATCCTGCGGATGAACGAGATCCTGTTGGGGGAGAACGGCATCCGCGACGGTGGTCACGTCGTGCTGGTCTCCTCCATCGCCGGGATCGCCGGCAACCGTGGCCAGACCAACTACGCCGCCTCGAAGGCTGGGGTCATCGGGCTCGTCGACGCCCTGTCCGTGACCGAGGGCCTCGTCCGTCGCCGGATCACCGTGAACGCCGTGGCACCGGGGTTCATCGAGACCGAGATGACGGCACGGGTTCCGTTCGCCACTCGAGAGGTCGGCAGGTTGCTCAACTCGCTGAGCCAGGGTGGGCTGCCCGTGGACGTCGCCGAGACCATCGCGTGGTTCAGCCAGGACGCGAACGCCGGGGTCACCGGCAACGTCGTGCGCGTCTGCGGCCAGAGCCTGCTGGGGGCCTGACGTGGAGCTGCGTGAGCTGGCCTCCGCCCCCGCCCTCGGTCCCTTGTTCGCCCGGGCCGCCGTCACCCAGCGCGGACGCGGCGGCGACCTCCCCGGGCACGGCCTGCGGCTGGCCGGGGTCGAGGTCGACCGCGCCCACCTGCTCGACTACCAGCACCTGTGCCGGTTCGCCGGGGGAGACGTGCTGCCGCACACCTATCCGCACGTGATCGGTTTCCCCCTGCAGGTCGCGTTGATGGCCGACCGCTCCTTCCCCCTGCCGCTGCCCGGCCTGGTCCACCTCGAGAACCGCATCACCGTGCACCGCCGCCTCACCGCGGACGACCGCATCGACCTGACGGTCCACTCGGCCGACCTGCGCCCGCACCCCAAGGGGACGCTGGTCGACCTCGTCACCGAGGTCGACGTCGCGGGGGAGCGGGTGTGGGAGGGACGCAGCACCTACCTGCGTCGCGGGCACGGCGCCGCAGGCGCCCCCGCCCCCGTGACCGGTCCTGCGGTGCCCGACGGCCCGCCGGCCGGTGTCCTGCGCCTCCCTGAAGGGCTGGGCCGGGCGTATGCCGCGGTGTCCGGGGACGTGAACCCGATCCACCTCCATGCCGTCACTGCGAAGGCCATGGGCTTCCCGCGTGCCATCGCCCACGGGATGTGGACGGCCGCCCGGACGCTGGCCGTCGTGGGTCCCGTGACCAGCGGTCCTTCGACCTCGACGGTGTGGTTCCGCAAGCCGGTGCTGCTCCCGTCGACGGTCGAGCTCGCCGTCGACGACAGTGCCGACGTCCTGGTGGCCGGGCTGCGGTCCGGGCGCGAGACGGTGCGCGAGCACCTGGTGCTGACCCTGGAGTCCTGAGTCCCGACCGTCTCACTCGGCGGGCGTTGCATCTCGGTGGCCGGTACCGGCCGGGCCATTCGTCCGGGTTGGTGTCGACCTGTGCTGCGCTGGACTGGTGGGCCCGGACCGGCCCACCTAGGGTCAGTCCGATGGAGTCTTCACCGCGGGCCGAGCCCTCGAGCCCCTGGACCGCCGCTCGGGCGACGGCCTCCGGGTGGTGGCGGGCAGCCGTGCAGGCGGTTCGCGTCGCCGGCCCCCAGCGTGACGCCGCCCTGCTCATGGCGAAGGCCGCCCTGGCGACGGTGATCGCGTGGCAGTTCGCCGTGCGGGTCCTGCAGAGCCCGGCACCGTTCTACGCCCCGATGGCTGCCCTGCTCGTCGTCGACAAGACGATGGTCCGATCCTTGGGCGCCAGTGCCCAGAGGGTCGTCGGCGTCGTCGTCGGCATGAGTGCTGCCTGGCTGGTCGGCACCACGCTGGGCGTGCACTGGTGGAGCATGCTGCCGGTCATCTACCTCGCCCTGCTCATCGCCCGCTGGCGACGCCTCGGCGACCACGGCATCCAGGTGCCCACCATGGTGCTGCTGTCCCTGCTCACCGTCGGTGGCACCGACGTGGAGTTCACGTACCTCACCATCGTCGAGACGGTGGCCGGAGGCGTGATCGGTGTCGCGACGAATGCCATCGTCCTGGCGCCGCTGCACGTGCAGCAGCCGCGGGAGCAGATCCGGTCGCTGACGGTCCGGGTGTGCATCCTGCTCAACGACATCGCGGCTGGGCTCCGCGAGGGCTGGGACACCGAGATGGCGCGGGCCTGGTACGACGACAGCACGGAGATCATCGAGCTCGCTCCGACCATCCAGGAGGAGATCGAGACCGGGCGCGAGAGCATGCGGTTCAACCCCCGGGACAACCTGCGCGGGTTGGAGGTCGACTGGGTGGGCTACGCCAAGACCGTCGAAGCCATCGGACGCGCGCAGTGGCAGCTGTCGGGCATCGCCCGCACCCTGGTCGATGCCGCTGACGAGGACGAGAGCCAGCCGACCCCCACCAAGCACTTCCTCGAGTGCTACGCCGAGGCCCTGGACAAGATCGCCGGCGGTATCAGCCACTTCGGGCTGGCGGGGGACGACGAGGTCAGCGCCGTCACCGACTACCTCGGCTCGGCCGGCGACATCCTCGACCAGCTGGGCCGCGAGGTCCGCGAGACCGATCTCGAGGACCCGCGGGCCTGGCCCGCCTATGGCTCCCTCCTGCTGGACGCGCAGCGCCTCATCCGCGAGCTGGAGATGGCCAGCCGGCAGGCGGTCATGCCCACCGACAGCGGCCCGATCCGCAAACCCGGTCGCCGCGTCATCGGCCGCTGACTCCTGCACCAATTACGTTGCAGCCCAGTGGTTCTGGGCCTGTGGGTGACGACAGGCATTGTCAGTGGTCGCCGATAGTGTCTCTCGTATGTCGACCACTCCCAGTCCGCCCTCCACCGCCTCGTTCGGTGGCGAAGGGCGTCCCGTGCTGGGCCCCGCGGGCGTCGCGCTGGAGGCATTGGGCCGGTCCGGGACGGACCGGCTCTGGGTGCTGGGCGACGAGGAGGTCGCTGCAGCCCTCAGGGTGCTGAGCGAGGTCGTGGCCGGCGCACGGGCGCAGTTCGTGGCGGTGCTCGCCGAGGCCAAGAGCCGCGGTCTGGGTGCCGGCCAGGGATGGGGTGCGGTGGACTGGGTGCGCGCCGTGGCACCGTCGACACCGACACGGGACGTGCTCGATGCGGACGTCGTGGCGTCGGTCGTGTCGGACTCGGCGCGTCCGACCGGCGCGGACCACCGTCTGGACGAGGTGGTCGACGCGGTCGCGGCGGCCGCCTCGGGGTGCCCCACATCGAGGGCGGACGCGTTGTCCGTCGGGAAGGCCGCGCAGATCTGCCGCTTCCACCGCGGGGTCCGCGGGATGGCGGAGCCGGACGCCTTGGCCGGCGCCACGACCACGCTGGTCTCCGCTGCCCGTGGAGGCGGTGGGCTGACCGAGACGAAGCTCGCGGTCGCGATCCGGCACGCCGGAGAGGTGGCCCGCCCCGACGGTGCGGTCGAGCGCGACGCGCAGGTCCGCCGCGACCACCGGTCCCTGGTCAAGGGTAGGGGTCCCGTGGGGATGAGCAGGTACACGCTCGTCCTGGACGAGGAGGGCTCCGCGATCGTCGACGCTGCGGTCGACGCCCTCGCACGGCCCCGACGCGACGAGGACACCGGGGAGCTCGATACCCGCACCCCCGCTGCTCGGAGGGCAGACGCCTTGCTGGATCTCGTGACGCGGGCTGTGTCGGCCCCGGACGGCGCGCCACGGCAGGCCAAGACATCCCTGGTGGTCACGGTTCCGTTGGACGTGCTCACCGGGAACGCGCGGGGTGCCGGTGCCACGATGGACGACGGGCTGCTCACGGTCGGGGCGGTGCGCAGGCTGGCCTGCGACGCACAGGTCATCCCGGTCGTGCTCGGCACCCACGGCGAGGTCCTCGACCAGGGCATGGCCAGACGGCTGTTCGACCGTGCCCAGGTGCGCCACCTGTGGCTCAGGGACAGGCACTGCACGTTCCCAGGATGCTCTAAGCCTGCCGCGTGGGCGGATGCGCATCACCTGGTCCACTGGGTCGACGACGGCCCGACCGACATCGACAACGCCGCCTTGCTCTGCCGGGCGCACCACACGGTGGTCCACACCTACCGATACGGCGGACGCCTCGTGCGCGACGGCGGCAGACCTCGGATCGAGTGGGACCTGACCCCGGGCTCCTACGACTCCGCGCTCAAGGACTTCCGTGACCGGCGGCGAAGACTGCCCCGCCTCCTGCCCGCCACTGCCTGAGCGGGCGATGGAGGGTGCCCCCGACCGACCATTCGTCGAGGGCCAGAGTGCCGTCCTCGTTCTTCCAGGCACGCGGGCCGTTTTGCGCCGGGTGGCTGCGAATGCTCAGAGGTGCTTGGCGTAGCAGCGGGAGAGCTCGGAGTCGGCATAGTGGCCGAAGTCGATCGTCCGCTCATACCCGGCCGACTCGTACAACGCGATCGCGTCCTGCTGGAGCGTGCCGGTCTCGAGGACGAGGAGCTCGACCCCGGCAGCAGCGGCGCTGCGCTCCAGGTGGGCGACGACGAGACGCGAGATGCCGCGCCTGCGCGCCCGCGGGGTGACGTACATCCGCTTGATCTCAGCCACAGGCACCTCGAACTTCTCAATCAGGTCGGGGCGTCGTCGCCACCCACCCATGGCGACGGGCCCGGTGCGGTCGCTCGCAAGGACGAAGGCGCCATCGGGACTCGCGAACTCGCCGTCGACGATGGGGGAGTTGTCGGGACTGCCGTAGATCGAGACGTAGTAGGCCTGCACCTCTTCGACGAGGTGCTGGACGTCGGGGTGGTCGAACGAGACGACCTGGAGCCAGACGTCCGAATCCCGTTCAGGCACAGGCAGATCTGTCATGGGGAGGTTCCGTGGGACAGGGGCGAGTGGCTTCAGGAGCCCAGCGCTGCAACAGCATCGGCGACCGGGACGTTGCCCGAGACGAGCTCGAGCGTCTGGCCGACACCGGTGTCGGTGGACAGGAGCTCGGCCAGCACCGCAGCGACATCGGCACGGGGGATCTCGCCGCGCGCGACGGACGGGGCGACCTCGACCCGCCCTGTCGGCGCGTCGTCGGTGAGCCGTCCCGGGCGCACGATCGTCCAGTCGAGCTCCGTGCGGGCGCGCAGGTCGGCATCGGCCGCACCCTTGGCCCGCAGGTACACCTGGAACACGTCGTCGGAGTCGGGGTCGGCCGAGTCGGCGCCCATCGAGGACACCATGACGTAGCGACCGACCTCCGCCGCGACGGCGGCGTCCGCGAGCAGCACGGCTGCACCGCGGTCCACCGTCTCCTTGCGGGCAGCGCCGCTGCTCGGGCCTGCGCCCGCGGCGAAGACGACCGCGTCGGCACCGGCGATGGCGGCCGAGAGCGCCTCCACCGTCGTGTGCTCGAGGTCGACGACCTCGGCGCGGGCGCCCTGCTTCTCGACGTCGGCGACATGGTCGGGATTGCGGACCAGGGCGATGGCCTCGTGGCCGCGCGCGGTCAGCTCCTTCTCGAGCAGCAGGGCGATCTGTCCGTGTCCTCCGGCGATGGCAACGATCATGGTCCCTGTCTACAACCTCGGCGGTGTCGGCGCGCGTCCGGGGCAGTGAGAACCGCTCGGGGCCGTGAGCCCGTCCGGGTATGGCGCACCCCCCGTACGGCGCGGCGCCATACGGGGGGTGCGTGGTGAGGCGGGACCGACGTCAGGCGACGTCGAACCGGTCGAGCTCCATGACCTTGGTCCAGGCCGCGACGAACTCGTCGACGAACTGGTCCTTCGCGTCGTCGCTGGCGTAGACCTCGGCGAGGGCGCGCAGCTCGGAGTTCGAGCCGAACACGAGGTCGGCGCGGGTGCCGGTCCAGCGGACCTGACCCGAGTCGTCGCGCGCCTCGAACGTGGAGGAGTCCTCCGACGTCGGGGCCCACTGCGTGCCCAGGTCGAGCAGGTTGACGAAGAAGTCGTTCGTCAGCGTGCCGGGGGCGTCGGTGAGGACACCGTGGGCCGAGCCGTCGTAGTTCGTGCCGAGGACGCGCAGACCCCCGACGAGCACGGTCATCTCCGGGGCGCTCAGCGTGAGCAGGTTGGCGCGGTCGACGAGCTGGTACTCGGCGCCGAGCCGGTGGCCCTTGCCCGGGTAGTTGCGGAACCCGTCGGCGCGCGGCTCGAGCCACGCGAACGACTCCACGTCGGTCTGCTCCTGGCTGGCGTCGACACGACCCGGCGTGAACGGCACCTCGATGTCGCGACCGGCTGCCTTGGCGGCCTGCTCGACACCCACGCCACCGGCGAGGACGACGAGGTCGGCCAGCGAGACCTGGCGTCCGCCCTGGGCGTTGAACGACTCCTGCACGCCCTCGAGCGCACGGAGCACGCCCGCGAGCTGGGCCGGGTTGTTGACCTCCCAGCCGTTCTGCGGGGCGAGGCGGATGCGCGCGCCGTTGGCGCCACCCCGCTTGTCGCTGCCGCGGAAGGACGAGGCTGCGGCCCACGCGGTGGAGACGAGCTGCGACACCGAGAGACCGGTGTCGGCAATCGCCGACTTGAGCGCGGCGACGTCCTCGCTCGTGATCTGCTCACCCGACGCGGCGGGCAACGGGTCCTGCCAGAGGAGCTCCTCCGAGGGGACCTCGGGGCCGAGGTAGCGGGCGACCGGGCCCATGTCGCGGTGGGTCAGCTTGAACCACGCGCGGGCGAAGGCGTCGGCGAACTCGGCGGGGTTCTCCAGGAAGCGGCGCGAGATCTTCTCGTAGACCGGGTCGACACGCAGGGCGAGGTCGGTGGTGAGGAAGTTCGGCGCGATCTTCTTCGTGGCGTCGTGGGCGTGGGGGACCGTGCCCTCACCGGCGCCGTCCTTGGGCTTCCACTGGTGGGCGCCGGCGGGGCTCTTGGTCAGCTCCCACTCGTACCCGAACAGGTTCTCGAAGAAGTTGTTGCTCCACTGGATCGGCGTGGTGGTCCACGTGACCTCGATGCCGCTGGTGATGGTGTCGGCGCCCTTGCCGGTGCCGAAGCTGTTCTTCCAGCCCAGGCCCTGCTGCTCGATGCCGGCGCCCTCGGGCTCGTCCGAGACGAACTCGTCGGGGTTCGCGGCGCCGTGCGTCTTGCCGAAGGTGTGACCACCGGCGATGAGCGCGACGGTCTCCTCGTCGTTCATCGCCATCCGGCCGAACGTGTCGCGGATGTCGCGGGCCGACCGCAGCGGGTCGGGCTCGCCGTCGGGGCCCTCGGGGTTGACGTAGATCAGGCCCATCTGGACCGCGGCGAGCGGGTTCTCGAGCTCGCGGTCACCGGTGTAGCGCTCGGCGCCGAGCCACTCGGTCTCCGGACCCCAGTAGACGTCCTCGTCCGGCTCCCACACGTCGGCGCGGCCACCGGCGAAGCCGAAGGTCTCGAAGCCCATCGTCTCGAGGGCGACGTTGCCGGTGAGGATCATCAGGTCGGCCCACGAGAGGTTGCGGCCGTACTTCTTCTTGACCGGCCACAGCAGGCGACGGGCCTTGTCGAGGTTGGCGTTGTCGGGCCAGCTGTTGAGCGGGGCGAACCGCTGCTGCCCGGCTCCGGCGCCACCGCGACCGTCCTGCACGCGGTACGTGCCGGCGCTGTGCCACGCCATACGGATCATGAACGGGCCGTAGTGGCCGAAGTCCGCCGGCCACCAGTCCTGGGAGGTGGTCAGGACCTCGGCGATGTCCTTCTTGACCTCGGCGAGGTCGAGGGACAGGAACGCCTGGCCGTAGTCGAAGTCCTCACCGAGCGGGTTCGCGACAGCGGGGTTCTTGGCGAGGATCTTGACGTTGAGGCGCTCGGGCCACCAGCCGCGGTTGCCACCACCCTGAGCGGGCTCCGGCGCGCGGTTGTGGACGACCGGGCACTTCCGGTCGCTCTCGTTCATCTCCCCGACGCGGGTCTCGTGGCCCTCGGCGTTGGTGTTGCTCTCGTGGTTGTGCTCGGACATGGCTTCCTTCCGGACGGTGTGGATGGACGGGTATGGCGTGTGGATCAGGGGGTGGGCGCGGCGGCGCAGTCGGGGCACAGGCCGCGGTAGACGACCTCGGCCTCGTCGATGGTGAAGCCGTGGTCGTCCGAGGCCGTGAGGCACGGCGCGTGGCCGACGGCGCAGTCGACGTCGGCGATGGCCCCGCAGGACCGGCACACGACGTGGTGGTGGTTGTCGCCGATCCGCGACTCGTACCTCGCCACCGACCCCGGCGGCTGGATCCGGCGCACGAGCCCCGACCGGGTGAGGGCGCCGAGGCAGTCGTAGACGGTCTGGTGGGACACCTCAGGCACCTCGCGACGGGCGGCGGCGATGAGCGAGTCCGTGTCGGCGTGCGGGTGCGCGTTGACCGCGGCGAGGACCGCGACCCTGGGGCGGGTCACCCGCAGGCCCCCCTCGCGCAGCAGCTGCGCCAAGGCGTCGGGGTGCCCGGCTGACGTCGTGGTCATGGGCTCCACTCTTCCGTCTGTTCTGGAACGAGTCAAGATTCGACACGGCTCCTGAGATGACGGCCGGGTGAACGTCCCGTGCCGGTATCTCGCGCGCGGTGGCCGCGGCCCGGCCGATAGCATCGGTGCGCTGCCCGCGGAGCTCCGCAGGCGGCATGCCCAGGCGTCCGGTGCATCCACCGGACCCGTCCCCGAACCAAGGAGAGCGCACCGTGTCTGCCCAGATCACCGTCACCATCGCCGGGAGCGAGCGACAGGTGCCGGAGCAGACGACTGCCGCCGACCTGTTCGAAGGTGACCGGGCGGTCCTCGTCGCCCGCGTCAACGGCGAGCTGCGCGACCTCGCCCACGTCGTGGCCGACGGCGACGTCGTCGAACCCGTGACCGCCCAGGAGCAGGACGGGCTGGACGTGCTGCGGCACAGCGCCGCCCACGTCCTCGCCCAGGCCGTCCAGGAGGTCAACCCCAAGGCGAAGCTCGGCATCGGGCCGCCCGTCCGCGACGGCTTCTACTACGACTTCGACGTCGACGAGGCGTTCACCCCCGAGGACCTCAAGGCCCTCGAGAAGGTCATGCAGCGCATCGTCAACGAGGGCCAGACCTTCGTGCGCCGCGAGGTCAGCGACGAGGCGGCGGCGGTCGAGCTCGCCGACGAGCCCTACAAGATCGAGCTCATAGGCCTCAAGGGCGGTGCCGCCGGCGACGCGGCCGAGGGTGCGGATGTCGAGGTGGGCGGCGCGCAGCTGACCATCTACGACAACGTCAAGCGTGACGGCAGCCGGGCCTGGGGCGACCTGTGCCGCGGGCCGCACGTGCCCACCACCAAGGTGCTCGGCAACGCGTTCAAGCTGATGCGCAGCGGTGGCGCCTACTGGCGTGGCAGCGAGAAGAACCCGCAGCTCCAGCGCGTCTACGGCACCGCGTGGGCGACCAAGGACGAGCTCAAGGCCTACCTCGACCGCCTCGCCGAGGCCGAGAAGCGCGACCACCGCAAGATCGGTGCGGAGCAGGACCTGTTCAGCTTCCCCGACGAGCTTGGCTCCGGCCTGCCCGTGTTCCACCCCAAGGGTGGGGTCATCAAGCGGGAGATGGAGGACTACGTCCGCCTGCGCCACATCGAGGAGGGCTTCGAGTACGTCGGTACCCCGCACATCTCGAAGGAGCAGCTCTTCCACACCTCGGGGCACCTGCCCTACTACGCCGAGGGCATGTTCGCGCCGTTCGACGTGGACGGCACCGACTACCGCCTCAAGGCGATGAACTGCCCGATGCACAACCTCATCTACCGCTCCCGTGGCCGCTCGTACCGCGAGCTGCCGTTGCGGTTGTTCGAGTTCGGGCACGTCTACCGCAACGAGAAGTCCGGGGTGGTCCACGGCCTGACCCGCGTCCGCGGGTTCGCCCAGGACGACTCGCACTCCTACGTCACCGCCGAGCAGGCGCCGGGCGAGATCAAGCACCTGCTCGACTTCGTGCTGTCCCTGCTGCGCGACTTCGGCATGGACGACTACTACCTCGAGCTGTCGACCCGCGAGACCGAGGGCGACAAGAAGGACAAGTTCATCGGCTCCGACGACCAGTGGGAGCTCGCTACCGAGGTCCTGCGGGACGTCGCGACCGAGTCGGGTCTCGAGCTCGTCATGGACCCGGGCGGCGCGGCCTACTACGGCCCGAAGATCTCCGTCCAGGCCCGCGACGCGATCGGTCGCACCTGGCAGATGTCGACGATCCAGTACGACTTCAACCAGCCCGAGCGCTTCGGGCTGGAGTACCAGGCTGCTGACGGCTCGCGCCAGCAGCCGGTGATGATCCACTCGGCCAAGTTCGGGTCGATCGAGCGCTTCCTCGGTGTCCTCGTCGAGCACTACGCCGGTGCGTTCCCGCCGTGGCTCTCGCCGGTCCAGGTGCTCGCGGTGCCGGTCGCGGAGGAGTACTCCGAGTACCTGCACGACGTCGCGAAGCAGCTGCGCCGCAAGGGGATCCGCGTCGAGATCGACGACAGCGACGACCGCTTCCCGAAGAAGATCCGCAACGCGAGCAAGTCGCGGGTGCCGTTCACCCTGATCGCCGGCGAGGAGGACCGCTCGGCCGGTGCC
This sequence comes from Pedococcus aerophilus, assembly GCF_039532215.1. NCBI lineage: Bacteria > Bacillati > Actinomycetota > Actinomycetes > Micrococcales > Intrasporangiaceae > Pedococcus > Pedococcus aerophilus. Next base: position 386,236 of record NZ_BAAARN010000001.1, on the reverse strand, counting down.
GTCTCGTTCCGCTACCGCAACGGTGAGCAGAAGAACGGTGTGCCGATCGCGGACGCCATCGCCGAGGTCGTGGCGGCCGTCGAGGCCCGCACCCAGGTCTGAGGCGTGGTCTGAGCGGCCTCACCGCCTCAGTGAGCGCGAAGTGTCGGAATGCTCGTCGCATACCGGCACTTCGCGCTCACCGAGCCGATCAGTCAGGGGTATGGCGCCCGCGCCCCTCGCGCGGCCGCCAGACCATACGGACGTCGGGAGCACCCTCCTCGTTGTCACCCTCGGTCCACTCGACCGGGACGAAGCCGTGGCGCTCGTAGAACCGCAGTGCCTCGGTGTTCGACTGGAAGGCCCACAGCGACAGGCCGCCGGGGAAGCGCTCCTTGGCGACGTCGAGGAAGCGCGCCCCGAGTCCGTGACCGGTGTGACCGCGGTCGACGTAGAGGTGTCCGAGCTCGTCCGGCTCGGTCAGGGCGAGGAACCCCACGAGGTCGTCACCGTCCTCGGCGACCCACACCTCGCCATCGGCCAGCAGGACGTGCTCGACGAACGGCTGCACGCTCTCGCGGGGGTGGACGATCATCGGGATCGCGGGCACCGACTCGCTGCGCACCCGCCAGAACAGCTCGGCGACGGCGGGGGCGTCGGCCGCGCCGGCACGCCGCAGGGTCGGGGGAAGAACGGGGAGAGCCTCGGTCACGGGCGTTCATCATGCCGACCGCGGGCCGGTCCGGGCTGCATAGGATCGGGGGCATGAGCGACGCACCCGAGCCGGACACCGACTTCGCGAGCGTCCAGGACGGGTTCCAGCGGCTGTGGACCCCGCACCGGATGGCCTACATCACGGGGGAGCGGCCGAGCGAGGACGCCGGTGACGGGTGCCCGTTCTGCGCGGCGCCCGGTCGCGGCGACGCCGAGGGCCTGGTCGTCCACCGGGGCGAGCACTGCTACGTCGTGATGAACCTCTTCCCCTACAACCCCGGCCACGTGCTCGTCTGCCCCTACCGCCACGTCTCGCTCTACGTCGACCTGACCGACGAGGAGACGTTGGAGTTCGGACGGCTGACCAAGCAGGCCATCGCCGCCCTCGACGCGACGTCCGGCCCGTCGGGCTACAACATCGGGATGAACCAGGGCGCCGTGGCCGGCGCCGGCGTCCAGGCGCACCTGCACCAGCACGTCGTCCCGCGCTGGGGCGGCGACATGAACTTCCTGCCGATCATCGGGCAGACGAAAGCTCTTCCGATGCTGCTGGAGGACGTCCGCGGTCGCCTGGCCGGGGCCTGGCCGACCGCCTGACCGACCGCGTGGCCGAACCGGGCCGCCGGACCCGGTCCCACGGACGGGTCGCCCACCACGGGGCGAGCCGTTCCAGCGGCAGGAAGCTGAGCAGGCAGACCACGAGTGGCAGGAAGTGGATCTTGAGCATCAGGTAGGTGCTCAGGTGGAAGCCGCCCCAGAAGAGGAGCGCGCCATACAGGGCTCTGCCTCGCAGCCACAGCAGGATCGGTGAGCAGAACTCCGCGACCAGCACGACCCACTGCAGGGCGTGGGTGAGCGCCGGCTGGGAACCCACCCACGGGCCGATCCCGTTGGGGCGGCGGGTGAGCGCCCAGATCAGGGTCGCGCCGTTGGCCCAGCCCCAGCCGCCGAAGCGCATCTTCGCGCTGGCGGACAGGAAGTAGATGCAGACGGCTCCGATCTGGACCATCCGGATCGCCCAGCCGGCGGCCTGCGACCGCACGTCGACGTCGGACACCCGGGCCCGCCCCACCGTCGGCAGGACGAACAGCGCCACGATGAGCGCGAAGTGGTCGTGGTCGACCTTGGAGTACGCGAACGCGTTGCTCACCCAGTCGAGCATCCCGACGGCGCAGACCCACCCGGCGAGCCGGGGGAGCCGCCCTGTGGCGGCGACGAGCGCACTGACGACGATGACGCCGAGCAGCACGCGGACGTAGAGGTGCGACGGGGCCGGCAGGTGCAGCAGGTCGCGGACGACCAAGCCGCGGTAGAGGGACGCCGGCACGTCGCCGTGCGGGACCGGGTCGGTGACGATCCACAGGACGTCGAGCAGGACGAACGGGTAGATGACGTGCCGCAGCCACGCCACGCGCGCGAGGGGGAGGGGCGGCGAGAGGAACCGCTCGACCGCGTTCACCGCGAGTCCCGCCCGCCGGGGAGACCGCTGGGCTCCGGGTCCATGGGGTCGCGCACCTGCCAGGTGGCCAGCGTGTGGACGGTCGCGTTTCCGGTCGGGATGCTCGTCGATGTGTTGCGCAGCCAGATGGTGACGTACGGCGTCTCCTGCGGGAGGCGTCGCCGGTGCAGCACCGCGATGTCCTGGAGGAGCTCCGGGGTGCGGATGATCCGCGGTGCCTGGCCCTCGATCTCCGCGCGCTCGATGCCGATCATCTCCTTGGAGAGGGGCACCCTGACCACCTCGCCGTCGGTGGTGAGCGCGTCCATCGTCAGGGAGTTGATGACACCGTTGTTCTGGACCGAGAAGGCGTACTGCGACATCGGCGCGAACGGCCACCACTCGTCGTCGCCGACCCAGGTGCCGAGGCAGACCGTGGTCACGACGACCGCGGTCGTGGCCAGTCGCCACAGGACGGAGTACGGCCCGAGCCGCTCCGTGGTGCCGCCCCGACGCCCCCTCATGGCCGTCATGGTGCCACGCGGGTGAGAGACTTCGGCCATGGACACCGCCCCGGACAGCGCCCTCAGGGAGCGCGGCCTGCTCATCTTCGACGGTGACTGCGGCTTCTGCACGACCAGCGCCCGCTTCCTGTCGCGCTGGGTCGACCGCCACCAGCGCTACGACGTGCAGCCCTGGCAGCAGCTCGAGCTGGCCCCGCTCGGCGTGACCGAGGCCGACTGCATCGAGGCTGCGCAGTTCGTGCGCCGGGACGGGTCGGTCGTGGCGGGTCACCTCGCCATCGCCGAGGGTCTCAAGCACGGCGCCCCCGCGTGGCGCCCCCTCGGGCACCTCATCACGCTGCCCGGGATCTCCTGGCTCGCGGCCCGCGCCTACACCTGGGTCGCCGACCACCGGTACGCACTTCCCGGCGGCACCCCGGCGTGCGCGCCCAAGGTTCCCGCCCAGCCTCAGTAGGCTGCGACCACCATGCTCAACAAGTACGCGCGCGCGCTCTTCACCACGATCTTCACCCCCGTGGCCCGGCTGTTCCTCAAGCTCGGCATCAGCCCCGACGTGGTGACCGTCGTCGGCACCATCGGCGTCTGCGTCGGTGCCCTCGCCTTCTACCCCCGCCACGAGTTCTTCTGGGGCACGATCGTCATCACCCTCTTCGTGTTCTCCGACACCGTCGACGGCGTGATGGCGCGCATGTCCGGTCGTTCGGGCAAGTGGGGCGCCTACCTCGACTCCACCCTCGACCGGGTCGGCGACGCGGCGATCTTCGGTGGCCTCGTGCTCTGGTACGCCGGCCGCGGCGACAACTTCCTCATGGCCGGGCTCGCGCTCGCCTGCCTCATCCTCGGCAGCGTCGTCTCCTACGCCAAGGCTCGCGCCGAGGGCCTGGGCTTCTCCGCCGACGTGGGCATCGCCGAGCGGGCCGACCGCCTCGTCGTGGTGCTCGCCACCACCGGACTGGTCGGCATCGGCCTGCCCGAGGTCGTGCTGACCGTGGTGCTGGCGCTGCTCGCCGTGGCCAGCCTCATCACCGTGGTCCAGCGGATGCTCATGGTGCGCCGCCAGGCGCTCGCCGCAGCTCCGTGAGCCGCCTCGGCGACGTCCTCGCCGTGACCGGCTACCGGCTCGGATGGGGCACCGTCCGACGACTCCCCGAGCGGACCGCGTATGCCGCGTTCGACCGCATCGCCGACCTGACCGTCGCGCGCGGCGGCAAGGGCGTCCAGCGGCTGCGGTCCAACTACGCCAAGGCGCGGCCCGAGCTCGACGAAGCCGCCCTCGATGCGCTGGTGCGGGCGGGGATGCGGTCCTACCTGCGCTACTACTGCGAGGCGTTCCGGCTGCCCGACCGCTCGGCGGCCGACGTCGCCGCGCAGGTCCGCGTCGTCGGCGACGACGCGGTCCGCGCCGAGCTCGGGGCCGGGCGTCCCGTCGTCTGCTTCCTGGGCCACCTGGGCAACTGGGACCTCGCCGGCGCGTGGGGCACCAAGGCCCTGGGTCACGTCGTCACCGTGGCGGAGCGGCTAAAGCCCGAGGAGGTGTATGCCGAGTTCCTCGAGTTCCGCGAGTCGCTCGGCATGACGATCCTGCCGCTCACCGGTGGGGGAGACGTCTTCGCGCAGCTCCGTGGCCACCTGGCCTCACCCGTTCTCATGCCGCTGCTCGCCGACCGCGACCTGACCGACCGCGGCATCGAGGTCGACCTGCTGGGCCACCGTTCGAAGATGGCCGCCGGACCCGCTGCGCTCGCGCTCGGCAGCGGCGCCGCCCTCCACCCGGTGTCGATCCACTACGAACCCGTGCCGGGCTCCTGGCGGCACGGCCTCGTCATCACCTTCCACGACCGGGTGCAGGTGCCGACGACCGGGGCGACCAGGGCCAAGGCCGTGGCCATGACGCAGCAGTGCGCCGACGCACTGGGTGACGCCATCCGTGAGCACACGCAGGACTGGCACATGCTCCAGCGGGTCTTCCTCGACGACCTCGAGCCGCGTGCCGACCGCCCCGCCGGCGCAGGAGCGACGTCGTGAGGATCGGCATCGTCTGCCCCTACTCGTTCGACGTGCCCGGGGGAGTGCAGTTCCACGTGCGCGACCTCGCCGAGCACTTCCTCGGCCAGGGCCACCACGCCTCGGTGCTGGCGCCGGCCGACGAGGACACCCCGTTGCCGGACTACGTCGAGTCCGTGGGCCGGGCGGTCCCCGTCCGGTACAACGGTTCGGTGGCTCGCCTCAACTTCGGCCCCGTGACGGCAGCACGCGTCGGCCGCTGGCTGGAGCGCGGCGAGTTCGACGTGCTCCACATCCATGAACCCGTCACCCCGAGCATCGCCCTGCTCGCGCTCTGGTCCGCCGAGGGGCCGGTCGTGGCCACGTTCCACACCTCCAACCTGCGCTCGCGGGCCATGCAGGCGGCATACCCGCTGCTGCGCCCCAGCCTCGAGAAGATCAACGGCCGCATCGCCGTCTCCGAGGACGCGCGTCGCACCGTCACGACCCACCTCGGGGGTGACGCCGTCGTCATCCCCAACGGCGTCAACGTCAACCGGTTCGCCGATGCGCAGCCGAACCCCGCATGGGTCGGCACCGAGCAGGCGCCGACCCTGGCCTTCCTCGGGCGCATCGACGAGCCCCGCAAGGGCCTGCCCGTGCTGGCCGCCGCGCTGCCGGCAGTGCTCGCGAAGCACCCCGGCACGCGGGTGCTCGTGGCCGGACCCGGTGACGTCGAGGCCGCCCGCGAACGGATGGACCCGGCCGTCGCCGCGGCCACCGAGTTCCTCGGGATGGTCAGCGACGAGGACAAGGCGGCGCTGCTGTCCTCGGTCGACGCGTACGTCGCCCCGCACACCGGCGGAGAGAGCTTCGGCATCGTGCTCGTCGAGGCGATGAGTGCCGGTGCGCCGGTGGTGGCCAGCGACCTCGCGGCCTTCGTCCGGGTGCTCGACTCGGGCCGCTGCGGCGCGATGTTCGCCAACGAGGACCCTGCCGATCTCGCGCGCCAGCTGCTGCGCCTGCTCGGGGACCCGGCCGAGCGCCAGCGGCTGCGGGCCGAGGGCAGCAGGCGGGCGCAGGTCTTCGACTGGGCGGTCGTCGTCGAGGACGTGATGGCCGTCTACGAGACGGTCACGCACGGCGTCGACGACTGGCGCGAGGACCACCCCGACCGGGTCGACCCGGCCGACACGAGGTGGACCCGCCTGCTGCGCGGCCGACGAGGAGGCGAGGACTGATGGAGACGATCACCTGGACCGCGGTCGCCGTGGCCGTCCTGCTGGGCGTCGCCTGGTACCTGTCCTACAACGCCGCCCGGCTCGACCGCCTGCACACCCGCGCCGAGGGCGCGCTGTCGGCGCTCGACGCCCAGCTCGTCCGCCGGTCCGAGGCCACCCTCGAGCTCGCGAACTCCGGGGCGCTGGACCCGGCGAGCGCCCTGATGCTGGCAGGCGCCGCGTCAGAGGCGCTCGAGGCGCACAACGAGCGGGCCCTCGAGGAGGACTTCCTCGAGGGGCAGAGCTTCGGGCAGCGCGAGGTGCTCGAGAGCGACCTCACCGCGGCGCTGATGGCTGCCCTGAGCGCCGACGTCGTCGCGGAGATCCGCCACGACGACAACCTTGGCGCGCTCGCCCTCCAGCGGGTCGAGGCAGCCGGGGTGCGGGTGCAGCTGGCCCGGCGGTTCCACAACGACGCGGTCACCGACGTGCGCCGGGTCCGTCGCAAGTCGGTCGTGCGCCTGTTCCGGCTGGCCGGCCACGCCGACCTGCCGCGCACGGTCGAGTTCGACGACGAGCTGCCCCCCGCCGTCCGGGACTGACCTGTCGAGCACCGCCGGAGGGTCGGTCGGGGCACCGTGGCGCACCAACTAGCATTGATCCCGAAGCGCGTCCCCTGCGCTGCGCCCTGAACAGATCTGGAGCTCGTCGTCATGTCCGCCGACACCACCACCCCCGCCTCGCAGTCCTCGTCGCAGCCCGCCACCGGCACGTCCCGCGTCAAGCGCGGCATGGCCGAGATGCTCAAGGGCGGCGTCATCATGGACGTCGTCAACGTCGAGCAGGCCAAGATCGCCGAGGACGCCGGCGCCGTCGCCGTCATGGCGCTCGAGCGCGTGCCCGCCGACATCCGCGCCCAGGGTGGCGTCTCCCGGATGTCCGACCCCGACATGATCGACGGCATCATCGAGGCCGTCTCGATCCCGGTCATGGCCAAGGCCCGCATCGGCCACTTCGTCGAGGCCCAGGTGCTGCAGTCCCTCGGTGTCGACTACATCGACGAGTCCGAGGTGCTGACCCCGGCCGACTACGCCAACCACATCGACAAGTGGAACTTCACGGTGCCCTTCGTCTGCGGCTCGACCAACCTCGGCGAGGCCCTGCGCCGCATCACCGAGGGCGCGGCGATGATCCGCTCCAAGGGAGAGGCCGGCACCGGCGACGTCTCCAACGCCACCACCCACATGCGCAAGATGCGCGACCAGCTCCGCTGGCTCCAGAACCTCCCCGAGGACGAGCTGTACGTCGCGGCCAAGGAGCTCCAGGCGCCGTACGACCTCGTCAAGGAGGTCGCCGAGGCCGGCAAGCTGCCCGTTGTCCTCTTCACCGCCGGTGGCATCGCCACCCCCGCCGACGCCGCGATGATGATGCAGCTCGGCGCCGAGGGCGTCTTCGTCGGGTCCGGCATCTTCAAGTCCGGCAACCCCGCCCAGCGCGCCGAGGCCATCGTCAAGGCCACGACGTTCTTCGACGACCCCGACGTCATCGCCAAGGTCTCGCGTGGCCTCGGCGAGGCCATGGTCGGCCTCAACGTCGACGAGATTCCCGAGCCGCACCGCCTGGCCGAGCGCGGCTGGTGAGCCGAACCTGACGGCGGGGCTCAGGCCCCGTCGTCGGGCAGCACCATGAGCAGGACCGGGCGGTGGGTGTCCGGCAGCCAGGGTGGCCTGGTCTCGCCGACCACCTGCCAGCCCCGACGCTCGTACAGGCGGACGGCGTTCTCGGTCTCCTGCACTACGTCGAGCACCGGCACGCACCCGCGCCCGCGGATGAACTCCACCGCCGTGCTCAGCAGCGACGAGCCCACGCCGCGCCCCACCGTCGTGTGGTCGACGAAGAGGACCGCCACCTCCGCGAGCTGGTCCAGCGGGCGGCCGGTACCCGCGCTCCACACGTCTCCCATCTCGCCGGGCACCACGGCCGCGGCGGCGACGTGCCCCACCACCGACCCGTCGAGCTCGGCAACCCACGCCTCGAGCTGCGCCGGTCGGTCGAGGAACTCCTCCACGGGGAAGGGCAGCGGCCACCGCTGCGGGTACCCCGTGCGGGACTGCTGGGCCGCCAGCACCTCAGCCAGCGCGGGCAGGTCCTCCGGGCGTCGCAGACGGATGGTCACCTCGGTGCTCATCCCCCCACGCTAGGGCCGCCGACGCCGCCCGTAGCATTCGCGTCGTGACAGCCCAGCCGACCATCGGGGTCCTCGCCGTCCAGGGAGACGTGCGCGAGCACCTGCATGCCGTGCAGCAGGCGGGTGCCCAGGGCACCACCGTGCGCCGGCCGCGCGAGCTGGCCGAGGTGGACGCCCTCATCATCCCCGGCGGGGAGTCGACGACGATGGACAAGCTGGTCCGCGCCTTCGACCTCCACGGCCCGTTGCGGGAGCGGCTCGCCGCCGGCATGCCTGCCTACGGGTCGTGCGCCGGGATGATCATGCTGGCCGACCGCATCGCCGACGCCCGCCCTGACCAGCAGACGCTCGGCGGCCTCGACATCACGGTGCGGCGCAACGCGTTCGGGCGGCAGGTCGACTCCTTCGAGGAGGACATCCACTTCGCCGGCGTCGACGGCACCGTGCGTGCGATCTTCATCCGTGCGCCGTGGGTCGAGGAGGCCAGCGAGTCGGTCGAGGTGCTGGCCCGTGTGGAGGAAGGACCGGCCGCCGGTAGGATCGTCGCCGTTCGTCAAGGACCCCTGCTGGCCACCTCCTTCCACCCGGAGGTGAGTGGTGACCACCGGGTCCACGGACTGTTCGTCGAGATCGTGCGGAACTACCTGGTGGAGGGCAAGCAATGAGTGGCCACAGCAAATGGGCGACCACGAAGCACAAGAAGGCTGCCATCGATGCCAAGCGCGGCAAGCTCTTCGCCAAGCTGATCAAGAACATCGAGGTCGCGGCTCGTGGCGGTGGCGGTGACGTCACCGGCAACCCGACGCTCTACGACGCCATCCAGAAGGCCAAGAAGTCGTCGGTCCCCAACAACAACATCGACAACGCGGTCAAGCGCGGGTCCGGCGCGACGGCCGGTGGCTCCGACTGGGAGACCATCACCTACGAGGGCTACGCGCCCGGCGGTGTAGCGGTCCTCATCGAGTGCCTCACCGACAACCGCAACCGCGCAGCCGCGGAGGTCCGCACCGCGCTGACCCGCAACGGTGGCCAGCTCGCAGACCCCGGCTCGGTCTCCTACGTCTTCGACCGCAAGGGCGTCGTCGTGGTGCCCAAGGGCGACAAGACCGAGGACGACATCCTCGAGGTGGTCCTCGAGGCCGGCGCCGACGAGGTCAACGACCTCGGCGACAGCTACCAGATCATCTCCGAGGCGACCGACTTCGTGGCCGTGCGGAAGGCGATCCAGGACGCCGGGATCGACTACGACTCCGCAGAGGCCTCCTGGGTGCCGAACCTCCAGGTGCCCCTCGACGCCGACGGCGCCCGCAAGATGATCCGCGTCATCGAGGCCCTCGAGGACTCCGACGACGTCCAGGACGTCTTCGCCAACGGCGACATCAGCGACGAGGTCCTCGCCGAGCTCGACGACGACGAGGACTGACCCCTCGGGCGGCCCTGCCCCTGCCGCGACCGATCGACACGGACGCCCTGTCTCCCCGCGTGTTGCTGCGGGGGAGGCGGGGCGTCCGGCGTGTAGCGTTCACCCGAACACGTGTTCGGACGACCAGCGACGCGAACGTCGCACCAGAGGGAGCAGTGGAGTGCGCGTACTCGGTGTCGACCCCGGCCTCACGCGGTGTGGTCTCGGGGTCGTCGACAGTGGCCGCGGCAACCGGCTCACCATGGTCGCCGTCGGTGTCGTGCGGACCCCCGGCGATCGCGACACGGGGGAGCGCCTGGTCTACCTCCAGGACCAGATGGACGCCTGGCTGGACCGGTTCCAGCCCGATGCCATCGCCCTCGAGCGCGTGTACGCCGCGGACCACGTCCCGACCGTGATGACGACGGCCCAGGCGTCGGCCCTCGCGCTCGTCGCCGCCGCCCGTCGCGGCCTGCCGCTCACCACGCACACCCCGACCGAGGTCAAGGCCGCCGTGACCGGCTCGGGCCGGGCCGACAAGGCCCAGGTGACCGCGATGGTGACCCGGATCCTCGAGCTCGAGGTCGCGCCCAAGCCGGCCGACGCCGCCGACGCCCTCGCGCTGGCCATCTGCCACCACTGGCGCGGGGGTGGTGACCATCGGCTCGCCCTGGCCGCCGCGTCCGAGCGTGCCCGCCTCAAGGCCGTCGCCGCGCGCGCAGCCGAGTCCGCGCCGCGGGGCCGGGCCACGAGCAGGGCGGTGGCCCGGTGATCGCCTCGGTCCGCGGCACGGTGCAGCACATCGGCCTCGACCGCGTGGTCGTCGAGGTCGGTGGGGTGGGGATGCTCCTGCACACCACTCCTGCCACGGCGTCGGCCCAGCACCTCGGCCACGAGGCGACCCTCGCGACGACCCTCGTGGTCCGCGAGGACTCCCTCACCCTCTACGGCTTCGGCTCGGACGACGAGCGCGACATCTTCGAGCAGGTCCAGACCGTCTCCGGCGTGGGGCCGCGCCTCGCCCTGGCGATGCTGTCGGTGCTGGCCCCCGACCGCCTGCGCGCAGCGGTCACGGGATCGGACCTGGCCACCCTCACCAAGGTGCCCGGCATCGGCAAGAAGGGCGCCGAGCGCATCGTCCTCGAGCTCCGCGACAAGATCGGTATGGCGTCCGCTCCCGCGGGCGCGACGCCCGCCGCCCCGGCGGCCTCGGGTCCCTCCTGGCGCGACCAGGTCACCGAGGCGCTCACGGGTCTCGGCTACTCGGCCAAGCAGGCCGAGGACGCCGTGTCCTCGGTGGCGGCCTCGGCCCCGGTGGAGGCCGACGTCTCCGAGATGCTGCGCGCCGCGCTCCGCGAGCTGGGGCGCTAGCCGTGGCAGACGGCTTCTCCTCCGAGATGTACGAGGACTCCTCGCTCGACGCGACCGCCCGGATCGTCAACCCGGTCGGCGACACCGACGAGCGCACCGTCGAGATGGCGCTGCGGCCCCGACGCCTCAGCGAGTTCACCGGCCAGACCCGGGTGCGCGACCAGCTGTCCCTCGTCCTCGAGGCAGCCCGCCGACGCGGCACGCCTCCGGACCACGTCCTGCTCTCCGGCCCGCCCGGGCTCGGCAAGACGACGCTGGCCATGCTCATCGGCACCGAGCTCGAGCGCCCGATCCGCATCACCAGCGGCCCGGCCATCCAGCACGCCGGCGACCTGGCCGCGGTGCTGTCATCCCTCACCGAGGGGGAGGTGCTCTTCCTCGACGAGATCCACCGGATGTCCCGGTCGGCCGAGGAGATGCTCTACCTCGCGATGGAGGACTTCCGTGTCGACGTCATCGTCGGCAAGGGCCCCGGGGCCACGGCGATCCCGCTCGAGCTGCCGCCGTTCACCGTGGTGGGGGCGACGACCCGTGCCGGCCTGCTCCCGGCGCCGCTGCGCGACCGGTTCGGCTTCACCGGCCACCTCGACTTCTACGCCACCGACGACCTCGAGGCGATCCTGCACCGCTCGGCCAGGCTGCTCGAGGTGTCTGCCGACGCGCGAGGGATCGAGGAGATCGCCCGCCGGTCCCGCGGTACGCCCCGGATCGCCAACCGGCTCCTCCGTCGGGTGCGCGACTGGGCCCAGGTGCACGGGCAGGACGTCGTCGACGAGGAGGCCGCCCACGCGGCGCTGGCGCTGTTCGACGTGGACGACCGCGGCCTGGACCGTCTCGACCGCGCCGTCCTCGACGCCCTGTGCCGCCGCTTCGGCGGGGGACCCGTGGGCCTGTCGACCCTCGCGGTCGCCGTCGGCGAGGAGGCCGACACCGTCGAGACCGTGGCCGAGCCCTTCCTCGTCCGCGAGGGGTTCATCACCCGGACCCCACGGGGCCGGGCGGCGTCGTCGCTCGCGTGGGACCACCTCGGTCTCGCAGCTCCGGCCGGGGTGGACCGCCAGCCCGCCCTGCCGCTCGACACCGGCGAGGGACGCTTCGGCTCCTGACGCCCGCGCGCGGCGGTGAGCACGCGCCATACGGGTGGCGGCGGTGGTCGCCGCGCTGCTGGGACGGCTCGCGAAATGGTCACAATTGGAACGCGACCACGGTGGGGCACGTTGGTCGGTATGCCGTGCGTCACCTACACTCGGGCGGTCACCCGGCCAGTGCCGGGGACTCGTGCGTGCCCGACGATCCGGCTGCGCGCACCACCAGCCAACCGTGAAGGGATCCTCCATGTCGAATGGCGGCTCGCCCATAGCCAGCCTGCTGATCTTCGCCCTGCCCGTGCTCCTCATCATCTTCATGGTGTTCAGCCAGCGGCGGCGTCAGCGCGAGGTCCAGTCCCTCCAGGCCGGTCTGGCGGTGGGTGACGAGGTCTGCACGACCTCGGGTCTGTTCGGCACGGTCCGCTCCCTCGAGGACTCCGTGGTCACCCTCGAGGTGGCCCCCGGCGTCGTCCTGAAGTTCGACCGTCGGGCCATCGGCCTCAAGGCCCCCGTCACCGCGGCGTCCGAGCAGCCGGGCACCCCCGGCACCACCGAGTAGAGGTCACCACCCGTGGCAATCAACCCGTACCACCGCAAGCCGCTGAAGGTCCTGTCGGCGCTGGCGGCGATCACGATCGGCCTCTACGGCCTGCTCTTCGCCGCCGCGACCTGGGGTGAGGCGCAGTTCTCGCCCAAGCTCGGCCTCGACCTCGCCGGCGGCACGCAGCTGATCCTGGCCCCGCGCCTCGTCGGCAACACCCAGCCGACCACCGAGCAGCTCAACCAGGCTCGCGACATCATCGTGCAGCGCGTCGACTCCAACGGTGTCGCCGGCGCCGAGGTCACCACCAGCGGTGGCCGCAACATCGTGGTGAGCATGCCGGGCACCCCGCCCAAGGCCACCGAGGACGCCATCCGCCGTTCCTCGCAGATGCAGTTCCGCCCGGTCCTGGCAGCCGCCCCCGGCACCAACGTCCCGGTCCCGACCGGAACCGGTACCGCGACGGGCACCGCCACCGGCACGGCGACGGGGACCGCCACCGGCACGGCCACGACCAAGCCGGCCGCCACGGCCACGGGCGCCGCGACCACCGCCAAGAGCGGACTCCCGGGCGCCTTCGTCAAGAGCACGACCGCGCCGCAGCCGAGCGCGACGACCGGTGCAACGCCGACGACCGGGGCCACGGGCAGCACCACAGGCCCGGTGGACGCCAGCGACCTGGCGCAGATCACCCCTGAGCTCACCACCGCGTTCCAGGACCTCGACTGCGCCAAGCCCGGCGTGCTCGACGGCATCGTCGACGACCCGGACAAGCCGCTCGTCACCTGCTCCGACACCGGTGACGAGAAGTACATCCTCGGCAAGGTCGAGGTCCGCGGCGACCAGATCAAGGACGCCGTCGCCGGCTACCAGCCGCTGCCCAACGGCCAGCCGTCGAGCACCGTGGAGATCCGGCTGTCGTTCAACGGCAGCGGCACCACCGCCTTCGGCAACGTCACCAAGCGCCTCGTCAACCTCGAGGACCCGCGCAACCGCTTCGCCGTGACCCTGGACTCCCAGGTGCTCACCGCCCCGACGGCGCAGGCCGCCATCCTCGACGGGCAGGCCAGCATCACCGGCCAGTTCACCATCGACACGGCTCGCGACCTGGCCAACCAGCTCAAGTTCGGTGCGCTGCCCCTGTCCTTCGACCTGCAGACCCGCGACCAGATCAGCCCGACCCTCGGTGGCGAGCAGCTGCGGATGGGACTCGTCGCCGGCATCATCGGCTTCGCACTGGTGTTCCTCTACTCCTTGGCGCAGTACCGCGCGCTGGGCCTGGTCACGGTGGCGTCGATCATCATCGCGGCGCTGCTCACCTACGTGGCCATCGCGCTGCTGGGGTGGTCGCAGAACTTCCGGCTCGACATGGCCGGTGTCACCGGCCTCATCGTGGCCATCGGTGTCACCGCGGACTCCTTCATCGTCTACTTCGAACGCATCCGGGACGAGGTCCGCGAGGGCCGCCCGCTGCGCGCCGCCGTCGACACCGGGTGGCGCCGAGCACGACGCACCATCCTCGCGGCCGACGGCGTCAACTTCCTCGCCGCCTTCGTCCTCTACCTGCTGGCGTCGTCCAACGTGCGCGGGTTCGCGTTCACCCTCGGGCTCACCACGCTCATCGACCTCCTCGTCGTGGTCATGTTCACCCACCCGGTCGTGGCCCTGCTCGCGAACACGAAGTTCTTCGGCGGCGGCCACCGCTGGTCCGGCCTGGATCCCCAGCGCCTGGGCGTCAAGGCCACCAAGCCCCGGTACGCCGGACGAGGACGGATCGCGATGCCCGCCATGAACAAGACCGCTTCGGCCACGAGCGACGGGACCGCGCTGTGATCAACTTCGCCGCACTCGGCAACGACCTCTACACGGGCAAGCGCTCGATCGACTTCGTCGGTCGCTACAAGCGCTGGTACGGCCTCTCGGGCGTGTTCGTCCTCATCGCTGCCCTCGGCCTGATCTTCCAGGGCCTCAACCTCAGCCTCGAGTTCTCGGGTGGCTCGGAGTTCCGGGTCCCCGGGGTGTCGGTCAACGAGAGCACCTACGAGCAGACCGCCAAGGATGCGGTGACCTCCGTGGCTGCCGCGGGTGCGCCCGAGGTCACGACCATCGGCTCCGGCACGGTGCGCGTGCAGACCGAGAAGCTCAACGACGCGGAGATCCGCGACGTCCAGGCCGCGCTGGCCAAGGCGTTCGACGTGCAGGCGAACACCATCTCGGCGTCGTTCGTCGGGCCGTCGTGGGGCGCCTCGGTCAGCCAGAAGGCCCTCCAGGCGCTGGCCGTCTTCCTCGCGCTGGTCGCGGCCGTCATGGCGATCTACTTCCGCACCTGGAAGATGGCCGTCGCCGGCCTCGCGGCCCTGATCCACGACCTGTTCATCACGGTCGGGATCTACGCCCTCGCCGGCTTCGAGGTGTCGCCCGCGACGATGATCGGCTTCCTGACGATCCTCGGCTACTCCCTCTACGACACCGTCGTCGTCTTCGACAAGGTCCGGGAGAACACCACCGAGGCCCGCGGGAACTTCCGGATGTCGTACGCCCAGGCGGCCAACCTCGCGGTGAACCAGACCCTGGTGCGCTCGATCAACACCACGGTCGTGGCCCTGCTGCCGATCGCGGCGATCCTCGTCATCGGGTTCCTGTTCCTCGGCCCGGGCACCCTGCTCGACCTCGCCCTGGCCCTGTTCGTCGGCATCGCCGTCGGTGCCTACTCCTCGATCTTCATCGCCACCCCGCTCCTGGTGCACATGCGCAACAAGGAGCCGGAGATGGTGGAGCTGACGAAGAAGGCCGAGCGCTACCAGCAGCGCCACGGTGGCAAGGTCCTCGCGTCCGACGCGGCCCCGGTCGACCACGGTGTCGACGACACTGCTGACGACGACCGCGAGACGGCTGCCGTCGGCGGTCGTGGCGCCGCCACCCCGAGCGCGGTGCGCGAGACGCACAAGTACGCCCAGACCGGACCGCGCAACCAGCCCAAGCGCCCGCCGAAGTCGCGTCGCTGACCATGACGACCGCTGCCACCGCGTCGCTCGTCGCGCTCATCGAGAGCCGGCTGCGCGACATCCCGGACTTCCCGAGCGCCGGGGTGGTCTTCAAGGACGTCACGCCGTTGCTCGCGGACGCCGAGGCCTTCGGAGCCGTCGTCCGGGACATGGCGGACCGGCGCCGCGGTGCCGTCGACCTCGTGGTCGGCATCGAGGCGCGCGGGTTCATCTTCGGTGCGGCCCTGGCCCACGAGCTCGGGATCGGGTTCGTGCCGGTGCGCAAGGCGGGCAAGCTGCCGGGCAAGACGGTCGGGGTCTCCTACGACCTCGAGTACGGCAGCGCCACGATCGAGATCCACGAGGACTCGTTCGTCGGCGGGGAGCGCGTGCTCGTCGTCGACGACGTCCTGGCGACGGGCGGGACCGCCGAGGCGGCCTGCCGGCTGCTCGAGGACGCGGGTGCGGTCGTGGTGGCCTTCGAGGCCCCGATCGAGCTCGAGTTCCTGCACGGACGGGACCGGCTGCAGGGCCGCGAGGTGCACACCAGCCTCGTGGTCCGAGGCGACTGATCCGGCCCTCCCGCATCACGTAGGCTCAGCCCATGAGTGAGGACGTCGTCACCGGTCCGGTGCCCACCGGCGCGTCGTCCGCGAGCCGTGTACGGGCCCGCCTGGCGCGCTTCGGCAGCCGGGGCGGGCCCACCAACCCGGTCCTCGAACCACTGCTCCAGACGGTGCGGGCGACCCACCCCAAGGCGGACCTGACCGTCATCGAGCGGGCCTACGTCGTCGCCGAGGAGGCCCACCGGGGCCAGAAGCGCAAGTCCGGCGACGCCTACATCACCCACCCGTTGGCCGTCACGACGATCCTGGCCGAGCTCGGCATGACGCCCGCCACCCTCGCGGCGGCGCTCCTGCACGACACGGTGGAGGACACGGCCTACAGCCTCTCCCAGCTGGAGAAGGACTTCGGGCGCGAGGTCGCGATGCTCGTCGACGGCGTCACCAAGCTCGACAAGGTGACGTACGGCGACGCGGCCCAGGCCGAGACGGTCCGCAAGATGGTCGTGGCCATGGCTCGCGACATCCGCGTCCTGGTCATCAAGCTCGCCGACCGCCTCCACAACGCGCGCACCTGGCGCTACGTCTCGGTCGAGTCGGCCCAGCGCAAGGCCCGCGAGACGCTCGAGATCTACGCGCCGCTGGCCCACCGGCTCGGCATGAACACCATCAAGTGGGAGCTCGAGGACCTGTCGTTCGCGACGCTCTACCCCAAGGTGTACGACGAGATCGTGCGGCTCGTCGCCGAGCGGGCGCCCGCGCGCGAGGAGTTCCTCTCCGGCGTGCGCGACCAGGTGAGCGAGGACCTGCGCGGCGCCAAGATCAAGGCGACCGTCACCGGCCGCCCGAAGCACTACTACTCCGTCTACCAGAAGATGATCGTCCGCGGCCGCGACTTCGAGGACATCTACGACCTCGTCGCGGTGCGGGTCCTCGTCGACTCGGTGCGCGACTGCTACGCCGCGCTCGGTGCCCTGCACGCCCGCTGGAACCCCCTGCCCGGGCGGTTCAAGGACTACATCGCGATGCCCAAGTTCAACATGTACCAGTCGTTGCACACGACGGTCATCGGGCCGCAGGGCAAGCCCGTGGAGATCCAGATCCGGACGCACACCATGCACCGCCGGGCGGAGTACGGCGTCGCAGCGCACTGGAAGTACAAGGAGGACGGCACCGCGCCGCCCGCAGGCACCCGCGACGGCGAGACCGGCCCGATCAACGACATGGCGTGGCTGCGCCAGCTGCTCGACTGGCAGAAGGAGACCGCCGACCCGGGGGAGTTCCTCGACTCGCTGCGGTTCGAGATCAACGCCCGCGAGGTCTACGTCTTCACGCCCAAGGGCGAGGTCGTGGCCCTTCCCGCCGGGGCCACCCCGGTCGACTTCGCCTACGCCGTCCACACCGAGGTCGGACACCACTGCATCGGCGGCCGCGTCAACGGACGGCTCGTGCCACTGGAGTCCACCCTCGAGAACGGTGACGTCGTCGAGGTGCTCACCTCCAAGGCCGACGGCGCCGGCCCTTCGCGCGACTGGCTGACGTTCGTCAAGTCACCGCGGGCGCGCAACAAGATCAAGCAGTGGTTCTCCAAGGAACGCCGTGAGGAGGCGATCGAGACCGGCAAGGACGCGATCGCCAAGGCGATGCGCAAGGAGGGCCTGCCGCTGCAGCGCCTGCTCACCGTGGAGACCCTCACGGGCCTCGCCTCCGAGCTGCGCTACCAGGACATCGACGCCCTGTATGCCGCCGTCGGCGAGGGGCACGTGTCCGCCCAGCACGTGGTGGGCCGCCTCGTCGTCTCCCTCGGTGGCGAGGAGGGTGCGTCCGAGGACCTCGCGGAGGCCACCACCCCGACCCGCTCCATGCGCCGCCGGTCCGGCGACCCCGGCGTGGTCGTCGTCGGCACCGCCGACGTGTGGGTCAAGCTCGCCCGGTGCTGCACCCCGGTGCCCGGTGACCCAATCATGGGTTTCATCACCCGCGGCAACGGCGTCTCGGTCCACCGCACCGACTGCACCAACGCGGAATCGCTCCTGTCGCAACCAGATCGGATGATCGAGGTCGAGTGGGCGCCCTCGTCGGCGTCGGTCTTCCTCGTCCAGCTCCAGGTCGAGGCGCTCGACCGCAACCGGCTGCTCTCCGATGTCACCCGCGTGCTGTCCGACCAGCACGTCAACATCTTGTCGGCCTCGGTGCAGACCTCGCGAGACCGGGTGGCCATCTCGAAGTTCACGTTCGAGATGGGGGATCCGAGCCACCTCGACCACGTGATGAAGGCGGTGCGTCGCATCGACGGCGTCTTCGACGTCTACCGGATCACCGGCACCAAGGCGACGGCCGCCAAGGCCTAGCTAGCGCCTCGTCGCTGCGATGACGGCGCCGACTGCCGCCACCAGCGCCCCGGCTGCGCGAACCCTGTCGGCGAACAGGAGGCGGTGGATCGCGTTACGGGTCTTGCCGTTTCGGCCCAGGTGGCTGTGGGTCGGGGCGGCGACGAATGCGGTCGTCGCGAAGGTGAGAACCGTCCCGGCCGTCGCGAGGAGGAGTCCCGCGCTGGTCGGGGCGGTGAGCCAGGACCAGGTGAGGGTGGCGAGCAGGGCGCCATACGTCAGGACGACGAGGGGGACGATCGCGCGACTGTGGGCGTCGTGCGCCCTGGACCACTGCGTCTCGTCGGTGCGCGCGAGGGCGGGGTAGACGAGGCAGGTGACGGTGAGCTGGAAGCCGAGGTGCAGCATCGCCGCGGCGAGGAGCGCCACGAGGGCGGGGGAGTCGCTCACGTCAGCCAGGGCGTCGCGCGGCGGTGGGCGCGCCGGTCACCACGGGTGACGCGACGCGGCCCACCGCTGACGTCAGCCGCCGAACTCGTCGAGGTTGCCGCGGGCCTGGGCGAGCCACAGCTCCTGCGCCTCGAGCTTGGACCGGGCGTCCTTGACCTTCTTCTCGTTGCCGGAGGCCTGGGCCTTCTCGACATCGGCCTTGAGGGCCGCGACCGAGGACTCGAGCTGGTCGACCATGCTCTGGGCGCGCGCAGCGACCTCGGGATTGGTCTTGTGCCAACGCTTCTCGTCGGCCTCGCGAACGGCCGACTCGATGCGGCGCATCCCCTTCTCCATCCGGTCCACGTCACCTCGCGGCACCTTGCCGGCTGCCTCCCAGCGGTCCTGCACGCTGCGCAGCGCGGTCTTGGCGGCATCGAGGTCGGTGACCGGGAGGATCGCCTCGGCCTCCTTGAGCAGCTCCTCCTTGACGGCGAGGTTGCCCCGGAACTCCTCGTCCTCCTTGGCCGCCTCGGCGTCCTTGGCGGTGAAGAAGGCGTCCTGTGCGGCCTTGAAGCGCGCCCACAGGGCGTCGTCGTCGGAGCGCGAGGCGCGACCGGCCTGGCGCCAGCGGTCCATCAGGCGCTTGAACGCCCCGGCAGTGGCACCCCAGTCGGTGCTGGTGGCCAGCGCCTCTGCCTCCTTGACGAGGTCCTGCTTGGCCGCCTTGGCCTCGCTCTGGGTGCTCTCGAGCTGGGCGAAGTGGATGCGACGAGCCTTGTCGAAGGAGTTGCGGGCCTGGCTGAACCGCTGCCACAGGGCGCCCTCGGTCTCCCGGTCGAGGCGGGTGCCGGCACGCTGGTGCTTCTTCCACTCCTCGAGGAGCTCGCGCATCCGGGCGCCGCTGCTCTTCCACTGGATCTTGTTCTCGGGCTGGCCGGCGATGTGCTCTGCCTCGGCCACGATGGCCTCGCGCTCGGTGGCGGCCACGGCACGGGCGGCGTTGCGCTCCGCGGTCTCGGTCTTCTTCCGGGCGGTGACGGCCTCGGCGATCTCGGCGATCTTCGCCTCGAGGGCCGCGAGGTCCCCGACGACGCCGGCCTCGGCCGCGTGCTCCCGCAGCTTGGTCAGGCCCTCGGCCGCGTCCTTGGCCGACAGGTCGGTGGTGGTGACGCGCTGCTGGAGCAGGTCCGCGGAGGCGAAGAGCTCGTCGTACTTGCGCGCGAAGTAGTGCAGCGCCTCGTCGGCGGTCGCGCCGGGGTAGGCGCCGACCTCCTTCTCGCCGTCGTCGGTGCGGACGAAGACCGTGCCGTCCTCGGCCACGCGACCGAAGGTCTCGGCCGGGGGACCAGTGGGGGCCGCCGCAGTCAGCGTCGGGAGCGGGTGCGCGACCTTGCGGACGGCAGCCGGCGAGGGCACGGCCGACGGCTTCGGGACGGGACGGGGCTTGGCGGCCGGGGTCGGCGCAGCCGGGGCAGCAGCCGCCTCGGGCTCGGCCGCCAGCGCAGTGGCTGCCTCGGGCTCGGCAGCGGGCGCCTCGGGCTCGGCAGCCGGCGCAGTGGCTGCCTCGGGTTCAGCGGCGGGTGCCTCGGCCTCGGCAGCCGGCGCAGTGGCCGCCTCGGGTTCAGCGGCGGGTGCCTCGGGTTCTGCGGCGGGTGCCTCGGCCGCGGTCTCGGACTCCGGGGCGGGTGCGTCGGCCTCGGGGGCTTGCGTCACGGGGGCGCTGGCGGGTGCGGTCTCTTCCGCGGCCTGCTCCTCGTGAGCCTGCGGCTCGGTGGGGGCTGCCGGGGGCGTCTGCTCGGTCACGTCAGGCCTTCTTCTCGGTCACAGCAACCTTGAGGATGCTGATGGGTGCTGCCGGGGGACCATCGGTGGCCCCGCCACTCACACCTGCTGCGGCGATCTTCTCGACAATATCCATTCCACCGGTCACCGTGCCGAAGATGGAGTACCCCTCGGGCACGCTGCTCAGGTCGGTGTCGTCGTACACGATGAAGAACTGGTCGGCGTTGGAGTTGACGTCGTTGGTGCGTGCCATGGCCAGCGTCCCCTTGGGGTACTTGCCGTCGGCGGGCGTGTTCTCCAGGCCGTAGGCGTACCCCGGGCCGGATCCGGTGCCGCCGAGCGGGTCGCCGCACTGGAGCACGAAGATGCCCTGCGTGGTGAGGCGGTGGCACGGGGCCCCGTCGAAGTAGCTGCTCTTCGACAGCGCCACGAACGACGCGACGGTCTGGGGTGCCTTGGCTCCGTCGAGCTGCAGCGTGATGTCACCGCAGTTGGTCGTCACCACGGCGGTGAAGGTCTTGCCCGCGGCGGTCGCCTTGTCGGGAAGACCCTGGGTCTTGATCGCGGTGGGGGTGGCCGGGGGAGCCTCGCAGCCCTCGACCGCAGCGGTCGAGGCGCTGGCGCTGGGCGTGTCCGAGGCGCTGGGGGCGGCCGCCGGGGTGGAGTCGCCACCGAGCTTGGTGGCGAGGACGACGAAGGCCACCACGACGACGAGGACGGCGGCGACGACCACCGCGACCTGACGGTTCCTCGCGGCATCACGCTCGCGCTGGACCGCCTTGGCGTCCAGCTTCTCCTGACGACGATGGGCCCTGGCTCGTTCCTGCTCCTTGGTCACGCGCGCCAGTCTAGGCAGGAGGACCCGGTGGTTAGGCTGCCACCCGTGCTGACCGTCGCATTTCCTGCCACCGCCTTCGACACGAACTGCTACGTCCTGGCCCCGGCGCCGGGGGAGGAGTGCGTCGTGGTCGACCCCGGCATCGGGATCGAGGAGACCCTGCGGGCCGTCCTCACCGAGCACCGGCTCCGACCGGCCGCGGTCCTGCTCACCCACGGGCACCTCGACCACGTCTACTCGGTGACGCCGGTCTGCGGCGCCGACACGGCGGCATACATCCACGCGAACGACCGCTATCGGCTCGTGGACCTGCTCGGGCAGTCCAACCCCGGCCTGGTCGCAATGCTCGAGCAGCAGTTCGGCACCAGGGCCACGTGGACCGAGCCGTCCAACGTCGTCGAGATCGGCGACCGGACCCACCTCGACCTCGCCGGGCTCGGCTTCGACGTCCTGCACGCCCCCGGCCACACGGAGGGGTCGGTGATGTTCGCCGTGGACGCCGTCCCGGACGGGATCGCCGACCAGGTCGACGTCGACCGGACGGTGCTCAGCGGGGACGTGCTGTTCGCCGGGTCGATCGGTCGGACCGACCTGCCCGGCGGCGACGCGGCCGCCATGCACCGCTCGCTGCGCGACGTCGTCCTGCCGCTGCCGGACACGACGCTCGTGCTCCCGGGGCACTACGGCGCCTCGACGATGGAGCGGGAGCGGGCGACCAACCCCCACCTGCAAGGATTGGGCGCGTGAAGATCTCCCCGATCAGCGGATTCCCCGAGTACCTGCCCTCCGAGCGCCTCGTCGAGCAGCACTTCCTCGACGTCATCCGCGAGACCTTCGAGCTGCACGGGTTCGGGTCGATCGAGACCCGGGCGGTCGAGCCGGTCGAGCGGCTGCTCGGCAAGGGCGGCGACGCCGACAAGGAGATCTACGGCGTGAGCCGCCTGGCCGGTGAGGAGACCGCGGACGCCGAGCTCGGCCTGCACTTCGACCTCACCGTGCCCTTCGCCCGGTACGTGCTCGAGAACGCCGGCCACCTCGCCTTCCCGTTCCGTCGCCACCAGATCCAGAAGGTGTGGCGCGGCGAGCGCCCCCAGGAGGGTCGCTACCGCGAGTTCACCCAGGCCGACATCGACGTCGTCGACGTCGGCGAGCTGGCCCCGCACTTCGAGGCCGAGGTCCCGCTGGTCATGGCGGAGGTGTTCTCGAAGCTCCCGATCGGGCAGATGGTCATCCAGGTCAACAACCGCAAGATCCCCGAGGGCTTCTACCTCGGCATCGGCGTGAGCGATGTCGTGGGGACGCTGCGCATCGTCGACAAGCTCGACAAGATCGGTCCCGCGAAGGTCGCCGAATTGCTCGTCGACGCAGGACTCACCCGCGAGCAGGCCGACCAGTGCCTGGCCCTCGCCGCCATCCGCACCGAGGACCTGTCGTTCGTCGACCGCGTCCGGGCGCTCGGCGTCAGCCACCCGACTCTCGACGAGGGCCTCGACGCGCTCGCGGCCGTCATCCGTGCCGGCATGGAGAACGCCCCCGGCGCGCTGGTCGCCGACCTGCGGATCGCCCGAGGGCTCGACTACTACACCGGCACCGTCTACGAGACCCAGCTCGTCGGGCACGAGTCGTGGGGCTCGTTCTGCTCCGGCGGACGCTACGACTCGCTCGCCTCGGACGGGAAGACGACCTACCCGGGCGTCGGCATCTCGATCGGGGTGTCCCGCCTGCTCGGCCTGCTCCTGGGCCAGAAGCTCCTCACCGCCAGCCGGTCCACCCCCGCCTGCGTCCTCGTCGCCGTGAACGACGAGGAGAGCCGGCCCACCTCGACCAGGGCCGCGACCGCGCTGCGCGCCCGCGGCATCCCCTGCGAGGTGGCCCCCAAGCCGGCCAAGTTCGGCAAGCAGATCCGGTACGCCGAGCGGCGGGGGATCCCCTACGTCTGGTTCCCGGCCGCTGGGCAGCCGGCCGCCGAGGTCGGTGACGGCCGCGACACCACCAACGCCGTCGGCGTGCGCTCGGACCAGGTCAAGGACATCCGGTCCGGCGAGCAGGTCGACGCCGACGCGAGCGCCTGGCAGCCACCCGCGGCCGACCTGCACCCCCAGATCCTGCGCGCAGAGAGCTGACCACCATGGACTCGACCCAGCCGCTGACCGACTCCCGCGCCAGCGGGGTCCAGCTGCACATCACGTCCCTGCCCGGCGGTCGCCTCGGCCAGCCCGCACGCGACTTCGTCGACTGGCTCGCCGAGGCGGGGCAGTCGGTCTGGCAGGTGCTGCCCGTCTCGGTGCCCGACCAGCACCGTTCGCCGTACAAGTCGCCGTCCGCGTTCGCCGCCTCCGCAGCCCTCCTCGAGGAGCCGGACGCCCCGGTCAGCCGGGCCGAGCTCGACGCCTTCGCCGAGCGCGAGGCCTACTGGGTCGGGTCGTGGACGAGCTTCGGCGGCGACCTCTCCGACCAGGTGCGCTTCGACCGCGAGTGGTCGGCCCTGCGCGACTACGCCCGCGGGCGCGGGATCCAGATCCTCGGCGACGTCCCGATCTACGTCGCCCCCGACGGTGCCGACGAGCGGGCCTGGCCGCAGTTCTTCCGCGCCGACGCCGTGGCCGGGTGCCCGCCCGACGCGTATGCCGCCACCGGCCAGCTCTGGGGCAACCCGCTCTACCGATGGGACGTCCTCGCCGACGACGGCTACCGGTGGTGGATCGAGCGTCTGCGCCGCACGTTCGCGCTGTTCGACCTCGTCCGGGTCGACCACTTCCGCGGCTTCGCCGCGTACTGGGCCATCCCCGCCGGTGACGAGACCGCGCTGAACGGGCAGTGGGAGACCGGTCCGGGTCGGGCCGTGTTCGACGCGGCCTGCGCCGCGCTCGGCGACCTCCCGGTCCTCGCCGAGGACCTCGGCGACATCGACCAGCCGGTCATCGACCTGCGCAAGGCCCTCGGGTTCCCCGGCATGGCGGTGCTGCAGTTCGGGTTCGAGCCGGCCTACGACTACAACACGCACGACCTCGTGAACCTCGCCGCCGACCAGGTGGTCTACACCGGCACCCACGACAACGACACCGTCGTGGGCTGGTGGGCCGAGCTGCCCGAGCACCGTCGCGACCTCGTGCGCGCCGCGTGGCGTGAGCAGGGCGTGCGGGCCGACGGTGACGAGGAGCCGAGCTGGGCGATGATCGAGCTCGCCCTCGCGACCCCGTGCGGGCTGGCCATGATGCAGGCCCAGGACGTCCTGGGCCTGGGGGCGTCCGCCCGGATGAACGCCCCGGGCATCGAGGGCGGCTGGTCCTGGCAGATGGAGCCCGGAGCCCTGACGTCCGAGCACGCCGCCCGGCTGCGCGCCCTCACTCAGGCCTCGGGCCGGGTGGCCCGCTAGACCTTCCGGAGCGGACACGCCGCATCGCCTACAGGCGGGGCCACCTCGGTCAGGCGCCGCCTACACTCGCGTGCGTGCCCACCCCCAGCGCGATGGACCGCGCGGTCCGCAGCTGGCTGGGCCACCTCGACGTCGAGCGGGGGATGGCGACCAACACGCTGAAGTCCTACCGCCGTGACCTCGACCGCTACACCGCATACCTCGACGCCCACGGGGTCCGGGAGCCCGCGGAGGTGACCGAGGCCCACGTCACCGACTTCCTCGCCACCCTGCGCGAGGGCAGCGCCGACCACCCGCCGCTGGCGGCCTCGTCGGCGGCGCGCACCTTGGTCGCGGTGCGCGGCTTCCACAAGTTCCTCGCGCTCGAGGGCGAGGTGGAGACCGACCCCGCCGGTGCGGTGAGTCCGCCGAAGCCGCCGACGCGGCTGCCCAAGGCGATCGCCGTCGATGAGGTGGAGCGGCTGCTCGAGGCCGCGAGCGTGGGGGACACGCCGGCCTCCCTGCGTGACCGGGCGCTGCTCGAGGTGCTGTACGGCGCCGGCGCCCGGATCTCGGAGGCAGTGGGCCTCGACCTCGACGACATCGACACGCAGGAGGGTGTGGTCCGGCTCTTCGGCAAGGGCAGCAAAGAGCGGCTCGTCCCGCTGGGCTCGTACGCGGCCGAGGCACTCGGCGCGTACCTCGTCCGCGGGCGCCCGGCGTTCGCCGGCAAGGGGCGGGGGACCCCCGCGGTCTTCCTCAACCAGCGCGGCGGGCGGCTCTCCCGCCAGTCGGCGTGGGCGGTGCTGCGGGCCGCGGCCGAGCGGGCCCGGCTCTCGGGTCACGTCTCACCCCACACCCTGCGGCACTCCTTCGCCACGCACCTGCTCGACGGCGGGGCGGACGTCCGCGTCGTCCAGGAGCTGCTCGGCCACGCCTCGGTGACGACGACCCAGATCTACACGCTGGTGACGGTGCAGCGGCTGCGCGAGGTGTACGCACAGAGCCACCCCCGCGCCCGCTGATAGGGTCGTCCCGATCAGCGAGAGGCTGACCGCCGTACGCCAACGCACCGGGAGTGAAACGCCTGTGGAACCTGAGGTGACCACGCAGTCGCAACCATCCGACCAGCGCACCCCGGAGCCGTCCGAGAACACCACCGAGCGCCACCACGCGCGGCTCCCGGGCACGGAGGCGGTGGGTGCCGGCCTGGTCGGTCCGACCGGACGCCCCATGCCGGACTTCCCCGAGCCCGCCCCGCTCACCAGCCACGGCCCGGCGCGCATCATCGCGATGTGCAACCAGAAGGGTGGCGTCGGCAAGACCACGACGACCATCAACCTCGGTGCCGCGCTCGCCGAGGTCGGCCGCAAGGTGCTGCTAGTCGACTTCGACCCGCAGGGCGCGCTGTCCGTGGGCCTGGGCGTCCGGGCCAACGAGCTCGACGTCACGATCTACAACCTGCTCGTCGAGCGCGGCCACGACGTGCGGGACGTCATCCAGACTACGGCGACCCCCAACCTCGACGTGATCCCCGCCAACATCGACCTGTCGGCCGCCGAGGTCCAGCTCGTCGGTGAGGTGGCCCGCGAGCAGATCTTGGCCCGGGTGCTGCGCCCCGTCATGGACGACTACGACGTCATCATGATCGACTGCCAGCCCTCGCTCGGGCTGCTGACCGTCAACGCCCTCACCGCCGCGCACGGCGTGGTCATCCCGCTCGAGTGCGAGTTCTTCGCGATGCGCGGCGTCGCCCTGCTCGTGGAGACGATCGACAAGATCACCGACCGGCTCAACCCGCGCCTGCAGGTGGACGGCATCCTCGCGACGATGTTCGACTCGCGCACCCTGCACAGCAAGGAGGTCGTCCGCAGCGTCGTCGACCACTTCGACGACCAGGTCTTCCACACGGTGATCAGCCGCACCGTGAAGTTCCCGGACGCGACGCTGGCGGCCGAGCCGATCACGACGTACGCCTCGACGCACGGTGCCGCCGCGGCCTACCGCCAGCTGGCCCGCGAGCTGATCGCCCGTGGTGGGGCGGCCTGACGCGGTGACGCAGGAGGCCGTCACCGAGTCCGTGGATGAGCCCGTCACCGAGTCGCTCACCAAGGCCCCCGCCGATGCCACGCTCCCGATCAGCACCCCCGAGCCGGCGAACCCCGACCGGGCGACCCCCGGTGGTGTCATCACCCGCCGTGGTGGCGTGCCGTTCGAGGTGCACCTCGACGTGTTCTCCGGGCCGTTCGACCTGCTGCTGGGGCTGATCAGCAAGCACAAGCTCGACATCACCGAGATCGCGCTGGCCAAGGTCACCGACGAGTTCATCGAGCACATCAAGGCCGCCCGCAGGACCGACGTCGAGTGGGACCTGGGGCAGGCCTCGGAGTTCCTGCTCATCGCCGCGACGCTGCTCGACCTCAAGTCGGCGCGCCTGCTGCCGCAGAGCGGCCCTCAGGACGAGGAGGACCTCGCCCTCATCGAGGCCCGGGACCTGCTGTTCGCACGCCTGCTGCAGTACCGCGCGTTCAAGGACATCGCGTTCACCTTCGCCGAGCGAATGGCCACCGCGGGACGGATGACGCCGCGCCAGGCCGGGATCGAGCCGCAGTTCGCCAAGCTGCTGCCGGAGCTCGTCATGGGCATCACCCCCGAGCAGCTCGCCATGATCGCCGCCCGTGCCATGACGCCGAAGATCGCCCCCACCGTGGGCCTGGAGCACCTGCACGCGCCGCAGGTCAGCGTCCGCGAGCAGGCCGGGATCATCGGGGTGCGCCTGCGCGCGGAGCGGGTCTGCTCCTTCCGGTCGCTGGTGGCGGACGCCGACTCCACGCTGGTCATCGTGGCGAGGTTCCTCGCCCTGCTCGAGCTGTTTCGCGAGGCGGCCATCGCCTTCGAGCAGGCCGAGGCCCTGGGAGAGCTCACGGTGCGCTGGACGGGGACCGACGACGGCGACATCAGGGTCAGTGACGAGTTCGACGAGTTCGACGACGCGGACCAGACCGAGGACGATGGGGACGACGGCACCGGCGAGGCGCCGACCCCTGTCGCGAACGCGGTGCCCGACGCGGTGCCGAACCCCATGACGAACGAGGAGCGCAGTGCCGATGAGTGACACCGAGCAGGAGGCTCCGGTCGCGGTCGACTCGGTGGACGCGGTGGACGTGGTGGACGCCGCCGAGGCGGTCGTCGAGGAGGAGCAGTTCGCCTTCGACGTGAACGACTTCCCCGGCGGGGCACGCAGCGCCATCGAGGCCGTCCTCATGGTCGTCGACGAACCCATCACCGAGATGGCCTTGGCGTCGGCGCTCGAGATGCCCGTCGACGACGTGCGTGCCCACCTCGAGGAGCTGGAGCAGGAGTACGCCGACCAGCAGCGCGGTTTCACCCTGCGTTCGGTCGCCGGCGGCTGGCGGGTCTACAGCCGCTCCGACTACGCGCCCGTCGTCGAGAAGTTCCTCCTCGACGGCCAGCAGGCCAAGCTCACCCAGGCGTCCCTCGAGACGCTCGCCGTGATCGCCTACCGCCAGCCGATCTCGCGCTCGCGGGTGTCGGCCGTGCGTGGCGTCAACGTCGACGGCGTGGTCCGCACGCTGCTCAACCGTGGGCTGATCGAGGAGCTGGGCGCCGAGACCGAGAGCGGGGCCGTCCTCTACGGCACCACCACCTACTTCCTCCAACGTCTGGGCCTGGGCAGCCTGGACGACCTCCCGGCGCTCGCGCCGTACCTGCCCGAAATAGATGTGCTCGACGAGATAGCAGAACAGGGACGCGGATGACACCCCCACGCAGCAGAGACGGCTCAGCCGGAGCAGGACGAGGCGGCGGTCGCCCCGCCGGCGGCAGGGGCGGTGCCGGACAGGGCGGATCGGGCGCGTCCGGAGGGCGCGGCTACGGCGGGTCCGGTCGCGGTTCGTCCGGTGGCGGCCAGGGTGGTCGCCCCGGTCCGCGCGGTGGCGCGGCAGGTGGTCGACCCGAGCGCCCGGAGCGTCCGCAGCGCGGCAGCTCGGGCACGACGAAGAAGAGCCAGCCGACCCGCGTCCCGCGAGAACGGAACGAGCCCGACGTCGACATGCACGACCCCGACGGCATCCGGCTGCAGAAGCTGCTGGCCGCCGCCGGCGTCGGTTCGCGGCGGGTGTGCGAGAACCTCATCTCCGACGGCCGGGTCGAGGTGGACGGCCACATCGTGCGCGAGCTCGGCGTCCGCATCCGTCCCGATCAGACGGTCCACGTCGACGGCGTGAAGGTCCAGCTCGACGAGAGCCGCGTGTACTTCGCGTTCAACAAGCCGCTCAACGTCGTCACCACGATGAACGACGAGCTCGGCCGGATCAACATCGGCGACTACGTGAAGGACCGCACGGACCGGTTGTTCCACGTCGGTCGCCTCGACGCCGACACCGAGGGCCTGCTGCTGCTCACCAACGACGGCGAGCTCGCGCACCGCCTCCAGCACCCGCAGTACGGCGTCCTCAAGACCTACCTCGCCCAGATCCGTGGCCCGGTGCCGCGCGACATGGGCAAGCAGCTGCGCGAGGGCGTGCAGCTCGAGGACGGACTGGCCTCGGTCGACTCGTTCCGCGTGGTCGACTCCCAGCCCGGCAAGGCCCTCGTCGAGGTGGTCCTGCACGAGGGGCGCAAGCACATCGTGCGTCGCCTGCTCGACGCCGTCGGCCACCCGGTGCTCAGCCTCGTGCGCGTGCAGGTGGGCCCGATCCACCTGGGCGACACCAAGCCCGGCAAGATGCGCAAGCTCACCAAGGACGAGGTCGGCAAGCTGTACACCGCTGCTGGACTCTG
The DNA here is from genome assembly GCF_039532215.1 of Pedococcus aerophilus. Taxonomy (NCBI): domain Bacteria; kingdom Bacillati; phylum Actinomycetota; class Actinomycetes; order Micrococcales; family Intrasporangiaceae; genus Pedococcus; species Pedococcus aerophilus. Next base: position 356,701 of record NZ_BAAARN010000001.1, on the reverse strand, counting down.
ACCACGTGGCTCACGGCGCGTCGGTAGCCTTCGCGTCGTGACCCCACGCGTCAGGATCGTCGGCACCGGCCTCATCGGCACGAGCCTGGGCATCGCCCTGAGCCGTGCCGGGTATGCCGTCGTGCTCAGCGACCCCTCGCCGACCGCCGCCGCGCTGGCGCGCGATCTCGGCGCGGGTTCGCTTGCGGCGCAGGGCGATCCGGCGCCGGACCTCGTGGTCGTGGCTGCGCCCCCCGATGTCGCCGGGCAGGTCGTGGCGCACGAGCTCACGCAGTGGCCGACGGCAGTCGTCACCGACGTCGCGTCCGTCAAGGTCGCCGTGCTCGACCACGTCCGCGCCCTCGGGGGCGACCTCGCGCGGTACGTGGGGTCCCACCCCATGGCCGGGCGCGAGCGCTCCGGCGCGGTGGCCGCGCGTGGCGACCTCTTCGACGGCCGGGCCTGGGTCGTCGTGCCAGGCCCCGAGTCGTCACCGTCGGCCGTGGAGTCCGTGCGTGCGATGGCCGCCGCGGCGGGGGGCACCGTCAGCACGATGAGTCCCACCGACCACGACGCCGCCGTCGCCGCCGTCTCGCACGTCCCGCAGCTCGCGTCCTCCCTGGTGGCCGGACGACTGCGGGACCTCTCCGACCCTGCGGTGGCCCTGTCCGGGCAGGGCATCCGCGACGTCACCCGGGTCGCCGCGAGCGACCCGCAGCTGTGGACCCAGATCCTGGCCGGCAACGCCACAGCGGTCCGCGACGTCCTGGCGCACGTCCACACCGAGCTCGGCGAGGTCATCTCCGCCCTGGACTCCCTGGCCGAGGGTGACGGGGTCGGCGCGCGCGAGGTGCTGGCCCGGATCGTGGCCCAGGGCAACGCCGGCCACGCACGGATCCCTGGCAAGCACGGTGCCGCGCCGACGGCATACGCGGTCGTCACGGTGCTCGTCCCGGACGAACCGGGCGAGCTGGCGCGGCTGCTGCACGACGTGGGTGACGCCGGCGTCAACCTCGAGGACCTGCACCTCGAGCACGGCCTCGGGCAGCCCTTCGGGCTGGCGGAGGTGTCGGTGCTGCCGGCGGTCGCCGAGCGGCTCGGTGACGAGCTCGTCGCCCGGGGCTGGCGCCTGCACGGCTGACGGCCTTGCCGTGCAGCCCGGGCCAGCCGGGCCTGCGCCACCACCACGGACAGGCGTCGCGGCGGTGTCGGCGCTGCCCATAGGCTTGTCGCCCATGAGCAGCCAGCACCTCGTCGTCGCGATCGACGGGCCCTCCGGGTCCGGCAAGTCCAGCGTCTCCCGCGCCGTCGCCCGGGAGCTGGGCATCGGCTACCTCGACACGGGGGCGATGTACCGCGCCGTCACCTGGTGGTGCCTGGAGGAGGGCGTCGACCTCGCGGACGCCGCTGCGGTCGAGCAGGCCGCGCGCGAGATCCCACTGGTGATGGGCACCGACCCCAGCCGCGCGAGCGTCCAGGTCAGCGGCCGCGAGATCGAGGACGACATCCGCACCACCCGGGTCAGCGAGGTCGTGTCCAAGGTGGCGACCAACACCGGTGTCCGGCCCGTCCTCCAGCAGTTCCAGCGCGACCTCATCGACCAGGTCGCCACGCAGACCGGGGGAGTCGTGGCCGAGGGCCGCGACATCACCACCGTGGTCGCCCCCGACGCCGACGTCCGGGTGCTGCTGACGGCCAGCGTGGAGGCGCGGCTGCGTCGCCGGTCCACCGAGCTGCACGGGCACGCGGCCGACCACGCGGTCGAGGCGACGCGCGACCAGATCGTCCGCCGGGACGCCGACGACTCGACCGTCTCGGAGTTCACCGAGGCCGCGGACGGCGTGCACCTCGTCGACACCTCCGACCTCGACTTCGAGCAGAGCATCGCCGCCGTCATCGACGTCGTGCGACGCGAGGCGCCGGCCAAGGTCGACGCCTGACGGGGCTGGTGTCCCGGCCGCACCGAAAAGTGCGCGACAATGTGGGGCGGCCCCGCGCCATACCGCGCGCCGTGGCCCGAACACAGACCAACGCAAGGATTTCCCGTGAGTGAGCACCTGACCGACGACTCGACTGTCGAGCGCGCCCTGCGCGTGGGGTTGGAGGACTTCGACCTCACCGAGGAGGACCGTTCCCTCATCGACGGTGAGGTCGACGAGGACGGCTTCGTCGTCGGCAGCGGGCCGCTGCCCGTCGTGGCCGTCGTCGGCCGCCCGAACGTCGGCAAGTCGACCCTGGTCAACCGCATCCTCGGCCGCCGTGAGGCCGTCGTCGAGGACGTGCCCGGCGTGACCCGTGACCGCGTCGCCTACGACGCCGACTGGGCCGGTCGCCGGTTCACCCTCGTCGACACCGGCGGCTGGGAGATCGACGCCACCGGCATCCACCTGCGCGTGGCCGAGCAGGCCGAGGTGGCTGTCGACCTTGCCGACGTCGTCATGTTCGTCGTGGACGCCACCGTCGGCGCCACCGACGACGACGAGGCCGTCGTCAAGCTGCTGCGCCGCTCCGGCAAGCCCGTCGTGCTCGTCGCCAACAAGGTCGACGACCAGCGCACCGAGGCCGACGCCGCCGCCCTGTGGAACCTCGGCCTCGGTCAGCCGTGGCCCGTCTCGGCGCTGCACGGTCGTGGCAGCGGCGACGTCCTCGACGCCGTCCTCGCCGTGCTGCCGTCGGTCGCCGCCAACTCCGACGCGTACCAGCGCGGGGGCCCGCGCCGCGTGGCGCTCATCGGACGCCCCAACGTCGGCAAGTCCTCGCTGCTCAACAAGCTCGCCGGTGAGGACCGCGTCGTCGTCGACAACGTCGCCGGCACCACCCGTGACCCGGTGGACGAGTTCATCGAGCTCGGCGGCAAGACCTGGCGCTTCGTCGACACCGCGGGCATCCGCCGTCGCGTGCACCAGACGCGCGGCGCCGACTTCTACGCCTCGCTGCGCACCCAGACCGCGCTCGAGAAGGCCGAGGTCGCCGTCGTCCTCATCGACGCCGAGCAGCAGATCGCCGAGCAGGACATCCGTGTCGTGCAGCAGGTCATCGACGCCGGCCGTTCGCTCGTCGTCGCCTACAACAAGTGGGACACCCTCGACGAGGAGCGCCGCTACTACCTCGAGCGCGAGATCGAGCGCGAGCTCGTGCAGATCCCGTGGGCGCCGCGCGTCAACATCTCCGCCAAGACCGGTCGCTCGGTCGAGAAGCTCGTGCCCGCGCTCGAGAAGGCGTTGGACTCGTGGGACTTCCGCGTGCCGACGGGTCGCCTGAACGCGTTCTTCGGCGAGATCGTCGCCTCCAACCCGCACCCGGTCCGTGGCGGCAAGCAGCCGCGCATCCTGTTCGCCACCCAGGCCTCGACGCGCCCGCCGCGGTTCGTCATCTTCGCCTCCGGCTTCCTCGAGGCCGGCTACCGCCGCTTCCTCGAGCGTCGTCTGCGCGAGGAGTTCGGCTTCGAGGGCACGCCGATCGAGGTCTCGGTCCGCGTCCGCGAGAAGCGCAAGCGCAAGTAGCCGTCGCGTCGTGCGGCGCAGGTGTCGCGCGGCGCCGGCCGCACGGCATACCGATTTCAAGCAGCGGTGTGCCGTGCGCTAGTGTTTCGTTCGCTCCCGCGGTCCTGCTTCGGCTGGATTTCGCATGGGCGACAACTCAACAACGGGCTGTAGCGCAGCTTGGTAGCGCACTTGACTGGGGGTCAAGGGGTCGCAGGTTCAAATCCTGTCAGCCCGACCGATCGGGGTCCGATCTGCTTCGGCAGGTCGGGCCCCGTTGTCGTGCGGAGGTGACGACGCGCTCGACCTTTGCGCCATGCCCCGTGCTGCGTCGGTGCGAGCTCGCGCTGGATGCGCTCAGGCGCTGAGCGCCTCGCCCAGGATCCGGGCTCCGGCAGCGAACCGTGAGGGATCGGGACCCGAGTAGTTGAGCCGCAGGAACGGGCCGGTCGGCTCCGCCGGGAACCACTCGTCGCCGGGTGCGACGACCAGGCCGCGACGTTCGCAGTCCTGGACGAGGCGGGCGAGGTCGGTCCCGTCGGGGAGCCGGGCCCAGAGGTTCAGCCCCCCGGGTGGCACGTGCTCGACGTGCGCCGACGGGGCGTGCTCCAGCAGGCTGTCGAGCATCAGGTCGCGTCGGGCGCGGAGCTGCTCACGGACCCCCTTGAGGTGCGACTGCCACGACGGCTGGGTGACGACGTCGAGGGTGGCCGTCTGGAGCAGCCCGCTGACGTACATGGACTCGGCGCTGCGGTCGGCGAGGATGCGTTCGCGTGCCGGACCCCGTGCCACGACTGCCGCGACCCGCAGGGCGGGGGAGACGCTCTTGGTCAACGAGCGCAGGTAGACCACGTGCCCGGAGTCGTCGAGGGCGGCGACGGGGCGTGGCTGCGTCGTGATGCCGAAGTCGTGCGCCCAGTCGTCCTCCACCAGGAACGCACCGCGCGAGCGGACCACGTCCAGCACCGCGGCGGCGCGCTCGGGCGACCACTGGGTCCCGGTGGGGTTCGCGTAGGTGGGTTGGGCGTAGAACACGCGGGCGCCGCTGTCGGCGAAGGCGCGGTCGAGCTCCTCGGGGTCGGGTCCGTCGGGGCCTGACGGCACGGGTATGGCGCGGACGCCGGCCTGCGCGGCGGCGCTGATGGCTCCCCAGTACGTCGGGGACTCCATGAGCACAGGTCCCCCGCGCGTGGCCAGCACGCGGAACAGGGTGCTCAGGCCGCTCTGGCTGCCCGGCAGGACGATCACGTCGCTCGCGCCTGGGGTGCTGACGCCCGCGGGGCACAGCGCCCCGAGCTCGTGGGCGAACCACGCCTGCAGCTCGGGCAGTCCGGCCACGGGCGGGCGGGTGAGCGCCGCGTCCGCGCGGGTGGCGCGTCCGAGCGCAGCGCGGACGAGGCGCTGGGGGAGCAGCTCACGGTCCGGGTACCCCGAGTGCAGCGCGATGGCGTCGTTCGGGGCCGTGCGGAGGGCGGTCGAGACACCCCGACCCGGTGCCTCGGGCGCGCCGAGAGCGGCGCTCTGCCAGCCGTAGTCCGCAGGCCGGGTCGTCCGCACCGAGCGGACGAAGGTGCCCACGCCCGGCCTGATCTCGACCAGACCGGCTCGGGTGAGCTCGTGCAGGGCCCGCTGCACCGTCACCGGGCTGGCTCGGTGCTCGGACACCAGCGAGCGGGAGGACGGCAGTCGCGCGCCCGGGGGAGCGTCCGCGATCCAGGCCCGCAGCGCCGTGGCGATCCGCGAACTGCTATCGTCATTCATGACACAGGACAGTAGCGCTACTCTGCCTCTGCGCCCGGTGGTACCGCCGATCGCGGTCGCTGGACACGATGGTTCGGGGATGACCACCAGCCACCCGAGCGGTGGCGTCGGCTGGGGACTGCTGGGAGTCGTGGCGTTCTCGTTCACGGTCCCCTTCACCCGCGTGGCGGTCGACGGTCTGTCGCCGCTGTTCATCGGGTCCGGCCGAGCGGTCATCGCCGCGGTGCTTGCCGGCTTCTCCCTGGTCCTGACCCGCCAACGACCTCCGCGACGTCGGCAGTGGGCGCGACTCGCCGTCGTCGGTGCCGGCGTCGTGGTGGGGTTCCCGCTCCTGACGTCGTACGCCCTCACCACGGCCCCGGCGAGCCACGGTGCCGTCGTGATCGCGCTACTCCCTGCGGCGACGGCGGCGATGTCCGTCCTGCGTGGTCGCGAGCGGCCGCCGACGCGGTTCTGGGTGGCGGCAGGGATCGGCGCCGTGGCGGCGGTGGGCTTCGCCTCGGCGCAGTGGGGTGGCTTCGGCGAGCTGCACCGGGCGGACCTGCTGCTCTTCGGTGCCGTGGTGGCCGCGGCGGTCGGGTATGCCGAGGGAGGACTGCTCGCGCGGGAGATCGGTGCCTGGCAGACCGTCTCGTGGGCGCTGGTCCTCTTCGCCCCGTTAATGGTCCTGCTCACGGCCCGATCGGTCCTCGCGAACCCACCGCAGGCCTCGCTGGAGCAGTGGGCGGCCTTCGGCTACCTCGGTGTCGTCAGCATGTTCCTCGGCTTCTTCGCCTGGTACCGCGGGCTGGCGATCGGGCCCATGTCCCGGGTGAGCCAGGTGCAGCTCGTGCAGCCGGTGCTGTCCATCGCCTGGGCCGGTCTGCTGCTCGGGGAGCACCTCACCCCGGGCACCGTCCTCGGTGGTCTGGTCGTCATCCTCTGCGCCGCCTCAGCCCTCCGGTCGCGCCTGGCCAGACGAGCGCGCTGAGCAGATCGAGGAGTATGGGGTCCATGTACGTGCCGCACTTCAACGCCATGTCCGACGAGGCCCAGCTGCGAGGCCTCGTCCATGAGGTGGCCACCGGCCAGCTCGTCACGGTGGGCGCCGACGGCTTCCCCGTCGCGACCCTCCTGCCCATCCTCTGGGAAGGTGACACGGTCGTCGCCCACATGGCGCGGGCCAACCCGCACTGGCAGCAGATCCGGGACGGGGCCCCGGCGCTCGTGGTCGTCACCGGGGCCGACGCCTACGTCTCGCCGTCCTGGTACGCGAGCAAGGCCGAGCACGGTCGGGTGGTGCCGACCTGGAACTACTCGGCGGTCGAGCTCGCCGGTCGTGCCCACGTGCACGACGACCCAGCCTGGCTGCGCACTGCCGTCGACGCCCTGGTGCACCGGCACGAGGCACACCGGCCGGCACCGTGGAGCAGTGCGGACGCACCGCCGAAGTACGTCGACGGCCAGCTCCGGGCCATCGTCGGCATCGAGGTGAGGGTGGAGCGTGCCCAGGGGAAGGCCAAGCTGAGCCAGAACCGTTCCGATGCCGACCGCGAGGGCGTCGTGACCGGTCTGCGCGCCGAGGGCACTGCCGGAGGTGCCGCCGTCGCCGCAGCCATGGAGTCGGCACGCTGACCCCACCTGCACTGTTGCCCTTCGCCCGTCGCCACAGGAGCCCACAGATGTCGGCTGGACCGTGTCGTTGCCGCATCGCGGGTCCACCGGCCCTGCTGCGTGGTTCAATCTCGGCGTGGACCTGACCAAGGAGTTCAGCGCCGACGAGTACGCCGGCGCGCTCGAGTCGTGGGACTGGCTCGACCTCACCGGCGCGGTGCCGGTGCTGGCCACGCTGTTCGGCGACATCATCCTGCAGGTGCCTCAGGGGTTCGCCTTCCTCGACACGGTGGAGGGCGCCCTCACGGTCGCCTGGCCCGACCGCGATTCGGTCGAGGTCTCGCTCCAGACCCAGGACGGCCAGGACCGCTACCTCATGGGTGAGCTCGCGCTCGCGGCAGCGGAGCAGGGCATCGTCCCCGGACCCGAGCAGGTGCTGAGCTTCACCCACCCGCCGGTCCTCGGCGGCGCACTGACCGTGGACAACCTCGAGGTGCAGGACTTCGTCGTGGCGACGAACATCGCTGGCCAGATCCACCAGCAGGTGCTGGACCTGCCGCCGGGCACCCCCATCGCCGGCGTCGCGATCGAGGGCTGAGCCCGTCGTCCGGCCCCGTCGGGTCTGTTCGGGTCGGGTCTCTTCGGGTCGGTCAGCTCGGGTCGGGTCGGCCGGTCGCGGCCGGTCGGCTCGGCACCCGGGCGCACACGCACCACGACTGCGCCGCCACCGTGAACGGGGCCGTGGGCACGGTCTCGCGGCAGGCCTGCTCGAGGCGCTCGCGGGCTTCCGGGCCGAGACCGGCGACGTACTGCCCGGCCGGTCCCACGCCGAGCGTGTACGGCTCCCACCACTGCTCGAACGAGTCGAACGGCACGTGGACGGTCAGGACCGACTCGGACAGGTCCGGCAGGCCGGCGCCGCGGAACAACGCCGCGAGGTCGCCCTCGTGGACACCGGCGTAGTCGTCCTCACCCTCCTCCTGGGGGTCGACGGCGCGGACCGCCTCCCAGAACAACGACAGCGGACCCGACCCCGAGGCGTGGTTCCAGACCGTCGCGCCCACGACTCCGCCCGCCCGGGTGACCCGCGCCATCTCGGTGAGGCCCGCGACGGGGTCGGTCATGAAGTGCACGACCAGCGACGCGAGCGTTGCATCGAAGGTGTCGTCGGCGAACGCGAGGGACTCGGCACGCCCCTGCTGCACGTCGACCCCCGGCAGGGCTTCCCGGGCCGCCGCCACGAAGGTCTCCGACGGGTCCACGGCGCTGACGGCCGCAGGTCCCAGGACCTCGACGAGCCGTGTCGTGAGAGCTCCCGGGCCGCAGCCGACGTCGAGCGCTCGCTGGCCCGGTTCCAGCCCGGCCACCCCCAGGAACTGCTCTGCCAGGGGTTCGGAGAACCGTCCCATGAACCTGCCGTACGCCTGGGCCGGGACGAGGAAGCTCATGCTCGGACTGTAGGCCTGCCACGAGCGACGCGACAGGGGCCGCGGGCCTAGTCCTCGACGGCCACGTGCTCGAGGACCCACTCGGTCAGCGGACGCAGCTCGCGCCAGGCCGCACGGACCTCGTCAAGGGCCTGTGGGGTGGCCAACCAGTCGGGCGCCCCGAAGCGACGCAGGGCCATGATCTCCTTGCGCCGCAACAGCTCAAGCCGTGGATGGTCGGCGTCGTACCCCTTCGGTCGCGTCTTCAGGGAGTCGCCCTCGAGGGTGAACCCCGAGCCCGCCAGCTCTGCGACGAGGCGCTCGAGGAGCAGCCCGGACGACGGCGCGTCCACGGCGGCGCGAAATCGCGCGGTGTCGGCGGGGGAGTGGGCCCGGAATCCGCCGCCGACGACCAGGCCGTCACCGCCGAGCTGGACGTACCAGCCGGCGCCCTTCTCCCGCCCTGCCAGTGCCGCCTGATGGGTCTTGTACGGCGACTTGTCGGCGCTGAAGCGCAGGTTCCGGTTGGGCCGGAACAGCTTGGCCGGGCCGAACTCGTCCTCGAGCTCGTCGGCGAGGGCACGCATCGGGTCGCGGACGTCCTGCTGCCAGCGCGGCTTGTGGGCCGTCCAGAACTCGCGGGTGTTGTCCTCCTCGAGGTCCTGGTAGAACTCCACGCCCCAGTGCGGAAAGCCTGCGAAGGCACCGTTGTCAGCCATCCGGCCACTGTGCCACGGGCCCACGGGCCCACGGGGCCCGGCTGCGCTGCATACTCTCCGCATGAGGTTCACGGCCGAGCTCCAGCAGACGGGTGGGACGACCACGGGGTTCGAGGTGCCGCAGGAGGTGGTCGACGCCCTCGGTGGTGGCAGGCGCCCGAAGGTCACGGTGACCGTCAACGGCGTGACCTACCGCGGCAGCATCGCGCCGATGGGGGGCAGATCCTGGGTCGGGGTGAGCGCGGAGAACCGCGGGCTCACCGGCACCACCGGGGGCCGGACGTATGACGTGGACCTCGAGCTGGACACCGCGCCGCGTGTCGTCGAGGTCCCGGCCGAGCTCGCGAAGGCCCTGGCCGACGACCCTGACGCGACGTCGGCCTGGGCACGGCTCTCCTACTCCCACCAGCGTCAGCACGCCCTGGCCATCGAGGGTGCCAAGGCCGCAGAGACCCGCGCGCGGCGGGTCGAGAAGACGTTGGCGGCCCTGCGCGGCGAGGATTAGCACGGCGGACGCCGGCAGCCCGTCATCTCCCTGGTCGTCCGACGGCCATGCCTGCGGTCGGCGGGTGGAGGCAGCCCGTTAGGCTGCGGGCGTGGCAGCTGAGGGTGGTCGGGGGACGGGGGCAGGGGTGGCCCCGGTGTCCGACCGTGTGCTGACCCTCCCGAACGTCCTGTCGCTGCTGCGGCTGCTCGGCGTGCCCGTGTTCCTGTGGGCGATCCTGACCGAGCACGACGCCATCGCGCTGATCACGCTGACGCTGTCCGGGCTCAGCGACTACCTCGATGGCAAGATCGCCCGGCGCTACGGGCTGGAGTCCCGGCTCGGCCAGCTGCTCGACCCCTTCGCCGACCGCCTCTACATCGCCACGACCCTGTTCGGCCTGGCGGTGCGCGACGTCATCCCGTGGTGGCTGGTGTGGGCGCTCGTGGCGCGCGAGGTGCTCCTGGCCGGTGTCCTGTGGTGGGTGAAGCGGCACGGCCAGACCGGTCTGCCCGTGCACTTCGTCGGCAAGGCCGCGACCTTCAACCTCCTCTACGCCTTCCCGCTCCTCCTGCTGGGGCAGGGCGACAGCTCCTTCGCCGCCTGGGCCCTGCCCATCGGCTGGGCCTTCGCTTGGTGGGGCACGGCCCTGTACTGGATCGCCGGCGTCATGTACATCGTCCAGGCCCGCCAGGTGGTGGCCGCTGACGTGGCCGCCACCCGCTGAGGCGACCCATGGGACCCACCTCGCACCGCACGGCCACCCCGAACCCGACCCCGTCGGGACGGCGTCCCGACGAGTCGATGACGTTGCTCACCTCGATGATGGAACGGCCCCTCGACCCCGGGTACGCGGCAGCGGCCGAGCGGCGGGTCGCCGAGGGACTGCCCTCGAGCACAGGCACCAGGACGGCCACGGTGGCGGTCGCTGCGGTCGTGACCGGACTGCTGCTCACGCTCGGCGCGGTCGCCCTGCGGGCGCCGTCGACGTCGGCCGCCGAGGCCAAGGTCCAGCTCGTGTCCCAGGTGGAGAGCCGGCGATCGGCCGTGGAGCGGCAGGAGGCCAACCTGCGCACCCTGCAGGAGCAGGTCGACCAGCTGCGCGGCCGGGCGCTGGGCCAGACGTCCTCGTCGCTGCAGACCCGGCTGGCGGCCCTGGACGTCGCCTCGGGCGCCCAGTCCATGCAGGGCAAGGGCCTCGTCGTCGTCCTCGACAACGCACCGGGAGCCGACGGCACCAGCGCCGACGGCAACCCCCGCACGTCGAGCGAGGACTCCGACGGGATCCTGTACTCGCGGGACATGCAGGTCGTCGTCAACGGGTTGTGGGAGGCCGGCGCAGAGGCGATCTCCGTCAACGGCCAACGGCTGACCTCGCGCTCGGCGATCCGCTTCGCGGGTGACGCGATCCTCGTCAACTACCGTCCGCTGGCGCGGCCGTACACGATCACCGTGCTCGGCGACCCGGACGGGCTGCAGGTCGAGTTCGCGGAGACCGCCGGCGGTGCGTACGCGCGCGCCCTCAAGGACAACTACGGCATCCGTGTTTCCATGGACGCCCGCGACGACCTCACCGTCCCGGCCGCCACCTCGCTCACCGTGCGGGAGGCCACCGTCCCGGCTCCGGCGTCCAGCGCACCGACCCCCTCGACCAGCAGCAGCGCGAACAGCAGCACCGCGACCAGCACCGACTCCACCAGTCCCGAACCCACCTCGGAGAACTCACCGTGATACCCCTGCTCGGCCTCGTCGGCGGAGTGCTCATCGGGCTCCTCTGGGGTCCCGAGGTGCCACTCGTGCTGCAGCCCTACCTCCCGATCGCCGTCATCGCTGCCCTCGACGCGGTCTTCGGGGCCGTCCGGGCCGTGCTCGACGGGATCTTCAACGACAAGGTCTTCGTCGTGTCGTTCCTCGCGAACGTCGTGGTCGCTGCCTTCATCGTCTTCCTGGGGGACCAGCTCGGGGTCGGTTCGCAGCTGAGCACCGGTGTCGTGGTCGTCCTCGGGGTCCGGATCTTCTCCAACGTCGCCTCCATCCGCCGGCACCTGTTCAAGGCATGACCTCGACGTCGTCCGCCCCCGGTCCCGAGGAGAAGCCCTCGGGGTCGTCGCCGACCCCTCGTGCGGCCGCCAGGAACGACGCCTCCTCCAACGCGTGGGTCACGCTGCTGCGTATGGCGCGTCCGCGCGCCACCCGCGCGAACGCCTTCGCCGCGCTGCTGGCCATCGCCCTGGGGTTCGCCATCGCCACGCAGGTCCAGCAGACCGACCAGAGCGGGCTGGAGCAGCTGCGCGAGGACGAGCTCGTCCGCATCCTCGACGACGTCAGCCAGGAGCAGGGCAGGCTCGCCAGCGACACCCGCGAGCTCGAGAGCAGCCGCGACACCCTGCTCTCCGGCGTCGACTCGAGCGCCGAGGCGCTGAAGTCGGCCCAGGAACGGCTCGACACGCTGGGCATCCTCAGCGGCACCGCGCCGGCCACCGGCCCCGGTGTCGTCATCACCATCAACGACCCCGACCGCAAGGTCAGTGCCGCACGCCTCCTCGACGCCCTCCAGGAGCTGCGCGACGCAGGTGCCGAGGCCGTGCAGATCGGCGACGTCCGGGTCGTCGCGAACACCTGGTTCGCCGACGCCAACGGCGGGGTGGAGATCAGCGGACGGCGGGTCGACCCGCCGTACTCCATCAAGGCGATCGGGGACCCGGCCACCATGGCCTCGGCGATGGACATCCCCGGCGGCGTCTCGGAGTCGGTGCGTGGCGACGGTGCGACGTCGACCGTGCGCCAGGCCGACTCGATCGAGATCACCGCATTGCACTCCCTTCAGGACCCTCGTTACGCTCGGCCCGTCCCGGCGCCGTCGAAGTAGCCGGGGGACCGCAGCACCCGCCGGACCGCACCACCACCCCCGCCGGTCGACGTCCCACCCCGGTCGGACACACTGTCGGCCGACAGCGTTCAGCCCCACCGTCAGTCACGCGCCAGAGGAGCAGCATGAGCGAGCTGGAGTACCCCCAGGACCTGCGTTACACCGCCGAGCACGAGTGGGTGCGCTCCGGCGATGACGGCACCGTGCGCATCGGGATCACCTCCTTCGCCCAGGACGCCCTCGGCGACGTCGTCTACGTCAGCCTCCCGAGCGTCGGCGACACCGTCGCCACAGGTGACGCCTGCGGCGAGGTCGAGTCGACCAAGTCCGTCAGCGACCTCTACGCCCCGCTGGCCGGCGAGATCACCGCGGTGAACGAGTCCCTCGACGCCACGCCCGAGCTCGTCAACACCGACCCCTACGGCGAGGGCTGGATGTACGAGATCCGTCCCTCGGACGCAGCCGCCGTCGACGCCCTCCTGGACCCCGCGGCATACCAGGGCCAGCTCGGCTGACCACCTGCTCGACGGGGCGCCCGACACGCGCCCGGCACCCCGCCGGAATCCGCTGCGCACTGTCAGCGGCGTCACCTAGGGTGTGTGCTTTGCTAGAGGGGCTTGACGACAACAGAGGAGCGCAGCACCGATGAACGGCAGCGAGATGGACGAGCAGGCCTCGCACCCGCACGAGCCGACGACCATGCGTCTCCCCGGCATCTCGGGCCTCGAGCAGGTCGACACGTCGGCCGAGACCGAGGTCTCGCTCAGCAAGGCCGACCAGGCCACCGTCGACGCGCTGCGTCCCGGCACCGCCCTGCTCGTCGTGCTGCGCGGTCCCAACACCGGTGCGCGGTTCCTGCTGGACGACGACGAGGTCAACTCCGGCCGTCACCCCGACAGCGACATCTTCCTCGACGACGTCACCGTCTCGCGCAAGCACGCCAACTTCCGGCGCGAGGGCGAGACGTTCGTCGTCCGCGACGTGGGCTCCCTCAACGGCACCTACGTCAACCGTGAGCGGATCGACGAGGTCACCCTGCACACCGGTGACGAGGTCCAGATCGGCAAGTTCCGCCTGGTGTTCTACGCCGGCAGGGCCTGACCAAGGCACCTGTGACCGCTCGCACCCCTCGGCAGTCCATGGCGATCGGGGCGGTCCTCGCGGCGTTGCGTGAGGACTTCCCGGACGTCACCATCTCCAAGATCCGCTTCCTCGAGGCGGAGGGTCTGGTCACCCCGGCACGGACCGGCTCCGGCTACCGCACCTACACCGCTGCCGACGTGGACCGGCTCCGGTACGTCCTCACCGCCCAGCGCGACCACTTCTGGCCGCTCAAGGTCATCCGCGACGCCCTCGACGCCCTCGACCGCGGCCTGACCCCGGAGCGCGGCTCGTCCTCCGGTATGCCGCGGCCTTCGGTCCCCGCGCCGGTCACCGACCCCGACGTGCCCGCCGCCGACGCCCTCACGGAGCAGGGCACCCTGCGACTGACCCGGGACGAGCTCGCAGCAGCAGCAGGCCTGGACCCCGCCACGATGGACGCGCTGGAGACCTTCGGGCTGGTGCGCCCGGACGCCGGTGGGCACTACGGCGACGCGGCGCTGAGCATCGCCCACACCGCCGGCGCCCTCGCTGCATACGGGGTCGAGCCGCGTCACCTGCGCCCGTTCCGGACCGCCGCCGACCGAGAGATCGGGCTGGTCCAGCAGGTCGTCACCCCGTTGCGGGCAGCCTCCGGGCGGACCGGTCGTGGCGGTGCTGCCACGGACCCGACAGGAGACGTGCTGCGCCTCTGCGTCGCCCTGCACACCGCCCTCGTCAAGGACGGACTGCACCGCGGCTGAACCGGGGTACGGTGGAGGTGTGAAGGAGCTCGAGGTTCTCGGCGTCCGGGTGGAGATGCCCACCAACCACCCCATCGTGCTGCTGCGGGAGCGTGACGGCGACCGCTACCTGCCGATCTGGATCGGCGCGGCCGAGGCCACGGCCATCGCGTACGCCCAGCAGGGCATCGAGCCGCCCCGGCCGTTGACCCACGACCTGATGAAGAACGTCATCGAGGGCCTCGGTCACACCCTCACCGAGGTCCGCATCGTCGAGCTGAGGGACGGGGTCTTCCACGCCGCCCTCGTCCTCGACGGCACCACCGAGATCTCCTCGCGGTCCTCCGACGCGATCGCCCTCGCGCTGCGCACCGGGACCACGATCGTCGCGGGGGAGGCGCTCCTCGAGGAGGCCGGCGTCGCGATGAGCGGCGAGGAGGACAAGGACGACGAGGTCGAGCGTTTCCGCGAGTTCCTCGACCACGTGTCTGCCGAGGACTTTGAGACCAAACCGGGCGAAACCGGACCCCAGGCCTGACCTCCCGGCCACTCCGCGTGCTCAGACCCTCAATCTCAACTCAACATCGAGAGTCGACCTCGACGGCGCGACACGCCGAAACCCCGAGGTCGAGTGGTTGTTGACGTTGCATTCTGTGCGGCCGTACGGTCAGCCCAGACCACGAATACGATCCATGTAGTTCCCCATGTAGTTCGACCCGGTAGTTCGACCAGGAGGTGAGCGTCGTGAACACGAGCAGTGAGGCTGGCCACGGCCACACGAGTGTGCCCAGTGCGGCACAGGGGCTTTTGTTCACGGACGACCTCCCCGAGCTGAGCGAGGACATCGGCTACCGCGGCCCGACGGCCTGCAAGGCAGCCGGGATCACCTACCGCCAGCTCGACTACTGGGCCCGGACCGGGCTCGTCGAGCCCTCGGTGCGCGGCGCCACGGGCTCGGGCACGCAGCGCCTCTACGGCTTCCGCGACATCCTCGTCCTCAAGGTCGTCAAGCGGCTCCTGGACACCGGGGTGTCCCTCCAGCAGATCCGGGTCGCGATCACCCACCTGCGTGAGCGCGGGGTCGAGGACCTCGCCCAGATCACGCTGATGAGCGACGGCGCCTCGGTCTACGAGTGCACGTCCGCAGACGAGGTCATCGACCTCGTGCAGGGTGGCCAGGGAGTCTTCGGCATCGCCGTCGGCCGGGTCTGGCGCGAGGTCGAGGGTGAGCTCGCCGAGCTGCCCAGCGAGCGCACCGACGACGAGGCGCCCGCCGACCACCCCGGCGACGAGCTGCGCGTGCGCCGTCAGGCCCGTCTCGCCTGACCTGCCACCACCGACTGTCCGGCACGGGCCGTCGCTCCTTCGGGAGCGGCGGCCCGTGCTGTAGATTGGGCCGCGCTGAACATCCCGTGCGGGAGAGTCCCCGCGTTGGCCCCGTGAGAACGACGGCGAGGTCCACGGCGGGGCGCCGAAGGGGCAAACTCCCCGGAACCTCTCAGGCGCCAGGACTGCATGGGACAGGCACCTCTGGAGCGGTCAAGCCGTGACAGATGGGGAGGCGATCCGAGCAGTCCGACGTTCAGGAGCCTCATGTCCGCCCAGCAGTCCAGCACGCCGACCGATGCCACCGACCGCTCCCGCGAGGGCGAGCCGCTGGTGACCCGCCTGCCGGAGTTCGTCGGTCGCCACATCGGCCCCTCCCCGGACGACGTCACGGTGATGCTGCAGGCGGTGGGTCACGACAGCCTCGAGTCGCTCGTCGACGCGGCGCTGCCCGGCACGATCCGGTCCGACGCCCCGCTGCGCGTCGAGCCCAGCGCGTCCGAGGCGGCTGTCGTCGAAGAGCTGCGCGGGCTGGCCCGGCGCAACCAGGTGATGACGTCGATGATCGGCCTGGGCTACTACGGCACCATCACGCCGGCCGTGATCCAGCGCAACGTGCTGGAGAACCCCGCGTGGTACACGGCCTACACGCCCTACCAGCCGGAGATCTCCCAGGGCCGCCTCGAGGCCCTCATCAACTTCCAGACCGTGGTCAGCGACCTCACCGGTCTGTCGACCTCCGGCGCCTCCCTGCTCGACGAGGGCACCGCTGCGGCCGAGGCGATGACCCTGATGCGTCGCTCGAGCAAGGCGGGGGCCGACGCCGTCCTGGTCGTGGACCGCCACCTGTTCCCGCAGACGCTGGCTGTCATGCAGACGCGAGCCGTGCCGCTCGGCATCGGTGTCGTCGTCGCCGACCTCGACGACGTGGCCACGGTCGAGGCGCTGCGCGCCGCCGCGGGCGACCGTGACGTCTTCGGTGTCATGGTCCAGTACCCCGGCGCCGACGGCGAGGTCCGCGACTGGCGCGGCCTGGCTTCCGCCGCGCACGAGGCCGGTGCGCTGGTCACCGCCGCCGCCGACCTGCTCGCCCTCACCCTGGCCACGTCCCCGGGGGAGTGGGGCGCCGACGTGGCGGTGGGCACGACCCAGCGCTTCGGGGTGCCGATGGGCTTCGGTGGCCCGCACGCCGGGTACATGAGCGTCCGCGCCGGCCTCGAGCGTTCACTGCCCGGTCGCCTCGTCGGCGTCAGCGTCGACACCGAGGGTGCACCGGCCTACCGTCTCGCCCTCCAGACCCGCGAGCAGCACATCCGCCGCGAGAAGGCCACGTCCAACATCTGCACCGCCCAGGTGCTGCTGGCCGTCATGGCGTCGATGTACGCCGTCTACCACGGCCCCGACGGGCTGGCGGCGATCGCCCGCCGCGTCCACGGCCACGCCCGTGCCCTCGTCGAGGGGTTGCAGGCGAGCGGGGTCGAGGTCCTGACCAAGGACTACTTCGACACCGTGACCGTCGCCGTGCCCGGCCGGGCCGACGAGGTCGTCAGCGAGGCGGCGCACCGCGGTGTCAACGTCTGGCGGGTCGACGCCGACCGCGTGTCGCTCAGCGTCGACGAGACCACCGACCTGCGGAACCTCGACGCGGTGTGGGCGGCCTTCGGTGCCACCGGCACCACGTCGGTGCAGCTCGACGCGCCCGCCTGGTCCCCTGAGCTCGTGCGCGCGAGCGAGTACCTCACCCACCCGGTGTTCCACAGCCACCGCAGCGAGACCTCCATGCTGCGCTACCTGCGGCGCCTGTCCGACCGCGACTTCGCCCTGGACCGAGGCATGATCCCGCTCGGCTCCTGCACCATGAAGCTCAATGCGACGACCGAGATGGTGGCGGTCACCTGGCCCGAGTTCGCCCACCTGCACCCGTTCGCCCCGGCGCACCAGACCGAGGGCATCCGTTCGCTCATCAGCGACCTCTCCGCATGGTTGTGCGAGATCACCGGGTATGACGCGGTGTCGCTCCAGCCGAACGCCGGCTCGCAGGGCGAGTTCGCCGGGCTCCTCGCGATCCACGCGTACCACGAGGCGAACGGCCAGTCCCAGCGCCGGATCTGCCTGATCCCGGCCAGCGCCCACGGCACCAACGCCGCCAGCGCGGTCATGGCCGGCATGAAGGTCGTCGTCGTGAAGACCGCCGCTGGCGGCGACATCGACATGGACGACCTGCGCGCCAAGGTCGACCAGCACCGCGACGACCTCGCGGCGATCATGGTCACCTACCCGTCGACGCACGGCGTCTTCGAGGACACCATCACCGAGCTCTGCGGCCTGGTGCACGACGCCGGTGGCCAGGTCTACGTCGACGGCGCCAACCTCAACGCCCTCGTCGGACTGGCCAAGCCGGGCAAGTTCGGTGCGGACGTCTCGCACCTCAACCTGCACAAGACCTTCTGCATCCCGCACGGCGGTGGCGGTCCGGGCGTGGGTCCGGTCGCGGTGCGTGCCCACCTGGCCCCGCACCTGCCCAACCACCCGCTCTCGGCGGAGGCCGGTCCGTCGACCGGTGTCGGCCCGATCTCGGCGGCGCCGTTCGGCTCGGCCAGCATCCTGCCGATCTCGTGGGCCTACGTGCGCCTCATGGGTGGGGCCGGGCTCACCCGCGCCACGCAGGTCGCGATCCTCAACGCGAACTACATCGCGACCCGGCTGCGTGAGCACTACCCGGTGCTGTACTCGGGCCACGACGGAATCGTCGCCCACGAGTGCATCCTCGACCTGCGCGACCTCACCAAGCGCAGCGGGGTCACGGTGGACGACGTGGCCAAGCGCCTCATCGACTACGGCTTTCACGCCCCGACGATGTCGTTCCCGGTCGCCGGGACGCTGATGGTCGAGCCGACCGAGAGCGAGGACCGCGGCGAGATCGACCGGTTCTGCGACGCGATGATCGCGATCCGCCACGAGATCGCCGCCGTCGAGGCGGGCGAGGTCGCGGTCGTCGACAGCATGCTGCGCAACGCGCCGCACACGGCCAAGGCCCTCGCCGGCAAGTGGGAGTACCCCTACGAGCGCTCCGACGCGGCCTTCCCCGTCGGCGTGCACGCCCCGGACAAGTACTGGCCGCCAGTGGCCCGCATCGACGGCGCGTACGGCGACCGCAACCTCGTGTGCAGCTGCCCGCCGCCCGAGGCGTTCGAGAGCTGACCGACCCTCCACGGTGCGCGGAGTCGACTACGCGCACCGTGGCACGTCTCCGCGCCCCCCACGGGTGACCCGAGTCGTCCTGGCCCGGGCGAGGTACCCGACCCGCTCAGGCTGCAGGGGCCGCGTCGGTGGCGATGCCGGTGCGGACCGTCGAGCCGCGCTCGGTCTTGATGACGACCACCTGGCTCGAGATGCGGGTGCGCAGCTCGGCGACGTGGCTCACCACCCCGACGGCGCGGCCGCCCTCGCGCAGGTCGTCGAGCACCGCCATCACCTGCTCGAGGCTCTCGTCGTCGAGCGTGCCGAAACCCTCGTCGACGAACAGCGTCTGCAGGTCGAAGCCCCCGGACTCCTCTCGCACCGCATCGGCGAGGCCGAGGGCCAGGGCGAGCGAGGCCATGAACGACTCGCCACCGGACAACGAGCTGGTGTCCCGGGCCTGACCGGTCCAGAGGTCGAGCACCTCGAGTCCCAGGCCGCTGCGTGCTCCCCGTGCTGCCAGTCCGTCGGTGTGGCGCAGCTGGTACCTGCCCTCACCCATCGTCGCGAGCCGCTCGTTCGCCAGGGTCGCGACCTTCTCCAGGCGGGCGGCGAGGACGAAGGCGGACAGCCGCATCCGCAAGGTGTTGGAGGCCGAGGTGCCTGCGACGGCGTCGGCCAGCTCGCGCAGCACCTCGTGGTGCGCTGCGGCGGTCGTCAGGGCGTGGCCGCGATCGGCGACGCTGGCACGGACCCGCTCGACCCCGGCGTGGGTGCGCCGGACGAGGGTGTCGGTGGCCAGGGCTGCGGTGTACGCCTGGCGGGCAGCGTCCGAGGCCGTCGTCAGGGTCTCGAGGTCGGGGGCGACGCCCTCGAGGGCGGCCACCACCTCCGGGTCCTCCAGCACGGTCGTCGCCTGCACCAGCGCCGTCTCGTGCGTGCTGACGGTGGCCTGCAGCGCGGCGACCTGCGCCGGCGCGAGCACCGCGGTGCGGGCCGTGTGAGCGTCGCCGAAGCCCGCTTCAGCCAGGGCCGCTTGCGTCAGGGTCAGCACCTCGACCCGCGTCGTCCGAGCCGCCTCCAGGTCGAGCATGGCCGCATGGTGCTGCTCGAGTGACTGGGCCGCGGCGTCGTGGTGACGGCGCACCGCGGCCAGGGAGTCGAGCAGCCCGGCCGTGTCGTCCGGGCTGCTCGCCGCCAAGGGCGCACCGGGTGCACAGGGGCAGGCCCGTGCATGTCGGTCGAGGTCCTCGCGCACCGTCGCAGCATCGCCGGCCAGGTCGGACTCCAGCGCGCCCAGCGTGGTGCGTGCTGCGGTCAGGCCGTCGCGCAGGTCGGCAGCCTGCTCCGCGAGGGATGCGATCTCCGCCTCGGCTGTCTCCACGAGGGTGCGGGCGCGCTCGAGCGAGGCTGCCCGCTGCACGAGGTCGGCGTGGGCGGACCGCGCCTCGGAGACGGCCTCGGCCAGCGCGTCGGCGTCGCGCTGCTCCTCGCCGAGCTGGGCGAGTCGCTCGGCTCGGGCGGCCTGGAGCGAGGCGTGCCGGGTCTGGGCGGCCGACAGCCGGGCCGACGCAGCCTGCCACCGACGCTCTGCCGCCTCGACCGCCTCCGGCGTGGCGGCGCCCCCGCTCGTCGCCGGGACGGGGTGGTCGGGGGATCCGCAGACCGGGCACGGGTGGTCGTCGTCGAGCTGGGCGGCGAGCTCGGCCGCCATGCCATCGAGCCGCGACTGACGCAGGTCCTGGTAGGCGTCGCGCAGGTCCTGGGCTGCGGTGCGGCACTGCGCCACCGCCACGTCGGCAGCGGCCAGCTCGAGGTCACCGGTCTCCACCGCAACACGCGTCTGGTGCAGGCTGACGAGCTCCTTCACCCGGGCGGCGGCCACGTCGACGGCACCGGCGGCCTGCGTGGTTTCGGCGAGCTCGCGCTGGGCTGCGACGGCGGCATCACGGCGAGCAGCCATCCGGGCCTCGACCTGGGCCCGGGCGACCTGCACCTGTCGCGACTGCTCGGCCAGCACCGCGTGCTCGCGCGTGCGTTCGTGCCAGGTCCGTCGGTGCCGCTCGGCGTCGTCGAGGACAGCGGTGGCCTCGCTCATGCGGTCGACGAGCTCGTGGAGATGGGCGCGGGCCCCGTCGCCGGTGTCGTGCCCGGTGTCATCCTGGCTGCTGTCCTCGCGACCGACACCGGGCCAATCCACCCGCGAGGAGGTGACGGCGAGCCGCTCCTGCGCCCGGGCGACCGCGTCGTCCGCACGGCTCAGGGCCGCGAGGTCGCCCGAGACCGATCGGGCGCGGACCGCTGCATCGATCCGTGCCGCCGCGTCGTCGACGGCCTGCTGCTCGCCCGCGAGTCGAGCTAGGGACTCGGTGGCCCGGGTGCCCCGCTCGCGCCTGGCGCTGACCTCGCGGGCGCCGTGCAGGGCGGTGGCAGCGATCGAGTCGGCTGACCTCGCGGCGTCGACGGCCGCGAGGGCCTGGACGGAGGCGGCCTCCAGACCCGCCACGATGGCGTCGAGGGCCGCGGGGAGCTGGTCGAGCGGCAGGGCCGACCAGTCGTGGGCCGCAAGGTCCTCGAGGGTGTCTGGGGTTTCTGGGGTCTCGGTGGTGCCCAGCGCGGCGGCGACCAGCCCGGCCGGGGCATCGGCCAAGACGTCTGCGAGCACCGCCAGGTCGGACCGCAGCGCGGCGTGGTGCGCCTCGACGCGGGCCGTCGACTCCTTGCGCTGCGTGGCGAACCACTCCTCGACGCCGGCGTACGTCGACACGTCGAACAGCTTCTCGAGCAGGCCTCGTCGCTCCTCGGGGGTGGCGCGCAGGAAGGCGGCGAAGTCACCCTGGGGGAGCAGCACGACCTTGTTGAACTGCTCCAGTCCCATCCCCAGGACGTCCTTGACGACATCGGCGATCTCGTCGTGGCGGGTGCTCAGGGCCTCCCATCCCGATGCGCGCTGCTCCCACAGGACCGCCTTGGCCTGGACCTTGGTCTCCCCGGTGCCGCGGGACTTGGGTCGGAAGAACTCGGGTGAGCGCTCGATCCGGAACCGCCGTCCCACGGCGGTGAACTCGAGCGTCACCGTCGGGACGGACCCCCGGTCGGCGTGGTCGCTGTGCAGGCCCTTCTTCGATCGGGAGCCTGGCACGTCGGCATACAGGGCGAAGGCGATGGCGTCGAGCAGGCTGGTCTTGCCGGCTCCGGTGGCCCCACGGATGAGGAACAGGCCGCCGGCCGCGACCTCGTCGAGGTCGACCTCGACGCTGCCGGCGAACGGACCGAACGCGGTGACCGTGAGGTGGTGCAGCCTCACGCCGCCCCCACCCGCCGACGGGTGGCCGCGAGCTGTCCCTCGTCGTCGCGGGTCGCGTGGCCGGTGCGCACGGACTCGACAGCCGTCGCGAGGACGGCCCGCTCCGCGTCGGTGGGAGCCTGCCCCCCACGCACGTGGTCGAGGAAGTTGCAGCAGACGTCGAGCGGCTGCTCCGCGGTGGCGCGCTGCGCGTACGACCGGACCGGGACGGGGGCCCCCTGCGGGTCGAACTGGAGGACCAGCGTGTGCGGGAACCGGCGTCGCAGCTGTTCCATCGCGGCAGCGGGTCGCACGGCGTCGGTCAGGGTCACCTGGCACCAGGCGCCCTCGGCGTG
Source organism: Pedococcus aerophilus (assembly GCF_039532215.1). Lineage (NCBI taxonomy): Bacteria > Bacillati > Actinomycetota > Actinomycetes > Micrococcales > Intrasporangiaceae > Pedococcus > Pedococcus aerophilus. The sequence goes on along the minus strand of NZ_BAAARN010000001.1, from coordinate 334,416 downwards.
GGCGTGGCGAGGGTCGGCGAGCAGGTCCTCGAGGTCGCCGCGGAGGACGGCCAGGGGCCGCCCGACGGGGGCGTCGACCGCCTCGACGTGGACACCGGTGTCGTCGAGGTCGACCAGCCAGGCGCCCTTGGTCTGCCGGTGCTCGCTGAACGACAGGGGCACCGGCGAGCCGCTGTAGCGGACCGTGTCGCTGACCTGCTGGCGGCCGTGCAGGTGGCCGAGGGCGACGTAGTCGTGCCCGGCGAACGTGCGCGGGTGGACCGCTCCCACACCGCCGACGGAGATGTCGCGCTCGGAGTCGCTCGTCGCGCCACCGGTGACGAAGGCGTGGCCCATGACGACCGAGCGGCCACCGCGCGCGACCCGGTCGGCGTTGACCCGGGCCATGGCTGCGCCGAGGACGCCTGCATGGGTGCGCTCGGTGGTGCCGAGGGGGTCGGCGGCGACAGCCGGCTCGAGGTAGGGCAGCGGGTGGACGGCGACGTCGCCGACCATGACCGGGGTGCCGATCGAGTCGAGGGAGGAACGGATGTGCAGGCCGGTCCTCGCGAGCAGCTCGCTGGCGAACCCGAGGCGGATGGCCGAGTCGTGGTTGCCGCTGGAGAGCACGACGACGGTGCCCGCGGCGACCAGACGGGTGACCGTCTCCGAGAGCAGCGCGACGGTGTCGGGGGCGGGCATCGCCCGGTCGTAGACGTCGCCCGAGACGAGGACGGCGTCGACCGACTCGCTCCGCACGGTCTCCACGAGGTGGTCGAGGTACTGCGCCTGGGCGTCGAGCAGCCCCACCTGGTGGAACGAGCGTCCCAGGTGCCAGTCGGAGGTGTGGAGCAGGCGCACCCCTGCAGGCTACGAGCGGGGGCTGACAGCCGTTGGCAGGCGCGCCCTGCGCATGGTTAGGTCATCACGGCGTCATGTCGTCACGGCGTCCGCACACGAGGTGGCCCACCGGCATACCGGATGCACCGTCAAGGGAGGTCCCCCGTGGGGGAGGAAGTCACCGCGCAGAGCTACACGCGCGAGCAGCGCCAGCAGTACCGCGAGAAGGTTCGTCAGAACCTCGACGTGTTCGAGCGGATGCTGGCCCAGAGCGTGTTCGAGTTCGACCGGCCGATGACCGGCATGGAGATCGAGCTCAACCTCGTGGACGACGCCTACCAGCCCAAGTTCGCCAACGCGGAGGTGCTCGAGGCGATCGCCGACCCGGGGTACCAGACCGAGCTGGCGCAGTACAACATCGAGCTCAACGTGCCCCCGCGTCCGCTGCCGGGTGACTCGGCCATCGAGCTCGAGGACGAGATGCGGACCTCGCTCAACGCCGCGTCCTCGGCCGCCGACAAGCGGGGCGCGCACATCGTCGCCGTCGGCATCCTCCCGACGATCATGCCGCAGCACTTCGAGGGGGAGTGGATCAGCGCCAACAACCGCTACACCGCCCTCAACGACTCGATCTTCTACGCCCGCGGCGAGGACATCTACCTCGACATCGAGGGACCGACGGGGGAGCGGGTCGCCACCTACTGCAACTCCATCGCCCCCGAGTCGGCCTGCACCAGCGTCCAGCTCCACCTCCAGGTCGCCCCGCAGGACTTCGCGGCCCACTGGAACGCCGCCCAGGCCCTCGTCGCCCCGCAGATCGCGCTCGCGGCGAACTCTCCGTTCTTCTTCGGGCAGCGGCTGCACGCCGAGACCCGCATCGAGCTGTTCAGCCAGGCCACTGACACGCGCAGCATCGAGCTGAAGAACCAGGGTGTCCGACCCCGCGTCTTCTTCGGCGAGCGCTGGATCACCTCGATCTTCGACCTGTTCGAGGAGAACGTCCGCTACTTCCCTGCCCTGCTCGCCGAGGTGAGCGACGAGGACCCCGTGGCCAAGCTGGAAGCCGGTGAGGCGCCGTCGCTGTCCGAGCTGCGGCTGCACAACGGCACGGTCTACCGCTGGAACCGGCCCATCTACGACATCGTCGGCGGCACCCCGCACCTGCGGGTGGAGAACCGTGTCCTCCCGGCCGGCCCGACCCTCATCGACGTCATGGCCAACGCGGCGTTCTACTACGGCGTCATCCGCAAGCTCGCCTCGGACGACCGGCCGATCTGGAGCAAGATGAGCTTCGCCGCCGCGGAGCAGAACTTCCACAACGCCGCGCGTGACGGCATCGAGTCCCGGCTCTACTGGCCGGGCTTCGGTGAGGTCAGCGCCGAGGAGCTGGTGCTGCGCCACCTCCTGCCGATGGCGCACGAGGGGCTCGCCGACTGGGGGGTCTCCTCCGCCGTGCGTGACCGGTTCCTGTCCGTGATCGAGGGTCGTGCGACGACCGGAACCAACGGCGCCACGTGGCAGACCGATGCCGTCGCGAGGCTCCAGGAGGGCGGGCTGGACCGCCAGAGCGCCCTCGCGAAGATGCTCGAGCACTACGTCACCAACATGCACAGCAACGAGCCCGTGCACACGTGGCCCCTGCCCTAGTGGTCCCCGTGGGTCGATGGAGTATGCCGCGGGCCCACCTTTGCCGGAACGGCAAGTTTCCTTGCCCCCTGGGGGACCCCCGGGGAGGCTGAAGCCATGACGACCGCAGCCGACCACGGCCATTCCCACGACCACGGCCACTCGCAGGGCCACGCGCACGACCACCAGCACGGCCACGACCTCCCCCAGGGGATGCCCCAGGGACTCGGGCCCGGCAACGACGACTGGGACGAGCGGTACAGCGCGTCCGAGCAGATCTGGAGCGGTCAGCCCAACGGTGCCCTCGTGGCCGGCGTGACCCACCTGGCCCCGGGACGGGCGCTCGACGTCGGGTGCGGCGAGGGCGCGGATGCCGTCTGGTTGGCGAAGGCCGGCTGGGACGTGACGGCGCTGGACGTCTCCGGTGTCGCGCTGGCGCGGGCAGCCAGGCACGCGAACGACGCCGGGGTGGAGGTCGCGTGGGTGCACGACGGACTGGTCGAGGCCGGGCTGGCAGCGGGGTCGTTCGACCTCGTGAGCGCCCAGTACCCCGTGCTGGCCCGGACGTCCGACCACCGGGCCGAGCAGGTGCTCCAGGACCTCGTCGCTCCCGGGGGCACCCTGCTGGTCGTGCACCACTCCGCGGCGGACATGGCCCATGCCCGCGAGCAGGGGTGGAACCCGGACGAGTTCGTCTTCCCTGCCGACGTGGCCGCGGTGCTCGGCGAGGACTGGGAGGTCGAGGAGGATGCCACCAGACCCCGCGAGGTGCCCCTCAGCGGTGGCGGCACGCACCACACCCAGGACGTGGTGCTCCGCGCGCGTCGGCGCACCTGAGTCGGCGCTCTTGGGTCGGCGCTCCTGGATCGATGTCCGGACGGTGTCGGACCCGGAGCCTAGGGTGGCATCATTGACCTTGACGCCCTTGACGTCATCCCGAGGCTCCGGAGGCCACTGCCATGACACCCCGCACCCGCACCACGACACCGGTGGACGCGCTCACCGAGGCGCTGCGTGAGCGGATCGACGCCCGCGTGGAGGACCTGCGGGCCCAGGGCCGCACCCTCGACCTCGGCGACGTCGAGGAGCTCGCCGAGCGGATGATGGCGGCGCTGCCGACCGTGCACCCGCTCGACCAGCCGCTGGGTCCCTTCTACGACACGGCCGGCCTGGTCTCCTGGCTGGGCATCTCGCGCCAGGCGTTGTTCGACCGCGTCCGGCGGGGGACCGTGCTGGCCTGCCGCACCGCCGACGGCCACCTCGTCTACCCGTCCCTGCAGTTCGGCCGCAACGGGGCCGTGCGGCCCGGCGTGGTGGAGGCCGTCGGTGCGTTCACCCGGAGAGGTGTCGACGGGTGGTCCATCGGCGCGTGGCTGACGACCCCGACGCCGGTGTTCGGGGGGCAGAGCGCGATCGACCACCTCGTGCTCCACCGCTCGTCCGCTGCTGCGGTCCGCGCGGTCGCCGACCGCGCTGCGTCCGACGCCGCAGCCTGGGCTGCATGAGCGACCGGGAACAGGTGGCGCAGGGACCGCCCAGCACCTCGCTCGAAGGCTTCCCGACCCACGTGGTCGCGCCCACCACCGACCTCTTCCGGGCCCATGCCGCAGCCTTCGGGCCCTGGTGGTTCGGCAACGAGGGCGGCGGACGCTTCGACCTCCCTTCTCCCCGGGGCACCTGCTACACGGCGCTCGACCCGGGCAGCGCGGTGCGCGAACGCGTGGGACCGGTCCTCGGCGGCGCTGCCGCCGTGCCGGAGAGCCTCCTCGAGGACGTCGTGGTGTCACGGTTGCGGCTGCCCGAGGGACGCGTCGTCGCCGACCTGCAGTCATCTGCTGCAGGGGACCACGGCGTGACGCGTGAGCTCGAGACGATGGTCCCGTATGCCGTGCCCCAGGTGTGGGCGCAGGCGTTCGACCGCGCGGGGCACGCCGGCGTGAGGTACGGGCCGCGGTTCACACCGGGGGAGCGCAGCGCGGTGGCGCTGTTCGACGACGAGGGCGCCAAGGCGTGGCCGGCGGACCCGGAGCCGGTGCGGGCCGCCACCGCTCCCGGGGCGCCGGCCGTCCTCCCGACGCCCCGGCGCCGTGACCTCACCGTCGTGCGTCCGCCGCGGACCCGCGTCCCCCGGTCCTGAACCCTCGGTCCCGGACCCTCGGTCGAGGCCGCGGACCCGCGTCCCCCGGTCCTGAACCCTCGGTCCCGGACCCTCGGTCGAGGCCGCGCGCCTGACCTCCGCGGACCTGGACCTGCGCCGTCGGACCGGCGACGCGCCATACCGCCGGAGCGGAAAGCCTCAGGCGGGCTGACCCGGGGTCTTCGCGACGGCCGGGCCGTGGTTCCACACGCGGATGGCGGGGCGCTCGCGTTCGTACTGCAGGACGCTGACGGAACCGGCGTCGAGCAGCAGCTGCGCGCCCAGCCGGGGTTCCCGACGCAGGAACACCGACGCGAGCACGCGCAGGTAGTGGCCGTGGCCGACGAGGGCGACGTCGCCGTGCGCCATCGCTGCGACGGCGCGCTGCACCACCCGTGACGCGCGGGCGGCGACCTCCTCGACGGTCTCCCCGGGAGTGTCGCCGGACGGGACGCCGTGCTCGAAGACGGTCCAGTCGTAGCCCACCTGCTCGCGGATCTCGGGTGTGGTCAGGCCCTCGTAGGCGCCGTAGTCCCACTCCATCAGGTCGTCGGTGACCTCGGGCTCTAGACCGGCCAGCTCTGCGGTCCGCAGGGCGCGCTGCATCGGCGAGGCGAGCACGAGCGAGAACTCCCGCCCCTGGAGGAGCTCGCCGGCGGCGCGGGCCAGCTCCTCGCCGTGGGCCGTGAGCGGGATGTCGGTGCGACCGGTGTGCTGCCCCGAGAGCGACCACTCGGTCTCCCCGTGGCGCAGGAGGACGAGTCGTCCGGAGGGTGGGCTGGGCGGGTTCGCAACGCTGCTCGACACCGGGCCAGCATGACAGAGTGGTCGCATGCGCCTGACCTACCGGTTGCTCAACGTCTTCGCCCGCGCCGGGGACCCGTTCTCGGGCAACCCGCTCTGTGTCGTCGAAGAGGCTCAGGACCTCACCGACGACCAGATGCAAGGCCTGGCAAGGCAGTTCAACCTGTCCGAGACGACCTTCCTCGTGCCGGCCGCTGACGGAACCGACTCCGGAACCGACTCCAGAACCGACTCAAGGCCGGACGCCGGGGTGCGCATCTTCACCCCGAACTACGAGATGGCGTTCGCCGGACACCCCACCCTCGGCACCGCGCACGTCGTCCGCTCGCTGGGGCTCGGTGGGGACACCCTCTCGCTGTCGATGCCCGCCGGCACCATCCCCGTCTCCGCGGAGAGAGACACCTGGACGCTGACGGCCAACCCCGGGGTGGTGCACGCCGAGTACCAGGTGGACGAGATCGCGTCGTGCGTCGGGCTCGGCCCCCAGGACCTCGTCGGTCCCGTGCAGCAGGTCAGCACCGGCAGCGCCCAGGTGATCGCCCAGGCGAGCTCGGTGGACGCGGTGCGACGTGCCGTCGGTGACGCCGCCCTGATGCGCCAGTTCGCCGGGATGGGGACGCGCGGCGGCGAGACGCTGGTCTACCTCTGGTGCGAGACCGGGGCCGGTGAGATCGAGGCGCGGGCGCTGTTCACCCAGGGCTCGGCCGCGATCGAGGACCCGGCCACAGGGTCGGCATGTTCCAACCTCGGTGCCTGGCTGGCCGACAAGGGCCGCTCCGGCACCTGGGTGGTGAGCCAGGGCGCCCAGGCCGGCCGGCCCTCGACGCTGCTGCTGTCCGTCGACGACGGCACCGTCCGGGTCGGTGGGCTCGTCCATGCCCTGGGCGAGGGGACCGTCGAGCTGTGAGCACGTCGGTGTCGACCACGGTCCGCGACGCCGTGGACGAACTGGCGGCCGGCACCATGGACGACCGCGTCGGCGACGGTGCGCACGAGCACACGGACGACCCCGCCCACGCGGGCGGTGCGGTGCGCTGGGCGGTGCACGTCGTCGACCCCGGGACCGGAGACATCCTGGCCAGCGTCGACGCCGACCGTGTCCAGCGCACCGCGAGCCTCGGCAAGGTGCTGCTGCTCATCGAGGTCGCCCGGCTGCTGCACTCCGGTGAGCTCGACGGCAGCCAGCAGCTCGTACCCCGCGCCGAGGACCTCGTCGCCGACTCAGGCCTCTGGCGCCACCTGGCCACCGCGTCGCTGGAGGTCCTCGACTGCGCCGCCCTGGTGGGCGCGTTCAGCGACAACCTCGCGACCAACGTCCTGCTCCACCGCGTCGGTGGGGCGCACGCGGTCGCCGCCGCCGCTGCGGCTGCCGGCATCGACGCGGTCGCCCTGCACGGTCCGGTGCTCGACCACCGGGGTCCGGAAGACCCGCCCACCCTGTCGACGGCCAGCGCCGCAGGGCTCGCCACCCTGGTCGGTCGCCTGCACCGCGGCGAGGTGGTCTCCCGGGCGGTGTCCGAGCAGGTGGTGGGCTGGCTCTCGCTCAACGCCGACCTGTCGATGGTGGCCTCCGCGTTCGGCCTGGACCCGCTGTGCCACGGCGACCCCGACCGTGGGGTGCGCCTGTGGAACAAGACGGGCACGATCGCCGACGTCCGCGGTGACACGGGCGTCGTGACCGGGCCCAGGGGGTGCGTCGCCTATGCCGTCCTTGCCGAGTGGGACGACCGCACGTCACCAGCAGCCCGAGAGATTGCGCTGGCCGGCATGGCGCACGTCGGTACCGCCCTGCGGCGCGTCGTGGAAGGTGGTTGAGCATGCCCAGGCACGTGGTCTTCCTGAGGGCGGTGAACGTCGGCGGTCGCAAGCTGACCATGGCCGATGCGCGAAAGGTGTTGGAGGACAACGGCTTCAGTGAGGTGGAGTCACACATCCAGACCGGCAACTTCCTCGTGGTCTCGCCGATGCGCACCAGCGCGAAGGTGGAGCAGGTGGTGGGGGAGGTCCTCGGTGAGCACGCCGGGTACGACATCGTCGCGATCGCCCGCAGCCCCGGGGACCTGACCTCGCTCGTCGAGACCGTCGACGCCGTGCCGGTGTCGCTCGAGGGCGAGCAGTCGCGCTACGTGAGCTTCTGCACGAAGGCACCGACGGCTGCGCGCGCTGCTGAGCTCGAGGCGTGGGACACCCCGGGGGAACGGGCCCTCGTGATGGGTAAGGATGTCCTCCTGGAGTTCGCGCTGGCGTTCCACACGGCCAAGCTCACCGGACCCCGGATCGAGAAGGTCCTCGGTGTGCCGGGGACGGCTCGCAACATGACCGTCGTGCGCGCACTGGCGCAGAAATGGGGTACGTGATGGCGCAGGAGACCGGCGGCACCGGACTGGGGCACCGCTCGATCAGCATGGAGCGGGTCGAGAAGGGTGTCTTCGAGGTGACGAACGTCCGCGGCGGCACGATGCGCATCGGGGGAGGGGACAGCGCCGACTTCACGCCGGTCGAGCTGCTCCTCACCGCGATCGCCGGGTGCAGCGCGGTCGACGTCGACTTCATCACGGTGAAGCGCGCGGAGCCCGAGTCGTTCGTCGTGGAGGCATCGGGGGACAAGGTGCGTGACGACGACGGCAACCACATGGACGGGCTGCAGGTCCGCTTCTCGGTGACCTTCCCCGAGGGGGAGGCGGGCGACAAGGCCCGCGAGATGCTGCCGAAGGCCATCGCGATGTCGCACGACCGGTTGTGCACCGTCAGCCGCACCGTGGTGCTAGGGAGCCCCATCGACAGCGGTGTCGCCGAGGCGTAGCCGGCCGCAGCGCCCGGGAACGGGCGGTGCCGCGAGCGGCGGTCCGCCTCAGGCGACCTTGTCCCTCGCGGCGACGAACGCGGCGACGCAGGCCCTGACGTCCTCCTCGGAGTGCCCGGCCGACAGCTGCACGCGGATGCGTGCCTTGCCGGCAGGGACGACGGGATAGGAGAAGGCGATGACGTAGACGCCCTCGTCGAGCATGGCCTCGGCGATCTGGGCCGCCTTTCGTGCACCGTCCTCGCCCGGGAACATCACCGGGGTGATCGGGTGCTCGCCCGGGAGCAGGTCGAACCCCGCCTGGGTCATCAGCGAACGGAACAGCTCGGTGTTGCGCGTGAGCTGCGCCCGCGCCTCGGCGGACTCGGCAGCGATCTGCAGGGCCTTGAGGGAGCCGGCGGCCACGCTCGGGGCGACGGCGTTCGAGAACAGGTAGGGCCGGGACCGCTGGCGCAGCAGGTCGACGATCTCCTGGTGCGCAGCGACGTAGCCGCCGGACGCACCGCCGAGGGCCTTGCCCAGCGTCCCGGTGATGATGTCGACCCGGTCCATGACGCCGAACCGCTCCGGGGTGCCGCGACCACCGTCCCCGACGAAGCCCACGGCGTGGCTGTCGTCGACGAGCACCATCGCGCCGAACTCGTCGGCCAGGTCGCAGATCTGGTCCAGCGGCGCGAGGAACCCGTCCATCGAGAAGACGCCGTCTGTGACGACGACGGTGCGGCGCGCCCCGGCAGCTGCCGCGGCCTCGAGCTGTGCGCGCAGGTCGGTCATGTCGGCGTTCTTGTAGCGGAAGCGCTTGGCCTTCGAGAGCCGGATGCCGTCGATGATCGAGGCGTGGTTGAGCTCGTCGCTGATGATGGCGTCCTCGGCGCCGAACAAGACCTCGAAGACACCGCCGTTCGCGTCGAAGCACGACGAGTAGAGGATCGTGTCCTCGGTCTGCAGGAAGTCGGAGATGGCTCGCTCGAGCTGCTTGTGCAGCTCCTGCGTCCCACAGATGAAGCGCACGCTCGCCATGCCGAATCCCCAGTCCTGCAACGCCTTTGCCGCAGCGGCCTCGACGTCGGGGTGGTCCGCGAGACCGAGGTAGTTGTTGGCGCAGAAGTTGAGCGCGCCGGCCTTGGCCGTGGTGATGTGGGCCGACTGCGGTGAGGTCAGCTCGCGCTCACGCTTGTAGAGCCCGGCGTCCTCGATCTCGCGCAGGGTGGTGGCCAGCTCGTCCTTGACGGTGCCGTACATCGGTCAGCTCCAATCCATGATGACTTTGCCGCACTGACCCGACCGGGCCGCGGCGAACGCGTCCTGCCACTGCTCCGCGGGGAAGCGGTGGGTGATGACCGAGGAGATGCGCTCCTGGAGGAGGGGAGAGGCGCCGAGCATCGAGCTCATCGCGTACCAGGTGTCGTACATCTCGCGGCCGTAGATCCCCTTGATGGTGATCATGTGGGTGATGACTCGGCCCCAGTCGATGGCGAACCGGTCCTTGGGCAGGCCCAGCATCGCGACGCGGCCACCGTGGTTCATGTGGGCGAGCATGTCCTCGACGGCGCTCGGCACCCCCGACATCTCCAGGCCCACGTCGAAGCCCTCCTTCATGCCCAGCTCGTCCATCGCCGCGCGCAGGTTCGAGGTCGCGGCGTTGACGACGAGGTCGGCCCCGGCGTTCTTCGCCAGCTCGAGGCGGTAGTCGCTGATGTCGGTGACGACCACGTGGCGGGCGCCGACGTGGCGCGCCAGGGCCGCGGCCATGACCCCGATCGGCCCGGCGCCGGTGATGACGACGTCCTCGCCGGCCATGGGGAAGGACAGGGCGGTGTGGGTGGCGTTGCCCAGGGGGTCGAAGACGGCGGCCAGGTCGGGGTCGAGGTCGTCGGGCTGCACCCAGACGTTGGTGGCGGGGATGACGACGAAGTCGGCGAACGCCCCGTCGCGGTTCACGCCGATCCCCTTGGTGTGGATGCACATGTGGCGGCGACCTGCACGGCAGTTGCGACAGGTGCCGCACACGATGTGTCCCTCACCGGACGCCCGCTGGCCCACGCGGATGTTGGTGACGTCCTCACCGACCTCGACGACCTCGCCGTAGAACTCGTGGCCGATCGTCATGGGCGGGGCCACGGTCGACGCGGCCCAGTCGTCCCACTGCTCGAGGTGCAGGTCGGTGCCGCACAGGCCCGCCCGCAGCACCCGGATCTTCACGTCGGTGGGGCCGGTGACGGGCTCGGGGACGTCCATGAGCTCCAGCCCCGGACCGGCAGTGGTCTTCACGAGTGCGCGCACCGGGCCAACCTACCGGGCTGCGAGGACGGGGTATGCCGCGCGGTCCGGGCCGCGCGGCATACAGTCAACGCATGGCGAGGTATCTGGACGTGCACCCGGTGGACCCCCAACCCCGGGCGATCACGCAGGCGGTGCAGCTGATCCGCGACGGTGGGTTGGTGGCCTACCCGACCGACTCGGGGTACGCGCTCGGGTGCGCGCTGGGCAACCAGGAGGGCAAGGACCGCATCGTCCGGATCCGGCACCTGAACGACAAGCACCACTTCACGCTGGTGTGCGCCGACTTCGCGCAGCTCGGGCAGCTCGTGCACATCGACAACTCGGTGTTCCGGGCCATCAAGGCGGCGACACCCGGCAGCTACACGTTCATCCTGCCCGGCACCAAGGAGGTGCCCCGTCGTCTCCTGCACCCCAAGAAGAAGACCGTCGGCGTCCGCATCCCCGACAACCGGCTCGTGCAGGCGCTGCTCGCCGAGCTCGGCGAACCGATGTTGTCGAGCACGCTGATCCTGCCCGACGAGACCGACCCGATGACCGAGGGCTGGCTCGTCAAGGAGGAGCTCGACCACCAGGTCGACGCGGTGATCGACACGGGGGAGTGTGGCACCGAGCCCACCACCGTCGTGGACTTCTCCGACGGGGCGCCCGAGGTCGTGCGTGTCGGTGCCGGGGACCCCTCGCCGTTCGAGTGAGTGGGGTTTGCCCTACATCTCCTCGTGGGTGTCGGGGTCACCGTCGAACAGCCGACCGTCGGGGCGTCCGAGGGCGGTGATGGCCGCCACCTCGTCGTCGGTGAGCTCGAACCCGAAGACGTCGAGGTTGTCCCGCTGACGGCTTGCCGTCGCGGACTTGGGCAACGGCATCGCGCCGAGCTGGAGGTGCCAGCGCAGGATGACCTGGCCGGGGGTGACGCCATGGGTGGCGGCGGCATCGGCCACCGGGGGCTCCGCGAACGGGGCGTTCCGCTTGCCCATCGGGCTCCACGCCTGGGTGAGGATGCCCAGCTCGGCGTGCACGGTCCGCATCTGCTCCTGCGGGAAGTAGGGGTGCAGCTCGACCTGGTTGACTGCGGGCGTCACCCCGGACTCGTCGATGATCCTCGCGAGGTGGGCCTCGGTGAAGTTGCTGACGCCGATGGAGCGCACGAGGCCCTCCTGCTGCGCCTGCACCAACGCCTGCCAGGCCTGCGGGTAGAGGTCGCGGCTCGGGTTGGGCCAGTGGATGAGCGCCAGGTCGAGCTGCTCCAGGCCGAGCCGGGCGGCCGAGTCGCGCAGCGACTGCAGGGCCAGGTCCAGCTCGTGGAACCGCCCGGGGATCTTCGTGGCGACGACGACCTCTTCGCGCGGGATCCCGCTGCGGCGCAGGGCTTCCCCGACCTCGGTCTCGTTCTCGTAGTTCACCGCGGTGTCGAGGTGGCGGTAGCCGTTCTCGAGGGCGCCGACCATCGCCTCGATACCGTCCTCGCCCTTGAGCGGGTACGTGCCGAAGCCGATCGCGGGGACGGTCGTGCCGTCGTTGAGGGTCAGGGTGGTGGGGGTGCTCGACATGCCTCCACCGTAGCCGGGGCCGGGATGAGCGGCCCGGGGCGACTCAGCTCCCGTCGCCCACCGGGGCCAGCACGGCATGGGCGGCGCTGGCGAGGTCGTGGGCGCGGGTGACGGTGACGGAACGACCGGCGGCCGGGAGCTTCTCGGGCCAGCCGGGCCCACCCAGGACCACGGTCAGGGGCCAGTGGACCCCGGCCAGGACGGTCCAGAGCGCCTCGTCGGCGTTGCGCTGGATCGAGGCCCACAGGAACAGCCGGCTCGGGTGGCGCGACATCAGCAGGTCGGACAGGGCCGTGGTCGGCACACGCGCACCGAGGCAGATCGCGCCGAGCCCGTGGCGGGCCAGCTCGGCCTCGAGGGCGAGCAGCGGGAGGTAGTGCTGCTCCTCGTCGGCGCTGGCCAGGATGACGTCGGGGTCGACCGTGCGGGGGCGGTTTCCGCGGATGACCGCGCGGAGCTCGGTGACGAGCACCTCGCTGGCGAGGTGCTCGGACTCCACACCGAGGGCGCCCTTGCCCCACTGCTCACCGATGCTGCGCAGCGAGGGCGCGAAGACGTCGTTCCACGCGCTGACCAGGTCCCGCTCGCGCAGGGTCCGCTGGTAGATCCGGGAGAGGGCGCCGGGGTCGAGGGACAGCGCGGCGGACACGACGGCCGAGACGGTGCCGTGGTCGTCACCGAGCGGCGGGGACACCTCTGTCTCGGAGCCCGTCTCGATCATCAGGCGCTCGGAGTCCATCGACAGGGCGACGCGGGCGGCGCTCTGGGCGGGGACACCTCGTGCGGTGAAGCGGGCCATCACGCGGACCCGGCGGATGTCCTCCTCGGTGTAGCGGCGGTGGCCACCCTCGGTGCGCTGCGACGGGCCGATGCCGTAGCGCCGGTCCCAGGTGCGCAGCGTCGCCGGGGCCACGCCGAGCCGTTCCGACACCGAGCCCACCGCCCACTCGACGGTGGTGCGCTCGGTGTCCGAGGCCTCGGAGAGCGTGTCGTCGGACCCCTCCGCGGGGTCGCCAAAGGCGCGCCGCGTACCGGATTCGCTGTCCATGACCTCACGGTTCCTATCACGTTGGTGCCCGTTGGCTCGACGACGGGTGGAGGTTCTCCGCCGTCGACCCCTGCCCGGGCATGAACAACTATAGAACTTCTTCAGGAATGTTGCGCGATGAACAAGTTCTGCATAGGTTGTGAACCACTTCGGTACGCGCCTCGAGGAAAGAGACCCCCATGAGCAGCATCAAGCGCCTTCCCCGACCGTTGCTGAGCTCCTACGAGTGGCAGACCGACGGGGCCTGCAGGACCACCGACCCCGACGAGTTCTTCCCCCACGACGCCGAGCGCGGCAACCGCCGCCTCAACCGTGAGCAGCGCGCCAAGGCCCTGTGCGCCACCTGCCCGGTCATCCAGCAGTGCTTCGAGCACGCGATGGCCGTGCGTGAGCCGTATGGCGTGTGGGGTGGCACCACCCCCGAGGAGCGCCTCGCGATGCAGCGCGGCGTGGCCGTCTGACCTGCTGGTCGGACCGACCGGCGCCATGGCGTAGGCGCTCGCCCCACCGGTAGTTCGCACCACCTCCCTGCGTGGAGGACCCCCGAGACCCTGTCCGACGCGGACGGGGTCTCGTCGTGTCCGCGACGAGGGGGCGCGGACGGGGGAGCCACGGCTTCCGGCGAGTCGGCCGGGGGAGTGGAGGCCTCGGGCTGTCGGTGGGTGGTCGTAGCGTCGCCGACATGAGCACCTTCACCGACCGCAGCGCCACCGCTCTCGTCGTCATCGACGTCCAGAAGGGTGTCGTCGCCGGCGCCCACCGTCGCGACGAGGTCGTCGCGAACATCGTGTCCCTGGTCGACCGGGCTCGGACGGCCGGAACGCCGGTCGTGTGGGTCCAGCACTCGAGCGAGCACCTGGCGCGGGGGAGTGCCGAGTGGGAGTACGTCGCCGAGCTCGCGCCCGAATCGTCGGAACCGTTGGTGCACAAGCGGTTCGGCGACTCCTTCGAGGACACCGACCTCGAGTCCGTCCTGGCCGCCGCCGGTGTCGGGAGCCTCGTCGTGACCGGCGCCCAGACCGACGCGTGCATCCGGTCGACGATCCACGGGGCCTTCGTCCGCGGGTATGACGTCACGCTGGTCGCAGACGCCCACACGACCGAGGACCTGACGGACTGGGGTGCACCAGCGCCCGAGCAGGTCGTCGCGCACACGAACCTGTACTGGCAGCACCAGTCGGCACCGGGACGCACCGCTGCCGTCCTGCAGTCGGCCGAGGTCGAGTTCGCCCGTTGACCACGGCGCTGTCGCAGTGACCGGCGCCGTCGCAGTGCCGGCGTGACGTGACTGCTTGTCGTCAGGCCGGTCGTCGAGGGGAGGGCGACTGCTCTCTGGAAATCGTTAGAGTGACATAATGTCGATTATCGGCGTTATTACCGATGGTCGCCGGGACCGCGGGCTGCGGTCCTACTCTGTCTGCCGTGTCGCGACCGGTCCTGCGCACCAGCGTGTGTCGTGCGTGGCAGTGGGCTGAGGGGGAATCTGTCGAGCACTGCGACGTTCCGCGTCCTTCCGTGTCCAACGTATAGCGCACAGGGGGCCTTGCGGCAAGACCCCGGTGGTACCCCAGACTTCCCGGTCGATGGGACGGCGACCAGCGACGACGGGGGCAGGAATGGGTGCAGTGGCGAGGCGCGGGGCGCGGACGAGCCGGGACGAGGAGGGCGACGACAGCGGCACGAACGGGACCGGTGTGTTCGACCTCCCGGACCGCCTCGCCGCCAAGGCCGACCCGGCCCTGGTCGCCGGCGACGAGCGGCACTTCGCAGAGCTGACCGCGAGCCTCGCGACGACGGTCGCCGAGCTGTCCGGACGGCTCGACGAAGCGAGACGGGCTCCGGGAGGTGGCGGCACCCACGCGCTCGAGCGTGATCTAGAGGTGCACCGACTGACGGCGCGTCTGCGTGCGCTGCGGCGCTTCGGAGCTGACCTGTGCCTGGGCCACATGGTCGGGGCCGACGGCGACGTCGTCTACGTGGGACGGCTGGGCCTCACCGACGACGAGGGGCGGCGGATCCTGGTGGACTGGCGCTCCCCCGCCGCCGAACCGTTCTTCGGCGCCACCCACGCCGATCCGATGGGGCTGGTGAGCCGGCGGCGCTACCGCTGGTCCCGAGGGCGCATCACGGACTACTGGGACGAGGTGTTCTCCCCCGACGTGCTCCAGGGGCGAACAGCCCTCGACGACCAGTCGGCGTTCATCGCCAGCCTGGGCGTCGACCGCTCGGCCCGGATGCGCGACGTCCTGGGCACGATCGCCGCTGACCAGGACGCCATCATCCGAGCGGGGTCCCGCGGGGCCCTGGTGGTCGACGGTGGTCCCGGGACGGGCAAGACCGTCGTTGCCCTGCACCGCACGGCGTACCTGCTCCACGCCGATCCCCGCCTCGGGCACCGCAGGGGCGGCGTGCTGTTCGTCGGCCCCCATGAGCCCTACCTGGCCTACGTCTCCGACGTCCTGCCGAGCCTCGGCGAGGAAGGGGTGCAGACCTGCACCGTGCGCGACCTCGTGCCCGAGGGAGCCGGGGCGCCTCCCGAGCGTGACCCCCGGGTGGCTCAGCTCAAGGCCTCGGCCGACGTCGTCACCGTGGTCGACGCGGCGGTCAGGTTCTACGAGGACCTGCCCGCAGGCCGGTCCACCATCCCCACACCGTGGTCCGACCTGACGCTGGGCCGGGCCGACTGGGAGGCTGCCTTCGCCGCGCCCGATCCCGGGACGCCGCACAACGAGGCCCGCGAGCAGGTGCTCGACGAGCTGCTGACGATCCTCACGGACCAGCTCACGGACGGGTTCCGGGACGAGGACGAGGGTGGTGACCTCTCCCCCGCGCTGGTGCGAAAGTCGTTGCAGCACAACCGAGACCTGCTGGCGTCGCTCAACACCGCCTGGCCGCTGATCGAGCCCGAGGACCTGGTGCGAGACCTCTGGTCGGTGCCTGCGTACCTGCGGCTGTGCGCACCGTGGCTCGCCCCCGAGGACGTCCGGGCGTTGCAGCGGCAGGATCCGCGCGCCTGGACCGAGTCCGACCTCCCCTTCCTCGATGTCGCCCGACGGCGCCTGGGTGATCCGGGAGCCGCGCGGCGCAGGAGGCAGCAGGAGGCCGCCGCGGCGGCCGAGCGCGACCAGATGGGCAGGGTGATCGACGACCTCATCGCCGCGGACGACGACTCCGAGGGGCTGGTGACGATGCTGCGTCACCCGGACCTGCGGGAGAACTTCGTCGACGAGGCGGCGGCGCCTCGTCCTGTTCCGGACCTCCTGGCCGGGCCCTTCGCCCACATCGTGGTGGACGAGGCGCAGGAGCTGACCGACGCGCAGTGGCAGATGCTGGTCCAGCGCTGCCCGTCACGGAGCTTCACCATCGTCGGCGACCGGGCTCAGGCCCGGCGGGGGTTCGCCGAGTCGTGGCAGGAGCGCCTCGCACGGGTGGGACTGGACCGCAACGACGTGGCCTCGCTGCGGATCAACTACCGCACGCCGGCCGAGGTCATGGCCGAGGCAGAACCCGTGATCCGGGCGGCGCTGCCCGACGCCAACGTCCCCACCTCCGTCCGCAGCAGCGGGATCCCGGTGCAGCGTGGTCTGCTGCCAGACCTCGGCGTGGTGCTCGGCACCTGGCTCGGCGACCATCGCGAGGGTGTCGCCTGCGTCATCGCAGCAGCGCTGACCCTCCCGGAGCTGCGAGCGGCGGCGACCCCGACGTCCGACGACGCGGCGCGGGTGCAGTGGTTGTCGCCCGAGCTCGCCAAGGGGCTGGAGTTCGACCTCGTCGTCCTCGTCGACCCCGCCGCGCTCGGGGTGGGCACCACGGGGGCGGTGGACCGCTACGTCGCGATGACCCGGGCGACGCAGCAGCTCGTGGTCCTGGAGCGTCCGTGAGCGCGAGCCCTCAGCGGCGCGTCCAGGACGCGGCGGTTCACCTCAGCTCACCTCACCCGGGCCAGGCTCGGCTTGCGGACCACGGCCACGCGGCGGGCCTCCACCTCGTACCTGCTCACCGTCGCTGCCCCGGCCCGGAAGAAGCGGCGCCGTAGGGCGCCGTCGACCTCCACCACCGAGTCGGGCGCGAGCCGCATCGCGCTGCGCCTGGAGCGAGCCGTCCAGCAGGCCACGTCGATGGTGTCCACCCGCCCGGAGCCGTGGTCGGTCCCCGCCCGGGGCACGACCACGCGCAGCTGGACCACCACGTCGCCGCTGGGCAGCTCGCGCTCCTCGCCTGCCCCGCTCACCCGTCCGACGAGGCGGACCTCGTTGACCCACTCCTCCGTGCCTGCCATGCCTGCGATGTCTTCCATGTCCCGAGGATGGCCGGGCCGGCCTGTCTGCGGACCCCGCGGCGGCCGGACCTGTGGACAGCCGCCGCCGCACCTCGTCGTTGTGGACACGACCGGCGCGAACCGGTCTGCCCCGGACGGCGAGGCGCAGCCGGGTGGGGCTGCGCCTCGCGAGCGCTCCCCCGCCGCGGCGGGGACCTGCGGCCTACGGCAGGTAGTACGTCGGGTTGGGGAGCTTGACCGCCCGGTCGGCGCTGCCGCCGATGAGGTCGCTGTACTGGTCGCCGAAGTTGGCGATGACGTCGTAGCCCTGGTCGACGACGTGGCGTCGGGTGGTGGACTTGTACTCGATCGTCGTGCACTTGGGCCAGGCCAAGCAGTCCGCCGGGGTGATGTAGGCCGGGGGCTGCTCGCTGCTCGTCCACTTCGTGTAGTAGTTGGCCGCCGTGAAACCGGTGTAGCCGACCTTGGCGAGGTTGCCGAGGGTGGCGTCCCGCTGGGTGCTGTTGCGGCCCGTCAGGCCCACGATGGTGCAGCCGGCGTCGGACGCGGCGTTCGCGAACGAGACCATGGCCGGGGTCGCCGGGAACCGCTGCGGCTGGACCCACTGCTGGTCCTGGACCACCGGGTCGAAGACGAAGTGCATCGCCGCAACCTCCATGTCGTAGGTCCACAAGGTCGTGTCGTCGGCGTCGAGGACGATCGCCGGGTGCGTTCCTCGGCGTGCGCCGGTGGCGCACTGCTGGAGCAGGGTGCGGCTGCGGCGGGCGACCAGGGCTCGCATCTCGCTGATGTACGGGGAGGACGCCTTGTCCGAGGTGCCGGTGCCCGTGTCGCCGTAGTAGACAGCGATGGTCTTCTTGACGACGTCGATGTTGGGTATGCCTTCGCCACCCTGGGTCGCACCGCTGGAGCCGTCGGCGGACATGGTGAACCGTGTGCGGGGCGCCAGCCGGGGCTCGGAGACCCCGGGCAGGTTCGGCGACGGGAGGTAGTACGTCGGGTTGGGCAGCTTGAGCGAGTGCTCGGCATACCCGCCCTGCAGGTCGGAGAACTGGTCGCCGACGTTCAGCACGATGTCGTAGCCGAGGTCCCGTTCGATGTGGCGGCGAGTCCCGGCCTTGTACTCCACGGTCGTGCACTTGGGGTAGGCGGTGCACCACGAGGGGGGCAGGTAGGACGGCGGGGTGGTGCCGGAGTCGTACTTGGTGAAGAAACGGTTCGCGGGGAACGCGGTGTAGCCGACCTTGGCCAGGTTGGACACCGTGTGGGCCTTCTGGCTGTCACCACGGCCGGTGAGGCCGAACACGGTGAAGCCCATCTTCTCGGCGTCGTTGACGAAGTCGACCATCCCGGGCACGGCGGGGAACTTCTCACCGTCGACGAACGGCCCCTGGGCGGCGGGGGTGAACACGAACTTCATCGCGCCCACCTCCATCTGGTACGTCCACAGGGTGGTGTCGTCGGCGTCGAAGACGATGGCCGGCTTGGTGTGGTGGCGCTGTGCATCGGCGAGCAGGCGGGGCAGCTGGCGGCGCTGCGTGCGCAGGATCGAGGACATCTCGGAGACGTAGGGCGAGGAGGTCGGGTTCGCGTCCCCGGTGCCGTTCGGGTCGCCGTAGTACGTGTAGATCGTCTTCTTCACCGAGTCGATGTTCGGGATCCCCTCGCCACCCTGCGTCGCACCGCTGGACCCGTCGTCCTTCATCGTGAAGTGGGTGCGGGGGGTCAGCCGCCGGTCGGAGGAGTGCTCCGAGGAGGCGTGGCCATCGTGGTGTCGGTGCGCCCCGTGCGCGCTGGCCGCGGTGGTCCCGTCGGCGGTGACGACGACGACGGCGACCAACGCGGCGCCTGCCCCCACCGCCATGCGTCGGGCGCGGCCGGCCCGCGCGGGCAGTGCAGGGCTGGTCGGGTGGGCGGAACGGCGCATACGAACACTCCAGGGGGTGGTGGGAGCGGGGAGGTGGACGGACCAGGGCCGGCGCGCCGGATGGGGCGGGACCCTGACCGCCGCACGGTATGCAGGACCGCGGCACCGGACCCGTGACAGATGTCACGGGGTGGCAGACTCAACGGTCATGGACCGCTCCGCCCTGCTCCGACCCATCGCCGACGCGGACGTCCCGGCTGTCCTGGACCTGAACCAGCGGCACGTGCAGCTCTTGTCTCCGTTGGACGCCGACCGCCTCGAGCTCCTGCGCGGGTGGGCGTCCCGGGCCGACGTCATCCTGTGCGACGGCCAGGTCGCAGGATTCGTCCTCGTCTTCTCTCCCGGCAGCGACTACGACTCCGAGAACTACCGCTGGTTCGCCCGGGAGTACGGCGAGGACTTCGACTACCTCGACCGCATCGTGCTCGACGACGCCTTCCGACGACGCGGACTGGCGTCGGCCGTCTACGACGCGGTGGAGGCTGCCTCCGCCCCACGGGGTCGGCTGGTGCTCGAGGTGAACATCGACCCGCCGAACGAGCCGTCGCTGGCGTTCCACCACGGGCGGGGCTACCGCGAGGTGCACCAACTGGGGGCAACCGGACACGTCGTCAGCCTCATGGAGCGAGGGACTCGGTCGAACGGTTGATCTTCTCGACAGAACGACCGAGGCGGCGGGGACGACCTGGTGGTTAGGGTCGTTGAGGAAGATTGGCGCGCCTGACCTCGGCCGCGCGAGGACGAGAGTTGGGACAGATCGTGGTTGGGCTCGGCATGCGCGCCGGACTCACCGGGACCGCACTGGCGGTCGTGGTGATGGCTGGTGGGACCTCGGCTCAGGCGTCGGGAACGACGCCCCCGTCGTCGACACCGACCACGGGTTCCGTCGTCGTCACCGGTAGTGCCGCAGCCGCGAAGGACAAAGCCGGTCAGGCCGAGGCCACCAAGGACAAGGCCAAGGCGGCCAAGGACAAGGCGGCCAAGGCTGCCGAGAAGACCCTCAGCCCGGCCCAGGTGGCCGCGCAGGTCGCACAGGCCGATGCCCTCGCCGCTGACCTGACCCGGTCCAATGCCGCCATCGCCGCGTCGGCGACCAAGCTCGACCGATACGCCAAGCAGGCCAACACCCTCCTGCAGCAGTACTCCGAGGCCCGTACGGCGGAGCAGACCGCCGTCGCCGAGGCCAACCGCAACGTCGCGCTCTACCAGAGCCTGAGCACCAAGCTGGGCGAGGACCGCAAGGCCCTGGGTCAGTGGGCCTACCAGGCGTACGCCGGTGGCGGTGGATCCCTGGGTGACGTCAGCCTCCTGTTCGAGGCCCTCGGGAAGGACGCCAGCGAGGCCAGCGATGCCGCCGCCCAGCTGTCCTACCTGAGTGACCAGCGGACCTGGGCCTTCACCAAGGTCGAGGACCACACGGCGCTCCAGCAGGCAGCAGCGGTCCAGGCCGTCGAGGCGCGCTCACGGGCGCAGGAGGCCTCCACGACTGCCGCCGCGGCCAAGAAGAAGCTCGATGCCGCCATCGCCGAGCAGAAGTCGCAGCTCGAGGCCACCCGCGCGCTGCACGCTGCCCAGGTCAGCAAGATCGGTCCCATCGCCGGCCTGCTGCTCGGCAGCGAGACCGAAGCAGGCAAGGCCGCCACCGCCCGGCTCCGCAAGGCCATGGTGATCCCCGGCGTCAAGGCCGACGGCTCGGTCAAGGCCTGCAGCACCAACGAGCAGGCCTACCCCAACGGCACCATCCCCGTCGCCGGACTGTGCCCGCTCTACGCCGACCCGACCGAGAGCCTGCGCCCCGGTGCGGCCGCAGCCTTCAACGCGATGAGCATCGCCTACGAGAAGGACACCGGGTCGCCGATCTGCATCACCGACTCCTACCGGTCGTACGCCGAGCAGGTCTCGGTCAAGGCCGACCGGGGCAAGTGGGCAGCCACCCCCGGCACGAGCGAGCACGGGCTCGGACGTGCGGTCGACCTGTGCGGCGGCATCCAGAGCTTCGGCTCATCGGCGCACCTGTGGATGAAGCAGAACGCGCCGCTCTACGGGTGGTTCCACCCGTCCTGGGCCGAGCCGGACGGTTCCCTGCCCGAGCCGTGGCACTGGGAGTACGCGGGCTAGTCCGCTCCCCGCCGGGGCCGACTCGCGGCCCGCTCTGGGTAGCAATACGCATCTGTGACGCACGTCGCTGTGCCACCCTTCACGCATGACAACAGCGGCGGTCGAGCAGCAGCCGACCTGGGTGGGGAACGAGCACTACCGCAAGTCCTGGTACTGGTACGACTGGGCGAACTCCGCCTACGTCACCACCACCGCGACCGTCCTCTTCACGCCATACCTCACGGCCGTGGCCGAGAGTGCCGCCTGCCCCGACCTCGCCGACGGGGAGGTGTGCCGCACCAACCTCCAGGTCCTGGGGATCGGCATCTCTCCCGGCTCGCTCGCCCCGTTCACCGTCACGGTGGCCACCATCGTCTCGGCGATCGCGCTGATCTTCGTGGGAGCCATCGCGGACCGCTCCCCCCGCCCCGCCCGCCTCCTGGGTGCCTTCGCCGGGGTGGGCGCGCTGGCGGCCTGCCTGATGTCCCTGGTCCGGGGGACCAACTGGCAGCTCGGAGTCGTCCTGCTCATCGTGGCCACCCTGAGCCTGGGAGCCTCACTGGTCGTCTACGACGCGATCTTGTGCCGGATCGCCAGTCCCGACGACCGCGACAAGGTCTCCTCGCGGGGATGGGCGCTGGGCTACCTCGGTGGTGGGCTGCTGCTCGCCGTGAACTTCCTCATGCTGAGCAACCCCGAGCGGCTGGGGCTGGACCGCGGCGGCGCGGTGCGGGTGAGCATGCTCATGGCCGGCCTGTGGTGGGCGGCGTTCACCCTCGTCCCGGTCATCGGCATGTGGCGGTTGCGGGGGGTCGAACGCCCCGAGGTCGCCCGGACTGCGGGGATCGTCGGCGGCAGCCTGCGTCAGCTGGCCTCGACGTTCCGCGAGCTGCGGCTGCTCCCCCAGACGATGTTGTTCCTCGTGGCCTACCTGTTCTTCAACGACGGCATCCAGACGGTCATCGGCCAGTCCAGCCTCTACGGGCAGCGGGAGCTCGGCTTCCCCGAGACCACGATGCTCACGCTGTTCCTCATGGTGCAGTTCGTCGGCATCGGTGGCGCCCTGCTGTTCGGCCTCCTGGCTCGTCGGTTCGGTGCGTGGCGCTGCGTCCTGGGTGGCCTGGTGCTGTGGAGCGGTGTGGTCGTGTTCGCCTTCTTCCTCCCCGAGGAGACCCTCCCCCCGTTGTTCGCCCTCGGGGTCGCGATCGGCCTCGTCCTCGGCGGCACCCAGGCGCTGAGCCGCTCGCTCTACAGCCAGCTGGTCCCCAAGAACCGTGAGGCGGAGTTCTTCAGCCTCTACCAGGCCATGGAGCGTGGGACGAGCTGGTTCGGGACGCTCACCTTCGGCATCGTCTACCAGCTCACCGACTCCTACCGCCCGGCCATCGTGGCGCTCGTGGTGTTCTTCCTCATCGGCGGTGTGCTGCTGTCCCGGGTCGACATGAGGCAGGGCATCCTCGACGCGGGCAACGAGGTGCCGGAGGTCGTCTGACCTGCGGCGACCACCCGTGCTGTGACCTGAGTCACAGCACGCCAACCGTGCGACGCGCCGGGGCGTCGGAACATTGCAGGGGTCGATGTCGTTATCCCTGACGAATCCCGAGCCCCCGACAGAGCGGGCTGGGAACCACGCACGTTGGGAGAACCCACCATGGCAGAGCGCACCCTCCGCGGTAGCCGAATGGTTTCACACAGCCTCGAGACCGACGACCACGTCGTCCCGAGCGAGCGTCAGATCACGGCATACGTGTGCCCGCAGGGGCACCGGACCGAGCTGCCGTTCTCGATCGAGGCGGAGATCCCGCCGACCTGGGAGTGCCGTTGCGGCGAGGAGGCCCGTCTCGTCGACGGACCCGAGCCCGAGGCCAAGCAGGTCAAGCACGTCCGCACCCACTGGGACATGCTGCTCGAGCGTCGCTCCATCCCCGAGCTCGAGGAGCTCCTCGAGGAGCGACTGACGCTCCTGCGCGAGTCCCGCGGTGAGAAGCCGCGTCGCAAGCGCACCGCCTGANGCGGGTCCTCCCTTCGTCGTGCATCTGGACAGTGGTCCTCAGAGGACCTCGCCGTCGACGACGTCGGGCCCCCGGCCGGTCCCACCCGGTCCCCTCGTACCGCCCGGACCCATGGGGCCAGCACCCGTGCCTCCGGGCCCGCTCCCCCACCGGCTGCTGAAGCCGCCGAGGAGGCGCTTGGCCACCGCGGCCTCGAGCAGCGTGCGCGCGAACGGGCGGGTGAAGGGCAGGATGAAGAAGAAGCCGACGACGTCGGTGAGGAAGCCAGGAGCGAGCAGCAGCGTGCCGCCCACGAGGACGAGGGCCGCGTCGGACAGCTGGCGGCTGGGCATCTGACCGGTGCGCAGGGCCGTGTTGAGCGCCGCCCAGGCGCGGGCACCCTCGCGGCGCACGAGCCAGGCGCCGAGCGCCGACTCCACGAGCAGGAGCAGGAGCGTCTGCCAGCCGCCGATCGCCTTGCCCACGGCGATGATGGCCGCGATCTCCAGGACCGGGACCACCAGCAGGGCCACGAACACCACGACGAGCCAGCGAGGACGGCGTGGCCGCCCCGCAGCCGCGTATGGCGTCCGGCCTACAGCTCGTGCCACGTGGGCTCCCTGCGACGGGACAGGCCGCGCAGCTGGTCCGCGCGGTGGTGCACGCCCCAGGACGTGATCCGCTGGAGCGACTCGCGCATGATGTCGCCACTCATCTTGGAGTCACCGATCTCGCGCTCGACGAACGTGATCGGCACCTCGGTGACCCGCAGCCCGAGGCGCACGGCCCGGCGGGTGAGGTCGACCTGGAAGCAGTAGCCCTGGGAGGCGACCTGGCTCAGGCCCATCGTGCGGAGCGCGTCCGCACGGTAGGCGCGGAAGCCGGCGGTGGCGTCGTGCACGGGCATCCCGAGCAGCGCGCGGGTGTAGAGGTTGCCGCCGACGCTGAGCGCCTTGCGGTGGATCGGCCAGTTCACGACCGAGCCGCCGCGCACCCAGCGGGAGCCGATGACGAGGTCGGCGTCCCCGAGCGCCTCGAGCAGCCGGTGCAGCTGCTCGGGCTGGTGCGACCCGTCGGCATCCATCTCGACGATCGCGTCGTAGCCGCGGTCCAGCCCCCAGTGGAAGCCGGCGAGGTAGGCCAT
Organism: Pedococcus aerophilus; assembly: GCF_039532215.1. Lineage (NCBI taxonomy): Bacteria > Bacillati > Actinomycetota > Actinomycetes > Micrococcales > Intrasporangiaceae > Pedococcus > Pedococcus aerophilus. The sequence continues at coordinate 309,911 of NZ_BAAARN010000001.1, read as the reverse complement.
GCCCAGTCCCTGCTTGCCGGCACGGTGCAGCACCTGGACCTGGTCGTCGCGGGCCGCGAGCTCGTCGGCCACGTCGCCGGTGCCGTCGGGCGAGTTGTCGTCGAGGACGAGGACGTCGGCGGTGGGCACGGCGGCGCGGATGCGGCGCACGACGAGCGGCAGGTTCTCCCGCTCGTTGTAGGTCGGGATGCAGACGAGCACCCGATCGATCTGGTCAGACAACGACGCTGTCCCTTCGTGACTCGGCCGGCCCCGCGGCATCGGTGGCGGCGGCATCGACCCTAGCGTCCCGGCGACGCTGCCAACGCCCGACGGCGAGCAGCGCCACGAGGGCCAGGGCAGCTGCATACTCGGGCACCGGACCGAGCCGGTCGGCGATGGTGACCTCGGTGCGGACCACGGGTGACCCGAACTCGGCCGCCGGGGTGAACAACGCGGTCTTGTCGACGTAGGTTCCGTCCGGGTTGATGAAGCCGCTGACGCCGACGGTGGACACGTGCACGACCGAGCGACCGTGCTCGATGGCGCGGATCCGGCTGATCGCGAACTGCTGCTCGGACTCCGCGGTGTAGCCGAAGGTCGCGTTGTTGGTCTGCACGGCGAGGATGTTCTCCTGCTTGCCGGCCTGGAGCGTCGAGTCGCGCATGAGGTCGTCGTAGGCGACCTCGAAGCAGATCGTCGGCACGACCCAGTACGGGTCCTGGCCCTTGACGGGCACTTCGAAGGCGCCTGCCCGGTCGCCCTTGGCGAAGTCGCGGGTGACCAGGTCGACCTTGTCGCTGAAGTTCCGGAAGAAGCTGCGGTAGGGGATGTACTCGGCGAACGGCACGGGGTGCTGCTTGACGTAGCGCTGCGGCTCATTGCTGCCGGGCAGGTAGAACAGGCTGGCGTTGGAGACGTACTCCCCCGGACCGATGAGGACGGCACCGAGCAGCAGCGGGGCCTTGATCGTCTCGACCGCCAGGCGGACGTCCGCAGCGGCGTCGAGGTTGCGCAGCGGGTCGATGTCGGAGGCGTTCTCGGGCCAGACGACCAGGCTCGGCGGCTCGGGGTTGCGGGTGGCGGCGGCGAGGGTGCCCTGGACGTGGTTGTCGAGGACCTTGCGGCGCTCGGAGTTGAAGTCGAGCCCCGGCTTCGGGACGTTGCCCTGCACGAACAGCACCGACACCCTGCGTCCGTCGGTGGGCGGGGTGGTGGCCAGGGCCAGTCCCAGCGGAGCCAGGGCGAGCGCGACGAGTACGGCGCCGAGCACCGGCTGCGCCGCCGGCAGCACCGCGGTGGGGCTGCTGCCCTGCCGCTGCGTCGATCGCGCCGCGAGGACCCGTCGGACCACGGTCGCGACCGCGACGTGCAGCAGGACGCCGAGAGCCGCGACCGCGAAGGTCAGGCCCGGGGCCCCCCCGAAGCGGGCGAACGGGGCCAGCGGGCTGTCGGCCTGGCTGAAGGCGAGCCGGGCCCAGGGGAAGCCCCCGAAGGGGGTGGTGCCACGGGCCCACTCCTGGAGCACCCAGGCCAGGGGGACGACGGCATGCGCCAGGGGACGCAGGCGGGTGTGCGCGAGGGGGCGCTGGACGACCGCGGTGACCGCGCACATCGCGGCGATGTAGAGGGCCTCCAACGTCGACAGGGCGATCCACGGCAGGTTGCCGACGTAGATCCCCGACCAGGACAGCGTGGGCAGGAAGAAGCCGAGTCCGTGGGCGAGTCCGGCGAGGGCGGCCAGGCGCCACCCGCGGCCCACGGTGGCCGCGGAGAGCAGGGCGACACCGACCGGCGCGAGCCACCAGACGTCGTGCGTCGGGAAGGCGTAGGCGGTGGCGAGGCCGGAGACCGCGGCGAGCACCAGCACCAGGACGGAGGTGACCCGTGAGCGGGAGGACGTCGGCACCACACCACGGTAGGACACGGCACGGCCCGTGCTGCCGTTGGGACCAGCAGGGGGTCGGCTGGATGCCGACAACCTGCTGTTGTCTACTAGGCGCACGGGCCGTGCCGCCGTCCCCCACCGCCTCGAGTCGGGCCCCTGCTCGAGTCAGGACCTCACTGCTGGCTGGCGGTGGCTGCGCGCGCTAGCCACCGGTCAGTGAGTCCATCCCCTGCGCGGATTCCCCCTCGCGGACGGCTCGTCGGGTGGACGACCGTGGGCAAACCTACCGGCGTCAGAAGGACTGTCAAGACACCGTTCGTGGCGGGAAGTCGCCATTGCGCAGGTCAGCCCGCACGGCGAGAACTGTTCGTGGAGTAGCGAATCGACGAGCGGTCGGCGTGTCGCGCGAGACACGCCGACACGGGTCTCAGCTGTCGGTCGGTGACGGGGGCACGACGACCACACCGCGGGCGGTGGTGGCCACCAGTGGAGGGTCGAGGACGTCGGCGCTGGACTCGCCGCGCTCGGGAGCGCCCCGGCCCACGACCCGGACCTCGAAGTCCATCTCGCGGCTGCGGGTGCCGACCCGGACGAGGCGGGCCTCGATCTCGATGACGTCACCGGCGCGGACCGGCGCCCTGAACTGCACGTCGGAGTAGGAGGCGAACAGGCCCTCGTCGCCGTCGGTGACGATGCACATCTCGGTGGCGACGTCACCGAACGCGGCGAGCGAGTACGCGCCGTCGACGAGGTTCCCGGCGTAGTGCGCGTGGCTGTACGGGACGTAGCGACGGTGGGTGACGGTGCGGCCGACCGTGGCGCCGGTGGTCTGGGGCGTGGTCATGGCTTCTCCTTGCGCGACGACGGCTGGGCGAGGGCGTGGACGAGGTAGCTGGCCACCTCGCCGGGGGTGGTGCCGCGGCCGAAGATGCGGTCGACCCCGAGCGTGGGCGCCGATCCCTCCTCGAAGCGCGGGCCGCCGACGACGAGCAGCGGCACCTGACCCGCGGGGTAGGCCTCGCGGAACGCGGCACTCATCGTCGTCGTGTTGTGGATGTGGGCGTCGCGCTGGGTCACGACCTGGCTGACCATGACGGCGTCGGCCTTCTCGGCGCGGGCGCGCTCGACGAGCTCGGGGACGAGGACCTGCGCGCCGAGGTTCACGACCTTGACCTCGCGGTAGTACTCCAGGCCCTTCTCCCCCGCGAAGCCCTTGATGTTGAGGATCGCGTCGATGCCGACCGTGTGGGCGTCGGTGCCGATGCAGGCGCCGACGACCACGAGCTTGCGGCGCAGGCGGGACTTGATCGCCTTGTTGACCTCGGTAGGGCTGAGCAGCGGGAACTCGCGCTCGACGACGGTCACGTCCCGCAGGTCGACGAGGTGGGTGACGCTGCCGTAGACGACGAAGAAGGTGAAGTCGGGACCCATCGCCTTGGCGTGGACGAGCAGGGCCGGCTTGAGGCCCATCTTCTCGGCGAGCTGCAGGGCCGCACCCTCGGCCCGCTTGTCGTGCGGAACGGGCAGGGTGAAGGACACCTGGACCATGCCGTCGCCGGTGGTGTCGCCGTAGGGGCGGACGATGTCGGGCTGCTTCTTGGCCTTGCCGGCGGCCGCGCGCGTCGCGTCGGGCATGGGCTCGAGCGGCATGGCGCTGTCGGTGGTGGACGCACTCATCGGTTCGAGCCCTCCTCGAGCATCGTGCTGGCCGGGTTGTCGTAGTCGTCTGCCCGGACGACCACGCCGTCGAGGCCCTTGCCCCGGTCGGCCGGGCGCTTCATCAGGCCGAAGGTGCCGTCGGCGATGGCCTCGAGCAGCGGCGCCCTGCCGGGCTCGGCGGTGATGTCGGTGAGCAGGTCGATCGCGTCGCCGAGCACCTGCCTGGCCCGGGTCTGGATGAACCCGTCGCGCGGCGGGTGGAAGTCCTCGGTCAGGCCTCCGGCGGCGTTGAGGACGTAGCGGACGTTCTGCAGAGCGAGGTCACGGTCGGACAGGAACGGCGTGACGACCGCCTCGGTCATCATGCCGACGAGCAGGATGCCCTGACCGGTCATGGCGCCGACGAGGTTGAAGAACCCGTCGAGCAGGTACCCGCGGAAGACGTCGCCGGTCATGTGCTTGGTCGGCGGCATCCACTTCAGCGGTGCGTCAGGGAAGAGCTGGCGCGCGAGCAGGGCGTGGGCGAGCTCCATACGGAAGGAGTCGGGGAGCTCGGGGTTGATCTCGAAGGCGTGGCCGAGGCCGAGCTGCCAGTCCTCGAGCCCGGCCTCCTTGGCGAAGTACTCGTTGAGCAGCTGGCTCACCGTGACGGTGTGCGCGGCCTCGACGGCGTCGGCTGTGGTGAGGTAGTTGTCCTCGCCGGTGTTGATGATGATCCCGGCGCGGGCGTGGATCTGGCGGCTGAACCGCTGGTCGACGAACGTGCGGATCGGGTTGATGTCGCGGAAGAGGATCCCGTACATCGAGTCGTTGAGCATCATGTCGAGCCGCTCGAGCCCGGCGAGCGTGGCGATCTCGGGCATGCACAGACCGGACGCGTAGTTGGTGAGCCGGATGTAGCGGCCGAGCTCCTTGGAGGTCTCGTCCAGGGCGGCGCGCATCAGGCGGAAGTTCTCCTGCGTGGCGTACGTGCCGGCATACCCCTCGCGGGTGGCGCCCTCGGGGACGTAGTCGAGCAGCGACTGCCCCGTGGAGCGGATCACCGCGATGATGTCGGCCCCCTCGCGTGCGGCGTTCTGCGCCTGCGGGATGTCCTCGTAGATGTCGCCGGTGGCGACGATGAGGTAGATCCACGGGCGCTGCTCGGGGTCGCCGTGGCGCTTGATCAGCCGGTCCCGGTTGGCGCGCTGCTTGTCGATGGTGCGTATGCCGCGGCTCACCTCGCGTCGCGCGAGGGCCTGGGCGCGGGTGGTCTCACGGCCCTCCGGGAGCCGGAACTGCACCGAGCCGCTGGCCGCCTTCTGGGCCAGGGTCAGCAGGTCGGGCGCCTCTCCCCTGCGCAGCGCGTCGTAGACCGGGGTGGTGACCCCGTGCTCGAGGCCGACCTCGGCCCGGACGGCGTCGACGAGGTGGTTGACCCACGGAACCCGCTCGTGGTCGGCACCCGAGAGGCCGGCGAGGCGCAGCGTGGCGCGCTCGACCGACACGGTCGTGTGGCTCTGGGCCAGCTTGACCACGGGCCGGCCGGCCTTGCGCGCGAGGGCGCGGGCCTGGCGGACGGTGGCGGGGTCGAGGTCCAGCAGGGGCTTGGCACGTGAAGACACGGCGCAAATCTAGCAGCGGAGCGCAGGATCTCCGGCCACATACGGGCACAGCCGGAAATCCTGCTGTTGCCCGGATCTTTGCGTGGTCTGACGGGTCCTGGTCCGCCGGACCGCTCAAAGACTACGGGCTGTGGGCTCCGGGCTGCGGCCTCTCAGGCGGGGAAGGCGCCGGCGTCGAAGACCGTGCGGCCGCGGACGACGGTGCGCAGGCACTGGGGCGCAGCCTCGCCGGGAGACAGGTCCGGCAGGCCGGGCGTGCCCGAACGCGGGTCGGTGCTCCAGGTCTGGATGCGGTCGTCGGGGGCCTGCACGACGAGGTCGCCGACCTTCCAGATCGCGAACGTCGCCGGCAGGCCGAGGTCGAGGTAGCCGCGGTCGTCGAAGCCGGCCGCGCGCCAGCCACCCCGGGTGTGCGCGAGGAAGGCCGAGCGGGCCGAGATGCGCTGGCGCTCGTCGTGGTGGGCGATGCAGGCGCGGACGGCCTCCCACGGGGCGAACGGCGTGACCGGCGAGTCCGATCCGAAGGCCACGGTCATCCCCGCCGCGAGCATGGAGGCGAAGGGATTCATCGGGGCGTCACCGACGACGCGGTCGGCACCCAGCCGCGCTGCATACATGGCGTCCGTGCCGCCCCAGAAGGCGTCGAACGCGGGCTGGACGCTCGCGCCCACGCCGAGCCGCACGAGTCGGGCGATCTGGGCCGGGTCGACCATCTCGAGGTGCTCGAGGCGGTGGCGGGACCGTGCCACGACGGGTGCGCCGACGAGCTCGGCGGCGGCCTCGAACCCCTCGACGACGGTGTCGACCCCGGCGTCGCCGATGACGTGGAACCCGGCCTGGAGGCCAGCGAGCGAGCAGGCGGCGACGTGGTCGCGGACCTGGGCGACGGACAGGTAGGCGTTGCCGGTGTGGCCCGCGAGGTCGGTGTAGTCGGACCGCAGGTGGGCCGTGCGCGAGCCGATCGAGCCGTCGATGTTGAGGTCGCCGGCGAGGCCGTGGGCGCCGTGCAGGGTCGCGAGGTCGCGGGCCTGCTGCTCGTCGGCGACCAGCTCGGCCCAGTAGCCGAGCGTCTGCGGTCCGTCGCCCCGCTCCCCCGCCGCCAGCACGTCGGCGAAGTCGTCGGCGCTGGACAGGACCGGGCCGCCGTTCTCCTGCACGAGGCCGATGCCCGCAGCAGCCGCGGTCTGCAGGGCGAGGTCGATGTCGGCGCGGCGCTGCGCGGGGGTGACGGCGTCGGCGAACGCCACCCGGGCGGCGTGGTGCGCCTCGCGGGTGACGAGCCCGTCGCCCTCCCAGCCGGGCAGGTCGCGAGCGCCGGAGGCGGCCGCGAGGGACGAGGAGATGACGGCGGAGTGGCCGTCGATGCGGGGTGAGTAGACGGCTCCCCCGTAGGTGGCGCGGTCGAGCTCGGCACCGGTGACGGCGCGGCGTTCGGCCCACCGGCCCTGGTCCCAGTTGGGGGCGTAGACGGGGCGGCCCTGCTGGCGCCGGGCGGCGTCCTCGATGCGCGACAGGGCCTCGGCGACGCTGCGGGTGGTGCCGAGGTCGACGCCGCGCAGGCCCGCCCCCGTCTGGGAGAGGTGGGCGTGGGAGTCCACGAACGCCGGCGTCACCAGGGCGCCGTCGAGCTCCACGACCCGGTCCACCGCGTCACCGTGGACGGCCGAGGCGTCGTCGCCGCCGATCCAGGCGATGGTGCCCGTCGCGTCGTCGACGACCATCGCGTTGGCGAAGGGGTCGATGGGTGAGTAGACGAAGCCGCCGCGGTAGAGAGTGCTCACGCGAGCACCCTATGCGTGGGCGGCATCAGGCCCGCTCGTCCCCCAGGACGGACAGGCAGGCCCGCGCGATCTCGAGCTCCTCGTCGGTCGGCACGACCCAGGCGGCGACCCGGCTGCCGTCCGTCGTCACCCGCCGCTCGCGTTCGCCATGGGAGTTCGCGTCGGTGTCCAGCTCGACGCCCAGCACCCCCAGGCCCTCGAGCACGGCGGCCCGGACGCCGGCGCTGTTCTCGCCGATGCCACCGGTGAAGGCGATGGCGTCGACGTGGCCGAGGGCGACGGCATACGCCCCGACGTACTTGCGCAGCCGGTAGACCATGACGTCGAAGGCGAGAGCGGCATCGGGGTCGCCCGCCTCCCGGCGCGCGTCGAGCTCGCGCAGGTCGGCGATCCCGGCCAGCCCCAGCAGGCCGCTGGCCTTGTTCAGTGCCTCGTCGTATGCCGCCGCGTCCAGTCCCGCGACCCGCTCCAGGTAGGCGCCCAGCGCCGGGTCCACGTCGCCGGACCGCGTCCCCATGACCAGGCCCTCGAGCGGGGACAGGCCCATGGAGGTGTCGATGCTCCGGCCGGCCTCGACCGCGCAGGCGCTCGCACCGTTGCCGAGGTGCAGCACGATGACGGCGCAGTCCGCAGGGTCCTTGCCGAGGAGCTCGGCGGTGCGGCGGGAGACGAAGCGGTGGGACGTGCCGTGGAAGCCGTAGCGGCGCACCCGGTGCTCGTCGCGCCAGGCGGCGGGCACGGCATACGTGAACGCCTCGGGCGGCAGGGTCTGGTGGAAGGCGGTGTCGAAGACGGCCACCTGCGGGACGCCGGGGAAGGACTTCCGGGCGCTGCGGATGCCCTCGAGGTTGGCCGGGTTGTGCAGCGGGGCGAGCGGGACGAGCTCCTCGATCGCGTCGATGACGTCGTCGTCGATGACGACCGGCTCGGTGAAGCGGGGCCCGCCGTGGACGACGCGGTGCCCCACGGCGAACAGGCCGACGGCGTCGAGGTCGGGGCCGTGCTCGCGCAACGCCGACCGGGCTGCCACGAGCGCCTCGCGATGGTCGCCTGCGATGACGTCCTGCTCGTGCGTCTGCCCGTCGTGGGTGTGGCCCAGGTGGGCGGCGCCACCGATGCGTTCGACGATCCCGGTCGCCGCCGTTGCGCCGGTGACGGCGTCGAGCACCTGGTACTTCAGGGAGGACGACCCGGCGTTGACGACCAGCACCGTGCGGGTGCCGGTCACCGGGCACCGGCCTGGATCGCGGTGATGGCGATGGTGTTGACGATGTCGCGGACCAGGGCGCCCCGGGACAGGTCGTTGACCGGCTGGTTGAGCCCCTGCATGACCGGGCCGATCGCGACGGCGGACGCGCTGCGCTGGACCGCCTTGTACGTGTTGTTGCCGGTGTTGAGGTCGGGGAAGACCAGCACCGTGGCCCGTCCGGCCACCGGGCTGTCCTTGAGCTTGGTCGCGGCGACGGCCAGGTCGACGGCGGCGTCGTACTGGATCGGGCCCTCGACGAGCAGCTCGGGCGCCCGCTCGTGGACCAGGGCCGTCGCCGCGCGAACCTTGTCGACGTCTGCGCCGCTGCCCGACTCCCCCGTCGAGTAGGACAGCATCGCGACGCGAGGCTCGATCCCGAACTGCTGGGCCGTCCGCGCCGAGGAGATGGCGATGTCGGCGAGCTGCTCCGCCGTCGGGTCCGGGTTGACCGCGCAGTCGCCGTAGACGAGGACGCGGTCGGCCAGGCACATGAGGAAGACGCTCGACACCACCGAGACGTCGGGAGCGGTGCGGACGATCTCCAGCGCGGGCCGGATGGTGTGGGCCGTGGTCGTGATGCAGCCCGAGACCATGCCGTCGGCCAACCCCTGGTGGACCATCATCGTGCCGAAGTACGACGGGTCCACGACACGGTCGCGGGCCTGGTCGAGGGTGACGCCCTTGTGCGCGCGCAGGCGGGCGTAGTCGGCCGCGAACCCCTCGCGCAGGCTGCTGCTGCCGGGGTCGACGATGTCGGCGGCGCCGATGTCGACACCGAGGCGGGCAGCATTGGCCCGGATCGTCTCCTCGTCGCCCAGCAACGTGATCCGGGCGATCCCCCGCCCCAGCACGGTGTCGGCCGCCAGCAGGATGCGGTCCTCGGCGCCCTCGGGCAGGACGATGTGGGCGTGGGCAGCCCGGGCCTCGTCCACGAGTCGGTGCTCGAACATCAGCGGGGTCACCGTTCCAGCGCCGGCCGCGGCGACCGGGCCGAGCAGCGCCTCGGCGTCGAGGCCGCGCTCGACCATCGCGACGGCGGCCTCGAGCTTGCGGGTCGACTCCGGCGTGAGCCGCCCGCGGGCGGCGCCGAGCCGGGTGGCGGTCGTCATCGTGCCGCCGTCCGTGGCGATGACCGGCAGCACGACGTCCAGCCCCTCGATCAGCCGCTGCACCTGGGGGGTCAGGGGGAAGCCACCGTTGAGGACGATGCCGGACAGCGTCGGGAAGGTCTTCGACCGGTGGGCCAGCAGGACACCGAGGACGACGTCCTCCCGGTCCCCCGGGACGATGACGACGCCACCGTCGACCAGGCGGTCGAGGACGTGCGGCATGGTCATCGCCGCCACGACGAGGCCGGTGCACTCACGGTCGAGGAAGGCCGCCTCGCCGTGGACGAGGCGCCCGGAGCAGGCGTCCATGAGGTCCTTGACCGTGGGTGCCCGCAGCAGCGGGGTCTCCGGCAGCGCCTGGACGGGCACCCCCACCCGGTCCGAGACGGCCGATGCCGTCGCTTCGAGGTGGGCTGGGTCGACCTGGTTGGCGACCACCCCCGTGACGTGGGCGTGCGCCTCCCGCGCCGCGGTCACCGCCATCTCGGCGGTCGTGGCCACCTCCCCGGCATCGTGCCCCTGGGCAGGGACGACGAGGAGCAACCGGGAGCCGAGGTTGGCCGCGACGGCGGCGTTGACCGAGAACTCGGTGGGCGCCGACACGTCCGTGAAGTCGGAGCCCACGACGAGGACGACGTCGAGGTCGCGGGCCACCTCGTGGAACCGGTCCACGATGGTGCCCATCGCACGGTCGGGCGAGGCGTGCAGGTCGTCATACGTGACGCCGCAGGCCTGCCCGACCGTCAGGTCCCCCGGCAGCTGGGACAGCAGGGTCCGGACCAGCTCGTCCGGCACGCCGGCGCGGACGATGGGCCGGAACACCCCGACCCGCCCCGCGCGACGACTGAGCTGGTCGAGCAGCCCGACGGCCACCGCCGACTTGCCGGACTGGGCTTCGGTGCCGGCGATGTAGATGCTGGTGGCCACGGCTCGAAACTACCGGCCGGGCTGCTCCGCCGCCCCGTTGTCGGCACGCTCCTTCCAGGTCCACTCCGCGATGTCGGGCAGGTCCGCGAGGTGCTCGCGGATCCAGGTGGCGTGCTCGGCGAGCCGGTCGTCGCACAGGCGGGTCAGCCGGTCCCAGCCGTCGGGGCGACGGTCGGCCCGCCGGAGCGCCTCCTTCGCCAGGTGGAACCGGCTCATGCCGTTGAGCACCACCATGTCGAACGGTGTCGTCGTCGTGCCCTGCTCGTTGAACCCACGGACGTGGAACCGTCCCGGGTTGCTGCGGCCGTGGACGAGCTGGTGGACCGCCCGCGGGTAGCCGTGGAACGCGAACACCACGTGCTTGTCCTTCGTGAACAGGTCGTCGAACTGGCTGTCGGAGAACCCGTGCGGGTGGTCGTTCTCCGGCAGCAGCGCCATGAGGTCGACGACGTTGACGAACCGCACGCGCAGGTCCGGCACGTGCTCGTGCAGCAGCTCGGCGGCCGCGAGCGCCTCCTGCGTCGGGACGTCGCCGGCGCAGGCCAGGACGATGTCGGGCTCCTCGTCGTCGCGGCCGGTGCTCGCCCAGTCCCAGACACCGGCACCTGCGGCGCAGTGGCGGTGCGCCTCCTCGAGCGAGAGGTACTGCAGGTGCTTCTGCTTGTCGACGACGATGAGGTTGACGTGGTTGGTGCTGCGCAGGCAGTGGTCGGTGATCGACAGCGCCGTGTTGGCGTCCGGCGGGAACCACACGCGCACGACGTCCGGCGCGAGCGGGATGAGGCAGTCGATCAGCCCCGGCCCCTGGTGGGAGAACCCGTTGTGGTCGTTGCGCCAGCAGGTCGAGGTCAGCAGGACGTTGAGGGACGACACGTCCGCGCGCCAGGAAAGGTCCTTGGCGTGCTGGAGCCACTTGACGTGCTGGACCGCCATCGACGCCGACACCATGGCGAACGCCTCGTAGGTCGCGAAGACGCCGTGCCGCCCGCTGAGGACGTACCCCTCGAGCCAGCCCTGGCACAGGTGCTCGCTGAGGACCTCCATGACCCGCCCGTCCGGCCCCAGGTGGTCGTCGGTGTCGAGCAGCGGGCCCATGAAGTTGCGGTCGGTCACCTCGAAGACCGACTGCAACCGGTTGCTCGCCGTCTCGTCCGGCGAGAACAGGCGGAAGGTGCCGCCGCCGTCGGGGCGGGCCGTCGCGGCATACAGGTCACGCATGAGGCCACCGGAGGACAGCGTGTTCTCGACCCACGTCGTCCCTCGTGAGGGCAACGGCACCTCGTGGGCGGCGAGGTCCACCGGAGGGAGCTCAGCGCGCAGCCGTCCACCGTTGGCGTAGGGCGTGGCGGACATCCGCAGGTCGGCGTCGGGTGCGAGCGCGCGCAGCTCGGGGGCGAGGCGGCCGGTGGTGTCGAAGAGCTCGTCGGGCTGGTAGGTCCGCAGCCACTCCTCGAGGAGCCGCAGGTGCTCGGGGTTCTCGGCGAGGCCGGAGAGCGGCACCTGGTGCGAGCGGTTCGTCCCCTGGACCTGCACGCCGTCGACGACGTCGGGACCGGTCCAGCCCTTGGGGGTGCGCAGGATGATGGCGGGCCAGCGGTGGCGCACCGGCTCGCTCGGTCCCTCGCCGGACCTGGCCGCGGCCTGGAGGGCCCTGATCTGTTCATGGGCGCGGCTGAGCGCGTCGAAGAGGGCGGGGAACACGAGGTCAGGGTCGTCACCGGAGACGGTGACCGGGTCCCAGCCCTGGCTGCGCAGGTAGGCCTCGACGTCCTCGTCACTGGCCCGGCCCAGGACGGTCGGTCCGGCGATCTTGTAGCCGTTGAGGTGCAGGATCGGCAGGACCGCCCCGTCACGGCGGGGGTTGAGGAACGTCGGCAGCCGCCAGGAGGCGCTGAGGGGCCCGGTCTCGGCCTCGCCGTCACCGACGACGCACGCCACGGTGAGGTCGGGGTGGTCGAACGCCGCGCCGGCCGCGTGGACCAGGGCGTACCCGAGCTCGCCGCCCTCGTGGATGCTCCCCGGGGTCTGGACGCTGACGTGGCTGGGGATGCCGCCGGGCGAGGAGAACTGGCGGAACAGGTCGCGCACCCCGTCACCGTCGGCGGCGATGTGCGGGTACACCTCGCTGTAGGTCCCCTCAAGCCAGGCTGCGGCCACGAGTGCCGGACCGCCGTGGCCGGGGCCGGTGACGTAGAGCCAGTCGGTCGCGGTGCGCCTGATGATGCGGTTGACGAGGGCGTAGACCATCGACAGGCCGGGACTGGTCCCCCAGTGGCCGAGCAGCCGCGGCTTGGTGTGCTCGAGGCGCAACGGTTCGCGCAGGAGGGCGTTGTCGCGCAGGTAGATCTGGCCGACCGTGAGGTAGTTCGCCGCCGCCCACCAGCGCAGGTCCAGCGCGAGCTCGTCGGGCGTGTAGTCGGCGTGACCGGACGTGCTGGGTGCGTCGGAGGGGTGGGCCGGGAAGGGGGCGACGGTCGTCATGGCCCGAGCCGACCACGGCTGCGTGGGGTGAGGGCGGGCCCTTGGTCCCTACGGTTGCGACGTGCAGTGCCCTGACTCGGTCGCGAGGCCCCGCTGCGCGGGCACCGGCCGGGCGACCCAATGCACGTCGCAGCCGGTCACTCCTCGAGGCGGCCCTCGAAGAGGGAGCGCACCGCGGCGTTGCCGCGCACCAGCTCGAGGGCGTATGCCGCGTGGCCGGGCACGTACCCGTTGCCCACCAGCATGCGCACGTCGGCTGCCACCCCCTCGGCACCCAGGGCCGCCGCGGCGAAGTTGGTCGCCATGGAGAAGAAGATGATGGTGCCGCCCTGGGCGGTCGACAGGATGGCGGGCTGCTCGCACCCGGGCACGTCCACGCACACCACGGTCACGTCGGCCGGTCCACCGGCCGCGGCCACCGCCTCCGACAGGCCGAGCGGGCTCCGGGCATCGGCGACGACGACCTCGTCGGCCAGCCCGCTGGCGCGCAGCAGCTCGGCCTCGCGCTCGTGCGGGACGACACCGAGGGTCCGCGACGCGCCGGCCTCCGTGGCTGCCGCGAGGGACAGCGACCCGGACTTCCCGGCCCCGCCGAGCACGGCGACGACGGGGCTGACCCCGCGCGCGGCATACTCCCCCACCACCCGTGAGACGAGGGCTGGCGCACCGCACACGTCCATGACCATGAGCGCCAGGTCGGGGCTGAGGTCGTCGGGGAGCTGGGCAGCGATGGAGCGGCCGAAGAGGATCGCGTGACCCTCGGCAGGGACCCGCTCGGAGCGGCCGTCCCACCGGGCCAGGCCGTCGGTGATGACCAGCGGGGTGAGGGACAGCGACACCAGGGTGGCAACGCGGTCACCGACCGACAGGCCGAGGGTCGACCCAGGTCCGACCTCCTCGACCGTCCCGATGAGCATGCCGCCGGAACCGGTAACGGGGTTCTGCATCTTGCCGCGGGTCGCGACGATGTCGAGGACCTCGGCGCGGACCGCCTCGCCGTCGCCGGAGTGCTTCTCCGACAGCTGGCGGTAGGACGCCGCGTCGAGGTTGAGCGTCTCGATGCTGATCCGGACCTCGTCGTCCCAGAGCTGCGGCGACGCATCGAGTCGTCGCGCCGCCTGCGGCAGGGACGCGCCGACCGGGTCGAGGACCCGGTGCAGACCGACCGGTGAGGACGGTGTCGAGCGGTTCTCGGCAGCGATGGACACAGAATCTCCCTGAAAGGACGACACGAGGTGAAGATCTTGCGGTGAAGGTGCGCGATCAGTGCAACCTGTCCCGTATCCTGCCACGTATGAGCACCTCGATCGAGCAGCCCTACGTCTACCGGCACCGCGAGCTGGTCGAGCCCGACTGGACCCGGTTCCCCGGCTGGAAGGACGTCACCGCCGCCGACTGGGCCAGCGCCCAGTGGCAGCGCGTCCACTGCATCAAGAACCTCAAGCAGCTCCGCGAGCTCATGGGCGACCTGCTCACCGAGGCGTTCTACGCCGACCTCGAGCGCGACCAGGCCGAACGCGCGACGATGTCGATGCTCGTGCCGCCGCAGATGATGAACACGATGGTCAGCGAGCAGACCTGGGCCGACGGCTCGATGCCCGCCGCCGGCACCGAGTTCACCCGCGCCTTCTACGCCGACCCGGTGCGCCGCTACATGCTCCCGGTGTTCTCCGACCGGCGCACCGACTGGCCGAGCCACCCGCACGCCACCCGCGACAGCCTCCACGAGCACGACATGTGGGCCGTCGAGGGGCTGACCCACCGCTACCCCACCAAGGTCCTGGCCGAGATGCTGCCGACCTGCCCGCAGTACTGCGGCCACTGCACCCGCATGGACCTCGTCGGCAACTCCACCGCCGTCATCGACAAGCTCAAGCTCACCGGCAAGCCGGTCGACCGGTATGCCGCGATGCTCGACTACCTCCAGCGCACCCCGCAGGTGCGCGACGTCGTCGTCTCCGGCGGCGACGTGGCCAACATGCCCTGGAAGAACCTCGAGGGGTTCCTCGACAAGCTGCTCGACGTCGAGAACATCCGCGACATCCGCCTCGCCACCAAGGCACTCATGGGACTGCCGCAGCACTGGCTCCAGGACGACGTGGTCGAGGGCGTGGCCCGCGTGTCGGCCAAGGCCCGCTCGCGCGGCGTCTCGCTGGCGATCCACACCCACGTCAACAGCGCCCAGTCGGTCACCCCGCTGGTCGCCGACGCCGCGAAGGCGATGCTCCAGGCCGGCGTCCGCGACGTCCGCAACCAGGGTGTCCTCATGCGTGGCGTCAACGACACGACCGAGCAGCTGCTCGACCTCTGCTTCGCCCTGCAGGACGACGCGATGATCACGCCGTACTACTTCTACATGTGCGACATGATCCCGTTCAGCGAGCACTGGCGGGTCTCGCTCGCCGAGGCCCAGCACCTCCAGCACTCGATGATGGGCTACCTGCCCGGGTTCGCCACGCCGCGCATCGTCTGCGACGTCCCGTTCGTCGGGAAGCGCTGGGTGCACCAGGTCGACAGCTACGACACCGAGCGCGGGATGTCGTTCTGGCGCAAGAACTACCGCACCTCGATCGAGGGCGCCGACACCGACGCCCTGTCGCGTGACTACGTCTACTACGACCCGATCCACACCCTCCCCGAGGCCGGCCAGCAGTGGTGGCGCGAGCAGGGCGACCACGAGGCCGCCCACGCCGTCGCCGTCGAGCAGGCCGCGGCCAGCCGGGAGGCGTCCGAGCGCGACATCGCCCTGGTCTGACCGGGGGGTCCTCCCGAGTGGTGTCGACACCGTCGCCCCCGTGCCGCCCGGCACGGGGGCGGCGTGCTGTCCGCACCGTGCCGTCCGCGACCTGCTCACCCGCCCCGTCCACCCGACCCTGCGGCGTGCACTCCCGCGTGCGACGCGCCGTTGTGACGTGGTCGACGTGAGACGTCGGTATGCCGCGGCGCGCGGCTTCGCTAGGTTGCTCCCGTGACTGCTATCGCCCTCCCCCGCAAGCGTGTCCTCGCCGACTACGTCCCCGCCGTCGCCGGCGTCCCGGCCACTGCCGGTGTGCTGGCCCGAGACCTGGCCCTGGTCGCTGCCGGCGCCGGGTTCATCGGCCTGCTGGCCCAGTGGAGCGTGCCGCTGCCCGGCACCCCCGTCCCCCTGACCCTCGGCACGTTCGCGGTGCTGCTGACCGGTGCCTCCCTCGGCGGGATCCGTGCGCTGCTCAGCCTTGCCACCTACCTCGTCGCGGGCGGCCTCGGAGTCAACTGGTTCGCCGGTCACGGTGAGGGCTTCGGCGGCGCCACGTTCGGTTACGTCGTCGGCTACCTGTTGGCAGCCACCCTCGTCGGTGCGCTCGCGCAGCGTGGCGGCGACCGGACGGTGGCCAGGACCGCGATGACGATGGTCGTGGGCAACATCCTCATCTACGCCGCCGGTGTCCCGTGGCTGATGGAGGCCACGGGCATGGACTTCGGGACCGCCCTGGCGAAGGGTGTCGTGCCCTTCCTCATCGGTGACGGCCTCAAGGTGCTCGCGGCGGCAGGGCTCTTCCCCGCGGTCTGGGCGCTCGTGAAGCGCATCGAGAAGCGCTGACCCCAGCCGCTTCCCGGACCCGACCGCGCGCCATACCCGCACCGCTACCCACACATCCCCATGGGCAAGCGTCGTGAGAGCGGTGCCGGTACGCCGGCGACGACCGCGCTGACCCGCCTCGGGGTGTCCTTCGGCGTCCACCCCTACGAGCACGACCCGGCCGCGGCCTCCTACGGACTGGAGGCCGCGGCCGCGCTGTCGGTGCCGCCCGGGCAGGTGTTCAAGACCCTGCTCGTCGAGGGCGAGCGCGGGCTGGCCGTCGGGGTCGTGCCGGTCGACCGCAGCCTCGACCTCAAGGCCGTCGCCGCGGCGCTGGGGTGGAAGAAGGTCGCCATGGCCGACCCTGCGGCAGCAGAGCGCAGCACGGGGTACGTCGTCGGAGGCATCTCCCCCATCGGCCAGAAGAAGGCCCTGCCGACCGTCCTCGACGAGAGCGCGAGCGCGTTCGACGTCGTCTACGTCTCCGGCGGGCACCGGGGCCTCGACCTCTCGCTCGCACCAGCGGACCTCGTCGAGGCGACCCGGGCGACCGTCGCGGCCATCGCCCGCTGAGGCAGGCCGGACCGTCCGTCCGCAGGGTGGGCGCCCCTTGGAAATGTCGGCGACTTCGCCCGATCTGCCGTCGGCGCGAACTAGCGTGGGCGCCGAGCCCGACCGCAGCGGTCGGCCGACGAGTCGGAGGGGTGCGACGTGCGGCGACGGTTCGTGGTGCCGGTGGTCCTCGCCGTCGCGGCCCTGGTCGGTGGCGCAGCCGCTGGCCCGAAGGCCATGCCGCCCGAGGAGAAGCTCATCACCGCCCCGGGCTACCGCGCAGCCCCCGCGTACGCCGACAACGGCCAGGAGAACGCCGACCGTCGCTGGGTGGAGACCGGCACCGTCCCGGGCGCCGACACCGCCTGGGCGGACATGTCGCGCTGGGCCCTCGTCGACGTCAAGGCGCACCTCGAGGCGAACGGCACCGTGTCGGCTGGTCCGGGTGGGCCCTGGGGCTACTTCTGGCCCCGTGACGGGTCGTTCGCCGCGGTCGCCCTGAGCCGCACCGGCCACGCCTCCGACGCGGCCTCGGTGCTGGACCGTATGGCGCGACTGGAGTTCGACCCTGCGGTCGGGTTCCAGGCGAGGTACGCCCTCGATGGAACGCCGCTGACCGACCGCCCGCGCCAGTCCGATGGCTGCGGGTGGGTGCTGTGGGCACTGGCCGAGGTCCGTCGCGACAGCCCTGCCGGGGTGCCGCCTTCCGCGGCCGAGCTGCGTGACCGGTGCGTCCGCACCCTGACCCGTCTCGTCGACGGCGGTGACGATCTGCCCCCGCCCTCCCCCGACTACTGGGAGGTGCGTGTCAGCCGGACCTCCCTCGGGACGGTGGCGCCGATGCTCGCCGGGCTGGCCGCGGCGAGCCGTGACTACGTCGCGACCGGTGACCTGGGGCCGTCGCAGCGGGTGCGGGCCACCGTGGCCCGGCTCGCAGGGACGGTGCAGCGCGAGATGGGTCCGGTGTACGAACGGTTCGGCGACTCCGGCGGGCTCGACGCCGCCGTCGTCATGCTGCTGCCCCCCTTCACGGCCGAGGCCGACCTGCCTGAGTCGATGACCCGGGCGGTCCGGACTGCGGTGGGGCGCTACCAGCGTGAGGCCGCCCAGCCCGCCGGTGGCGTGGCCCCGGGGGTGCAGTGGGTCAAGAAGGGCGGGGCCTCGTGGACCCCGCAGACCGCCCTCCTCGCGCTGTCCGCCGCGGCGTCCGGTCGCGACCGTGCCGCGCACGCGAGGCTCGACTGGCTGGAGGCCCACCGGACGCCATACGGGTCGCTGCCGGAGAAGGTGACCCGCAGCGGTGCGCCTGCCGGCCCGGCCCCGCTGGTCTGGACCGCGAGCCTGGTGGTGCTCACCCTGGCTGAGCTCGAGGCGCCGACCTCCTAGCCGTCGTCCTTGGCCCCGGCCGACCTCGCCCGCGGCTTGGCGCGCACGTGCATGCGCTCGCCCTGCGGTCCGAAGATGCTCAGCATCTCGACCGGCTGGTCGTCGGCGCAGCCGAACCAGTGCGGCACCCGCGTGTCGAACTCCGCGACCTCTCCCGGGCCGAGCACCACGTCGTGCTCGCCGAGGACGAGGCGCAGCCGGCCGTCGAGGACGTAGAGCCACTCGTAGCCCTCGTGGGTGTTGGCGTCGGGGACCGAGCGCGTGGCCGGGCGGATCACGTGCTTGAACGCGCGCACTCCCCCGGGCCGGTTGGTCAGCGGGACGATGGTGCCGCCGTAGGCCTCGATCGGCTTGGCGTGGATGCGCGGGTCCCCGGTGGCGGGGGCGTCGACGAGCTCGTCCAGGGTGACGCCGTAGACGCGAGCCAGCGGCAGCAGGAGCTCCAGGGTCGCCCGGCGCCCACCGGACTCGAGCCGCGACAGCGTGCTGACGGACAGCCCCGTCTCGTCGCCGACCTGGGACAGGGTGAGGTCGCGCGCGGTCCGCAGCCGCCGGAGCCGAGGTCCGAGATCGGCCAGGGGGTCGTTTGCCATGTCGGCAACATACCTTGTCGTTTCCGTCGGTGGCTCGGCATGGTGGATGTCATGGAAACGAACCACGACGTCATCATCATCGGCGGCGGCCCGGCAGGTCTCGCCGCCGCCACGACCTTCGCCCGCGCCCGTAGGGACGTCCTCGTGCTCGACACCGGCGAGCCGCGCAACGCCCCGGCTCACGGCGTCCATTCTTTCCTGTCCCGCGACGGCATGGCGCCGCGCGAGCTGCTCGCGATCGCCCGGGGCGAGCTGCTCGGGTTCGGCGGCCGGTTCCGGCTCGAGGGTGCGCAGGGGGCGCGCGCCGTCGAGGGTGGCTTCGAGGTCACCCTCTCCGGTGGGGACGTGCTCACGGCCCGGCGGCTGCTCGTCACGACCGGCCTCGTCGACGAGCTCCCTCCCATCGAGGGCCTTCGCGAGCACTGGGGCACCTCGGCCATCCACTGCCCGTACTGCCACGGCTACGAGGTGCGCGACAAGGCGCTGGTCGTGCTGGCCACGAACCCGATGTCGGCGCACCAGGCCCTGCACTTCACCCAGTGGTCGGACGATGTGACGCTGGTGCTCGACGGGCAGGCGGCACCGGAGGCGGCAGAGGCAGCTCGCCTGGCTGCGGTCGGGGTCCGGGTGGTGGCGGGACCGGTGCGCCGCCTGGTGTCCGAGGAGGGTCGACTGACCGGTGTCGAGGTGGGTGAGGCGGACTCGGATGCCGTCGTCGTGCCCTGCGAGGCGGTCGTCCTCGCACCGCGGTTCACCGCGCGGTCGGCGGTCCTGGAGTCGCTCGGCGTCGAGCCGGTGGACTTCCTCATGGGCGAGACCGTCGTCGGGCGACACGTCCCCGGCGACCCCATGGGTGGTCAGACCTCGGTGCCCGGCGTCCACGTCGCCGGCAACGTCACCGACCCGATGGCCCAGGTGATCCACGCGGCCGGCGCCGGGGTGCGGGCCGCAGCCATGATGAACATGGCCCTCATCGTCGAGGACGCCGACCGCGCCGTGGCCGCAGCCTCCTGACCCCGGGGCGTCCCGGTGAGCAAGGCTGCACACCGGTCCTGCGTCGACCAGCCGACGACACACCGAGGCGGGGTGCGCAGTCTCCTGAGCACGGGGCGCGTGGTGCCGACACGGGGCTTGTCGCCGACTGGTCGCCTCCCCTCGCCGCCCTAGGGTGGGCGGGTGATGACCGAGGGTGAGGAGCTGCTGGCCGGGGGCAACGCGTCGGGGCGGGTCGTGCGCATCGGGGACACCGTCCGCAAGCCGTGGCTGCCGACGAGCGGACGCACGGTCGAGTACCTGCAGGCGTTGCGGGCCAAGGGGATCGACGTGCCGGAGGTCCATGGTCGTGACGATCAGGGGCGACTGGTGCTGGAGCACGTCCCCGGGCAGCTGGCCATGGACCTCGGCCCACTGGACCCGGATCTCGTCCGCTCGGTGGGTCGGCTGCTGCGGTCCATCCACGACGCCAGCGAGGGCCTGGAGGTGCCGCCGGACTGGCCGGTGCTGCTGCCGGCGACGGACCCGGACCTGGTGTGCCACAACGACTGTGCTGCCTGGAACCTCGTCATCGACGGTGACCGCATCGTGTTCATCGACTGGGACGGAGCGGGGCCCTCGACGCGGCTGTGGGACCTCGCCTACGCCACCATCTCGTTCGGCCACCTCTTCCCGGACGCCGACGTGGCGCTGGCGGCTGACCGGGTGGTGGCGTTCCTCGACGGGTATGGCGCGGACGCGGGCCTGCGGGCCCGCCTGCCGGCCACCTTGGTCCGGAGGGCCGAGGCGATGCACGACCTGCTCCTGCGTTCCCACCGGAACGGTGGCGAACCCTGGGCCTCGATGTACGTCGCGGGTCACGGTGGGCACTGGCGCACCACCACCGACTTCATCGCCGCAAACAAGGACACCTGGCGGGAAGCCTGCCGCCGGACGACCAGCCCAGCTGATCGGTGACCGCGCCGAGCACGAGCTGAGCGGGTCGGAGGCAGAGGTGGTCGTCGGCCGGTCGCCAGGTGGGCCGCGACGACGCGCAGCACCGGGGAGGCTCGCTACTCCCAGGGGGTGGAGAGGACGACGGTGGTACGGGTCGCGACGTTGGCGGCCGCGCGGACGCGGGCCAGCAGGACCTCGAGGTCACCGGGGGTGCGCACACGCGCCTTGAGGATGTAGTTCTCCTCCCCCGCGACCGAGTGGCAGGCCTCGAGCTCACCGATGTCGCGCAGCCGGTCGGGGATGTCGTCGGGCGCGGCCGGGTCGAGCGGGCTGATGGAGATGAACGCCGTGAGCGGCAGGTCGAGCGCGGTGTGGTCGACGATCGCGGTGTAGCCCTTGATCACGCCGCGCTCCTCCAGACGCCGCACCCGCTGGTGCACGGCGGACGTCGAGAGGCCCATCGCCTTGCCGAGGTCGGTGTAGCTCATCCGACCGTCCGAGCGCAGCAGGGTGACGATGCGTCGATCGAGGTCTTCCACGGAGGCAGCCTACTGAGGCAGACCCCCTCGTGGTGGCAGCATGGGCCGCATGACCTCTGCGCCGACCGGACGCCTCATGCTGCTCGACTCCGCCTCGCTCTACTTCCGCGCGTTCTTCGGCGTGCCGGACCAGCGCAAGGACGACTCGGAGCCGCCCACCAACGCGATCCGCGGCTTCCTCGACATGATCGCCTCGCTCATCGGCACCCACCAGCCGACCCACTTCGTCGCCTGCTGGGACAACGACTGGCGGCCGGCGTTCCGGGTCGACGCCATCCCGACGTACAAGGCGCACCGGCTCGTCGACGGCTCGCTCGCCGAGGAGGAGTCCCCCGAGCTGCTGACCCCCCAGGTGCCCGTCATCCGGGATGCGTTGCAGGCGCTGGGTTTCCCGCGGCTGGGCGCGGACGGCTTCGAGGCGGACGACGTCATCGGCACCCTCACCGCCCGGCACAAGGGCACGATGGCGATCGACGTCGTCACCGGTGACCGCGACCTGTTCCAGCTCGTCGACGACGCGGCGAACGTGCGCGTCATCTACACCGCGCGCGGTGGCGTGCGGGACCCCGACCTCGTCGACGAGGCGTTCCTGCAGACCAAGTACGCCGTGGCCAACGGTCCTGCGTACGCGGACATGGCGGTGCTGCGCGGCGACACCAGCGACGGCCTGCCCGGCGTGGCTGGGATCGGCGAGAAGACCGCCGCCAAGCTCATCGAGAAGTACGGGACGCTCGTGGCGCTGCGTGCGGCCGTCGACAGCGGTGACCCCGAGATCAAGGGCGCCCAGCGGGCCCGCCTCGAGGCCGGCGCGGCCTACCTCGACGTCGCGCCCAAGGTGGTCCAGGTGGCCCCCGACGCCCCGGTCGAGGAGGTCGACATGGCCCTGCCGACCCAGGTGGCCGACCCGGTCCTGATGAGCCGCGTGGCGTCGGAGTTCGGGGTGACCAGCTCGTTCAACCGCGTGCTCTCCGCGCTGCGGATCGAGTGACCTGACCTCGGCGCACCGGATGGCGCGTGGTCCGCTACGCGGCCACCTCGCCGTTCGCCCGGCGACGGAGCCAGACGTCGGCGAGGCTGGCCACCAGCGACAGCACGACCAGACCTGTGGCGACCCGCAGCGACAGCGCCGCGCCTGACGCCCCACCGTCCTTCGCCGCGGCGAAGAACACCGTCCCGACCAGCGCGATGCCGGCGGCGGTGCCGATGCGCTGACCGGTCTGCAGCACGCCACCGGCGGTCCCCGCCCGCTCGACCGGCACGTCCGCGAGGGTGAGGGTGATGTTCGGGGAGATCACCATCCCGCTGCCCAGGCCGGCGAGCAGCAGCGGCAGCGCGGCATACCACCCGGTGCGAGGGCCCTCCACGGTGGACAGGACGACATCGGTCGCGACCAGGCCCACCACGACGAGGACCAGTCCCCACGTGACGAGCGAACGCCCGAACCGGGGCACCAGGCGCCCACCCACCGCCGACATGACCGCGGACCCGGCGGCGAACGGGGTGACGGCCAGGCCGGCCAGCAGGGCGGAGTACCCCAGTCCCTGCTGGAGGTAGATCGTCAGGACGAAGAAGATCCCGGTGAAGCCGGAGAAGTAGACGGTCGCCACGATGGCGCCGGAGGCGTAGCCCGGCAGGCGGAACAGGCGCAGGTCCACGAGCGGGGTGTGGCCGCGCGCGGTGTACCGGCGCTCCCACAGCACGAACACCGCGAGCAGGGCGGCACCCACGGCAGCCACCCACCCGGGCACGGCCGCTGAGGCGGCGCCACGGCCGCTCTCGACCAGGGGCAGCAGCAGGGCGAGGACCCCGGCACCGAGCAGGAGGACGCCCACGGGGTCGAGGTCCTGGCGCCTGCGGGCACCTTCGCGCGCCTCGGCGGCCGGGATCCATCGCAGGGCGAGGACGACGGCGGCCACGGCGACGGGCAGGTTGACGAAGAAGATCCAGCGCCAGCCCGCGTCGGCCCCGAGCAGGCTGAGGATGACGCCTCCGGCGATGGGGCCGACGGCGGTGGAGATGCCGATCGTCGCCCCGAGCATGCCGAACGCCCGCGCGCGCTCGGAACCCCGGAACAACGTCTGGATGAGCCCCGACACCTGCGGGTTGAGCAGGCCGCCGCCGATGCCCTGGAGCAGGCGCGCGGCGACTAGCAGGGCGCTGCTCGTCGCGAGCCCGCACAGGAGGCTGGCGACACCGAACACGACGACCCCGGCGACGAACATCCGCCGTCGACCGGTCGCGTCACCGAGACGCCCCGCGGGCACGAGCACCAGCCCGAACGTCAGGGCATACCCCGACACCACCCACTGCAGGTCGCTCGACGAGGCGGACAGCCCCTGCTCGATGCTCGGCAGGGCGACGTTGACGATGCTCACGTCGAGCAGGGTCATGAACCCGGCCACGAGGCAGACGGCCAGCGCCTTCCAGCGTCGGGGGTCCGGGGTGTCGGTGTCGTCGGCGCCGACGGTGCTGCGCTGCGACGGTGGGGAGGCGGGGTGGGTCACCCCGCCATCCTCACCCCGCCCCGCCGCGAGTGCCCTGTCGGGTCCCACCCGGCGGTATGGCGCGTGCGTCAGTCGAGCCGGTCCGCCGCCACGACACCGCGCATCACCGCGTCGATCGCCTTGCGGGCGGTGGCGCGCAGCTGCGGCTCCGGCGCGGCGTCGGAGATCTGGCCCAGCAGGTCGACGACCTGCTTGCACCGGCGGACGAAGTCACCCGCGGCCATGTCCTGCCCGCGCAGGACGTAGTCGAGCTTCTGGCCCGAGGCCCAGCGGTGCATCATCCAGGCCATCCCGGCGTCGGGGTCGCCGGTGAGGGGCAGACCGAGGTCGCGCTCACGGTCCTCGAGCACCGACCAGAGCCGGTTCATCTCGGTGACCGCCTCGGCGACGTCGTCACCGGGCATGCGCGGAGACGGGTCGGACTCGTCGCGACGGGGCTCGTGGACGAGGACCGAGACGATGGCGGCCAGACCTGCCGGGTCGAGACGCTTCCAGACGCCGAGGCGCAGGCACTCGGCGGCGAGCAGGTCCTTCTCGGTGTAGAGGCGTCGCAGGTTCTCGCCCTGGGGCGTGACGGCCGTGCCGCCCTCCGCGAGGTAGCCCATCTCGGTGAGGAGCTCGCAGATCCGGTCGAAGGTGCGTGCCACCGAGTTGGTGCGGCCCTCGACCTTGCGTTGCAGGCCCACAGTCTCCCGCTTGAGCCGCCACCACCGCTCGGCCCAGCGCGCGTGGTCCTCGCGGTCGGGACACTGGTGGCACGGGTGCGCCTTGAGCTGGCGGCGCAGCTCGGCGACCTTCTCGTCCTCGCCCGGCTGCGACTCCGCGCGCCGCTTCGGCGGCGGGTCGTGCGGGACGGCGATGCGCAGCGACGTGGCCAGGTCGCGCCGTGCCTTGGGGCTCTTGGCGTTGAAGTGCGGCGGCACCTTGACGTGGGCGATCGCCTCCACCGGCTCGGGCACGTCGACGGTGGTGAGCTTGCGCAGCTGCTTGTCCTCGGTGACCACGGTCGGTGCCGGCGCCTCGCCGCGGTAGGACTTCGAGGGCTGGACGACGACCGCGTAGCCGGCGTTGCGCCCCGACGGCACCTTGATGACGTCGCCGATGCGCAGGGCCTCGAGCGAGACCGCAGCCTCGGCGCGCCTGCTCGCCGAACGCGCCTTGGCGCCGTCCTTCTCGAGCCGGGCGATCTCGTGGCGGATGGCGGCGTACTCGCTGAAGTCGCCGAGGTGGCAGGCCATCCCCTCGGAGTAGCCCTCCAGGCCCTCCTCGTTGCGCCGCACGGCGCGCGCGATCCCGACGACGGCCCGGTCGGCCTGGAACTGCGCGAAGGAGGTCTCGAGGATCTCGCGGGCCGTCTCGCGACCGACCTGGGCGACGAGGTTGACCGCCATGTTGTAGGTCGGCCGGAAGCTCGAGCGCAGCGGGTAGGTGCGTGTCGACGCCAGGCCCGCGACGGACAGCGGGTCCAGGCCGCGGTTCCACAGGACGAGGGCGTGGCCCTCGATGTCGATGCCGCGCCGACCGGCGCGGCCGGTCAGCTGGGTGTACTCGGCCGGGGTGATGTCGGCGTGCGTCTCGCCGTTGAACTTCACGAGCTTCTCGAGCACGACGGTGCGGGCCGGCATGTTGATGCCCAGGGCCAGGGTCTCGGTGGCGAACACCGCGCGGATCCGGCCGGCGGTGAACAGCTCCTCGACGATCTCCCGGAAGGTCGGCAGCATGCCGGCGTGGTGGGCGGCGAAGCCCCGGGACAGGCCCTCGACGAAGTCCCAGTAGCCCAGCACCCCGAGATCCTCCTCGGCAAGGCCCTGGATCCGCTCCTCGACCGTGCGGCGGATGCGGTCGCCCTCGGCCTCGGGGATGAGGTGGACGCCATCGCGCAGGAGCTGCTGGACCGCACCCTCGCAGCCGACCCGGCTGAAGATGAAGGTGATCGCCGGCAGGAGCCCCTCGCGGTCGAGCCTGGCGACGACCTCCGAACGGGTCGCTCCCCCGCCGGGCCGCCCACCACCGGCGGGCCCGCCACCGGCGCCGCCTCGCGCCATACCTCGTCCTCCGGGACCACCCCCGGGACCGCGGGGGGCGCCGCGCCCCCGGTGCGGGAGCCGACCACCACGACCGCCGCCGCGGTGGCCCGAGTCGTCCCAGCGGCCACGCTGCTCGGTCGTGCGGATGGCCTGGAGCAGCTCGGGATTCACCCGCGTGGCGTCGGCGCCGGTGGTCGGGGCGGCCAGCTCGTCGACGAACAGGTCGTAGACGCCCTGGCCGACCATGACGTGCTGCCACAGCGGGACCGGGCGGTGCTCGGAGACGATGACCTCGTGGTTGCCGCGGACCGTGGCGAGCCAGGCCCCGAACTCCTCGGCGTTGCTCACCGTCGCGGAGAGGGACACCACCTGGACGTCCTCGGCGAGGTGGATGATGACCTCTTCCCAGACGGCGCCGCGGAAGCGGTCGGCGAGGTAGTGCACCTCGTCCATGACGACGAACCCGAGCCCGCGCAGGGTGGTCGACCCGGCGTACATCATGTTGCGCAGCACCTCGGTCGTCATGACGACGACGGGCGCCTCGCCGTTGATCGAGGAGTCGCCGGTGAGCAGGCCGACGTTGGCGGCGCCGTGGCGACGGACGAGGTCGGCGTACTTCTGGTTGGACAGGGCCTTGATGGGCGTCGTGTAGAACGCCTTGCGGCCGGTGGCCAGGGCCAGGTGGACCGCGAACTCGCCGACGATCGTCTTGCCCGCCCCCGTCGGCGCGGCGACGAGGACGCCCTTGCCGGCCTCCACGGCACGGCAGGCCTGCTCCTGGAAGTCGTCGAGCGGGAACTCCAGCGACGCCGTGAAGGCCTCGAGCTGGGGGTTGCGGGCGGGCGATCGCGCGGCGGAGGCAGCGAACCGCTCGGCAGGGGTCGACATGGTGCCGAGGCTACGTCAGCGGCCGGGCCGGCGCGGGGAGGGTGCCAGCACGGTGACCGCGCCGGGCACCACCTCGACCGTCAGGGGCAGCGGGGCGAAGCGTTCGCCGTCCGCGTAGGCCACGATCCCGGCCGCCTCCAGGGTCACCTCGCGGCCCCGGAGGACCTCGACCGCCGGGTGGCTGGTGTGGGCGCCCTTGAAGACCTTCGGGAACACCTTGAGGAACTCGGGCGTGCTGATCTCGTGCAGCACCAGGACGTCGAGCAGGCCGTCGTCCATCCGGGCGTCGGGCAGGACCTGCATCCCGCCGCCGTAGCTCGGGCCGTTGCCGACGGCGACGAGCATCGCCCGGGTCTCGTGGCGGACCCCGTCGACGGTCACGGCGTACGGGATCGCCCTGAACAGGGGCAGCTCGCGCAGGATCGCCAGGTTGTAGCGCATCTGGCCCCTGGGCCAGGGCCAGGTGTTGGCGCGCTCGTTGACGAGCGAGTCGAACCCGGCCCCCAGCACTCCCCCGAACCAGCGCGGCTGGCCGTGCGCGTCGACGTGGCGGACGGCGTCGATGGTCCGCGGCACCCCCGTCGTGACGAGGTCCGCCGCGTGCACCGGGTCGTGGACGGGCAGGCCCAGGCCGCGGGCGATGTCGTTGCCCGTCCCCGCGGCGATGAGCGCCAGGGGGACGGTCGTACCCGCCACGAGGTCGATGCCGAGGTGCGCCATCCCGTCGCCACCGACGACGGCCAGGACGTCGATCCCCTGCGCGATGGCGCCGAGCGCACGGTCCCGCGCGGCGGCATACGACTCGTCGGAGAGGTCGAGGACCTCGTGGCCGGCGGCGCGCAGCCGGTGCGCCACCTCCAGGCCCAGGCTCATGCCGCGGTTCTTGCCCGAGGTGGGGTTCACGACGAGGCCGATGCGCTTGCTCACGCGCGGAGGCTACCGCCGTGGAGGGCTAGAGCGTGGACGCCTCGTCGTCGGAGAGCTCCTGCTCGGCCCACTCCGGGCGGTCCTTCGCGCGGCGCCGGTCGAGCAGGGTCGAGACACCGAGGGCGGCGAGGTAGAGCACGCACAGCGGGATCGCGAGCAGGAACATCGTGAACGGGTCGGGCGTCGGCGTCGCGATGGCGGCGAACACGAAGATCACGACGAACGCAGGGCGCCACGTCCGGCGCATCACGGAGGCGGGCAGCACGCGCACGACGTTGAGCGCGACGAGGAAGACGGGCATGAGGAACGCGCCGCCGAAGACGAGGATGAACCGCGTGACGAAGCTGAAGTAGAGCGCCGCCTCGGGGTAGTTGACCGCGCCGTCCGGGGTGAAGCTGATGAGCAGCTGCACCGCCTTGGGCAGCGTCTGGTAGGCGAACCAGCACCCGCCGAGGAACAGCGGCACCGTCGCCGCGATGAACGCCAGCGAGATGTTGCGTTCCTTCTTGGTCAGCCCGGGGACGACGAAGGCCCACAGCTGGAACAGCCACACCGGGCTCGAGACGATGACGCCGACGAAGATGGCGATGCTCACCCGCTGGGAGAACGCGGCCGTCAGCCCGGCGAAGTTGAGCGCGATCGAGTTGCCGTCACCGCGTTCGGTGGCGATCTCGACGAGCGGACGGGTGAGGTGCTCGTACACCGGGTCGTAGAGGTACCAGCCGCCGATGGCCCCGATGACCAGGGCGATGGCGGCGATGAGCAGCCGGCGCCGCAGCTCGCGCAGGTGGTCGCCCAGCGTCATCCGCCCGTCGGGGTTGCGGACGCGCCGGAACGCCATCTTCGGTTTCAGGAGCTCGGGTCGTTCTGCGAGTAGGGGCTAGGCGCTCAGAGACCGGTGGAGTTGTCGGTGCGCGGGCTGTTGTCCTCGCGGATGGCCGACGTGCCGGTCGTGCCGGGGGTGGTCCCCGAGGTGGTGCCGGCTGCACCGGGCGCGTTGGTGTCGCGCACGGTCTCGCCGGGGACGGTCTCGCTGCTCGCGGAGCTCTTGCCGTCGTTCTTCATCTCGTTGACCTCGGACTTGAAGACACGCATCGAGCGGCCGAGGCTGCGGGCGGCGTCGGGAAGGCGCTTCCACCCCAGGATGAGGATGAGCAGCACCGCGATGATGATGATCTCGGGTGCACCGATGTTGCGAAGCATGAGGAACTGCCTTTCGAACGCTGAGGTCGTGCTAGGAGTCTAGATGCCGGGCCCACGCGGGACGGCGAGTTGCCTGACGGGCGCGCCGCTGCTGCTTCAACGAGGCGCGGGTGACCTCGCGTTCCCTGCGCAGCTGACGTGGGTCGCCGAAGATGGCGGCCTGCGGCGCAGGAGCGGGGTCCCCGAGGCGGTCGGTCTGGGCCTGCAGCGCCGACACCGTCTCGGACGCCCGGCCGATCTCGGCGTTGAGCTCCTTGACCTGCCCCCACACGCCCCACACACGGGTCGCGAGGTACGCCAGCGCGATCAGCACCAGCAGCACCCAGATCAGAACCCACCACCACATGCGTCCGACCCTACCCGTCCGTCCCGGGAGCGGCGGCTTCGATGCCGTATGCCGCGAGGGCAGCGGTGGCCCCGCTGGTCACCGCCTGCGCGAGCTCGGCCGGTGCCACCACGGTGGCGTGCCCACCGAGGCGCAGCACCAGGCGACGCAGCCACAGGGTGTCGGCAGTGCGCAGCGTGACCGTGAGGGACCCCTCCGGTCCCGGCTCGACCGTCTCGACGGGGTAGTAGTCGGCGACCCACGCGGCGCCCCGCGCGAGGTGCAGCGTGACGAGGGTGTCGTCGGGTCGCGGGGTGAAGGTGCCGGCGTCGAGGTCGCGCAGCTGGGCCTGCTCCGGGGGCGTCCCGTCGACGTCGAGGACCTCGAGGGACTCGATGCGGTCCATCCGGAAGAGCCGGGTGTCCTGGGCGCGGTGGCACCAGCCCTCGAGGTACCACCGGGCGTCGAGGTTGACCACGCGCATGGGGTCGACGTCGCGCTCGGTGGACTCGTCGCGGCTCGGCACGAGGTAGTGCAGGTGGATCCGGCGGTGGCCCTCGACCGCTCGGCGGGCGTCGGCGAGCAGGTCTGCCTCGACCCCCTCGCTGATGGCGACCTCGACCCGCGAGGCCGCCTCGGCGCTGGCGCCGGTCGCCTCCTCGAGCTTGGCCATGGCCCGCTCGATGGCGTCGCGCTCCCCCAGTCCCGGGACCGAGGCGAGGGCGCGCAGGCCCACCATGAGGGTGAGTGCCTCGTCGCGACCGAGGCGCAGCGGGCGGGCGATGGTGTCGGCGTTCGTCACGAAGACCCGGCCGTTCTCCCACTGCGCGTCGATGAGCTCGTCGGGCATCTGGCCGTACCCGCACAGGTAGAGCAGGCGCAGGTCGGCGTCGAGCTGCTCGACGGTGATCCCGAGCTCGGCGGCTGCCTGTTCGGTGTCGATGCCCTGGCGGTTCACCAGCCAGGGCACCATGGTCAGCAGCCGGGTCAGGCGGGCGGTCGCGGTCTCGGGCGCGCTCATGCGGTGCCTCCCGTGGCGGCGTGGGCGGCGACCGCACCCTTCAGCCGTTCGACGACGAGGTCGCGCACCTCGGTGGGGGCGTCGACCACGACGTCCGCGCCGTACCCGCTCACCTCGTCGGCGAAGGCGTAGGGATCGGTGAAGGGGACGGCGAGGGTGGTCCACTCCCCCCGGTCAGCAGGGGCGGCCTCGGAGGTGGCCTCGGCGAGCGCTGTCTCGGTCCCGAGGTCGGTGGTGGGCGTCCCCCGACGGCGCAGCGACTGGCCGCGCCCGTCGCGGACGCGCAGGACCGCGCTGCGGGGCGCCTGCTCGCCCACGGTGGTGCGGATCATCTCCTGCGCCCGGTGGTCGGCCGGCACGACGTAGGGCTCGGCCCTGCGGACGACGGACACGGCTCCGTCGATGCGCGAGAGGCGGAAGACGCGCGGTGCCTCGCGGTCGAGGTCGAAGCCGGTGAGGTACCAGCGCCCGTGCCACGAGGCGAGGCCCCACGGCTGCACGGTGCGGGTGTTGACCTCGCCCTGGCCGCCGGTGCGGTAGCCGAAGGAGATCGTCTGCTGGCCGACGACGGCGTTCTTCACCGGCTCGAAGGCCGGCTCGCTCGTGCCGAGCCGCGGCTCGATCCCGATGAGGGAGTCGCCGTCGCGCTCGATGCCGGCGGCCTTGAGCTTGCGCAGCGCCTGGGCGGCCGGTCCGGCGAGCGAGGCGTGCGCCCACGTGCGGCTGGCGAGGCCGAGGACGGCGAGCTCGTCGGGCTCGAACTCGATGTCCGGCAGGGCGTACTCGCGCTGGTCGATGCGGTAGCCCACCTCGTCGTCCCACACGCCGCCGATCTCGGCGGTGACGAGCGGGATGCCGAGCTCGCGCAGCTCGTCCTTGTCGCGCTCGAACATCCGGTCGAAGGCCTCGTCGCTGGCGGCGTCGCCGTACTGCGGCACGATGTCGCGGATCTTGGACTTCGGCAGCGGCCGACGGGTGTAGAGCAGGCAGAGCACGAGGTTGAGCAGGCGCTCGGTCTTGGCCGCCGGGCCGGTGGGTGAACTCACCCGCACGACGCTACCGGAGTGGTGGGCGGCGTCCGTGACTACTCTGCGTGTCGTGATGCAGTGGCGCGAGGGCACGGTCCAGCAGGTGCGCGGCCGGTGGCCGGGCGCCGTCGAGTATGCGGTGCAGCTGGCCGGCGGCGACGGTGACGTCGTGCGCGCCCTGGCCTACACGGCCCTCGTCGGCGAGCCCGAGGTCGGGGACCGGGTCCTGCTCAACGCGTCGGCGCTGCTGCGCGGACTGGGCACCGGCGGGCTGGCCTTCGTCGTCGCCGTCCCCGAGCGGCTGCCTGCCGACCCGCCCTCGGGGCAGGGCCACATCGTCAAGGCGCGGTACACGCCGCAGCAGCAGATGTTCATGGCCGTCGACGAGCAGGACAGCCCCCACCACGCGGCGCTGACCTCGGGCGCGGCCGACGCCGGCGACCTGCTCGGGATGCCGGTCGTCGTCGCCGACCTCCACTCCGCCCTTCCGGCCGTCCTCGCCGGGCTGCTCGCCGAGCGCCCGGACGCCCGCGTGGTCTACCTCATGACCGACGGCGGGGCGCTGCCGATCGCCTTCTCGCGGGCGGTCGCCGGCCTGCTCGAGGCGGGCTGGTTGCACGGCACCGTGACGGTGGGACAGGCGTACGGCGGTGAGCACGAGGCCGTCACCCTGCACTCCGGCCTGCTGGCCGCCCGGCACGTCCTGGGTGCCGACGTCGCGGTCGTCATCCAGGGGCCGGGCAACGTCGGCACCGGCACGACGTGGGGCTACACCGGTGTCGCCGCCGGAGAGGCCCTCAACGCCGCGTCCACCCTGCACGGTCGTGGGGTCGCGGCCCTGCGCGTCTCGGAGGCCGATGCCCGCGAGCGGCACCGCGGCATCTCCCACCACAGCCGCACGGCCTACGGACGCATCTGCCTGGTCCCGGCGGCCCTGGTCGCCACCCACCCGACCGGGGAGCTGGGCGAGCTGGTCCTGCGACAGGCCCAGGAGCTGGCCGCCGGGGCGACCGGCACGCTGACCGTCGAGCAGGTCGAGGAGGACGGGCTGGACGCGGCGCTGCGCGGCAGCCCCGTGCGGCTGTCGACGATGGGCCGCGGCCTGGACGAGGACCGTGCCGCCTTCCTCTACAGCGCAGCAGCCGGGCGGTATGCCGCCCGGCTGCTGGAAGGTGCTGCCGGCTGAGGACCGGCCGGTGGTCCGTTGCGGACCGTCGAGGGGTCCGCGCTCAGCGGACGTCCACGAGGTCGACCACGAAGATCAGGGTCTCGCCGGGCTTGATCGCGCCGCCCGCACCGCGGTCGCCGTACGCGAGGTGCGCGGGGATGACGAGCTTGCGGCGTCCGCCGACCTTCATGCCGACGATGCCCTCGTCCCAGCCGCGGATGACCTGGCCCACGCCGAGGCGGAAGTCCAGGGGCGCGCCGCGGTTCCACGAGGCGTCGAACTCCTCGCCGGTGGAGTGGGCCACGCCGACGTAGTGGGCCGAGATGGTGTCGCCGGCGCCGGCCTCCTGGCCGTCACCCTCGGTGATGTCCTCGATGACGAGCTCGGTGGGAGCCGCGTCGCCGGGGAAGTCGATCTCGGGCTTGGTGGTCTTGGGGTCGAAACCCATCTGGTGCTCCTTCGGTGGGGGTGGTGCGGCCGGAAGGGCCGCGACGGGTGCAGCCCGATGGCTGCGACGGGTGCGGCCCTGGGCCGCGGTGGCTCAGTACGCCGCGAGGATGTCGACGACGAACACCAGGGTGTCGGTGCCGCTGATCTTGGGCGGGCTGCCGGCCGCGCCGTAGCCGTCGGCCGGGGGGACGACCATGAGGACACGGCTGCCGACGGTCTTGCCGACGAGCTGGGCGTCCCAGGCCTTGATGACCTGCTGCTTGCCGATGACGGTCTCGAAGTAGCCCTGCGGGGAGCTGGCGGAGGAGTCGAAGACCTTCCCGTCCTTCCAGAGCGCACCGGTGTAGGTGACGCGGATGGTCTGGCCGGCCTCGACCTTGGCACCGGCACCCTCGATGAGGTTGGCGCCGACGGTCTTGGTCGGGGCCTTCTCACCCTTGGGGATGGTGATGGTGGCGGGCTTGCCGCTCTCGACCTTGACCGCGGGGAGGTTCGCGGCCGGCTTGACGGCCTTGCCCTCGGCGCTGGCCAGCGGCTTGGTCACGGACACGACGTCCATGAGGAAGACGACGGTGTCGGTGCCACCGACCTTGATGTCGGTGTTGCCCTGCTCGCCGAAGGCGTCCTTCGGCGGGACGGCGACGAGCACGCGGGAGCCGACCTTCTGGTTGGCCAGGCCCTTCTTCAGGCCGGGGAGCAGCGTCTCGGTGCCGAGGCTCAGCCCGAGGTTCTGCTTGCCGAAGTTGGTGTCGAGCACCGAGGAGTCCTTGGCGTTGAGCAGGACGTACTTGACGCTGACGATCTCGTCGTTCTTCACGACGGGGCCGTCACCGGCCTTGACGACGCGGGTCGTGGTCTCGGTGACGGACAACGGCTTCGGGGTGATGGCCACGGTGGGCGCGGTGGTGTCGTTGCCCCCCGTCACCGTGATGCCGTCCAGCGGCGAGGCCTTCTCGGAGTCGTCGGAGTTGCCACAGGCCGTCAGGGCCAGGAGAGCGGTCAGCCCTGCAGCCATCGCCGTCAGACGGCGGCTGGGGCGGGCAGAAGTGGGACGTACAGACACGGTGAGGGACTTTCGCTGGGGGCGGTGGACCAAGCGACCACCCTAACCTCGCAGTCTGGCAAAGCCCGAAACGCCCGCTGTGTGCCACCTGACCGGCGTCAGCCGCGCATGCCCTCGATCAGCCGCTCGACCCGCGCGTCGACCGCGGCGAAGGGGTCCTTGCACAGCACGGTGCGCTGGGCCTGGTCGTTGAGCTTGAGGTGCACCCAGTCGACGGTGAAGTCGCGGCGGTGCTCCTGGGCGGCCTTGATGAAGTCGCCGCGCAGCTTGGCGCGCGTCGTCTGCGGCGGCACCGTCTTGGCCTCGAACACCTCGGGGTCGGTGCACAGCCGTGCTGCCCGGCCGTGCTTCTGCAGCAGGTAGAACACCCCGCGCTGGCGGTTGACGTCGTGGTAGGCGAGGTCGAGCTGGGCGATGCGGGGGTGCTCCATCGGCAGGTCGTGCTTGGCCATGTACCCGGTGATGAGCTTGTGCTTGATGACCCAGTCGATCTCGGTGTCGACGAGCGACAGGTTGCCGGTGTCGACCGCGGTCAGGGTGCGCTCCCACAGGTCGAGGACCTGCTTGTGGATCGGGTCCTCGAGGCCCTCGCGGTCGGCATACGCCTGCGCCCGCTCGAGGTACTCGGACTGGATCTGGAGCGCGGACAGCTCGCGACCGTTGGACAGCCGCACGGTCTTGCGGCCGGTCATGTCGTGGCTCATCTCGCGGATGGCGCGGATGGGGTTCTCCAGAGTCAGGTCGCGCACCACCAACCCGGCCTCGATCATCCGCAGCACGAGGTCGGCCGACCCGACCTTGAGCATCGTCGTCGTCTCGCTCATGTTGGAGTCGCCGACGATGACGTGCAGGCGGCGGTACTTCTCGGCGTCGGCGTGCGGCTCGTCGCGGGTGTTGATGATCGGGCGCGAGCGGGTGGTCGCGGAGGAGACGCCCTCCCAGATGTGGTCGGCCCGCTGGCTCACGCAGTACGTCGCGCCCTTGGACGTCGTCACGACCTTGCCCGCGCCGCTGGTGATCTGGCGGCTGACGAGGAACGGGATCAGCACGTCCGACAGCTGCTGGAACTCCCCCGCCCGGCCGACGAGGAAGTTCTCGTGGCAGCCGTAGGAGTTGCCCGCGGAGTCGGTGTTGTTCTTGAAGACGTAGATCTCGCCCTCGATGCCCTCCTCGGTGAGGCGCTCCTGGGCGTCGGCCACCAGGCCCTCGATGATCCGCTCCCCCGCCTTGTCGTGGATGACGAGCTGGCGGACGTGGTCGCACTCGGGGGTGGCGTACTCCGGGTGCGAACCGACGTCGAGGTAGAGCCGGGACCCGTTGGAGAGGAAGACGTTGGAGGACCGGCCCCACGAGACGACCTTGCGGAAGAGGTAGCGCGCGACCTCGTCGGGCGTCAGCCTGCGCTGCCCCTCGAACGTGCACGTGATGCCGTACTCGTTCTCGATCCCGAAGATCCGGCGGTCCATGGACCCACTCTAGGCACGAAGTCCGCGAGGACCGCGGCGAACGCCCTCGACAGCGGGCTGTCGGCACTGCTTCGGTGGAGCCATGAAGCTGCTGGTGCTCGGTGGGACGGCGTGGCTGGGTCGAGAGTTGGCGGCACACGCCGTGGCGCAGGGGCACGACGTGACCGCCCTGGCCCGTGGCACGTCGGGGGCGGTGCCCGACGGCGTCGACCTCGTCCGGGCGGACCGCGATGCCCCCGGGGCCTACGACCACGTGGCGGACCGCGAGTGGGACGCCGTCGTCGACCTCACCCGTCAGCCGAGCCACGTCCGTGGAGCCCTCGCGGCGCTCGCCGAGCGGACCGCGTCGTGGGTGTTCGTGTCCTCGGTGTCCGTCTACGCCTCCCACGAGCACCCGGGGACGGACGAGTCGGCTGCGGTGCTCGACCCGGTGACCGAGGACGACGAGGACCCGGAGACGTATGGCGCGCGGAAGGTGGCGTGCGAGCAGGCCGTGCTCCGCGCCGTACCGGACCGAGCCCTGGTGGCCCGCTCCGGACTGGTCGCCGGCCCGGGCGACCACACCGACCGCACCGGCTACTGGCCGTTGCGCTTCGCGCACCCGGCGTCGCCCGACGGAGCCGTGCTGGTGCCCGACTCCCCCATCGGCACGCAGGTGGTCGACGTGCGTGACCTCGCGGCGTGGTTGGTGGACTGCGCCCGCGACGGCCGGGCGGGTGTCGTCGACGCGGTCGGTCCCGTTGTGCCGCTCCTGCGCCACCTCGAGACCGCCCGGCAGGTCGCCGGGCACGACGGTGAGCTCGTCGCGGTGTCGCCCGAGTGGCTCACCTGGCACGGTGTCGTGCCGTGGTCCGGTGAGCGGTCGCTGCCGCTGTGGCTCCCGCTGCCGGACCACGCCGGGATGATGGCGCACCCCGGTACCCGGGCGCGTGACCTCGGCCTGCGTCCCAGGCCGCTCGCCCGCACGCTCGAGGACACCCTGGCGTGGGAGCTGGCGTCCGGCCCGGGCCGTCGGCGCCGGGCGGGGCTGGCGCCGACCGACGAGGTCGCGCTGCTCGCTGCCGCCCGCGACGGTCGCTGAGACGGCGGGCGGACACACTCTCCGACGCCGGATGTGGCGCCCGGTGCCATAGGGAGCCAGCGGGTGGATGCGTAGCGTCGGGTCCTGAGCACGACGGCCGGGCACCACCCGGCCGTCTCCGTCCGGGAACGCCGGGAGCCGCGTCCTCGCGGTGGCGTCGAGAGGGGATCCAGCGTGGGACCGCTGACCGAGCAGGTGCCTGTCGACGGCGGGAGCCTCACCGTCCACCGCCTCACCGAGGCCCCCGAGGGCGCCCCGGCCGTCGTCGCCCTGCACAGCATCTCTTCCAACGCGCTCGCCTGGGTGCCCGTGGCCGATCGCCTCGACGGGCGGGTGCACGTCCTCGCCCCGGACATGCGGGGGCGAGCCGAGAGCTCGCACCTGCGCTCCACCGGGCTGGCCGACCACGTCGCCGACGTCCACGCGCTCATCGACTGGTTCGGCCTCGACCGGCCCGTCCTCGCGGGGCACGACATGGGCGCGTTCGTCGCCGCCCTCGCCGCCGCCACGCACCCCCAGGACGTCGGCGCCGTCGTGCTGGTCGACGGTGGCCTGGCGTTCCCCTCCCCCGGGTCGTTCGACGTGGACGAGGTCCTGCACAGCATCATCGGCCCGGCCATGGACCGGCTGTCGATGACCTTCGAGGACCAGGCGGCCTACCTCGACCACTGGGGGCGGCACCCGGCGCTGGGCCCGCACCTGGACGGCCCCTCGGGAGGCGCGCTGGCGGCATACCTCCTGCACGACCTGGCCGGGGAGCCCGGGGCGATGCGGTCCACGTCGAGCCTGGAGTGCGTGCGCGCCGACTGGGCGGACCTGATGTCGGACCCGGCCACGCTCAGCGCCATCCACACCATGCAGTGCCCGGCGACGCTGCTGCACGCCCGGCGCGGACCACTCGCGCAGCCCGAGGGGCTCTACACCGCCGACCGCGTCACGGCCGCGCACCTGCCCCCCGACGTCGCGGTCGCGCTGCTCGAGTCGGACCACTACGGCGCGCTCCTCGACCCGGTCGCCGTCGACGCCGTCGCCGCTGCGCTCGTGCTCCCCGCAGGTCCAACATCCGGACGAGGGGTCCACACCTCGGTCAAGTAACGGCATGTTTGGTCTCGACAAACATCGCGTTACCTTCGAGAAGGAGCCGTCATGGCCACGCTGCGACTGGGCGACGACGCCCCTGACTTCACCGCCGAGACCACCGAGGGCGAGCTGTCCTTCCACGACTGGAAGGGCGACGGCTGGGCCGTGCTGTTCAGCCACCCGGCAGACTTCACGCCGGTCTGCACCACCGAGCTCGGTCGTGTCGCGCAGCTCAAGGACGAGTGGGCGCAGCGCAACACCAAGGTGCTCGCGGTGTCGGTCGACGGGCTCGACGACCACCAGTCATGGAAGGCCGACATCGAGGAGGTGTCCGGCGCCGCGGTGACCTACCCGATCGTCGCAGACAAGGACCGCAACGTCGCCGAGCTGTACGACATGATCCACCCCGGCGCGGGCGACACCTCCCCCGTCCGCTCGGTCTTCCTCATCGACCCGGCCGGCAAGGTGCGCCTCTCGCTGACCTACCCCAAGAGCGCCGGCCGCAACTTCGACGAGATCCTCCGGGCGCTGGATGCGCTGCAGGTCAACGACTCCGGCCCCTTCTCGACGCCTGCCGACTGGAAGGTCGGCGAGCGCGTCATCGTCGCCCCGACCGTCTCCACCGAGGACGCCCAGGAGCGCTTCCAGGGTGTCGAGGTCGTGAAGCCCTACCTCCGCTACGCCGACGCGCCCAGCGCCTGACCCTCACAGTCCCGTCCCGACCACCGAAGGGTGGGAGACGGCCCCTCGGCACCGGCTGAGTGGTCGTCCTCCCACCCTTCGCTGCGCTGCCGGCGGACTGCGCCTACGTTGGGTCCATGGCAGACCTGAGCACTTCGGAGTCGTGTCCATCCGCGTCGACGGGGCCACCATGCCCGCCGACCTCTACCTGCCCGAGTCCGGCGAAGGACCCGGCATGGTCGTCTACCAGGAGATCTTCGGGGTCACCGACTACATCTCCTCGCGGGCCAGGGACCTGGCGGCCCTCGGCTACGTCGTCCTCGTCCCGCACCTCTACCACCGCCTCGGTGACGAGGTCGTGCAGGAGGGTGGCGAGGGCCTGCCGCGGGCGATGGAGCTGATGAACGAGTTCGACTGGGAGCAGGGCGTCAAGGACGGTGTCGCGGCCCTCGCCGCGGTCCGCGCCCGCGACGAGGTGCGCGGACCGGCAGGGGTGATCGGCTTCTGCTTCGGTGGCGGTATGGCGTTCAACGTCGCCGCCGCGGCGAAGGCCGACCGTGCGGCGCCCGACGCGCTCGTCAGCTACTACGGCTCCGCCCTGCCGAACCTGCTGGAGCTGGCACCCGAGGTCACCTCGCCGAGCCTGCACCACTTCGGCACGGCGGACGACTACATCCCCATGGACAAGGTCGAGGAGATCGAGGCGGCGGTCACCGCCGGCAACGACGACGTCAGCTTCCTGACCTACGAGGGTGCCGGGCACGCGTTCGACAACCCGTCGCCGATGTTCCACCACGAAGCCGCCTCCAGCCAGGCCTGGGTGGCGACCGAGAGCTTCCTGCTCGAGAAGCTCCCCGTCTGAGCTGACGTCCGACCGCACGCAACAGGCCGCCCCGACCCGGGGCGGCCTGTCGCGTGACCGGGTCCGAGTCCGGGTCCGGCTACTCGGTGGGGCGCTGGGTCTGCGGGTTGGTCGACTCGTCGCGCGGGGACTCCCCGGTGAGGGTGTCGTGGCGACCCGGGGTGGGGTCGTCCTCGGCGGGAGCGTCGTGCATCGGGTCGTCGGTGCTCAGCAGGGCGTCGAGCAGGCCGCCACCGATCCGGCGGAACGTCCGCCGCGGACGCTCTCGGTCGAGAACGGCCACCTCGAGCTGCCCGGCACCCAGCGTCCTGGCCGGTCCCCCGGCAGGGTCCTTGGCCAGCAGTTCGACGGCCAGGCGCAGGGCGTCGGCCAGGGACAGGCCGGGCTCCCACCGCTCCTTGAGCCCGGTCTCGATCGGCTCGGCGGCACCACCCATGGCGACGAAGCCGCGCTCGTCGGCGACCGACCCGTCGTAGGTCAGCCGGTAGATCTGGTCGTCGTCGGCCGTGCTGCCCACCTCGGCGACGACGATCTCGACCTCGTAGGGCTTGGACTCCTGGGTGAAGACCGTGCCGAGCGTCTGGGCGTACGCGTTGGCCAGACCACGGGCCGTGACGTCGGTGCGGTCGTAGGAGTAGCCGCGAAGGTCGGCGTAGCGGACACCGGCGACGCGCAGGTTCTCGAACTCGTTGTACTTGCCCACCGCGGCGAACGCGATGCGGTCGTAGATCTCCGAGACCTTGTGCAGGGCCCGCGACGGGTTCTCCGCGACGAACGCGATGCCCTTGTCGTAGCCGAGGACGACGACCGAGCGACCGCGCGCAATTCCCTTGCGAGCGTAGTCAGCCCGGTCCTTCATCAGCTGCTCGGGCGAGACGTAGAACGGCATGCTGCTCATCGCGCACCTCCCGGGTTGCCCTGGCGGGCCGCGATGACGGCCTCCACGGTGGTCCGCAGCTCGTCGTCGGACCGGAACACCACACCGGCGTCCCCCACGACCGCGACGGTCGGCCAGATGCGGCGGCCCACGTCGGGACCGCCGGTCGCGGAGTCGTCGTCGGCCGCGTCGTAGAGGGCCTCGACGGCGACCGAGACGGCGCCGTCGGCCGACAGTCCGGGGCGCCAGAGCTTCTTCATCGCACCGCGCGCGAACAACGAGCCCGACCCCACGCTGTGGTGGTCGTGCTCCTCGTAGCAGCCGCCGGTCACGTCGTAGGAGAAGATCCGACCCGCGCGCTTGTCGAGGTCGTAGCCGGCGAACAGCGGCACGACGGCCAGTCCCTGCATCGCCATGCCGAGGTTGGCGCGGATCATCGAGGCGAGGCGGTTCGCCTTGCCCTCCAACGAGAGCAGCGTGCCCTCGATCTTCTCGTAGTGCTCGAGCTCGACCTGGAACAGCTTGACCAGCTCGATGGCGATGCCCGCCGTGCCGGCGATGCCGACCGCGGAGTACTCGTCACCGGCGAAGACCTTCTCCATGTCGCGGTTGGCGATGAGGTTGCCCATCGTCGCGCGCCGGTCGCCGGCCATGACCACACCGCCGTCGTAGGTGACCGTGACGATCGTCGTGCCGTGCGGTGCCTCCATGGTGCTCCCGACGGGCAGGGCCCTGCGGGAGGGCAGGAGGTGCGGGGCGTGCGCCCCGACGAAGTCGGTGAAGGACGAGGAGCCCGTGGACAGGTATGCCGCGGGGAGCCTCCCCGCGTCGGCGCCTGTGGTCACTGGCCACCCTTCTGGACGAACCCCCGGACGAACTCCTCGGCGTTCGACTCGAGGACGCCGTCGATCTCGTCGAGGACGCTGTCGATGTCGGAGTCGAGGTTCTCCTTGCGGACGGTGGCCTCCGGCGCGGCCGGGGTGGGCTCGGGCGCCTCGTCGGGCGCGTCGTCCCTGCGCTGTGGGCGGCTCTGCTCCTGGCTCGGCATGTCCGTGACCTCTCGCTCGGTGCTGCGTGTCGCGACGCGGGCGGCGGTGCGCCCGTCCTGCGTCGACCCTAGTCCGAACCTAACCCGATGCCGAGGCCAACTCGCGCAGCAGGGTGGCGGCGTCCGGACTCCGGTCGAGCAACGATCCGACGCTGGCCCTGGTGCCCCGCAACGGTTCCAGCATCGGCACCCGCTGCAGCGAGGCGTGGCCGGGGACGTCGAAGATGACCGAGTCCCACGACGCCGCCGCGATCTGGTCCGGGTACTTCTCGAGGCACTTGCCTCGGAAGTAGGCCCGGGTGTCCTCCGGGGGTTCGCGCACCGCCTCCAGGACAGCCGCGTCCGGCACGAGCTCCTCGAAGCGACCGGAGCGGCGCAGCCGGTGGAACAGCCCCTTGTCGGGACGCACGTCGGACCACTGGATGTCGATGGCGCGCAGCCGCGGGTCCGACCAGTCGAGGCCGTCGCGGTCGATGTACCCCTGGAGCACCTGCTGCTTGCCGACCCAGTCGACCTCGCGGGCCGCCTCGGACGGGTCGCGCTCGAGCTTGTCGAGCACCACCGCCCACCAGTGCATGACCTCGGTGGTGTCGCTGTCCCGCTCGGCGCCGTACCGGTCCTGGAGGTAGCGCTCGGCGGCGTCGTGGTAGCGCCACAGGAGCTGCACCGCGGTGAGCTTGGTGCCGTCGCGCAGCTCGACGAGCTGGCGGCAGGTGGGGTCGTGACTGACGGCCTGGAGGGTCGCGACGGGGCGTGCGACGGTGAGGTCCTCGCTGATCGCGCGGTCCTCGATCATGGCCAGCACCAGGGACGTGGTGCCGAGCTTGAGCAGGTTGGCGACGTCGCAGTGGTTCGCGTCGCCGAGGATGACGTGCAGCCGGCGGTACAGGTCGGCCACCGCGTGCGGCTCGTCGCGGGTGTTGATGATGGGCCGCTTGAGCGTCGTCTCGAGGCCGACCTCGACCTCGAAGAAGTCGGCGCGCTGGCTCAGCTGGAACCCGTCGCGGCGCGAGTCCACCCCGATGCCCACGCGGCCCGAGCCCGTGAACACCTGCCGGGCCACGAAGAAGGGGACGAGGTGGCGCACGATGTCGGAGAACGGCGTCTCGCGGCGCATGAGGTAGTTCTCGTGGGTGCCGTAGGACTGGCCCTTGCCGTCGGTGTTGTTCTTGTAGAGGTTGACCCCCGGCGGGACCTGTGAGAGGCGACGCACCGACTCGGCCATGATCAGCTCGCCGGCGCGGTCCCAGGCCACGGCGGCCCGCGGGGTCGTCACCTCGGGCGAGGAGTACTCCGGGTGCGCGTGGTCGACGTAGAGCCGCGCGCCGTTGGTGAGGACGACGTTGGCCAGCGTCGGGTCCTCCTCGTCGGTGAGCTGGCTGGGGTCGGCGACGCCGCGACCCATCTCGAACCCGCGGGCGTCGCGCAGCGGTGCCTCGTCGGCGTAGTCCCACGAGGCGTGCGCCGCCCGGATGCCCTGGGCGGACGCATACGCGTTGACCACCTGGCCGGACAGGATCATCGGGTTGGCCGCGGGGTCGCCCGGCACGGAGATGCCGTACTCCGTCTCGATCCCCATCACCCGGCGGACCGTCATGGACGTGACCCCGCGAGCTGTCCGTGCCCTGCGTGCTGACTCATGTCCTCACCCTAGGTGAGTTAGTTTCTGGTCATGCGTCACTCCCCCCGAGCGTTGTACCCGCGGA
The DNA here is from genome assembly GCF_039532215.1 of Pedococcus aerophilus. Lineage (NCBI taxonomy): Bacteria > Bacillati > Actinomycetota > Actinomycetes > Micrococcales > Intrasporangiaceae > Pedococcus > Pedococcus aerophilus. Next base: position 267,271 of record NZ_BAAARN010000001.1, on the reverse strand, counting down.
CCGCCGCCCTGACCGCCCTGCTGGACAACGGGCTCCGGCCCCCGGTGGAGCGGCGCACCGTCGAGCAGATCCAGGCCGAGCGGGGCGCGGTCACCCCCGACCGCCCGCCGTTCTCGTGGATCACCGGTGCGGTGGACCGGTCCGTGGGCATCACCTACGGGACCGCCCCCGCTCGTGACGGCCACTCGATCCCCCTGCGGCTGTACCGCCCGCGGGCCGTGCGCGACACCCAGACCGACGTCCCGGTCATCGTCTTCCTCCACGGCGGCGGCTTCGTCCAGGGCAACGTCGTCATGTACGACCCCCTGTGCAGCCACCTCGCCGCCCGGGTGCGCGCCGTGGTCGTCAGCGTGGACTACCGCCTGGCCCCGGAGCACCGGGCGCCGACCGCCGCCCACGACTGCGTCGACGCGACGACCTGGGTGGCGGCGCAGGGCGACGTGCTGCGGGCCGACACCTCCCGCATCGGACTGTGCGGCGACAGCGCCGGCGGCAATCTCGCCGCGGTCACCGCCCAGGTGCTGCGCGACCGCGGCGACTCCCCGGTGCGGCACCAGGCGCTCATCTACCCCGCGACAGACATGACGCTCGCCTCCCCGTCGATCCACGAGCTCGCCGGTGCGCCGATGCTGACCCGGTCGAGCATCGTGGCCTTCCGGAACCACTACGCCCCCGAGGGCGCCGACCACCGTGACCCACTCATCTCCCCCCTGTTCGGCCGCCTCGACGGGCTGCCGCCGGCCCTCATCCAGACGGCCGACCGTGACCCGCTGCGCGACGACGGGTCCCGTTACGCGACCGCGCTGAGGGAGGCCGGGGTCCCCGTCCGGCTCACCAACTACGTGCGGGTGCCGCACGGGTTCGCCTCGATCCCCGGCGTCGTGCCGACGGCGGCCCAGCACCGGGCCGAGCTCGTGGGCGAGATGCAGTCCCACCTGTGGGACGGGGAGGTCCCACGAGTGCCCTCTGCCGGTTAGTCTCGACCTGCATCACCGGTCGACCGAGGAGCAGCAGTGCGGGACATCGTCGTTTTCTCCGGGAGCGCCCACCGCGACCTGGCCCGACGCATCTGCGACGCCCTGGGGGTCGACCTCTCCCCGGCCGACATCACGCGGTTCAGCAACGACTGCCTCCAGGCCCAGCTGCTGGCCAACTGCCGCCAGCGCGACGTCTACATCGTGCAGCCGCTCGTGCCGCCGACGCAGGAGCACCTCATGGAGCTGCTGCTCATGGTCGACGCGGCGAGGGGCGCCTCCGCGGCCCAGATCACTGCCGTCATCCCGCACTACGCCTACGCCCGCTCCGACAAGAAGGATGCCTCCCGCATCTCCCTCGGCGGGCGCCTCGTCGCCGACATGCTGGTCGCGGCTGGGGTCGACCGGGTGCTCACGATGACGCTGCACGCGCCGCAGGTGCACGGCTTCTTCTCGGTGCCGGTCGACCACCTCACCGCGATCGGGGTCCTGGCCGACCACTTCCGGGCCGGTGACCTCACGAACTCGGTGGTCGTCTCCCCCGACCTCGGCAACGCCAAGACGGCCACGCAGTTCGCCCGGCTCCTCGGCCTGCCGGTGGCGGCCGGCTCCAAGCAGCGCCTCGCCGACGACCGCGTCATCATCGACTCGATCGTCGGTGACGTCACCGGGAAGCGGGCCATCGTCCTCGACGACGAGATCGCCACGGGAGGCTCCATCGTCGAGCTCCTCGAGCGGCTGCGCGACCTCGGCTGCACCGGTGCCGACGTCGCGTGCACCCACGGCCTGTTCGCCGGCAAGGCGGTCGAGCGGTTGCGCGACCACCCGATGATCGGCGAGGTCGTCACCACCGACACCGTGCCCGCGCCCGCGCACTGGCCCGAGCTCCAGGTGCGGTCGGTGGCCCAGCTCTTCGCCGAGGCCATCAAGCGGATCCACGCCGGCGAGTCGGTGAGCAGCCTGTTCGACGGCGTCGACCCCACCCTGTCGCCGCCGCAGGCCACCCTCTTCGACAAGGTGCGCGCGTGAGGCGTGCCGTCGGCGCCTTCCTGGTCGACGTCGCGGGCGTCCTGCTGTTCGCCTCCTTGGGACGCGCCACCCACGCAGACGGCGTCACGGTGGGCGGGGTGCTGCTCGTCGCCTGGCCCTTCGTCGTCGCGCTGGCGCTGGGCTGGGGGCTGGCTCGCACCCGTGGCTCGTGGCCGGTCGGCGTCGCCGGCTCCCCCGTCGTGTGGCTGACCACCGTGGTGCTCGGCCTGGCCCTGCGGGTGGCCACGGGCGGAGGCTTCGCGTGGAGCTTCGCCGTGGTGACGCTCGTGGTGCTCGGCGTGTTCGTCGTCGGCTGGCGGTGCGCCCGCGAGGTCGTGCGGTTCGCGGTCGAGGGCCTGGCCCGGTGGTCCCACGACCGCGGAGCCGACCGCGCCCGTGCAGATCGCGCTCGGGCGGACCACCGCGAGCACTCGCCGCGGTAGCACCCCACCCCGGGCAGGGCATTTGAGTTTGGTAAGCCTTACCTAATACTCTCACCGGGTGGTCGTGTCCCCCGTCGTCTCCCCCGACCGCGAGTCCGTCGTTCCCGCGCCTGCGTCCGTGGCCTTCGTGACCTCGCTGCGGGCTCGTGGCGCTGCCACTGCCGTGCACACCGGGTCCGTGACCCTCACGTATGCCGCGCTGGCCGACCTCGTCGATGCCGCCGCGGCGTCGTTGGGCACTGGGCGTCGCCTCGTGCTGCTCGCCGCCGACAACTCCCTGGACTCCTTGGTCACCTACCTCGGCGCCTTGTCCGGCGGGCACGTGCCGCTGCTCGCGCCTGGCGACCGCGTGCAGCACCTCGACCGCCTCGTCGACGCCTACGACCCCGACGTCGTGGCCGGGGCCGGCGACGGAGGCTGGCAGGTCGTGGCCCGCCACGACGACCCGGCCCACCAGCTTCACCCCGACCTCGCCCTGCTGCTGCCCACCTCGGGCTCGACCGGCTCGCCCAAGGTCGTGCGCCTGTCGCACACCAACCTCGACAGCAACGCCAGGTCCATCGCCGAGGCCCTGTCGATCCGTTCCACCGACCGCGCCGTCACGAGTCTTCCCCTGCACTACTGCTACGGGCTGTCGGTCGTGCACAGCCACCTCGCCGTCGGCGCGAGCCTGGTCCTGACCGACCTCTCCGTGGTGGACCCCTGCTTCTGGGAGCTCTTCGACACCACGGCCGCCACCACGCTCGCAGGTGTCCCCCACAGCTTCGACCTGTTGGAGCGCAGTGGCTTCGCCGACCGTGACCACCCCTCGCTGCGCGTCGTCACGCAGGCGGGTGGGCGGCTGGACCCGGCGACCGTCCAGCGGTTCGCCGCCCTCGGGCGTGAGCGCGGGTGGGACCTGTTCGTCATGTACGGCCAGACCGAGGCGACGGCCCGGATGGCGGTCCTGGCCCCGGAACTCGTCGAGAGCCGCGCGAGCTCCGTCGGTGCCCCCGTGCCCGGCGGCACCTTCCGCATCGAGCCGCTCGGGGAGATCGACTGCGGTTTCGGCGAGCTCGTCTACTCCGGCCCCAACGTGATGCTCGGCTACGCCGAGCACGCCGCCGACCTGGCCCGGGGGCGCGACGTCCACGAGCTGCGCACCGGCGACCTCGCACGCTTCGGTGCGGACGGCCTGGTCGAGATCGTCGGCCGCCGCAGCAGGTTCGCCAAGGTCGTGGGCCTGCGGATCGACCTCGACCAGGTCGAGCGGGACCTGTGGCAGGCTGGGCACCCCTCGCACTGCGTCGACCTCGGCGACGCGGTGGGGGTCCTGACCGAGCGACCGGGAGCAGGCACCTCGGTGACCGACACGGTCCGCCGGCTGCACGGCATACCGGCCTCGGCGGTCGTGGTCCTCGACGGGCTGGAGGCACCGCGCCTGGCCACAGGGAAGCCCGACTACCCCGGGGTGAAGGAGATCCTCGGGGCGCACCGGGCGAGCCGTCCCGCAACGACGGGACAGATGGAGACCACAGCCGCCGGGGAGGGTGATCGCGTCGTGGCGGTCGTCGCGCTCTACCGCGAGCTGCTGGACGCTCCGCACGCCACCGCGGACACCAGCTTCGTCGACCTCGGCGGTGACTCGCTCTCCTACGTCGAGGTGTCGCTGCGCCTCGAGCGCGTCCTGGACGCCCTGCCCGGCGGCTGGCACCTGTTCCCACCGCGGGACCTCGTGGTGGCCCCCTCGGCCGCGCGTCCCTCGCGTTCGTGGCTGCAGCGGGTCGAGACGAGCGTCGTGCTGCGGGCCGTCGCGGTCCTGCTCATCCTGGCCAACCACACCCACCTGTCGTTCGTCCCCGGCGGCGCCCACACCCTGCTGGCCCTGGCCGGCTTCAACCTCGCGCGGTTCCAGCTGACGCACCGGTCGCGGGGCGACCGTGCGAAGGGGGTGGCCCGCAGCGCCCTGCGCATCTGGGCGCCCAGCGCGGCGTGGATCAGCGTGGTGGCCGTCGTCGCGGGCACCTACGACTGGCGCAACGTGCTCCTGCTCAACCAGGTGCTCGGCGACTGGGCCAGGTGGTCCGACCACTGGCACTACTGGTTCGTCGAGGCCGTCGTCGCGCTCCTGCTCGGCACCGCGGCCCTCATGGCGATCCCGGCCGTGGACCGCTGGGAGCGTCGGTGGCCGTTCGCGTTCCCGCTCGCCCTCGTGGGGTTCGGCCTGCTCACGAGGTATGCCGTCGTCGTCCCCGACGCGGGCCCCTACCGGGGCGCCAACGCCTACGTCCTCATCTGGCTGTTCGCGACCGGGTGGGCCGCAGCCCGGGCGACGACCACCGCGCAGCGGCTCCTGGTCTCGGCGATCCCGGTCCTCACCGTGCCGGGGTTCTGGCCGTCCATGCCGATGCGCGAGGTCACGATCATCGTCGGGCTGCTGGTGCTCATCTGGGTGCCCACGGTGGTGGTACCCGCCGTGCTCGGTCGGGCCGCGGCGGTCGTGGCCAGCGCGAGCCTCTTCGTCTACCTCACGCACTTCGTCGTCTACCCGCACCTCATGGCCACGAGCTCGGTGCTCGCCATGGCAGCCTCGGTCGCCGTCGGTGTCGCCTACTGGCGGCTGTGGCTGCGGGTCGAGTCGCTGTCCGCCACGGTGGCCGCCGGGGTGTCCGCTCGTGTGGCCGGTTCGTCGGTGGCCGCTTCGTCGCTGGCGGGTTCGTCGGCGACCGGGCTCCGGAGGTGGAGCAGGGCCAGGCCCGCGAGGAGCACCGCGCCCAGGCCGGTGGCGGACAGCGCGACGACGACCGCGATGTTCCACCCCGAGACGAGTGCAGCCGATCCGTCCCCGGAGCCCGCGTGCGTCGCGACCACGACGAACATCGTGATGCCGCAGGCGGCACCCAGGTAGCGCGCCGTCTGGTTGGCGCCGCTGCCCATCGCGGCGCGGGACGCCGGCACGCTGGCGACCGCCTCCCGACCGAGCAGCGCGTTGAGCAGCCCGGTGGCGACACCGCACACGACCATCGCCGGGGCGATCCGCCAGGGGGATGACCCGGCCTCGAGTCCGAGGGCGAGCGACAGTCCTCCCGTCACGACGACGAGGCAGGCGGCCAGCGGCCCCGGACCCGTCAACGGGCGGTGGACGAGCCGCAGGGCGAGCGAGGAGGCCACGCTCGCCCCGGACCAGCAGGTGATCAGCAGGCTGCCCGCCCAGAGGCCGTGCCCCAGCCCGGCCTGCACGACCGTGGGGACGAACGACGTCGTGCCGACCATGCCGATGCCCAGCACCATGGCGCCGAGCGTCGCGCCGAGGAACCGCGGCTCACGGAACAGCGCGGGCTCGAGCAGCGGCGACGAGACCTGGGTCTCCACCCACCCGAACACCGCCAGCAGCAGCACGGCGGCACCACCGATGGCCACGGTGGCACCGGTGACGCCCGACCGACCCTGCGTCAGGGCGCTGACGAGCAGGGTCAGCGCCGCACTGAGCAGGACCAGACCGGGCAGGTCGACGCGACGGCGCACGACGGGGCGGGTGGGGGCGACCCAGCGGGTCGTCGCCGGGACCAGGACCAGCGCGACGGCACCCACGACGCCATACACCTCGCGCCACCCGGTCCCGATGTCCAGGGCGGCTGCGAGCAACGCCCCGACCGAGATGCCCAGGGCGACGCTGGCGCCCCAGACCGCCGTGGCGTGCCCGCGTTCGCGGCCGGCAGGATAGGCCTCGGTGAGCAGGGCCAGCCCGCACGCGAGCACCGCCGCTCCCCCGGCTCCCTCGACGAGCCGCCCGGCGACGAAGACCGCGACGGAGGGAGCCGCTGCGCAGGCCAGCGAGCCGAGGCCCATCGCGGCGAGGCCCAGGACGTAGGCGCGTCGCCGCCCGAGGCTGTCGCCGAGGACCCCGGCCGCGAGCAGGACGGCCGCGAGGCCGACGCTCATCGAGCTGAGCACCCAGGCCCGGCCGACCGGGCCGACGTCGAGGTCGGCGGCGGTGGCCGGCACGCTCACCATCGGCGTGACGTAGGTGACGAGGACGAGCGCCGTCCCCCACGAGACCAGCTGGAGGGGACGGTGGCGGGCCCGCGCGAGCCCACCACCGCGGACGGGTGGAGGGCCCGGGAGGGGTCCGGGTGTCGACGGGCGGGTCAGAGGTACTGGCCCGTGTTGGCGACGTTGTCGATCGAGCGGCCCGGCTCCGTGCCGCTCTTGCCGGTGACGAGCGTGCGGATGTAGACGATCCGCTCGCCCTTCTTGCCGGAGATGCGGGCCCAGTCGTCGGGGTTGGTCGTGTTGGGCAGGTCCTCGTTCTCCTTGAACTCGTCGACGCAGCTCGCGAGCAGGTGGTCGACCCGGATGCCCTTGGCCCCGACGGTGAGGAAGTCCTTGATCGCCATCTTCTTCGCTCGGTCGACGATGTTCTGGATCATCGCGCCGGAGTTGAAGTCCTTGAAGTAGAGGACCTCCTTGTCGCCGTTGGCGTAGGTGACCTCGAGGAAGCGATTCTCCTCGATCTCGGAGTACATCCGCTCGACCGTGGCGGTGATCATCGCGTCGACCGTGGCCTGGGCCGAGCCGTCGTGCTCCGAGAGGTCGTGCGGGTGCAGCGGCAGGTCCGCGGTGAGGTACTTCGTGAAGATGTCGCGCGCGCTCTCGGCGTCGGGGCGCTCGATCTTGATCTTCACGTCGAGGCGACCCGGGCGCAGGATGGCCGGGTCGATCATGTCCTCACGGTTCGAGGCCCCGATGACGATGACGTTCTCGAGCCGCTCGACACCGTCGATCTCGGACAGCAGCTGCGGCACGATCGTCGTCTCGACGTCGGAGGAGACGCCGGAGCCGCGCGTGCGGAACAGGCTGTCCATCTCGTCGAAGAACACGACCACGGGCGTGCCGCCGGAGGCCTTCTCACGGGCCCGCTGGAAGATCAGGCGGATGTGGCGCTCGGTCTCGCCGACGTACTTGTTGAGCAGCTCCGGGCCCTTGATGTTGAGGAAGAACGACTTGCCGACGGGCTTGCCCTCCTTCTCCGCGACCTTGCGGGCCAGCGACGACGCCACCGCCTTGGCGATGAGTGTCTTGCCGCAGCCGGGCGGGCCGTAGAGCAGCACGCCCTTCGGGGGCTTGAGCTGGTGCTCGGTGAACAGGTCGGGGTGCAGGTAGGGCAGCTCGACGGCGTCGCGGATGGCCTCGATCTGGCCGGCCAGGCCGCCGATGTCCTCGTAGTCGATGTCGGGGACCTCTTCGAGGACCAGCTCGGACACCTCGGCCTTGGGGATCCGCTCGTAGACGAAGCCGGAGCGCGACTCGAGCATGAGGGCGTCGCCGACACGGATCGGCTCGCCCTCGAGGGAGTCGGCCATGCGGACGACGCGCTCCTCGTCGGCGTGCGAGACGACCAGGACCCGGCCCTCGCCGAGCAGCTCCTTGATCATGACGACCTCGCCGATGCGCTCGTAGCCGCAGGTGGCCACGACGTTCATCGCCTCGTTGAGCCGGACCTCGCGGCCGCTGGACAGCTCTGCCGGGTCGACCGCGGGGCTGACGGCGACGTGCATCTTGCGGCCACCGGTGAGGATGTCGACGGTCGCGTCGTCGTACGACTCGAGGATCACGCCGTACGCAGCAGGCGGCTGGGCCAGCCGGTCGACCTCGGACTTCAGCGTGACGATCTGCTCCCGCGCCTCCTTGAGGGTGCGCACGAGGCGCTCGTTCTGCGAGGAGATCGTGGCGAGGTTGGACTGCAGCTGCAGCACCTTGGTCTCGAGCTCACGCGAACGCACCGGGGCGTCGGCGAGGCGCTGCCGCAGGGCGGCGACCTCCTCGGCGAGGAGCTCGGCCTGGCGGCGCTCGTCACTGTTGTCGGGGCGGTGGGGCTGGCTGTGGTCGGTCATGTCGACTCCCTCGGTGGCGAACCTCGGTCATCGACCGTGCGGGACGGCCGATAAGCAAACCTAACCCCGAACTACTCCGCGGTCTCGGAGGTTTGGGTCACAGAACGGCGAACCCGCCGGATCTTCTTGTCTGATGGGACGCGCTCGCCGATGTCCTCGGGGGTGAACTCGCCCTCGCGGCCGAAGCCCGAGTCCTGCACGGGGGCGCCGTCCTCGTCGATCGAGCCCTTGCCGGGGCGGCGCTTGCGCAGCGGCGGGGTGACCCCGGGGGCGAGGCGGCGGGTGGTGATGAGGAAGCCGGTGTGGCCGTGCATCCGGTGCTGCGGACGCACTGCGAGGCCCTCGAGGTGCCAGCCGCGGACGAGCGACTCCCACGCCTCGGGCTCGGTGTAGCCGCCGTGCTCGCGGACGCCCTCGGCGACGCGCGACAGCTGGGTGGCGGTGGCGACGTAGCAGATGAGGACGCCACCGGGCAGGAGTGCGTCGGCGACGGCGTCGAGGCACTCCCAGGGAGCGAGCATGTCCAGCACGACGCGGTCGACGCTGCCGGGCTCGACGTGCTGCGGCAGCTCCTCGACGAGGTCACCGACGGTGACCTGCCAGGCCGGGTGGTCCTGGCCGAAGAAGGCGCGGGCGTTGCCCTTGGCGATGTCGGCGAAGTCCTCGCGGCGCTCGAACGAGTGCACGTGACCGGTCTCCCCCACGGCCCGCAGCAGGCTCATCGACAGGGCGCCGGAGCCGACGCCGGCCTCGACGACCCGGGCGCCCGGGAAGATGTCGGCCATGGTGACGATCTGGCCGGCGTCCTTGGGGTAGACCACCGCGGCACCGCGCGGCATCGACATGACGTAGTCGGACAGCAGCGGGCGGAGTGCGAGGTACTCGACGCCGGCGGTGTTCTTGACGACGGACCCGTCAGGGCTGCCGATGAGGTCGTCGTGGGCCAGGCGACCGCGGTGGGTGTGGAACTCGCGTCCCGCCTCGAGGGTGATGGTGTGCAGGCGCCCCTTCGGGTCGGTCAGCTGCACCCGCTCGCCCTCGGAGAAGGTGCCACGGCGCAGGTCTGCTCCCGTGGCGGCGGGCGGGGTCTGGTCGGGGGTGCTGCTCATGGCGGCGAAGTCTAGTTCTCCCGCGGGGGTGCCCCGGACCCGCCGTCAGCGCCCCGGGTTCCGCAGCAGGCGCAGGTCGACCGAGGCCGCCATCGCGGCATACCCCGCGTCGCTCGGGTGGAGGTGGTCGCCGCTGTCGTAGCCGGCGCGCAGGCGGGTGGGCCGGTCGGGGTCGCGCAGCACCGCGTCGAGGTCGAGGACGGCATCAGGCTCGCCGGACGTGCGGATCCACGCGTTGACGGCGACGCGGACCTGCTCGCGTTCCGGGGTCCACCGGGGCCAGCCCTCGAACGGTGCGAGCGTGCCCACGACCACCCGCAGCCCCCGCGCGTGCGAGCGCTCGAGGACCTGCCGGTAGCCGTCGATGATGGCGCGGGGGTCGTGCTCCGACGGGTCCTGCTGGATGTCGTTGATGCCCTCGAGCAGCACCACGGTCCGGACCCCGGTCTGGGTCAGCACGTCGCGGTTGAGGCGGTCGAGCGCCTTGGGGCCCTGTCCGGGGCCGGCGGCGTCGCGCAGCACCCGGTTGCCCCCGATGCCCGCGTTGAGCACCCCGAACCGCTGCGGCGTGGGCAGCGACCTGGCCCGGTCGGCGAGCAGGTCCGGCCAGCGGTGGTCGGCGTCCGTGGTCGAGCCGGACCCGTCGGTGATCGAGTCGCCGAGGAAGACCACGGATCCCCCGACGCGGGACCGCACGTCGAGCCCGTCGAGGAACCAGAACGACGTCGTCCGTCGCGGGAACGCCGCCACCGAGACGGCAGACGTCTGGTCGCCGTCGGCGACGAACCCCGTCGTGTGCGCCGCCCCGTGGTACGTCGCCGGGCCGGTCGGGCCGGGCACGTGCAGGCTCACGAGGAGGTCGCCGCCGTCCGGGACGGCCAGCGCCACAGGGTCGGACGCCAGCTCCGCGCCCACCGGTACGGCGACCTGCCGGCTCCCCGCGAACGTCACCGGGACGAGGGTGCCCGGGTCGACGTCCCCCGCGGCGGCGCCGGCGCGCGTGGAGGGCCGGGCGAGGGTGGCGGTCACGACGAGTGGCCTTGTGCCGTGGACGTTGGTGAGCCGCAGCCGGACCACCTGTCCCCCGACGGAGACGTGCATCCGCTGGCGCAGCGTCGTGTCGGTGAAGCCCTGGGCCGGTGGACCGGCCTGGGGGACGGCGACCGCGGTGGCCCACGTGCCGACCCACGGTCCCCGGGCCCGTGACGACGCCGGCTCCGACCTCGACGCCGACGCAGACCGGGGGGCCGGCGCCGACGGCGACGAACCGGCTGGCACCTGTGCCGCAGCGGCGGCCGGCGCAGGTGCTGGCACCCCGCCCGCGCGCGGTGCTCCCACGGCCACGACGGCGGCTTGCGCTCCTCCCGCCGACGCGGTGCGCGCGTCGAGCGCGAACCCCACCGCACCGACGGCGAGGACCGTGCTCGCAGCCAGACCGGCGACGACCCTGCGGCGCAGCCGGGGTCGGTGCGCGGTGCCGCGGGAGGTCATGGGCGGACTGTAGGCGGCGTCCCCACTCCGTTCAAGACACCTCGGCCGCAGGCGGCACCGTTCAGGCGTTGAGCGCCCGGCCCACGTCCGCGGCGTGGACGACGCCGACGACCCGGCCCTGGTGCACGACCGCGCCGACGGTGATCCCGAACTCCTGCAGGGCCGCGAGGGCCGGCATGACATCGCCCGCGGGGTCGGCGTCGATGACCCAGCCGGGGTCCTGCTGGCTGGCGACCGCGCTGACCGGGGTGTGCGGCCGGGCGTCCGGCGGGACCGACGAGAGGTGGGCCGAGTCGACGTAGGCGGAGGGACGACCGTGGCCGTCGACGACGACCAGCTCGCCCCCCGGCGTGGCGGGCAGGTCCCCGACACGGGCCGTGTCGGGGACGGCGACGGCAGCGCGCATCACCGAGCGCAGGGTGATGCGGCCGATGGTGGCCAGGGCCTTGCCGCGCCGGATCGACTCCGTCGCCCCGGCCCAGAGGATCGAGCCGATGAACAGCACCCAGATCTGGCCGAACCCGAGGTCCTGCGTCATGACGAGGGGCCGGACGAAGAACCAGAGCACGACTCCGACGGCCAGCACGCGGCCGCTCCAGCCGGCGACCACCGACCCCTTGTTGCGGTCGCCGGTCACCTTCCAGACGAGGCACTCCAGGACCTGGCCGCCGTCGAGCGGCATGCCGGGGAGGATGTTGAGGACGGCCAGCGAGCCGTTGATGATGACCAGGCCCTCGACGAGGCGGCTCGACACGTCGCCGGTGACCGACGGCAGGGCCAGCCAGGCGAGCGCGGCGAAGACGGCGTTGGACGCCGGTCCGGCGGCGGCGACGAGCGCCATCCGTCCCGGGGTGGTGTGGCCGGCCTCCATCGAGGTGTGTCCGCCCCAGAGGTTGGCCACGATCCGGACCACGGGCATGCCGAAGCCTCGGGCGGTCGCGGCGTGCGCGGCCTCGTGGACGAGGACGCAGACGAGCAGCACGAGCGCCTGGGCGAAGCCGACCCCGATGCCGACCAGCGGGCGCGTGGACAGCAGCGGCGCGGCGACGATCGCGGTGATGACGGCGGCGATGAGGAACCAGCTCGGGGCGAGGTACACGGGGATGCCTGCCACCCGGGCGATGCGGACGCCGAGCCCGCGTTCCTGCTCGCCCTCGGGAGCGTGGTGCCCACGGGCAGCTGTCGTCATGCCCTGACAGTACGTGAACCCGAAGGACGCCCGAGCACGCACCGGTCCATACTTGACCGGTGCCCGACTCACCCGCATTCCAGCCCGACGCAACCGACGACCTGAGGTCCGCCCTCACGACGCGGATCCTCGTGATGGACGGCGCCATGGGCACGATGATCCAGCGAGAGGGCCTGGGCGAGGACGACTACCGCGGCGAGCGCTTCGCCGACTGGGAGAGCGACCTCAAGGGCAACAACGACCTCCTGTCGCTCACCCAGCCGGAGATCATCGCCGGCATCCACACGGCATACCTCGAGGCGGGCGCCGACCTCGTCGAGACCAACACCTTCAACGCGCAGAAGATCTCCCTCGCCGACTACGGCATGGAGGACCTCGCCTACGAGATCAACCTCGAGTCCGCGCGCCTCGCCCGTCGCGCCTGCGACGCCATGACGGAGAAGACGCCGGACAAGCCGCGCTGGGTGCTCGGCGCACTCGGCCCGACGAACCGCACCGCGTCGATCTCCCCCGACGTCAACGACCCCGGCAAGCGCAACGTCACCTTCGACGAGCTCGTCGACGCCTACACCGAGCAGGCTCGCGGCCTCGTCGACGGTGGGGCCGACGTCCTGATCGTCGAGACGATCTTCGACACGCTCAACGCCAAGGCCGCGATCTTCGCGCTCGAGACGTTGTTCGAGGAGCACGACCGCCGCTGGCCCGTCATCATCTCCGGCACGATCACCGACGCCTCCGGGCGCACGCTGTCGGGGCAGGTCACGGAGGCCTTCTGGAACTCCGTGCGCCACGCCCGCCCCATCGCGGTCGGGCTCAACTGCGCCCTCGGTGCCGAGGAGATGCGCCCGTATGCCGCGGAGCTCGCCCGCGTCGCCGACACCTTCGTGTCGTGCTACCCGAACGCCGGTCTCCCCAACGCCTTCGGCGAGTACGACGAGCTGCCCGACCAGATGGCTGCGGTCGTGGGCGAGTTCGCGCAGGCCGGGCTCGTCAACCTGCTCGGAGGCTGCTGCGGCACGACGCCGGACCACATCGCCGCCATCGCCAAGGCGGCCAGCGACCAGTCGCCCCGCGTGGTCCCCGAGGTGGCACCCGCCCTGCGGCTCTCGGGCCTGGAGCCGGTGACGGTCACCGAGGACACGTTGTTCGTCAACGTCGGTGAGCGCACCAACATCACCGGGTCGGCACGCTTCCGCAAGCTCATCCAGGCCGAGGACTACGGCACGGCGCTCAACGTCGCCCGCCAGCAGGTCGAGGCCGGTGCGCAGGTCATCGACATCAACATGGACGAGGGGATGATCGACGGCGTCGCGGCTATGGACCGCTTCGTCAAGCTCGTCGCGAGCGAGCCCGACATCTCCCGGGTGCCGCTGATGGTCGACTCCTCGAAGTGGGAGGTCATCGAGGCCGGGCTGAAGTGCGTGCAGGGCAAGCCGATCGTCAACTCCATCTCGATGAAGGAGGGCGTCGAGCCGTTCGTCGAGCACGCCCGGCTGTGCCGCAAGTACGGCGCCGCCATCGTCGTCATGGCGTTCGACGAGGAGGGCCAGGCCGACTCCCTCGAGCGGCGCAAGGTGATCTGCCGGCGGGCGTACGACATCCTCACCCAGGAGGTCGGCTTCCCCGCCGAGGACATCATCTTCGATCCCAACATCTTCGCGGTGGCCACGGGCATCGAGGAGCACGCCGCCTACGGCACCGACTTCATCGAGGCCACCCGCTGGATCAAGGAGAACCTCCCCGGCGCCCTCGTCTCCGGCGGTGTCTCCAACGTGTCCTTCTCGTTCCGCGGCAACAACGCCGTGCGCGAGGCGATCCACGCGGTCTTCCTGTTCCACGCGATCCAGGCCGGCATGGACATGGGCATCGTCAACGCCGGCGCCCTCGTCGTCTACGACCAGGTCGACGAGCGACTCCGTGAGCGGATCGAGGACGTCGTCCTCAACCGTCGGCCGGACTCCACCGAGCGGCTGCTCGAGATCGCCGACTCCTTCAACACCGGCGACACCAAACAGGAGGCCATCGCCGAGGAGTGGCGCAGCCTGCCCGTCGGCGAACGCATCACCTACGCGCTCGTCAAGGGCATCGACGAGCACGCCGAGTCCGACACCGAGGAGCTCCGCCAGGAGATCAGCGACCGCGGTGGCAGGCCCATCGAGGTCATCGAGGGTCCGCTGATGGACGGCATGAACGTCGTCGGCGACCTGTTCGGCAGCGGCAAGATGTTCCTGCCGCAGGTCGTGAAGTCGGCCCGCGTCATGAAGAAGGCCGTCGCGTACCTCATCCCCTTCATCGAGGCGGAGAAGACCGAGGCCGAGGTCGCGGAGAACCGCAGCAAGGGCAAGATCGTCCTCGCGACCGTCAAGGGCGACGTCCACGACATCGGCAAGAACATCGTCGGCGTCGTGCTCCAGTGCAACAACTACGACGTCGTCGACCTCGGCGTCATGGTGCCGGCGCAGAAGATCATCGACGCCGCCAAGGCGGAGAAGGCCGACGTCATCGGGCTCTCCGGCCTCATCACGCCGAGCCTGGACGAGATGGTCAACTTCGCCTCGGAGATGGAGCGCCAGGGCCTCGACCTGCCGCTGCTCATCGGCGGGGCGACGACGTCACGGGCGCACACCGCCGTCAAGGTCGACCAGCAGTACCACGGCCCGGTCGTGTGGGTGAAGGACGCGTCGCGCTCGGTGCCCGTCGTGTCCAAGCTGCTCGCCGACGACCAGCGCGAGACGCTGATGGCCGACGTCAAGGCGGACTTCGACGCGCTGCGGGCCCGGCACGCCGCCAAGTCGACCGAGCGCCCGCTGGTCCCGCTCGAGGTGGCCCGCGAGAAGGCGACCCCGATCGAGTGGGCGGGCTACCGGCCGCCGGTCCCCCACCTCGTCGCGGCCCAGGAGAAGGAGCTGCTGCGTCGTCAGTCGGGCAGCGAGCGGCCGACCGTCACGCAGTTCGTCAAGACCTTCACCGACTACCCGATCGACGAGCTGCGCCGCTACATCGACTGGGGTCCGTTCTTCCTCGCCTGGGAGATGAAGGGCCGCTTCCCCGACATCCTGCACAACCCGGCCACCGGCGAGGCCGCGACCCGGTTGTACGAGGACGCCCAGCGGATGCTCGACCGCATCATCGACGAGAAGTGGCTGCGCGCCAGTGGCGTGTTCGGCCTCTTCCCGGCGAGCTCGGTGGGCGACGACATCGAGGTCTACACGGACTCGGCGCGCCAGACCGTGGCGACCACGCTCCATACGCTGCGCCAGCAGGGCCAGCACCGACAGGGCGTGCCCAACCGCGCGATGTCGGACTTCGTGGCGCCCAAGGACACCGGGCTGCGCGACCACGTGGGTGCGTTCGCCGTCACGGCGGGCCTGGGGTCGGCCGACCGGGTGGCGGAGTTCAAGGCGGCCAACGACGACTACTCGGCGATCCTGCTCGAGTCGCTCGCCGACCGGCTCGCCGAGGCGTTCGCCGAGCGGCTGCACGAGCGGGTGCGCCACGACTTCTGGGGGTACGCCCCGGACGAGCACCTGCCCAACGACCAGCTGATCGCCGAGAAGTACGTCGGCATCCGACCCGCGCCGGGCTACCCCGCCTGCCCCGACCACACCGAGAAGGAGCTCCTGTGGGAGCTCCTGGACGTCAGGGAGCGCACGGGGATCGAGCTCACCGAGTCGATGGCCATGTGGCCGGGTGCCGCGGTGTCCGGCTGGTACTTCTCGCACCCGCAGTCGCAGTACTTCGTCGTCGGCCGCCTCGGCCGCGACCAGGTGGAGGAGTACGCCGAGCGCAAGGGCTGGACGCTGCGCGAGGCCGAGCGCTGGCTCGGCCCCAACCTCGGCTACCAGCCCGAGGACTGAGGCCGGGTCGATGTGAACGCGCCGGGAGTTCCGGGCGCGTCCACATCGACCCACCGCGTGGTCCACAGGTATGGCGCGGGGTCACGGTCGTGTCGGTCGTGGCACCTAGAGTTCGGGTCATGGTTCCCGCTCTCTCGCCGAGCCGTGCATCCGACTTCAAGCAGTGCCCGCTGCTCTATCGGTTCCGCACGATCGACAAGCTGCCCTCGCCGCCCAGCCCCGCTGCGGCGCGCGGAACGCTCGTGCACGCCGTCCTGGAGCGGCTCTTCGACCTCCCTGCCGACGAGCGGACCCCGGCTGCGGCTCAGGCCCTGCTGGGCCCCCAGTGGAGCGCGCTGGTCGAGGAGGAGCCCGAGCTCGCAGCGATGATCGCCGACGACGCGAAGCTCACCGAGGACGGCTGGTTCAGCGATGCCCAGGCGCTCATCGAGACGTGGTTCACCCTCGAGGACCCGACCCGCCTCGAGCCCGCCGAGCGCGAGCTCTACGTCGAGACCGATGTCGACGGACTCGTCCTGCGCGGGTACGTCGACCGCCTCGACGTCGCCCCCGACGGCGCCATGCGGGTCGTCGACTACAAGACCGGCCGGTCCCCGAGCGAGCTGTTCGAGGGCAAGGCGTTGTTCCAGATGAAGTTCTACGCGCTGGTGCTCTGGCGGCTGCGCGGCGAGATCCCGCGCCTGCTCCAGCTCGTCTACCTCGGCAACGGCGAGGTCGTCCGCTACGCGCCGGACGAGCACGACCTGCTCAGCCTCGAGCGCAACCTCAAGGCCGTCTGGGTCGCGATCGAGCGAGCTGCCACGACCGGTGACTGGCGACCGAAGACCTCGAAGCTGTGCGACTGGTGCGACTTCCGCGAGTTCTGTCCGGCCTGGGGCGGCACTCCCCCGCCCCTGCCGGAGAACGCGGCCCTCATCGCCCTCAACCCCGCCGTCTCGGGTCAGGTCGCGCCGACCGACGAGTGAGGGCCTACCGCCGCGAGCCGTCGAAGAGGCTGACGAGGTCGGTGGGCGTGATCCCGCGCAGGCTCGGCACCTGCACGGCACCGACGGTGACCGGCACGGGCACCACGTGCGGCACGGCGATCGTCGGCACCCCTGCCGCGACGGCCGAGCGCACGCCCGTGGGCGAGTCCTCGATGGCGACGCAGTCGGCCACCTCGACCCCGAGCGCGCGGGCGGCGGCGAGGTAGGGCTCGGGGTGCGGCTTGCCGTGCTCGACCTCGTCGCCGGTGATGACGGCGGCGAAGGTGCCCTCGGGCAGGGACGACACCACGCTGTCCGCCAGCGACCGCCACGACATGGTCACCAACGCGTTCGGCACACCGGCGGCGCCGAGGGCCTCGAGCAGCTCGACGGCACCGGGACGCCACGGCACGTGCTCGCGGACCTGGACGACCACCCGGCGCAGAAGCTCCTCGACGATCTCCACCGGGTCGAGCTCGACCGGGCTGTTGTCGCGGATGAACTCCGCCGAGACCATGAGGTCGTTGCCGACGAGCTGGTGGGCGTACTCGTCGTTCCAGACTCCCCCGGCCTCCTCGACGATCGCGTGCTCGGCCGTGATCCAGTACGGCTCGGTGTCGACGAGGGTCCCGTCCATGTCCCAGAACACCGCGGCGGGCAGTCCCGATCCGGGGGTGGCGGGCGGCGTGCTGGTCGAGGACATGGGTGGCAGGGCTCCGCGCGGTCGGTGGGGTGGCTGGACGGCGCGCCCGACTATACGCAGCCTCTCCCGTGCGGCCGGACCGTGGACCGTAGGCTGGGCGGAAGAGGTGGCGCGCCGGCATCGGGCCGGCGCGGGCGAGGAGGAACAGTGATCGAGCTCGAGGACGTGCCGGAGCTGAACAACCCGGTCGTCATCGCCGCGTTCGAGGGCTGGAACGACGCCGGCGAGGCCGCCACCGCGGCGATCGACCACCTCATCGACGTCTGGGACGCCGAGGCGATCGCGGCCCTCGACCCCGAGGAGTACTACGACTTCCAGGTCAACCGGCCCCGGGTCGTCCTCGACGACGGCCGCCGCCGGATCCACTGGCGCACCACCCGCATCCTCGTGGCGAGCAGCGAGACCCTCGAGCGCGACATCGTCCTCGTCCAGGGCATCGAGCCGTCCTTCCGCTGGCGGGCCTTCACCATCGAGCTGATGGAGTTCGCGCAGCAGGTCGGTGCGACGACCGTCTTCACCCTCGGTGCGCTCATGGCCGACGTCGCGCACACCCGGCCGATCCCGGTCACCGCCACCTCCGACGACGACGACGTGCTGCACCGCTTCGACCTCGAGCCCAGCCGGTACGAGGGACCGACCGGCATCGTCGGCGTCCTGGCCGACGCCGCCACCCAGTCCGGCCTGCAGTCCATCTCCTGCTGGGCCGCGGTCCCGCACTACGCCGGGCACTCACCATCGCCGAAGGCGACCCTGGCACTCGTCTCCCGCCTCGAGGAGCTGCTCGACGCGCCCATCCCCCACGGCGACCTCGACGACGGCGCCAAGGCGTGGGAGCGCGGCATCAACGAGCTCGCCGAGACCGACGACGAGGTCGCGGAGTACGTCCAGTCCCTCGAGGAGGCCCAGGACACCGCCGACCTCCCGGAGGCCAGCGGCGACGCCATCGCCCGCGAGTTCGAGCGCTACCTCCGTCGTCGCGGCCAGGACGGCCCCGGCTGACGTCTGGTGTCAGACGCGGACGCCGAGGACGGCGTCCAGGGCCCGCGCCAGCACACCCGCCGAGGTGGCGTCGCGTCCTCCCCGGGTGAGGCACTCCTTGGCCCAGCGGTCGACGGCAGCGAGGGCACCGGGGGTGTCGAGGTCGTCGGCGACGTGGCGGCGGACCTGCTCGATGACCTCGTCGGTGGCCGGCGCGGCGTTGACCGACAGCGCCGAGCGCCACGCCTCGAGCCGGGCCTGCGCCTGGGCCAGGAGGTCGTCGGTCCAGGACCACTCGGTCCGGTAGTGCTGCGACAGCAACGCCAGCCGGATCGCCATGGGGTCCACGCCGTCGGCGCGCAGCCTGGAGACCAGGACGAGGTTCCCCTTGGACTTGCTCATCTTCTCGCCGTCGAGGCCTACCATCGCCTGGTGGGCGTAGGTGCGGGCGAACGGCCGCTCCTTGGTGAGGACGACGGCCTGCGTCGCGCTCATCTCGTGGTGCGGGAAGACGAGGTCGGTGCCGCCGCCCTGGACGTCGAAGGTCATGCCCAGGTGCTCCAGCGCGATGGCGGTGCACTCGATGTGCCAGCCGGGGCGTCCGGTCGGCAGCCCGTCGACCTGCCACGAGGGCTCGCCGTCACGGGCCGAGCGCCACAGCAGCGGGTCGAGCGCGTCGCGCTTGCCCGCGCGGTCCGGGTCGCCGCCGCGCTCGGCGAACACCTCGATCATCTGGTCGCGCGTCCAGTTGGACACCGAACCGAAGCCTTCGTCGCTGGCCAGGTCGAGGTAGAGGTCGTTGCCCTCCGACTCCGCCGTCTCGACCTCGTAGGCCGCACCGGTGGTGAGCAGCCCGCGGACGGCTGCGGCGACGGGCTCGATGCTCTCGACGACCCCGACGTAGTGGTCCGGGGGGATGACGGCCAGTGCGGTCATGTCCTCGCGGAAGAGCGCGATCTCACGGGTGGCGAGGTCCTGCCAGCGCACACCGTCGCGCTCGGCCCGCTCGATGAGCGGGTCGTCGACGTCGGTGATGTTCTGGACGTACTCCACCGTGTGGCCCGCGTCCCGCAGCGCCCGGCCGAGGACGTCGAACGTCACGTAGGTCGCGGCGTGCCCCATGTGGGTGGCGTCGTACGGCGTGATGCCACAGACGTACATCCGCGCCGTCGGGCCCGGGGTGAGGGGACGGACCTCACCGCTCGCGGTGTCGAAGACCTGGACCGGGTGTCCGGTGCCGGGGACGGCGGGGAGGAACGGCGTGGGCCAGGAGATCACAGCGGAACTCTACGATGACCGCTCACAGCGGCGGCCACGGGATGGCCGGCCACTGCCCGGACGGCACCGGGTATGCCGCGCGGTCGAGCAGTCGTCGACCCCTCCCCAGGAGGGCTGCGACCTCGTTGATGGTCAGGAGCGCGTCGAGGTCGGCCCGCAGCGCGGAGTCCTCGTCCTCGACAAGGGCGCAGACGGTCGCGATGCGGGAGAGCTCGACCTCCGGGAGCGGGTCGCCGGCGAAGCCCCAGAGCACGGTGCGCAGCTTGGGCTCGACGTGCAGGCTGACCCCGTGGTCGAAGCCCCGCAGCCGCCCGCCGTCGCGGACGAGGTGCGAGCCCTTGCGGTCGGAGTTGTTGATCAGTGCGTCGAAGGCAGCGACCGAGCGGGCCGACTCGGAGTCCTCGTGGACGACGACGACCGGCTGGCCCAGCTCGTTCTCACCACGCAGCACGGGCAGCCACCCCTGCGGAACCTCTTTCGGGGCAACGAGATCCACGGGGTGCTCCGGCTCCTCGCCCGGGTCGCCCACCCACTGCTGCACCGAGCCCAGGCCGTTCGGCCCGGACCGCAGCACCGTCGGGGGCACGACGTCCCAGCCACCTGCGGCGCTGATGAGGTAGCAGGCGACCTCGCGCCCGGCGAGCGTGCCGTCAGGGAAGTCCCACAGCGGCCGCTCCCCCTGGACCGGCTTGTAGATGGCCCACGGTCCGTCGACCCCCACCCGCACCAGGACGGCGAAGTTGGAGGCGTCCGACAGCCGACCGACGACCTCGAGGTCCTCCCGGGACAGGACGTCGAGGAGTGCCGCGTCAGCGGACTGGCTCGGGCTCAGCGCTTGTAGCCGTTCGCGCGAGGACAGATGTGGCCCTCGGTCTCCAGCGGCCCACCGCAGAACGGGCAGGGCGGACGGCCGGCGGCGACGATGGACTGGGCCCGACGCGCGAACGCCCGTGCCCGGGCCGGGGTCAGGACGACGCGGATCTGGCGCGGCTCGGAGGCGAGCACCTCCGGGTCGCCTGCCTCCGGCTCGTCGGGGTCCCGGTCGAGCGCCTCGATGACGACGACCCGGCGGTCCTCGTCCCACGCCAGGGCGAGGGTGTTGACGCGGAAGTCGTCCTCGATCGGGGTGTCCAGCGGAGCATTGTCGACGACCTCGGCCGCGGCGTGGTCGCCGCCACTGCCACCGGCATAGCTGTCGAGCAGGTCGTTGATCCGCGTCGCGAGGACGAGGACCTGCTCCTTCTCGAGGGACACGCTGCTGATGCGGCGCCCCTCGCTGGCCTGGAGGAAGAAGGTCCGCTGGCCGGGGGGTCCGACGGTCCCGGCGACGAACCGGTCCGGCGGGTCGAACTCGAGCAGCGACATGGACAAAACTCTAACCGGCTCCCCCACCGACCTGCGCATCACCCGTCGGCGGGGCGTCGGGGGCGGGGACGAAGCGCGTGAGGTCGGGCGTGGTCTCGTTGGCCGCGAGGAGGAAGGTGTGGCGGCCGCCGTACCGGATCGCGGAGACCGAGGCCGGGTCGGCGGTGTAGCGCTGGAAGTGGCCCAGGCCCGAGCCGGTGGCGTCGGCGAGCAGCGCCTTGACGAGGTCCCCGTGGGACAGCGCCACCCAGACGGCCTTGTCGCCGTGCTCGGCCGCGACCTCCGCGTCGATGCGGCGCACCGCGGCCACCACCCGGTCGCTCATCTCCTGCAGGCTCTCGGCCGCATACGTCTCGTGGTCGGGGAAGCGCGCCGCGGTGGGCTCGTCCTGCACCGTCGACCACAGCGGCTCCTTGGCGAGCTCGGCGAGCTTGCGACCGCTCCATGCGCCGTACGCGCACTCCTGGAGGTCGTCCTCGACCTGCACCGGCACCCCCACGACCTCTGCGAGCGGGGCCGCCGTCTCCAGGCAGCGCTCCAGCGGACTGCTCACGACACGGACGACGGACACGTCCGCGAACCGCTCCCCGAGCCGTTGCGCCTGCTCGCGGCCGCGGTCGGTGAGGTGGATGCCGGGCAGCCGTCCGGCGAGGATCCCCTCGCCGTTCGCGCTGGAGTGGCCGTGGCGGACGAGCAGCAGGGTGGGCACCCGGGAACTCTACGTCCGACCTGCTCGCACCGTGCGCACGGACGTGGTGGAGTAGCCCCCGTGATCGTCGACCAAGCCATCTACCGCCACGGCGTCCGTCAGCAGTGCGGCGACCTCAGCGACGCCCTGGACGCCCTGCGCACCGGGGACGACCCGCACGCCTTCCTCTGGATCGGGCTCAAGGACCCGACCGACGCCGAGTTCGAGCTCGTCAACGACGAGCTCAAGCTGCACCCCCTCGCGGTCGAGGACGCCGTCAAGGGCAACCAGCGCGCCAAGGTCGAGCTCTACGACAACACGATCTTCGTGGTGCTCAAGACCCTGCGCTACGTCGAGGCCACGAGCGACGTGGAGACCGGCGAGGTGATGCTCTTCGTCGGCGACCGCTTCGTCGTCACGGTCCGGTACGGCGAGCTCAGCCCCCTGGCGACCGTGCGCAAGCGTCTCGAGGCCAAGCCGGAGATGCTGCGGCACGGAGAGATCTCCGTGCTGCACGCCGTCATGGACGCGATCGTCGACAACTACGTCGAGATCGACGCCGAGCTGCAGACCGACCTCGAGCAGATCGAGGCTGCCGTGTTCGGAGGGCGAGGACACGCCGACTCAGAGCAGATCTACAGCCTCAAGCGCGAGGTCGTCGAGTTCCGCCGGGCGGCGACGCCGCTCGCCGCCCCGCTCAACATGCTCCATGACGGGTCGCGCAGCCCGGTCCCCGTCAAGGAGATGCGGCTGCTGTTCCGGGACGTCGCCGACCACCTGCTGCGCGTCATCGACCACGTCGAGTCGTACGACCGCCTGCTCACCGACGTGCTCAACGCCCACCTCGCGCAGATCACCGTCCAGCAGAACAGCGACATGCGCAAGATCTCGGCCTGGGTCGCGATCGCCGCGGTGCCCACGATGATCGCCGGCATCTACGGCATGAACTTCGAGAACATGCCCGAGCTCAAGTGGCAGTACGGCTACTTCGCCGTGCTGGCCGTCATGGCCGGGGTCTGCTCCCTGCTGTATCGGGCGTTCCGCCGCTCCGGCTGGCTCTGACGACGAGGGACGGGCCGGGTCACCCCACCCCGCCCCTCGGGTCCCTCGGGTCCCTCAGGTCGCTGACTCAGCTCGCGCTCATCCAGCCGGCCGAGAGCACGACGAGCAGGACGATGCCGAGGACGACGCGGTACCAGACGAAGGCCGTGATCTTGTTGGTGCTGACGAACTTCAGCAGCCACGCGATCGAGGCGTAGGCGACGGCGAACGAGACGACGACCCCGACGGCCATCTGGCCGACGCCGAGCAGCCTCAGGTGGTCGGTCTCGCTGACCATCTCGAACAAGCCCGCCGCGGTGAGCGCAGGGATGGCCATGAAGAACGACAGCCGCGTCGCGGTGAGGCGGTCGATCCCGCGGAACAGACCGGCCGAGATCGTCGCACCCGAACGCGAGACACCGGGGACCAGGGAGGCGCACTGCACGAGACCGATGATCAGCCCGTCCTTGAGCGTGACCTCACCCTCGCCGCGCTCCTCGCCCCGCTTGGCCAGCGCTGCGTGCCGGGTCTCCGCGAGGTACATCACCGCGCTCCACAGGATGAGGGCCCCGGCCACGACCCAGAGGCTGCGCAGCGGACCGCCGATGAGGTCCTTGGCGGCGAAGCCGACGATGCCCACCGGGATCGAGCCGACGATGACCGCCCAGGCGAGCTGGTAGTCGTGGTGGGCGCGCGCCTCGGCGCTGCGCAGGCCGTCGGCCCAGGCCATGAGCAGGCGGACGATGTCCTTGCGGAAGTAGAGCAGCGTCGCGAGGATCGCCCCGAGCTGGATGACGGCCGTGTAGGCGGTGACACCGGGATCGTCGATCGGGAGGCCGAGCAGTTTCTCGGTGATCGTCAGGTGTCCGGTCGAGGAGACGGGGAGGAACTCGGTGAGTCCTTCGACGATGCCGAGGATGACGGCGTCGAGGTAGCTGAGGGTCACAGATCTGCTCTTTCGAGGGCGGGGACGAGGACGGCGGCATTCGCGGGGCGGGACGACAGGGGTCGTCGTCCGCGGTGCCGGGCGTCGGGGTCAGGCCCCAGTCTCTCCCATCACCTCGGCCATGGTCCGCACGACATGCAGCCGGGCGTCGAGGCCACCGGCGAAGGGGGCGACCGACAGCGTGCCCACGCCCGCGGCGGCATACCGGCCGATGCGCTCGGCGATGCGCTCCCGCGGGCCGATGAGCGAGGTGGCGTCGATGAACTCGAACGGCACGGCCGCCGCCGCGTCGCGGTGCTGCTTGGCCAGGTAGAGGTCCTGCACCTTCGCCGCGGCGTCCTCGAACCCCATGCGGCAGGCGAGCTGGTTGTAGAAGTTCTGCTCCCGGGACCCCATGCCGCCGATGTAGAGCGCGGCGTACGGGCGGATCGCGTCGGCGGCGGCCTCGACGTCGTCGGCCACGACCACGGGGACCGACGGCGCGATGTCGAAGCCCTCCAACGGGTTCTCCTCGGTGCCCCGCCCCGCGCGTCGGCGGCCGGCGGCCACGCTGGCGACCTGGTCCCCCGAGTGCTCCGGGCTGAAGAAGATCGCGTGCCAGCCGTCGGCGACCTCACCGGCGAGCTCGAGGTTCTTCGGCCCGACGGCAGCGAGGTAGATCGGCAGGTCCGGGCGTGGCGGGTGGATGGTGAGCTTGAGGGCCTTGCCGGGGCCGTCGGGCAGCGGCAGCGTGAAGTGCTTGCCGGAGTAGGCCACCGTCTCGCGGCGCAGCGCCATCCGGACGATGTCGACGTACTCGCGGGTGCGGCCCAGTGGGGCGGCGAACGGCACCCCGTGCCAGCCCTCGCTCACCTGTGGTCCGCTGACGCCGAGGCCCAGCCGGAACCGACCACCCGAGAGGGTGTCGAGCGTCGCGGCGGTCATCGCCGTCATGGCGGGGGTGCGCGCCGGGATCTGCATGACCGCCGCGCCGAGGTGGATCTGCTCGGTGAGCGCCCCGATCCAGGACAGCACCGTCGGGACGTCCGAGCCGTAGGCCTCTGCCACCCAGGCGACGGCGTAGCCGAGGCGGTCGGCCTCCTGCGCCACAGCGACGTTGTCCTGGTCCATGCCCATGCCGAAGTAGCCGAGGTTCACACCGAGTTCCATGGGCCGAGGCTATCGGCGGGTCCGGCCGCGCGTGCCGAGGCGGGCCGTCCCGACTGCTGCGACTACGGTGAGGAACCATGCGCCAGCGACGAATGGGGACCTCCGGCCTGTCGGTGTCACGGCTCGCCCTGGGGACGATGACCTGGGGTCGGACCACCGACGTGGAGGGCGCCCGCGACCAGCTCCGGATGTTCCTCGATGCCGGCGGCAACTTCGTGGACACCGCCCACGGCTACTCCGACGGCGCCTCCGAGGAGATCATCGGCCGCCTGCTGGACGACGGCGTGGACCGCGAGGACGTGGTCATCTGCACCAAGTCGGGCATCTCGCGCCGCTCGGGCCAGCGGGTCGTCGACACCTCGCGCCACAGCCTCCTGCGCCAGCTGGACACCTCGCTGGAACGCCTCGGCACCGACCACGTCGACCTCTGGCTCGTCCACACCTGGTCGGACGAGTCGCCGCTGGCCGAGACGCTCTCGGCGCTCGAGTGGGCTGTCGCCACCGGTCGGGCGAGGTACGTCGGGGTCTCCAACTTCAGCGGGTGGCAGAGCGCGCGGGCGTTCTCGCTGCTTGAGCAGTCGCGAGTTCCGTTGGTGGCCAACGAGGTCGAGTACTCCCTCGTGCACCGACACCCGGAGCCCGACCTGCTCGACGCGGCGCAGGCGCTGGGCTTCGGGATCCTGCCCTGGTCGCCGCTGGGGCGCGGCGTGCTCACCGGCAAGTACCGTCACGGCGTCCCGGCCGACTCCCGCGCCGCATCGCGGGACTTCCCGCGGTTCACGGCCCGCTACCTCGACGACCGCAGCACCGCCGTCGTCGAGGCGCTGGCCATCGCCGCCAGGGGGCTGGAGGTCAGCGCCGCCGAGGTCGCCCTGGCCTGGGTGCGAGACCGCCCGGGTGTGGTGAGCCCGGTCGTCGGGGCCCGCACCACCGCGCAGCTGCGCACGTCCCTGGCCAGTGAGGACCTCGAGCTGCCGGCCGAGCTCGTGGCCGCGCTCGACGAGGTGTCCGACTGACGGCTGGGGTCAGCACGCCTCAGCGGCGGTCGTCGGCCTCGTCGTCGTCATCCGTGTCGTCGTCGTAGTCGGCGTCGTCGAGGCCCGAGTAGACCGCCCCGTCGCCGTCCTCGTCGGAGTGGTCGTCCAGCTCTTCGTCGTCGTCCTCGTCGTCACCGTCGTAGATGTCCAGGGGCGTCATCTCGCCGTAGGCCTGGAGGAGGGCGTCGTCGTAGGAGGCGAAGGCGTCGGCGAGGTCGTCGTACGACGCGATGACCGTGGGGTCGTCCTCCCCGCGCTTGGAGGCCGAGGCCTCGAGGTGCCGCTCGAAAGCGGCCACGAGGTCGGCCAGCGCGCCACGCGGGTCTGCGGTCATGTGCCGACCGTAGCGGGTTCTGGGTGACAATGGCGTCGATGGTTGAGTACGAGTACCGCGTGGTGAGCTTCACGCGAGGAGATTCCCGGTCCGACATCCGACGCGCCCTGGTGGAGCACGCCGAGTACGGCCACTGGGAGCTGCACCGAACCCGGATCTACCTCGGCGGGGTCCAGCGGACCTGGCTGCGCCGCAAGATCATCCGCGTCCCTCGTCAGTACTGAACGCGGCCCGGGCGCGTCGCGTCAGCAGGACGCCGAGCCACAGAAGCCCCGCGCCGACCATGGCCAGCGGCACCGAGTCGCTGCCGGTGAAGGCCAGCCCGGCGGGCAGCGCCGAGGCCTGTGCCGGGCGGGAGCTCGCCGCCGGTCGACCGGGGTCCGCTTCCGTCGGTGCGTCGGCCGTGGGCGGCGCGGTGGCCTCTCGGGGGCACGGGACGACCAGGCGGTCGAGGGGGACGCCGGCCTTGGTCAGCTCGGTGATCAGATCGCGGTCGAGCACCACCAGGGTCGTCTGCACCGGGACCACCTGACGCGTCACGCGCACGCAGGCGCCGAGCAGGCCCTTGATGGCGGCGTCGACCGACAGCACGTGGTCGCCGGCGGGGACCGCACCCCTCGGGCAGCGGGCGAGGGCCTGGGGGAACTGCTTGACCAGTGGTGAGGAGAGGTCGACCCCGGCCGCCTCGAGGTCCACCTCGACCGCGGGCGAGGACGTCCCCGTGGGGATGAGGCAGACCGTCGCCGCCGGCGAGTCGACAACGGCGCCGTTGCCGGTGCCCGGTGCCGGCGATGCGCCCGATCCCGGTCGGGGGGACGTCGTGGAGCTGGACGGGGTGCCGCCCGCGTTCCCGGGCCGGGCGGTGCCGGTGGACGACGGGCCGCTGGTCGCGGTCGTGGACCCGGCGCCCGTGGGCAGTGTGCCCGTGGGCAGCCGCGTCGTGGGCACCGTGGTCGGGGCGCTGGGGACGGGCAGGCCCAACCCGCCCGTGGCCCCCTTGACGGCCGACGTGGCACTGCCGACGGCAGTGCTCACGGGCTCGGGCAGGCCGCCGGCGTGCGACATCGGGGCCGTCAGCGCGGCGAGGGTGGCAGCCACCCCGAGCGCGGCGACCGAGCGCAGGGCGAGCAGGTGGGGGCGACGCCGGGTCATGGTGGCTCCTTTGCCGGACAAGCGGGGTCTGTATCCGGTCAAACGAGACACGCGCGCGAAGGCTACGGGTGAGTAGGAAACCCGTGACCGAGGTCGGTATGGCGCGGGGCCGGGCCCCGCGCCATACCGAACCTCAGCAGGTCGCGATGAAGCGCTGGAGCACCTTGGCGCCGAACTCCAGGGCCGACACCGGCACCCGCTCGTCGATGCCGTGGAACATCGGGGCGAAGTCGAGGTCCGCGGGGAGCTGGAGCGGCGCGAAGCCGTAGCCGGTGATGCCGAGGGTGCTCAGGGCCTTGTTGTCGGTGCCGCCGGAGAGGCAGTACGGCAGGACCTGGGCGCCGGGGTCCTCGGCGAGCAGGGCCGCGGTCATCGCGTCGACCAGGGCACCCTCGAACGGCGAGTCCAGCGCGATGTCGCGGTGGACGACCTGCACCTCGACCTTGTCGCCCGCGAGCTCACGGATCGTGGCGAGCAGGTCCTCGTCGTGGCCCGGCAGGAAGCGGCAGTCCAGCGCCGCGCTGGCGCCCTGCGGGATGACGTTGTGCTTGTAGCCGGCCTCGGTCATCGTGAAGTTCGCGGTGTCCTGGAGCGTCCCGCGCACGAAGCCCTGCGCGCCCCCGAGGTGGTCGAGGAGCTCGTCGAGGTCCTCGTCGGAGTAGCTCGTGCCGGTGAGGTCGCTGAGCCCGTCGAGGAGCTCGCGGACCGAGGCGATGTACTCGCGCGGCCACTTGTGGGCGTTGATCCGGCTGATGGCCTCGGCCAGGTGGACGATCGCGTTGTCGGGGTTCGGCACCGAGCCATGGCCGGCGCGCCCGGTGGCGACGAGGCGCAGCCAGAGGATGCCCTTCTCGGCGGTCTGCACGAGGTAGGCGCGGGTCTGCTCGCCGTCCTTGGTCGGGACGGTGACGCTGTAGCCGCCGACCTCGCTGACCGCCTCGGTGACGCCGTCGAACAGCTCGGGACGGGTCTTGACGACGTGGTGCGAGCCCTTGACTCCCCCGGCCTCCTCGTCGGCGAAGAAGGCGAACACCACGTCGCGCGGCGGCTTGGCGCCACGTCGGGCGAGGTCGCGGATGTTGGCCAGGATCATGGCGTCCATGTCCTTCATGTCGACGGCGCCGCGACCCCAGACGCAGCCGTCACGCAGCTCGGCGCTCAGCGGGTCGACCTGCCAGTCGGCCGCGTTCGCCGGCACGACGTCGAGGTGGCCGTGGATGCACAGGGCGGGCCGGTCCCGGTCCCGCCCCTCGACCCGGACGATGACGCTGACCCGGCCGGGGTCGCTCTCGACGACCGTGGGCTCGAGGCCGACCTCGCGCAGCTGCGCGACGACGTACTCCGCCGCCTCCCGCTCCCCCGGGCCGCTGCCGTCGCCGTAGTTCGTGGAGTCGATCCGGATGAGGTCCCGGCAGATCCGCACGACCTCGTCGACCGGACCTTCGACGGGGCCGTCGACGGAAGGGGCAGGGCTGGTGGCATCGCTCATGCCGTCCACCCTAGGCGCGTCGGGGAAACGAAGAGGACCCCCACGTCTGTGGGGGTCCTCTTCGCATTGGTGTCCGGAGGGGGAGCCGCCCGTCCTCGCTCCGCTGCGGCGGGCTCCCAAGTCCACCTGCTGGCTTCAATGCGAAGAGGACCCCCGGTGAAGCATGGGGGTCCTCTTCGCATTGGTGTCCGGAGGGGGACTTGAACCCCCACGCCCGATAAAGGGCACTAGCACCTCAAGCTAGCGCGTCTGCCATTCCGCCACCCGGACAAGGTGTTTCACATGCCCTCCAGAGGAGCGCCTGCTGCGACCCGGAACGATACACGTCAGCGGGCACAACTCCCAAACCGCCTCGGTGCCAAGGGAAAACCACCCCGTCAGGACGTCGCCGGACGACCCCGATGGACCTCTCCACGCCCCCGTCCCGGACACCCGACGGTCCGTGCGGTGACGAGGGGTGGCGACAACGCCCCATACCCGTCTCGTCCGTTCGGCCGGGATGCCTCGTGAGGGTGGCCGACCTGCGGCGCGGCGCCCGGTGGGCGTGCTCGCCCAGTCCTACCTTCGAGAGATGAACAGCCGCACGGCCCACCGGTCCTCAGCCCTCCACCATCCTCGCGTCCAGCGCTCCAGCCTCGGTGGCTGGGTCTGGATGTGCTCCTGCGGCGGCGCGTCCTGCCGCACGAGCCGCGAGGCCACCCCGTGGCGGGTCGCCCTGATCGGTGCGCTCAACCACTCCTCCGCAGTCGCCCCCTGAGTCGACCGCTCCCCCGCCCCGGCCCGGTGCCGAGGCGCCCGCCGCGCTCCCCTGAGCACGGTCCTCTGCGTCGAGGTTGGCAGCACGCGCCATCTCCGCCATTGTTCGAGGACCACGCCTAGCCCTGAGGAGCGCCACATGAAGGTCGGGATCCCCCGCGAGGTCAAGAACAACGAGTACCGCGTCGCCATCACGCCGTCGGGGGTGCACGAGCTCGTCGTCCACGGCCACGAGGTGTACGTCGAGAAGGACGCCGGTGTCGGCTCCTCCATCCTCGACGAGGACTACGTCGCCGCCGGGGCGACGATCCTCGACACCGCCGACGACGTCTGGGGCACCGGTGACCTGATCCTCAAGGTCAAGGAGCCGATCGAGGCGGAGTACCACCGCATGCGCGAGGGCCAGACCCTCTTCACCTACCTCCACCTCGCCGCCGACCGCCCCCTCACGGAGGAGCTGGTCAAGCGCAAGGTGACCGGCATCGCCTACGAGACCGTCGAGCTGCCCGACCGCTCCCTGCCGCTGCTCGCGCCCATGTCCGAGGTCGCAGGCCGGCTCGCGCCCCAGGTCGGGGCCCACACCCTGATGCGCGCCCAGGGCGGCCGCGGCGTCCTCATGGGTGGCGTGAGCGGGGTGTATGCCGCGAAGGTGGTCGTCATCGGCGCCGGGGTCTCCGGCATGAACGCCGCCGCCATCGCGCTGGGCATGCAGGCCGAGGTCCTCCTGCTCGACCGCGACATCAGCAAGCTGCGCCACGCGGACGCGATCTACCAGGGCCACTGCCAGACCGTCGCCTCCAACGCCTACGAGGTGGAGCGGGCGATCGCCGACGCCGACCTCGTCATCGGCGCGGTCCTCGTCCCCGGCGCCAAGGCGCCCAAGCTCGTCACCAACGAGCAGGTCTCGCGGATGAAGCCGGGCTCGGTGCTCGTCGACATCTCCATCGACCAGGGCGGCTGCTTCGAGGACTCCCGTCCGACGACCCACGCCGACCCCACCTACGAGGTCCACAACTCGGTCTTCTACTGCGTCGCGAACATGCCGGGGGCGGTGCCGCACACCAGCACCTACGCGCTCACCAACGTGACCCTGCCGTATGCCGTGCAGCTCGCCAACCAGGGGTGGCGCTCGGCCCTGGGTGCCAACCGTCCGCTCGCGCTCGGCCTCAACACCCACGACGGGCACGTCACCTACGCCCCCGTGGCCGAGGCACACGGTTTCGACTCCGTCGACCTCGCGGACGTGCTCGCCGGCTGAGCACCGCTGCGTCGCACCGACCGCGCCCCGTCGAGCTCCTCGGCGGGGCGCGGTCGGCGCTCGGCCTGGTCGTCGGGGCGGTCGTCGGGGCGGTTGTCGGCACCGGCGGCTAGGTTCGGAGCGTGCTCCTCGCCGATGTCGTCGCCGCGTCCCACACGGCGTCCGCGACCCGTTCCCGCCTCGCCAAGACCGCCGCCGTCGCCGACGCGCTGCGGTCCGCCGGCCCCGACGACGCGGCGACGGTCGCCGCCTACCTCTCCGGGGTCCTGCCGCAACGGCGCATCGGGGTGAGCTGGCGCGGGCTGTCCACCCTGCCCGAGCCCGCGGCCGAGCCGTCGGTGACGGTGGCCGAGGTGGACGAGGCGCTCACGACCATCGGCCACATCGGCGGCGCCGGCTCGGGCGCCACCCGGGCGGCGGCGGTGGTGGAACTGTTTGAGCGGCTGACCGCCGACGAGCAGGTCTACCTGCGGGCCCTGGTCACCGGCCAGGTGCGTCAGGGGGCGCTCGACGGCGTCATGCTGGCCGCCATCGCCTCGGCGTCCGAGGTCCCCGAGGCCGAGGTCCGTCGCGCGGTGATGCTCGCCGGCCACACCGGGCCCGTCGCGGCAGCTGCCCTCGCCGGCGGCAGTGCGGCGCTGGCCGAGATCGGGCTGGAGGTCGGTCGCCCGGTGCGGCCCATGCTGGCCGCGTCCGCCCCCGACGTCGAGGCGGCCTGGGAGCAGGTCGCCCCCGGCGACGGGAGTGCCTTCGTCGACGGCAAGCTCGACGGCATCCGCCTGCAGGCCCATCGCGACGGCGACGAGGTCCGGCTCTTCACCCGCTCCCTCGACGACATCACCGACCGCCTCCCCGAGGTGGTCGAGGCGGTGCTGGCCCTGCCGGCTCGACGCCTGGTCATCGACGGGGAGGCGATCGCGCTCGACGACGCGGGTCGGCCGAGGCCCTTCCAGGAGACGGCGTCACGCACGATGAGCAGCACCGGCGTCGACGAGCTGCGCGCCGCGGTCCCCGTGACGCCCTACTTCTTCGACCTGCTGCACGTCGACGGCGAGGACCTGCTCGACCTGCCTGCGACCGAGCGTTTCGACCGGCTCGCCGGCCTCGTCCCCGAGCCGTGGCAGGTGCCGCGAACGCTGGCGCCGTCGGCGAGCGAGGCCGCCGAGTTCTTCCACCGCCTGGTCGCCGAGGGGCACGAGGGCGTCGTCGTGAAGACGCCGTCAGCCCCGTATGCAGCCGGGCGCCGTGGTGCGGGCTGGGTCAAGGTCAAGCCCCGGCACACCCTCGACCTCGTCGTGCTGGCCGTCGAGTGGGGCAGCGGCCGTCGCGAGGGGTGGCTGTCCAACATCCACCTGGGTGCCCGCGACCCCGAGACCGGTGGCTTCGTCATGCTGGGCAAGACGTTCAAGGGGATGACCGACGAGGTCCTCACCTGGCAGACGGCGCGGTTCCTCGAGCTCGAGACCAGCCGCAAGGGCCACGTCGTGCACGTGCGGCCCGAGCAGGTCGTCGAGATCGCCTTCGACGGCATCCAGACGTCGTCGCGCTACCCCGGCGGGATGGCCCTTCGCTTCGCCCGGGTGCTCCGCTACCGCGACGACAAGACCGCCGAAGAGGCTGACACCGTCGCCACGGTGCGGTCCCTGCGTGGCTGAGGCCAGGGACCGCACCGGCTCCGGAGGGTCTGGCGTCAGCGCTTGACGGGCGCGCCGAGGACCTGCAGGGCGGTGTCCGCGTGCTTGTCCATGCTCCACTCGGACTCGATGACCTCGATGATCCGGCGGTCGGGGGCGATGACGAAGGTCGCCCGCTTCACCGGGGTGATGTACTTCCGGCGCACCCCGAAGGCGGTGGCGACGGCACCGTCCGCGTCGGACAGCAGTGGCATGCCGAGCGACTCCTTGCCGTCGAACTGCGCCTGGGCGTCGACCGTGTCCATGCTGATGCCGACGGGCTGGGCACCGGCCGCCGCAAACTCCGCCTTGAGGTTGCGGAAGTGGCAGGCCTCCTTGGTGCAGCCACCGCTGAGCGCCGCCGGGTAGAAGAAGAGGACGACGCTCCCCTCCGCGAGCAGGCTGGTCAGACTGCGCTGGGTGCCGGTCTGGTCGGGAAGGTCGAACTCCGGGGCGAGCTCTCCGATGCGAAGTGACTTCAAGGGGTGCCTCCTGCTGCGGTCGGTGGTCCGGGCACAGGAGCAGTGGGAGCCCTGCGCGTCCTGGGCGTCATTCGCGGTGGTCCCCACCCCGGATTGGATTACATAGGTCACCTATGTAAAGTGGGAGGCATGAACCCCCGGGAGACGGTCGCCAACGACCTGCTGCGTTCGGCGGCCCGGCTGTCTCGTTGGGCGTCGCGACTCGCCGCCTTCGACGTCTCCTACGCCCAGGCCCGGCTGCTCGCTCTCCTCGACGAGCTGGGCCCTGCCCGCGTGAGTGCGCTCGCCGAGGCCGACCACTGCAGCCAGCCGACGATGTCCACAGCCCTGCAGCGCCTGGAGTCCCAGGGCTGGGCGCAGCGGGTCCCCGACCCGCACGACGCCCGCGCGAGCCTGCTGTCCCTGACCCCAGCAGGACGCGACGCGCTCGAGGAGATCCGTCGGGCCCGCGCCGCTGTCCTCTCCCCCACGCTCACCACGCTGGACGACGCCGAGGTCGCGCGACTGCGCGACGCCGTCGCCGCCCTGGACGACCTGCTGCACCGGGCCGCCCGCACCATCCCCAACTGAAAGGACGTCTCGCTCCATGTGGCGCCAACCCAGGACCGTCTGGTCCGTCGCCTTCGCCTGTGTCATCGCGTTCATGGGCATCGGCCTCGTCGATCCCATCCTCAAGCCCATCGCCGACGACCTCGGGGCGAGTGCCTCCCAGGTCTCCCTGCTGTTCACGAGCTACATGGCCGTGATGGGGGTCGCCATGCTCGGCACCGGCTGGGTCTCCAGCCGCGTCGGTGCCAAGCGCACCCTGCTCGTCGGCCTGCTCGTCATCATCGTGGGTGCGGGCCTCGCCGGGGCGCAGGACTCCGTCGGCGGCATCGTCGCCTTCCGCGCCGTCTGGGGACTGGGCAACGCGCTGTTCATCGCCACCGCGCTGGCCACGATCGTCAGCGCCGCTCGTGGGTCCGTCGGCCAGGCGATCATCTTGTACGAAGCCGCGCTGGGTGTCGGGATCGCGACCGGGCCGCTGCTGGGTGGCTGGCTCGGCGAGCACTCGTGGCGCTGGCCCTTCTGGGGTGTCTCCGCGCTCATGGCCGTCGCCTTCATCGGCATCGTCACGACCCTTCCCGCGACGAAGCCGACCGGTCGGGGCACCAGCCTCGCCGCGCCGCTCAAGGCCCTGTCGCACCGCGGGCTGCTGACCGTCGGCATCACCGCCCTGCTCTACAACTTCGGCTTCTTCACGCTCCTCGCCTTCACGCCGTTCCCGCTGGCCATGGGTGCCCACGAGGTCGGCCTGATCTTCTTCGGCTGGGGAGTCCTGCTGGCCTTCACGTCGGTGGTCGTCGCACCCCGGCTGCAGCGCAGGTTCGGCACCCTTCCCGGCATCGTCGGCGCCCTCGTCGGGTTCGCGATCGTGTTGGCAGCCATGGCGATCGGCACGGAGCACAAGCCGGTCCTCGTCGTCGGCGTCATCGTCGCGGGAGCGTTCCTCGGCATCAACAACACGCTCATCACCGAGACCGTCATGAAGGTCTCGCCGGTCGAGCGCGGTGTCGCCTCGGCGGCCTACAGCTTCGTCCGGTTCGGCGGCGGCGCCGTCGCGCCATACCTCGCCGGGAAGCTCGGTGAGCGCTCGGTGCACATCCCCTTCTGGGTGGGCTCCGGTGCCGTGGTGCTGGCCGTCCTCGTCCTGCTCACCGCACGCCGCGAGGTGATGGCGACCGACGAGGTGGCCGGTCACGACTCGGCCGAGAGGACCGTGGAGGAGCGCGACCTCGAGGCCGAGGCCGTCACCGTCGGGGACGCCTGACCCGGCGACCCGCCCCGACCCCTAGGCTGGCGCCCGTGCTCGAACAGATTACGGCGACCCGGTACGTGACCCCCCTCAAGGAGGGCGGGTCACTTCCCGGCATCATCGAGGCCGACGACCTCGGCACCTACGTGCTGAAGTTCCGCGGCGCCGGCCAGGGGCTCAAGGTCCTCGTCGCCGAGGTGCTCGTCGGCGAGCTGGCCCGGGCGCTGGGGCTCGCCGTCCCGCGGCTGACGGTGGTCGACCTCCAGGCCCCGATCGCGAAGTACGAGGCGGACGAAGAGGTCCAGGACCTGCTCACCGCCAGCCTCGGTCTGAACCTCGGCATCGACTTCCTCCCCGGCTCGTTCGGGTACGACGGCTCACGCCCGCCGAGCCCCGAGGTGGCGGCCCAGGTGCTGTGGCTGGACGCCCTCACCGCGAACGTCGACCGCACCTGGAGCAACCCGAACCTGCTGGTCTGGCACCGGGAGCCGTGGCTCATCGACCACGGTGCCGCGCTCTACTTCCACCACGGCTGGCCGAGCCGGGGCGCCAACCCGGAGCGCTTCGCGGCCCAGCCCTTCGACGCGAGCACCCACGTGCTGCGGGACGTCGCCGCCGACCCGGCCGGCGCCCACGAACGGCTGGCCCCGCTGCTGACGCCCGAGCTGCTCGACTCGGTCACCGCCCTCGTCCCCGACGAGTGGCTCGAACCGGCCCCGGGCCTGGACTCCCCCGACGCGCTGCGTGCCGCCTACCGCGAGCACTTCCAGGCCCGCGTCGCCAACCCCTCGGCGTGGCTGCCGGGCGGTGCGTCATGACCGCCCCCACCCGCCACGGGTACCAGTACGTCACCCTGCGTTGCGTCCCCCGCGTCGAGCGCGAGGAGTTCGTCAACGTCGGCGTCATCCTCTACTCCCAGGGCGCGGAGTTCTTGGAGGCCGCCTACCGGGTCGACGAGGCGCGGCTGCGCACCCTGTTCGACGGCGTCGACACCGGCGCCGTCGGCGACGCCCTCGAGACGGTGTGCCAGGTGTGCCGCGGGGTCACCGGCGGCGGGCTGCCCACCCTCGGTGGACTCGGCAGACGCTTCGGCTGGCTCAGCGCCCCGCGCAGCACGGTGGTCCAGCCGGGTCCGATCCACGGCGGGCTGACGGACGACCCCTCCGCCGCCCTGGCCAGCCTCGTGGAGCGCCTCGTCGGCTGAGTGGTCGCTCCAGGTGGGCCGGGTTAGGTTCGGTCCATGACTCTCGAACGCCCTCTCGCCCCCAACCCCTACGACCTGCTCCCCCAGGTCCCCGCCCTCACGGTCACCAGCAGCACCTTCGAGGACGGTGGCACCCTCCCGGACGCCCAGGTGTTCGACGACTGGGGCTTCAGCGGCGGCAACACCTCCCCCCAGCTGTCGTGGAGCGGAGCGCCCGAGGGCACCAAGTCGTACGTCGTCACCTGCTTCGACCCCGACGCCCCGACCCCGTCCGGATTCTGGCACTGGGTGGTCGTCGGCATCCCCGCCGACACGACCGAGCTCCCCGAGGGTGCCGGCGCCGAAGGTGGCGGCTCGCTGCCCGAGGGTGCGTTCCAGGTGTCGACCGACTACGGCACCAAGGCCTTCGGCGGCGCCGCTCCGCCGGAGGGTGACCGGGCGCACCGCTACCTGTTCGCCGTGAGCGCGCTCGACACCGACGACCTCGGCATCGACGACTCCGTCACGGCGGCCGTGGCCGCGTTCAACACGGGGTTCCACACCCTGGCCCGCGGCGTCATCACCGCGACGTACAAGAACGGCTGAGCTCGGCGGTCGTCGCTGCGCGTCCGCGGCGACGACCGTCCTCAGCGGACCCGCAACGACCAGGCCGCGACGGCCCCGGCCGCCGCGACGTTGAGGGAGTCCACTCCCCCGGCCATCGGGATGGTCACGGTGAGGTCGGCCGCTTCCAGGGTGCGGCGGGACAACCCGTCGCCCTCGGTGCCGAGCACCAGCGCGAGGCGGTGGGGCGGGTCGGCCGCCAGGTCGTCGAGGCTGACCGCGTCGTCGGCCAGGGCGAGGGTGGCCACGGTGAAGCCGAGCGCGCGAAGCTCGTCGATCCCGCCCGGCCACGGGTCGATCCGGGTCCACGGGACCTGGAAGACGGTGCCCATCGAGACGCGGATCGCCCTGCGGTACAACGGGTCTGCGCACCTCGGCGTCACCAGCACCGCATCGACACCGAGAGCGGCTGCCGACCGGAAGACGGCGCCCACGTTGGTGTGGTCGACGATGTCCTCCAGGACCACGACACGGCGGGCGTCGCGCACGACCTCCGCGACCGAGGGGAGCACCGGACGCTGCATCGAGGCCAGCGCGCCCCGGTGCAGGTGGAAACCCGTCAGCTGCTCGATGACGTCGTGCTCGCCGACGAAGACCGGGATGCCGTCCGCCTCGGCCTGCTCGACGAGGTCGGCGAGGTCGGTCAGCCAGCGCTGCGCCATGAGGTAGCTGCGGGGGCGGTGGCCCGCGGCCAGCGCCCGGCGGATGACCTTCTCCGACTCGGCGATGTAGAGGCCGCGCTCGGGCTCGGTGCGACGGCGCAGGGCCACGTCGGTCAGCGAGACGTAGTCGGCCAGCCGGTCGTCGTCGGGGGTCGTGATGGCGATGGGCACGGCCAGCAGGCTAGGACACCAGGGCACGCACGATCACACTGGCGCCGGCGACGACGCAGAACGCGAGGACGACGCGCCGCAACCGCTCACGGTCCAGTCGTGCCCTCGCGGGCGTCGCGGCGGCATACCCGAGGGCGGTGAAGGGGACCCACACGAGGCCGGAGAGCAGCTGCTCGCGGGTGAACTCCCCCGCGGCCGTCAGACCCACGATCGCCATGGCGGTGCCGACGAGGAAGAAGGCCGCCATCGTCGCGCGCAGCCGCTCGGGTCGTTCGTGCTGCAGCACCAGGGCGAGGTACGGGCCGCCGATGCTCGCGGCCGTTCCGGCCACGCCGGCGATCGCCCCCGCGGCAGCGGCGTTGCGCGCGGTGGGCCTCAGGTCAAGCGTGGACACGGACGCCGCGACCGTGGCGAGGATGAGCACCCCGACCACGACGGAGACGGCCCGCACCGACAGCACGGCCACGATGACGACCCCCACCGGGGTGAGGACCAGCCGCGCTGCAAGCGCCCACCCGAGTGGCCGCCAGGCGATGTCACGGGCGCCGTGCAGCAGCTGCACCACCGGCAGCCCGAAGCTCGCGACGAGCAGCGCACCGGGCATCAGCTCCGGGGTGGCGACGACGAGGAAGGGTGCTGCCACGACGGCCATGCCGAAGCCGATCGACGACTGCACGAAGGCACCGACGAGGAGGGCGAGGCCGAGCAGGAGGACGGTCCCCCACTCCATCAGCTGAACCAGATGATCTTCACGATCCCCACGATGCCGACCACGAGGATGACCCCGCGCAGGACCGCCGGCGGCAGCCGTCGGCCGATCTTCCCGCCGACCCAGCCACCGGCGAACGCCCCGATCGCGATGAGCCCGGCGGCGGCCCAGCTGATCTGGTCCCACGCCACGACCATGAACGTCACCGCGGCGACGGCGTTGACGATCGTGGCCAGGACGTTCTTGTAGCCGTTGAGCCGCTGGATCGGGTCGGTGGTCAGGGCGCTCATCATCCCCATGAGGATGACGCCCTGTGCGGCACCGAAGTACCCACCGTAGATCCCTCCGACCAGCACGCCCGCGACCAGGACGGGCCCGTGCCAGGCGACCTGGGCGCTGACCCCGCGCTCACGACGCTCGGCGGCACGGCGGTTGAGCCACGGCCCCAGCAGGACGAGCAGCAGCCCGATCCCGATGAGGACCGGGACGATCGCCGTGAACGCCTCGGGCGGCAGGACGAGGAGCAGGACCGCGCCGATGACGCCGCCGACGAGCGACGCCGGCGCGAGCCGCTTGAGGGTGGGCCCGGCGCCCTTGAGCTCGTGGCGGTAGCCGTGGACCCCGGTGATGCCGCCGGCGACCAGGCCGACGGTGTTGGACACGTTGGCGACGACGGGCGGGAACCCGAAGAACAGCAGCGTCGGGAACGTGATCAGCGTGCCCGACCCCACGACGGTGTTGATGGCCCCGGCACCGAGGCCAGCGAGCAGGATCCCGAGGGCTTCGATGACGGACACCCGAGCACCCTAGCGACGGGTCCGTGCCCGTTTCGTCCGCGGTCCACGACGAGAGAGTGCGCCGCCCCCTCTCCGGGGACGACGCACTCTCGTCGGGTATGCCGCGTGGTCAGGCGCCGGGGGCGCGCGGACCGTCCTGCGGGTCGGTCGGCGTCTGCTCGGGCATCGCCGGCTGGATGGGCTCCCGCTCCGGCTCGATCGCCGTCGGGGCGGCGGGCGGCGGGGCCGGAGGATCGAACGGCGGCACGGCGTCTGCCGAGGGGGCGATGGGCGGCTGCACCCGCTGGACCGGGTTGGCGTGCTCGGTCGCCTCACGGCTGGCCCGACCGGCCTGGCCCCGCGCCTCGGCCAGGGCCTGCATGGGGTCCTCCAGCGTCGTCTCGTCGAAGGCGTCCTGCATCGGGCCGGGGTCGACCCACTCGCCGTCGTCGCCGCTGTCGTCGGGGCGGGGGGCATCGGCCTGGCCCAGGGCGCCACCGATGCCGCGCAGGGCATCGGTGAGCTCGCTGGGGATGATCCACATCTTGTTGGAGTCGCCGCGGGCGAGCTGCGGCAGCACCTGGAGGTACTGGTAGGCGAGCAGCTTCTGGGTCGGCTTGCCCCGGTGGATGGCGTCGAAGACCTGCTGGATGGCGCGGGCCTGGCCCTGGGCCTCGAGGATGCGCGCCTGCGCCGAACCCTCGGCGCGCAGGATCTGGCTCTGCTTCTCGCCCTCGGCGGTGAGGATGGCGGACTGCTTGGTGCCCTCGGCGTACAGGATCTGGGCGCGGCGCTCACGCTCGGCCTTCATCTGCTTCTCCATCGACTCCTGCACCGACATGGGCGGGTCGATCGCCTTGAGCTCCACGCGGTTGACGCGGATGCCCCACTTGCCGGTGGCCTCGTCGAGGACGCCGCGCAGCTGCGCGTTGATCTGGTCACGGCTGGTCAGCGTCTGCTCGAGGTCGAGCGAGCCGATGACGTTGCGCAGCGTGGTGACGGTGAGCTGCTCGATGCCTTGGATGAAGTTGGCGATCTCGTAGACCGCGGACTTGGCGTCGATCACCGAGTAGTAGATGACGGTGTCGATGTTGACGACGAGGTTGTCGGACGTGATGACGGGCTGCGGCGGGAACGAGACGACCTGCTCACGCAGGTCGACGTTGGCGCGGACCTTGTCGACGAAGGGCACCAGGATGTGGATGCCTCCCTCGAGGGTGCGCGAGTAGCGACCGAGCCGTTCGATGATCAGGGCGGTCTGCTGCGGGACGATGCGCACCGTGCGGAAGAGCACGATGAGCGCGAACGCCACCAGGATCAGCAGCACCACGAATCCAGGACTGATGTCCACGACTTACTCCGATTTCTGACCCGCCGTGGCGTCGGTGACGATCACGGTGGCCCCCTCGATGGAAACGACCCGGACCTCTTGGCCGGGCTGGCACGCTGCACTGTCACGGACGGTGCGGGCCGACCACGTCTCGCCCGCCACCTTGACCCGGCCGTCGGTGGCGGTCACGGTCTGGAGCACGTGACCGTGCCGACCGACCAGGCTGGCCGCACCGATCTCGTGGCTGGCCTCGGCCACCATGAACTTCTTCTTGATCAGCGGCCGGACCACGCCCAGCAGGAGCAGGGCGACGACGATGGCGACGACCACCTGCAGGGGGAACGGCACCCCCATCGCCGAGGCCGCGGAAGCGGCCAGGGCCCCACCGGCCAGCATCAGGAACACGAAGTCGACGGTCGCGACCTCGATCGCCGCCAGGATCAAGGCGATCCCCAGCCACGCAAGCCATGGGTTGTCTGCGAAGACGTCCATGCTCCCCCTCCTTCTCGTGTGCGGTAACTCTAGGACGAGGGGGAAGCCCCGGTCGTTCCTGTGCCGACCCTGAGTCGGGCCGACCAGCGCTCCCCACGGCGCTCGAGCTCCAGCGGCATGCCGAACGTCGCCGACAGGTTCTCCTCGGTCAGCGTGAGCTCGACCGGCCCCTGGGCGACGATGCGGCCCTCGCGCAGCAGCAGGACGTCGGTGAAGTTCGGAGGGATCTCCTCGACGTGGTGGGTGACCAGGACCAGGGCCGGGGCCTCGACGTCACCGGCGAGCTCGCCGAGCCGGCGCACGAGGTCCTCGCGGCCACCGAGGTCGAGCCCGGCGGCGGGCTCGTCGAGGAGCATCAGCTCGGGGTCGGTCATCAGTGCCCGGGCGATCTGGACCCGCTTGCGCTCGCCTTCGGACAGCGTGCCGTAGGTGCGGTCGGCGAGGTGGTCGGCGCCGAGCGCCTGCAGCAGCTCGAAGGCCCGCGCGTGGTCGAAGGTCTCGTAGGTCTCGCGCCAACGCCCGACCACGCCGTACGACGCCGTGACGACGACGTTGTGGACGACCTCGTCGCCCGGGATCCGCTCCGCGAGGGCGGCCGACGCGAGGCCGATCCGGGGGCGCAACTCGAAGACGTCCACTGCCCCGAGCACCTCTCCGAGGACTCCGGCGACGCCACGCGTGGGGTGCATCCGGCCGGAGGCCAGCTGGAGGAGCGTGGTCTTGCCCGCCCCGTTGGGTCCGAGGACCACCCAGCGCTGGCCCTCCTCGACCTCCCAGGTGAGGTCGTCGAGAAGGGTCGTGTGGCCGCGGACCACACTCACCCCGGCGAACTCAAGGACGTCACTCATGGCACCGGACCCTATCGGCTTAGCATGATCGGGTGCCCGAACTGCCTGCCTCCGTGCGCCTTTCGCTGTGGACCACCCACGCCTGGGCGACCGGCTCACCCCTCGAGGCCGCGGTGCGC
This sequence comes from Pedococcus aerophilus, assembly GCF_039532215.1. Classification (NCBI taxonomy): domain Bacteria; kingdom Bacillati; phylum Actinomycetota; class Actinomycetes; order Micrococcales; family Intrasporangiaceae; genus Pedococcus; species Pedococcus aerophilus. Next base: position 225,303 of record NZ_BAAARN010000001.1, on the reverse strand, counting down.
CGGGCCCTGCCCGACATCGACCACGTCGACGGTGACCTCGACCGCCTCTCCGTATGGCGCGACCTCGGTGAGCAGGCCCTCCTCGTCTCCCTGCCCGCTCCGGGCGACCTCGCCGGACTCCCCCGCGCGAGCGCCGAGGCCCTGGGCGCGGCTGCGGACGGCGGCGAGGCGGTCTTCGTCCCCGCCCTGGGCGGCATGCTGGTCCCCTCGATCTCGTCCTTCGGGAACGAGACCCGCGGAGGTCTCGACGTGGGCACGCGGGTGGACTGGACGGCCTACGACTCCGAACCGGTCCCCCGCCACAGGGTCGAGGCGCTCGAGGCCTCCCAGCTCGAACGCCACCTGCGCGAGGAGCTGAGGGTCGCCACCGAGCACCTCGACGCCCTCGGTGGTCAACCCTTCGCGGTCTCGGCCGCCCGCGAGCTGGCCGACGCAGCGCTGGGCGGACGGTGGGGACTGCCCTCGGGGCTGCCGGCCCGGGCGGCCCAGGTCATCGCGCTCGCCGGGACGGTCGGCCACGTCGTCGACGTGGCCATCGCTGCCGGCGACGGGGCGCTGAACGCCTCGACGGCGGCGGCGCGGCACTCGCTGCTGCTGCGGCTGCAACGCGCCGCCGACCACGCCCTCGCGGATGCGACCAACGCCGCCTGCGCGGTGCTGGCCGGCTGGCGTCCGGCCTGACCCTCTAGGTGGCCAGACGAGCCCCGGTCCAATGCTCGTCGCGCGTCACGTCCCGCAGGACCTCGAGCCACTCGGGCACCTCGCTCGAGGGCTCGTCGTGGTCGTCGATCTCTGCGACCAGGGTGCCGTCGTCGTGCTCGTCGACCGCGACGACCCAGCCGTCGCGACGCACCAGGTGCCGCCGCTTGTGCAGTGACCGGCCGGGCAGGGCCGACAGCAGAGCCCATTCCGCGCCATCGAGGTAGACGTTGGTGCAGGCGATCTCGGACGCGTCGTCGGACAGCCGCACCTTGTGGCTGAGCTTGCGGACGACCGTGCCGTCCTGCTCGCGCACCTCCCGCAGGCGCAACCGGGTGCCGGTGACGTAGCGGTCGTCGATCTCCCGCGTCGTGGTGTCCCCATCAGGGATGCGCGCCACGAGGAAACGACGTTCGCGTTCGACCACGGCGTACTTGAGGGGATGCACCACGCCGGCGAGGTTAGCCCGCCGTCTCGCTGCGCCGGTGGAGGACGTCCTCGTAGACGCGCAGCGTCTGCTCGCCGATGCTCGCCCAGGAGAACGACTCGACGGCGCGCGCCCGGCCGGCCCGACCCATCTGTTCCGCGCGGGCAGGGTCGCTCACCGCATCCGTGAGCGCGGCGGCGAGGTCGTCGACGAACTTCTGCGGGTCCAGCGGGATGCCGCTGCCGTCCTGGTGCTGCTCGATCGGGACCAGCCACCCCGTCTCGCCGTGGACGACGACCTCAGGGATGCCGCCGGTCGCGGTGGCGACGACGGCGAGCTCGCAGGCCATCGCCTCGAGGTTGACGATGCCGAGCGGCTCGTAGATCGAGGGGCACGCGAAGACCGTGGCGGACGAGAGAAGGGCGACCACCTCGGCGCGGGGAAGCATCTCAGCGATCCAGACGACCCCGTCGCGGCCGGCCTTGAGCTCGTCCATCAGCCCTTCGACCTCGGCGAGGATCTCCGGGGTGTCCGGCGCACCGGCGCACAGGACCAGCTGGACGTCCGGGGGCAGCTGGGCCGCCGCGCGCAGGAGGTAGGGCAGGCCCTTCTGGCGGGTGATGCGGCCGACGAAGACGACCGACGGCTTGTCGGGGTCGACCCCGTGCCGCCGGACCACGTCGAGGTCCTCCCTGCGCTGCCACAGCTCGGAGTCGATCCCGTTGTGCACCACCTTGACCTTGTCGGGGTCGATGCCGGGGTAGCTGCGCAGGACGTCCTGGCGCATCCCTTCGCTGACCGCGATCACGGCGTCGGCCCCCTCGTAGGCGGTGCGCTCCATGAACGACGACAACCGGTAGCCGCCACCGAGCTGCTCGGCCTTCCACGGACGCATGGGCTCGAGGCTGTGGGCCGTCACGACGTGCGGCATCCCGCCGAGCAGCGAGGCGACGTGGCCGGCGAAGTTCGCGTACCAGGTGTGGGAGTGCACGAGGTCGGCACCCACGCAGTCACCGGCCATCGCGATGTCGACACCCATCGTCCGGACCGCCGGGTTCGCGGCGGCGAGGTCCGGCAGGTCGCCATACCCGCTCGTGCCCTCCTCGACCACGGGCGAACCGAAGGCGCGCACCCTCGTGTCGATGTCGCCGCGGTCGCGCAGCGCCCGCACGAGCTCGGCGACGTGGACCCCCGCTCCGCCGTAGATGTTGGGCGGGTACTCCTTGGACAGGATGTCGACTCTCACGCTGGCGAGCGTAGTAGCGGGACGGGTTCGCGGACAGGGGTCGCCACGGGCGCGGCCATTCCCTAGGGTCAGCGGTATGCCGTACCGCCGCGGAGTGCCCAAGGTCCTTGCCATCGTCCTGGCGGGCGGTGAGGGGAAGCGGCTGATGCCGCTGACCGCCGACCGCGCCAAACCTGCGGTGCCGTTCGGGGGGATCTACCGCCTCATCGACTTCGCGCTGAGCAACATCGTCAACAGCGGCTACCTCAAGGTCGTCGTGCTGACGCAGTACAAGTCGCACAGCCTCGACCGCCACGTCACGAAGACCTGGCGCATGTCGACGATGCTGGGCAACTACATCGCCCCGGTGCCCGCGCAGCAGCGCATCGACAAGAACTGGTACCTCGGCTCGGCGAACGCGATCTTCCAGAGCCTCAACCTCGTCCACGACGAGAAGCCCGACATCGTCGTCGTCGTCGGGGCGGACCACGTCTACCGCATGGACTTCTCGCAGATGGTGGCCCAGCACATCGAGACCGGCGCCGGCGTGACCGTCGCCGCGATCCGCCAGCCGATCTCGCTGGCCGACCAGTTCGGCGTCATCGAGGTCGACGGCGAGGACCACCGCAAGATCGGGGCGTTCCTCGAGAAGCCGACCGACGCCAAGGGCCTGCCCGACTCGCCCGACGAGGTGCTCGCCTCCATGGGCAACTACGTCTTCGACGCCGACGTCCTCATCGACGCGGTGACCCGTGACAACGACCGCGAGGGCAGCCGGCACGACATGGGCGGCGACATCGTCCCGGCCTTCGTCGAGGAGGGGCGCGGCTACGTCTACGACTTCAAGGACAACGTCATCCCCGGGGCAACCCCTCGTGACCAGGCCTACTGGCGCGACGTCGGGACGATGGACTCGTACTGGGACGCGCACATGGACCTCGTGTCCATCCATCCGGTCTTCAACCTCTACAACTACGACTGGCCGATCTACACCGACTACGGCCCGTTCCCGCCGGCCAAGCTCGTGCACGGCGCGATGGGCAAGTTCGGTGAGGCCCACAACTCGGCCGTCTCCCCCGGCGTCGTCATCTCCGGTGCGACGGTGACCAACTCCGTGCTCTCGCCGCGCTGCCACATCCACAGCGGCACGACCATCGACGACAGCGTCCTGCTCGACGGGGTCGAGGTCGGCCGCAACTGCGTCATCAAGAAGGCCATCATCGACAAGGGAGTCACCGTGCCCGAGGACACCAGCATCGGGGTCGACCACGACCACGACAGGGAACGTGGCTTCATGGTCACCGAGTCCGGACTGGTCGTGGTCGCGAAGTTCCAGACGGTGGTCGCATGACCGGCGAGGGACGTCCGATCCGCATCGGGGTGCAGCTCCAGCCCCAGCACGCCGACTACGCCGCGATCCGCCGCGCCTGCGCCGAGGCCGAGGAGATCGGCGCGGACGTCATCTTCAACTGGGACCACTTCTTCCCGTTGTACGGCGAGGCCGACGGTGCGCACTTCGAGTGCTGGACGATGCTCGGCGCGTGGGCCGAGGCGACCGAACGCGTCGAGATCGGCGCGCTCGTCACCTGCAACAGCTACCGCAACCCCCAGCTGCTCGCCGACATGGCCCGCACCGTCGACCACATCAGCGACGGGCGGCTCATCCTCGGCATCGGCTCGGGGTGGTTCGAGAAGGACTACGACGAGTACGGGTACGAGTTCGGGACCGCCGGTGGTCGCCTCGACGCCCTCGCCCGCGACCTGCCGCTCATCCGCGACCGCTGGTCGAAGCTCAACCCGGCGCCGACCCGCGACATCCCCGTGCTCATCGGTGGTGGTGGTGAGAAGAAGACGCTGAAGATCGTCGCCCAGCACGCCTCGATCTGGCACGGCTTCGGCGACCCCGAGACGGTGGCGCACAAGCACGCGGTGCTCGACGAGTGGTGCGCGAAGGTGGGTCGCGACCCCGCCGAGATCGAGCGCTCGGCCGGGGTCTCCCCCAAGCCGGGACGCCTCCCCGAGGACGTCGGTGACTACGCCGCCGGCGCCCAGGCCCTCCACGACGTCGGCACCCGGTTGTTCACCGTCGGTGTCGGCGGACCGTCCTACGACCTCGGTCCCCTGCGGGACCTGGTCGCATGGCGAGACTCGCACGTCGAGGGCTGAGACAGGTCGGTATCGTCCGAGGGTGCCCGACGTGATGCCCAAGACCCTCCTCGTGACCATCTCGGGCGAGGACCGGCCGGGCGTGACGAGCACCTTCTTCGACGCCATCGCCGACGTCGGGGCCGAGGTGCTCGACCTCGAGCAGGTCGTGGTCCGCGGACACCTGACGCTCGCCATGCTCCTCGACTCCGGCGACGCCGACGAGCGGCTGCGCACCGTGATCTACGACGTCGGCGACACCCTCGACCTCAAGGTCAAGATCAAGAAGGGCACCGGCGACAGCCGGCGCGCGCGCACCGGCCGCGCCGCCGTCGTCGTCCTGGGCGCACCCCTGCGGGCCAGTGGTGTCGCGGCCATCACGGCACGGATCGCCTCGCACGGCGCCAACATCGACCGCATACGCAGGCTCTCCCGGTATCCCGTGACCACGGTGGAGTTCGACGTGTCCGGTGCGGACGTGGACCGGCTGCGTCGCGAGCTGGCCCTGGAGTCCAGCGTGCACGGACTCGACATCGCCGTCGCGGCGGGCGGCTTGGCCCGCCGGGGTCGGCGACTGGTCGTCATGGACGTCGACTCCACCCTCATCCAGGACGAGGTGATCGAGCTGCTCGCCTCCCACGCGGGGCGCGAGAAGGAGGTGGCCGCGGTCACCGAAGCCGCGATGCGCGGCGAGCTCGACTTCGCGGACAGCCTGCGCGAGCGGGTCGCCGCCCTCGCCGGGCTGCCGGTGTCGGTCCTCGACGAGGTGCGCGACGCCGTCCAGTTCACCCCCGGTGCCCGGACCCTCGTCCGCACCCTCAAGCGGCTCGGCTTCACCGTCGCCGTGGTGTCCGGCGGCTTCATCGAGATCGTCGAGGAGCTCGCCAAGGAGCTCGACATCGACCACGCCCACGCCAACCGGCTCGAGGTCCGCGACGGGCTGCTCACCGGGAAGGTGGTCGGCCAGATCGTCGACCGCGCCGAGAAGGCCGCCGCCCTGCGGCGTTTCGCTGCCGCCGAGGGACTGCCGCTGTCCCGGACCGTGGCGATCGGCGACGGTGCCAACGACCTCGACATGCTGGAGGCGGCAGGCCTCGGGGTGGCCTTCAACGCCAAGCCCGTCGTGCGCGAACAGGCCGACACCGCGGTCAACGTTCCCTACCTCGACGCGGTCCTCTACCTCCTCGGGATCACCCGCGAGGAGATCGAGGAAGCAGACGAGGCGGACGGCACGCCGACCCCCGCTCCGCCCATCCCCCACCCCTGACTCCTAGGCTGGTGCGATGTCCCCGTCCAAACGTCGTGCGACACCGACACTCCTCATCATCGGCGGTGCCGAGGACCGCGTCGGCAAGGCCACCGTCCTTCGTCGCTTCGTGCGCCTCGCCGGGGGCCGCAAGGCCAAGATCGTCCTGATCCCCACGGCGTCCTCGTTCCAGGACGAGGTGACCGAGGCGTACACCGAGGTCTTCACCCGGCTCGGCGCCCCCGCCCCCTCCGTGGTCAACCCGCAGTCCCGCCAGGAGTCCCACGACGAGGCGCTGGTCGCCCTCGTCGACGAGGCCACCGGGGTCTTCATGAGCGGTGGCAGCCAGCTCAAGCTGAGCCAGCGCTTCCCCGGCACCCCGCTCGGCGACGCCCTGCACCGGGCGCACGACCGTGGTGCGGTCGTCGGCGGGACGTCGGCCGGTGCCTCGATCATGAGCCAGTTCATGATCTCCATGGGCGACGAGGGCATCACGCCCCGCCAGCGGCACAGCCAGCTGAGCGCCGGCCTCGGCCTGCTCCAGGGCGTCATCATCGACCAGCACTTCGCCCAGCGGTCCCGCTACGGCCGCCTCATGTCCATGGTCGCCGCCTCGCCGAGCCTGATCGGCATCGGCATCGACGAGGACACCGCCATCGAGGTCCGCGACCGGTCCGGCTTCACGGTCCACGGCGCCGGCGCGGTGTTCGTCCTGGACTGCCGCGAAGCGGTCTCCGACGCCCCCGACGCCCGTCGCGGAGCACCCCTCATGGTCTCCGGAGCGGTCGTGCACTCACTGCCCGCAGGCGCTACGTTCGACCTCTCCGAGGTGCACCTCGTCGACTTCGTCGAGAAGCACGCGGACGCCGCCGTGGCCCTGGCCTCGGCGAAGGCCTGACCGGCCCCCTACCGGCTCCCCCCACCGGTGACCCCCTGCCCGACCCGCTAGGAGATCCCATGGCCGATCGCCCCACGCCCACCGGGCCCGCAGCCCCCGAGCTGTCGATCATCGAGTCCCGCGTCTACCGCGGCGGCAACATCTGGTCCTACAGTCCCGCCATCCACCTGGTCGTCGACCTCGGTGTGCTCGAGGGCTACCCGACCGACACGATCGAGGGCTTCACCGACCATCTCGTCGAGCTGCTGCCCCGCCTGGAGAACCACACCTGCTCGCGGGGCGTGAAGGGCGGCTTCATCGAGCGGCTGCGCGAGGGCACCTGGGTCGGCCACGTCGCCGAGCACGTGGCGCTCCAGCTGCAGCAGGAGGCCGGCCACGACCTGCGTCGCGGCAAGACGCGTGCGGTCAAGGGCCAGCCCGGTCGCTACAACGTCATCTACGACTACGCCGACGAGACCGTCGGCCTGGCGGCCGGCACCCTCGCCGTGCGCCTGGTCAACCACCTCGTCGAGCCCGAGGCCGACTTCGACTTCGCCGAGGAGCTCGACCTCTTCCTGCGGCGCGCCCAGCGGTCGGCGTTCGGTCCCTCCACCGGCGCCATCGTCGAGGAGGCCGTCGCGCGCGACATCCCCTACATCCGGCTCAACAGCCAGTCGTTCGTCCAGCTCGGTCAGGGCGTCCACGCCCAGCGCATCCGGGCGACCATGACGTCCAAGACCGGCGCGCTGGCCGTCGACATCGCCAGCGACAAGGACATGACGACCCGCCTGCTCGCCTCGGCCGGGCTCCCCGTGCCCAAGCAGGAGACCGTGCGCACGGCGGACGCCGCCGTGGCGGCCGCGCGACGCATCGGCTTCCCTGTCGTGGTCAAGCCGCTCGACGGCAACCACGGCCGCGGCGTGTGCCTCGACCTGCAGTCCGACGAGGAGGTGCGGGCCGGGTTCGTCACCGCCGAGGGCGAGTCGCGACGCGGCTACGTCATCGTCGAGTCCCTCGTCGTCGGCCGCGACTACCGGTGCCTCATCGTCGGCGGCAAGATGCAGGCGATCGCCGAGCGCGTCCCCGCCCACGTCATCGGCGACGGCACCCACACGGTGGCCGAGCTCGTCGAGACCACCAACGCCGACCCGCGCCGCGGCGTCGGCCACGAGAAGGTGCTCACCCGCATCAAGGTGGACGAGGCCGCGATCGCGCTGGTCCGCGACCAGGGCTACGAGCTCGACGGCGTCCCGCCTGAGGGCCAGATGGTCAAGCTGGCGCTCACCGGCAACATGTCGACCGGTGGCATCTCGGTCGACCGCACCTTCGACGCGCACCCCGACAACGTGGAGATCGCCGAGGAGGCGGCCCGGATGATCGGGCTCGACGTCGCCGGCATCGACTTCATCTGTCCCGACATCGCCTCGCCCGTGCGCGAGACGGGTGGCGCCATCTGCGAGGTCAACGCGGCCCCCGGGTTCCGGATGCACACCCACCCCACGGTGGGTGAGCCGCAGTTCATCGCCAAGCCGGTCGTCGACCTGCTCTTCCCGCCCGGCTCACCGTCGCGTGTGCCGATCGTCGCGGTCACCGGCACCAACGGCAAGACGACGACGTCGCGCATGATCGCCCACATCTTCAAGGGCATCGGCCACAAGGTCGGCATGACCTCGACCGACGGCATCGTCATCGACGAGCGCCTCGTCTACAAGGCCGACGCCTCCGGCCCGCGTTCGGCGCGGATGGTCCTGCAGAACCCGCGCGTCGACTTCGCCGTCATGGAGGTCGCTCGCGGCGGCATCCTGCGCGAGGGCCTGGGCTACGACCGCAACGACGTGGCGGTCGTGACCAACGTCGCGCCCGACCACCTCGGCATGAAGGGCATCGACACCCTCGAGCAGCTCGCGGACGTCAAGGCCGTCATCGTGGAAGCGGTGCCCCGCAACGGTTTTGCCGTCCTCAACGCCGACGACGACCTCGTCCGCAAGATGCGTCGCCGGTGCTCCGGCGGCATCGTGTGGTTCTCGCTGCAGCCGCCCGGCAGCAAGGTGCGCGAGTTCATCGAGGACTACTGCCGTCGCGGAGGGCGCGCCGTGGTCCTCGACCACACCGACCGTGGCGACATGATCGTCATCAAGCACGGTCGCCGTTCGATGCAGCTCGCCTGGACCCACCTGCTGCCTGCGACCTTCGGTGGCACGGCGAAGTTCAACGTCGCCAACGCGATGGCCGCAGCAGGCGCAGCCTTCGCCGCGGGCGCCGGGCTGCACGAGATCCGCCAGGGCCTGCGGACCTTCACGACGAGCTACTACCTCTCCCCCGGCCGCATGAACCTCGTCAACGTGCACAACGTCGACGTCTTCGTCGACTACTGCCACAACGCCCCCGGCATGCGGGTGCTCGGTGAGTTCGTCGAGGGGTATGCCGCGCAGAAGGCCGGCCAGTCCGACCTCGGCAAGGTCTCGCGCATCGGCATGGTGTCCACCGCCGGTGACCGTCGCGACGACGACATGCGCGAGCTCGGTGCCATCGCCGCCCGCCACTTCGACGTCGTCGTGGTGCGCGAGGACGAGCGCAAGCGGGGCCGTCCCGCGGGCGAGACCGCGGCCCTCATCGCCGAGGGAGCCAAGGGTGAGATCGGCAAGGAGGGCGTGCGCTGCCGCCAGGTCGAGACCGTCCTCAACGAGGTCGACGCCGTGCGCCACTGCATGGCCCGGGCCAACCCCGGCGACGTCGTGGTCCTGTGCGTCGACCAGCACGCCGAGGTGCTTGGCGAGCTCGAGCAGATGACCAAGCACGCGCAGGCCGGCGCCCACACCCGTGAGGGTCTGGGCGACCCCGACCTCGACCCCGTGGAGATGCAGGTGGAGGCCACGGCGTCCGGTGACGAGGCCGCTGCGGCCGAGGCGGCGGAGATCGAGCCCGTCGAGGCCGAGCGGGTCGCGGGCCAGCCCAGCACGAGCTGACGTCCGCCCCGTCGGCCGGCGCCGGGGGTTTGGCGTTCTGAGGGGTTGTCGGGCACTACGTCACTGAACGCGCTGTGCGGTCAGTGACGTAGTGC